>NZ_JACJRT010000009.1 GCF_014697415.1 Cyanobium sp. FACHB-13342 | reverse complement strand
GTGAGCACGATGGCCTTCAACCTGAACGGTTTCAACTTCAACCAGTCGATCCTCGACGGCCAAGGCCGTGTGGTGAACACCTGGGCGGACGTGCTGAACCGTGCAGGCCTGGGCATGGAAGTGATGCACGAGCGCAACGCTCACAACTTCCCGCTCGACCTGGCCGCAGCAGAAGCCACCCCCGTGGCTCTGACTGCCCCCGCCATCGGCTGATTGATCAGCTACGGCTGAACAAGCCAAACGGAATCCCCCAGGCCCCCTCGCAAGAGGGGGCTTTTTGTTGGCTGGGCATGAGCTTGGGCCCGACTCGCGCTGCCCCCGTTGCCTGCGAATTCCCACTGTGTTGAACAATGGGGTGGCTTCTTGAAATCACGCTATCCGCGAGGAAAAGATCTGTCGCCTTCTGGTTCTGCCAGGGCCATCAACGATTCTCTTTTGTGAGATTCCGACCAACTCGAGCATGGGACTTGGCTGGATCAATGCCTCCCTGAAGTACCTGTTGTTGATCGAGTTGGTTGGATCCTCCCGTCAGCCTTGGCGTCAACGGTCTGTGGCCGTTGCCCAGTTGGCAGATCGGCCGATGTCCAGATGAAAGTCCCCGATTCAGCAGGATTGGAGGCTGATGATTGGGGGTTGGGTTTGTGTTCTTAAGCCGGAGATCGGATTTGAACCGACGACCTACTGATTACGAATCAGTTGCTCTACCACTGAGCTACACCGGCATCCCGATGAAATTAGCATTCAGGGGTCGGCCTTGATGGGGTGTGTGGTGAAGGGATCCAAGCGTGAATCGATTGATCCCGCTCTGAAGGCGCGCCTGTTGCAGGAAGCCCGCACGCCGTGGCGTGGCTTGCGTCGAGGGCTGTGGCTGGCCCTGGCGGCTTCCGGAGCGGTGGGGCTGGCCACGATGGCCATGCGATCGGCCAGCGGGGCTGAAGTGGCCTCAGGGGATCTCCTGATCCAGCTGGGCGCCCTCGGGCTCTTCGGCAGTCTCCTCTGGCTCGATCGCAACCGGGTCGGCGACTGACGTTTCCTTGACTGACGTTTCCGTGCCGATCGCGTTTGGCTCCAGCGTTGGGGCTTCCATGGAGGACGGCTCCTCCTCCGCCGAGGACTGCTGCAGGCTGGTGGGGGTGATCTCTGGTTCCAGTTCAGGCTCGGGTACCAGTTCCGGTTCGGCGATCCGTTCAGGCTCAGGCCGGACTGGTTCCGGTTGCTGGATCTGCAGGGGGCTGAGCAGCAGCAGGGGCAGGCCCAGGCTGAGGCGTTGGCTCTCCAGTTGGCTGGCCGTCAGGGGAGTTGCGGACGCCATGGCCTCCGGGCGGAGGCGCAGCAGGGCGAGGGTTTGGCCGAGCTGTTGCCACTGCCACAGGATCAGGGCCAACAGGGGGCAGGCCAGCAGCAGGCCAACCAGGCGGGGACTCGCCGCCAGGGGCGAGAGGGAGGCCGCCAGGGCGGCGTGCTGATCCATCCACCAGAACAGGGGCAGCAGGGCGGCTGCGCCACCCACCATGGCCAGCTTCAGCGGCAGGGGGCTTTGCAGGGCCGACAGCGTGCGTTGGGCTTCGCTGCGTGCCCGCAGGGGCACCTGGACCACCAGGAGGGAAAAGACGTCGGCTGGGCGCTTCCAGAGCAGGATGGCGGGGCCCAGGGCGCCAATGGCCCAGGCCAGCAGGCGCTCCAGGCCGGGCAAGGGTCCAGGGTCGGCTCCGGCCAGCAGGAGCAGCAGCCCCAGCAGCTCCAGCGGAATGGCACCGATGGCCATCAGCTGGAGCCAGAGCAGGGGCTCGCTGCGAGGGGTCACGGGACTCAGGTGCTGAGGGTGCGGCGCTGGGTGACCAGCTTGAAGGCCTCCACCCGATCCCCTTCCTGCCAGCCGGTGTAGCGGTCGGTGCCGATGCCGCACTCGAAGCCGGTGGCCACTTCCTTGACGTCGTCCTTGTTGCGGCGCAGGGAGTCGAGGTCGCCCTCGAACACCTTGTCCTTGCCCCGCCAGACGCGCACCTTGCAGTTGCGCTGCAATTTGCCGGTGGTGACGTAGCACCCGGCCACCGCACTGCGGCCGATGGTGAATACGGCCCGCACCTCGGCCTCGCCCAGAGGTTCTTCCACCAGCTCGGGCTCCAGCAGGCCTTCCATGGCGAGCTGGATGTCTTCAAGCAGTTTGTAGATGACGTCGTAGTCGCGCACATCCACACCCGTGGCATCGGCGGCGCGCTTGGCGCCGGGAGCCATGGAGGTGTTGAAGCCCACGATCACCGCCCCGGAGGCGGCGGCCAGGTCGACGTCGGTTTCCGTGATCTCGCCCGGAGCCGAGAGCAGCACCCGCACCTGCACCTCGCCCTGGGGCAGTTGCTCGAGGGAGCCGAGGATGGCTTCCACGCTGCCCTGCACATCGGCCTTGAGGATCAGGTTGAGCTCCTTGAGCTCGCCCTCGCTGGCCTGGCCGGACATCGAGGCCAGGGAGACCCGGCGCGAGGCCATCTGCTGGGCCAGGCGGGTGGCACGGGCCTCGTTGGCCCGGTCACCCACCACCGAGCGGGCGGTCTTCTCGTCGGGATAGACCTCGAATTCGTCGCCGGCGGTGGGCACTTCGCTGAAGCCGAGCGCCTCAACGGCGTAGGAGGGGCCGGCTTCCTTCACGCGCTTGCCGCTGTCATCCACCATGGCGCGCACCTTGCCCAGCACCGGACCTGCGGCCAGCACATCGCCAGCGCGCAGGGTGCCGTTCTGCACCAGCAAGGTGGCCACCGGACCCTTGGCCTTGTCGAGGTGGGCTTCGATCACGGTGCCGCGGGCCATCCGATCCGGGTTGGCCTGGAGGTCTTCGACCTCCGTCACCAGGAGGATCATCTCCAGCAGCTTGTCCACGTTTTCGCCCTTGATGGCGCTCACCGGGACCATCACGGTGTCGCCACCCCAGTCTTCGGCCACCAGCTCGAGGCCCGAGAGCTCCTGCTTGACCCGATCCGGTGAGGCGCCTTCCTTGTCGATCTTGTTGATCGCCACCACGATCGGCACCTTGGCGGCCCGGGCGTGGCTGATGGCCTCCAAGGTCTGGGGGCGCACGCCGTCATCGGCGGCCACCACCAGCACGGCCACGTCGGTGACCTTGGTGCCCCGAGCCCGCATGGCGGTGAAGGCCTCGTGGCCCGGGGTGTCGAGGAAGGTGATCTTGCGCTGCTCGCCGGCGTGGGGGATCTCCACCTGGTAGGCACCGATGTGCTGGGTGATGCCCCCGGCCTCGCCGGCGGCCACCCGGGTTTTGCGGATGGCGTCCAGCAGGCTGGTCTTGCCGTGGTCGACGTGGCCCATCACGGTCACCACTGGAGGACGACGGATCAGGTGGGCCAGGTCGCTGGCCTCGATCATCTCCACCGTCTTGGCGGCAGCTTCCTCGACGTCGTCTTCGAGCACTGGCACGCCAAATTCCTCGGCCACCGCTTCGATCGTGGAGAGATCGAGGCTCTGGGTGACCGTGGCGATGATCCCCTTGAAGAACAGGCTCTTGATGATCTCGGAGCTTTCCACGCCGAGTTTTTCGGCCAGCTCCTGCACCGTGAGGTTGCCCTCCGGCACGATCAGCATTTCGGGCCGAACGGCCTTGGCCTCGCGGGAAGCCCGCAGCTCCATGGCCCGGCGCCGCTGGCGCTGACGGGTGGTTTCCTTCTTGCGCTTGCGCATCGCCGCCATCGGCTTGGCGGCGGGAGCGGCGGCAGCGCGGGGCTTGGCGGGGCGGGCCAGGCTGGCCTGCAGCACAAAGGCTTCCTGCTCGCCGGCATAACCACCGGTTTCGGCGGTGAGGGCATCATCGTTTTCGCCGATGATGTGCACCTTGGTGCGCTGCTTCTGCGGCGTGCGGCTGCGCAGGGCTTCCAGCTTGGCGCTGTCGTCCCAGTCCGGGCGGCGGGGCCGGCCGGCCGCACCGGCGGGTGTGGGAGCCCGGAAGCCCGGGCGTCTTGGGGCTGCCGGGGGGGTGGCGCTGGGGCGCACCAGGTCGGGGGCTCCGGCGCCGCCGCCGGGTCCTCCTGCTTCGGTGCGATCCCCGGGGCGGCGAGGTGGCGGCGCGGTGGGCCGCCCGGAGGGCTTCTGCAGCTGCATCAGCTCGCCAGGGGCCATCGGCTTGCGCATGCCCGCGGGCATGCCGGGGCGGCCGGGGGCAGCGGGACGACCGGGGGCTCCGGGAGTACCGGGGCCGGCGGTGTCACGGCGGATCGGCTTGCCCACCAGCTCCAGTGGGGTGGGTCCAGGCCGTCCCGGCGCTCCAGGCTGACGGGCTCCGGGCTGGCCGGGCCTGGTGGGGGCGGGAGCTCCGGGCCGCTGGGGTGGGGCGGGTCGCTGGCTCAAGGGGGCGCGGCCCGCCGGGGGGGCGGGCCGGCTGCTGGTGCTCCCGGCACCGGGACTGGTGGGGCGGCCCACCAACTGGGGCTTGCTGGGGGCAGGTCGCACCGGCAGCTCCGGCTTGCGGCTGGTGGGTGCGGGGGCTGGGGTCGCCGGCCTGGCTGGGGTTGGGGTGACGGGGCGTGCCGGTTTGGAGGCGATCACCACCGGTTTGGCGGGAACCGCAGCGGGCTTGTTCGGTGTCGCGGCCGGCTTGCTCGGCGCAGGGGCGGGTTTGCCGGGCACCGCAGCGGCCGGTTTGGCGGGCGGAGCGGGCTTGCTGGGCACCGGTGGTTTGCTGGCCAACGCGGGCTTGGCCACCACGGCTGGCTTGCTCGGCGTGGCCGCCACCGGGCGGGCTGGGGGCATCACGGGTTTGGCCGGCGCCGCCGGCGCCGCAGGCTTCATCGCCACCGGAGCGGTCGCCGGCTTGGCGGCGGCGGGAGCCGGGGCGCTGGGGTGGGGGGCCTCGCCGGCTCCAGCCTTTTTCACGGAGAGAATGGCCTTGGGTGGGGCTGTCGGGGCGGCTGGAGCGGCCGCTGGGCTGCCGTTGCTGCCGGTTTCAATCAAGGAGCGGATGCGGGACGCTTCGTCGTCGCTGATCGAGCTGCTGTGGCTCTTGGCCGCAACCCCCAGCTTCTCGGCGGCATCGAGCACGTCCTTGTTCTCCAGGCCTAGATCCCGGGACAGCTCATAAATTCTGACTTTGCCGCTGCTGGTCATTCAGGTCTCCATGGGTCGGGGCCCAAGGGGCCGCCGGGTCGGGGCCCAGGGGCCGCCAAGCGGGGCCGAGGGGCACACCAGGCCGCACGCGCTCTGCGGCCAATGTTCATCTTGCCTCAGAGGCGAGATCAGCGCCCGATGTCAGGCGCCTTTCCAGGGCTTCGACGATGGAATCTGCAACCTGGCAACGCAGGGCCCGCTGCAGACGCTTGCGTCGTTTCGCCTCGTCCAGACACACCTGGCTGGGGCAGAGGTAGGCCGAACGGCCCATGCCCTGATCCAACCCGATTCCCCCTTCGGCCAGCCGGATGACCCGCCAGAGCTGCTGGCGATCCAGCAGCTCCCGGCAGGCCACGCAGCGCCGAAGCACGGGCCGGCGACTCACCGGGCCCCGTCCTCGTCATCGCCCGCCGGCCCATCAGCCGGAGCTTCTGCGGTGTCTTCGGTGCTGTCTTCTGTGGTCACCTCACCATTGTCCTCGTAATAGCCCTCCTCATCCTCCGGCAGGGGGTAGAGCTCCCGCAGTCGGGCATCCTCCTCAGCGCGGGCGGCCTGTTCGATCTCCAGGCGCGCTTCGGCCTCCGCCTGCAGCGCCTCCTCTTCCTGTCGCTGGGCGATCAGCTCGGACACCACCGCATCTTCGGAGGCCTGGTCGTATTCACTGGCGTTCTTGATGTCGATCTTCCAGCCGGTGAGCCGGGCGGCCAGACGCACGTTCTGCCCCTCCCGGCCGATGGCCAGGCTGAGCTGGTCGGAGGGAACCAGGACGTGGGCATGTTGGCCTTCGGGATCCACCAGGCGGACCATCTCCACCCGGGCCGGGCTGAGCGAGTTGGCGATGTACTGGCCCGGGTCGGGGGACCAGCGGATCACGTCGATCTTCTCGCCGCGCAGTTCGTTCACCACCTGCTGAATGCGGGAGCCCCGGGCGCCGATGCAGGCGCCGACGGGGTCGACTTCCCGTTCCACCGAGTCGACGGCCACCTTGGTGCGCGGGCCCACCGAGCGGGAGGGGGGATTGGCTTCCCGGGCCACGGCCACGATCCGCACCGAGCCCTCCTGGATCTCGGGCACTTCGTTTTCGAACAGGTACACCACCAGGCCGGCGTTGGAACGGCTCACGAACAACTGGGGCCCGCGCCGGGGCACCTCGCTCACCTCCTTGAGGAACACCTTGAAGGTGGCGTTGGCGCGGTAGTTGTCGTTGGGCAGCTGGTCGCGGCGGGGCAGTTCGGCCTCCACCTCGGGGCGGCCGAGGCCGCTGCTCACCGCCATGATCACGCTCTGGCGCTCGAAGCGAATCACCCGGGCGGTGAGCACGGGATCTTCCAGGTCGGCGAATTCCTCCTGGATCATGCGCCGCTGCTGGTCGCGCAGCTTTTGGGCCAACACCTGCTTGGTGGTGGCGGCGGCCATGCGGCCGAAATCGTCTTTCTCCGGGGTGACATCCAGCACCACGGTGTCGCCGATCTGGGCGTCATCCGCCACCTGCTGCACTTCAGCCAGGGCGATCTGGTGGTCTTCGCTCTCCACCTCTTCGACGATGATCTTCGAGGCCAGCACCCGGTAGCCCTCCTCCTCGAGGTCGAGGCCCACGTCAAAGTTGGAGAAATAGTCCTCCTCGAAGGGGTCTTCGCTGATCCCCAGGTAGAGGGTGCGGCGATAGCGCTCGTAGCCCTTCAGGAGGGCTTCCCGCAGGGCGGCCTCCACGACGGCAGGCGGCAACTTCTTCTCTTCGCTGATGTCCTCGATCAGGTTGTTCAGACCGGGGAGCAGAACCAGGGCCATGGATCAGGGGTGAGAAATGGTCAAGGGGGCGGTCAGGAGGGCTGGGTCGGGGTGACCAGACGGACGCTGATCACCGCGTCCCGGGGGATGCGCTGGGTGCGGCCGCGGATGTTCAGGTGCACATCCGTCGCATCGCGCTCCAGCAGGAGCCCTTCGCGCCGCACATCAAGGCCCTTGCCGTCGCGATAGTGCACGTCAACCGGGAATCCGCGGAAGCTGCGGAAGTCCCGGTCGTCGTGCAGGTCGTCGCTAACGCCAGGGCTGCTGACCTCCAGAACATAGGCATCGCCGAGCAGCTCGGCCGCTTCGATCGCCTCGCCGAGCGGCGCACTCAGGGAGGCGCACTCGTCGAGGCTGATGTCGCTGCCATCGGCCCGCTGCACCAGCACCTGCACCGTCATCGGAATGCGATGGGTGAACAGGTTCACCCCCTTCAGCGCGAAGCCGGCTTGCGTCACGGCCGCTTGGGCCAGGCGCTCCAGGTCGGGCTGAAGGGGGTGGGGCAATGCTGCAGGGGAGCGGGGGGCAGGCGGCCCGCCGGCTGTTGCAGTCTGGAAAAACTGCCCTGGGAGGCACGACGGCTCAGCCTGGGGCTGAAACGTGCATCAGGGATTGCCCGCCGGGCAAGCCATCACCCTAGGGGATGGTCGGTTCCAGACCCCTAGCCGCCCAGGGGAGGCATCTCGATCACCGGAGCCTCGGCGAAGAAATCACTGGGCTGCACGGTGCCGCGCAGGCTGGGGTCCTGGTTGAGGCACTGGGCCTTCTGTTCGTCGGTGCGCAGGTACTGACACACCCGGGCCCACAACTTGGCGCGGGTGCCCGGGGCCCCCTGGCTGAAGTGCACTAGGTCGTTGCCGCCGGCCATGCCCTGGATCTCCACCTGACACAGGCTGCAGCGCTGACGCGAGCCGGGGGGAATTGCTGCCATGGCCGACTGAGCGTTCAAGGGTCAATTTAGGCGGATGCGCCTGCTTCAGCTGAGTGATCCCCACCTGCTGGCCGATCCGGAGGGCCGCTTCCGGGGCCGTCAGCCCTGGGCCTGTCTGGATCGGGCCCTGCAGCAGGCCTTGATCCAGGCCCCGCGGCCGGATCTGCTGCTGATCAGCGGCGACCTCTGCCAGGACGAAAGCTGGGCGGGGTATGCCCTGCTGCGCGACCGCCTCGCCGCTTGGCCGACGCCCGTGGCCCTGCTGGCCGGCAACCATGACCACCCCCAGCGCCTGCGTGCCGCCCTGGGGCGCCAGGCCGTGCTGGCGCCGGCGGCGCTGGTGATCGCCGGGGTGCGCCTGCTGCTGCTGAACAGCCACCGGGCCGCCTGCGTGGAGGGCTGGCTGGGGGCGCGCCAGTTGGCCTGGCTGGCGGAGCAGTTGGAGGGCCCCAGCCGCCTTCCCCTGGTGGTGGCGGTGCATCACCCGCCCGTGGCGATCGGTGATCCCCGCTTCGATGCGATTGGCCTGCGGGACGGATCGGCCCTGCTGGAGCTGTTGGTTCCCCAACCCCAGCTCCAGGCGGTGCTCTTTGGCCACGTCCATCAGCACTGGCAAGGGCCGTTGCCAGGCCGGCCCGAGGTGCCGGTGCTGGGCTGTCCCTCCACCCTCTGTGGCTTCGGCCCGGTGCAGCCCTGCCCCTTGGGAAGGCCCGACGATCCGGGGGGGCGCCTGCTGGAGCTGAATGGCGCGGGCGGGTTGCACCACACCCTGCTGCGCTGGAGGTGTCCCTAGCCTCTGCATCAACCTGACCGGCCCCATGACCCTGCTGTCGACGCTGCTGGTTCCCCTGCTGGCGCTGCTGCTTGGGTTTGGCGCCGGGCCCGGACCCTTTGGAGCAGCGGCCCTTGCCCTGGAAGTGGCCCCGGGATCCGTCCCGGCCAGCACCTCCCACAGCTTCGTGGCCGAGGCGGCCCGGGCGGTGGCACCGGCGGTGGTGCGGATCGACACCGAGCGGGATGTGGCCCGCCAACCCTTTGATCCAGCCCTGCTGGATCCCTTCCTGCGTGAGCTGTTTGGCGACCCGTCGGGCAGCATGCGCGAACGGGGCCAGGGCTCCGGCGTGGTGATTGATGCCGGCAAGGGTCTGGTGCTCACCAATGCCCATGTGGTCGACCAGGTGGACAGCGTGGAGGTGACCCTGGCCGATGGCCGCCAGGTGGATGGGGCGGTGGTGGGGGCCGATTCGGTCACCGATCTGGCCGTGGTCAAGATCTCCGGCTCCCGGGACCTGCGCGCCGCACCCCTGGGTGATTCCGAAGCCCTGGAGGTGGGCGATTGGGCGATCGCCATGGGCAGCCCCTACGGGCTGGAGCGCACGGTGACCCTGGGCATCGTGTCGAGCCTGCATCGCAACATCAACAGCCTGGGTTTCTCCGACAAGCGCCTGGATCTGATCCAGACCGATGCGGCCATCAACCCCGGCAATTCCGGCGGCCCCCTGATCAATGCCAGCGGTGAGGTGATCGGCATCAACACCCTGGTGCGGTCTGGACCTGGAGCGGGTCTGGGTTTTGCGATCCCGATCAACCTGGCCCGCGGGGTGGCCAGCCAGCTCAGCAGCGGTGGCCAGGTGGTGCACCCCTACCTCGGACTGCAGCTGGTGCCCCTCACGGCCCGCCGGGCCCGCGACAACAACCGGGACCCCGATGCCCTGCTGCAGCTGCCGGAGCGCGATGGAGCGCTCGTGCAACGGGTGCTGCCTGAAAGCCCGGCCGAATCGGCGGGCCTGCGCCGCGGCGACCTGGTGGTGGGCGTGGCGGATCAGCCCGTGCCCGATCCGGCCAGCCTGCTGGAGCGGGTCGAACACAGCACCGTGGGCCAGCCCCTGCCGCTCACGGTGGTTCGCGGCCAGCGGGAACTCAACCTCACGATCAAGCCGGCGGCCTTGCCCCACTCCGGCTGAGCGCTGCTACGGTCGCGGCCCGTTCAGGAGTGATGGATGTCGGATCTGCAGGACCGGATGAAGCAGGCGGTGGCCACCGCCGCCACCGAGCAGATCAAGAGCGGCATGGTGGTGGGGCTGGGCTCCGGCTCCACGGCCGCCCTGATGATTCAGGCCCTGGGGGCCAAGCTCCGCAGCGGTGAGCTCACCGATGTGGTGGGCGTCACCACCTCCTTCCAGGGCGAGGTGCTGGCGGCCGAACTGGGCATCCCCCTCAAGAGCCTCAACGCCATCGAGCGGATCGATCTGGCCATCGACGGCGCCGACGAGGTGGACCCCTCCTTCCAGCTGATCAAGGGCGGCGGCGCCTGCCACGTGCAGGAAAAGCTGGTGGCGCGCCGCGCCCAGCGCTTCGTGGTGGTGGTGGATTCCACCAAGCTGGTGGACACCCTCAACCTCGGGTTTCTGCTGCCGGTGGAGGTGCTGCCCGGCGCCTGGCGGCAGGTTCAGGCCGAGCTCGCCGCCATGGGCGGCGATGCCCAGCTGCGCATGGCGGTGAAAAAGGCGGGCCCGGTGGTGACCGACCAGGGCAATCTCGTGCTGGATGTGAAATTCGCCGGTGGCATCAGCGATCCGGCTGGCCTGGAGGCGGCGATCAACAACCTGCCGGGGGTGTTGGAGAACGGTCTGTTCGTGAACATCACCGACCAGGTGCTGGTGGGCGAGATCGTTGATGGCGAGCCCCGGGTGCGGGATCTGGTCAAGCGCTGAGGGGGGCGAGCTCCCCTCCCCCTCAGACGCCGCAGAGTTGCAGCAGCACCTGGCGCTGACGGGGGCCATCCAGCTCCACCAGCAGCACGGCCTGGTAGCGGCCCAGGCCCAGGCTGCCGTCCACGACCGGCAGGGTGAGGTGGTTGCCCAGCTTGAGGGCGATCAGGTGGGCATGGGCGTTGCGCGGCTCATCGGCGGGAATGTTCGGCCGCAAGTGCAGGTCGTTGTGGGCGTAGGCCCGGTCGGGGGGCGTCAGGGCCAGGAAGTGGCGCTCGATGTCGCCCAGCAGCCGCTCCTCGGCCTCGTTCACCACCAGGGCGGTGGTGGTGTGCTGGCCTGCGGCCACCAGTAGGCCGTTGCGGATCCCGGTGGCCTCCACGAAGGCCTGCAGTTCGCCACTGATGTCGTGGCAGCTGAAGCTGGCCGTGGTGGTGCGTTCCAGCCGGGTGGAGTGAAACGTCACCATGGCGAGCCCAGCTCCCCCATCTCAGTTCAGCCGGCGCCGCACCGATTCGGCGTGGCTGTGCAGACCCTCGCTTTCCGCCAGGGTGATCACCGCCGCTCCAGTGGCCTCCAGGGCCTTCTGGTTGAACTGAATCAGGCTGGTGTGGCGCAGGAAGGTCTCCACGCTGAGGGCCCCGGCAAACCGCGCCGTCCCGGAGGTGGGCAGGGTGTGGTTGGGGCCCGCCAGGTAGTCACCCACGGCCTCCGGCGAGTAGGGGCCCAGGAAGATGGCGCCAGCGTGTTGGATCTGCTCGGCCAGGCTCTCCGGGTCTTCCACCAGCAGCTCCAGGTGTTCGGGGGCGAAGCAGTCGCTGAGGCGCGCCGCCTGGGTGAGGTTGTCGCACACCACGATCAGCCCCCAGTCGTTGAGGGCGGTGCGGGTGATCTCGGCCCTGGGGTGGCCCTGCAGCTGGGCTTCCAGGGCCGCCGGCACCGCGGCCGCCAGCGCTTCACTGGTGGTGAGCAGGATGGCGGCGGCCAGGGGATCGTGCTCGGCCTGGGCCAGCAGGTCGGCGGCCACCTGGTCGGCCCGGGCCGTGTGGTCGGCGATCACCAGCACTTCGCTGGGGCCGGCCAATGAATCGATCGCCACCCGGCCGTACACCGCCTTTTTGGCCAGGGTCACGTAGAGGTTGCCCGGGCCGCTGATCACATCCACCGCCGGAATGGTTTCGGTGCCATAGGCCAGGGCTCCGATCGCCTGGGCGCCCCCGACGCGATACACCTCTTCCACCCCGGCCAGGTGGGCGGCGGCCAGCACCGTGGCATTCGGTTCGCCCCCGGGGCCGGGGGGCGTGACCATCACCAGCCGTCCCACCCCGGCCACCCGTGCCGGCACGGCGTTCATCAACACCGTGCTGGGGTAGGAGGCCCTGCCCCCCGGCACGTACAGGCCCGCCCGCTCCACGGGGCGCCAGCGGCGACCGAGCCGCTCTCCATGGGGGCCGGTCACGGCCAGGTCGGCGGGGCGCTGCTGCTCGTGGAAGGCCAGGATCCGTTGATGGGCCAGGGCCAGGGCGTCCTTCAGGGCCGCAGGGGTGGCTTCCCAGGCCGCAGCCAGGCGTTCGGGGGGGATGCGCAGGGGGTCGGGCCGGATGCCGTCGAAGCGTTCGCTGAGGTCCAGCAGGGCCCGATCGCCCTGCTCCTGCACCTGGGTCAGGATCGCCTCCACCCGGGCCATCTCCTCCTTCATGCGGCCGCCGCTGGTGCGCCCGGCGATGGCGGCGAGGCGCTGGGCAGCCGGGCTGGGCCCCTCCTGGATCCCGCCCTTGCCCATGCCACCGCTGGGATCCCGCAGGCTGGCGATCGACAGGGCGGGAGACGGGGCGACCACGGAACAGCACGCTGGCGGGGGTGGTCAAACTAGGGCGCCGCTGGCTCCGGGCACCGCCAGGACAGGGCGCAGGACACGGCGGAGGGCCTGAAGGTAGGATTCTCGACTGCCGAACCAGCGTCCGTCCGCCTGTGGCCAATAACAAGTCGTCGAAGAAGCGCATTGATGTTGCTGAGCGCAACCGCCTCCGCAACCGCACTTACAAGTCGGCGCTGCGCACCCTGATGAAGCGCTGCTTCACGGCTTGCACCGCCTACGGCCAGCAGCCCGATGAAGGGGCCAAAACCGCTGTTCAGGACACCCTGAACGCGGCCTTCAGCAAGATCGACAAGGCCGTCAAGGTGGGTGTGCTGCACCGCAACACCGGCGCCAATCAGAAATCCCGTCTGAGTGCTGCGGTCAAGAAGGCGATTGAACCCGCCGTTGCGGCCAAGGCCTGATTCGCCCTGCCCGGGCCTGAGCCCCAAGCGCCATGGCCGCAAGTCCAGTCCTGGTCGACAGCCACTGCCACATCGTCTTCCGCAACTTCGACGACGATCTGGATGCCGTGTCCCAGCGCTGGCGGGAGGCGGGAGTTCAAGCCTTGGTGCACGCCTGTGTGGAGCCGGCCGAGATCCCGGCCATTCGGGCCCTGGCTGACCGCTTCCCCGAGCTGCGCTACTCCGTAGGGGTCCATCCCCTGGACACCCAGCACTGGCGCGACGACACCGCCGCGGTGCTGCGCCAGGCCGCCCAGGACGATGCCCGGGTGGTGGCGATTGGGGAATTGGGGCTCGACCTCTTCCGGGATAGCAACCTCGAGCAGCAGGTGGCCATGCTTGAACCCCAGCTCGACCTGGCTGTCGAGCTCAATCTGCCGGTGATCGTGCACTGCCGCGATGCGGCCGATCCCATGCTGGCCCTGTTGCGTCAGCGGGCCGAGCGGGGCTCCTGTCCGGCGGGTGTGATGCACTGCTGGGGAGGCACACCCGAGGAGATGGACGCCTTCCTCGAGCTGGGATTTTACATCAGCTTCAGCGGCACCGTCACCTTCCCCAAGGCCGAGGCCACCCATGCCTGTGCCCGGCAGGTGCCCGCAGATCGCTACCTGGTGGAAACCGACTGTCCCTTCCTGGCGCCCGTGCCCAGGCGGGGCAAGCGCAACGAACCGGCCTTCGTGGCCTCGGTGGCGGCGCGGGTGGCCGAGCTGCGTGGGGAAACGCTCACGCAGGTGGCCCTTACCAGCACTTCCAATGCGGCTCGCCTGTTCTGCCTGCCACTTCACAATGTATGATGTTTCATTGGCCTGGAAGCGGAAGCGCTCCTTGTTGTCGACGCCTGCAGTCTTGAAGCAACCCCGTTAAGCGAGCCCCCATGGGCGGCCGTTCCCCATCCGGGGGGCGGCCGTTCGTGTGGGCGGCTGCGGGTCGCTCAGTCAGCGGCGGCGCCCAACCAGGGCTGCCCCACCAGCCAGTTCACGTCCACCCGTTCCTGCAGGTTCACCGCATGAGCAGCGCGATCCAGGTCGCCAAGACCGCCACTTACCTGCCCGATTTGGTGGAGGTGCAGCGCGCGAGCTTCAAATGGTTCCTGGAGAAGGGCCTGATCGAGGAGCTCGAGAGCTTCTCGCCGATCACCGACTACACCGGCAAGCTCGAACTCCACTTCATTGGAAGCGAGTACCGGCTTAAGCGTCCCCGTCACGATGTGGAAGAGGCAAAGCGTCGCGATGCGACCTTTGCGTCCCAGATGTACGTCACCTGCCGCCTGGTCAACAAGGAGACCGGCGAGATCAAGGAGCAGGAGGTGTTCATCGGCGAACTGCCCCTGATGACCGAGCGCGGCACCTTCATCATCAACGGTGCGGAGCGGGTGATCGTCAACCAGATCGTGCGGTCGCCCGGTGTCTATTTCAAGGATGAGCAGGACAAGAACGGCCGTAAAACCTTTAACGCCAGCCTGATTCCCAACCGGGGCGCCTGGCTGAAGTTTGAAACCGACAAGAACGACCTGCTGCATGTGCGGGTCGACAAAACCCGCAAGATCAACGCCCACGTGTTGATGCGGGCCATCGGCCTGTCGGACAACGACGTGCTCGACAAGCTGCGGCACCCGGAGTACTACCAGAAGTCGATCGAAGCGGCCAACGACGAGGGCATCTCCTCGGAAGACCAGGCCCTGCTCGAGCTCTACAAGAAGTTGCGTCCGGGTGAACCCCCCTCGGTGAGCGGTGGTCAGACCCTGCTGCACAGTCGTTTCTTCGATCCCAAGCGCTACGACCTGGGCCGGGTGGGTCGCTACAAGATCAACAAGAAGCTGCGCCTCACGATTCCCGATGCGGTACGCACCCTCACCCCCGAGGACGTGCTCAGCACGATCGATTACCTGATCAACCTTGAACTCGATGTGGGCGGGGCTTGCCTCGATGACATCGACCACCTGGGCAACCGCCGCGTTCGCTCCGTGGGCGAACTGCTGCAGAACCAGGTGCGTGTGGGTTTGAACCGCCTCGAGCGGATCATCAAGGAGCGGATGACGGTTGGGGAGACCGAGAGCCTCACCCCCGCCCAGCTGGTGAACCCCAAGCCCCTAGTGGCGGCGATCAAGGAGTTCTTCGGCTCCAGCCAGCTGAGCCAGTTCATGGACCAGACCAATCCCCTGGCCGAGCTCACCCACAAGCGCCGCATCAGCGCCCTGGGCCCAGGGGGCCTCACCCGCGAGCGCGCCGGCTTTGCGGTGCGTGACATCCACCCCTCCCACTACGGCCGCATCTGCCCGATCGAAACCCCGGAGGGGCCGAACGCCGGCCTGATCGGTTCGCTCGCCACCCACGCGCGGGTGAACGAGTACGGCTTCATTGAAACCCCGTTCTGGAAGGTGGAAAACGGCATCGTCCACAAGAGTGGCGATCCCATCTATCTGTCCGCCGACCTGGAGGACGAGTGCCGCGTGGCGCCGGGCGACGTGCCCACCGACGCCGAGGGCCGGATCACCGCCGAGCTGGTGCCGGTGCGCTACCGCCAGGACTTTGAGAAGGTGCCGCCAGAGCAGGTGGATTACGTCCAGCTCTCACCGGTTCAGGTGATCTCGGTCGCCACCTCCCTGATCCCCTTCCTCGAGCACGACGACGCCAACCGGGCCCTGATGGGCTCCAACATGCAGCGCCAGGCCGTCCCCCTGCTGCGCCCTGAGCGCCCGCTGGTGGGTACGGGCCTGGAAACCCAGGTCGCCCGCGACTCCGGCATGGTGCCCATCACCCGGGTCAACGGCACGGTCACCTTCGTGGATGCCACCGCCATCGTGATCCGCGATGAGCAGGGCACCGACCACGTGCACCACCTGCAGAAGTACCAGCGCTCCAACCAGGACACCTGCCTCAACCAGCGTCCGATCGTCCGCCAGGGCGATCCGGTGATCGCCGGTCAGGTGTTGGCCGATGGTTCGGCCTGTGAGGGTGGCGAGATCGCCCTTGGTCAGAACGTCCTGATCGCCTACATGCCCTGGGAGGGCTACAACTACGAGGACGCCATCCTGTTGAGCGATCGGCTTGTCCACGACGATCTCTACACCTCGGTGCACATCGAGAAGTACGAGATTGAGGCCCGCCAGACCAAGCTCGGTCCTGAGGAGATCACGCGGGAAATCCCGAACGTGGCCGAAGAGAGCTTGGGCCACCTCGACGAGATGGGCATCATCCGGATCGGTGCCTATGTGGAGAGCGGCGACATCCTGGTGGGCAAGGTGACCCCGAAGGGGGAATCCGACCAACCCCCCGAGGAGAAGTTGCTGCGCGCGATCTTCGGCGAGAAGGCCCGCGATGTGCGCGACAACTCCTTGCGGGTGCCCAGCACCGAGCGGGGCCGCGTCGTGGACGTTCGCATCTACACCCGCGAGCAGGGCGACGAGCTGCCGCCGGGCGCGAACATGGTGGTGCGGGTCTATGTGGCCCAGCGCCGCAAGATCCAGGTCGGCGACAAGATGGCCGGTCGCCACGGCAACAAGGGCATCATCAGCCGGATCCTGCCCCAGCAGGACATGCCCTACTTGCCCGATGGCACCCCGATCGACATCGTGCTCAACCCCCTGGGTGTGCCGAGCCGCATGAACGTGGGCCAGGTGTTCGAGTGCCTGATGGGCTGGGCCTCCTCCCACCTGGGCTGCCGCGTCAAGGTGGTGCCCTTCGATGAGATGCACGGCGCCGAGAAGAGCAAGCAGACGGTGCAGGCCTACCTCGAAGAGGCGGCGAACCTGCCCGGCAAGGACTGGGTCTACGACCCGGAGAACCCTGGCAAGATCCAACTGATCGATGGCCGCAGCGGCGAGCCGTTCGATCAGCCCGTCACGGTGGGCTACGCCCACATCCTCAAGCTGGTTCACCTGGTGGACGACAAGATCCACGCCCGCTCCACCGGCCCCTACTCCCTGGTCACCCAGCAGCCCCTGGGCGGCAAGGCCCAACAGGGCGGCCAGCGTCTGGGTGAGATGGAGGTGTGGGCTCTCGAGGCCTATGGCGCCGCCTACACCCTGCAGGAACTGCTCACCGTCAAGTCCGACGACATGCAGGGCCGCAACGAGGCGCTCAACGCCATCGTCAAGGGCAAGCCGATCCCCCGTCCGGGTACCCCCGAGTCGTTCAAGGTGCTGATGCGCGAGCTCCAGTCGCTGGGCCTCGACATCGCCGTCTACACCGACGCGGGTGAGGAAGTGGATCTGATGCAGGACGTCAATCCTCGCCGCAGCACCCCCAGCCGCCCCACCTACGAATCCCTCGGCGTCGCGGATTACGACGACGACTGATTGCTTGTTTGCAGCACCCCGCTGACTAGCCCTTCCTTCTGGATCTCCGCGCGCCCCAATCCCGATGTCTAACAGCAATCTCCGCACCGAAAACCACTTCGACTACGTCAAGATCACGCTGGCCTCGCCCGAGCGGATCATGCAGTGGGGGCAGCGCACGCTGCCCAACGGACAGGTGGTGGGTGAGGTGACCAAGCCCGAAACCATCAACTACCGCACCCTCAAGCCCGAGATGGACGGGCTGTTCTGCGAGAAGATCTTCGGTCCGTCGAAAGACTGGGAGTGCCACTGCGGCAAGTACAAGCGGGTGCGTCACCGCGGCATTGTCTGCGAGCGTTGCGGCGTGGAGGTGACGGAGAGCAGGGTGCGCCGGCACCGCATGGGCTTCATCAAGCTGGCGGCCCCCGTTTCCCACGTCTGGTATCTGAAGGGGATTCCCAGCTATGTGGCGATCCTGCTCGACATGCCCCTGCGGGATGTGGAGCAGATCGTCTACTTCAACTGCTATGTGGTGCTCGATGCGGGCGACCACAAAGACCTCACCTACAAGCAGCTGCTCACCGAAGACGAGTGGCTGGAGATCGAAGACCAGATCTACGCCGAAGATTCCGACATCGAGAACGAGCCCGTGGTGGGCATCGGTGCCGAGGCCCTGAAGCAGCTTCTCGAAGATCTCGAGCTCAACGAAACCGCCGAACAGCTGCGGGAGGAGATTGCCGCCAGTAAGGGCCAGAAGCGGGCCAAGCTGATCAAGCGCCTGCGGGTGATTGACAACTTCATCGCCACCGGCGCCCGTCCCGAGTGGATGGTGCTGGATGTGATCCCGGTGATTCCCCCCGATCTGCGCCCGATGGTGCAGCTCGACGGTGGCCGCTTTGCCACCTCCGACCTCAACGACCTCTACCGCCGGGTGATCAACCGGAACAACCGGTTGGCCCGGCTGCAGGAGATCCTGGCTCCCGAAATCATCGTCCGCAACGAAAAGCGGATGCTGCAGGAGGCCGTCGACGCCCTGATCGACAACGGCCGCCGCGGCCGCACCGTGGTGGGCGCCAACAATCGGGCGCTCAAGTCGCTCAGCGACATCATTGAGGGCAAGCAGGGTCGCTTCCGTCAGAACCTGCTCGGCAAGCGGGTCGACTACTCCGGTCGTTCCGTGATCGTGGTGGGTCCGAAACTCAAGATGCACCAGTGCGGTCTGCCCAAGGAGATGGCGATCGAGCTGTTCCAGCCGTTCGTGATCCACCGCCTAATCCGTCAGAACATCGTCAACAACATCAAGGCCGCCAAGAAGCTGATTCAGCGGGCCGACGATGAGGTGATGCAGGTGTTGCAGGAGGTGATCGAAGGACACCCCATCCTGCTGAACCGGGCGCCGACGCTGCACCGCCTTGGCATTCAGGCCTTTGAGCCGAAGCTGGTGGATGGCCGCGCCATCCAGCTGCATCCGCTGGTGTGCCCCGCCTTCAACGCCGACTTCGACGGTGACCAGATGGCCGTGCACGTGCCCCTGGCGATCGAGGCCCAGACCGAGGCCCGCATGCTGATGCTGGCCAGCAACAACATCCTTTCTCCGGCCACCGGCGAGCCGATCATCACCCCGTCCCAGGACATGGTGCTCGGGGCTTACTACCTGACGGCGGAGGAGCCCGGTGCGGTGAAGCCCGAATTCGGCGATCGCGCCAAGACCTTCGCCAACCTCGACGACGTCATCGACGCCTTCGAAGAGAAGCACCTCGTCTTGCACGACTGGGTGTGGGTTCGCTTCAACGGTGAGGTGGAGAGCGACGACGAGGACAAGCAGCCCCAGAAGGAAGAAACCCTCAGCGATGGCACCCGCATTGAGCAGTGGCTCTACCGCCGCGACCGCTTTGATGAGGATGGCGCCTTGATCAGCCGCTACCTGCTCACCACCGTGGGCCGGGTGGTGATCAACCACACCATCATCGACGCCGTGGCTGCGACCTGACGGCCGTTCCGGATCCAGGGTCCGGGTTTCCGTTTTTCCCTTCTCTTTCGTCTTTTTCCCGCGCGCAGCCATGACCGCCACCCCCGCCAAGAAAACCAGCAAGAAGAGCGCCAAGAAGGCTGCCGAGGCTGCCGTCGTTGAAACCGCGGCTCCGGTGAGCCATGCCCTGAGCAAGCAGGCCCCGCCGTTCCGCAACCGCGTGATCGACAAGAAGGCCCTGCGCAACCTGGTGGCCTGGGCCTACAAGCACCACGGCACCGCCGCCACGGCCTCCATGGCCGATGAGCTGAAGGACCTGGGCTTCCACTACGCCACCCAGGCCGCCGTCTCGATCTCAGTCGACGATCTGCGGATTCCGGGCGACAAGGCTGCCCTGTTGGCGGAAGCTGAGGAGCAGATCACCCAGACCGAAGAGCGCTATCGCCTCGGCGAGATCACCGAGGTGGAGCGTCACACCAAGGTGATCGACACCTGGACCGAAACCAACGAGCGTCTCGTGGCGGCCGTGCGCCGCAACTTCAACGAGAACGATCCACTCAATTCGGTGTGGATGATGGCCAACTCCGGCGCCCGGGGCAACATGTCCCAGGTGCGCCAGCTGGTGGGCATGCGCGGCCTGATGGCCAACCCCCAAGGGGAAATCATCGACCTGCCGATTCGCACCAACTTCCGTGAGGGGCTGACGGTCACCGAATACGTGATTTCGTCCTACGGCGCCCGCAAGGGTCTGGTGGACACCGCCCTGCGCACCGCTGACTCCGGCTATCTCACCCGCCGTCTGGTGGACGTGGCCCAGGACGTGATCGTGCGCGAGGACGATTGCGGCACCACCCGCAGCATCCCGATCGATGCGGATGAGAAGGGCAAGTTCGGCAGCAAGTTGATCGGCCGTCTCGCCGCTGAGCCCGTGGTGGCGGAAGACGGCGAAACCCTGGTGGACCGGGACGGCGAAATCGATGAGCCCCTGTCGCGCCGGATTGAAGCCGGTGGCGTCAAAACCGTGAAGGTGCGCTCACCGCTCACCTGCGAGGCCTCCCGCTCGGTGTGCCGCAAGTGCTACGGCTGGGCCCTGGCCCACAACCAGCTCGTCGACCTGGGCGAAGCGGTGGGCATCGTTGCAGCCCAGTCCATCGGTGAGCCCGGAACCCAGCTCACCATGCGGACCTTCCACACCGGTGGTGTGTCCACGGCCGAGACCGGCGTGGTGCGTTCCCTGGTGGATGGCACGGTCGAATTCGGTGCCAAGGCCCGGGTCCGTTCCTTCCGGACCCCCCACGGCGTGGAGGCCCAGCTCGCTGAAACCGACTTCTCCCTGACGGTCAAACCCAGCGGCAAGGGCAAGCTTCAGAAACTCGACATCGTCAACGGCTCGATCCTGTTCGTGGCCGACGGTGACACGGTGCCCGGGGACACGATCCTGGCCCAGATTGCGGCGGGCGTGACCGTCAAGAAGAGCGTTGAGAAGGCCACCAAGGATGTGATCTGCGACCTGGCCGGCCAGGTGCGCTACGAGGATGCGATCCAGCCCAAGGAGGTCACCGACCGTCAGGGCAACATCACCCTCAAGGCCCAACGTCTGGGCCGGATGTGGGTGTTCAGCGGCGATGTCTACAACCTGCCCCCCAATGCCCTGCCCGTGGTGGAGGGCAACAAGGCCGTCACCACCGGTGAGGTGCTGGCTGAAAGCCGTCTGGTGAGCGAGTACGGCGGCGCCGTTCGTCTGCGTGAAAGCGCCGGTGACTCCCGCGAAGTGCAGATCGTCACCGCCAGCCTCACCCTCAAGGACTGCAAGCTGGTGGGCGAATCCACCCACTCCGGTGAGATCTGGCACCTGGAGGGCAAGGACAACATCCGCTACCGCCTCAACACGGCTCCCGGCAGCAAGATCGCCAATGGCGAGGTGATCGCCGAGCTCGCCGACGACCGCTTCCGTACCAAAACCGGGGGTACCGTCAAATTTGCTCCCGGCCTGTCGATCAAGAAGGCCCGCAGTGCCAAGAACGGCTACGAGGTGAGCAAGGGCGGAACCCTGCTCTGGATCCCCCAGGAAACCCACGAGATCAACAAGGACATCTCCCTGTTGATGATCGAGGACGGCCAGTGGATCGAGGCCGGCACCGAAGTGGTGAAGGACATCTTCAGCCAGACCGCCGGCATCGTCACGGTGACCCAGAAGAACGACATTCTCCGGGAAATCATCGTGCGCTCGGGAACGCTGCACCTGGTGTCGGACAGCAAGACCCTCGCCAAGTTTGCGGACGGCAAGATGGTGACCCCGGGCGAGGAGATCGCCAAGGGCCTCAAGGCTGAGGCGATGGTTTTCGTTGAAGCCGTGGAGACCCCTGAGGGTGGTGCCCTGTTGCTGCGCCCGGTGGAGGAGTACGCCATTCCCGATGCGGCCCACCTGCCCGAACTGGGGACGGTCAAGCAGAGCGGTGGTCCGTCCCTCGGGCTCAAGGCCACCCAGCGCCTGGCCTTCAAGGACGGTGAACTGATCAAGAGCGTCGATGGCGTGGAGTTGCTGCGCACCCAGCTGATCCTGGAAACCTTTGACACCACCCCCCAGATGACGGTGGATGTGGAGGCCGTCTCCGACAAGCGGGCCAAGACGATCGAGCGCCTGCAGCTCACGATCCTGGAGACCCTGTTGGTGCGTCGGGACACCCTCTCGGACGCCAGCCATGGCTCCACCCACACCGATTTGCAGGTGGAGGATGGGGCCGCGGTGAAGCGCGGCGACGTGGTGGCCACCACCCAGATCCTCTGCAAGGAGGACGGCGTCGTCCAGCTCCCCGATCTGGTGGATGGCGAACCGATTCGCCGTCTGATCGTGGAGCGCGATGGCGACACCCGCACCATTGATTTGGGCTCGGCCAAACCCGAGGTTGCCGTGGACCAGCGCATCGTCGACGGTGACCAGCTGGCTAACGGGGTCGTGGCCCCCTGTTGTGGTCAGGTGGAGGCGATCAAGGGCAACACGATCACCATCCGCCTCGGCCGCCCCTACATGGTGTCGCCCGACTCGGTGCTGCACGTGCGCGATGGCGAGCTGGTGCAACGCGGAGATGGCCTGGCCCTGCTGGTGTTTGAACGCCAGAAGACGGGCGACATCGTGCAGGGTCTGCCCCGGATTGAGGAACTCCTGGAAGCCCGCCGTCCGCGGGAATCCACGATCCTCTGCCGCAAGAGCGGCACGGTGCAGATCAAGCAGGGCGACGACGACGACTCGATCACGGTTTCGGTGATCGAGCACGACGACGCCATCACCGAGTACCCGATCCTGCTCGGCCGCAACGTGATGGTGAGCGATGGCCAGCAGGTCAGCGCCGGTGAGTCGCTCACCGACGGACCGATCAACCCCCACGAGCTGCTGGAGTGTTTCTTCGAGGATCTGCGCAGCCGCAAGCCCACCATGGAGGCGGCTCAGGAGGCGATCTCCAAGCTGCAGTTCCGGATGGTCACCGAGGTGCAGAACGTCTACAAGAGCCAGGGCGTCTCGATCAGCGACAAGCACATCGAGGTGATCGTGCGCCAGATGACCAGCAAGGTGCGGATCGAGGATGCCGGCGACACCACCCTGCTGCCCGGGGAGCTGATCGAGCTGCGTCAGGTGGAGCAGGTGAACAGTGCCATGGCGATCACCGGCGGCGCCCCCGCTGAGTTCACGCCGGTGCTGCTGGGCATCACCAAGGCCTCACTCAACACCGACAGCTTCATCTCGGCGGCCTCCTTCCAGGAGACCACCCGGGTGCTCACCGAGGCGGCCATCGAGGGCAAGAGCGACTGGCTGCGCGGCCTCAAGGAGAACGTGATCATCGGCCGCCTGATTCCAGCCGGTACCGGGTTCAGTGGCTTCGAAGAGGAGCTTCGGGCCGAAGCCGGCCCCCATCCGGACATTCTCGAGGAAGACGGCATGGGCTATCGCCGCATGCAGAACCTGCGTCCTGACTACACCGTGGAGATGCCGGCTCCGGCCGCATCGATGGCGGTGCTCGACGACCCATCCGATGCCGACCTGGAGGCCACCCGCAGCCGCCATGGCATCGAGGCCAGCGCGAGCGGGCTGGCAGCGTTCACCCGCCCCACCCTGGATGAGGGACTGGAGGAGGAGCTGATCGCCGATCCTGCGGCCCTGGAGGGCCTGCAGGAGGAAGGCCTGCTCACCGATGAGTGATCACCATGGCTAACCCCACCCGCACCAGCCTCAACACGCCGGTTCCCCAACGCCGGCTGCCCCGCTACGGCTTCCACACCCACACGGAACTGTTCAATGGCCGCTTGGCCATGCTCGGGTTCATTGCCCTTGTGGCGGTGGAATGGAAGCTGGGCCACGGCCTCTTGATCTGGCCTTGAGCACGCCCCTGTTGGGGCTGGGCATGCCAGCCTTGGAGCAGTGGGCTGTGGCCCGGGGCCAGGCCGCCTTCCGCGGCCGCCAGCTTCACGACTGGCTCTACGCCAAGGGGGCCCGCAACATCGAGGCCGTGTCGGTGCTGCCGAAGGCCTTCCGCGACCAACTCCTGGCCCAACCGCCGTCGGGCGCCACGGATTGGATCGGACGGTCGCGGGAGCTGCACCGCAGTGTGGCTCGCGATGGCACCACCAAATTGCTGCTGGGCACCCACGATGGCCTCAGCATCGAAACCGTTGGCATCCCGGCCGAAGGGCGGCTCACGGTCTGTGTGAGCAGCCAGGTGGGCTGCCCCATGGCCTGTCGGTTCTGCGCCACCGGCAAGGGCGGCCTGCAGCGCTCCCTGGCGGTGCACGAGATCGTCGATCAGGTGCTGAGCGTGCGGGAGGCGATGGACCAGCGCCCCAGCCACGTGGTGTTCATGGGCATGGGTGAACCGCTGCTCAACATCGAGGCCGTGCTCGCGGCCATCGACTGCCTCTGCACGGATCTGGGCATGGCCCAGCGCCAGATCACGGTGAGCACCGTCGGGGTGCCCAAAACCCTGCCCACCCTGGCGGAGCGGTCTCTGGAGCGGCTGGGACGGGCCCAGTTCACCCTGGCCGTGAGCCTGCACGCGCCGGATCAGCGGTTGCGCGAAGAGCTGATCCCCACCGCCCATGCCTACCCGTTGGAGGCGTTGCTCGACGATTGCCGCCGCTACGTGGCCCTCACCGGCCGCCGCGTCAGCTTTGAGTACATCCTGCTGGGGGGCCTCAATGACCAGCCCCGCCATGCCGTCGCCTTGGCCCAGCTGCTGCGCGGTTTCCAGAGTCACGTGAACCTGATCGCCTACAACCCCATCGCCGAGGAGGAGTTCCAACGGCCCGCCCCGGGCGCCGTGGAGGCCTTTCGCCGTGCCCTGCAGGAGCGCCATGTGGCCGTGAGTGTGCGCGCCAGTCGCGGCCTGGATGCGGATGCGGCCTGTGGCCAGCTGCGGCGGCGACTGGAGGGGAGCCTGGAGCCGGCCTGATTCAGGTGGGGTCCTTGGCGGGATCGAAGGCTCCCTTGGCCCCATTCCCATTCCAGGGTGTCAGCCAGGCCATCAGCAGGAAGGCCGGCAGCGAGGAGGCCACGGTGAGCAGGAAGAAGCTGCTCCAACCCACCCCTTGAGCCACGAAGCCCGCCTGGCCGGCGAGTACTGAGCGGCTCAGGGCGTAGACCCCGGAGAGCAGGGCGTATTGGGTGGCGGAGAAACGGGGATTGCAGAGGCTCATCAACAGGGCCACGAAGGCGGCGCCCACCAGCCCCCCGCCCAGGTTTTCCAGGCCCACCGCCAGCAACAGGGCCGCGGGGCCGCCGTCGAAGCTGGCCAGGGCCCAATAGGACAGGTTGCCAGCGGCCCCCACCAGGGCAAAGATCCAGAGGGAGCGGTTCATGCCCAGCCGGGCGAACAAAACCCCTCCCAGGATCGTGCCGACGATGGTGGCGCCGATGCCCCAGCCGGCCAGCACCGAACCCACCACCTCCGGTGAAAAGCCCTTCTGGATCAGAAAGGGCACGGCCATCACGTTGAGCAGGCCGTCGGGCCAGCGGTAGAGCAGCACCAGGGCCAGCAGCATCACGGCCCGGCCCCGGCCGGTGCGGTGCAGGAATTCCCGGGCTGGCCCGGCCACCGCCTGGCGCAGGCTGGTGACCTGGTGCTGGATCGGCGGCAGTGGCGGAGCCGTGAGGGTGAAGGGCACCACCAGCAGCATCAGCACCGCCGAGCCGGCGAAGGCCAGGGGCCACCCGAAGCGGCCCGCCAGGATGAAGCCCCCCGCCCCGATGGCGAGCATGGCCCCGCGGTAACCCAGGGTGGTGGCGGCGGCCCCGGCCCCCCGCTCCTGTTCGGGCAGCAGGTCGGTGCGGTAGGCATCCACCACGATGTCCTGGGTGGCGCTCACGAACGCCAGCAGCAGGGCCATGGCCCCAATCGCCGTCAGGCTGGCCGGGTCCTGGCTGGGCCTTAGGAAGGTCATCGCCCCGATGACGGCCACCAGCAGCAGTTGGAGCAGCAGCAGCCAGCCGCGTCGCCGGTCGGGCCAGGGGATGGGCCAGCGGTCCAGGGCCGGCGCCCAAATCATTTTTAAGGTGTAGGGCAGCTCGGCGTAGGCGAGCAGGCCGATCAGGCCGAGGGGTACCCCGGAGGCGGTGAGCCAGCCCTGCAGCAGCTTGGTGCCCACCATGTAGGGCGTGCCACTGGCCACGCCTTCCGCGGCCACCGCGGTGAGGCGCCGCCAGGTGCCGGGGGTCGGGGCCATCACAGGGGGGCAGATCGGCGAACACTAGGGGCGATGATGGGACCAGGCGCCCGCTCTCCCCCAAGGCTGTGCAATTCTTTCGCTCCACCCTGTTGCCAGCCGCCATCGTGGTGCTCTTCGGGCTTGCTCTGTTTGCGGTCAGTGCCCGCATCTGGTTGCCCGGCGACATGGCTGCCCCTGCCCCGATCGGCTGAGACAGTGTCGTGAGCCCTTCTCCGCAATCCGAACCGGCGCAGCCCGAGCCGACGTCCAGCGGGCCTTTCGGCGACAGTCCTCAAGAGCTCTACCTCGATCCCGAGGTGCTGGCCCAGGAGCTGGCCCAGGAGCTGCTCGGCGATCCGCTCGATGACCTGGACACCCAGGATCCCAGCGCTTCCGATGTGGCGGCGGAGTGCGACCTCGGTTTGCAGCTGTTGCGGCTGGGGGCGGATGCCGGCAGCCATGACCAGCGCATGCAGGGGCTGAGGATCTTCTGTGAGCACCGGGATCCCCGGGCCCTGCCGCTGCTGCTGCCCCTGCTGGAGGCCAGTTGCCCGATCCTGCGGATGAGTGCCGTGTATGCCCTGGGTCGCAATCCCAGCCCCCTGGCGGTGGAGCCCCTGCTGTCCCTGCTGGGCTCCGATGACAACGGCTATGTGCGCAAGGCGGTGGCCTGGAGCCTGGGCAACTATCCCGAAGCCCCGGTGCTCAACCCCCTGATCCGCTCCCTGCAGGTGGACATTGCCGCCGTGCGGCTCTGGGCGGCCAGTTCCCTGGCCGAAGCGGGCTGCACCGGCCCCGCCAAGGCCGATCCGGCGGCGGCCCAGCTGCTGCTCAGCCTGCGCATCGACAGTGAGCCGGCGGTGCGCAGCAACAGTGCTTGGGCCCTGGGGCGGCTCTACGGCGATCTGGTGGAGCCCCGCCAGCAGGTCGTGGTCGAGGCCCTGCTGCACGCCATGGTTCACGATGCGGAATCGGGCGTGCGGGATGAGGCCCGACTGGCCCTGGAGCAGCTCGAGCAACCCGAGGTGCTCGACCGGCTGCAAACCCTGGTGGATGAAGGCCTGCTCAGCTGAGAGGCGGCTGGGGCGTGGAGGCCGCGGGCACCCGCCCCCTGGAAAACACGGTTAACATCTCGGGACCTGATCAGGCCAGGGATGGACCATCAGACCATCCGATTTCGGATCCTGCCCGATGGTCGGGTGGAAGAGCTGGTGGAAGGGGTTCGGGGGCTCGGTTGTGAGCAGCTCACCGAACGAATCGAGGCCAGGCTCGGTGCTGTGCAGCAGCGCCAGAGCACGGCTGAGGCGTTCCAGGTCCAAGGCCAGGTCCAGCCCCTTGGACAGCCCCTGGTCAATCCCGTCCCGCTCCCGTAAACGCCGAGCATTCCGAACCGATGTCCCACTTCAGCACCATCAAGACCGAGCTGCGTGATCGCCAGGCCTTGCTTGAGGCCCTGAGCGACCTCGGCCATGCCCCCCGGGAGGGTTCCCTGCAGGTGCGCGGCTACCGCGGCCAGACCCTGGAGGCCCAGCTCGCGGTGACCCAGGTCAACGGTGCCGACATCGGCTTCCGCCTCAACCCCGCCACCGGCAGTTATGAGCTCGTCACCGACCTCGATCTTTGGAGCCAGCCGGTGCCGGTGGAGCGCTTTGTGGCCCAGCTCAACCAGCGCTACGCCCTGCGCAGCATCCTGGCGGCGACCACGGAAGAGGGATTTCAGGTGTGTGAGCAAACCCAGCAGCAGGACGGCAGCATCGAATTGGTGGTGACCCGCTGGGCCTAGGTCCCCTGACGTCCGTCGCCATGGTCGATCCCTCCCTGGCTTTCACCGCCATCGCGGAAGCACCGGAGTCCACCCGCACCGGTCTGGAGCCGCTGCTGGGTGGATCCCTGCGTCAGAAAGCGGTGTGGGTGGATGAGGCCGTCTGCATCGGCTGCCGCTATTGCGCCCACGTGGCCGTCAACACCTTTGTGGTGGAGCCCGACTGGGGCCGTTCCCGGGCGATCCGGCAGGACGGAGACTCCACGGCCTTGATCCAGGAGGCGATCGACACCTGTCCGGTGGATTGCATTCACTGGGTGCCCTATGAGCAGTTGCCTGAGCTGGAGCAACAGCTGGCTGGCCAAGAGATTTTGCCCCTCGGGGTGCCCACTCCGGCCCGGCTCAAGCGCACCCTGCCCCGCCGGGACGCGGGCTGATGCCATCGGCCCAACTGCCCACCCGGCGGTTTGGACGGACCGAGCTGGCCATGCCGGTGCTCTCCCTGGGTTGCATGCGCTTTCAGCACAGCTGGACCGACCTGCCGCCTGACCAGATCAGCGCGGCCAGCCAGGCCAATCTGCGGGCCATCCTCGAGAAGGCGGTTGCGGCGGGCCTCCACCACATTGAGACGGCCCGTCATTACGGAACCTCGGAGCGCCAGCTGGGCTGGCTGCTCGACCAGGTGCCCGATCCCCTGCGGATCCTGCAGACCAAAGTGCCGCCCCAGGCCGATCCGGCGGTCTTCGAGGCGGAACTCGCCACCAGCTTCGAGCGGCTGGGGGTGGCGCGGGTGGATCTGCTGACGCTCCACGGCCTCAACCTGCCCGAGCATCTGGAGCAGAGCCTGCGGCCGGGTGGCTGCCGGGACGTGTTGCGCCGCTGGCAGGCCGAGGGACGGATTGGCCATGTGGGCTTCTCCACCCACGCCCCCCTGCCCCTGATCTGTGAGGCGATCGCCAGCGATGCCTTCGACTACGTCAACTTGCATTGGTACTTCATTTTTCAGGACAACCGTCCCGCCCTCGAGCTGGCCCGGGCCCACGACCTGGGTGTGTTTGTCATCAGCCCGACCGACAAGGGCGGCCACCTGCACACCCCCTCGGCCCCGCTGCGTGAGCTGTGTGCGCCCCTGCATCCGATTGTGTTCAACGATCTCTTCTGCCTGGCGGAATCCGGCTGTTCAGGAGCGCCCGCCGTGCACACCCTCAGCGTTGGGGCCGCCCACCCCGACGACCTCGACCTCCACCTGGAGGCGGTGGCCCGGCTGGAGCAGGCGCAGGCCCTGGTGGTGCCGGTGCAGGCGAGGCTGGAGCAGGCCCGGCGGGACGCCCTTGATCCGGCCTGGCTGGCCAGCTGGGAGCAGGGCCTGCCGGAGTGGTCGGAGCTGCCTGGGGAGCTCAATGTGAAGGTTCTGCTCTGGCTGCACAACCTGCTGGAGGCCTGGGATCTGGAGAGCTTTGCCCGGGCCCGTTACGGCTTGCTCGGGCGCGGCGGCCATTGGTTCCCCGGGCAGAGCGCCGATCTGCTGGACCATGCGGTGAACGAGGCCGAGCTGCGGGCGGCCTTGGCCGGCAGCCCCTGGGTGGATCACATCCCTGGACTGCTGCGGCGTCTGCGCGATCGGCTCGGCGGCCAGCCCGTCAATCGCCTGATGACCTCCTGACCCCCAGGGGTTGCTTGGCCGGCACCCCCACGGCCCGGGGGTAGGTGCGGGGACAGGGGGCCAGGGGCTGCACCACCAGGGCGTGGCGGACGCCCCGGCCACCGGGCAGCTCCCGGGCCAGGCAGCGCTCGGTTGCGGCCTTCAGGGGGGCCAGGGCGGCGTCGAGATCCCCTTGGTCGGAGGCCGACCACTGGCCGCGATACAGCAGGGCCCGGCCCTGGGGTTGCAGCAGGGGCACCAGATATTCCGCCACCACGGGCGCGCTGGCCACGGCCCGCGCCAGGGCCCAGTCGAACTGGCCCCGGCAGGCCTGCTGCTGGCCGGTGCGCTCGATCCGTTCACAGCGCAGGCTCACCCGCTTCCCCAGCCCCAGGGCCTCGGCCATGGCCCGCACCGCGTCCACCTTGCGACCCACCGAATCCACCAGGGTGAGCTGGGCCTGGGGGAAGGCGATTGCCAGCGCCAGGCCGGGGAAGCCCCCGCCCGTGCCCACGTCGATCAGCCGCAGGGGCTCCTGGGCTGCGGCCGATTGCAGCAGGGGCACCAGGGGCCAGAGGCTGTCGAACACCTGGGCAATCCAGAAGTCGTCGTCCTCCACCAGGCGGGTCAGGTTGACCCGGCCGTTCCACTGGCGCAGTTGGTCCTGCAGGTCGAGCAGCAACTGCTCCTGGCCAGGACTGGGCTGCCAGCCCAGCTCCTGCCAGAGGACAGTGCCGATGAGGGTGCGGGCCATCCAGCGTGGCGATGGGGTTTCTGATCTCTAGGATCCCGCAGACCGGATGTCCTCGCCGGTGCGGTGCCATTGGCCAGTTCTCCACCCCCGTCCCCAACCAGCTACTACGCCCTGCTCCAGGTGCCGGAGACGGCGTCGCCGCAGGACCTGCGGCAGGCCTTCCGCGGGCTGAGCAAGCGCTACCACCCCGACACCACCGTGTTGCCGCCGGCTGAGGCGGCGGCTGCCTTCCAGCAGTTGCAGCAGGCCTATGCGGTGCTCAGCGATCCCGCCCAGCGGCAGCGTTACGACGCCCAGCTCCATCCCGCACCGCCGCTCCGGCCCCCGAGCCCGCCGCCGGGAGCCCCGGCTCCCAGGCCGGCCTCGGTGCGGCGCGATCTCTCCGGCGGGGAGTGGCTCGCCTTGCTGTTGCTCGGATTCGCCCTGCTGGTGAGCCTGGTGCTCGGGGTGGGGGTGGCCTGGATGCGCGGCGTCGAACTGGTGCAGTGGCCCTCCTGGTGGAGCGAGTCTGCGGTCGTGGTGGGCAGCGAAGCGGCGGTGTCCGCCGGGCCCGACTCCGGATCCCCCAAGATGACAGGGTTGGTGCCATGACCGATTTGCCCACTCCCGAAACGCCCCTGTATCACCACCCCTTGCCGGCCCTGGAGCATTGGCTCGGGGAGCTGGGGGCGAGTCGCCAGCGCGCCAACCCCTGTCTCTGGGATCTGCATCGTCCGGAATGGAGTGCCCAGATCGAGCTGGAGGTGGAGGAGCTCAAGGTGAGTTGGCACCGCGATGGTCAGGTGTCGGTTCGCCACTTCCCCTACGGCCTGTCCCGTGCCGATGCCGAGGCCGTGATCCTGGCGGGCCCCTAGGCGTTGTTGAACCGCGGTCAGCGGCAGATGGTGCTGCGGCGCTCGGCCTCCGTGGCGATGGGGCCGCAGTTAATCCAGCGGGTCAGGGAGTCTTCGACGTCGGTGAACAGCACCAGAACCCCGCCGCAGAGGAGCACCAGCACGCCACTCACCAGCCAGTGTTGTTTGGTCATGGGTGCCGGTGGTTCAGGGCCAGGGCCAGGCTATGGCCCAGGTTCTGGGCTTGCCACTGGGTGGCCAGGGCTGGGGCCGTGAGGGGGTCCAGGGGCGGGAGTTGGGCTAGGACCGGTGTCTGGGCCAGGGAAGCCAGGGTGGCGGGGTTGTCCCGATGGAGGGGGCCGTTCAGCACCAGGCCCAGCAGGGGGATGGCGCGGCGGCGTAGGGCCTCCACCGACAGCAGGGTGTGGTTGAGGGTGCCCAGGCCGCTGCGGGCCACCAGCAGCACCGGCAGCCCCCAGACCGCCAGCTGGTCGATCTGGAGCCAGTCGCGCCGCAACGGCACCAGCAGCCCCCCGGCGGTTTCCACCACCAGGGGGCCCGGCACCGCCGGCAAGGTCAGCCGGGCCCGGTCGATGGCGATGCCCTCCTGTTCGGCGGCCCAGTGGGGCGACACCGGTGTTCGCAGCCGGTAGGCCTCCGGCAGCAGGCGCTCGGCCGGCAGCTGCAGCAGCGCTTGCAGCCGACCGCTGTCACCCCCGCCCTCGAGACCGCTCTGCACCGGCTTCCAGTAGTGGGCCCCGAGGCCCTGCACCACCAGGGCGCTCACCACCGTCTTGCCGACGTCGGTGTCGGTGCCGCAGATCACCAGTTGGGGCGCCGCTTGGTGGGGCTGGGGCACGCTCATCGCGATCGCCGCTGGCCTAGCAGCAGTAGCACCTCCCAGCTCACCCGTCCATGGCCAGGCCAGCTGTCCAAGAGCCGGCGCAGCTGGTCTGGATTCAGGCGACGGGAGCGGCTGGCGCTGGCCCCCAGGGTTTTCAGCTGTTGCAGAAAGCCGAGGCCGCTGCCGTAGGTGCGGCTGAAGGTCAGCCGGTGGCTGTGCATCAGCTCCAGACCCCCGCGTCTGGCGGCGGCCAGGAGCACCTCGGCCTGGGGCAAGGGCAGGGCCGTGCAGGGCACCCCGGCGGCCGTGGCGGCATGGTGCCACTGGGGGAAGCTGGCGGCGGTGGGCACCGCCAGGGCCAGCCATCCGCCCGGGCACAAGGCGCCGCACCAGTGCTGCAGCTGGGCAGCGGGGTCCTCGAGCCACTGCAGGGCAAAGCTGGAGGTGAGCAGGGCGGCCTGCTGCAGGGCTTGGGGCAGCCCCTGGTTGAGGTCCCACACCAGCGCGCGGTCCGCTCCAGCCAGGGGATTGTGGGCCAGGAGCTCCGCGCAGAGATCGAGTTGCAGCAGGGGTCCGGCCAGCCCCTGGCAGTCCAGGGCCTGGCCCACCAACCCGCTGCCGGCGCCCAGGTCGGCCCGGGGGCCGTTCGGCACGGGCAGGGGGGCGCAGAGGTGGGCCAGCCGCCAGGCCACCCCCTGCTGCAGGCGGGCCTGGTGGGTGTAGTTGGGAGCCTGGCGGCTGAAGCGCGCGCCCACCTGGCTGCTGAATCCAGGGCTGCTGAAGGAAGGGGATGTCACGGCAGTCCCTCGATCCAGCCGCACACGAGGGGCACCAACGCCGGGCTCAGCAGGCAGTGCCCCACCCCGGCCAGCACGAGGGTGTCGGCTGCGGGTAAGGCATCGCGCAGCAGTGCGCGCGCCTCCTGGACCACGATCTGATCGGCGCCCCCTTCCACGATCAGCACCCGGGCGTGGGGCGGAAACGCCGGGGCCAGCCCGGTGGTGGCCGCCAGCAGGGCCAGGTCGTCCTGCAGCCGCTGCCGTCCGGCATCGCCCAGGGGGGCGGCCGCGATGCCGGGCGGTAGCAGGCTGGCTGGCTGGGGGGCAGCGGCCCGGTCCAGGAAGGCCTGCAGCATGGCGCTGGCCTGGTCTGAGGCGAGCTGCTCGGCCATCGCCGCCATGGCGGCTCGCAGACGGCGGCCGGCGGTGCCTTCGGGCACGAAACGGCCAAAGCTGGCCAGCAGAACCACCGCATCGGCCTGCTGGAGCACGGCGGGTGGCACCAGATGGGAGCCGAGCGAGTGGGCGATCACCACCCGCGGGCCCGCGTTCTGCCGCCAGGCCACGGTCTCGGGGGGCCGCGGTCCATAGCCCCGGTCGCCGCACTGCCAGTGCCAGCTGCGCCGCTGCCAGGCATCCAGGAAGGGTTCCCAGCCCCGGGCATCGCCGGCCCAGCCGTGCATGGCGATCACCTGCATGGTGGGTCTCCGAGGGCTGTCAGCAACCGCTCCAGGCTGCCCTCCGGCAGGTCATGACGCAGCACCAGCCGCAGGCGTGCCGTGCCCTCGGGCACCGTCGGCGGACGGATGGCCACGCTCAGCAGACCCGCGTCCTCCAGCCGTTGCTGCAGGGCTAGGGCGCAGCCGTCATCCCCCACCAGCAGCGGCAGGATCGGGCCCGTGCCGGGGGGGCGAGGCCAGCCCGCCGCTTCCAGGGCGGTGCGCCAGCGCGCGGCCCGTTGCAGCAGTTGCACCCCACGGGGGGCGGCCTGCAGGCAGGCCAGGGCCGCCAGGGCCGCGGCGGCCAGGGGCGGCGCCAGGGCCGTGGTGTAGCGGAACGGGCCGCTGCATTGCAGCAGCCACTCCATCACCAGGTTGCCGCCGGCCAGGAAGGCCCCACCGCTGCCGAAGGCCTTGCCGAAGGTGCCGCTGATCAGGGCGATCTCGGCTTGGCCTCCCTCCCCGTTGAGGCCATAGCCCAGGCCCCGGCCGCCGGGTCCCAGCACCCCGAGGGCGTGGGCTTCGTCGAGCAGCAGGGCCGCACCGTGACTCGCACAAAGGGCTGCCAGGGGCCCCACCTCCGGACTGGTGCCCTGCATGGAGAACAGGCTTTCGCTCAGCACCAGCAGGCGCTGGTGGGGCCGATCCCGTCGGGCGGCTTGCAGCCGTTGCTCCAGGGCGGCCAGGTCGTTGTGGGCAAAGCGCTGCAGCCGGGCGCCGCTGGCGCGCACCCCGCTGAGCAGGGAGTGGTGGATCAGCCGGTCGGCCAGCACCAGGCTGTGACGATCGGCCAAGGCGGTCACCGCCGCCAAGTTCGCCTGGAAGCCGCTGGGGAACAGCAACACCCGGTCCCGTCCCAGCCAGCTGGCCAGGGCTGTTTCCAGCTGGGCATGCACCGGCCGGCTGCCGCTCACCAGGCGGGACGCCCCAGCACCGACTCCCTCTGCCTCGGCCGCGGCCTGGGCTGCCGCCACCAGGCTGGGGTGGCGGCTCAGGCCGAGGTAGTCGTTGCTGGCCAGATCCAGCAAGGGGACGGCTGGATTCGCAGCGGCGCTGGTGGGGAGGCTGGCGGCTTCCAAGGAGCCGGGGGCCTCACCTGGCTTGAAGCTGCGCAACGCCCGGCGTCGCTCGGGGGTGATCGCGGCGAGTTGTCGCTGCAGGTCGTCACGCCACAGCGTGCTGGAGCCCGAGGGGCTGGATCTCAATGACCTGGATCCCAATGACCTGGCCGCGTCAGCCAAACGCTAGGCCCAGGCAGGGCAGGGCTGGGCCAGGCCTGGGGCCCATAGGATGGGGTGATGACACAGCTCCGACAGCAGCGTGCCTGATTCGGTGCTGGATCCGGGGGCGATTTTTCCCTTCCCGCTCGACGACTTCCAGCTGGAAGCGATCGACGCCCTCAACCAGGGCCACTCGGTGGTGGTGAGTGCCCCCACGGGCTCCGGTAAAACCCTGGTGGGGGAGTACGCCATCTACCGCGCCCTGGCCCATGGCCAGAAGGTGTTCTACACCACGCCCCTGAAGGCCCTTTCCAACCAGAAACTGCGCGATTTCCGCCACCAGTTCGGCGCCGACAAGGTGGGCTTGCTCACCGGCGATCTGAGCCTCAACCGGGAGGCCCAGGTGGTGGTGATGACCACCGAGATCTTCCGCAACATGCTCTACGCGGAAGCCGATTCAGGCGATGACCCCCTCGAGGGCGTGGAAGCGGTGGTGCTGGACGAGTGCCACTACATGAACGACTCCCAGCGGGGCACCGTGTGGGAGGAATCGATCATCCATTGCCCGCCGCCCATCCAGCTGGTGGCCCTATCGGCCACGGTGGCCAATGCCGGTCAGCTCACCGATTGGATCGAGCGGGTGCATGGCCCCACCCGGCTGGTGTTCAGCGACTACCGGCCGGTGCCCCTGGCCTTCAGCTTCTGCAGTGCCAAGGGCCTGCACCCCCTGCTCAACGACGAGGGCACGGGGCTGCACCCCAATTGCAAGGTGTGGCGCGCCCCCAAGGGCAGCCACCGCAAGGGCCCGAAAACGCCCAAGCCCCCCCAACCCGAAGCGCCGCCGCTCGGTTTTGTGGTGGCCCAGATGGCGGAGCGCGACATGCTGCCCGCCATCTATTTCATCTTCAGTCGCCGCGGCTGTGACAAGGGGGTCAAGGAGCTGGGCAAGGCCACCCTGGTCACGCCGGCGGAGCAGGCCCGCATCAAGGCCAGGCTCGATGCCTTCGTGGCGACCACCCCCGAGGCCGTGCGGGAGGGTGGCCACGCCGAGGCCCTGCTGCGGGGCATCGCGGCGCACCACGCCGGTGTGCTGCCGGCCTGGAAGGAGCTGATCGAGGAGCTGTTCCAGCAGGGGTTGATCAAGGTGGTGTTCGCCACCGAAACCCTGGCCGCCGGCATCAACATGCCGGCCCGCACCACGGTGATCTCGGCCCTCTCCAAACGCACCGAGCGGGGCCACCGGGCCTTGATGGGCAGTGAATTCCTGCAGATGGCCGGCCGGGCCGGCCGCCGTGGGCTCGATTCCCAGGGCTATGTGGTGACGGTGCAGAGCCGCTTTGAGGGCGTGCGCGAGGCGGGCCAGCTGGCCACGGCCCCCGCCGATCCCTTGGTGAGCCAGTTCACCCCCAGCTACGGCATGGTGCTCAACCTGCTGCAGCGCTACGACCTGGCCAAGGCCAAGGAGCTGGTGGAGCGCAGCTTTGGCCGCTACCTGGCCACCCTGGATCTGGCCGAGGACGAGGCCCGCATCGCCCAGCTGATGCAGCAGCTCGAGAGCCTGGAGGACGGCTCCGGCGAGGTGCCCTGGGACGACTTTGAGGACTACGAGAAACAGCGGGGCCACCTGCGCGAGGAGCGCCGCATCCTGCGGATCCTGCAGCAGCAGGCCGAGGAAACCCTCGCCCACGAGCTCACCCTCGCCCTGCAGTTCGCCAGTGAGGGCACCTTGGTGAGCCTCAAGGCCCCCCAGCTGCGCGGTCGGGTGACGCCGGCGGTGATCGTCGAGAAGGTCAAGGGGCCAGGCCAGTTCCCCCTGCTCAAGTGCCTCACCGACGACAACGTGTGGCTGTTGCTGCCCTGCGGTGCCGTGGTGGCCCTCCATGCCGAGCTCAGCTGCCTGCAGGTGAGCCAGGTGGACGCGCCCGAGCTGCGCCATGCCGGCGAGCTGCGCCACGGTGACCAGGCCAGTGGTGGCCTGGCCCTGGCGGTGGCCTCCATGGCCAGCCGGCATGACATGGTCACTCCCCAGTACGACCTGGCCGGCGAGGTGCAGGCCCATGCCCGGCTGGTGCACGAGCTGGAGGAGCAGCTGGAGTTGCATCCGGCCCACCGCTGGGGCGACCGGCGCCAGCTCAAGAAGCACCGCCGGCGCATGGAGGAACTGCAGCTGGAGATCGACGAGCGCCAGCGGCTGCTGCACTTCCGCTCCAACCGCCACTGGGACACCTTCCTGGCCCTGATCGAGGTGCTGCGCTTCTTTGGGGCGCTGGCGGGGGCCGATGGCCTGGAGCCCACCGAGGTGGGCCGTACCGTGGCGGCCCTGCGCGGCGACAACGAGCTGTGGCTGGGGTTGGCCCTGATGAGCGGCCATCTCGATGAGCTCGATCCGCCCCAGTTGGCGGCCGTGTTTGAGGCCATCTCCACCGAGGTGAATCGGCCCGATCTGTGGTGCGGCTTTCCGCCGCCCCCCGCCGCCGAGGAGGCCCTGCACGATCTGCGCGGGCTGCGCCGCGAGCTGGAGCGCCAGCAGGAGCACGCCAAGGTGACCTTCCCGCTCTGGTGGGAGCCAGAGCTCACCGGCCTGGTGCACGCCTGGGCGAAGGGGGCCAGCTGGAGCGACGTGATTGCCAACACCTCTCTCGATGAGGGCGATGTGGTGCGGATCCTGCGCCGCACCGTCGACCTGCTGGCCCAGGTGCCCTACTGCGAGGCGATCAGCGAGCAGCTGCGCACCAAGGCCCGCGCCGCCCTCAAGGCGATCAACCGCTTCCCGGTGTGCGAGATCGAGGATCTGCTGGCCAGCGGAAACGGTCAGCTGGATCCGGCGATCGAGCGCCCGATGCCGTGATCAATCCCGCCCGGATTCGCATCATTGCCATCGGCAAGGTGCGCAAGGGCTGGGTGAGCGAAGGGGTGGCGCTTTATCTCAAGCGGTTGCCGGGGCTTGAAGTGTTGGAGCTCCGCGATGGTGGCATGGCCCGCGAGGCCGAAGCGATCACCGCTGCCCTGCGGCCGGAGGAGCAGCTGGTGGTGCTCACCGAGGAAGGCCAGAGTTTTGATTCAGTGGCCTTTGCCCAGCGGCTTGAGGGCTCAGGTTCCGTGCGCCTGGCCTTGGTGATCGGCGGCGCTGATGGGATTGATCCAGCCCTCAAGGCCCGTGCCAGCTGGCGCCTCAGCCTTTCACCGATGACCTTTCCCCACGATCTCGCCCGCCTGCTGCTGCTTGAGCAGCTCTACCGGGCCCTCACGATTCAACAGGGCGGGCCTTATCACAAGTGAAGCGTCCTTGATCCTGTACAGAACGCACGGAATCAAGAACGGTGTTCGGGTGGCTTCGTTGGTTTGGGAGGGCGCCTCTCGGTTGACGCCCTCGCTCACAGCTCGTGCGTCGCTGCCTGCTCAGATCCCCAGCCGCTGCCAGATCACGCCCAGGTTCTCCTGGTGCAGGTCGGTGGAGAAGCACTCGGCCAGTTGCTCGGCGTTGAGGCGGCTGGTCACCTCGGTGTCGGCCTCGAGGTTGGCGCGGAAGTTGCCCCCCTCGGTGTTCCAGGCGGTGTGGGCGTTGCGCTGCACGATCCGGTAGGCGTCTTCGCGGTTGATGCCGCTCCCCACCAGGGCCAGCAGCACCCGCTGGCTGAACACCACGCCGCCGTAGACGTTCATGTTGCGGCCCATGTTGGCGGGGTAGACCCCCAGGCCCTTCACCACGTCCGTCATCTCCCGCAGCATGAAGTGCAGGGTGACGGAGCAGTCGGGCAGCATCATGCGCTCCACGGAGCTGTGGCTGATGTCGCGCTCGTGCCACAGGGCGCAGTTCTCCAGGGCCGCCACCACGTAGCTGCGCAGCACCCGGGCCAGGCCGCCGATGCGTTCGCTGCGGATCGGGTTGCGCTTGTGGGGCATGGCCGAGCTGCCCTTCTGTCCCTTGGCGAAGTTCTCCTCCACCTCGAGCACGTCGGTGCGCTGCAGGTTGCGGATCTCGGTGGAGAACCGCTCCAGGGCGGCGCCCACCAGGGCCAGGGTCTGGATGTATTCGGCGTGGCGATCGCGGGAGATCACCTGGGTGCTGGCCGTATCCGGCTCCAGTCCGAGCTTGGCGCAGGCGATCGCCTCCACCTGGGGATCGGTGTTGGCGTAGGTGCCCATCGCCCCGGAAATCTGGCCCACGCTCACCACCGTTTCGAGGCGCTCGAGGCGCTCCTGGTTGCGCACCACCTCCGCCAGCCAGCCGGCCACCTTGAACCCGAAGGTGATCGGTTCGCCGTGGATGGCATGGGAGCGGCCGATCATCACGGTGCCCTTGTGGGCGCGCGCCAGCTCCCGCAGGGCATCGGCCAGCTTGTCGAGCTCCGTGCGCAGCAGCTGCACCGAGGCCTTCATCTGCAGGGCCACGCCGGTGTCGAGCACATCCGAGCTGGTCATGCCTACGTGGATGTAGCGGCCCGCATCGCCCACGTGCTCATTCACGTTGGTGAGGAAGGCGATCACGTCGTGCCGCACCTCGGCCTCGATCTCGAGGATGCGCTCCACGCTGAAGGAGGCCTTCTCCTTGATGGTGGCCACGGCTTCGGCTGGCACCCGGCCCAGCTCGCAGTTGGCCTCCGTGGCCGCGATCTCCACATCCAGCCAGCTCTGGAACTTCGCTTCCTCGCTCCAGATGGCGCCCATCTCGGGCAGGGTGTAACGCTCGATCAAGGCCGCGCCTGGCTCACATCCAGACCAATGTATGGGGGCGCCCCCTGGAGTCTGGTCAGGCCGCCGTGGTGAGCTGGCGGTGGGAGACTTCCCAATGCACCAGTTGGCCCCAGGCCTGCTGCCGCACCCAGCAGCGGCCCCCGCGGCACTGGATCAGCTGGAAGGGCGGCAGGTCAGGTGGTTGGTTGCGCAGTTTGACAAAACTGCCGGGGTAGAGCAGCTCCAGCACGTTGTTGGCCATGGCCGCTGCAGATCGTTGGGGACCATCCTCTGACGGGTTTTGGTGGGAGTGCCCCGTTGCTTGGAATGTGTTCCGTTTGCGTTGTGGTTTGATCACAAAAGCGCGAGTGCCATGGCCCGCAAGCAACGTCTGGATCTGGAGCTCGTGGCCCGCGGCTTGGCCGTCAGCCGTCAGCAGGCCCAGCAGCTCATTCGCGCCGGACGGGTGCGCCTGGGTGACCGGGTGCTCGACAAACCCGGCACGGAGGTGCTGCCGGAGGCGGAGCTCCAGGTGCAGCGGCCCCCCCGATTCGTCTCCCGCGGCGGTGAGAAGCTGCTGATGGCCCTCGACACCTTCCCCCTGACGGTGTCCGGGCGCGTCTGCCTGGATGGGGGCATCTCCACCGGCGGCTTCAGCGATTGCCTGCTCCAACACGGGGCGTCCCGCATCTACGGCATTGATGTGGGGTACGGCCAGACCGCCTGGAGCCTGCGCAGCGATCCCCGGGTGGTGTTGCGCGAGCGCACCAACCTGCGCCATCTCAGCCCCGCTGATCTCTACGGGGCCGACGACCCCTGGCCCGACCTCGCGGTGGCCGATGTGTCGTTCATTTCCCTGGCCCTGGTGCTGCCAGCCCTGCTGGGGTTGCTTCAGCCCGATGGCCAGGCGGATCTGGTGCTGCTGGTCAAGCCCCAGTTTGAGGTGGGCAAGGCCCGGGTGGGCAAGGGCGGGGTGGTGCGCGATCCCGCTGCCCATGGCGATGCCATTGCGGGCGTGATTGGGGCGGCCGCGGCCCTGGGGCTGCACGCCTGCGGGCTGGTGGCGTCGCCGATTACCGGCCCGGCGGGCAACCATGAATATCTGCTCTGGCTGCGGCGCCGGGATGTTGGATCTCAGGTTGATGAGCAGGGCGCCACGGTGAGTCCTGACCACATCAAAGCCCTGGTGGCCAGCACGCTGGCCACCAGGGCGACTCCCTCTGACCGTTGAAACCGGCTCAGATGGCTCCGCTGTCGCGGTCGCCGGTGCGGATGCGGATCACCGAGTCGATCGTGCTCACAAAGATCTTGCCGTCGCCGATCTCGCCGGTGCGGGCGGCGTCCTGAACGGCCGTGACCACGGTGTCCACTTTGTCGTCGTCAACGACGATTTCCAGTTTGAGTTTTTGGAGGAATTCCACGGTGAACTCCGAGCCGCGGTAGCGCTCCACCTGGCCCTTCTGACGGCCAAAACCGCGCACCTCGCTCACCGTCATGCCAACGATCCCCGCATTCACGAGCGCGATCTTGACGTCCTCGAGCTTGAAGGGACGAATGATGGCCTCAACTTTTTTCATGGGAACAGCTCGGGCTGAATAGACAGTCTCTCAGGAAATCCCTGCCGTTGGGAGGGAGTTGCTCCATTAGGCCCGAGCTTTGCGGGGGTCGTCGTAGCGGTTGTTACAGGCCTGATCAACCGGTGGTGCGTGGTGTTCTCCCTAGGATCGCCGCCTGGCTCTGGCCGACTTGGCCTTTCCGTTCCCATGTCCTCCAGCCCCGCCACTGCCGGCGCTTCCTCCCTCACCCAGACGCCCCTGTACGGCGAGCGGGCCATCGCCGACGCCGCGTTGATCTGCTTCGACAATCCCAGGCCCGGCCGGCCTTACGAGATCTCCATCGAACTGCCGGAATTCACCTGCAAGTGCCCCTTTTCGGGCTATCCCGACTTCGCCGTGCTGCGATTGCTGTACCAGCCCGGCCCCCGGGTGGTGGAGCTCAAGGCGATCAAGCTCTACGTGAACAGCTACCGCGACCGCGCCATCTCCCATGAGGAGGTGGCCAACCGGATCCTCGACGACCTGGTGGCGGCCACCGATCCCCAGTGGATGCAGCTGGAGGCTGATTTCCATCCCCGCGGCAACGTGCACACGGTGGTGCGGGTGAGCCATGGATCCAGATTGCCCTGTTAGAGCTGGGCCAGCAGCTGGGGGAGTTCCGCCGCAAAGCCCGTGAGGTTGCGGTTGCAGAGCCCGGCCACGTGCAGTTGGCCACCCTGGCCGGAGGGGGCCTCGGCAATGGCCCAGAGCTGGCGGGTGGCGAGCAGGCTGAGGCCGCCGCCGGCCAGGGCGATGGCGAAGCCCGCGTAGACCAGCGGCACCCCGGGGTCGCGCTTGAGCAGGATGCCGCTCGCGGGAAGCACGCTCTCCACCCGGATGGGCAGACCCTTCACCTCCACCGGTTCACCGCCGGGGGCGATCTGGCTAAGCAAGCTGCCGTCGGCGCCGTAGACATCCACGGGGCCCTGTTCACTGCCCAGGCTGAGCAGCACGGGCTCGCTGCCATCGGGGCGGGTCGGCAGCACCAGCCCCCACACCTGATCGCCCAGTTGGGGGAAGCTCTGCAAGGGCAATTGGAGCAAGGGGCTCTTGCCGAGCTGCACCGTGATCGCGGCCAGGGCCCAGTCGGCCTGGTACAGGGTCACGCCCTGGAACCGCAGGGGGTGGTTGACGCTGATCTCGGCCTGCTTCAGCAGGGCCCCGTCGCTGCCGTCCCCGTCGAGGATGCGCAGCTGGGAGGTGAATTGCTCAGGCCTTCCGGCCGGATCCCGCTGGATGGAAAAGCCATCGAGGGCCAGGGTGAGCTGGCTGCTGCCGCGGCTGTCCATCAGTTCCAGGCTGCGGCCAGGGGCCAGGTATTGCTCGGCACGCTGGCCGGCCACGGCCCCCCAGGCCGCCCCCAGCATCAGCACCACCATGCCGGCATGGACCAGCAGGGGACCGACCCGGCCCAGCACGCCCTTGCGGGCGGCAAGGCGCCCGTCCTGGAGTTGGATCTGCCAGCCCTCGTTCTGCAGCAGGGTGGCCAGGTTGTTCAGGCTCGTGCCGGGGCTCTGACTGGGCAGGCTTTCGGCCACGCTCAGCTTGCTGAGCTGGCGCGGTGAGCGGTAGTCGATCCAGCGCAGGGCGGCCTGCAGGGCCGGCCACTGGCGCCGCCAACTGCACAGCAGTAGGGCCAGGGCCAGCCAGGCCAGCAAGCCCAGAAACCAGCCACTGGAATACACGTGGTCGAGTTGCAGGGCCATCACCCCATCGCCGTTCAGCACACCCAGCCAGGGTTGGGGGTCATAGAGCCGGTGGTAGAACGCGGCCGTTTCCCGCTGGGGAATGGCGGTGCCCACGCCGCTGGCGATGGCAATCACCAGCAGCAGCACGATTGCCAGGCGCAGATCGGAGATCCAGCCCAGCAGCCTGGTGAAGCCTTTGGTGAAGCCCGTCATCGCCAATTGGCCACCAGGGTGAGGGCCCCGGTGGTGACCAACACCACGCCACTGATCGGCGGCACCCATTGGCCGATGCGGCGCAGGCTGAGCAGGCCCGGCAGGCTGGCGGCGGCGGTGCCGGCCAGCAGCAGGGGCACCACCTGGCCCGCTCCGAAGCTGGTGAGCAGCACCATGCCCACCAGGGGCTTGCCGTTCTGCGCCATCCAGGCCAGCAGAACCGCCAGCACCGGGGTGGTGCAGGGGGTGGCGGCCAGTCCGAAGGCCAGGCCCGCGGCGATCGGGGCCAGGGGGGCCGGCACCTTGCGGCGCCAGAGATCCGGATCAGGTCCGGCGGGCAGGCGCAATTTGAGCAGGCCGAGCAGGTTGAGTCCCATCAGCAGAGCCAACACCGCCACGACGGTGGGAATCAGGCCCGGAATCTGGCCATAGATGCGGCCTAGCAGCCCACTCACCAGACCCAGGAGCACCAGGGCACCGACGATGCCGGCGGCAAAGCAGAGACTGCGCTGCCAGGGGGGCTGGCTGGGCCGACTGGCGTCAGGGGCGGCACTCGCCCCAAAGCCGGCCAGATAGGCCAGGGTGACCGGCAGCAGGGACAGGGAACAGGGACCCAGGCTGGTGAGCAGCCCACCGGCGAACACCACCGCCAGTGTGGTGGGCGTGGGACTGGCCAGGGATTGCTGCAGCAGGGCTTCGCTGCTGCGGGCCCAATCGGCCAGTTGGGGCCCGAGGCTGATCATGTCCCCAGCCTATCGGGCAGCTGCGGTGCGCCGGCGTCGGGGGGTGGGGGCGAGGCCGCCAGCTTCCAGGGAGCAGCGGATCAGCAGACCGCACACCAGCAGGCTGGCCATCAGGGAGTTGCCCCCGTAGCTGATCAGCGGCAGGGGCAGGCCGGTGGTCGGCATGGAGCCACTGGCCACGGCGATGTTGAGGATCGACTGGCCCACCAGCAAGGTGGTGCAGCCGATCGCGATCAGGCGCTGTTGGTTGCTGCGGCAGCTCAGGGCCACCCGCAGGCCCACAAAGCCGAAGAGCAGGAGGAACAGGAGCAACACGACCGAGCCCACAAAGCCGAACTCCTCGGCGAACACCGCGAAGATGAAGTCGGTGCTTTGGATCGGCAGATACTGCAGCTTCTGGGTTGACAGTCCAAAGCCCTCCCCCAGAAATCCTCCTGAGCCGATGGCCATCAGGCTCTGTACCAGTTGGTACCCATCGCCCTGGGCATCGCGCCAGGGATCGAGGAACGACACCACCCGCAGGCGCTGGTATTCGTTCACCAGGATGCTGGCGGTGCCCAGCACTCCCCCCCCAGCGGCGGCCCCCAACAACAGGGGCAGGGAGAGGCCAGCGGCCAGGGCCATCAGCCAGAGCAGCAGGCCGCTGAGGGCGGCCGTGCTGAGGTTGGGCTGTTTGAGGATCAGCAGGATCAGGGCCCCAAACACACCGAGCCAGAGCAGTTTCTGGTCGGCCCCGATGCGCCGCCAATGGGCGAAGAGGGCAGCTCCCTGGAGCACCACGAATGGTTTCACGAGCTCGGAGGGCTGTACTTGGATCGGCCCAACCACCAGCCAGCGGCTGGCCCCATTCACGGTGCTGCCCATCACCAGGGTTGCGGCAATCAGCACGATGCCCACCCAGAGCCCCAGGGGTGCCAGGTGCAACCAGCGGCGCAGGCTCGTGCGCAGACCCAGCCAGAGCAGCCCCCAGCTCGCCCCCATCCAGATCAGCTGGCGTTTGAGATAGAAGGCCCCATCCCCCATTTCCCGCTCGGCCACCCACCAGCTGGCAGAGGTGAGCACCAGAAGCCCGATCACGCTCCACAGGGCCACCATGCCAAGCAGGAGGCGTGCTTCTGCGGGCCACTGGTGCCAGGGAAGGGGCAGCAATCCGGCGCCATTGGCCCCCCGGCTGGGGGGGCGCTTGTTGGCTGGGGCGCTGCTGCGGGAGGGGTCTGCGGTGCGGGCCAAAGCAGGGAGTGGGGGTGGCCTGGGCGGCACCATCCTGAGGCCCCATTGAGCCGTGTCCGGGGGGTGGTTGTCGACCCCTGCGCCGCAATCGGTGGCCAACAAAAAAGCCCGGCCGGAGCCGGGCTTGAAGGGTTTGTCGTCGCGAACGTCGCTGAACGAGTGCTCAGTTGCCGACGTTTTGCTGGCGCCGGCCCGTAGCCAATTCCACTTTGAGGATCTTGCCGCCCTGCTTCATGATTCGCTGCTGCTCAGCGAACCAGCTGTCGAACGGCACCCACTTGGTGAAGTAGGTGTTCTGAAGCTCGCGCTGGGAGCGGCTTTTCTCCGGGCAGGGGATGCAGGCCGTGATCTTGAACAGACGCATGGGAGTGATCCTCGGGGTGTGCCGATGGCAGGGATCAGTTGCCCAGGCCGGAGCAGATGTAGTCGAAGTAGACGGCCATTTCACGACCGGCATCAGGACCCACCAGGGCGGCGGTGGTTTCCTTCATGGCCTGAATCGACTGCACGGTGGCACCGATGGGCACACCCAGGGAGTTGTAGGTCTCCTTGAGGCCGTTCAGCACCCGCTCATCGAGAATCGAAGTGTCACCCGCCAGCATGGCGTAGGTGGCGTAGCGGAGGTAGTAGTCGAGGTCGCGGATGCAGGCCGCATAGCGACGGCAGGTGTACATGTTGCCGCCGGGACGGGTGATGTCCGAGTACAGCAGCGACTTGGCCACGGCTTCTTTGATGATGGCCGAACCGTTGGCGCTGATGGTGGCAGCAGCCCGCACCCGCAGCTCACCGCTGGCGAAGTACTGCTCCAGGCGGCCCATGGCTGAGCCGTCGAGATACAGGCCTTGAACGTCGGCCTGGTTGATGACGTTGGTGATGGCGTCTTGCATGAATCCTGCTGGGTGCGGAGAGGCGAAGTGCGGAGAAGCGGACGTGCTTAGGAGAGGGCGCCGACGACGTAGTCGAAGTAGAAGCCAGCCTCTTCGGCGTCAGAGCCGGTGAGCAGGCCCATGGCCGCCGACTTCATTTCACGCACGGATTCCGCCATGGCATCGAGGGGCACTCCCAGGGAGCGGTACATCTCCTTGGCGCCGATGATGCCGATCTCCTCGATGGGCGTCACGTCACCGGCAATGATCCCGTAGGTCACCAGGCGCAAGTAGTAGTCCATGTCGCGCAGGCAGGACGCGGTCATTTCCTCGCCATAGGCGCTGCCGCCAGGGGAGATGACGTCGGGGCGCCTCTGGAAGAGGGCGCCGCCCGCGGTCTTGACGATGCGCTCGCGGCTCTCGCTGAGAACCTGAGCAACGCGGAGACGACGTTGACCAGCGCCCACGAAGGACTTGATCTGGTCGAGTTCGCCAGGGCTGAGGTAGCGGGCTTCGGCGTCCGCGTTGATGATCGAGTTGGAGACGATGCTCATGCAGTTCTGCCTCGAAACAAGCGGCCGCCTTGACGGAGACCGGTATCCGGTGGGTAAGGGAGTGATCGACTCGCGCCGATCGCCCAAGCATTCTGTGGCAACGGGTCGCGCAGCCTCGGGGTGCGGTAACAGTTCTTCACGGCGTTAGCGGGCGGGAAACCCCTTGTCCCGCAATGGCTTTGGCGCCTGTTGCTGATAGAGCGCCGCCGCAGCAATTGTTCACCATTCAGTCGCGCTGATTGGCTCGCTCGTTTCACGATGCGACCCGATCTTTGCGGCCATTGTTATTTCTTTTCATCAAAAAACCTCCCGGTTGGTATCCGGGAGGTTTGCATTGCCGATGGGCTGGCTGGCGGCGGGCCTGGGGCTCAGATGGCCGCCTTGGGACCGGGGGTGAGGCCGGCGTTGCCGCCGTAGAGCTGGGCGGTTCGATTCACGGTCGCCAGTGGAATGCCATCGGCGGTGGCCAGTCCTCGGATGTAGGGCACCGTGTCCTGACCGAAGGCTTGCGCGTATTCCTGGCTGCTGAGCAGAGCATCAATCGCTGCCTGTTGGCCGCGGTTGGCTCTGGTGGCTAGGAAGACGCTGACTTCCTGGGGCTGGGCGGCCCGTCCGAGCAGGGCAAGGTAGGCCGCTGCCGCTGCCCGCAGCGGTGCCATGCGGTTGAGGCGTTGCTGGAACAGGTCGCTGCCGGCGATCTGGGTGACCAGCTCCGCCACCGTGAGCTGCTGGTTGCGGAATTGGGATTCGGCATCATTCAGCCGTTCAGCGGCGAAGGGAACCCGGTTGAGCAGTTGCTTGTACACCGTCTCGAGGGCTTCTTGAACCTGGGTTTCGGTGGTGGTGCGGCCGAGTCGGACGGGGCGTCCGACGCTTTGGCGCCGGCCGAAACCTTGGGGCCGGCCCGGTTGAATCGCCTTGGCCATGGCGGCACCGGGCTGGCTGGCGAGACCGCTGGTCTGGCCACTGCTCACGGCCGCCCGCCATTCGCCACTGATCAGGGGCCGGGTGGTGGAGGTGGAGGGAGCACCCGCCGGGGTGGAGCTCCAGAAGCCGGTTGAGGTGGCCGGGGTCTGCTTCCAGCGGCGGTTGGGCGCCGGAGCCTGGCGGACACTGCCGGGGCCTGTTGGAACGGGGGTGGTCGGCGCTGCCATGGTTTCGCCGCCGGCGATCTGGGCGCTCCAGCCCCCCATCACCACGCGCGGCCGATCAGCCAGGTTTCTGGACACCACGTCCGTCGTGGTTCGCAGGCTTTGCGGCGCTGCCACGTCGGGACGCTTTCCGGCGCTGAGGTCGGCGTAGGCCGCCGCATTGAAGGGGCGGTTCAGGCCAGGCACCTTCCGGGCATTGCGGTCTCCAGCGGTGATGAACCGCTCATAGGGCACCGTGTCTTCGCCGAAACAGTCGTTGTATTCACGGCTGGACAGCATTTTGTCGACCACGCCGTAGAAGCCAGAGCGGGCGGCGGTGTCGAAATAGGCGTCGATTTCCCAGCGGCCAAAGGTGGGACGCCCCAAGATCCTGCGGTGCATCACCTCGATGGCTTTGGTGATGTAGAGGCCGCTCCAGTAGCGGCGCCGGAACGCGGTGGAACGGGCCACCTGACGCACAAACTCGCGCAGGCTGATGTCGCCATTCTCGAGTTTGATCTCCTCCACCTTGTTGCGTTCGCCGGCGTAGCCGGCGTTGCCCAGGATCTGCACGTACACGGCGTTGATGACCGCCTGGGTGCTGGCTTCGGTTCCGCGGACGCTGGGTTGGCCGCCGCGGCGGGGCACGGAGCTGCCGCCGGTGGCGATCTGCTGCAGCCGTACCACCTTCGGACCCACCCGGCGGGGCTTGGCTTGGCGGAACTGGACGCTGTCCATCTGGCCAGGCTGGGAGAGGCCGTTGCCGATCAGGATCCGACGGCTGTCATAGCCGTAGGGCACGGGGCGGGTGGCCACCGATGCGGTACCTGAGGGGAAGATGGCGCCGTAATTGAGGGCGAGGGGATCGTTGCCGCCGCCATAGGCGTGCTGATCCGGGAAGGGCTGGCGGTAGGAGGCGTAGAGGGTGACGTACTGGGGTGCGCCTTCAAACGGGGCACTGAAACGGAACAGCTTCCGGTTGGAGCCCCAGCCGGCGCTCTCCTGGGCCTCTTCGCCCAGATCGCGCAGGTAGGGAACGGTTTCTTCCCCGAAGACGCGGGCGTATTCCAGGGTGTTGATCAGGGAATCCACCAGACCGTTGAGGCCCTGGGCGCTGACGATGTCGAAGTAGCGGGTGAACTCCTCCCGGGAGCTGATGCCCCGACCCAGGAAATGGCGGAAGGCCAGCTCCACGGCCCGGCTGTTGGAGAAGCGGCCGTAGAACTGCTGGCGGTACTCCTTGCTGTGGCCGAGGGCGCGGATGAATTCCCGCATGGAGAGTTGGCCCTGGCGCACCTGGGTGGCCTCCACCGGGCAGGGCATCTGGCTGTAGGCCTTGGCGATGTCGCGCTCAAATACCTGGCGGTAGGCGGCCCGGATCACTTCGGCCTTCTGGGCGCCGCTCAGCCGCGGACGCATGATGAAACGCTGCTTGCCATCGGCAGCCAGGGCGTAGGTGGCGGGCAGTTGCAGGCCCTGGTTCTCTGGGCTGCCGAGGCGCTGACGGGTGGAGGGGGTGGCCACCTCCAGCTCGGCGATCAGCACGTTGAAGTACTGGATCACCAGTTGGCGGGCCTGGGGATTGTCCTTGCAGAGGCCTGCCGCTGCAGCGCGCATCTCCTGAAGGGCCACGTTGGTAGCGGCTAGAGAGCAGGCCTTTTCCAGCACATCGCGAAGGCCGCGGGTGTTGACCGCCAGGATGCTCGGATCGCCGGCCACCAGGGCATAGCCCACGTAGCGGAGGAACCAGGCCATGTCGCGCAGCGACTTGCGCATCCGGTCGGTGCCGTAGCGCCCCACGGCGATCGGACTGAAGCCCGTGGGCAGCACGACGCGCACGTCCGCATCGCCACCGGCACCCTCCAGCAGCCGCGAGATCAGGTTGCCGTTGGAACTGCCCGTGCCCTGGGCAAAGGTCTGGACCGAGCGCTGGAAGGCGGCCTGGTCAGCGGCGAGGGGCGTGGCGTCGCCGCCGCCGCCGCTGGCACCGATGCTCAGGGGGGCATCGAGATAGGAGAGCGGCGTACCGCCGGAGAAGATCCGGTTGGCCGCCTTGGCCACGATGAAGTCGGCGTTTTCCGAAATGCGGCGAGCGGCTTCGAGCCGCTGCTGTCCGCTCTGGAAGAACGCGATCAGGGTGTCGAGTTCCCCGCCGTCGGGGAAGCGGTCCTGTTGCTCCGCCTGACGGACGCTGGAGAGCGGCAGGGTGTCGTAGCGCTGGGGTGAAACCCTGGTGCTGCCGCTGCTGGCGGTCACGGTCATTGACGAGAGCGAACCGGGCTGGGCCACGTTACGGCTGCCCCTCTGGGCCTTCGTCGGGCCATGAACAAATGTTTGCAGCCGCTTTGGCCGCTGGGCCGTCGAGGGGGCACCGGGTCGTGAAAAGCTCGGCCCGTTCCCGCTGATGCCCCCGTGCCCGCCAGTGATGCCGCCACGCCGGTGGTGAGCGCCTTCTACGACCGCTTCCCCTATCCGGGCGACCCCCTCCAGGACGGGCCGCCCCCCGGCTACAACTGGCGCTGGTGTGTCGATAGCGCCTGGGTCGCCGCCTTCGGCGCCCTGCCGCCCCGTCCGGCGACGGGCCGGCGCACCTGGCGGATCCTGGATGCCGGCTGCGGCACCGGCGTCAGCACGGACTACCTCTGCCATCTCAATCCGGGCTCCTCGGTGCTGGCGGTGGATATCAGTCCCGGCACCCTCGAGGTGGCGCGGGAGCGCACCCGGCGCTCCGGAGCCGCCGCCCAGGTGCACGAGCTGCGCGTGGAGGAGCGCAGCCTGCTGGATCTGGCGGGCGAGGGCCCGTTCGACTACATCAACTCGGTGGGGGTGCTGCACCACCTGCGTGAGCCGGAAGCGGGTCTGAAGGCCCTGGCCGGGCTGTTAAGGCCGGGTGGGCTGCTCCATCTTTTTCTCTATGCAGACGGCGGCCGCTGGGAAATCCATCGCACCCAGAGGGCCCTGGCGCTGTTGGGGGCGGGCACGGGCGAGGACGGGCTGCGTCTCGGTCGTCAACTGCTGGCGGAGCTGCCCGAACCCAATCGACTGCGCCGCCATCACGAGCAGCGTTGGGCCCTCGACACCACGGCCGACGCCAACTTCGCCGACATGTATCTCCACCCCCAGGAGACGAGCTATAACCTCGAGCGGCTGATGGCCTTCGTGGCCTCAGCGGGGCTGGACTTCGTCGGGTTCTCCAATCCCGAAGTCTGGTCGCCGGCCCGTCTGTTGAGGGGCGAGCTGCTGGACCGCGCTCTGGCCCTCTCCCCGCGCCAGCAGTGGGCGCTGGTGGAGGAGCTCGACCCCGACATCAGTCACTTTGAGTTTTTCCTCAGCAAGGGCCCGGTCGCCGTTGCGGATTGGAGCTCCGATGCGGCCCTGCTCGCGGCCCGGGGTGAGGTCAACCGCTGTCTCTGGGGCTGGCCCTCCACCAGCCTGATGGGCCCCGACCTGATGCCGCTCAGCCTCAGCGAGGAGGGGCTGGACCTGATGCGGGCCCTGGAGGCGGCCCCCGCCCTGGCGATTGGTCAGCTCCCCCTGGAGTGGCCCATGGCGCAACGGCTTGCGGTGGCGCGAGAGCTGTTGGAGCAACGGGTGTTGCTGCCGGTGCAGTGACCCGAGCGTGATAAATTCCGCTCGCCTTTTCAGGGGTTGAACGCACTTGCCGGTTTCCCTCCCCTGTTCCTCGATTCCCGACCCCGGGCCAGCCGCCATGGCTGCTCCCCTGGTGACGGTGGATCTGGTTCAGATGGATGGCCCCAGCACCGCGTCTCCCCTGGCTGTGGTTCCTCCCGCAGCTGCCGATCGGGCCACGCCCGATCCCAGTAACGGCATGGACGACTACTTCCGGCTGCAACGCCGGCTGTTGTTGGCCACCCTGCTGCTCTCCGCAGTGGCCGTGGTCGCCACCGCCGTCGTTGGGTCCCTCGCAACGGCCTTCAGCCTGTTCGTGGGTGCCATGGCCGGCCTGCTCTATCTGTGGCTGCTCAGCCGCAGCGTCACCCGGTTGGGAGAGAATTCCCGCCGCATGAGCAAGGCCCAGCTCTTGGTGCCGGTCGCTCTCGTGCTGGTGTCGTCCAGGGTTCCCCAGCTCTCGACCCTGCCGGCCCTGTTGGGCTTCCTGCTCTACAAGCCGGCGGTGATTTTGCAGGCAGTCTTCGACACCTGACGCTCCATCCCGTTCCGTCGCCCCGGCGACCCCGAACCCCCCTCGCTGGCTCCGATGCCTCTCCTTCTCCCCTTTGCCGAACTGGAGGTTGGTCAACACCTCTATTGGCAACTCGGCAACCTCAAAATCCACGGCCAGGTCTTCCTGAGCTCCTGGGTTGTAATCGGTGCCCTGTTGGCCCTGGTGGTGGTAGGCACCCGCAAGCTGGAGCGGGATCCCCGCGGCACCCAGAACTTGCTGGAGTTCCTCTGGGACTACATCCGCGACCTCTCCCGCGAGCAAATCGGTGAGAAGGCCTACCGCGACTGGATGCCCTTCATCGGCACCCTGTTCCTGTTCATCTTCGTGAGCAACTGGGGCGGTGCCCTGGTTCCTTGGAAGCTGATCCACCTGCCCAGCGGCGAACTCGGTGCGCCTACCGCGGACATCAACACCACGATTGCCCTGGCTCTGCTGGTCTCCCTGGCCTATTTCTATGCCGGTCTGAGCCGCAAGGGTCTGCGCTATTTCGAGTACTACGTGGAGCCGACGCCGATCATGCTCCCGTTCAAGATCGTCGAAGATTTCACCAAGCCCCTCTCCCTCTCCTTCCGTCTGTTCGGAAACATCCTGGCCGACGAATTGGTGGTGGCGGTGTTGGCGTTTCTGGTGCCCCTGATCGTGCCCCTGCCGGCCATGTTCCTGGGACTGTTCACCAGCGCCATCCAGGCTCTGATCTTCGCCACCCTCGCCGCCTACTACATCGGCGAGGCGGTGCACGAAGAGCACCACTAGGCGCTCTTCGTCTGGCGGAGCTGCTCCGGCGCTCTGCTAAATCTCCCTCGCGCAGGTCCGGATGCACCCCGGGCCCATTCCTTCGGGGATGTCCCAGGCGCAGGGTTTCAATCCCGGTCCACTACGCGCTGTCAAGGCGCCTCCCATCCCCCACTCCACCATGGATTCCATCACCTCCGCTGCGTCTGTTGTGGCCGCTGGCCTGGCTGTCGGCCTCGGTGCCATCGGCCCCGGCATCGGTCAGGGCACCGCAGCTGGCGGCGCCGTTGAAGGCATTGCACGTCAGCCCGAAGCCGAAGGCAAGATCCGCGGCACCCTGCTGCTGTCCCTGGCCTTCATGGAAGCTCTCACCATCTACGGCCTTGTGGTCGCTCTGGTGCTGCTGTTCGCCAACCCCTTCGCTGGTTGATCGTTGCGTGAGTGGACGGAAGGTGGGGGCCTGAGCCCCTGCCCTCCCAATCTCACCACCGCCCATCCCGCCCGACCGTTCCAGCGCCCTCGCCCCAATGACCAGCTGGCTTCTGCTCGCCGAAGCAGGTGTCCCGGAGGGAGGTCTGTTTGACCTCGATGCCACCCTGCCGCTGATGGCGGTGCAGGTGGTTCTCCTCACCTTCATTCTGAATTCGCTGTTCTTCCGCCCCGTTGGCCGGGCCGTGGAGGAGCGCGAGAGCTTCATTTCCACCAGTCGTGCCGACGCCAAGCAGAAGCTGGCCCAGGTTGAGCGGCTGGAATCCGACCTCAAGGAACAGCTCAAGGACGCGCGCCAGCAGTCCCAGAAGCTGATCCTGGAGGCCGAACAGGAGATGGATCGTCTCTATCGCGATGCCTTGGCGGCTGCGACGGCCGATGCCAATGCTTCCCGGGAGCAGGCTCGCCGCGAGATCGATGCCCAGCGGGATCAGGCGATGACCCAGCTCATTAAGGATGCCGACAAGCTCGGTGACCTGATCGTGTCCCGCTTGCTGGCCACCTCATGACAGTCCTGCTTCCCACCCTGCTCGCCAGCCATGGCGGTTTTGGTCTCAATCTCAATCCCTTTGAGACCAACATCATTAACCTGGCGATCGTCATTTTCGGGCTCTGGAAGTTCCTGCCCGGATTCCTCGGCAGCATTCTGGAGCGCCGTCGCAACGCCATCTTGAGCGACCTCCAGGACGCCGAGCAGCGTCTGGTGTCGGCCACCTCTGCTCTGGCCAAAGCCCAACAGGATCTGGCCGCCGCCCAGCAGAAAGCTGACCAGATCCGCGCCGATGGCCAGGCCCGTGCCGAGGCCCTACGCCTCGAAAGCGAGAAGCGGACCATTGAGGAAATGGCACGCCTCAAGCAGGGTGCCATTGCCGACCTCAGCGCCGAGGCAGCCCGGGTGACCGACCAGCTGCGCCGTGAGGCTGCCAACCGTGCCATCGCCAAGGCCCTCTCCACCCTTCCTGGAAAGCTCGATGCCGATGCCCAGGCACGGTTGATCGACCAGTCCATCACGACCCTGAGGAAAGCCTGATGCCCCTCCTCAACTCCATCGCCACCCCCTACGCCGAAGCGTTGCTGCAGGTGGCCGAATCCCGCAAAGAAACCGACGCGGTGGCTGAGCAGGCGAAGGATCTGCTGGCTGTCCTCAACTCCAGCCCCGAACTACAGGCCGCCCTGTCCTCCCCGGTGTTGGAGCCCGACGCCAAGAAGGCCGCTCTGGCAACCCTCTTCAACGACCGGGTCACCCCGACGGTGCAGAACCTGCTCAAGCTGCTGGCCGACCGCCAGCGCCTGCCGATGTTGGATGCGGTGTTGATCCGCTTCCTGGAGCTTTACCGCGAGCTTCGCAACATCACCCTGGCCAAGGTCACGTCGGCCGCCGTGCTCACCGAAGAGCAGCAGGCCGAGCTCAACAAAAAAGTGCAGGCGATCGCCGGCTCCAAGGCCGTGGAGTTCGACCTTGTGGTCGACCCCAGCCTGATCGGTGGCTTCATCGTCAGCATGGGATCCCAGGTGATCGACGCCAGCCTCTCGGGCCAGGTGCGCCGTCTCGGCCTGGCGCTGGCCCAGGTGAGCTAGCTCCGCTGCAACACCGGCCCTCCGGTCCCCCTTCTCGCTTCAACGCCTTCCCTTCCATCAGCTCCCCCTGTGGGGACTTCCTCCCATGGTTTCCATCCGCCCCGACGAGATCAGCGCCATCCTCAAGCAGCAGATTGAGGACTACGACAAGTCGGTTTCGGTCAGCAACGTCGGAACCGTGCTGCAGATCGGCGATGGCATCGCCCGTGTGTACGGATTGCAGCAGGTGATGGCCGGCGAGCTGGTCCAGTTCGAAGACGGCACCGAAGGCATCGCCCTCAACCTCGAGGACGACAACGTCGGTGTGGTGCTGATGGGCGAAGGCCGCGGCATCCAGGAGGGCAGCACCGTCAAGGCCACCGGCAAGATCGCCGCCGTGCCCGTGGGCGACGCCATGCTGGGCCGGGTGGTCAATTCCCTGGGTCAGCCCATCGACGGCAAGGGGGACATCGCCACCACCGAGACGCGCCTGATCGAATCGATGGCGCCTGGGATCATCCAGCGCAAGTCGGTGCACGAGCCCATGCAGACGGGCATCACCGCCATCGACGCCATGATCCCCATCGGTCGGGGCCAGCGGGAGCTGATCATTGGCGACCGCCAGACCGGCAAAACCGCCATCGCGATCGACACGATCATCAACCAGAAGGGCGAAGACGTCGTCTGCGTCTACGTGGCCGTGGGTCAGAAGGCCGCTTCCGTGGCCAACGTGGTGGAGGTGCTGCGCGAGAAGGGTGCCCTCGACTACACCATCGTGGTGGCCGCCAGTGCCTCCGAGTCGGCCGCCCTGCAGTACCTGGCTCCTTACACCGGCGCCGCGTTGGCGGAGTCGTTCATGTACAAGGGCAAGGCCACCCTGGTGATCTACGACGACCTCACCAAGCAGGCCCAGGCCTACCGCCAGATGTCGCTGCTGCTGCGCCGTCCCCCCGGTCGTGAGGCCTACCCCGGCGACGTGTTCTATTGCCACAGCCGCCTGCTCGAGCGCGCCGCCAAGCTGAGCGACGCCATGGGCAAGGGCTCCATGACCGCCCTGCCGATCATCGAGACCCAGGCCGGTGACGTGTCGGCCTACATCCCCACCAACGTGATTTCGATCACCGACGGCCAGGTGTTCCTCAGCTCCGACCTGTTCAACTCCGGCCTGCGCCCCGCCATCAACGTGGGCATCTCGGTGAGCCGGGTGGGTGGTGCCGCCCAGACCAAGGCCATCAAGAAGATCGCCGGCACCCTGAAGCTGGAGCTGGCCCAGTTCGACGAACTGGCTGCCTTCTCCCAGTTTGCCTCCGACCTTGATGCCGCCACCCAGCAGCAGCTGGCCCGAGGCAAGCGCCTGCGCGAGATCCTCAAGCAGCCCCAGTTCAGCCCCCTGATCCTGGCCGAGCAGGTGGCCGTGGTGTATGCCGGCGTCAAGGGCATGATCGACGAAGTCCCGGTGGAGTCGGTGGTGCAGTTCTGCCGTGAGCTGCGCGAGTACCTCAAGACCAACAAGGCCGACTACATCTCCAAGGTCCAGACCGAGAAGCAGCTCAGCGACGAAGCTGAAGCCATGCTCAAGGATGCGATCAACGAGGTGAAGTCGACCATGCTCGCCTCCGTTTGAGGAGGGGCATTACCGATGGCAAACCTCAAGGACATCCGCGACCGGATCAGTTCGGTCAAGAACACCCGCAAGATCACCGAGGCCATGCGTCTGGTGGCTGCCGCCAAGGTGCGGCGGGCCCAGGAGCAGGTGCTGCGCAGCCGGCCCTTCGCCGACCGCCTCGCCCGCGTGCTGGAAAACCTCCAGTCGCGCATGCGTTTTGAAGATGCCGATGCTCCCCTGCTGGAGCAACGCGACGTGGGCACGATCACCCTCCTCTCGGTGACCGGTGACCGCGGCCTCTGCGGTGGTTACAACGCCAACATCATCAAGCGCACCGAACAGCGCTACGCCGAGCTCACCGGCCAGGGCTACAAGGTGGACCTGGTGCTGATTGGCCGCAAGGCGATCACCTATTTCCAGAACCGGGCGAGCCTCTACACCATCCGGGCCACCTTCACCGGCCTGGAGCAGGTGCCCAAGGCCAGTGAGGCCATGGGCATCGCCAATGAGGTGTTGGCTGAATTCCTCTCCGGCACCACCGACCGCGTCGAGATCATCTTCACCAAGTTCATCAACCTGGTGAGCTCCAAGCCGGTCATCCAGACCCTGCTGCCCCTGGATCCCCAGGGCATCGCCATCCCCGAGGACGAGATCTTCCGTCTCACCACCCGCGATGGCCAGCTGGGCGTTGAGGTCGGTACGGCCTCCAACGTGCAGCCCAAGCTGCCCTCGGACATCGTGTTCGATCAGAGCCCGGATCAGCTGCTCAACGCGCTGCTGCCCCTGTATCTGGAAAACCAGTTGCTGCGCTCCCTCCAGGAGGCGGCGGCGTCCGAGCTGGCCAGCCGGATGACGGCCATGAACAACGCCAGCGACAACGCCAAGGCGCTCGCCAAGACCCTCACCCTCGATTACAACAAGGCCCGCCAGGCCGCCATCACCCAGGAAATCCTGGAAGTGGTGGGCGGTGCGGCCGCGATGAGCTGAGCGAGTCCAGCGCGCGGGGCGCTCCCCCAACCCCGGATCTCCTACCCCGGATCTCCCCAGTGGTTGCGCACGCCCTGCGTGTGCCACAGCCAGGGATTTTCGGGGCTTTTTGCTGGCTGACCGGGTTGGGGATCGGCGCCCCCGAGCCTTGTTCAGGCTGGCTGGGATGCTGGATCCGAACGCCTGTGCTTTGGAGGAGCCCATGTTGTCGCCGTTGCCTGCCGGCATGGGCCTGACGGTCGAGCCCCTGTTCCCTGTGGCCCTCGGCCGGGTGCAGCTCCAGCCCGACCCCCTCGATACGGCGTTGCAGATCCAGGCTCTGCATGGGCTGCGGGGCGAGGCCGGCTCGAATCCCGATCCCGGCTCCGCCTGGACCGGCGATCTCAACGGCGTCTGGCAGCTGCATCGGCACCCGGTGTTTGCCCCCTTGATTGCCGAGCTCGTGGATCAGGCGGAGGCCTATCTCCAGCAACTTGGTTTTGATCGCTCCCAAGTGGCCCTGCACATTCAGCGCTGCTGGCCGGTGCTCAGTGAGGAGGGGCAGGTGGTGGGGCGCCATCACCATCCCAACGCCCACCTCAGCGCCATCTACTACCTCAATGGGGATGGCAGTGGCCGCAGCGGTTGTCTGCGCCTCTGGCCCCAGCGGCAGGCCAATGAGCTGGTGCCGGGGATGGCCGTGGGGCACGGTGGTCCGCTGGGCCCCTCCACCTGGACGCTCCCCTGGGTCGATGTGGCCCCCAGGGCCGGGCTGCTGCTGCTGTTCCCCAGCTGCCTCGATCATGCGGTGCTGCCCAACGGGGATCCCGATGATCTGCGCTGTTCCCTCAGCCTCGATTTCTTCCTGACGGCCCCCCCGGCCGAGGCCGGCTCCCCCCCGCCGGAATACCTCGCGCCCCATCCCAGCCAATGGCAGGACTGCTGAGGGTCGCTGCAGGGCGGGTGGAGGCGGGCTGGGAAGATGGGGCATCGCTGTTCCGATCCGGCCCTCCCGTGACCGAACCCCACACCTTCACGATCACCGCCGAATTCGAAGGCTCCCAGCACACCTTCCCCTGCCGCAGCGACCAGACCGTGCTGGCGGCGGCCGAGGCCGCCGGCGTGCCCCTGCCCAGTTCCTGCTGCTCTGGGGTCTGCACCACCTGCGCGGCCCTGATCAGCGAGGGCAGCGTGCACCAGCCCGACGCCATGGGCGTCAAGGCGGAGCTGCAGCAGCGGGGGTTTGCCCTTCTGTGTGTGTCCTTCCCCCTGGCTGATCTCAAGCTGAAGGCGGGCCAGGAAGACGCCCTCTACGAAGCCCAGTTCGGTCAATACCAGAAGTGAGTCGATCGGCGGTGCGATTGCAGCCCGTCACGCTGCGTCTGCAGCGGGTCCCTGGTCCCCTGATGCCCCAGATCGAGCGGGCTCTGGAGATCCATGGCGATCCCCTGCGCTGGGCTATCACCGGTGTGGAATCTGGCGAGGAGCCGCTGCTGCCGGGATCGGTGCTGCTGATCGAGGCGGTGGTGCTGGCATGACGGCGGGCCGACCCCTGCCCACCCTGTTGGTGATTCCCACCGGCATCGGCTGCGAATTGGGGGGCTATGCGGGCGATGCCCTGCCTTCTGCCCGGCTGCTGGCGGCCGCCAGTGGCTGCCTGATCACCCATCCCAACGTGATGAACGGGGCGGCCCTTTATTGGAGCGACCCCCGCATCCACTACGTAGAGGGTTCGGCCCTGGATCGTTTCGCCCGCGGCACGATCGGTCTGCGGCCGGTGCGGCGCCAGCGGGTGGGGCTGCTGCTCGATGCGGGGATCGAGGAGGACCTGCGCTGGCGCCATTTGCAGGTGGCGGAGGGGTGCCGGGCCAGCCTGGGCCTGGAGATCGGCCCGGTGGTGACCACCGAGGCGCCCCTGGACGTCAGCTTGAGCCAGGGGGCCAGCGGAGCCAGTTGGGGCCAGCTGGGTCGTCCGGAGGTGCTGCTCCGGGCAGGTCAGCAGCTCAAGGCGGCCGGGGCCACGGCCATCGCCGTGGTGGCCCGCTTCCCGGACGATTCCGGCAGCGAGGCGCTGGCGGCCTATCGCCAGGGCTCCGGGGTGGATGCCCTCGCCGGGGCTGAGGCGGTCATCAGCCATCTGTTGAGCCGGGAGCTGGGGCTCCCCTGCGCCCATGCACCCGCCCTGAGCGCGCTGCCCCTGGATCCGGCCCTGGATCCCCGGGCGGCGGGCGAAGAGTTGGGCTACACCTTCCTCGCCTGTGTGCTGGTGGGGCTGAGTCGGGCACCGGATCTGGTGCCGTTGCTGCCCGGGGTGTCCGAGTCTTCTGGTCTGCCGGCCCCCGCCGCGGACCTGCTCCAGATCGGTGCGGTGGGAGCGGTGGTGGCGCCGGCGGGAGCCCTGGGAGGGGCCGCCGTGTTGGCCTGCGCCGAGCGGGGCATCCCCCTGATTGCCGTCCACAATCCCTGTGTGCTGGACGTGTCGGCGGAAGCCCTCGGGCTGCCGGCGCTGAAGGCCGGCTGCTATGCGGCAGCGGCGGGGTTGCTGGTGGCCCTGCGTGAGGGGATTAGCCCCGCGGCCCTGCAGCGCCCCCTGGCCCGGTTGGTCTGAGCGCTGGGCTCCCTTCGGGGCGGCGGGGCGTCAGCGCAGGCAGGCCATGGGATGGCGGGGAGCCACCCCCAGGGCCCGGGCCACGCCGGGATGGCAGACCGCCCCATCCACCGTGTTGAGGCCCGAGAGCAGCTCCGGTCGGTCGGTGATGGCCTCCACCAGCCCCCGCCCGGCCATCACCAGGATGTAGGGCAGGGTGACGCTCACCAGCGCTTCGGTGGAGGTGAAGGGCACGGCGCCGGGCATGTTGCCCACGGCGTAGTGCTGCACCCCGTGCAGGGTGTGCACCGGCTCGGTGTGGGTGGTTTCGCGGCTGGTGGCGATGCACCCCCCCTGGTCGATGGCCACATCCACAATCACCGAGCCCGGTTGCATCTGCCGCACCAGGTCTTCGCTCACCAGGGTGGGGGCCCTGCCCCCGGCGGTGAGCACCGCCCCGATCAGCAGGTCGGCTTCCGGCACCAGGCGTTCGATCAGGCTGCGGTTGCTCACTAGGCTCACCAGGCGCCCGCTGCGGTGGGCTTCCAGGCTGCGCAGTTTCTGGGGCGAGCGGTCGAGCAACAACACCTCGGCGTCCATGGCGGCGGCGATCCGGGCCGCATTCCAGCCCACACTGCCCGCCCCCAGCACCACCACCCGGGCCGGCCGCACGCCGGTGCAACCGCCCATCAGGATCCCCCGTCCGCCGTGGGGTTGTTCCAGCAGGTGGGCCCCCACCTGGGCGGCCAGGCGGCCGGCGATCTCGCTCATCGGCGCCAGCAGGGGCAGGCTGCCATCTTCGAGCTGCACGGTTTCGTAGGCCACCGCCGTGGTGCCCGCCTCCAGCAGGGCCTGGCCCACCTCCGGGTAGGCCGCCAGATGCAGGTAGGTGAACAGCACCAGGTCGGACCGCAGGTAGCCGAATTCCTGCGGCTGCGGCTCCTTCACCTTCACCACCAGGTGGGCGCCCCAGGCTTCCTCAGCGCTCACCAGCCGGGCGCCGGCCGCGGCAAAGGCTGGGTCTGCGAATCCGGCCCCGAGGCCCGCACCGGCCTGAATCCGTACCTCGATGCCCTGGCCCGTCAGGTCGCGCACCGCATCGGGGGTGAGGGCCACCCGCTGCTCATCGCGCTTGATTTCCGCCGGCACGCCAATGCTGGCCATCGGTGCCTTGAGGCCCGGGCCTGGGCTTGGGGCTGCCATGGATGTGCTGCGGAGATGTCCCTCCAGATTGGCCGCGGCGACCGGCATGCGCCAGCCACGGGCCTAGGCCCTGCCCGGGGGCAACACCCACCAGGCCCGCAGTGCCCCGAGCAGCAGCAGCCCGGCAACGGTGAGGAGCATGCCGTTCTGCTGACCCACCACGCTGGTGAGGTAGGCGGCGGTGATCGCCGTGACAGCCAGCAGGGAGGTGCCGCCCACCAGCCAGCGGCGGCCGCGGGAGTTGCCCGGCAGGGCTACCTGCAGGCTGGAGCAGGCCACCAGCCCGTACACCAGCAGGAAGCACAACACCGAAAAGCCACCGAACAGGCCGAAGATCTGGCTGATGCTCAGGTTGTGCTGCACGACCAGGGCACCCCCCGCCACCAGGGGCAGGCCGAGGCTCAGCAGGGCGTTGGCGGGCGCGCCGCTGCGCGGATGCACCCGGGCCAGCACCTCGGGCAACAGGCCCTGCTCCGCCAGCCCAAAGCCCAGTCGGGCCAGGGCGGTGAGTGATCCCAGGCAGGTGCCGAACAGACACAGCAGCGCCCCCACCTTGATCCACGCTCCCGCCCCCGGAATCCCCAGCTGCTCCGCCAGGGCACTGAGGGGATCCAGACCTTGACGCACGGAGGCCGGCAACCAGGCCAGCCCCTCCGGCAGAAAGGCACCCCAGATCACAAACAGCACTCCGGCGATCAGCACGGCAGTGCGGATGCTGCGCGGGATGGCCCGCTCCGGTTGCAGCGCCTCGCGGCCGAGGTTGGCCGCGCTCTCAAAGCCGATGAAGCTGAGCACGGCCACCATCAGGCCAGAGCGCACCTGGCCCGCCGTGTCGGCGAGGGGGTTGATCGCCCGCAGATCCGCCGCTCCCCAGCCCTGGTGCACGATCACCAGGGTGAGGGTCAGGATGATCAGCGCCGAAATCGACTCGGTGAGCAACATGGCGCGGGTGGAGAGCTGCACGTCCCGGCGCGCCAACTCCAGACAGCCCAGCCCGCCCAGCAGATAGGCCAGCAGCCGTGGCGCCTGCCAGCCGAGGTGCAGGACCAGCTGCTCGAGGAAGAAGCCAAAGAACACCAGGCAGCCGAGCAGGGTGGCGCCGTAGCCCAGCAGCAGGGCCCAGCTGGCTGTGGCGCCGATACGGAGGCCAAGCCCCGCGGCCACGTAGCCGGCGATGCCGCTGGGGCTGCCCGGCAGCTGGCGGAACAGCACCAGGGTTTCGCCCACCAGCACCACCAGCACCAGGGCCAGGGCGTAGCTGATCCAGGTGGCAGGCCCGGCGCTGCGCATCGCCTCCGGGATGTTGAACACGGCGGTGAGGGTGAGTCCCACCGTGCCGACGGCCTGGGCGGTCACCGCCACCGGTCCCAGGCAGCGCCGCAGCTCGTTCGTCACAGCGCGGCGATCGGCATCCGCCAGCCGCTGCCGAAGGCGCGGCTGCTCACCTTCAGCAGGGGGGCCGCCTGGCGCCGTTTGAATTCGGCCCGGCGCAGCAGCTGCAGGATCCGCTCGGCGTCGGCGCGATCCACACCCGTGCCATCGGCCAGGCCCTGGCTGGCGAGCTCCTCGGGGCTGCGCAGGTCTTCGATCAGGGCTTGGAGGATGGGGTCCAGCAGCGCGTAATCCGGGAGGGAGTCGCTGTCGCGCTGGTCGGGACGGAGCTCGGCGCTGGGTGGTTTCTCGCGGATGGCGCGGCCCACCAGCTCGCCCTGGGGCGGGAGGCCCAGCTCGGCGCGGCAGGGTGCGGCCGCTGGACTGTCAAGCCAGGCGCAGAGGGCAAACACCGTGGTTTTGTAGAGGTCCCCGATCACCGCCAGGCCGCCGTTCATGTCGCCGTAGAGGGTGCAGTAGCCCACGGCCAGCTCCGATTTATTGCCGGTGGAGAGCAGCAGCTGGCCCTGCTGGTTGGCCACGGCCATGAGCAGGGTGCCGCGGATGCGCGACTGCAGGTTTTCGGCGGTGAGCCCAGCGGGAGGCCCCGCCAGGGCGGGGTGGAGGGCGGCATCAAAGCCCGCCATCAGCGGAGCGATCGGCAGGGTGTGGGTGCCCATCCCCAGCCGCTGGGCCAGGGCCGTGGCGTCCGCGAGGGATCCGGCCGAGCTCCAGGGCGAGGGCATCAGCAGCCCCTGGACGTTGTCTGGCCCCAGCGCCGCGGTGGCGATCACCGCCACCAGGGCCGAATCGATCCCCCCACTCAGCCCCAGCAGGGCCTGGGCGAAGCGGCACTTGCGGGCGTAGTCCTGCACGCCCAGCACTAGGGCCCGAAACAGTTGGTCGTTGGCCTCCGGCAGCTGCGCCGCAGGGGGGCTGGGGGCCGGGTTGACTCCAGGGGTGTCCCAGACCGCCACCTGTTCGCGGCAACAGGCCAATTGGCGCACCACCGTGCCGCTGGCCGCCACCACAAAGCTGGCCCCGTCGAAGACCAGTTCATCGTTGCCGCCCACCTGGTTCACGTACACCACTGGGCATTGCAACCGTTGGGCGGCCCGGGCGGCGAGGCGATGGCGCAGGGCCGCCTTGGCCTGGCCAAACGGGGAAGCCGAGAGGTTCAGCAGCAGGTCGATTTGGCGCGGAAGCAGTTCGGCGACGGGATCGGCACCGGCCAGGCGGTGGCCCTGCAGCTCCTCCTCCACCCAGAGGTCTTCGCAGATGGTGAGACCCAGACGCCAGCAGCGCCCCTGGTGCTCCAGGTCGAGCACTGAGGCCTGATCCCCCGCCCGGAAGTAGCGCTGCTCGTCGAAGACGTCGTAGGTGGGCAGCAGCCGTTTGCGGGCGACGATGCGCCACTGGCCCGCCCCAATCAGGGCGATGGCGTTGAACAGGTTCGGTCGCTCGGTGGCGCCGGCCGGCTCGGCCACCCCGACCAGCACGGCCAGATCCGGCCACTCCAGGGCCAGGGCATCGGCCAGCCGCTGCAGCTCGGTGGCCTGCTGGATGAGCAGGCTCGGCCGCAGCAGCAGGTCGCGCGGCGGGTAGCCCCAGAGGGAGAGCTCGGGGGTGAGCACCAGATCAGCCCCCTGGGCGGCGGCCTGGCGGCAGGCGGCCAGGATCCGCTCGCCGTTGCCCGCCAGGTCCCCCACCAACGGATTGAGTTGGGCCAGGGCGAGGCGCATCAGGGGCTTTCGAGGCGGCAGGGGAGGCTCGAGCGGGTCAACCCGTAGAGATTGTGCTCCAGCAGGAGTGGCACCAGGGCGGCGGGGATCTGGCTGGGGTCCGGGTTCTGACGCACCGCCGAGCTGGCGGTGGCGGGCACTTCCAGGTTGAGGGTGATCACCCGCCCGCCGAGGGTCTCAAGGGTTTCCAGGCTGCCGGGTTGCAGCGGGAAGCCGGCCCGGGGGGCAATGGCCAGCACGCAGCGCTGGAGCACCGCCTGGGCTTGCTTCCAGCCAGCCACCTGGGAAGCCAGGTCGCTGCCCACCACAAACACCAGGTCGCGGCCGTGCCAGCAGGCCGCCGCCCGCTCCAGGGTGGTGATCGCCCACGGGCTGCTGAGCTCCTGCTGGTGATGGAGCCGGGGGTTGCCGATGGCGGCCACCAGTTGGCCCAGCAGGGCCGCCCGTTGTTCCAGCGGCGCCCCGTGCTGCTTGAGGGGGTTGTCGCTGGCCCAGGTGGCCACCGTGGGATAGAGCTGCAGCAACCCCTCCAGCAGGGCCTGGTGCCCCCGAGTGGGCGGGTCGGCGCTGGTGCCGAACAGGGCGACCGGCCCTTCTCCCGTCTGGATGCCCCCGCTGCTCATGGCAGCAGGGCCTGCAGGTTGGCGGGAGGATGGGGGCGGTCGCCCAGCCACCGGCGCACCTGGGGATCGCTGTGGGCCAGGCGGCGCAGCAGGGCACCGGGGCGGCCCCCGCTCTGGGCGCCCCGCAGCAGTTCGGCGGCGGCCAGCCGTCCCGTCAGCCGGGTGGTGTGCACGGCCAGGGCCGCCTGGGCCAGGGCCACCGGCGCTGCCGGGGCGAGGCTCAGCCCCCCGGTGAACGGCGCGGCCAGCAGCAGCAGTTGGCGCAGGCCCCCCAGGGCCAGCTGGATGCCGAGCTGGGCCCCACCCAGCAGGGCGTTGTGGCCCGACAGGCGCCGCAGCAGCTGGCGCGCGCCGGACCCGTGCATCGGCAGGCCATAGAGCTGGCAGAGCTGCAGCACCAGGGCCGTGTCGCAGGCCAGGCCGCCGGCCAGATCCAGCAACACCAGCGGGTTGGCGGCCACGCCGGTGGCCTTGAGGGCGGCGAAGCGGCCAATCAGGGACTGGGCGGCCCGGCGGCTGACCCCCAGGCGCCAGCGCTGCAGGGCCTGGTGGAAGCGGTCAGCGGCGCCCAGGGCATTGAGGGCCAGCAGCAGTTCACCGTGCTGCTCCAGCAGGGACACCAGGGCCCGCCGCAGGGGTGCCACCCGGGGCGCCTGGACGACGCTGCGGACCCGTCCATCGGCCAGCAGCTCGGGCTGGCGCGGTGCGGCGGCGACCGGGATCAGTTCCAGGTGCCGGGCCGCGGCGGGCAGGCGCCGCTGGATGCTGGCGACCAGGGCGGCCTGTTCGGCTTCGCTCCAGCAGTCACAGCGATTCAGCACCAGCAGCAGGGGCTTGCCGCTGGCCAGCAGGGGCGCGAGGGCGTCGAGTTCAACGCTGGTGAGGTCGCCGTCGAGCACCAGCAGCACCAGGTCGGAGCCGAGGGCCACCCGGGCCGCCAGCCGGGCCCGGGCCGCGGCGGCGATCTCATCGATGCCGGGGGTGTCCACCAGCTCCACCCGCTGGAGGCCGTCAATGGGCTGGTGCCAGGTCCGGGCGTCCTGGTGGCGGGTGCAGCCGTGGGCCACGTCGGTGGCGAAGGCCTCCTCCCCCAGCAGGGCATTGAGCAGGCTCGACTTGCCCACCCCCACCCGGCCGAACACGGCCACCCGCAGGCAGCGTTGGCGCAGGCGCTCCAGCTGGCGATCGAGGGCCTGGTGCTGACCGGTCAGCTGGCTCTGCTCCCGGCCGCTGAGCTGCAGCTGGCTGCGCCACTGCTCCAGCAGCAGCCGGCAGCGCTCCGGGGTGGTGGGCACGGCAGTGGCGCCAGGGGCCGGTCTCATGGACGGGCTCCCTCGGCCGCGGGCTGGGGTCGCCGCCACCAGCCCGCCAGCACGGCCAGCACCGACTCGGCGCCGATCACGCCCACAAAGCCCCCGAATTCATCCACCACCACCCGCACGCCGGTGCTGTTGCGGCGGAAGCCCGTGAGCAGCCGGTCGGCCCGGATCATCTCCGGCACGTAGTCGACGGGCTCGCTCAGGGAGGAGGCGCTGCGGCCCCCCTCGCCCTGGAGCAGGGCCGTCAGCAGCCGCTCCCGGCTGGCCACCCCCAGCACCTCGTCCACCTCTTCGCCCAGCACCACCCACCACTCGGCATTGTTGGCCAGCAGCTCCCCACGCAGCTGCTCGAGGCTCGCCGCCCCCTCCAGGGTGGGGGCGGCCACCCGTGGGGTCATCAGATCCCGGGCGGTGAGGTCGTTGAGCTGGAACACCTTGGCGATCATGGCCGCCTCATCGGCCTCGATCTGGCCCTTCTGGGAGCCCAGGCGGGCCAGCAGCCGGATTTCCTCCTCGTCGGTGCTGATCTCGTTTTCGGCGGTGATCGCCGGCAGCAGCCGCTCCAGCAGCAGCACCAGCGGCAGCATCAGCCGGGCGATCACCGCCAGGGTGGGGGCGCTGGCCAGGGCCACCGGCATGGCGAGGCGGCTGCCGAGGGCCTTGGGCAGGATTTCGCCCAGCAGGATCACCAGCACCGTGAGCCCCACGGAAAACAGGGGCAGGGCCACCCCTTCAACGCCGTGGCGTTTGAACACGATGGCGGCATAGCCGCCCAGCATCAGGCTGCCGAAGATGTTGAAGCCGTTGTTGGCGATCACCAGCACCGACAGGGTGCGCCCCAGCCGCTGGCGCAGCTGCTCCAGCCGCCGAGCGCCGCGCACGGGTTTGCTGCGGGCTGCCAGTTCATGCACCCGCACGGGGTTAACGGTCAGCAGGGCCGCCTCCACCCCCGAGCACAGGGCCGATCCGGCGATCACGACCAGCACCAGCAGCGCCAAGGCGAGCAGGTCGTTCATTCCGCCGGATTACCGCTAGCCATCCCCCTATTCAATCGTCTCTGCCAACGCCTGTCCTGGGGCCTGCCCCAGACTGGTACCCAGCCAGGGCCCGCAGGCCACCCTCCATGCACGATCCCTCGATCTTTGCCCAGCGGCGCGGGCGCTTCTTTGAGCAGCTGGGAGGCGCGGCGGCGGTGATCCCGGCGGCGGCTCTGGCGGTGCATCACGCCGACTGCGAGTGGCCGTTCCGCCAGAACAGCGACTTCTGGTATCTCACCGGCTTCGATGAGCCGGAGGCGGTGGCCCTGTTCCTGCCGCACCGCCCTGAGGGGGAGCGCTTTGTGCTGTTCGTGCAGCCCCGCGAGGCCAGCGCCGAAGTGTGGAACGGCTTCCGCTGGGGGTGTGAAGGGGCCGTGGCCACGTTTGGCGCCGATCTGGCCCATCCCCGCAGCGAATTGGAGCAGCGTCTGCCGGAGTACCTCAAGGGGGCCGAGGGCATTGCGTTCCGGGTGGGCAAGCACCCCAAGGTGGAGCCCCTGGTGCTGGCGGCCTGGGCCGGCCAGCTGGATCGGGCCCCCCGCAGCGGCTCCGCCGCCCTCGGCCTGGTGGCCCCCTGCCCCCTGCTGCATGAGCTGCGGCTGCGCAAGGGGCCCGAGGAGCTGGAGCGCATGCGGGAGGCGGCCCGGATCTCGGCGGAGGCCCATGAACTGGCCCGCCAGGTGGCGCGGCCGGGCCTGCTGGAGCGCCAGGTGCAGGCGGTGATCGAGCAGCACTTCCTGGAGCAGGGCGCCCGCGGGCCGGCCTACGGCACGATCGTGGCCGGCGGCGACAACGCCTGCGTGCTCCACTACACCGCCAACAGTGCCCCGCTGAACGACGGCGACCTGCTGCTGATCGACGCCGGTTGTTCCCTCTCGGATTACTACAACGGCGACATCACCCGCACCTTCCCGGTGAATGGCCGCTTCAGCGGCGAGCAGCGGGCCCTCTATGAGCTGGTGCTGGCGGCCCAGGAAGCGGCGGTGGCCTCGGTGGAGCCGGGGTTCACCGCCGAGGGGGTGCACGACACGGCCCTGCGGGTGCTGGTGGCCGGTCTGCTCGACCTGGGGCTGCTGGCGGGCTCGGTGGAGGGGGTGATCGAGCAGGGGGCCTACCGCCATCTGTACATGCACCGCACCGGCCACTGGCTGGGGCTCGATGTGCATGACGTGGGGGCCTATCGACTCGGGGAGCACCATGTGGAGCTGGAGCCCGGCATGGTGCTCACGGTGGAACCGGGTCTCTATGTGAGCGATCGGCTGCCGGTGCCCGACGGCCAGCCTGCCATCGAGGAGCGCTGGAAGGGGATCGGCATCCGCATTGAAGACGATGTGGCCGTGACCAACCACGGCCATGAGACCCTCACCGCCGCCGCCCTCAAAGCACCGGCGGCCCTGGAGCGCTAAGCCCTCAGGCCAGCAGGGTCTCCAGGTGCCGCTGCAGGGTGGCGGTGGCCGGGATCACCCCATCGGCGCCGGCTTCCAGCAGCTTGGCCTCGTAGCTGGCACGGGCCTCGGGGTGCCCGTGCAGGTGGGGCGGCGCCACGGCCAGCGCCAGAAACCGCTGGCCGGGACACTGGGTCCGGGCCCGTCGCACGGTGAGCACATCGGCCACGGTGTCGCCTAGGTAGGCCACCGGCGGGGCGCCGGCACCGAGGCTGCCGCCCGCCAAGCGACTGGCGAGCCGCAGCAGGCCGCTGGGATCGGGCTTGTCCGGCGCATCGCCCATGGCGATCAGGGGCGGATCCTTCAGCCCTAGCCGGCTTTCCAGCACGTAGCGGCAGGAGGGGGGCTCTGCCCCACTCACGAAGCCGAAGGGCACGTTGGCCGCCTCCAGGGCGGCAAAGAAGGGCGGCTGCACCAGCAGCGGCTCGTCGCCGATGAACCCTTGCCAGAGGCTGGGGTCGCCGTTGGGATCGCCGCCGAAATAGAAGCTCTCAAACACAGCCACCACAGCCTCAAAGGCCGGCAGGGGCGCGTGGCCCGACCGACGCAGCAGTTCCAAAGAGGCCTCCCAGTCGTTGTTCCAGCAGCCTTCGCTCTTGAGGGCGTCGATGGCGGCGGGATCGGGCCGCTCGCCCTGGAAGTGGTGCACCGTCTCGACGATCGCCCGGCGGTAGCTGCCGCTCACGTCGCGGATCACGCCGTCGATGTCGAACAGCACAACGACCTGGGGGCGGGTGGGCATTGGGGTTGGCTGGGGTGTGGGGGTGGTGAAGCGGTCTCAGGGTTGGGCGTCGCGTTCAAACTGGGCGCTGGCGGCTTCGGTGGCGTCACAGTGCACTAAGGCCGCAGCCAGGTCGGCACTGATCGTGAAGGTGTTCAGGCCTTCAGCGGCCAGTTGGCTGAGTTCGCCCGGCTGACGCAGGCTGGCGACCAGCAGCCGGACACTGGAGCCCAGACCCGACAGGCTCCGCTGCATGGCGATCACCGCGGCGGCCCCGTCGCGCCCCTGGTCGTTGATCCGGCCCAGGTAGGGGGCGATGTAGGCAGCCCCGAGGGCCGCGGCGATCAGCACCTGGTGGGGCTCGTAGCAGGCGGTGAAGGTGATGGGGATGCCGTCGCCCACCAGGTGGCGGGCCACCGCCGCGCCCTGCGGGGTCACGGGCAGTTTGACCGCAATCCGGCCCGGGGCCAGGGCTGCCAGGGCCCGGCCGCAGTGCAGCATGTCGGCGGCGGAGGGGCCCCAGGCCTGCAGGTGCAGTTCCTGGATGCCGTGGGCCAGGGCCACGGGGGCGAGCTGGGCCAGCCCCTCCAGGCTGCAGGGCTGGCCGGCCCGGTGCAGCAGGGTGGGGTTGGTGGTGACCCCGTGGAAGAGCCCGCTGGGCAACCACTGCTGCCAGGCCTGCGGGTCGGCCGAATCGAGAAACAGGCGCAGGGCCATGGCCGGGGGCCGGCAGGGCGGCTGGTAGGTTAGTTGTTTGACGTGTTGCCTTGAGCGCCGACCCCATGCCAGCCACCGAGAGCGCTCCAGGCGCTGTTGTGACCGACGTGCCCGAGGTGGCCGCGGCCGCTGAAGACACCACCACCCAGGGGCGTCCGGTGATGCGTGGGGGCAGTGCAGCCCTGGCCACGGCCACCATCGACGAAGATGGCGTTCCCTCCGGGTACACCCCCAAGGCCGACGAGGGCCGTTTCCTGCTGAAGATTCTCTGGCTGCCCGACAACGTGGCTCTGGCGGTGGACCAGATCGTGGGCGGCGGCCCCAGCCCCTTGACGGCCTACTTCTTCTGGCCCCGGGAAGATGCCTGGGAAACCCTCAAGACCGAGCTCGAAGGCAAGAGCTGGATCACCGACAACGAGCGCGTTGAGGTGCTCAACAAGGCCACCGAGGTGATCAACTACTGGCAGGAGGAGGGCAAGGGCAAGAGCCTCGATGAGGCCAAGCTCAAGTTCCCCGATGTCACCTTCTGCGGCACCGCCTGATTGCCGGGGCTGCCCAATCCACAGTGCGCCCCCGCGTGGGGCGCTTTTTTGTGGGTCTGCCCCCGCGTGGGGCGGTGGGATGGATCGATCCAATCCATCAAAGGTCCATGAAAAAGCGCCCTGGGGGGCGCTTGGGAGGAGGGGCTTTCTGGTACGGGATGGGGCCGTATGGGGGCAGCTAGCTCCTGGAGTTTTCGGCCTTTAGCCAGCCTTGGTGGCCTGGAATCGGGCGCGGGCGGCGGCGAGGGCCTGCTGGGCCTTCACCTTTTCGGGGCTGTTGGCCTGGCCCTCAAAGGTGGCTGCGGCGCTCTGGGCCGCTTCGAAGGCGGCTTCAGCGGCGTTGGCATCAATGCTGCTGCCCAGCTCGGCGCCGTTCACCAACACAGTGACTTCGTCCGCTTCCACTTCGGCGAAGCCGCCCATCAGGGCGATCGTGGACCAGTTGCCGCCGGAGCGCAGGCGCATCACGCCGGTGTCCAGGGCGGCCAGCATGGTGACGTGCCCGGGCAGGATGCCCACCTGACCCGTGGTACTGGGCAGGATCACCTCTTCGGCGGTTCCATCAAAAACGCTCTGATCAGGGGCCAGAACGCGCAGGGTGAGACTCATGGGGGGAGGTCCTCAGAACGGGGAGGGGATCAACCCTTGGCTTCGGCGAGGATCTTGGCGGCCTTGGCCTTCACCTGGTCGATGTTGCCCACCAGGTAGAACGCCGCTTCCGGCAGATCGTCGAGTTCGCCGGCGAGGATCTGGTTGAAACCGGCGATGGTTTCTTCCAGTTTCACGTATTCACCTTTTTGACCGGTGAAGATCTCGGCCACAAAGAAGGGCTGGGAGAGGAACTTCTCGATCTTGCGGGCGCGGTCCACCGTGCGGCGGTCGTCTTCGGACAGTTCGTCCAGACCCAGAATCGCGATGATGTCCTGCAGCTCCTTGTAGCGCTGCAGGGTGGACTGCACGGCCCGGGCGGTGCGGTAGTGCTCGTCGCCGACCACGGCGGGCTGGAGCATGGTGCTGGTGGAATCCAGGGGATCCACAGCGGGGTAGATGCCCTTGGAAGCCAGGCCGCGGCTGAGCACGGTGGTGGCGTCCAGGTGGGCGAAGGTGGTGGCCGGAGCAGGGTCGGTCAGGTCGTCGGCCGGCACATAGACGGCCTGGATCGAGGTGATCGAGCCTTCCAGGGTGGAGGTGATGCGCTCCTGCAGCATGCCGACGTCGGTGCCGAGGGTGGGCTGGTAGCCCACGGCCGACGGCATGCGGCCCAGCAGGGCCGACACTTCCGAGCCGGCCTGCACGAAGCGGAAGATGTTGTCGACGAACAGCAGCACGTCCTGCTTGTTGGCGTCGCGGAAGTGCTCGGCCATGGTGAGGGCCGAGAGACCGACGCGCATGCGGGCGCCGGGGGGCTCGTTCATCTGGCCGTAGCAGAGGGCCACCTTCGATTTGGAGAGGTCGTTGGGGTTGATCACCCCGGACTCCTTGAACTCCTCGTAGAGGTCGTTGCCTTCACGGGTGCGCTCACCCACGCCGGCAAACACGGACACCCCGCCGTGCTCCTTGGCGATGTTGTTGATCAGCTCCTGGATCAACACGGTTTTGCCCACGCCGGCGCCACCGAACAGGCCGACCTTGCCGCCTTGGCGGTAGGGCGCCAGCAGGTCGATCACCTTGATGCCGGTTTCGAACACCTTGGGCTTGGTCTCCAGCTCGGTGAGGCTGGGGGCAGCCCGGTGGATCGAGGCCGTTTCGGAGGTGGTGACGGGGCCCTGCTCATCGACGGGCTCGCCGAGCACGTTAAAGATGCGACCCAGGGTGGCTTCACCCACGGGAACGGAGATGGGAGCGCCGGTGTCCAGGGCTTCCATGCCCCGCACCAGGCCATCCGTGGTGCTCATGGCCACGGCCCGCACCCGGTGGTCACCGAGGAGTTGCTGCACCTCGGCGGTGAGGGCAACTTGCTGGCCTGCGGAGTTTTTCGCCTCGATCCGAAGCGCGTTGTAAATCTTGGGCAGCTTGCCGGCCGGGAATTCAACGTCGAGAACCGGGCCAATCACCTGCCGGACGATGCCTTTGGTGCCGGTGGCGGTAGCAGCTGCCATAGGGAGGGAAGACGCAAGGAGTGCTGAGGAGGGAACCATCCCACCTGAAGCGGCGCAACCTTACCACTGCGCCTGGCGCCCTTGACCAGTCTGGAAAGGACGTAGTGGGGGGTTCGGTCACCCGCACAGGCCAGGCCTGGCGGGAGCGCCGGGTGCCCGCATAAGTTGGCACTCAACGGGCCTGAGTGCTAATTCGCCGCTTCGGCGCACTCCCGCTCGCTGTTCTGTGGCGTCTTTGGCGCCATGTCGCTGCTGTCGCAATTCATCCATGGCTGCTGTTTCTCTCAGCGTCTCCACGGTTAAGCCCCTCGGAGACCGCATTTTCATCAAGGTGTCGGAGTCGGAGGAGAAAACCGCCGGCGGCATCCTGCTGCCCGACACCGCCAAGGAAAAGCCCCAGGTGGGCGAGGTGGTTCAGATCGGTCCCGGAAAGCGCAACGACGACGGCAGCCGTCAGGCTCCGGAGGTCAGCGTGGGGGACAAGGTGCTTTACAGCAAGTACGCCGGCACCGACATCAAGCTCGGCAGCGACGAATTCGTGCTGCTCTCCGAGAAGGACATCCTGGCCATCGTCAACTGAGCCAACCGAGCGCACCGAGTGATCACCCGTTGTGATCGCTCACGCCGCCTCCCGTTTCCCGAACCAACCCCATACCGACATCGCCTTCCATGGCTAAGCGCATCATCTATAACGAGAACGCCCGCCGGGCCCTCGAAAAAGGCATCGACATCCTGGCTGAGGCCGTTGCCGTCACCCTGGGCCCCAAGGGGCGCAACGTGGTGCTGGAGAAGAAGTTCGGTGCTCCCCAGATCATCAACGACGGCGTCACGATCGCCAAGGAGATCGAGCTCGAGGACCACATCGAGAACACCGGTGTGGCCCTGATCCGCCAAGCCGCCTCCAAGACCAACGATGCCGCCGGTGACGGCACCACCACCGCCACCGTCCTGGCCCACGCCATGGTGAAGGCCGGTTTGCGCAACGTGGCTGCGGGCGCCAATGCCATCACCCTGAAGAAGGGCATCGACAAGGCCTCCGACTTCCTGGTGGGCAAGATCAAGGAGCACGCCAAGCCGATCAGCGATTCCAGCGCCATCGCCCAGGTGGGCACCATCTCCGCCGGCAACGACGAAGAGGTGGGCCGCATGATCGCCGACGCCATGGACAAGGTCGGCAAAGAGGGCGTGATCTCCCTCGAGGAGGGCAAGTCGATGACCACCGAACTGGAGGTCACCGAGGGCATGCGCTTCGACAAGGGCTACATCTCGCCCTACTTCGCCACCGACACCGAGCGCATGGAAGCGGTGCTCGAGGAGCCCTACATCCTGCTCACCGACAAGAAGATCGGCCTGGTGCAGGATCTGGTGCCCGTGCTCGAGCAGATCGCCCGCACCGGCAAGCCCCTGCTGATCATCGCGGAGGACATCGAGAAGGAAGCCCTCGCCACCCTGGTGGTGAACCGCCTGCGGGGTGTGCTGAACGTGGCGGCTGTGAAGGCCCCTGGCTTCGGCGATCGCCGCAAGGCCATGCTCGAGGACATCGCCGTGCTGACCAACGGTCAGCTGATCACCGAAGACGCCGGCCTCAAGCTGGAGAACGCCAAGCTGGAGATGCTGGGCACCGCCCGCCGCATCACCATCAACAAGGACACCACCACCATCGTGGCCGAAGGCAACGAGGTGGCCGTGAAGGCCCGCTGCGAGCAGATCCGCAAGCAGATGGACGAAACCGACTCCTCCTATGACAAGGAGAAGCTGCAGGAGCGTCTGGCCAAGCTGAGCGGCGGTGTGGCCGTGGTCAAGGTGGGCGCTGCCACCGAGACCGAGATGAAGGACAAGAAGCTGCGCCTGGAAGACGCCATCAACGCCACCAAGGCGGCCGTTGAGGAAGGCATCGTTCCTGGTGGTGGCACCACCCTGGCCCACCTGGCGCCGGCCCTCGAAGAGTGGGCCAAGGCCAACCTGTCCGGCGAGGAGCTGATCGGCGCCCACATCGTGGCCTCCGCCCTCACCGCTCCGCTGATGCGCATCGCCCAGAACGCCGGCGTCAACGGCGCCGTCGTGGCCGAGAACGTGCGCAACAAGCCCTTCAACGAGGGCTACAACGCCGCCACCGGTGAGTACGTCGACATGCTGGCCGCCGGCATCGTCGATCCCGCCAAGGTGACCCGCTCCGGTCTGCAGAACGCGGCTTCGATTGCCGGCATGGTGCTCACCACCGAGTGCATCGTGGCCGACATGCCGGAGAAGAAGGATGCAGCCCCCGCCGGCGGCGGCATGGGCGGCGGCGACTTCGACTACTGATCTCGATCGAGATCTCTGTTCGGGTTCGATCCTGCAGATTCCGTTCAAGGAGGGCTTTGCCCTCCTTTTTTTATGGGCCACGCCGGTCAGCTGTATCAGTTGCCACCAATCGCGCTGCATCGGTAGCCGTTGCTACCAGATCCATCTGGGTGGCTGGGCAGGTTGCCGCTTTCGTGCCGCCAACGCCGAGGCCCCCATGCCGTTTCTTCTGCTGGTTGATCCGGCCCTTCGCAGTGCCAATAACGGCTTTGTGCTCACCAGCGCTGCGCTCGTGCTGATGATGACGCCCGCCCTGGCCCTTTTTTACGCCGGCTTTGTGCGCAGCCGCAATGTGCTGAACACGATGGTGATGAGCTTTGCCGCCATGGGTCTGGTGAGCGTGCTCTGGGTGCTGTTTGGCTACAGCCTGGCCTTCTCGCCTGGCCAGGGAGTGTGGGCTCCCTTCATTGGCGGGCTGCAGTGGGCGGGCCTCAGCAACTGGTCGGCTCCCTATGGCGATGGTCAGCTCAGTCAGGGAGCGGTGGCCTTCTTCCAACTCACCTTCGCGATCATCACGCCGGCGCTGATCTCCGGTGCGGTGGTCGAGCGCATGAACTTCCGGGCCTGGCTGGCCTTTGTGCTCCTCTGGAGCAGCTTCGTTTACCTGCCCCTCGCGCACATGGTGTGGGGGCCTGGTGGTTTTCTGGGGCCTGAGGGCCTCGGTGCCCTTGACTTTGCCGGTGGGCTGGTGGTGGAGATGGCCTCTGGTGTGGGGGCTGCGGTCACCGCAGCAGTCGTCGGGCGACGCCGCAACTATCCCGCCCACAACTCGCCGCCCCACAACGTGCCCTTCATCCTGCTCGGCGCTGGTCTGCTGTGGTTCGGTTGGTTTGGTTTTAACGGTGGCAGTGGCCTGGTGGCCGGCAATCTCGCGTCCTTGGCCTGCCTCACCACCAATTCCGCCGGCGCGGCGGCAGCGTTGGGCTGGATGGTGATCGAAACTCTCCAACGCGGTAAGCCAACGGCGGTGGGTGTGGCCACCGGCGCGGTGGCGGGCCTCGTGGCGATCACCCCAGCAGCGGGTTTTGTGAGCCCGATCAGTGCCTTGCTGATCGGTTTCGCGGCGGCGCTGGTGAGCAACTGGGCCCTGCAGCTCAAGAACCGCTCCGGCCTGGATGACAGCCTTGATGTTCTGCCGGTGCACGGCGTGGCGGGATTGCTTGGCATCGTGCTGACGGGTGTGTTCGCAGTGAAGGCCGTGAACCCTGCCGGTGCCGATGGGCTGGTGGCTGGACACGCGGCACAGCTATGGATTCAGCTCAAGGCCGCTGGGTTCACCCTGCTGTGGGTGGGGGTGGGCACGTTCGTGATCCTCCAAGCCCTGAGAATGGTGATGCCGCTGCGGGCCAGTGAGAGCGATGAACGCCAGGGCCTCGACATCAATGCCCATGGCGAGGAGGCCTACAACACCGAATTCACGGTGTGACGCCTAGCTGTTGGCTGTGGGTTTGAAGGTCAGGGCCACACCGTTGTTGCAGTAGCGCTTGCCGGTGGGCTTGGGGCCGTCGCCGAACACATGACCCTGGTGGCCGCCGCAGCGCTGGCAGTGGTATTCGGTGCGGGGGACGAGCAGTTTGAAATCCACCTGGGTGGCGATGGCGTTGGGCAGGGGCTGCCAGAAGCTGGGCCAGCCCGTGCCGCTCTCGTATTTCGCCTTGGAACTGAACAGGGGCAGGGAGCAGCCGGCGCAGACGAACGTGCCGGGGCGCTTTTCGCTGTTCAGGGGGCTGGAAAAGGGGCGTTCCGTGCCCTCCCGGCGCAGCACCTGATAGGCGGCGGGGCTCAGGCGCTGTTTCCAGGCGGCATCACTGAGCTGCCAGGTTGGATCCTGGGCCTTGGCAGCGGCGTTGGCTCGGGAGGTTCCGCTGAAAAAGGCGCCGAGGCTGGATCCCAGGGCCACCAGCAGATTGCGGCGCGGCATCGACATCGTTGGCTCAGTTCAGCCAGCCGGCGCTCAGCACCACGGCCAGTCCGAGAAAGATGGCCAGAAGGGTCCAGCTGATGCGGTTGAGGGTGGCTTCGGCGCTGCGGGCGCTGGTGAACATCGAGCCACCACTGGCGGCAAGCCCGCCCATGCCGTCACCCTTGGGGCTATGCAGCAGCACGCTGATGATCAGCAGCACACCGCTGCCGATCCACACCCAAGACAACACCGACGTGATCAAAGGTTCCTCCCCTGGTGAGCGCAGGCTAGACGCCCAGGCTCTGGGGGATGCGGTTGGTGTCCGCGGTGGTCGCGGCCGGCAGGATCAGCGACTCGCCGCTCATGGTGGCTGGCTTGGGCAGGTGGAGGATTTCCAGCAGGGTGGGAGCGATGTCTGCGAGTCCGCCGCTGTCGCGCAGCACCACATTGGTGCCATGGCCGGGCAGTTTGCGCTTCTCACCCTCCACCAGGATCACGGGCACCGGGTTGGTGGTGTGGGCCGTCCAGGGCCGGCCATCGGGCCCTTCCATCACCTCGGCATTGCCATGGTCGGCCGTGATCAACAGGGTCCCTCCCATGCGGTTGGTGGCCTCCATCAGCCTCCCGACACAGGTGTCCACGGTGGTGATGGCCTCCGTGGTGGCCTCCATCTTGCCGGTGTGTCCCACCATGTCAGGGTTGGCGTAATTGATCACCACTAGGGCGTAGACGCCTTTCTGGATCGCGGCGATGCAGCTGTCCGTGAGCTGGCCCGCCGACATGGCGGGGGACTGGTCATAGGTGGCCACCCTCGGCGAGGGCACGAGGTGCCGGTCTTCGCCGGGGAAGGCCTGCTCAATGCCCCCGTTCATGAAATAGGTGACGTGGGGATATTTCTCCGTTTCGGCGGTGCGGAACTGACGCAGTCCCGCCTCTGACACCACCTGCCCCAGCAGCCCGTCGAGGGATTCCGGGGGAAAGGCGACCGCTACGGGCAGCCCTTTTTCGTATTGGGTGAAGGTGACCACATCGATCGGGCTGATGGGTTCCCGGGGAAAGCCATCGAATTCGCTCAGCACCAGGGCCCGGATCAGCTGCCGCACCCGGTCGGGCCGAAAGTTGAAACACACCACACCGTCTCCGGCCTTGATCAGCCCCTCCGCCAGACGCACCGGTTCGAGGAACTCATCGCCGATCTCCTTGGCGTAGGAGGCGTGGATGGCGTTGACCGGGCTCAGTTCGGAGATGGGCGCCGGTTCGGTGTAGAGGCGGTAGGCCTTTTCCGTACGGTCCCAGCGGTTGTCGCGGTCCATCGCCCAGTAGCGGCCGCAGAGGGTGGCGATGCGGCCCACACCCGCCCGGTTGATCTGCTCTTGCACCTGGGTGACGAACCGCGGTGCGCTGCTCGGGTCGGTATCCCGGCCATCGGTGATCACGTGCACGCACACGTCGTCGAGGCCTCGCGCGGCGGCCCAGCTCAGCAGACCGCCCAGGTGTTTGATGTGGCTGTGTACCCCCCCGTCGGAGCAGAGGCCAATCAGGTGCAGGGTGCCGGCCCGATGGTGCAGGCCGTCGGCGAGGGCATTGAGGGCGGGGTTGTCCGCGATGCTGCCGTTCTTGACGGCCTGGCTGATCCGCACCAACTCCTGACGAATGATCCGGCCGGAGCCGATGGTGAGATGGCCCACCTCGGAGTTCCCCATCTGCTCGTCGGGCAAGCCGACGGCGCCGCCGCTGGCCTCGATCAGGGTGTGGGGGTAGGCATGCCAGAGGGCATCCATCACCGGGGTGTTGGCGGCCCGGATGGCGTTGTGTTCGGCCTCATGGCTGTAGCCCCAGCCATCCAGAATGGCGAGAACGACCGGAGCAATAGCGGAGGCGTCCCGGAACGTGGGAGAGGGCCCTTCGGACAGGGTGAATTGCTGCTGGGAGGGAAATGCTGTCACCCGTCTCACCTAGCGACCGACTCGCCTAGCGACGTTGATTCAACGCCTGCCAAGCCCAACCTACAGTGCGATTGTGCGGCGATCCCGCCTGATCCCGGCCGGGTCAGGCTTTGGCCACACTGGTTGTCCTAGGCCGATTCGCCGAGTCTCTTCATCCGTGGCTGAACCGATGCACCGGCTTGAGTTGCTCTCCGCCCTGGATCTCGGCCGCACCCTTGATCGCCTGGCCTCCCAGGTGTTGGAAAGTGCCATCGACAGCCGCTCGCTGCTGTTGCTTGGCATCCCGACCCGGGGCGTGGCGCTGGCTGAGGTCCTGGCCCAGAGGTTGGCGGCGATGACGGGCCATCCGATTGACCAGGGCACGGTGGATCCCACCTTTCACCGGGATGATCTGGAACGGGTGGGCACCCGGCTGGGCCAACCCACCGACTTGCCTGTGACCCTCGATGGACGCCAGGTGGTGCTGGTGGATGACGTGATCTTCACCGGGCGCACCGTGCGAGCGGCCCTAGAGGCCCTGCAGGCCTGGGGCCGGCCGAAGCGGGTGAGCCTGTTGGCCATGGTGGATCGGGGCCATCGGGAGTTGCCGATTCAGCCCGATTTCTGCGGTCGGGTGGTGCCCACCCGGCGTCAGGAATCGATCCAGCTGTGTCTGCAGGCCATCGACGGAGAGGAAGGGGTCTATCTGCTTCGCCCAGAGCCCTAGGCCGCCTCGAGTTCGTCGCCGCGGAAGTGGGCGCGAAATTTCCCAAAAGCCACGATCACCGGCAGGGTTGGGCTGATCACCCGACCTTTCCAGTCGTTGAGGACGGTCACCACTTCGCCCTGCTGGCCCTGGAGGTCGAAGGCTTCGCCGCGGTGCTGGGGATGGTGGTAGACGACCACGCTCTGGGAGACCTTGACCTGATCACCTGGCTGCATGGCCTCGGAGCTTCGTCGCGAGGTCAATTTTGTCATGCGCCAGCCGCCCCTGGGGATCCCCCCAGGCGGTCAGCGCTGACAGGCTGTCTCCGGCCCGGCTTCCACCACCGTCCCGCCCAGGGCCCGGCAGGCGTCCTGGAAGGCTGCCCATTCGTTCATGCCCTTGGCGATCCTCTGCTGCACTTGGGCGTCGAGTTGGTCGGCGGGAACGGTGTGGGGCAGCTGCCCGTGGGCGTCGTATTCGCGCTCCTGTCCCGCCAGGCCTTCAATGCCCGTCTGCACCGTGGCCTGTAGCGCCCGGCTCTGGGTTTTCCACCAGGGATGGTCGATGCGGGTGAGGGCATCGAGGGCTTCCCACCAGCGCCGTTGACCACTCAGGGCCTTGGCCCGTTCGAACTGGAGTCGGTTGCGGGTCCAGTTTTCGCGGAACTTGTCCCCCAGGCTGTTGCCATCGGCCCGGCGGTCGTCGCCCATCACGGCCAGGAGTGCCAGAGCGGCCGGCAGGTCGCCGTCCTGAAAGCGGCTCAGGGCCCGCTGCTGCAGGCTCTGCTGCCAGCGGTCCAGCTGGTCGCGGTCGGCCGGCCGACCGGCCTGGGAATTCACGAGTTGCAGTTGCAGCTGCAGGGCCGCGCCCCACTGCTGTTGCTGCCAGAGGCGGGCCGCCTGGCGCCGCCGGCAGCTTCCCTGTTCCGCCGGTGCCTGACCTCCCAGCCAGCGCAGGGCTTCCAGCTGGTCGCTGTAGCGAAGGCAGGCCTGCAGATTTCCGCTCCTGGCCGCCTGCTCCAGCCGTTGGGGCAGCTGTTGCTCCCACCAGTAGGTCGCCCCGAGGCCAGAGGCCACCAGGCCCAGGGTGAGGCCCAGCCAGAAACGGGGCAGCCTGTGGCGGCGCAGGGCCAAGGCGAGAGGAAGGTCGGATCACCCCGTTTTATGGGGCTGGGGGCCCCGCCGCCCTCGCCAGGGGGCAGCGGCTCCGGCGTCCACTCCTGGGCCCCCGATCCGCGGCGGCCCCAGGCGGTGGGTGGGGTTCAGCGCACGGGGCCGAGCACCTGCGGCGGGGTGCGTTGGCCGCTGCGCAGGTCCGTGACCTCCAGCAGCAGTTGGCCCTGGGGATCGATCCCGAAGCCCAGGCGCAGGCAATCCTCGCCGGGCTGCCCTGGCGTGGCCAGGAGCAGGGCCGGGGGCTGCTGACTCCAGGGCTGGACCCGGCCCGCGCCGGCCGGCCGGGGCCGCAGCACCGGCAAGCCACCCTCAAACACCACTTCGCTGCGCTGCTCGTTGTCCGGTTCCCCGAGCACCAGCTCCAGGGAGCGCTGGTCCGGGCTGCTGCAGGCCAGCACCACCTCCAGGGGACGGTCGCTGGGCCAGGTTTGTCCGGCGACAAACAGGGCCTGCCAGTGGTGGCGGCCCGAGCGTTGGTCCCAGCAGCGCAGCGACACCCCATGGCGCAGGATGTCGCGCACCTGGACGCCGGGGGTGAGGGCCAGGGCGCCGAGGGCCACGGCCTCCACCGGCCGCTCGTTGCGCAGGGGAATCCCGCTGCAGCGTTCTGCCAGCCACTGGCGGATCAAGGGCAGTCGGCTGCTACCCCCCACCGGCAGCACCGCCGTGATCTGCTTCAGGGCCAGGCCCTCGCGGCGGGCGGCGGCCAGCACCTCCTCAAGCAATCCATCCAGCTGGGCCACCAGGCCCCGATCCCGCAGCAGGGCCTCGAGCTCGCTCCGGTTCAGCCGCAGGGGCTGGGGGGGCAGGCCTGACCCGGGGGGGCTCCAGAGCACCAGGGCTTCCTCCTGGCTGCTGAGCTGGCACTTGAGGGCTTCGGCAGCGGCCAGTAGATCGCCACTCAGGACAGCTCCTGGGCAGAGATGGGCCGCAATCCAACGGTCGAAATCTCGCCCCCCCAAGGCGAGGCCGGCCTTGCCAATCACCCTGGCGCAGCGCAGGGCCTGGCGACTCGAGCCCAGGTCGCGGCCGGCGAAGCGCAGCAGCTGGGCCATGGGTGCGGGCCGGCCCTCCCCCCCCTCCAGGGCCACCAGGGAGAGGTCGATCGTGCCCCCGCCGAGGTCGACCACCAGCACGGTGCTGCCGGCGGGCAATCCGGCGCCGATGGCTGCGGCGGTGGGTTCATCCACCAGGGCCAGTTCCGCCACCTCCAGCTCGCGGCACACCTCCTGCAGCCATTGGCGGTAGCGGAGATAGCTATCGATCGGGGCCGTGAGCACCAGCCGCTGGGGGGCCAGATCCGCGGGCAGGGCAGCCCAGAGTTGGCGCAGCAACAGGGCGCCGGCCTGTTCCGGGCTGAGGGGCAGGGCGATGGCTGGGGCCGGAGCCGCGGGATCGCCCCCACCCTGGGGGGTGGCACCGATTCGCCGTTTGAAGTCGCGGTGCAGCTCGGGCCCCTCGGCGTGGGCCAGGCCCGCCTCCAGCACCTGGCGCCCGATCAGGGGCCTGGATCGGCAGGGATCGCTCAGCCACAGCAAGGTGGGAACCACCACGGGCTCACTGTTGCTGTAGGGGGGCAGGGCGAGGAGTTGCGCTGCGGCACCGGGCCCTTGGTAGGCCACCACAGTGGTGCTGCTGCCCAGATCGATCGCCAGGGTGCCTCCCATGGTGGTCTTCTAATCGGGACGCGGCACTTGCTGACCTAGATTGGTTGAATTGGAGCGGTGTTCATGCAGAGCGGCCTTGATGTCAATCCCAAGGAACTGGCCCAACGGGCTGAAAGTCTGATTCGCCATTCCAGCAACCGCTACCTCACCACGGTGCGCATTGCCTTCCGGGCCAAGCAGCGCCGTTTTGATGACTTCGATGGTCTGCTCGACGACTCCATGATCAAGCCTGTGCAGCGCGCCATCATTGAGCTGAGCGACGAACAGGACCAGCCCGATCTGCTGCCCGGCTGACCGTCGCCGCATGCAGGTTCAGGAAGGGGAGGGGTGGCGTTGGCTGGTGGACCCGGCCCGCCACCCCTTTTCCGTGTTGGTTGGTGGCCAGGGCTGGGCCGTCGAGCTGACCGCCGACGAAGCCCGAGAGCTGCAGCAGGGGTTGGTCCGGTTGGCGCGGGAGCACCGAGGGCTGGCCGACCAGCTGATGGGCGAGGAGGCGATCAGTCTGGAGCTGGAGCGGGGACCGCTCTGGATGGCGCTTGACGGCGACCGGGACTCCTGGACGTTGCGCTTCGTGCTCACGCCGGCAGCGGCGAGCCGCGCCGTGGAGGGGAGCTGGGCTGCCGGGGCCAGTGCAGCACTGGTGGCGGCCCTGGACCCGGGGGTGCCTGCCGACGCGGCGGGCCAACTGTGGGCAGCTCCTCACGGTCTCGCCTGAGACCCAAGGGCGGTAGCCCCATGATCAGCACTGCTGATGAAGGTGGGATTCCCGCGCAGCCCCCAGATCGGCCGTTGCTTTGCCCAGTTTTTCCCCAGGTTCGGCGTCCGGGATGACGCGGGCGCCGGGGTGTTGGGGAAAACCCTGCCGCAGGGGCCTTTCCCCTTGACAGGTTGGGGCGGTTTCCTCCCGGGCGACTGCGGCTGGCCCCCAGCGGGCCCAATCCCTGTAGGGGCCTACAATCTCAGTCTGCGAGTTTCGCGGCTTGGGGCCCTGGGTCCGATTTGACGGCTTCGGCTGGATGTGGAGAACTGGTGCCAATCCGACCCCACCCCCCATGGAATTGCAGGCCAGTGACCAACCCTTTGCGGGCGTTGATCCGGCCACGGTCAGTTTCCAGGCTGAGGTGCCGGAGGTGCTGCTGGCTTCGATGCGCGGCTTCATTGAGCAGCATCCCAACTGGGATCAATACCGGCTGTTTCAGGCCGCCCTGGCTGGTTTTTTGGTGCAGAACGGTCTCAAGAATCGGGACGTCACCCGCTGCTATCTGGCCAATCTTTTCCCAGCCCAGCCGAGCTTCAGAGGACGCTGATCCCGCTCGGTTCGCCCAGATCGCCCAGTCCGAAAAGTTGCTGATAGGCGGCCGTCAGGGTGCAGCCCGCCACAGGCAAGGCCACCACCAGGCCTACCAGGAGCACCAGGAAGCCGGCCAGAACCATCCCCAGTAGCACCAGGGTCAGTCCCAGGGCATGGAGCCAATGGGGGTCTGTTGCGGCCCGACCGCGGCGAAAGGCCCCCACGGGACCCAACCCACCAAGCACGGTGAGGGGCAGGCTCATGATCTGGTCAGCGCTGAGGTACACGATGACGGCCCAGCCCGCCAGCAGCGGCAAGGGGGCGAGCAGGGGCTGAATCAAGGTGAGCAGCCAGGAGCTGGCCTGGGCCAGGCGCACGATGACGGCCAGCACCACCAGGATCAGCAGCACGGTGCCGAAACAGCGCAGCATGGCCCGGCCGTCCACCCGGATGAGGTCCCCCAACTGGGGCCGGCGACCCTGGAGGGCCAGCTCGGCGCCACGGAGTAGGCCCACGACCAGCCACAGGCCGGTGAGCGCGTAGAGGATCCAGGCCATGGCGGCCAGAACGATCGAGATCGGATCCGGTTGGCCCAGCAACGAGATCACCAGCCCGCTCTCGTAGCGGTAGAGCAGCTGGGCCAGCAGGTTGGCACCACCGCTGAGCAGGGTGAAGCCCATCAGCACCCAGGGGCAGTGGGCAAAGGCTGCCCAACCCCGCTCCACGGCGCCGCGGATTGCCAGGGGGGGCGGGCTGGTCGGTGCCGCTTGGCTCACGGGGCGTCCAGCAGCTGCAGCAGCCGTTCGGCACTGGCGGCACTGACCGGCAGGATCGAGAGGCGGTTGCCCCGTTTCACCACCCCCAGCTCGTCGGGGCTGAAGTTCTCCCGCAGCGTGTCGAGGCTCAGCAGGCGCTCAAATTGGCGCACATAGCGCAGCTTCACGCAATCCCAACGGGGCTTCTCGGGGGTGGCACCGGGGTCGAAATAGTTGGATTTGGGATCAAACTGGCTGGGATCGATCAGGTGGGTCTCGATCACTTCCATCAGGCCAATGATTCCCGGTGGTTTTGTGTTGGAGTGGTAGAAGAATGCCTGGTCGCCAATCTCCATAGCCCGCATGAAATTACGGGCTTGATAGTTGCGAATGCCATCCCACAGGGTTGTGCCTTCCCGTTGCAGGTGGTCGATCCCGTAGACCTCAGGTTCGCTTTTCATCAACCAGTACGCCATGGGCGTTTGTAGCGGACGGCTCGCCTGGAAATGGTAAGGGCGGCGTTGTCGAGGCTTGCCTGTCCCGCGGCCCTAGAGCCCAGAGACCAAGCGACGGAAGTGATCCCCACGGGCTTCAAAATCGCTGTATTGATCAAAGCTCGCGCAGGCCGGGGAGAGCAGCACCGCTTGGCAGCTATGGGTGCGTGCCAGTTGGGCGGCCAGGGCCACGCCGGTGTCCAGGCCCTCACAGCAGTGGACTGCTCCAGGAAAGCCGGCCGCTGCGAGGAGCTGCTGGAATTGCGCCTGGGCCGCACCGAACAACACCACGGCGGCGGCTTTCTGGCCCAGGGCCACCAGCCAGCTGTTGGGGTCGCCCTGCTTGGCTTCGCCCCCCGCCAACACCACCAGGGGGCCTGCCAAAGCCTGGAGCGCCACCTCGGCCGCGTCGTAATTGGTGGCCTTGCTGTCGTTGTAGTACGTGATCCCCTGGTCTTCGCGCAGGCGCTCGAGTCGGTGGGGCACCCCGGGGAAGGCCCGGAAGGCCTCCTCCATCTGGGCTCCGGACAGGCCAGCCATCCGGCCAGCAGCGGCGGCCAGCAGCATGTTCTGGCGGTTGTGGGCTCCGGGCATGGCCAGGCAGTCGGCGGCCATCAGGGGGGTGGCGCCGGAGGGGCCGGCGTGCATGACCTGGCCCCCCTCGATCCAGAGGCTGGGGGTGATGGAGTGAGGCAGGCTCGCGCGCGGGCCCGCCGTGATCCAGGTGGCCCGCTCCCAGCGGTCAGCATGGGCCTGCAGATCGGCGTCGTCCGCGTTGAGGATGCGCTCCCTGGAGCGCTCCAGTAGGCCCCGTTTGATGGCGCGATAGGCCTCGAGCGTGCCATGGCGCTCCAGGTGATCCGGGGTGAGGGTCGTCCAGATCCCCACCTGGGGGGCCACCTGAGGGGCCGCTTCGATCTGGTAGCTGCTGAGCTCCATGACCAACCAGTCGGGTTCGGGGAGGTTGGGTTGGATCCTTTCCAGCACCAGCTCAGCCGCGGAAAAGCCGACGTTGCCCCCCATCGGTGCGTCGAGGCCCGCATGCTGGAGCAGGTGGCTCACCAGGTGGGTGACCGTGGTTTTGCCGTTGGTGCCGGTGATGCCGATCCAGGGCACGTTGGAGCTGGCCTGCCAGGCCAGCTCCAGGTCGCCAACGGTGGGGATCCCCTGCTGGCGCAGCCACTCCAGGGTGGGGTGATCCCAGCGAATGCCCGGGCTCACCACCACCGTCGCGGGGCGACTGGCCAGGGCGGTGAAGGTGTCGGGATGGAGGGGGGCTCCAAGTTGGACGGCGATGCCCAGCTGGCGCAGATCGGCGGCCCTGGCTTCGAGGTCTGGTCCCTGCTGGTTGTCGATGACGAGCACCGCCCGGCCGGCCTGACGCAACAGCTTGGCTGCCCCAATTCCGGATCGCGCCAGACCGACAACCACGGTCAAATCGCTTGCCGTGACTGCCATCTCAGGAAATGCAGTTGAATTGAAATGGGCGATACTGGAATCGAACCAGTGACTCCTACCGTGTCAAGGTAGTGCTCTACCTCTGAGCTAATCGCCCCAGAAGCCAGCTGAGTTTACAGAACGGCCCCCCGCCGCCGCCTCCGGAATCGGGCCTTGCCGCTTGTGACGTTCAACTGCGGGTGCTGGCGGCATTGGCGAAGACGCGCTGCAATGCAGAATCTGCATCGCTCGCTTTTTGCTCGCGCCCTCCCAGCTCGGAGTTAGGAGTCGCTCGTCGGCCGGGTCAAGCCTCGGACGTGGTCATCGCCCAGGTCTGTGGAGGGTTTTCGGGGCTGGCTCGAGTTGGGGATTCACCCTTGTGGAGCTGCTGGTTGTGGTGATCATCATCGCCATTCTGGCCGGGCTGAGCGCGGGGGCTGTGATCCGCTACAGCAACAAGGCGCGCGTCTCATCGGCCAAGGCGGTGGTGGCCTCGGCGGCTCGGGAATGTCTGCGCTGGATGTTGGATTCGGAAGGGCAGCCATTGGTGCTCGGCACCTCGGCTGGCGAGGGCTTCACCCTGAGCCAAGCTCCCGAATGTGGTTCATCTGAAATGGTGAAGTTCAACGTCACGATCGATGTGCTGCCGGGCTCGTCCTTTGGAGTCGAGGTCAACCCGGATGGCACCCTTCAGCGCGTGTGTACGGGCTCAGTTGATTGCCAGGGTGGACGCTGGTAAGCCTCAACACCGCACCAGCTCAATCCGCCACCGCTCCCGCTTGGTGGCCTGCACCGCCTCGAGGCGAAGTTCTCCCCGACCTTCGAGCTGCACCCGATCCCCGGCCACCAGGAGGCGGCTGGGGCTGGAGATGGTCTGCCAGTTGACCCGCACACTGCCCTGGCGGATCAGCTCAGCCATGCGGTTGCGGGAGATTCCGAATCCGGCCGAGGCCACCGCATCCAGCCGCAGTGAGGCCTCCACCGTCTGGAAGCGGCGAGGTTGGCGCGGGGCGGGCAGCTGCAGTTGATCCAGCGGCCGGGCCTCCAGCCGCACCTCCACCGTTCGCACCCTGGTGGTGCGGCCATCGAGCGCTGCTGCCTGCTGGGCGGTGACCACGGCCTGTGCCCCCCGGTCGCCCCGCACCCAGATGTCGCCGAGCGCGCCCTCCGCCAGGCCAAGGGCCAGCAGGCCGGCACGGAAATCGGTGCGCTCGGCGGGATCGAACAGGAAATTGCCGCTGATCTCCAGACCCATCAGGCCGGCCGTCCCATCCTCCAGATCTAGGGCTGCGTCCTGCCGCTGAACCAGCAGCCGCTGCCGCTCGGCCCCGGGATAGCCCCCGGTGCTCGTCAGGGTCAGCTCGGCCAAAGCGCCAAACCGTTCCGAGGCTTCCTCCCGCACGCCCCCGTCCACAAACCCCGTCCACACCGGTTCCCAGGTGCGCAGGGCCTGGTCGGCGGCGGCGAGCACGGCGGCCAGCTCCGTTGGATGCTGGCTCCCCACCAGCAGGTCGCGCTGCGGCAGCATCAGGTTCGGGCCTGCTCAGCCATCGCCCAGACGCACCACCGCCAGGGGCTTGGCCTGTTGGAGGCTGATCCAGGGCATCTCGACGCCGTTGGCCGTTTCGGCTAGCAGCAGCCAGTGGCCCTCCTCCACCCGGTTGCGCAGGCTGCGGATCCGGTCATCCTCCTCGGAACGCACACTGGCCGCGGCGGCGAAGCTGCCCATCCAGCCCGAGCCCATGCCGAGCAGGGCGCCGATCAGGTGCTGGCTCCAGGCGCCGGCGAAGGCGAAGGTGTCCAGGTCGGTGATGTAGGTGAAGGTGAGGCCGGCCAGGAAACCGAAGGGGATCAGCCAGCGGGCCATCGAGCGCTGGCGGTTGCGGCGGGCCACCGCCGGATTGAGCCGAGCCACCTCCGCCAGGGTCTGCTCCCCTTCGCCGATGGCCTCCAGCTGCACCATCGGCGGCTGCAGGGCCGCCAGGCGATCCCGCAGCTGATGCAGCCGTTTGCGGTCGTTCAGCACCACCACCACACTCGTGCCCACGCTGCGCTCTGCTCCTTCGGGTTGGGGGGATTCTCGCCGCTCACTACACTGCACCGCCGGCTCACCCACCCCACCGCCGGGCATGACAAAGGTTCTCGTTTCGGATCCCATCGACCAGGCGGGGATCGACATCCTGTCCCAGGTGGCCACGGTGGATGTGCGCACCGGGCTTCCGCCGGAAGAGCTCAAGGCGATCATCGCCGACTACGACGCCCTGATGATCCGCTCGGGCACCACGGTGACCGCCGACATCATTGAAGCTGCCGACAAGCTGCGGATCATCGGCCGCGCCGGCGTCGGGGTGGACAACGTGGATGTGCCGGCGGCCACCAAGCGGGGTGTGCTGGTGGTGAATTCCCCCGAGGGCAACACCATCGCCGCCGCCGAGCAGGCCCTGGCCCTGATGCTGGCCCTCTCGCGCCATGTGCCCCATGCCCACGCCAGCACCATGGCCGGCGGCTGGGACCGCAAGAAATACGTGGGCAATGAGCTCTACAAGAAAAAGCTCGGCGTGGTGGGCCTGGGCAAGATCGGCTCCCACGTGGCTCGGGTGGCCAAGGCCATGGGCATGGATGTGATGGCCTACGACCCCTTCGTGTCCGCGGAGCGGGCCCAGCAGATGCAGGTGCGGCTGATGCCCCTGCCGGCCCTGTTTGCCGAGGCCGACTTCATCAGCCTTCACCTACCCCGCACGCCGGACACCGAGAACCTGGTGAACGCGGAGTTGCTGCGCACCATGAAACCCACCGCGCGCCTCGTCAACTGCGCCCGCGGCGGCATCATCGACGAGGCGGCTTTGGCCGAGGCGGTGGAGAACGGCACCATCGGCGGCGCGGCCCTCGACGTGTATGCCAATGAGCCCCTCGAGGCCGGCTCGCCCCTGCGCCAGGTGCGGGAGCGCCTGATCCTTACCCCCCACCTGGGCGCCTCCACCGAAGAGGCCCAGGAGAACGTGGCGATCGATGTGGCCGAGCAGATCCGGGATGTGTTGCTGGGCCTGCCGGCCCGCAGCGCCGTCAACATCCCTGGCCTCAATGCCGAGGTGATGGAGCAGCTCAAACCCCACCTGCAACTGGCCGAAACCCTGGGGCAACTGCTGAGCCAGCTGGCCGGCGGCCCCATCAGCGAGCTGGAAGTGCGGCTCCAGGGCGATTTTGCCGCCCACCCCGCCCAGCCCCTGGTGGTGGCGGCCCTCAAGGGCCTGCTCTCCACCGCCCTCGGCGACAGCATCAACTACGTGAACGCCAGCCTGGAGGCCAAGGAGCGGGGCCTCCACGTGGTGGAGGTGAAGGACGACGCCAGCCGCGATTTCGCGGGCGGCTCCCTGCAGCTCAGTTCCAAGGGGTCCAACGGCAACCACACCGTCACCGGGGCGGTGTTCGCCGAGGGTGAACTGCGGATCACCACCATCGATGAGTTTCCGGTGAACGTGGCCCCCAGCCGCCACATGCTGTTCACCCGCCACCGCGACATGCCTGGCATCATCGGCCATCTGGGCTCCCTGCTCGGCGAGCACAACGTCAACATCGCCTCGATGCAGGTGGGTCGCCGCATCGTGCGCGGCGACGCCGTGATGGTGCTCAGCCTCGATGATCCGATTCCTCCGAGCCTGTTGGCTTCGGTGCACGCCATCAACGGCATCCAGGAAGCCCATCCGGTCACCCTCTGATGGGGACCGCGCCGGGTTGGTGGCGGCTGGAGCTGGCGTCCCTGCCGGAACTCGAGGAATCCCTGGTGTGGAAGCTCGGTGCCCTGGGGATTCCCCGGGTTGCGGTCCAGCACCGTCCAGAGGCTCCCGCTGAACGCCAGCTGATCGCCTGGCTGCCAGCGAGCGATTGGCCCGAGCACGAGCGCTGGCAGCTCGAGCAGGCCCTGGCGCCCCTGGCGCAGCCCTTCGGTTTGGACCTGCCGCCCCTGCAGTGGAGCCAGCAGGCTGAGGAAGACTGGAGCCTCAGCTGGAAGCAGCACTGGCAGGCTGATCCCGTGGGCCAGCTGCTGCTGATCCTTCCCGCCTGGTTGCCCTGCCCGCCCGAGCATGCCGGGCGCCAGGTGATCGTCATGGATCCGGGCAGCGCCTTCGGCACCGGCAGTCACCCCACCACGCGCCTCTGTCTCGAAGCGCTCGAATCCCTGGATCTGGCGGGCGTACGGCTGGCCGATCTCGGCTGCGGCAGTGGCGTGCTGGGCCTGGCGGCCCTGCGCCTGGGGGCGGTTTCCCTGGCCGCCGCCGATACCGATTCCCTGGCGGTGCGGGCTACCGCCGACAATGCCGGCCTCAACGGGCTGACGGACCAGGTCCGGGTGGCGCTGGGGTCGGCAGACACCCTGGCCGGTCTGCTCGACGGCCAGCCAGCCGATTTGCTGCTCTGCAACATCCTGGCGCCGGTGATTCAGGCCCTGTGTCCGGCTTTTCACACCCTGTTGGCTCCCCACGGAGTCGGCCTGCTCAGCGGCCTGCTGGTGGACCAGGCCCCCGCCCTCCAACAGGCGTTGCTGGAGGAGGGCTGGCGGGCCGAACTCACCGCCCAGCAGAGCCAGTGGGGCCTGCTAACGATCCGCCGTGTTGCATAAGGCACGCTGATCTGTGCCTTGGCTTTGATTGGGCTTCCTCCGTCCTCGCTGACAAATCGGCAGGAAAGGTGCGCGGCGGATGTATGAAGGGCGGGTCCTACAGGCCCGGCTTCCGGGTGCCTGTGAGCCCCAATCCCTTTCATGGCTTCCTACAAGGTCACCCTCATCAGCGAGAGCGAAGGCCTCAACAAGACCATCGAGGTTCCTGACGACCAGTACATCCTCGACGCCGCTGAGGAGCAGGGCATCGACCTGCCCTACTCCTGCCGTGCCGGCGCCTGCTCCACCTGCGCTGGCAAGTTGACCGCCGGCACCGTGGACCAGAGCGACCAGAGCTTCCTGGACGACGACCAGATCGAAGCTGGGTTTGTGCTCACCTGCGTGGCCTACCCCACCAGCGATTGCACCATCAAGACCCACGCCGAAGAAGAGCTCTACTGAGTTCCCGCTTGGGTCATGGCCCCTGGCCTTGAGCCAGGGCAGCCATGCTGCTTCCGGCCCCTGCCAGGCACCCTTCCGTGCCTTGATGGCCGGATCCCTCTCTGCCACCCTGCGGGGTGGCTTTTTGCTGTCATCTCGGAGCCGTCGTTCTGTGTCAGCCCAGGCACCCCCCTCCCGGGGCCACGTCGCAGCCCTGCTGGAGCCGGGGAGCGAGCACACCAGCCCTGGTGGTCAGTACAGCTACCGGGTGCTGGGGCCGTGCTGCCGCCTGTTTGATCGTGAGGAGCTGCCCTGGCCCTGCTGCCGTCTGGCCTGGCGCAGCAAGGAGCCCAGCTGGCGGCGTATCGGCCGGCGCTTCGTGGCCGATCTCGCCTCGCGTCGCTGTCCTTCCTATGCGGTGGAGCTGCTCCAGCCAGGAGCCCGCCCCACCCGCACGGTAATCACCCTATTTCCGGTGCGGCTGGACGCTGATCTGCAGGAGTGGTGGTACAGCAAGCAGCCCGGCTCGCTCGATCCAGCCAACAGCCGTCCCCCGGAGACGGCGGGCCATTAAAAAGCCGGTGTGGAAAACACCGGCTCGAAAGGGGCACTGGATCTGCTGTGCTTGCTCAGAAGTAGATCTTGCCGCCGCCCCACTGAACACCCTGCACCTTGGGGGCCACCAGGATGTAGCCGGCCATCAGACGCAGGTCGTCGTCGTCGAGATCGCGCATCTTCACGAAGATGTCGCTGCTGCGCAGGCTCGGGTGCACGTCGGCGATGCTGTATTCCCCGTCGTAGGACGTGGGATCTTTCATGTAGTCGACCAAGGCCTCGACGTTGTCCCGGGGCGGAGTGGCCAGGGCCAGGGTCTCGGGGTCGAGGCCCACGTTCTGGTTGGTCTTGGTGATGCCGCCGGCGTGGCACTCACCGCAGCTGCTGTTGAACACCTTGCGTCCGGCCTTGATCTCCTGCTCGCTGAAGGTCACCAGGGTGCCGTCAGGGGTGGCGGGCACGGTGAGCTGCTCCGTGCTCCACTGGGCCGCCAGGGCTGGGCTGCCGATGCCCAGGCACAACAGCAGGGCCAGGGGTGCGGCCAGCAGGGTTCGGGCAAGGGCGCGAACGGCACTGCTGAAGCTGGCCCTGCGGAAGGCAGCCGAGGAGAAGGAGGAGGCCATTGGGAAAAGCCGGCGGGTAGGCGGAAAGACCGCATCGGAGACCTTGTATCACGGGGGAAGGGCCCTCCGGAGCGGAATCGCGTGAACTGTTGCAGGCCTAGGCCGTGGCCGGATCGGCTGGGGTGATGTCGAGGCTGAGGAAATCCTTGGCCACCAGGGTGTTGGGGAAGATGGCGCTGGCCTCCGCCACCAGGTCGTCGGGGGTCATGGGATTGCCGGGCATGTAGCGGGGGCTCAGGTGGGTGAGCACCAGTTGCTTGACGCCCGCTTCCAGCGCGGTTTGGGCGGCCATGGTGCTGGTGGAGTGCTGGCGCTGGTAGGCCAGCTCCGCTTCGGCGTGGGAGAAGGTGGATTCGTGGATCAGCAGGTCGGCTCCCCGGGCCAGCTCCACCGCCGCCTCGCAGAACACGGTGTCGGTGCAATACACGACACTCGCCCCCGGGCGCTCGGGGCCGCACAGGCTGGCCCCCTTGATGATCCGGCCATCGTCGAGGGTCACGGTGCGTCCGGCCTTGAGCTCCGCATAGATCGGCCCTGGCGGGATGCCCTCGGCCCTGGCCCGCTCCACATCAAACCGGCCTGGGCGGGGTTTTTGATCCACCCGGTAGGCGAAGGCCGGGACCCGGTGGGTGAGGGGGGCGCAGCGCACGGTGAGGTCGTCGTCGTCGAGCAGCATGGCGCCGCTGCTGGCGGCGGGCTGGACCTTGTGGGTGCGCAGGGGGTAACCGATCCGGGTGGAGGAGGTGCGCAGCACCCCTTCGAGGTAGTCGCGCAGGGGATCGGGGCCGTAGAGGTCGATGCCCGTGCAGGTGCCAGCCAGGCCGAGGCTGGCCAGCAGGCCTGGCAGGCCAAACACGTGGTCGCCATGCATGTGGGTGATGAAGATCCGGCGCAGCTGGCTCACCCGCAGCTCGCTGCGGAGGAACTGGTGCTGGGTGCCCTCGCCGCAGTCGAACAGCCACAGCTCACTGCGCTGGGGTAGCCGCAGCGCCACCGCCGACACGTTGCGGCCCCGGGTGGGCACGCCGGAACTGGTGCCTAGAAAGGTGACCTGCACGGTCCTGCCGCCTCTGGCGCATGCTGCCACGCCGGGCACAATGGGCCCCCTGAGCAGGAACCTGTCCCGGTGATGCCCTTGTCCCGCTCTTCCCTGGTCTCCTGGCTGGCAAGCGGGCTGGTGGGCTGGCCCGTTCTGGCCCTGGTGGGGGTCGGGGCGGTGCCCGCCGCCCTGCGGGCGCAGAGTGCCGACCCCCAGGTGCGGGTGCTGCTGCTGGAGGCATCGCGGGTTCCCCTGGTCGCCCGGCAGCAGCCGCTGGTGTTGCGGGCCGGCGCCCGGCGCTGGCCCGTGGCACCCAGCGAGAGGCTGGTGGTGACGCTGGCCGCCTCCGGTGGCCTGGAGCTGGAGCGCGGCGGCGCCGTGGAGGCCCTGCCGGCGGTGGCCGAACTCTGGTTGGAACCGGCACCGGCCGCTTCGACGGCCCCGCTGGACCAGGCTCTTGCCCTCCTTCCTGGGGATGGGGCCGCGTTCCAGCTGCAGCAGCGGGGCTATCGGGGGCGCCTGCAACTGTTGGTGGCGGGCTCGGCCCTGCAGGCCATCAACCATGTGCCCCTGGAGGACTACCTGCCCAGCGTGGTGGGCAGCGAAATGCCGGCCAGTTGGCCCCAGGCAGCCCTGCGGGCCCAGGCGGTGGCGGCTCGGACCTACGCCCTGCGGCAGCGGAAGCCCGCGGCCCCCTTTGACGTGAGCGCCACCGTGTCGAGCCAGGTGTACAAGGGCGTGGAGGCGGAAACCCCCTCCACCCGCCAGGCCGTGGCTAGCACCCGCGGCCAGGTGTTGATCTACGGCTCCAGTTTGGCCAATGCGGTGTTTCACAGCAGTGCCGGTGGGAGCACGGAAAACAGTGGTGATCTCTGGAGTCAGCAGCTCCCCTACCTGGTGAGCGTGCCCGACTTTGACCAGCACAGCCCGGTGCATGCCTGGCAGCAGCGATTGGAACCCGACCAGCTGCAAAAAGCTTTCGGCGAGATCGGCGGCGCCCAGAGCATCGAGGTGCTCGCCACCACGGGCTCCGGCCGGGTTCGCCAAGCCCGGGTGATCGGCCCCAGCGGCACCCTGGTGCTCACCGGCGCCCAGTTGCGCAGTCGCCTCGGCCTCAAGAGCACCCTGGTGCGCTTTGAGGTGGTGGCCCCCGAATTGGCGGCCCTGCCGGCCTTGCCCCCGCTGCTGCCCTTGGACGGCCAGGGTCGCGGCGCCGATCCTGCCCCGACCCCGGATCAGCCGCCCATGCAGGTGCCCCCGCCGTCGCTGCTGGCCATCGGCCGGGGCTACGGCCATGGGGTGGGGATGAGCCAGTGGGGGGCCCACGGTCTGGCCCAGCGGGGCCAGACCTATGACCAGATCCTGCGCCACTACTACCGGGGAGCGGAGTTGCGTCCCTACGGCACCCCCTGACCGTGGAGTTGACCGTGATGGCAGACCCCGGGGCCGTGGCCGAGGCGGTGGCGGAGCGGCTGTTGCAGGAGCGTCGCGCCTCCTGTCCCCGTCCCCTGGGCCTGGCCACGGGACGCACCATGGTGCCCGTGTATGGCGCCTTGCGGCGGCAGTTTGATCGGTTCAACGCGCCGGACCAGCAGGCCATCCGGCAGGGCTGGCTCAGCTTCAACCTCGATGAATACGTCGGCCTCGGGCCGACCGATCCCCGTTCCTTCGCCGCGTTCATGGCGGATCAGCTGCAGGGCCCGCTCGGGTTGGCGCCGGCCCAGGTGCAGCTGCCCGATGGCCTGGCGGCCGATCCCCTGCAGGAGGCCGGGCGCTATCGGGCGGCCCTGGTTGGCGCAGGGGGGATCGGTCTGCAGCTCCTGGGCTTGGGCAGCAATGGTCACGTGGGCTTCAACGAACCCCCCTGTGGCCCGGAGGCCCCCTGCCGTTGCCTGGCGCTCAGTGCCGCCACCCGGGCCCAGAACGCCCCGGCCTTCGGCGGGGATGCCGGGGCGGTGCCGCTCCAGGCGATCACCCTGGGATTGGCCGAGATCCTGGCGGCCGAGCGGATTCTCCTGGTGGTGACCGGTGCGGCCAAGGCCTCGATGCTGCGCCGGGCGCTGCTGGAGCCTCCCTGCCCGGAGGTGCCGGCCAGTTGGCTGCAGCACCACCCGCGGCTGGAGGTGCTGGTGGATGGCCCTGCAGCCACCGCCCTCCCCCAGGAGCGCTAGGGGCGTTCCTGCAGGGGGGGCAGCTGCCATTGCCCGGAGAGGGCCGACGGGCCTGGTCCATAGAGACGGCCCACGAAGAAGAAGGGCCCAGCGGGGGCGGGTAACCAGTTGGAGACCTTGTCTGGCCCTGGGTTGTCATGCTGGAGATAGATCTCCAGGGAGCCGTCGGGCCCCAGCTTCAGGCCCTGGGTGCGATCCCCGATTGAATAGCGGTTGATCGGATTGGCCACCAGCAACCGCTGGGGCAGGTTGTACATCGTGATCGACCAGAACTCACGCACCGGCGGCAACTGGCCGGCGGGGAACCGCAGCACCCACTGGCGACGGCCGTCGAGCACCTTGCCGTCGGGGCCCGTCTGTTGGCTGGCGTAGAAGGCCTCGGCACTGCTGTTGCCGTAGATCCCCAGCATCGCCCCCATGGCGCGGTAGGTGAGGTAGTCGCTGCCCAGTTCGTCACGGGTGCCGAAGAACCCCTTCGAACTGCTCTGGGCCAGGGCCTTGGTACGCAGGTTGGCGGCGGCGGCGGCCACCCCGGCCTCGATGGCGCTGCGGGTGGCGGGCTGGAGCTGATTCGGATCAAAGGGGCGGCCCGGGCCGATGCCGATGCGGGCAAAGCGCGCCATCAGCGCCCTCTCCGAGGGCACGGTGGGCATGAACGGCAGCAGGGCGTTGAGATAGCTGATGAAGCCGATTCCCTCGGCCTTGGCGGCATCCCAGGCAGGCCAGGTCACCGCCGGTGCGGGCCTGGGGGGCTGGGTTCCTTCAAAGCGCGAGAGGGGGATCAGTTGGTACTGGGCCTGCAGCGCCTGCAGGGCGGGGATGTCGTCGGGTCCGTTGAGCTGGGTGCGGGTGAGGGTGCCCACGAAATCGGTCTCGGCCCGGAACACCTTGGTGATTCCTTTGGGAACCGTGCCCCGCCAGCGGGGGCCGCCGAACAGGTAGGTGCCGGCGCCGCGCCCCGTGGCCCGCACGCCGGTATAGGCGAAGTTATGGGTGTAGAGGTCGAACCACTGGTTCACGTAATACCGGGGTGCCTTCACCGCCGGCAGCTTCAGCACGATCGGCTCGGCCCGCAGATCCAGCCAGGCCCAGGAGTAGGGCGTGTCGTTGTTGGGGGTGACGATGTCCGTGTCTGCCGGGGTGGCCGAACGGCTGTAGTGGCGGAACCGGTTGAACCCGCCCACATAGCCCGGAAAGGCCTTGTTCTGGGTCTGGTTCCAGAAGGTCTGGTAGCCCTGCAGCGGCGCGTAGGCGTAGAGCCAGGCCTCCTCGGCGATGGCCTTCGCTTCGGCGGGGGTTGGGGCGGTGGTGGCCGCCGGCGCTATGGCGGCTGGCGTGGCGGCTAGGGCTGGGCCCGGCACGCTGGCCATCGTCATCAGGGCGAGGATCAGCCCAAGGGGCCGGAGCGGGCGATGGTGGATCGGTGTCATGGCTGAATGGGTGTGATGTCGTTCAGCTGCCAGGTCTTGGCGAAATAGGGCTCAGTGGGGCCGTAGAAGCGGAAGTAGGCGAACCAGCCCTTACCCGGGCTGGTCTGGATCCAGTTCTTCGCGCCCGCAGGGCGGACAGGCCCGAAATCCACATCCACCGAGCCGTCGGCGTTGCTCACCAGATCGGGTTTGCGGGAGCTGAGGTCGGCGGCGCCCTGCGCCGTGATCAGCGGTCCGCGGCTGAGGTTGTCGTAGAGGGTGATCGACCAGAACTGCTTCACCGGGGCGCTTGCCGGCACCCGCATGCGGTAGGTGCGACCGCCATCGAGCCATTGGCCCTTGGCGTCCTTGGACGCCTCCAGGTACACCTGGCCGAAGCCCACCACCCGGCCCTGCATCCCCACCGACATGCCGATCGCCTCGTAGAACCACGACGTGCGCTCGTCGAACTGCACCCGCCGTTTGTCGGGCGATTCCTGGTCGAGATCGAAGAGCACCGCGTATTCCCAGAGTTTGCCCGGGTACACCGTGGCGCCGGGGGTGCGCTTGTCGTAGGCGATGCTGCGGGCCATCAGGTCGCCCAGCTGGGCCGCCTCGCCCAGGATCCGCGCCTGGCGGGCATCGGGCTGGAAGGGCTGGCCGGGGTTGATGCCCAGGGGTGACAGCATTCCGAACATCATCCGGTCGCGCGGGGCCACCGGCTCGTTCGCATAGAGCTCACTGAGCAGCCGCCAGTAGGAGAGATCGGCGGGCTGGGCCGACTGCCAGGGGCGACCGCCCACCTCCGCGTAGCGGGACACCGGCGGATTGGCGCGCTGGTTCCAGCCGTAGAGCCGGTGCTGGCGCACGGTGGCCTCGGCCACGGCCTTGTCGGGGGCCAGGCCGCGGGTGCCGAACCACACCTGGTTGCTGGACGCCCGGAAGATTCGGTAGCCCGGGGCCACCACCTCCGGTCCCCCGGGGGGAAGGATCAGGTACTTGCCGCCGGCACCCTTGTCGGGCCCGGTCTGGCCCATGTCGGTGATCGGCTGCTGCCAGATGTCGAGCACGCCGCCGGCGGTGAGCCCGGCCGGCACCTCCACCACCAGCGGCCCCTGCTTGGCCAGATCCCAGAAGCTGAAGGCGTAGAGGGTGGTGATGTTGGGGGTGAGCATCCCCGCCTTGTCCTGCAGCGTGCGGTAGAGCAGCACGTCGCCGTTGCGCACGCCCATGGTTTTGGCCTGGGCGTCGTAGAGCGCCTTGAAGCCCACGGCGGGTAGGGCCCAGAGGTAGCCCTGGGTGGCCCGCTGCAGATCGAGTTCGTTGTAGAGCTTGCGGGCGGTGGCGGCGCTCGGGTAGCCGTTCTCCAGGTCCAGGCGTCCCAGCGCCGGGATGTCCACGCTGGTTTTGGTCGCTGGGGTGGTGCCGCCCTGGGCCAGGCCGGCCGAGGGCAAGACGCTCAGCAGCCCCAGGACGGCGAGGGCCCAGGCTGCGGAGGGACGGTTTGGCATGGGGCGTGGTGAGCGGGCATGGGCTCCAGCTTGATCAACCCACCCAGTCCGGCCAGGTGCCTACACCGGTTGTGATCCGACCGGCTTGGGCTTTCAGTCGAGCACGGTGGCGATCAGGTCTTCGTCGGCCTCCAGGTTGCTGGTGACGCTGCGCACGTCGTCGAGCTCTTCGAGGGCATCGAGCATGCGCAGGCAGCCCCGCAGGGTGGCAGGGTCGCTGAGGAGACAGGCCGTCTGGGGGATCCAGCGGTGCTCCCAGCCAGTCACCGCGAAACCCTGGCCCCGCAGGCCATCCTGCAGGGCCTCCAGCACCTCGTAAGCCCCGAACACCTCGGCCCCCTGGCCATCGAGCTCGTAGCCCAGGGACGGCGGGCCGCCCCGTTCCTCCAGGGCCAGCAGGCCCTCCAGCAGGGCGTCTTCGTCCAAGGCCTGTCCCGGCTGGGACGGCGAGGCGACTTGCACCACCGCCCGCTGTTCGAACAGATAGCCCACGCAACCCAACTCGCCCAGGTTGCCGCCCTGTTTGCTGAAGGCCAGGCGCACCTCGGCGGCGGTGCGGTTGCGGTTGTCGGTGAAGGCCTCTACCAGCACGGCCACGCCGCCGGGGCCGTAGCCCTCGTAGCGCACGGCCTCAAAGGTGTCGCCACCGCTGCCGCCTTGCCCGGATCCTTTGGCGATGGCGCGCTCGATGTTGGTGTTGGGCAGCCCGGCGGCCTTGGCTTTCTCAAGTGCCGTGCGCAATTGGAAGTTGCCGGCTGGATCGGCCCCGCTCCGGGCCGCCACCGTGATCTCCCGCCCCAGCCGGGTGAACAGGGCGCCGCGTTTGGCGTCCACCACGGCTTTGGTGCGTTTGATCTGGGCCCACTTGCTGTGGCCGGCCATCGGAGCGACTGGAAAAAAACAACAGGACTGAGACAGCCCGACCGGGTCGGCTCAACCGGCGGCATTGAACACCAGTTTCGGGTGCAGCAGGCCGGTGTCCTGGGCGCGTGCCATGCCGGCCAGGTTGCCATCCGGCCCCAGCACCGCCACGGGCTCGCCGGTTTCCACGGGCAGATCGTGGCCCAGGGCCCGGCCGCAGCGCCAGCTCTCCAGCTCCCCGCCATCCAGTTGCCGCTTGGGCAGGTGGGCCAGGGCCGTCAGGGGATCCAGCAGGGTTGGGCAGGGGGTCTGGTCGAGGGCCTCCAGGGGCACGGCCTGCTCCAAACCGAAGCCAAGGGCCTCGGTGCGGCGCAAGGTGGCCAGGGCACCGCCGCAGCCCAGCACGTCTCCCAGGTCGCGGGCCAGGGAGCGGATGTAGGTGCCGGCGGAGCAGCGCACCAGCACCTCCAGGCGGGCGGTGGCCCCATCCCAACCCAGCAGCTCCAGGCGGTGCAGTGTCACGGCTCGGGCGGCCAGGTTGAGCTCCTCTCCCTGGCGCACCCGGGCGTAGGCCCGCTGCCCCTCCACGTGCACGGCCGACACCTGGGGGGGCACCTGCTGGATTGGGCCGCGAAAGGCCGCCAGGGCCACCTCCAGATCGGCTCTGCTCAGGGCGGGCACGGCGGCTTGGCTCAGCACCTCCCCCTCGAGGTCATCGCTGACGGTGCGCACCCCCAGCTGCACCACGCCCCGGTAGGTCTTGTCGCCCTCCAGGTAGGGCAGCAGCCGGGTGGCGGGGCCCAGGGCAATCGGCAGCACGCCGGTGACCGCTGGATCGAGGGTGCCGCCGTGGCCCACCCGCTTGAGGCCATAGGCGCGGCGCACCCTGCTCACACAGCCATGGGAGGTGAGTCCGGTGGGCTTGTCGAGCACCAGGAAGCCGCAGGGCTGGTCAGCCATGGATCGGAGCGTCAGCCTTGCAGGGTCCCATGCTCCGCTTCGATGACCGTGCAGCAGCGCCGCGACCTGGCGTTTCTGGTGCTGGCCGGCCTGTTCCTGGGCACGATGGGCATGCTCAACATCCTCGGTCTCACCCGCTTTCTGCAGCTGGGGTCAATCGGCAGCTGGCCCATTGTGGTGGCGGTGGGGGCCCTGCCCTATCCGATCACCTTTCTGTGCACCGATCTGATCAGTGAGCTCTGGGGGGAGCAGAAGGCTTCCCAGTTGGTCTGGGTGGGCCTGTTGCTCAATGGTTGGATCGTGCTGATCCTCTGGCTCGGCGGCATTTTGCCGGGGCTGCAGGGGGCGCCGGAGGCCACCTTCTTCGAGGTGCGGCGGCTGGCCTTTGGTGCCGTCGGAGCCTCGATGGTGGCCTATCTGGCAGCCCAGTTCACCGATGTGCGCCTGTTCCATTTCTGGAAGCGCTTCAGTGGTGGCAAGGCCCTGTGGCTGCGCAACAACGGGTCCACCCTGGTGAGTCAGCTGGTGGACACCAGCGCCGTGGTGCTGATCAGCCATTACGCCAGCCATGTGCTGCCGGTGCGCCCCGGTGAGCCCGTGCTGCCCCAGTTGGCCTCGTTCATTGCCAGTGGCTATCTGTTCAAACTGATTGCCGCCTTGGCGGACACCCTGCCCTTTTATGGCCTGGTGGCCTGGTTGCGGCACTGGCTCGAGGTGCCCGGTGACGGGGTTGAGCTGGCCGATGGCCCCACGGAGAGAGCCCCGAATCCCGGCACCTAGGTTGGCGTCAACCTGTTGAGGGATGGCGTTGGTGGTGGAGAGGCAAGAGGGGCTGGCGCCGGCATCCCCCCTCACGGTGGAGCGGTTTCTGGCCGACGGCTTTGCCCTGCGCCCCCAGTTGGCCAGCTTTCTCCAGATCGCCCCCCAGGAGTTGGAGCGCCGCTTGCCCAGCAGCACCGACGATCTGGCCGCCCTGCATCCCGGAGCCTTCGATCCGGACCGGGTGGAGCAGTTCTACGAAGATGCCGTTGGCACGGGCCACCTGCTGGAGCTGGCGGCCTGGCACCTCGGCAGTGCCGATTACATCGCCGACACCCTGCGCCTGCAGCAGCGCTTTGCCGCCGGTCAGGTGCTCGACTTTGGTGGTGGCATTGGCAGCCATGCCCTGGCGGCGGCGGCCCTGCCCCAGGTGGAGCAGGTGTGGTTCGTGGATCTCAATCCCCACAACCGGGCCTTCGTGGAGGCCCGCGCCGCCGAGCTGGGCCTGGCGGCCAAGCTGCGCTGCTTCCGCGATCTGGCCGATCCGGCCCTGCCCCCGCGCTTCGACACCATCGTCTGCCTGGACGTGCTCGAGCACCTGAGCGATCCGGCCCGCCAGCTGGAGGTGTTTGCCGAGCGCCTCACCCCGGCCGGGATTGCCCTGCTCAACTGGTATTTCTTCAAAGGGTTTGAGGGGGAGTACCCCTTCCACTTCGATGCCCCCGAGCTGGTGGAGGCCTTCTTCCGCACCCTCCAGAGCCGGTTTCTGGAGGTGTTTCATCCCTATCTGATCACCACCCGGGCCTATCGCCTGGCCTGAACGGGCCCTGGTCCCTGGCCATCAAAAAAGCCGGCGGGAGACCCGCCGGCAGATGGGGGAAGCGCCGCGATCAGCCGACGGCGATGTTGATGCGCTTGCGGCTGCGCAGGCCGCGCTTGATGGTGTCGAAGCTCACCACCCCATCCACTAGGGCAAACAGGGTGTCGTCGGAGCCGCGACCCACGTTCACGCCGGGGAGCACCGAGGTGCCGCGCTGGCGGATCAGGATCGAGCCGGCGCTCACGGTTTCACCGCCGTAGCGCTTGACGCCCAGGCGCTTGGAGTTGGAATCGCGGCCGTTGCGGGTGGAGCCTGTGCCTTTCTTGTGGGCCATGGGGTGGAGGAGTCAGGGAAACGTTCGGAAAAGCTAGAGGGATAGGGTCAGGAAATCGCCTTGCCGCCCACGGTGATCGACTCGACCATCACCCGGGTGAGTTCCTGGCGGTGACCGTTCTTGCGACGGGTTTTTTTCTTGGGACGCATCTTGTAGACAATGATCTTCTGGCCGCGGCGATGGGCCATCACCTTCAGCTGCACCGTGGCGCCTTTGACGTAGGGCTGGCCCAGGGTGGTGGCCTTGCCGTCGTTGACCAGCAGCACGTTGTCGATGGTCAGGGTGCCATCGACGTCCACCGCGAGGCGATCGAGGTCGTAGTAGCGGTTTGGCTGCAGCCAGAACTGCTGACCGGAGGCCTCAACAATGGCGTAGGGGCCGGTGACGGGGCTGTCCTGAACGGCAGCGGTGGTTTCGGGGGTTGGGCTCATGGCGGCAAGGGCGTGGCCAGGCTGACGGGGCGACTTCGGGAGGGGCCCCTCTCAGAGGGGGCATCTCCGCGAAGGCGACCGGCCGTCATTCGGCCTGGCGCACACAATCGAAAAACAAACAATAATCTTCCCGCTCAGGCCTTCCTTTCGTCAACATTTGGAGGCCATTCCCGCGGGTCATCCCGCCGCCGAAGCGGTCCATGCCCGAACCGGCTCTCACCATCGCTTCCCTGATCCGCAACACCCGCCTGCAGGAGGCCTGCTCCCGCTGGCTGGCAGGGGGGCACTGCCAGATGGTGTGGGTCGATCCGGCCCGCAACCCGGTGGGGGAGCTGGATCAGCGCCGGGATGAGTTTGATGCCGTCCTGCTGGAGCAGGGCGCCCTGGACAGGCAGAACTACCAGTCGCTGGCCGATCTGGGCCTGCTGTTGCCTGCTGTGGTCATTGGGGAGGTGAGCGGCCAGATCGAGTTCCATGACTCCGAGGTGCACCTGCCTCCCGATCAGCTGGAGCAGCTCAGCTACAGCCTCGATGCCGCCGTGTCCCGTTTCCTCCAACGTGGCTTGGTGAGTGCCGGAAGCCCGCCGGCCGATCAGGCGTCCGCGCCGCCGGACCGCTGGAAGTTGGCCAACCGGCTGAAGGGACGGCTGGGTTTTGTGGGGGTGTTTTACAAGCGTGATCCGGCCCGGTTCCTGCGCAACCTGCCGGAGATCGATCGGGAGGAGCTGGTGAATTCCCTGGAACGCACCTACCGGGACCTGCTGCTCAGCTACTTCCGCGACCCCGCCGCCGCCAACCAAGCGCTTGAAAGTTTTGTCAATACGGCATTTTTCAGCGATCTACCCATTACCAAAACTGTTGAGATTCACATGAATCTGATTGATGGCTTCTCGAAACAGCTCAAGCTAGAAGGGCATAAGAACGATTTTCTCCAGGACTATCGATTGGCCCTGCTCGACGTGATGGCCCATCTTTGCGAGATGTATCGCCGCTCCATTCCCCCCGATGCCCCTCTCGCTGGCCTTCAGGCCCAGTCCCCCGGCCAGTCTTCGATGGCCTGACCCAGGAGCTTCCTGAACCATGACTCCACGCAAGACCTACATCCTCAAGCTGTATGTGGCGGGCAACACGCCGAATTCGATGCGTGCCCTCAAGACCCTGCGGAACATTCTCGAGACGGAGTTCCGGGGTGTCTATGCCCTCAAGGTGATTGATGTGCTGAAAAATCCCCAGTTGGCCGAGGAAGACAAGATCCTGGCCACCCCCACCTTGGCCAAGATCCTGCCGCCGCCGGTGCGGCGCATCATCGGTGACCTCTCGGATCGGGAGCGGGTGCTGATCGGTCTCGACCTGCTCTACGAGGAGCTCACCGAGGAGGCCCTTGGCGATGACGAGGACGCTGAGGAAGGCCATCCTGGGGACTCCCCGTTGGATCGCGTTCAGTCCGATGGCGGGTTTGGGGAGGCAGCCCCAGCTCCTACAGATCCTCTCCCTTCTCAGTCCCCACTGCCCTGACTAGTTTTACTTCAGACCCCGACTGTCGATGCAGGACCCAAGCGCCACCAGCAATCCCCTGATGCAGGTGCAGAAGCTCCCGACTGGGATTGAGGGCTTCGATGATGTCTGCCATGGAGGGCTGCCCATCGGCCGCTCCACCCTGATCAGTGGCACGTCTGGCACGGGCAAGACGGTGTTCTCGCTCAACTTTCTCTACAACGGCATTCGCGAGTACAACGAACCCGGAATTTTTGTCACCTTTGAGGAGTCGCCGCTCGATATTCTGCGCAACGCCGCCAGCTTTGGGTGGAACCTGCAGGAGATGGTTGAGCAGGACAAGCTCTTTATCCTCGATGCTTCGCCCGATCCAGAAGGGCAGGATGTGGCCGGCAGCTTTGATCTCTCTGGCTTGATCGAGCGCATCAATTATGCAATTCGCAAGTACAAGGCACGGCGGGTTGCGATTGATTCAATCACGGCAGTGTTTCAGCAATACGATGCTGTTTCGGTCGTGCGGCGTGAAATTTTTCGCCTGATTGCGCGCCTCAAGGAGATTGGTGTCACCACACTGATGACCACCGAGCGCATCGATGAATACGGCCCGATCGCCCGTTACGGCGTTGAGGAGTTCGTGTCTGACAACGTTGTGATTCTGCGCAACGTGTTGGAAGGGGAGCGCCGGCGGCGCACTTGTGAGATCCTCAAGTTGCGGGGCACCACCCACATGAAGGGTGAATTCCCCTTCACGATGGGGGCCCACGGGATCAGCATCTTCCCGCTCGGAGCGATGCGCCTCACCCAGCGCAGCTCCAATGTGCGCGTGAGCTCCGGGGTGCCGCGGCTCGATGACATGTGTGGGGGCGGCTTCTTCAAGGATTCGATCATCCTGGCCACCGGCGCCACCGGTACGGGTAAGACGCTTTTGGTGAGCAAGTTCGTGGAGAACGCCTGTGCCAACAAGGAGCGGGCCATTCTCTTCGCCTATGAGGAGTCCCGGGCCCAGTTGCTGCGCAATGCCACCAGTTGGGGGATTGATTTTGAACAGATGGAGCAGGATGGCCTGCTGAAAATCATCTGTGCCTATCCCGAGTCCACCGGTCTGGAGGACCATCTCCAGATCATCAAAACCGAGATCAGCCAGTTCAAGCCCTCGCGCATGGCGATCGATTCGCTTTCCGCCCTCGCCCGAGGCGTGAGCCACAACGCCTTCCGCCAGTTTGTGATCGGCGTGACCGGCTATGCCAAGCAGGAGGAGATCGCCGGCTTCTTCACGAACACCTCCGAGGAGTTCATGGGTAGCCACTCGATCACCGATTCCCACATCTCCACGATCACGGACACGATCCTGCTGCTCCAGTACGTGGAAATCCGTGGCGAGATGGCCCGGGCCCTCAACGTGTTCAAGATGCGTGGCTCCTGGCACGACAAGGGCATCCGTGAATTTGTGATCACGAGCAATGGTCCGGAGATCAAGGACTCCTTCTCCAATTTCGAGCGAATCATCTCTGGCGTCCCCCATCGCATCACCACCGACGAGCGCAGTGAGCTCTCCCGGATTGTGCGGGGTGTGGCGGACGACGACCGCTAAGCGAAGGGCTCCCTAGGCGGTGACAGCCTGGTCGTAGCGCCGCCGTTCGGCCAGCAGCCGCAGTTCGTCGGAGTCGGAATCCTCCAGGGGCAGGTCAAACCAGAAGGTGGTGCCGATGCCGGGCGCGCTGGCCATCCGGATTCGGGTGCCGTGCTTCTCGAGGATCCCCCGCACAATCGAGAGGCCCAGCCCCGTGCCGGCCTCGGTGTGCACCGCATTCTCCACGCGGAAAAAGCGCTCGAAGATGCGGTCCTGGTCGGCCTCGGAGATGCCACAGCCGCTGTCGGCAATCTCGATGCGCAGCCTCGGCAACGGCGAGGTGAGTTCACAGCTCGGACTGTCGCTGCTGGGTTCGGTGCCGGGGGTGAGCTGGCAGAGATCGGGCCAGGGGTAGGCCCGCAGCTGGAGCTGCCCACCTTTGGGGGTGAACTTGAGGGCATTCCCCACCAGGTTGTCGAACACCTGCAGCAGCAGGTCCCAGTTGCCCAGAACCCGCGGCAGCAGGGGATCGGCGTCGAAGGCCAGGGTTACGCCTTTTTCGTCCGCATTCAGCCGGTAGGTGCGCAGGGTCTGCTCGATGGCGGGAGCCAGCTCCATGGGCTCCAGACTCCACACCCGGTCCGACTCCAGTCGGGAGAGGTCGAGCACGTCGTTGACGAGTCGGGTGAGACGATCGGTTTCGGCGTTGGCGATGCCTAGGAATTCCCGCTTTTCCTCCTCGGTGAGCTGGTCGCCCAGGTCGTGGAGGGTTTCCACATAGCTCTTGATGTTGAACAGCGGCGTGCGCAGCTCATGGGAGACGTTGCTGATGAAACGGCTCTGGGCAGCGTTGAGTTCCACCTCGCGGGTCAGGTCCTGGATGGTCATGGCGATGCCCTTGAGGCTTTCCCCGCTGGCATCGCGCACCGACTGCAGCACGATCCTCAGGGTGCGGGAGGGTTCGCCGAAGCTGCAGCGTACATCCGTCGTTTCCCGGTCGCGACAGGTGACGCTTTCGAGGGCCGATTGCAGCTCCATCGCCAGCCGCTCGGGCAGTTCGGCGATCAGATCGTTGCCCTCCAGGTTGCGGCCCTCCCAGCGAAACAGGCGCCGGGCGGTGGGATTGGCCAGCACAATCGCCCCTTCGGCATCGAGCAGCACGGCCCCATCCGCCATGGTGGCAATCAGGGATTGCTGCTTCACCTGGGCCGCGGTGAGCTCTTCGATGTTGGCCGCCTTGTAGTCCTCCAATTGGGAGGCCATCGTGTTGAACCCTTCAAGCAGCTCCCCCAGTTCCCCCCCCACGGGCAGGGCCAGGCGCGTTTCGAACTTGCCTCCCGCGATGGAGCGCACGCCCTGCAACAGCTCCTTGACCGGGCGGGTGATGGTGAGGGCGTTGAAGACGGCCCCCAGAATCACCAGCACCCAGATCGAGATGAACACCGCCACGGTGACCTCCCGGGTGAGGGCGGCACTGGCCAGCAGGGTTTCATTGGGATTGATGCCGAGGGCCAGCACCCCCAGATAGCGGCCCTCGCTCAGCATCGGCACAAACACATCGGTCACCTGGCCATCCGGGCTGAGGTGCTGGCGTACCAGCGGCGTATCGGGTCGTTTCTGCAGGTCGGCCGGCAGCTCCAAGCGGCGACTGAGCAGCAGCTCACTACTGCCCGAGCTGGCGCCGATGGGGATCCCCAGGTAGATGACCCCCTCGGGGTCGGCGAAGAAGATGTAGCGGAGACTGCGGCTGGAGCGCCAGAACCGATCGGCGACGGCCGCCAGCTCCCGGTCGTTCCCCTCGGCCACCAGCGGGGTCACGTTGGCGGAGAGCAGCAGGCCAAGATCCCGCGCGTAGCGGGTGTCGCTCATCTGGGCATCCCGTTGGATGCTGTTGAGGGCAAAGAAGGTGATGCCTGTCATCAACAGGCTCACCACCAGGGTGGCCACCGCCAGCAGCTTGGTCTGCAGGCTGAATTCCGCCCACCAGCGGCCCAGGGCCTGTCGCCAGCTCATCGGCTGCGCACCTGATGGCCGATGTCGCGGCGGAAGGTCATGCCCGCAAAGCTCACCTGGGCCAGGCCGCCGTAGGCCCGCTCGAAGGCGGCATCAAAGCTGTCGGCCTGCCCCACCACCGCCAGCACCCGGCCGCCGCTGGTGAGGCAGTGGCCATCCGCGTTCCGCTGGGTGCCGGCATGGAAGAGCTGCAGGGTGTTGTCACTTTCGAGTGTGCTGGTGATGACGTCGCCCCTGCGGATCTCGCCGGGGTATCCCGCTGCCGCGGCGATCACACAGGCACTGCAGCCGGGATGGATGGTGAGAGCGGGAGCCTGGTCCAGGCTGCCGTTGGCGCAGGCGAGCAGGATCTGGGCCAGTTCCGGCCCCAGCAGCGGCATCAGGGTTTCGCATTCCGGATCGCCGAAGCGACAGTTGAACTCGATCACGCTCGGACCGCTCTCGGTGAGCATCAGGCCGGCATAGATCACACCGCGGTAGTCAATGCCGCGGGCCCTCAGGGCGGCCAGGGTGGGTTCCAGCACCAGCTGGCGCACCGCCTCCAGGCCCTGGGCATCCAGCAGGGGCGCGGGTGCATAGGCGCCCATGCCGCCGGTGTTGGGACCGGTGTCCCCCTCGCCGATGCGCTTGTGGTCCTGGGCGGTGGGCAGCAGCACCATCCGCTGGCCGTCGCAGAGCGCAAAGACAGACACCTCGGGGCCGTGGGTCCGCTCCTCCAGGACGAGGGAGGCCCCGTTGTCTTGAGCTTCGCTTCCCCCACCCCCGAACCGGCCGGCAAAGATCGCCTCAATGGCGGCTCGGGCCTCGTCCAGGCTCTCCGCCACGGTCACTCCCTTGCCTGCCGCCAGGCCATCGGCCTTCACCACCAGGGGGCGGCCCTGGGCCTCCAACACCGCCAGAGCCTGCTCCCGGCTGCTGGCGGGCCAGAAGCCGGCCGTGGGGATGCCGGCCTCCACCATCAGGGCCTTGGCCCACTGCTTGCTGGCCTCCAGCTGGGCCCCATCGGCTCCCGGGCCGAAGCACGGGATGCCGGCGGCCCGCAGCTGATCGGCCAGGCCCGCGGCCAAGGGCGCTTCCGGGCCGACCACCACCAGTTCCACCGACTGGTCCCGGCAGGCGGCGAGCAGCCCGGCTGCGTCCGTCTCTGCAATGGGGAGCTGGCGGCAGCCGGCCAGCTCGGCGCTGCCGCCGTTTCCGGGCGCAATCCACACGGCCTCCACGCCGGGACAGCGGGCCAGGGCCCAGCCCAGGGCGTTCTCGCGCCCGCCGCCGCCGACCACGAGGATTCGGGAGGGGGTGGGGTACGGGGCGGATGCCATGGGCGGGGAGGTGGTCGGAAGGGCTGGGTGGTGGAGCGGGTCTGCCTGGGAGGAAGGGGTCTGGGCAGCAGTGGGCTCGGAAGGCTGGAAGGGACGCGGCAGCTCCCTTAGGTTGAACCCTGCTGATCGGGTTGCCGTGCCCGATGTCCCGACATGCCGACCAGCCGAGCCCCATTCTCCCAGCGCGCCCGTTCGGTGCCATCGCTGGGGCGCAGTCTGGGGCTCGGGGTGGCGCTGCTGGCCCTGGGAACCTGGATGGCACCCGGGGCGGTGCGGGCCGCTGCCGCCCCCACGGCCGCCGATCCCGCTTTTGCCGCCCTGCTGCGCCAGGGAGATCTCACGGCCCTGGATGGGGCCTGTGTTGCAGCTCTGCAGCAGGGAGATGGACCGCGGTTGCGGCAGCTGCAACAGCGCCTGCTCACCATCCATCCGGCGCCCCAGCCCCTGGCGGTGGTGTTGGCCAATGCCCATGGTCTGCTGAGTTGCCAGGCGCCCGATGGGGCGCTGCAGGTGCTCGGGCGGATCAGTCCGGCGGCGGGCCCTGAGCGCAGTCAGTGGCTGCAGCTGCAGTGGCGGGCTGCCCAGGCGGGCCTGCACCATGGGCTGGCGGCGGCGGCGCTGGAGCGCCTGGCGGCCGGCGACCTGGCCCGGTTGGCGGCCCTGGAGCTGCCGGTGGCCCAGCGCCAGGACGGCACAGCGGTGACGCGCCCCGCCCTCGATCTTCTGGCCGGTCATCTCGAGAGCCTGGGCCAGCGCCAGCGGGCCGCTGAAGTGTTGCTGGCCGGTCGCCCATCCGGGCCGGTGGCGGCGGAGCGGCTGGCCCAGGCGGTGCTGCTGCTGGACGGGTTGCCCGCCGTGGAGCAGGAGCGCCTGTTGGAATTGGCTCTGGAGCAGGCCGCCGCTGCCGGATCCTGGGGTCTGGTGGCCCAGATTCTCGATCAGCAGCTGGCCCTGGCGGGCAGCTCGCCGCAGGCCTCGGCCCGGGCGGCCGAGCGGCGCCTGCGGCTCAGCGGTGGCCTCGATGATGCCTACGGTGAATGGCTCTGGCGGCGCCGTGATCCGGCCTCCCTCACCCGCCAGGGTGAGTTGGAACGGCAGCTGCGATCCCCCCGCTCCCCCGGCGGTCACGCCGCGCCTCCCACCTCCGATCCCCAGCCATGACGGCCTTTACCCTCGGTTCCCTCCTGTACGAAGGCAAGGCCAAGCGGGTCTTCGCTACCGACCAGCCCGACCTCGTGGCGGTGGAGTACAAGGACGACGCGACCGCATTCAACGCCCTCAAGAAGGCCCAGCTGGCCGGGAAGGGGGAGCTGAACTGCCGGATTTCGGCCCTGCTGTTCGAGCATTTGGCCTCCCGTGGGGTGCCGACCCACTACCTCGGCATCCAGGGCAGCCAGTGGATGCTGGTGCGGCCGGTGCGGGTCATCCCGATCGAAGTGGTGATCCGCAATGTGGCGGCCGGATCCCTGTGCAAGCAGATGCCCATCCAGCCGGGGACGCCCCTGGATCCCCCCCTGCTGGATCTCTATTACAAGGACGACGCCTATGGCGACCCGCTGCTCACGGAGGCCAGGCTGGAGATTCTGGGCCTGGTGACCCCGGAGCAGCGCCGTCAGCTGGAGGAGTTGGCTCGCCGGGTGAATGGGGAATTGCTGACCCTGTTCGACGGGATCGGCCTGCAGTTGGTGGACTTCAAGATCGAACTGGGCTTCACCGCCGGCGGCGAATTGGTGGTGGCCGATGAGATCAGTCCTGACACCTGCCGTCTGTGGGACAGCGCCGTGGCCGATGCCAGCGACCGAATTCTCGACAAGGATCGATTCCGTCAGGATCTGGGCGGCGTTGTCGAGGCCTACGGGGAGGTCCTCAAACGGGTCCAAGGGGCCTGTCCCGAACCCCGGATCTACCGGTAAGGTCGACGGCATTTGCGGCCTGTCCGCTCCGCCCCCCTTCCTCATGGCTGGCTTGCTGGGTTTGAAGGCCGCATGGCCCCTCGTGGGTGCTGCCCTGCTCTCGGCAGCCCCTGCCCTGGCCCAGCCCGCTGGCGGCCCGGCGCCCGCCTCCGAGAAGCCCGTTTCCGAGCAGGTCGACAACCCTCTGGCCGACCCGGTCAGCCCCCCATCAGGCCAGCCCCCCCCCACCCAGGCGCCCGCCCCTGCCCCCGCCCCAACCCCTGAGCCCGCGGCCAAGGCTGAGCCCAAGGTGTTGATCGCCGAGGTGGTGATTGAAGGGCTCCAGGATCACCCGGAGCGGGAGCGGCTGGAGTTGGCGGCCTACGCCGCCATGGCCGCAACCCCGGGTTCGCGGGTGACCCGCACCGAGCTGCAGACCGACCTCTCGGCGATCTATGCCAGCGGTTGGTTCTCCGATGTGCGGATCCAGCCCGTTGACGGTCCCCTGGGCGTGCGCCTGGTGGTGGTGGTGGTGGCCAACCCCGTGCTCCAGCAGGTCAAGCTCGACCCGGCCGATCTCAAATTGCCCGAGCAGGTGGTGCAGGACACCTTCGTGGCGGATTACGGCAAGACTCTGAACCTCAACACCCTGCAGACCCGCATGCAGGAGTTGCAGCGCTGGTATGCCGATCAGGGCTATTCCCTGGCCCGGGTCACCGGCCCCAGTCGGGTCAGTCCCGACGGGGTGGTGGAGCTGTTGGTGCGTCAGGGCACGGTGGAAGGGGTGGAAGTGCAGTTCCTCAACAAGGAGGGTTCGACCACCAATGACAAGGGTGAGCCGATCCGGGGCAAGACCAAACCCTGGGTGGTGACCCGGGAGGTCTCCCTGCGTCCTGGTCAGGTGTTCAACCGGCGGGAACTGGAGGAGGACATCAAGCGCATCTATGGCACCGGCCTGTTCAGCGATGTCAAGGTGACCCTGAAGCCGGTGCCGGCCGAGCCCGGCAAAGTGGTGATTGTTCTTGGCATTGTCGAGCAGTCAAGCGGCTCTCTCTCCGGTGGTCTCGGCTACAGCCAGAGCCAGGGGGTGTTCGGTCAGATCCAGCTGCAGGACAGCAACCTCTTCGGTCGTGCCTGGGATCTGGGCACCAACATCTCCTACGGCCAGTACGGCGGCCTTGGGGACATCACCTTCACCGATCCCTGGATCAAGGATAACAAGTACCGCACTTCGTTCCGGGCTCGCGTCTTCTTCAGTCGTGAGGTGCCCCAGTTGTTCCAGAATGAGAACAACTCCTTCACCTACGAGCTGCAGAATTTTGATGGGGCCGACTTTGATGTGGTCACCAGTCGCACCGTCAATAACAACGGTACGGAAACCGTCACGACCAATTTCGACACCGTGGCGATTCAGCGCATCGGTGCCAACGTCCAATTTGTGCGGCCCCTCAATGGCGGCAACCCCTACAAGAAAGCCCCCTGGAACCTGATCCTGTCCTTCGGAGGGCAAGAAGTCACCCCGATGGATTTCTCGGGAAGCAAGTACTCCTACGGGGTGGTGGGAGCAACCAGCTCACCCGATACCGTGCCGAGTAATCAGGTGATTTGCCTGGCCTACAATTGCGCCTCGGAAAACCAATTGGTGAGTTTTCGAGTCGGTGCTACCTACAGCACGCTGAACGACCCTCGCAATCCCACCAAGGGCAATTTCTTGAGTTTGGGCACCGAACAGTTCATTTCCGTCGGTGAAAACTCTCCCACCTTCAATCGCCTCCGCGGCAGCTTTACCCACTACATCCCGGTGGAGTGGCTCAAGATCTTCAAGGGGTGCCGCCCCAAGCCAGGCGAAACCAAAGATTGCAAGCAAGCCCTCGCTTTCCAGGTATCCGCCGGCAGTATGATCGGCAGCGAGATTCCCCCCTATGAAGCATTTTGCTTGGGTGGTGGTAATTCGGTTCGGGGTTATTACGACTGCGACCTAGGCGTGGGCAAGAGCTTCGCTGAGGCGACGATCGAATATCGCTTCCCGATCTTCAGCATTATTAGCGGCGAAGTTTTCTTTGACGCGGGTACCACCTTTGGCACCCAAGGCGATATTCCTGGCAACCCCGGCGGGCTGCTGGGCAAGAAGGGCGAGGGCTACTCCCCCGGGATTGGTTTGATCGTCACCACCCCGGTGGGCCCCCTGCGGCTCGAGGCCGCCACCCAAGACTTCACCAGCGACTGGCGCTTCAACCTGGGTGTGGGCTGGAAGTTCTAGTGATGCCCTGGCCCACTGATTACACCGGGGCGTGGACCCTCCATGCCTCCGTGGAACGGCGGGGTGTGGGACTGCACAGCGGCGCCGAGTCCCGGGTTCGCCTCCAGCCCTCGGAGCGGCCTGGCTACTGGGTGGGTTGGTTGGATGCTCCTGAGTTGCCCCTCTGCCGGCTTACCCCTGCCCAGGTGCGGGATACCCGCCTCTGCACGGCCCTCCAGCTCGATCAGCGCCGTTTGGCCACGGTGGAGCACCTGCTGGCGGCCTTGGCGGGTACCGGCGTGACCCAGGCCGAGATCCTGGTGACTGGCGAGGAGATTCCCTTGCTGGATGGCTCGGCCCTGCCCTGGGTGGAGGCCCTGGCTGAGGCTGGGCTTGAGGCCTTGCCCGGGCCATCCGGGGGGCTCGCCTTGGCGCAACCCATCACGGTGAGCAGTGGCGCCAGCTTCGCCACAGCCCTCCCCTATGAGGGCCTACGCCTGGGGGCGGCCATTGAATTCGCTGAGGCGGCCATTGGCCGTCAGCTGTTCAGCCTTGATCTCTCTCCCCGCCAATTCGTGGCCGAGATCGCCCCGGCCCGCACGTTTGGCCTGCGCTCCCAGGTGGATCAGTTGCGGGAGGCGGGCCTGATCCAGGGGGGCTGCCTGGAGAATGCCCTGGTGTGTGACGGTGATCAGTGGCTCAATCCGCCCCTGCGGTTTGCCGAGGAACCAGTGCGCCATAAAATCCTCGACTTGTTGGGGGATCTTGCCCTCGTCGGCCTGCCACGGGCCCAGGTCTTCGCTTACCGCGGCTCCCACGGGCTTCACACATCCCTGGCGGCAGCTCTTTCGGGCCTGCCCGAAGCTCCAACCCCTGTCTGCCCCCCATCCGGTTGATGCCCTTGTCCGAGCCCAGTTCCCCCCCGTCTTCCAGCCCCGGCGCTCCCAGCCCGGTGCTGCTCACCACGGAGCAGATCCAGGGCCTGCTGCCCCATCGCTATCCATTTGCGCTGGTGGATCGGGTCATCGCGCATGAGCCGGGCAAACGGGCCGTCGCGATCAAGAACGTCACCATCAACGAACCCCACTTTCAGGGCCATTTCCCTGGACGTCCCCTGATGCCAGGGGTGTTGATCGTCGAGGCGATGGCCCAGGTGGGTGGACTGATCGTCACCCAGATGCCCGATCTGCCCAAGGGGCTGTTCGTGTTTGCCGGGATCGATGGGGTGCGTTTCCGTCGCCCGGTGGTGCCCGGTGACCAACTGCTGATCAGCTGTGAACTGCTCAGCCTCAAGCGCCAGCGCTTCGGCAAGGTCAAGGCCGAGGCCACCGTTGATGGCCAACTGGTCTGCTCCGGTGAGCTGATGTTCTCCCTGGTGGACTGATCGATGGCGACGACCATCCATGCCACCGCCGTCATCGATCCCAGGGCCCAGCTGGCGGAAGGGGTTGAAGTGGGTCCCTATGCCGTGATTGGTCCGGAGGTGGAGATCGGTCCGGGCTGCCGCATCGGTCCCCATGTGGTGCTCGATGGGCGCGTGCGCATGGGCAGCGGCAATCGCATTTTTCCGGGGGCCTGCATCGGCCTGGAGCCCCAGGACCTCAAATACACCGGGGATCCCACCGAAGTGGTGCTGGGCGACGACAACACCATTCGGGAGTGCGTCACCATCAACCGCGCCACCACGGGCCATCAGCAGACCCGGCTCGGCAGCGGCAACCTGCTGATGGCCTACAGCCACCTTGGCCACAACTGTGAACTGGGCGACCGGATCGTCATCGCCAATGGGGTGGCGGTGGCGGGCCATGTGGTGATCGGCGATCGGGCCGTGATCGGCGGGGTGCTCGGCATCCATCAGTTCGTGCACATCGGCACCCTGGCCATGGTGGGGGGGATGAGCCGCATCGAGCGGGATGTGCCTCCGTTCACGATGGTGGAAGGTCACCCGTCCCGGGTGCGCGCCCTGAACAAGATCGGTCTGCGGCGCAGTGGTCTGGTCGACCTCGACGGCGGTCAGCAGTTTGAGGAGCTCAAGCAGGCCTGGAGCCTCCTGTATCGCCGTGGGCTCACCCTGGCCGAGGCCCTCAGCCAACTCCGCAGCCAGCCGCTGCAGGGTGCCGCTGACCAACTTTGCGCTTTTCTGGAAGCCTCCCTGGGCCCCTCCCGCCGTGGCCCGATCCCGGGGGCGCGCTGATGCTGCGTCTGCTGGTCAGCACGGGGGAGGTGTCGGGGGACCTCCAGGGGGCTCTGCTGGTCCGGGCCCTGCACCAGGAGGCCAGGCGCCGGCAGCTGGATCTCGAGATCGTGGCCCTGGGCGGCGAGCGGATGGAGCGGGCTGGGGCCGAGCTGCTCGCCAACACCACCCGCATGGGGGCCATCGGCCTGCTGGAGGCCATTCCCTTTGTCTTGCCCACCCTGAAGCTGCAGCGTCGGCTCAAGCGCTGGTTCCGCAGTGATCCCCCTGATGGGGTGGTGCTGATCGACTACATGGGCCCCAACGTGAGCCTGGGCCTGCGGCTCAAGCGCAAGTTTCCGCGGGTGCCGGTCACCTATTACATCGCTCCCCAGGAGTGGGCCTTCAAATTCGGCAACGGCGGCCGCTCCAATCTGATCAGCTTCACCAATCAGATCCTGGCCATCTTCCAGGAGGAGGCCCGCTTTTACCGCTGCCGGGGTGCCAACGTCACCTACGTGGGCCATCCGCTGTTGGACACGATCGGCCAGCTGCCCAGTCGCCAGGAGGCCCTGCGCCAACTGGGCCTCCGCGATGCCCCGGTGCTGTTGCTGATGCCGGCCTCGCGCCGCCAGGAAATCCGCTACATGCTGCCCCATATCGTCGCGGCTGCTGCGGAGTTGCAACGCCAGCGGCCCGAGCTCCAGGTGGTGGTGCCGGCGGGCCTGCCAGGCTTTGAAGCCCACCTGTCGCGACAGTTGAGCGAAGCAGGGGTGCGCGCCGAGATCATTCCCGCCGCCGATTCCGACCAGCTCAAGGCCTGCCTCTGCGCAGCGGCCGATCTGGCCCTGGCCAAATCCGGCACGGTGAACCTGGAACTCGCCCTACGGGGGGTGCCCCAGGTGGTGGTGTACCGCGTCAGCCGGGCCACGGCCTTTGTGGCTCGCCACATCCTGCGGTTCAGCGTGCCCCATATCTCTCCGGTGAATCTGGTGTTGGGGGAGCGCCTGGTGCCCGAGCTGCTGCAGGAGGACCTCTCGGCCGCGGCGATTGTGCGGGAGGCCCTGCCCCTGCTCGATCAGGCCAGCGCACCGCGGCACACCATGCTCGAGGGTTACCGCCGGCTGCGGCTCGAGCTGGGCGAGCCCGGTGTCACCCAGCGGGCGGCCTGCGCCATCTTTGACCAAGTGTTGGAGGCGCGATGAGCCGGCGCGGCCAGTCCCTGGGCTCCTCGCTTCAGCGTTGGATGCTGGCTGTCGTGCTCAGTGGGCTGTTGCTGTTCAGCCTGGTGCCTGCGGCAGCCTGGGCGGCCCCGACCCAGGACGCCGTGTTGGCGGGGGGCTGTTTCTGGTGCCTGGAGCACGACCTTGAAAGCCTGCCCGGAGTGCTTGATGTCCAGAGTGGCTACAGCGGCGGCTCCCTTGAGCAGCCGACCTATGGCCAGGTGTCGGCCGGGGGGACCGGCCACCAGGAGGTGGTGCAGGTGCGCTTCGACCCTGACCGGATCAGTTACGCAACCCTGCTGCGCTCCTACTGGCGCAACATCGATCCCCTCGATGGGGGCGGCCAGTTTTGCGATCGCGGCAGTTCCTACCGGCCGGTGATCTTCACCAGCGGGGCTAGCCAGCAAACCCAGGCCCAGGCGAGCCTGGCTGCGGCGGCCACTGAACTGGGGCGGGACAGGGCGGCTCTGAAGGTTCAGATCAAGCCCCTGAAGCGTTTCTGGCCCGCTGAGGGCTATCACCAGAACTACGCCGACCGCAACAGCGTCAAATACACCTACTACCGCTGGGCCTGCGGCCGGGATCGGCGGCTTGATGCGGTCTGGGGAAGGCGAGCCCGCAGCTCCACCGCTTGGGACTCCGGCAGGAAGTCCTGACCGAAGGCCTGGGCCCGGGGAGCGCTGCCGCACCTGAAATCCCGGCAATTCCGATGAAAAGTTGAAGAGTTGGTGCCAGTTGGAAGCTCCAAATGGCAGTGATGGAGCGGATTTCCGACCTTCCCAGGTCCAGGAGGATTCCTTAGCGTGAGGGCTGCCACCGAGTGCTTCCCTGTATGTATCTGCTGACCATTCGCGACGGTCTGCAGACCCGCCATATCGGGCCCTACGGGAGTCCGAAGCAGGCTGCGGACGATCTGGATCGGTTGTTGCCCCTCTGCGGGGAGCGGGCGCGCTGGCAGATCCATGCCCTGGAATCGCCCGCCGAGGTGATGGCCAGCCTGGCCGGAGCCGTGCGGCAGGGTGTGGCGGCCTGAGGTCGCCTCAGTTGCGGCCGGGGTAGCCCCGCAGCAGGCCGCTTTCGATCATCAGGCCGACGCCCGCATTGATCAGGATCAGGCCGAAGGTGCCGTACCAGAACCAGGGCCCGGGCTTGGTGAGCGTTTCCACCGTGCCGGAGGCCGCCAGCACCTGGATCCCTTTGCGGATCACCGCTTCGCCGAAGAGGCACAGCCCGGCCGGCAGCAGCAACACGCCGAGCTGGGCTTTGACGTACCAGCGAATCTTCTGAACGGCCATGGACGAAGCGAAGGCGTCAGGACTCCAAACCTAGGCCGCCCGAACACACCCAATGCACCAGGGTGCGCACGCCGAAGCCGGTGGCGCCGGCGGGATCCTGGCCGCGGCCCTTGTCGCTCCAGACGGTGCCGGCGATGTCGAGGTGGGCCCAGGGCAGCTTCGGGGTGACGAAGTCCTGCAGGAAGAGGGCTGCGGTGATGGAGCCTCCGGGCCGGGGCCCGGTGTTCTTGAGGTCGGCGTAGGGGCTTTTCAGCCCGGCCTTGTAGGAGGACCGCAGGGGCATGCGCCAGAGGCCTTCGCCCTCGGCCTCGGCCGCGCCCAGCAGGGCATCGGCCAGCCCGTCGTTGTTGGACCACAGGCCTGCCATCTCCTCGCCCAGGGCGATCACGCAGGCGCCGGTGAGGGTGGCCAAATCCACCACTGCATCGGGTTCGAGCTTGCAGGCGTACACCAGGGCATCGGCCAGCGTGAGCCGCCCTTCGGCATCGGTGTTGTTGATTTCGATGGTCTTGCCGTTGGAGGCGGTCACGATCGCGCCGGGGTGGATGGCCCCGCCGCTGATCATGTTTTCGCAGGCGGCCACGATCATGTGCACCTCCACGCCAGCGGGCTTCAGCTCGGCGATGGCGCGCATGGCCCCCAGCACCGCCGCGCTGCCGCCCATGTCGTACTTCATCATCTCGATCTGGGAGCCGGCGGTCTTGAGGTTGTAGCCGCCGGAATCAAAGGTGAGGCCCTTGCCCACCAGCACCAGCCGGCGCGTGGCGGTTCCGGCTGGCCGGTAGGTGAGGTGGATGAATTTCGGGGCCAGATCGGAACCCTGGGCCACGGCCAGGTAGGAGCCCATGCCGAGGGCTTCGCAGTCGGCCCGTTCCAGCACCGTGAGCTCCAGGCCGAAGTCGCGGGCGAGGGCGGCGGCAGTGTCGGCCAGGTGCTGGGGGGTGGCCACGTTGGGTGGGGCGGCCACCAGCTCCCGGGCCAGTTCCACACCAGCGCAGGTGGCCGAGACCGCCGCCAGGGAGGGCTGGCCATCCTCGGTCAGGCCGATCAGGCTGACCGTCTCGGGCAGGTTGCGGGGCTCGGGTTCTCCCTTGAAGCGCTGGTCACTGAACAGGGCCAGGCGGGCCGCCTCGGCCATGGTCCGCGCTGCCGCGCTGCCATCCAGCCCCGCCAGCGGCATGGCCAGGCCGAGATGGCGGGCTCCGGCGGTGGCGGCGGCCTGGCTGGCGGCGGCACAGGCCTGGCGCAGGCCGGCGAGGTCAAAGTCGGCCGGGGCCCCCAGACCCACCAGGATCAGGGTCTGGGGGGTGCCGTCGAGGCGCTCCAGGCTCAGGCAGCTGCCTGGCTTGGCCTTGAAGCGCCGTTGCTCTAGCCGCCCCGGGAGCGACGGGTCAAGGCAGGCCGCCAGCTGGGCCAGCTGGACCGGCTCGGCTTGCCCGGCTGCGGGGGTGTCGCCGTCGGCGAAGAGACCGACGGCCAGGCAATCCCCGTCCCACTGGTCCAGAACCGTGGGCAGGGTGTCGGGGATGCAGCGAAACTCCATGGGCCGGCCGGGGGTGGCGCGATCGTAGCCAGGGTGCTCAGGTTCACTCCGCCTGGAAGGGCGTGGCCCAGCGGCTGCGGGTTTCCTTGTTGAAGGGCGGGAGCCAGCGCTGGATCAGGGCCTGCTCGAGGGCCCGCCGCGGCCGGGTGGCCTCGGGTGCATCCAGCCAGAAGCGGATGCTCAGCTGGCAGGTGAGGCCAGCAGCCAGCAGCGCCTCGCTGTAGGCCGCCAGGTAGGCCTTGCAGTCGTGCTCCCCCTTCCAGCGCTGGTCGGCCCGGCCCGTCTCCCCGACGTAGAGGAGCAGGGGCTGGTCGAGGTTGGTGGGGCGGTCCGCCACGAAATAGAGCGCTGCGCCCCGCTGGGGGGCGGTGGGCCAGCGCCAGAAGGACAGGGGTTGGGGCCGCAGCAGCAGCGGGTTGGGCGGCTCGCTCTGCCCCCCGGTGGCTGGACCGGCTTCGCCGAACAGGGAGCCCTGCTGCGGGGTGTCGCCCTGCTCGCCCAGCAGGGGGTGCTGGTGGGCGGCCAGGCGGGCCTGCCACTCCAGCAGCTGGTGGGCCAGGAGCGGCAGCTCCCGGGTGCCGTTCTCGCTGGCGTGTGCGAGGGCCGATGGGCCGAACAGTTCCCCCTGGCGTGCCATGGCCCTAGCGGTCCCTGGCGGCGGGTGGCAACACCGGTCCGGCCGGGCCCGGCCGGAACTGGACCCGGCCGATCCAGCTCTCCACCAGCGCGGCGGGCAACTGCAGCCGCTGCTGCAGGTCGGCCAAATCCTGGAAGGGGCCGCGCCCCCGCTCCCGCAGCAGGCGGTTGAGCCGTTCCGGGCCCAGGCCCAGGCGCTCCAGCTCCCGGGCCGGGGCCCGGTTCAGATCGATCCGGCTGGGGGGACCTGCCGTCAGGGCGGGCTCGCCGTACCAGCGGAACTCCAGCAGGGGCAGCCAGGTCCGCACCACGGCCTCGGGCAGTTCCAGCACCCGTTGTAGGTCGTCGCTGCCGCTCAGCTGGACGCCGCCGGCTTGGAGCCGCAGCAGCAGGTCCACCTGGGCCGGCTCCAGGCCGGGCAGTCGCAGCCAGTCGGTGGCGGTGGCGCGGTTCACGTCGAGACGCCAACCCAGGGCGGCGGCGCGCTCCACGGCTGCGGCGTCCTCCAGGCGGAGGTTCGGGTCCTGTTGGAGTTTCAGGGCCAGCAGATCCCGCTCGACGTGCTCCCGGTGGCTGGCTTCGGCGGGAGCATCACCGCAGCAGGGCTGGGCGGGCTGGCGGCTGGGTGCCGGAATCTGGCCAGTGGCCCGCAGCACCTGACGGGCCAGGGGATCCAACCAGTGCCGCTGGGCCATGGCGGAGCGCCACCGCATCAAATCCGACTGAACCTAGCGGGGGTCTTCGTGGTCGGGCCAGTCGATCAGGCCCCAGCGCAGGCCCAGCACGGCGGCGTGGGTGCGGTCGCGGGCCTGGAGCTTGCGGCTCAGATGGCGCAGGTGGGTTTTCACCGTGTCAGCGGTGACAAACAACCGCTGGCCGATTTCGCCGTTGCTGTCGCCCCGGGCCACCAGGCTCAGCACCTCCCGCTCCCGCTCGCTCAGGGCTTCGAGCGGGCCCGGCCCGGCCGGACCCTGGCGGAACAGGTCGGTGAGGCTGCGGTCGACATACACGCCGCCGCCGCTGATGGCATGCAGGGCGGCCATGGCGCTGCCCAGGCCGAGGCGGGACTCCACCAGCAGGCCGTCACAGCCGGCCGCGATGGCGCGCTGGATCGCCGCCTGGCGGTGCTCCTGGGTGATCAGCAGCAGGGTATGGACGGTGGGCCAGCGTTGTTTGATCGTCTCCACTAGGGCCACCCCCGATCCCTGCTCCAGGGTGTCGCTCAAAAACACCATGGAGGGGTGGTGCCGCTCCACCAGGGCCAGCCCTGCGGCTTCGCAGGTGGCGGCCCCGACCAGCTGGTCCCGGTCCACCAGGGCACCCACAAACAAACTGAGCAGGGCCCGGTTGCCCAGGCAGGTCACCAGCCGGGCTTCGCGTAGCAGGTTGTGGATCTGGCCGGTGTTGCGTCGGAGCTGCTCGAGCTTGGGCGTGAAGTCCATGGCTGGGGCTCACCGGCACCGAGCACTGGTCCCATGCTGGCGGGATTACGTCTATCCGCACTCCCCAGAGCGGCCCTTGGTCACCAGAATCGGACCACCGCAACGCTGCCAGGGTCATGGCGTTCTTTGAATCCGAGATCGTTCAGGACGAAGCCAAGCGTCTGTTCGGCGACTACCAGCAGCTGATGCAGCTCGGCGGTGAGTACGGCAAGTTCGATCGCGAGGGCAAAAAGCTCTACATCGAAAAGATGGAAGACATGATGGAGCGCTATCGGGTGTTCATGAAGCGCTTTGAACTCTCCGAGGATTTCCAGGCCAAGCTCACCGTGGAGCAGCTGCGGACCCAGCTCAGCCAGTTCGGCCTGACCCCCGAAACCATGTTCCAGCAGATGCACCAGACCCTGGAGCGGATGAAGGGTCAGCTCGATGCGCCTGCTTAGCGGCTGCGTACGATCCCGCCACATCGCCACCCAGGGGACCTGCGCTGATGACCGGATCGCAACCGTCCGCAGCGCAACCGTCTTCCCTGCCGGCCTGGCTGGTCCGGGGCATGGCCGACCTGTTCCCAGCCGGTGCGGCCGCGGCTGATCCGGATCAACAGCTCAGTGCCCGGCTGGACCAGGCCGAGCGTCGGGGGGTGCCGTTGCGGGTCAAGCTCGGCATCGACCCCACCGGCTCGGACATCCACCTGGGTCACTCGATCCTGTTCCGCAAGCTGCGGGCCTTTCAGGATGCGGGCCACACGGCGGTGTTGATCATCGGCGACTTCACCGCCCGCATCGGCGATCCCACGGGCAAGAGCGCCACCCGGGTGCAGCTCAGTGCCGCCGAAGTGGAGGCCAATGCGGACACCTACCTCGTCCAGCTGGGCCTGGGGCAGGATCCGGCGCGGGCCCTGCTCGATTTCCACACCCCCGGCCGGCTGGAGGTGCGCCGCAACAGTGAATGGTTGGCGGGCCTGGATCTGCCCAAGGTGATCGAACTGCTGGGCACCAGCACGGTGGGTCAGATGCTGGCCAAGGAAGACTTCGCCAACCGCTACGGCTCCGGCACGCCCATTTCCCTGCACGAGTTCCTCTACCCGCTGCTGCAGGGCTACGACTCGGTGGCCATCGGGGCCGATTTGGAACTCGGCGGCACCGACCAGAAGTTCAATGTGGCCATGGGCCGCGATCTGCAGCGCCATTTCGGCCAGCGCCCCCAGTTCGGGATGTTGCTGCCGATCCTGCCGGGCCTCGATGGCGTGCAGAAGATGAGCAAGAGCCTGGGCAACACGGTGGGCCTCAGCGACGACCCCCTCTCGATGTATTCCAAGCTCGAGAAGGTGCCGGACGGCGTGGTTGAGGACTACCTCACCCTGCTGACCAACCTCGACCTGGAGGCGCTGCCGGCCAATCCGCGCGAGCGCCAGAAGGCGATGGCCCTCGAGATCACCCGCCAGCGCCATGGGGAGGAGGCCGCCTGCGCCGCCCAGGCCGATGCGGCCACGTTGGTGGGCGGTGCCCAGGGTGCCGGGGCGGCCGCTGCCGAGGTGCCTGAGGCCTCCCTGGCGGCGGTGAATTTCCCGGCCAAGGCCTTCTATCTGCTCAGTGCCGTGGGCCTCTGTGCCAGCAGCAGCGAGGCCCGGCGCCAGATCCAGGGGGGTGGGGTGAAGCTCGACGGCGAGAAGCTGGCCGATCCCAACCAGGAGTTCGCCGGCCCCGAGGCCCTCGCCGGCAAGGTGCTGCAGCTGGGCAAGAAGACTTTCCGGCGGCTGGTGCTGGGCTAACGGCTAAGGGCTCCGGATCCCCATCCGCCGCCGCCCCATCGGCGCAGCGCCAGGGGAGTGGGCTCGGAGAAGGTCATCGCCCTGTCGGCTGGGCGACCCCCTTCCTAACCTTCCCCCCAGCTGTCAGCGGCCCTTGCTCGATCCTGCCGATCGGATCATCGTCGCCCTCGACGGCATGGCGCCCGCCCAGGCCCTGGCTTTCGCGCGGGCCGTGCCAGCCCTGCGCTGGGTGAAGGTGGGCCTGGAGCTGTTCGTGGCCGGCGGGCCGGCCGTGGTGCAGCAGCTGCGCGATCAGGGCCAGCGGGTGTTCCTCGATCTCAAGTTCCACGACATCCCGGCCACCATGGCCGGCGCCTGCCGCAGTGCGGCGCGCCTGGGGGCTGGGCTGATCACGGTGCATGCCTGCGCCGGTCGCGAGGCCTTGGCGGCGGCCCAGGCGGCGGCGGTGGAGTCGGCCGCGGCGGCCGGCCTGCCGGCCCCTACCCTGCTGGCGGTGACGGTGCTCACCAGCTGGGATCCGGCCCGCTTCGCTGCTGAACTGGCGATCAGTGAGCCCGTGGCCGACTACGTGCCACGGCTGGCCCAGCTGGCGGCCGCTGCCGGCATTGGCGGCTGCGTCTGCTCCCCCCTGGAAGTGGCAGCCCTGCGGGCGGCCCACCCCGAGCCCTTTGCGCTCGTCACCCCCGGCATCCGCCCCGCTGGGGCGGCCCTGGGGGATCAGCAGCGGGTGCTCACACCGGCCCAGGCCCTGGCCGCAGGAGCCAGCCAGTTGGTGATCGGCCGGCCGATCACGGCAGCAGCCGATCCGGCGGCAGCCTTTGCCGCCTGCTGCCGGGAGCTGGATCCGCCATGAGCCGGTTGCGTGCCACCACCCACTTCCGCCAGCTGCTGGCGGCTCCCCAGATCCTGCAGATGCCCTGCTGCCACGACGGGCTTTCGGCCCGGATCCTGGAGCAAGCCGGTTTCGAGGCGATTGCTGCCGCGGGCTACGGGCTGTCGGGCAGCCTGCTGGGGGCCCCCGATATCGGCCTGCTCAGCGCCAGCGAGATGCTGCAGGCCTATGGCCGGATTTGCCAGGCCGTCGCGATCCCGGTGTTCGTGGATCTGGATACGGGCTTCGGCGATGTCAACAACGTCATTCGTGCCGTGCGGGAGGCGGAGCGCGCTGGAGCCGCGGCCCTGTTCATCGAGGACCAGACCTATCCCAAGCGTTGCGGTCACATGGCTGGCAAGCAGGTGGTGCCGGTGGAGGAGTTTCTGCCCAAGCTGCGGGCTGCCCTCTGGGCCCGGGAGGATCCCGATCTGGTGATCACGGCCCGCACCGATGCCGCTGGCGTGCTGGGCCTCGACGAGGCGCTGCGCCGCGCCCGCCTCTACGCGGAGGCTGGCGCCGATCTGGTGTTCGTGGAAGCCCTGGAGAGCGAGGCGGCCATGCGGTCTGCCAACCAGCTGCTCGCCGAACTGGGCACACCGAGCATGGCCAACCTGATCGAAGGGGGGCGCACTCCGCTGCTGACGGCCGAGGCGCTGCAGGAGATGGGCTATGCGGTGGTGGCCCATCCCTGTGGCTCGGTCTTTACGGCGGCCCAGGCCCTGCAGGACTGGGCCCGTCACCTGCGCCTGCACGGCACCAGTGCCGGTTTCGAGGGCCGCATGTTGGATTTCGAGCGCTATGCCCTGCTGGTGGGGCTCGACACCATTCGTGCCCGCCAGGCCGGGTTCAGGGGACCCGCGTCAGGCGACCAGTGAACCCTGGGGCACCAGCTCGGCGTAGAGGGCTTCGAGGGCGTTGATGTTGCCTGCCAGGGTGTAGCGCTCCAGCGCCCGCAGGCGGGCGCGGCGGCCCAGCTCGGCGGTCAGGACGGGCTGGTCGCGCAGCACCGGCAGCAGGGTGCGCAGCTGGGTGGTGACCCCCTGGGTGCTGATCACAATGCCGGCGCCCCCTTCGAGCACTTCCCCGTCGGCGCCGGCATCGGTGGCGATGCAGGCGGTGCCGCTGGCCATCGCCTCAAGCAGGGCCAGGCTCAGTCCTTCCACCAGGGAGGGCAGGAGGAACACTTCGGCCAGCTGTTGGAAGGCCACCCGTCTCTCCAGGCTGGGCTCGTAGCCCCACCACACCAGGTCGGCTTCGTCTCCGGTGGCCTGCAGGGCGCTGCGCAGGGGGCCATCGCCCACGATCACCAGTGTGCAACCGGCCGGCCGTACGAGCCGCCAGGCCTTGATCAGGGCCTCCACGTTCTTCTCGGTGGCCACCCGTCCCATGTAAAGGAACACGCGCCGGCCGGCAAAGCGCTGGCGCAGCTCCTGCAACTCGGGGCTCGGGCTCTCGGGGGCGGGACGCCAGGTGTCGGTGTCGACGCCGTTGGGGATCACCGCCAGCCGCTCGGCCCGCACGCCCAGGCGCAGCAGGACGTCGGCCTGCAGCTCGGAGAACACGATCACCCGGTCGAATTTGGCCAGGGTCGGGGCGTAGAGCTGGTAGGTGAGTTGCTGGGTGCCGGCGGTGAGGTTGCGCAGGCTGGCGTCAAAGGCGGGATGGAAGGTCGCCACCACCGGCAGCCCCAGCTGCTGGCAGAGGTCGGGCAGGCGGAAGTCCAGGGGGGAGAGGGTGAGGCTGGCGTGCACCAGGTCGGGCTTGAGCCGCTCCAGGGACTCGCGCAGCTCCCGCTGGGCCCCCAGGGAGGGAATCGTGTACACCTGGGATTTCACCAGGTAGGGCAGAGCAACCTCTGGCCCCCCGCCATTGCTGTCGCCGAGGTTTTCAACCTCTGGCAACACCTCGCCGGAACGGCCCAGGCTGCCGGCCGGTGTATCGAAGTGGATGAAGCTGATCCCGTGGCCGCGGCTGCGCAGCGCATGGGTGGTGGTCAGTCCGTAGGTGACGTTGCCGCAGAACGGGGTTTTCTTGCCCAGCCAGGCAATGTGGGCCACCAGGGCTCGCGCGTCCTGGGATCCACGCTAACAGCGTTGCCAGGGGCGCTCTAGTAGGGCGGCCATCAGGGCGATGGCGGCTAGCCCCCACAGCACCGGCAACAACCCGTAGCGGCTCACCACCGTGCCCGCCAGCACCAGGGGCAGGCTCAGGGCGATGTTGATCAGATTGTTCTGCAGGCCGAACACCTTGCCCCGGAGTTCCTCCGGTGTTTCCTCCTGGATCGTGGTCTGGGCGGGGATCGCCAGCAGGGCCGAGCCCACCCCCAGCACGGCGCAGAGCAGCAGGGTGAACACGAGGTTGCCGCGCAGCTGGCCCAGCAGCACCAGGCTCCAGGCAATCGTGCCCAGTCCGGTGGCGGCCAGGTGACGGCGGTTGAGGCCCTGGCCCAGCTGGGCTACAGCCAGGGCACCGATGGCCAGCCCCAGGCCGCTCATCGCCAGCAGGGTGCCGAACTGGGTGGGCCCCAGCCCGGGGATGGCCGAAGCCAGGCTGATGGCCAGCACGTAGAGGGCCGCCAGCAGGCTGTAGAGCAGCACCAGCTGCACCATGGCGCTGCGCACCCGGGGGCGCTCGCGCAGCACCTGGACCCCTTCGCCGATTTCCTGCCACACCGAGGTTCGGCTGGGTGGTCGGGGCTCCTCCTGCCAGCGAATCCGGCTGATGGCCACGGCCGCCATCCCGTAACAGAAGGGCAGCAGCAGAAATTCCCCACCGTCGATGCCGATCCGCTGCAGGGCCAGATGCAGCAGCCGCAGGATGGGATCGCCCAGGGCAAATCCCACGATGGTGGCCGCCATGCTGGTGGCCTGGTAAAGGGAATTGGCGGCCAGGAGTTGATCGCCGGGCACCAGCTGGGGAATGGCCGCCTGCTCGGCGGGGGCGAAGAACTGGGTGAGCACCGACTCCAGGAAGGTCATCAGCACCAAGCCCCAGTAGCCCCAGCTCAGGCCGAGCCACTCCGGCCCCTGCACCAGGCAGAAGGGTGCCAGCAGCACCAGGCCGGCCCGCAGGGCGTTGGAGGCCACCATCACGGCCCGCTTGGGCCAGCGGTCGGCCCACACTCCGGCCACCGTGCCCAGCACCATGGCCGGGATCGTGTTGGCCACATAGATCCCCGTGGCCAGCAGGGTGATCATCTGGGCCCGGGTTTCGGGCAGGTCGAGGCGAATGGCCGAGGCGGCCTCGGCCAGGGCAGGATTGGCCTCGGGCGTTCCCCGCACCCAGGTCTGGGCGATCAGGAACACCATCAACACGATGTAGAACTTGTCGGCCAGTTGGGACAGGATCTGCCCCAGCCAGAGGCGCCGAAAATCCGGCAGGGCCAGAACGCCTTGCAGGCCGGTGGCGTGGGAACTGCCGCTCAAGTTCGCCGGGGCCGCGTCTGGCTCGTCATGATGCCGCAAGCCCGGTGGGGAAGCTGGAGCGCAGCAGCCGAAAGGACCGGGGACGGCGCTCAAGGTGCTCCTGGCACCAGTGCTCCACCAGGTCGAGCAGGTGCAGCCACACCGGTAGCGGACCCATCAGCTCGCCATCGCGCCGACGGGGCAGGTCGGGCCGCAGCAGCCGTTGCAGCAGGGCCAGTTCCGAGGCGTTGAGCACCACCCGGGCTCCGGCCAGGCCGCCGATCACCAGGCCCTCGCTGGGGACGAGGCTGCAGCGCCAGTCCCAGTTGCCTACGGGGGGCTCCAGCGGTTCGCCGCTGCGGGCGCAGCAGCCCAGGGGCAAGGCGTAGCCCCCGAGGGCGAGCAGATGGACACTGCCCTGTACCGCAATTGCCAGGGCCTCAAGGTCGCAGCCCCGTTCCCGCACCAGGGCGTCGAGACGGCCCAGCTGCATCAGCAGGTCGGCCAACATCCCCGGGGCGGGGGATTCGCTGGGCACCAGGGCCAGGCAAAGTTCATTGAGGGCCTGGGCGGCGGCCAGGGCCTCCAGCTGCTGGGCCAGGCCGCTGTAGCTGCGCAGCACCCTCAGTTGGCGCACGCGCCGCAGGCCGCTGCGACCGCCCACTTGCAGCTGCAGGTGGCTGAGGGGCACGGCGGCGGCCAGGCTGCTGCGGGGCCGCCGCGCACCCGGCACCGCCAGCCGGATGACCCCTTGGTCCTCGCTCAACAGGGTGAGCAGGCGGTCGTTTTCACCGAGGGGTTTGCAGCTCAGGGCCAGGCCCTCCAGGCTCTGTTCGGGCACCGCTGCGCTCAGCTCCGCAGGGCCTGGGCCAGGGCCACGCCACGGCTGGTGCCGAGTCGGGTGGCGCCCGCTTCCACCAGGGCCAGGGCGTGGTTCAGGTCGGCAATGCCACCGGAGGCCTTGATGGCGGCCCGGCCCCGGGCCAGCTCCCGCAGGTGTTGCACCTGCTCCACCGTCACCGCTGGGCCGAAGCCGCTGCCGGTCTTGAGGAAGCGGGCGCCGGCATCGATGCTGATCTCCACCAGCAGGGCCAGGGCCTCGGGATCGAGCCGGCCCACCTCGAGGATCACCTTCACCGGCAGGCCCAGCTCACAGATGGCGGCCAGCTCGTCGTGGATCGGCGTGCTGCGGCGATCCGCCAGGGAGCCGAAATCGGGCACCACATCGAGTTCATCGGCCCCGGCAGCGGCAGCGGCCTCGGCTTCGGCCTGTTTGACGGCCGGCGGCACCGCTCCAAAGGGAAAACCCACCACGGCGATCAGGCTGGGGCTGGGGCCTTTCCCCTCGCGCGGGAGGTGCTCCCGGGCGCTGTCGACCCAGCGGGAAGCCACGCACACCCCGGCAAAGCCGAAGTGGCGGGCCTCCTCGCAACACTGGCGGATGGCCGTGCTGCCCTGGTGGGGATCCAGCAGGGCGTGGTCGATCAGGGGGCTGAGGTCGGGCCGGTCGGCGCTCACGCGTCCTTGGCCTGGATCACCCCAAAGCCGCCATGGTTGCGGTGGTACGCCACCTGGATCTGGCCGCTCTCGGCATCGCGGAACACGTAGAAGTCGTGGTCGATCAGCTCCAGCTGGTGCAGGGCGTCATCGAGGCTCATCAGCGGCATGGGGAAGTACTTGCGCCGCACGCCCCGGCTGGGCAGCTCCGGTTCCTTGCCGTCCACCAGGCTGCTGCCGGGGGGCGGCAGGGTGGCGGCGCCGGCCTCCTCGTCGCGGGCGGAGCGGTGCACGGGCCCCTGGCTCTGCTCCTGGATGCGGTCCTTGTAGCGGTGCAGCTGGCGGCTCAGCTTGCTGGCCACCAGGTCGATGCTGGCGTAGAGGTTGTCACTGCGCTCCTGGGCCCGGATCACCGTGCCGTTGGCAAACATCGTGACCTCCACCGTCTGCTGGGGTACCCGGGGGTTGCGGGCCACCGAGAGGTGCACATCGGCTTCCTTGACGAGGCCTTCGAAGTGGTGGATGGCGCGGGTCAGCTTGGTTTCGGTGTACTCCCGGATGGCCGGGGTGACGTCAAGATTGCGGCCATGGATCAGCAGTTTCATCAGATGGCAACCGCCTCCGGTGTTCTGGTGCCCCAACGCTAAGAACGGTTGGTGATGGGCCCCAAGCTCGACGCAATCCTTTTTGAAGCGGCCCAACCGGTGCCCTTTCTCCAGGCCTGGGCAGCCCAGCGCAGCCTGCAACAGCGGCTCCTGGCCCAGCCGGATGGGCCAGAGGCGGTGCTGCTGCTCGAGCACGAGCCCTGCTACACCCTGGGCCGTGGCGCTTCGGAGAGCTTCCTGCGCTTCGATCCCCGCCGCCCTCCCCTGCCGCTGCACCGGATCGACCGGGGCGGGGAGGTGACCCACCACGCCCCGGGCCAGCTGGTGCTCTATCCGGTGCTCAATCTGCAGCGCCACGGGGCTGACCTGCACCACTACCTGCGGCAGTTGGAGCAGGTGGTGATCGACGTGCTGGCCGGGCTCGACCTGGAGGGAGAACGGATCGCCGGGCTCACCGGCGTGTGGCTGGAGGGTCGCAAGGTGGCGGCGATCGGCGTTGGGGCGCGCCGCTGGATCAGCCAGCACGGCCTGGCCCTGAATGTGGATGGCGACCTGGCTGGCTTTGCGGCAGTGGTGCCCTGTGGCCTGAGTGATCGCCCGGTGGGGCGGCTGGTGGACTGGCGGCCGGAGCTCACCGGCCAGCAGCTGCGGGGGCCCCTGCTGGGGGCCTTCGCCCAGCGGTTCGGGTTGGATCTGCGGCCACCGAACCCCCAGGAAGGCCTCCAGGGGTGGTAACCCTGGGGCCAAGCCGTTCCCCCGCCGTCGCCGTGGCCAGCGCCGCCTCCCCCGCCGAGATCCACTGGAGCGGCAGCCGCCGCGACCGCCAGGCCCTGGCCCGCCGTGCCGACTGGAGCGGCTGCACCGGCCTGGAGCAGCTCTGGTCCGTGCTGGCCGAACGCCATGGAGACGCCATCGCCCTGGAGGCTCCCCACGCCGCCACGCCTGAGCAGGTCAGCTACCGCCAGCTGCACCGGTGCATTGAGCAGGCCGCGGCAGCCTTTGCCGGCCTGGGGGTGGCAGCCGGGGATGTGGTGGCCTTGTTCGCCGAAAACAGCCCCCGCTGGCTCCAGGCCGACCAGGGCCTGATGCGGGCCGGTGGCGCCGATGCGGTGCGGGGCAGTGCCGCTCCGGTAGAGGAGCTGCGCTACATCCTCGACGACTCCGGTGCCGTGGGCCTGGTGGTGGAGTCGGCGGCCCTGCTGGCCAAGCTCGCCCTCGACGCAGAGCGATCAGCGCGGCTGCGTTTTGTGGTGGTACTGGAGGGAGAACTGGGCGATGGGCCGCCGCCGGTGCCCTGCCTGAGCTGGGGGGACCTGCTCGAGCGCGGCGCGGCGGCGTTGGCCTCCGGCACGCCCGTCCCGCCCCCACTCGGGGATGGGGCCCGCCTCGCCACGATCCTGTACACCTCCGGCACCACGGGGCAGCCCAAGGGCGTGCCCCTCAGCCACGCCAACCTGCTGCACCAGTTGCGGCACCTGGGGGTGGCGGTGGCGCCCCGGGCCGGGGATCGGGTGGTGAGTGTGCTGCCCATCTGGCACTCCTACGAGCGCAGCGCCGAATACTTTTTGCTGGCCTGTGGCTGCCGGCAGACCTACACCACCCTCAAGCAGTTGCGGGCCGACCTGCAGCGGGTGAGGCCCCACTATCTGATTAGCGTGCCGCGCCTGTGGGAGGCGCTGCTCTCGGGCTTTGACGACGCCCTGGCGGCGATGCCGGCGTCCCGGCAGCGGGTGCTGCGGGCCGCCCTGGCCAACAGCCGCGCCTACGGCCAGCGGCGCCGTCAGGCCCTCGATCTCACCCTCACCCCGGAAGCCTTGCCGGCCCGACTGGTGGCGGCTGCGCAGGCGCTGTTGCGCTGGCCCCTGCACCGCCTGGCTGCAGCCCTGTTGTGGCCCAAACTGCGCCAGCAGCTGGTGGGCGGGCGGCTGCGCACGGCGATCAGCGGCGGCGGCGCCCTGGCCCTGCACGTGGATGGCTTTTTTGAGGCGATCGGCGTCGAGCTGCTGGTGGGCTACGGCCTCACCGAAACCAGCCCGGTGCTCACCTGCCGCCGCAGCTGGAGCAATCGCCGCGGCAGTGCCGGCCAGCCCCTGCCGGCCACCAGCCTGCGGATCGTCGATCCCGACACGGGTGCGCTGCTGGCCATCGGCGAGCGGGGACGGGTGCTGGCCCGGGGGCCCCAGGTGATGGCGGGCTACTGGCGCAAGCCGGAGGCCACCGCGGCGGTGCTGGATGGCGAGGGCTGGTTTGACACCGGCGACCTGGGCCAGCTGCTGCCCGATGGATCCCTGGTGCTCACCGGCCGGGCCAAGGACACGATCGTGCTCAGCAGTGGCGAAAACATCGAGCCCGGCCCGCTGGAGGAGGCCCTGGTGGCCAGTCCCCTGATCGAGCAGGTGATGCTGGTGGGCCAGGACCGCAAACAGCTCGGTGCCCTGCTGGTGCCCAAGTCCGAGGCCCTGGCTGCCTTTGCCGTGGCTGCGGGCCTGGCCCCGGAGTGGGATCCGGCCGATGGCGCCCTGCTGCGGGCCCTCACCCGCGAATGCAACCGGCTGTTGGCCGCCCGCCCGGGCTCCCGGCCCGAAGAGCGCTTGGCCGGTGTGGCCCTGGTGGAGCCTTTCAGCCTCGACAATGGCCTGCTTACCCAGACCCTCAAGCAGCGCCGCGACCGCATCGCTGCCCGGGATGGTGAGGCGATTGCGGCCATCTACGCGCCCCGCTGAAGGCCCGGCTGTGAGGTGCGGCCAACCGGCCGTTGACCCGGGCCCGCCGCACTGACAGCCTGGGCGCTGCTTTGCATGACCCATGGCCGACGGCTCCCTGACGATCAAGCGCACGATCACCGTGCGTGCCGTGGTCACGCCCCGCTGGAAAGAGGACGCCGAGCGCGAACTCAGCAACGCCATTGCCAACGTGGATGCCCAGCTGTCCCAGCTGGAGCAGGAGGGGCAGCAGCTGATCGACGAGATCCGCCGCCAGAGTGCCAACCCGCTCGACCCCCGCGTGCAGGACCAGGTGGCGTCGGTGCAGCAGCAGGTGGCCGCCAAGCGGGCCGAGCTGGAGGAGCAGAAGCGTCAGATGCTTGAGCAGCAGCGCCAGGTGCGCGAGCTGGAGATGGAACAGATCGTGGAGCAGGGGCAGATCGAGAGCCTCTGCGAGGTGCGGGTGGGCGACAACTTGGTGGAGAAGCTCCAGGCGGCCGTGCTGGTGCGTGACGGTGTGATCGAGGCCATCGAAGCCGGCGCCTGAGCCCTGGCCAGGAGCCACGTAAAATCCGCCCAACTCGCGGCAGACCCCCGTTGGCCACCCACGAAATCTTCATGCCGGCCCTCTCGTCCACCATGACGGAGGGCAAGATCGTGGAGTGGCTCAAGAAGCCCGGCGACAAGGTGGAGCGTGGTGAGTCGGTGCTTGTCGTGGAGTCCGACAAGGCCGACATGGATGTGGAGTCGTTCAATGAGGGGTTCCTGGCGGCCGTGTTGATGCCCGCTGGCGGCACTGCCCCCGTGGGCGAAACCATCGGCCTGATTGTGGAAACCGAGGCCGAGATTGCTGAAGCGGCCGCCAAGGCTCCGGCGGCTCCGGCTGCAGCCGCGGCTCCCGCGCCGGTGGCGGCCACTCCCCCCCCCGTCAGCGCCCCCCCCACTCCCGCACCGGTGGCGGTTCCCGCGCCCGCTCCTGTTGCGGCGCCGGCTCCCGTGGCTTCCGGCCGGGTGGTGGCCTCCCCCCGGGCCAAGAAACTGGCCAGTCAGCACGGCGTGGCCCTCGACAGCCTGCGGGGCAGTGGCCCCCACGGCCGAATCCAGGCGGAGGATGTGGAGCGGGCCCTGGGCCTGACTGTGGCCGTGCCCCGGGTGGCGGAAGGCTCCGGTGCTGCCGTGGTGGTTGCCGGCACCAACGGGGCCGCAGCGGCTCCCGCCCCTGCCGGTGAGGCCTTCGGGCGCCCCGGCGAGAGCGTGGCCTTCAACACCCTCCAGGGGGCGGTGAACCGCAACATGGTGGCCAGCCTGGCGGTGCCCTGCTTCCGGGTGGGGTACACGATCACCACCACCAAGCTGGATGCCCTGTACAAGCAGGTGAAGCCCAAGGGCGTCACGATGACGGCCCTGCTGGCCAAGGCCGTGGGCGTGGCGCTGGCCCGCCATCCCCAGGTGAACGCCGCCACCAGTGCCGATGGCAGTGCCATGAGCTTCCCCGCCGCCGTGAACGTGGCGGTGGCCGTGGCCATGGAAGACGGGGGCCTGATCACCCCGGTGCTGGCCAACGCCGACAAGACCGACATCTATTCAATGGCTCGCACCTGGGCCGATCTGGTGGCCCGGGCCCGCAGCAAGCAGCTGCAGCCTGAGGAGTACAGCACCGGCACCTTCACCCTCTCCAACCTGGGCATGTTCGGCGTCGATCGCTTCGATGCGATCCTTCCCCCGGGCACCGGGGCGATTCTGGCGGTGGCGGCGTCGCGTCCCACCGTGGTGGCGGGCAAGGACGGCTCCATGCGCGTGGCCAACCAGATGCAGGTGAACCTCACCTGCGACCACCGCACCATCTACGGCGCCCATGCCGCCGCCTTCCTGAAGGACCTGGCCCAGTTGATCGAGACCAACCCGGAGAGTCTGGCGCTCTGATCTCCTGATCACCGTGAACCAGCCGGCGGCCACGGCCCTGTTTCGCAGGCTGCTCGGCAAGCCTCTGCCGAAAGCTGCCGCAGCTTCGGAGCGCCTGCCCAGCCTGCAGGCCCTGCCGATCCTTGCCTCCGACGCCCTGTCCTCGGTGGCCTACGCCACGGAGGCGGCCCTGGGGGTGCTGGTGTTGGCCGGCAGCCAGGCGCTGCGGCTGTCCCTGCCGATCACCCTGGCGATCATTGCCCTGATCGCGATCGTGGTGGCGTCCTACCGCCAGACCATCGACGCCTACCCCCAGGGCGGCGGCTCCTACGTGGTGGCCCGCGAGAATCTGGGCACTGGCCCCTCCCTGGTGGCGGCGGCGGCCCTGCTGGTGGATTACACCCTCACGGCAGCGGTGAGTCTGATGGCCGGCACCCAGGCCCTCTCCTCCCTCTGGCCAGCCCTGCTGCCCCATGAGGTGCCCCTGGCCCTCCTGTTGCTCTTGGGGGTGGGGTGGGCCAACCTGCGGGGCCTGCGGGAAGCCGGTCAGGCCTTCAGCCTGCCCACCTACGCCTTTGTGGTGATGGTGGCCTTGCTGGCGGTGTTCGGCCTCCAAAACCTGGTGGGGGCCCATGGCTTTAGCCCCGATGCCCCACCGGCCATCCGGGCCGTGGAGCCCCTCGGAGCCTTTCTGGTGCTGCGGGCCTTCAGTTCTGGTTGCTCGGCCATGACGGGCATCGAGGCGATTGCCAATGGGGTTTCGGTGTTTCGTGAGCCAGCCGCGCGCCGCGCCCGCGCCACCCTGTTGGTGATGGGCCTGATGTTGGGGGCCATGTTCCTGGCCGTCAGTGGCCTGGCCTATCTGTACGGCATTGCTCCCAATCCCGATCGCACCGTGCTGGCCCAGGTGGGCCTGCGGGTGTTCGGTGCGGGCAGTCCCCTCTTCTGGGCGCTGCAGATCACCACCCTGCTGATCCTCACCCTGGCGGCCAACACCGCCTTCGCGGGCTTCCCACGCCTGGCCGCGATGTTGGCCCAGGATCGGTTTCTACCCCGCCAGATGGGCTGGATCGGCGACCGGCTGGTGTTCCAGAACGGCATTGCCGTGCTGCTGGCGGCAACGGCCCTGATCATCCTGGTGTGCCGGGGGGATACCACCGTGGCGGTGAATCTCTATGCCCTCGGTGTGTTCATGGCCTTCACCCTCTCCCAGGCCGGGATGGTGGTGCGCTGGTGGCGGCGGCGCGGTGCCGGTTGGTTCGGGCGGCTGGCCATCAATGCGCTGGGGGCCTTCACCACCTTGGTGGTGTTGCTGGTGATCGTGGTGAGCAAGTTTGGGGAGGGGGCCTGGACGGTGGTGATAGCCATCCCCCTGCTGGTGTGGCTGCTGGCCAGTATCCGCAGCCGCTATCGCCGCGTGTATGCCGCCATCGCCCTGCCGGCCGACACCAGCAGCAGCCTCTCTCTGCCTGCCCGGCGGGACCCGGTGGGCAACCGCAGCATCGTCTGGATGGCTTCCTTCTCCCGTCCCTCCCTGGATGCCCTGCGCTATGCGGCCACCGTGTCGGATCAGGTGACCGCCGTGTGGGTGCGCTCCGAGGGGGACGACATCGATGCCATTCAGCGCGATTGGCGGCGGCTGGTGGGCGAGTCGCCCGGCATCGGCCTGCGGATTCTGGACAGCCCCTACGCCTCGCTGATCGATCCGTTTGTGGCGTTGGTGGCCGCCGAAGAGCAGGCCCATCCGGAGGTGAGTCACACCATCGTGATGCCGATGGCGATCCCCCGCTACCGCTTTGATTCCCTGCTGCTCAATCAGCGCGGCATCAACATGCACCGGGCCCTCGATGCCAGTGGCAACCGGGTGTTTACCCTCGTGCGCTATTACCTGCCGGCATGAGCCCAGGCCCGACTGCATGAGCGATCCCGCCGATCAGCGGCTCTCCAGCTACGACTTTCAGCTGCCCGAAGAGCGCATCGCCCAGCGCCCGGTGGAGCCCCGCCATGCCGCTCGCCTGCTGGTGGTGAATCCCCCCGGGGAGGGCCCTGCCCGCCATGCCCGCCATCTGAACGTGTGGGACCTGCAGCAGGAGCTGCAGCCGGGGGATCTGTTGGTGGTGAATGACACCCGGGTGCTGCGAGCCCGCCTGGAGGCGCGCCGGCCCAGCGGCGGCGCCGTGGAGCTGCTGGTGCTCGAGCCCTGGCAGGGCGAGGGCCAGGAGGCCGGCCAATGGCTGTGCCTGGCCAAGCCGGCCAAGAAGCTCCAGCCGGACGATTGGATTGAGCTGGTGGCCGCCGATCAGCCCCCCCTGCCCGTGCAGGTGCGGGGCCGTGACCCCGCCACCGGCGGTCGCATCGTGCAGTTTCCGGCCGAGTGCGGGGATGCGGCGGCCCTCGAGCCGTTGCTCGTGCAGTACGGCGCCATTCCACTGCCCCCCTACATCCACGAGCACGACGCCAGCGACAACGAGCGCTACCAGACCCGCTATGCCGCGCGCCCCGGAGCCGTTGCAGCGCCAACGGCGGGCTTGCACCTCAGCGACGAACTTCTGGCGGCGATCCGCGGGCGCGGGGTGGACCTGGCCACGACCACCCTGCATGTGGGTCTGGGCACCTTCCGGCCGGTGGAAACGGAAGATCTCAGCCAGCTGCAGCTGCACAGCGAGTGGGTGGAGGTGAGCCCGGATCTGGTGGCCGCGGTGGCGGCCTGCCGGGCGCGCGGCGGCCGCGTGATCGCCATCGGTACCACCTCGGTGCGCAGCCTGGAGGCGGTGGCCCAGCTGCATGGTGGCGAGCTCAAACCCCACACCGGCCCGGTGAACCTGGTGATCCAGCCCGGTTATCGCTTTGCTGTGGTGCAGGGCCTGCTCACCAACTTTCACCTGCCCAAGAGCTCCCTGCTGCTGTTGGTGAGTGCCCTGATCGGCCGCGAGCGCCTGTTGGCCCTCTACACCGAGGCGATCGAGCGCCAGTACCGCTTTTTTTCCTACGGCGATGCCATGTGGATCGCGCCGCAGGCGGTGCTCAGCAGCGCTCGACCAACGGGATCAGGCTGAGGACAACAAAAAGCCCCCGGGATCTCCGGGGGCCATGGGGAGACAAGCTCCCTGTCGGGTCACCGTTGCCGGGACGGAATCAGGCGGCAGCCAGGTTGGCGGCCACGAAGTCCCAGTTCACCAGCTTCTCCAGGAAGGTGGTCATGTAGTCGGGGCGGCGATTCTGATAGTCGAGGTAGTAGGCGTGCTCCCACACATCCATGGTGAGCAGGGCCTTCTGACCGTGGGCCAGGGGCAGGTCGGCGTTGGGGGTCTTGGTGACCTTCAGGGTGCCGTTGTCGAGCACGAGCCAGGCCCAGCCGCTGCCGAACTGGGTGGCGCCGGCAGCTTTGAACGCCTCCACGAAGGCTTCGTAGCTGCCGAAGTCAGCGTTGATCTTGTCGGCCAGGGCGCCGGTGGGCTGGCCGCCGCCACCGGGCTTCATGCACTGCCAGTAGAAGCTGTGGTTCCACACCTGGGCGGCGTTGTTGAACACGCCGGCCTTGCCAGCATCCCCGGCCACGGCGGTGATGGTGTCCTCGAGGCTCTTGCTCTCCAGGTCGGTTCCTGCCACCAGGTTGTTCAGGTTGGTGACGTAGGCAGCGTGGTGCTTGCCGTGGTGGAACTCCAGGGTGGAGCGGGAGATGTGGGGCTCGAGCGCATCGAGGCCGTAGGGCAGCGCGGGCAGCGTATGAGCCATGAAGGGGGATAAGGCGAGGCTGCATCTTAACGATCACGCCCCGCCCCGCCCCTCAGCCGCCGATGCGCACCAGTTCGACCTCAAAGGTGAGGGTGGCATTGGGAGGAATCACGCCGCCAGCCCCCCGCTCGCCGTAGGCCAGATCCGGGGGGATCACCAGCTTGCGCTTGCCGCCCACCTTCATGCCGGCCACACCCTCATCCCAGCCCTGGATCACCCGGCCGCCGCCCAGGGGGAAGGAGAAGGGGCCGCGGCCGTAGCTGCTGTCGAATTCGGTGCCGTTGGCCAGGGTGCCGCGGTAGTTCACCACCACCGTCTGACCGGCGATGGCCTCGGCGCCGTCACCCACCACCAGGTCGGTGATGCGGAGGCCGCTGGGGGTGGTGCGCTCCTTGGGGGCATTGAGCTCGCCGCCGAGGCCAGCGGCCTGGGCCAGATCGCCGCTGGAGGCCATGCCGTCGTCCGATGCCATAACAAAAAGGGTGGGGTTGGGGTCGTCCGGGTCCAGTTCGAAGCTGCTGCTCACCGCCGGTTGGCTCCGGGGGCTGGCCGGCGCTGAGGTGGCGAGCGCCGCCTCGGCTGGCGCGCCAGCGGCACTGGCCGCCGCCACGGTGGTGGGGCTCACCAGCTGGCTGACCAGGGCCAGCAGCAGGCAGGCCACAAACACGGCGGAGCTGATCAGGATGTCGCGCATGGGAACCCGCGGGTTGGCCTGATTCTGCCGCCTGATCAATCGGGAATGTCCAGGTCTTCGGAGACCTCAGCGCCCGGGCGCTGGCGCAGGGCCCTCTCCAACCGGTCGATCCGCCCCCGCAGTTCATCCAGTTCCCGCTGACGGGCCAGGCCGAGGTCCTGCAGCAGCTGGTCCTTGTTGCGCTCCAGCTGGCGCTCTGCCTGTTGTTCCAGTTCCGGCGTCTCGCCGCGCAGGGCCTTGAGCACATCGTCCACCAGGGCTGGGGCCTGGCTGGGATCGAGCTTGCCGCTCCGCACCCAGGCCTGGGTCACGGTGCGCAGCCGTTCCGACACCAGGGAGGTGGTGCCGAGGCCGCGCAGCAGCAGTTGTTGGAGCGGGTTGTTGGGATCCATGGTGGCAACTGGTCTGCCTCACCCTGGCGCTTCCTACGCTTCCGTGCCATGGGCAATGACCGGCTGGGGGGATGGTGGCTGGCTGGGGGCGGTGGCCTGCTGGCCGGCCTGGCGCTGCCTCCTCTGGGTTGGCCACCCCTGCTGTGGTTGGCATTGGCCGGGCTCTGGGCCCTGCCGGGCTCGGCCCTTGGGGCCCGCGGTGGGGTGCTCTGGGGCGGTGCCGCCGTGCTGGTGAGTCACCGCTGGTTGCTGGGCCTCCATCCCCTCGACTGGATTGGTGTGCCGGGCCCCCTGAGCCTGCCTTTGGCAGCCTCGTTGTTGGCGATCTGCGCCCTGGCGGGGGCGGTGCTGGTGGGGCTGTGGGTGGGGCTGGCTCGCCGCCTCGATCCCCGTCGGCCCAGCAGTGCCCTGTTGCTCAGTGGCGGTTGGGGCCTGGTGGAGGTGGGGCTGGCCAAGGGCCCCCTGTTCTGGCTGGGGTTGGGGGCGGCGGCCCTGCCGGGTGACCGACCCCTGGCCGGCCTGGCGGCCCTGGGGGGGAGTGGGCTGCTGGCGGCGGTGCAGCTGATGCTGGGCTGGTGCCTGTGGCGCTGCTGCACGGCACCCCAGCGGCAGCGCTGGATTGCCGGCACGGTTGCGGCGGTGCTGCTCAGCCATGGTCTCGGTGCTGCCCAGCTGCTGGCGGCGCCCGCCGAGGGCCGCGAGTCCGAGCGGGTGCTGGTGCTGCAGCCAGCGATCCCCACCCGCCAGAAGTTTGCGTGGGCCCAGCAGCAGCGGCTCCAGCAGCGGCTGGCGGCAGCCCTGCTGGAGGCCAAGCAGCGCGGGGCCACGGTGGTGCTGTTGCCTGAGGGGGCCCTGGGGCTGGAGCCCCAACTTGAAGCGGGTGCGGCCGTGGAGCTGATCGGCGGCGGCTTCCACGCCCTCGAGCGGGCTGGCGAGCCGGAGCAGCGCAGTGCCCTGTTGCGCTTTGCCCCTGGGGAGCGGCAGGCCAGCAGCTGGCTCGACAAACACCGCCTGGTGCCGCTGGGCGAATGGGTGCCCCTGGCCGGGTTGATCCGCTGGAGCGGCCTGTCGGCGGTGGGGGGGCTCCAGCCAGGCCCCTCTTCCCGGCTGTTGCTGCGCCCAGCCGGAGCCATTGCCGGGGCGATCTGTTACGAGCTCTCCGATGGCGCTGCTCTGGCCACCGCGAGCCGGGATGGGGCGGGCTGGCTGTTGGCCAGTGCCAACCTCGATCCCTACCCGCTGATGCTCCAGCGGCAATTTCAGGCCCTGGCCCAGTTGCGGGCGATCGAGACAGGCCGCTGGCTGGTGAGCGCGGCCAACACGGGCCCCAGCCTGCTGGTGAATGCCCGGGGCGAGCTGGTGGCCTCCCTCCCTGCGGGCCGGGCCGCCACCGGGGTGTTCGACCTGCCCCGCCTCCAGGGCCTGACCCCCTACGACCGCTGGGGTGAGGCCCCGTTGGTGTTGCTGCTGGCAGGGGCAGGGGTGCGGCGCTGGCGCCCATCCCTAGCTTGATCTCAGCATCTTCAGCTGGGCTCGCGATGGATTGGCCGCCGGATCAGTCAGATCGCCCGCTGAATCTGGAGCTTGAGATTGCGACGGCCGAGGCGGATGGCACCACCTTGCGCCGCCGGATCACGGTGAAGCGCTTTCGCCTGAGCCCGGGTGGCACGGGGGTGACCCTGGGGGCCCACTGCCACCACCGGGGAGACTTTCAGGACTTTGACTCCGCGGCGATCCTGCAATGCCTGGATCCGGAATCCGCCGCGGTGATCGAGGACCTTCCGGCCTTTCTCTCGTCCTGCTACGGCGCCTCCCGCCAAGGCCGGTTGGAGCGGCTGATGGGTCAGTTCGCCGATGAGCTGGCGGTGCTGCTCCATCTGGGCCGGGCCGACGGGGTGTTGCAGACCCAGGAGAAGCAGCGCATCGCTGCCTACCTGGTGGAACGGGCCGGTCCGGCCAGCCCTCCCGCGGCGGAGATCGCTCCCCAGCTCAGCTGGTTGGCGAGTCCCTCGGAGGAGCGGTTTCAGGCAGCGTTGGAGCAGCTCACCAGCCTGGAGCCGGCTCTGCGGGGTCGCTTGGTGGAGATCGGCCGGGAGGTGGTGGACGTCAAAGCGTCTCGCGATGGTTTGGAACAGCCCCGCTTGGATGCCCTGGTGGCGGCCCTGCTGCCAGGTTGCGGCTGAACTTGGTGCTCAGCATCGATTGGGCCAGGGGCCAGCCGCCAAGCCGCAGCACCCCCCAGAGGTGGGTCGCGACGGCGGCGGCGATTAACAGCCAGGCCAGCAGGTGCAGGCTGTACACGACGTGGTGAAGCTGGCCCGTGCGCGGCCAGTCCTCCTGCATCAACTTGCCGCTGCCGATGGCTAGCCCCAGGGCGAGCAGGGGGATCGCATTGGTCGGTCGCCGCAGCCGCCGGCGGCCCTTGGTGAGGGCATAGGCCGCCAGCAGGACGGCCAGGGGCAAGAGCACCACACCGAGGCTGCCGTGGATGTCGATCCAGTTGCCCGGCACAGTGAAGGGCAACCGTCCCCAGCGGCCGTCGTAGGTGCTGTAGACCACCAGCCCACTCAGCCAGCAGCCCAGCACGGCCAAGGCCGTGGTGCCGTGCAGAACGCGTAGCAGGCCGGGTTGGGTCGGACGAGCCATGGGCCCTGGGAGGGGTTCATCGTGCCGTTGGGGAGTCTGGCCGCCACCGCCCGAGGGCGTGGCCCAGGGCCACCAGAGCCAAGCCGCCCAGCAGGCTGGCCATCAGCACCAACAGGCTCTCCCAGACCTCACCGGCCCGCAGGGCGCGGGCCAGTTGCAGCATCCAGGTGGAGAAGGTGGTGAGGGAACCGCAGAAGCCGATGCCCGCCCACAGCATCAGCGGCCTGCGCCGGGCCGGCTGGGCCAGCACCAGCCCCAACAGCAGGCAGCCCACCATGTTGGCGACGAAGTCGGCCTCAAGGCGCCAGCGGAGCAGGGCCCCCGGGATGGCCCCGGTAGCCACCAAGGCCAGGTCCCGCAGGTCGCCCTGCAGGCTGCGGGGCGGTGGGACGCTCATGACCCGGCCCCAAGGGATAGGCCCGTCAGCAGGGCCAGCAAGCCACCGCCCACGGAGCCGCCGGCCAGGACGGCGGCCTCCCGCCAGTGGCGTGCCAACAGCTGGGCCCACAGTTCGGCGCTGAACGTGGAGAAGGTGCTGAAGCTGCCCAGAAAGCCCGTGCCCACCAACAGGAGCACCCGACGGGACGCCTCTCCGCAGCTCTGCTCCAGGCCCACCATCAGGCCGAGGGCGAAACAGGCGATCACGTTCACGCCGAAGGTGCCCCAGTGGCGGCGAGGCAGCACCGGCTCCAGGTGATCCACCACCCGAAAGCGGAGCCAGGCTCCGGGCACGGCGCCGATGGCCACCAGCAGGGCTTCGCTGCCGGACATGCCTGCGGCCATGGTTCAGCGCTGGGGCTCCGTGAGTTTGCCGCTCGGATCCTGGCGGCGGAAGAGACCATCGAGATAGTGACGGGCCACGGCGCGGTCCTGGCAGCCGTGTTGAAACAGAAAACCGGCCAGGGCGGCCTGCATCAAACGGTATTGATCCCATTGGGGATGGAGCCGGACAAACTCCCGCATCGCGTCGTACAGGTCTTCCGGAAATTGGTTTTCGACCGAAACGGAGTTGGGGGCGTGGTCCGGGATCTGCAGCATGGAGGCAACGGCCTGGGGCCCCCATCAGGCCATGGTCAGCCCCCCGGCGTCAAAGGGGGCTCCAGCGCTTGAGTCCGGCAAGACCCATGGGCTCATCGACCGGCCCAACGGCATTCTCAGCCTTTTCTGCCGCCTGGCTCGGGCTCGGAAGTGGGCCCGCCTGAGCCGTCAAGGGGCGGGTCCTTTTTCCCCATCTCCAGCCCAGAGGTGGGGTGGACGCGGCCCTTTCCGGATCCTGCTCCTGTGGAAAAGCAACCCCGAAACTGGGGAGAAGGCCAACCGATTGGGGAAAAGATCACTGCTCAGCAGTGGTGATCAATCCCAGGCTGGCCTGCAGCAGCGCTCATCACCGAGCCACCTCCCTTCACGATCTGTTACGATCAGTTCAAGTTTCGTAACTCCCGAACATCCATGGCTGAATCCACCACCCGTTTTGGTTTTGTGGCCTTTGCAGAAACCTGGAATGGTCGCCTGGCCATGCTGGGCTTCGTGATCGGCCTGGGCACTGAGCTGCTCACCGGCCAGGGCATCCTGGGCCAGCTGGGTCTGGGCTGATCTGCCCCCGGGCTAACGCCCTGAACCAAGCTCCTCAAAAGCACGAAAAGCCTGGACGGATGCCCCCGCCCGGGCTTTTTTGTGGGGATGGACCGGAGGCGTCAGGCTTTGGTGGCGATCACCGCAAAAAAGGGATCGCCCTTGCCGCCGATCCAGCCGAGCACGCCTGGGGCTGGGGTTTCTTCGGCCACCAGCTGGGGCGAGGGCCAGCCCTGGGCCGTCAGCACCTTCGCCACGTAGGCCAGATGGTCCCGGTCGCTGCCGTCGGCCCAGATCTGAGGCGCCTTCTGGAAAAACATGCGGTTGCTGAAGGCCACGATCACCTCCCCGCGGGGACGCACCACCCGCCACAGCTCGGCCGCCACCGCCTCCGGTTGTTGCAGGTACTGCCAGCCGGCCACGATCAGCACCGCATCGACGCTGTGATCGGCCAGGGGGAGCTGCTGGGTGGTGTTGAGGTTCTGCAGCCAGTGGCGATCGAGCCGCGGGTTGGCGGCCAGCTCCTCGGCGTTGAGGCCATGGCCGATCACCTCCTGGTAGGTGATGTCTTCGGGCAGGTGGCTGACCCAACTGCTCATCAGGTCCAGCACCACGGCGCAGGCTGGGATGCGTTCGCGGTAGAGCTGGGTCAGTCGGGCCCGGAAGCTGGCGTCCAGGTGGTGCACGAAGCGCGGTTCGGCGTAGAAGAGGCTGTCGTCGGAGCGATCGAGCTTGTCGCGTTCGGCCGGGCTCAGGACGGTCACGGCCATGGCGGAGCAGGGGTAATTGCGGTTCGCATTATCAGATGGAGCGGCTAGGGGCTAGAGTTTGCAAATCTCCTTAACAATTGGGGCCATTCGCGCATGTTCACGCTTGAGAAAGCCACCCAGATCTTTCCCGACACCCTCTCGGCCGATGTGGTGCCGGCGATCACGGCTCGCTTCCAGCTGCTCAATGCCGAGGATCAGCTGGCCCTGATCTGGTACGCCTACCTCGAGATGGGCAACACCATCACGGTGGCCGCCCCTGGCGCGGCGCGCATGCAGTTTGCCGAGCCCGTGCTCAACCAAATCAAGGCGATGAACTTCGCCGAGCAGAGCCAGGTGATGTGCGACCTCGCCAACCGCACCGACACCCAGATCGGTCGCACCTACTCCTGCTGGTCGGTGAACATCAAGCTGGGCTTCTGGTATCAGCTCGGTGAATGGATGGCCGCCGGTCTGGTGGCGCCGATCCCCGAGGGCTACCAGCTGTCGGCCAACGCCTCGGCCGTGCTCAGTTCGGTGAAGGGCGTGGACCAGGGCCAGCAGATCACCCTGCTGCGCAACTTCGTGGTGGACATGGGCTACGACCCCGCCAAGGGCGAAGGCCAGCGGGTGATGGAGCCGATCGCCGCTCCCACGCCGGAGGACCAACGCAAGCGCGTGTTCATCGAGGGGGTGATCAACCCCACGGTGAACAGCTACATGGACCTGCTCAACGCCAACGACTTCGACAACCTGATCGAGCTGTTCCTGCCGGACGGTGCCCTCCAGCCCCCCTTCCAAAAGCCGATCGTGGGCCGGGAGGCTGTTCTGCGCTTCTTCCGCGAAGACTGCCAGAACCTGAAGCTGCTGCCTGAGCGCGGTTTTGCCGAACCCACCGAGGGCGATTTCACCCAGATCAAGGTCACCGGCAAGGTGCAAACCCCCTGGTTCGGCGCCGGCATCGGCATGAACGTGGCCTGGCGTTTCCTGCTCAACCCTGAGGGCAAGATCTACTTCGTGGCCATCGACCTGCTGGCCTCCCCCGCCGAGCTGCTCAAGTTCGGCCGTTGAGCAGAAGTCCCAATCGGACTGGACTCTCCGGTTTGCGCAGCACCACCCGCCGGGGACTGCTGCTCACCGCCCTGATCCTGCTGGGTTGGCTGATCTCCCTGATCGGCCTGCTCCAGCTGGATCTCGGCCAGCTTCCAGGGCCCGTCTTGGGCCCTCTGGTGATCGGGGCCGTTTTGATCCGCACCCTGCTGCAGACCGGCCTGTTCATCGTCGGCCACGACGCCATGCATCGGGTGTTGCTGCCCGAATCCCGGGGCTGGAATGACCGCCTGGGAACCCTTTCCCTGGCTTTGTATGCCGCCCTGCCCTACGGGCGGTGTCGGGCCAACCACCAGCGCCATCACCGCTTCACGGCCAGTGGCAAGGACCCCGATTTCCATGGCGATGTGGGTGCGGGGGTGTGGGGCTGGTACCGCCGGTTCATGGCCGGTTATCTGACCGTTGGCCAGATGGCCCTCCTGCTGGCCGCCTGGGGGCTGCTGGCCCTGATCGCCCGCGGGTTCACTCCCCTGGGCGCTTGGAACGTGCTGCTGTTCTGCACCCTGCCATTGCTGCTCAGTTCGCTCCAGCTGTTCCTGGTGGGCACCTATTTGCCCCACCGAAGCCAGCGTTCTCCCCAGTCCCAGGCCAGGCCCCAAAGCCTTGATCTGCCCCCCTGGCTGTCGCTGCTGGCTTGCTACCACTTCGGCTATCACCGGGAGCACCACGACCGTCCCGATTTGGCCTGGTTCCAGCTGCCCCGCCAGCGCCGCTGCTCCGTTCCCCTCGCGCCGGCCTGACACCCCGACTAGCGTCACTGCCAAGGAGATCGCCATGGAAGGTTCAACCGAGATGGCCACAGGGATGATGGACACCATGCTCGAAGGCTGGACCGAACCAGAACAGGCCGTGGCTCGGGAGGCGTTTGACCGGGCCTACAGCCGCGCCGTAGACCAGCTGGTGGCCACGGTTCGGTCTCGGGCTGAGGAGCTGAGCTCCGCCGACTCGGTGTGGCAACTGCATGACTTCCTCAGCATCGAGCGCCACACCATCGAAGGACGTTTCGATTTCCGCCTCGACGGCATCCTGTTTGTGTTCGCCAGCCTGGTGAAGGAGAGCCTGCTCCAGATCGATGAACTGGCCGGCCTCGATGCCGAGAAGCTGGCCAAGATTGTCGCGATGTCGCGCTTCTAGGGCCTCAGCTCACCGAAGGATCCCCCGTTCCATCCCGTTGCTCAGGCTGGGGAGAGGGAGAACTGGGGCTGGGAAGCGGAGCCGGACCCTGCAGCACCGGCAACAGGCTGTTGAGGCCCAGCATCACGAAAGACAGGGCTCCCACCAGGGCGAGCAGCCGCAGCAGCCAGGGGCGCCCCCGATCGATGGGCCAGTCGTCCTCGTCGTGGCGGTTGATTTCGGGGCGTGGTGACTTGTTCAGATGAAGACCATGGGGTTGGGGCGCAGAGAACGCTGGCCTTGGCCTGTTCTACCTTCTGGTCGAGGCCTGTCAGCACCATGAGGGCACTGTTGTTGCGGTCTCCTGGGTGCTCGCTGCCGCCGGCTGATTTCTCTGGTTCTGGTCCTGGCGCTGATCGCCTAGCCGCTCAGCTGCTCGGCCGAACGCGCTTGACCGCCAGGCCCGCTTCGGTGGCGGTTACGCCGGCCAGGAGCAGCAGGCCGACCAACCCCACCAGTTGGTTTTGGGTTTCTGCGGCAGCGTCTGCGTTCTGCCCCAAGAGGGCACCGGCAACGAACCAGCTGGTTGCCAGGGCTGAGGTGATCCAGTAGGCCTTCCAGCGCCGCTGGTAGAGGTAGCCGGCTCCCAGGCCCGGCACCACATTCAGAACAACGGCCACCCAACCGGCCGAGGCTGCAAGGATCTGCTCTCGGCTTGGGGGCATGGAACGAGCCAGTACGGAAGAGATCAACTCCCTGCGGAGCAGGGAATGGATGAATATGGAGCCAAGCGGACTCGAACCGCTGACCCCCTGCATGCCATGCAGGTGCTCTACCAGCTGAGCTATGGCCCCGATAGGACGCGTTGGCAACGAACCGCTGGTCGATTCGCTTGGCCCTGGGGCCTTGCCTAGCGCTGTTTGAGCTTACAACGCCGAGGGGTCAGACCTGGCGCCAGACGGCGACCAGCTTGCCCTGCACCGTCACCTGGTCGGCGGGAAGCACGATCGGCGCGTAGGCGGGGTTCGCGGCTTCGAGGGTCACCGTGGCTCCCTTGCGGTGAAAGTGTTTGAGGGTGGTGCCGCTGCCGGGCACCAGCGCACTCACGATCGTGCCGGGCTTGAGGCGGCTGGGGTCGGGCACGGGCTCCAGCAGCACCACGTCGCCATCGGCAATGTGGGCATCCACCATTGAGTCCCCATTCACGGTGAGGGCGAACAGGCCGCGGGTGTCGAGCACGGGGGCCAGGTCGAGGTGCTCCTGCACGTCGTCGAAGGTTTCCACCAGCCCGCCAGCGGCCACGGCGCCCAGCACGGGGATGCCCCCGGCCATGCCCCCCAGCAGTTGCAGGGTGCGGGCCTGACCTTCCTGCCAGGTGATCCAGCCCTTCTGCTGGAGGTGGCGCAACCGGCTCTGGATCGGCGCCGGGGAGCGCAGGCCCATGGCCTCCATCATTTGGCGGATCGAGGGGCTGTGGCGGTGGGCGCCGATGTAGTCGGCCAGCCAGTCGTACAGCTCCTGTTGGGCCGTGGTGAGCAGTTGCTGTTCGGGCACCGGCAATACAGATGAACCACTGGCCCAGTTTTGCCAGGTCGCCCGCGCTTTGTCCAGCCCGGGGCGGGCGGGCTTCCCTAGCGGCCCAGCAGCGCTGCCAGCAGGGCCTGCTGGGCATGGAGGCGGTTTTCGGCCTGGTCGAAGATGCGGCTGGCGCTGCCTTCCATGGCACCAGCGCTGATTTCCAGCCCCCGGTAGGCCGGCAGGCAGTGCAGCACGATGGCCCGCGGATCGGCCTCTGCCAATAGCTCCTCATTCAGGCACCAGCCGGCAAAGGCCCGTTCCCGCTCGGCCTTTTCTTCTTCCTGGCCCATCGAGGCCCACACATCGGTGTAGAGGGCGTGGGCTCCGCGCACGGCTGCCACCGGCCCATGCAGCACCTCCACGCTGCCGCCGTGGGCGGCCGCCAGGGTGCGCGACTGCTCGAGCACGGCCCCGTCGGGCTCGAAGCCCACCGGACAGCCGATCCGCACGTGCACCCCCAGCAGGGCGCCGCAGAGCATCAGCGAGTGGGCCACGTTGTTGCCGTCACCCACGTAGGCCAGGGTGAGGCCGCCGATCTCGCCGAAGGCCTCCTGCAGGGTGAGAAAGTCTGCCAGGGTCTGGCAGGGGTGCTCCAGGTCGGTGAGGGCATTGATCACGGGGATCGACGCCCAGTGGGCGTAGTCCGCCAGCTCCTCCTGGGCAAAGGTGCGGATGGCCAGGGCATCCACGTAGCGGCTGAGCACCCGGGCGGTGTCGGCCACGGGTTCGCCCCGTCCCACCTGGGTCACCTGGGGGTTGAGGTCGAGGGTCTGACCGCCCAGGCGCGCCATGGCCACGGTGAAGCTCACCCGGGTGCGGGTGGAGGCCTTGCTGAAGATCAGGCCCAGGGTTTTGCCGGCCAGATCCACCTGGATGCGGCCCGCCTTGAGGTCGGCCGCCAGCTGCAGCAGGGCCAGGGTCTGCTCGGCAGTCAGGTCGGCGGAGGAGAGGAGATCCCGGCCGTGGAGCTCTGCCAGGGCCGGGTATCCGTTGATGGCAGCCATCGCTGCAGCTCTAAAGAACCCTTATCCGTGATCGGGGGCCCCGGCGTCAAGGGTTCAGGCCGCCACCTGAACCTGCTCGGGCATCACACTGCTGGCCAGCAGCTCCTTGAGGTTGTCTCCTTCGATTACCTCCTTCTCGAGGATCTGCTGGGAGATGCTCTCCAGCAGCTCACGGTTGTGGCGCAGGATGGCCAGCGCCTTGTCGTGGGCGTTGTCGACCAGGGTGCGCACCTCCTTGTCGATGGCCTGGGCCGTGGCGTCGCTGACGGAGCGGCGGGGGTTGTTGCCGCCGCCGAGGAACCGGCTGCCGCCCTGCTTGTCGTAGGCCAGGGGGCCGAGGGTTTCACTCATGCCGAAGGTGCCCACCATCTGCTCGGCAATATCGGTGGCCCGTTGCAGGTCGTTGGCGGCACCGGTGGTGACTTCGCCGAACACGATCTCCTCGGCGCTGCGCCCACCCAGCAGGGTGGCGATCTGACCTTCGAGGTCTTCCTTGGAGTTGAGGAAGCGCTCTTCGGTGGGCAGCTGCAGGGTGTAGCCCAGGGCACTCATGCCGCGGGGCACGATCGAGATCTTGGCCACCTTGCTGCCGCCGGGCATCAGGTGCCCCACGATCGCGTGGCCCACCTCGTGATAGGCCACCACCCTCTTCTCGTCGGGCTGGAGCACCCGGCTCTTTTTCTCCAGGCCCGCCACCACGCGTTCAATGGCCTCGTTGAGGTCGGCCTGTTCCACCTCGGTGCGGTAGGCGCGGGCGGCCAGCAGGGCCGCTTCATTCACCAGGTTGGCCAGATCCGCCCCGGCGAAGCCACTGGTGGCCTGGGCGATCTTGTCGACGTCGACGCTGGGGGAGAGCTTCACCTTCTTGGCGTAGATCTCCAGGATCAGCTTGCGGCCCGAAAGGTCGGGGCGGTCCACCAGCACCTGGCGGTCGAAGCGACCGGGCCGCAGCAGCGCCGCATCCAGGGTTTCGGGCTGGTTGGTGGCGGCCAGCACGATCACCGGTTTGTCCTGACCGGTGAAGCCGTCCATCTCCGTGAGCAGTTGGTTGAGGGTCTGCTCCCGCTCGTCGTTGCCCCCCACCACGCCCATGGAGCCGGAGCGGCTCTTGCCGATGGCGTCGAGTTCGTCGATGAAGATGATGCAGGGAGCCTTTTTCTTGGCCTCTTCAAACAGATCGCGCACCCGGGCGGCGCCGGCGCCGACGAACAGCTCCACGAACTCCGAGCCGGAGATGATGAAGAAGGGCACCTCCGCCTCGCCCGCCACGGCCTTGGAGAGCAGGGTTTTGCCGGTGCCGGGAGGGCCCACCAGCAGCACGCCCTTGGGAATGCGGGCGCCGATGGCCGCATAGCGCTCAGGCTTTTTGAGGAAGTCGACGATTTCTGCCAGTTCGGCCTTGGCCTCATCCACACCGGCCACGTCGGCGAAGGTGACCCGGGATTCCTCATCGGGCACATACACCTTGGCCTTGCTCTTGGTGAAGCTCAGGGCGCCCTGGGCCCCACCGCCCATCTGGCGGCGGGCAAAGAACTGCAGCACCAGGATGAAAATCAGTGGCGGCACCACCCAGCTCAGGGCCGTGGTGATGAAGCTGGGCTTCTGCGGCGGCGCAGCGGCGAACTCCACCCCGTGCTGCTCCAGCCGCTGGGGCAGATCCATGTCGAAGATCGGCGTGGTGGAGAGCACGGTGGGGGCACCCTCCGCCTCGGGCTCCTTGAGCTCGTAGCGGATCTGGTCGGAGGTGATGTAGGCGCGCTTGACGTTGCTGCTGTTCACCTGGTCGATGAACAGCGAATAGGGCACCCGCGGCACCTGGGCGGCCGGGTTGGGCAGGAAGTTGCTGAACAGCAGCAGCACACCGAAGCCGATCAACACCAGGTTGATGATTCCGAAGCGGCGGTTGGGGCGGTTGTCGTCCTGGCGGATCGCCATGGTGCGGCAGCCAAAGGTGAAACCAAACTAGGCCTGTTGTTCCCGGCTTCGATCCAACGGGGGGTTGGGAGAACCGAACGCTGCTCTTTCCGAACCCAGCCCCCTGATGCGCCATGTGCGGTCGCTTTTCCCTCACCGCCCAGCTGGAGCGCCTGCTGCCGCGCCTGCAGGGGCCCTGGCCGCCGGGCCTGCGCAGCCACTACGCGCCGCGCGCGGAGGTGTGCCCGGGTGAGCCCCTGCTGATCCAGTGCCAGGAGAACGGCCAGCTGCAGGTGGCCCTGGCCCTGTGGGGCCTGCTGCCCGAGTGGGTCAAGGACCCAGCCACCGCCCACCGCCCCCTGCACGCCCGCTCCGAAACCGTGGCGCTCAAGCCGAGTTTCCGCGGCGCCTGGCGGCACCGTCGCTGCCTGATCCCAGCCGATGCCTTCTGGGAAAAGGGGCGCTGGCTGCGCCGCCGCGACGGCGACCTGTTCTGGCTGGCCGGTCTGTGGGACCGCTGGATCGGCCCCGATGGCAGCGAGCTGGACACCTGCTGCGTGCTCACCACGGCCCCCAATGCCCTGCTGGCCCCGATCCACCGGCGCATGCCGGTGGTGATTCCCACGGGCCTGGAGGACGCCTGGCTCGAGCCTGCCGACGGCCCGGGCCTGCGGGCCCTGGAACCCCTGCTGCTGCCCTGGGACCCGGGCGACTGGCAAGCCGATGGCGCACCGTTGTGGCTAGACCAGCCCCAGTTGGAGCTGGATCTTTGAGCCTCGAGCAACTGGATGCCTTCCTAGTGCATGCCCGGCAGACCCCGGCGCTGGCCTCCCAGCTGGCGGAGCCCCTGGAGTTGCCGACCTTCCTCGACCTGGCCCGCGGCGCTGGCTACAGCCTGGATGAGGCGGATGTGATCGCCGCGCAGCAGCGGCAGGAGGCCAGCCTCAGCGATGCGGAGCTGCAGGAGCGAGCCGGAGTGGAAGGTCGGCGGTTGCGCAATTTCATCCTTGCCTGAGTTCCCCATGGCGGCCGCCGCCGAGCGGGTCTGCGACTATCCACGCCCGCCGGCGCTGGTGGAGAGCACTGCCCACGTGCGGGTGGAGGCCCTTGGTGAGCTGCTCGCTGACACCCACCGCAGCCTGCGAGTTCTGGAAACCTTCCATCCGCCCACCGTCTACCTGCCGCCCGAGGCGGTGCGGCAGGAGTTGCTGCAGCCCAGTGCCGGTGCCAGCTTCTGCGAGTGGAAGGGGGTGGCCCGCTACTTCGATGTGGTGGTGGATCCGGGTGGCCCGGCCGAGCGCCGCCTGCGGCGGGCGGTGTGGACCTACTCCGAGCCCACGGCAGCCTTTGCGGCGTTGGCCGGCTGGTTGGCGGTGTATCCAGCCCTGATGGATGGCTGCTGGCTCGATGGCGAGCGGGTGACGCCCCAGCCGGGGGGCTTCTACGGCGGTTGGATCGCCTCCCAGGTGGAGGGGCCGTTCAAGGGCGATCCGCTGCATCCGGAGCTGGTCTGAGCCGCCACAGCCAGTCGTCGCCGAGGGCCTCGGGCGCCAGGGTCTGCCAGCTGGGCACCTGGGCCATGGCGGTGAAGCCCAGCTCGCCCAGGGGTGTGCGGGCGGCCAGGCCCCCCATCAGTTTGGGCGCGATCACCGCAGCCACCTCCTGCACGCAGCCCTCGCCCAGGGCCGCTGCGGCCAGTTCAGGGCCGCACTCCCACAGCACCTGGTTGCAGCCGCGCTCGGCCAGGGCCTCCAGCAGCAGCTTGGGGCGGCATTGGGGCAGCTCCAGGCTCTGCAGGCCGGGGTGGGCCGCGCCCAGGGCCGCGAGCTGCTGGCGGGCCTCGCGCGGTGCTTCCGGGCCATGGACCACCAGGGTGGCGGCGCTGGCCTGATCCCAGAGCTGGGCGCTGGCCGGCAGGTCCAGGCTGCGGCTGAGCACCACCCGCAGGGGCTCGGGCTGGCGCTGGCCGCGGCTGGTGAGCAGGGGATCGTCGCCGCGCACGGTGCCGCCGCCCACGATCACCGCATCGCAGCCGGCCCGCAGCCGGTGCACCCAGGTGCGGGCCTCAGCCCCGCTGATCCACTGGCTGGCGCCATTGCTGAGGGCGGTGCGGCCGTCGATGCCCATGGCCCACTTGAGGAGTCCCAGGGGCCGGCCCGTGGCGATGCGGTGGAGAAAGGGGCGGTTGAGGGCGCGGGCTTCGGCCTCAGCCACGCCGCAGATCACGTCGATGCCGGCAGCCCGCAGCTGGGCCAGCCCGCCTCCGGCCACCTGGGGGTTGGGGTCGGCCATGGCCACCACCACCCGGGCGATGCCGGCGGCGATCACCGCCTGGCTGCAGGGGGGTGTGCGGCCGTGGTGGCAGCAGGGCTCCAGGGTCACCACCAGGGTTCCGCCCCGGGCCCGTTCGCCGGCCTGGGCCAGGGCGCCCACCTCGGCGTGGGGTTCGCCGGCCCGGGCGTGGTAGCCCTCCCCCACCAGGGCCCCGCTGGCATCGATCACCACGGCGCCCACCAGGGGGTTGGGGCTGGTGCGGCCGGCACCGAGGGCGGCGAGCTGCAGGGCCCGCTGCATCCAGGGGCGCCAGGGGCTTGGGGCGGGGGGTGGCACTGAACAGGCGTGGAAGAGCTACAAATCGAGCGGGAAAAGCTAAGAGAGAGTCCAGTCGTCGCCGTGGGATGTGGGAGCCATCCGTTGCTTCCCTGAATTCATCATTTCCGTGTAGGAGAGGGCCCTAGGGCGTTCCTGATCCAAGGAGATTGGCTTGAAATCCTCGCGGTGGGGCCGAGGCCTCCCCGACAGGACTTTTACAACCATCCAGATGATGGTCATCGACAAACCAAGGCCGATCAGCACGTTCATGGCTGCATGATGGCGTCAAGGCGCGGATGCTGCAGGTTTGGTCTCGTCTGCAGCTGGGATGGGCGGCAGGGGGGGAGGCTCCTGCAGGGGCGCAGCAGGTGGGGCGCTCAGTGATGGAGTTGTAGGAGATTGGGATTGGGGATTTTGGCTGCCATTTCCACGGTCTTTGAGCTCTTTTTGTAGCTTCTCAATCAAGGTCTTTTGTTCTTTTATTTGCCCATCCATGCCGTCAAAGTATCTCACGGCGGCAACGGCAGCAACCGCAATGGTTGTCAGGCTCGCAACGACTGCGATGCTTTTGGAAAAGCTAACCATAGGGCCATCCTGGTGCACAACGTTGTCGTGACTCTACCTTGATTAATCCAATCGTGTCTGGAGGGGCGGTGCGTCGCCTTGATGGATAAGCGTTGGCTTTCAGAGGAGCTGTTGTTAACAATCCTGGCCCGATGGGACTGTTGAAAGCTCCCTTGGGGTGAGTGGCTTTTGGGCTAGGCCATGGGCAGGCTGCGCCACTCGGCCACCACAAAGGGCGGCACCGGTAGCTCCACGAACACCCCGGGGAGCACCAAGCGCAGCGGCCGATCCTGGTGCAGGTCGGCCAGCAGGGGAGCCAGGTCGAATTCGGCGGCGGCGGCGCGGCCATCGGCGGCCAGCTGGGGGTTGGCGAGGGTGACATCGGCCAGCTCCCAGTGGAAGCGTCCGCTCTGCACCTGCAGGGCGGTGGGGTGGTCGAGCCGCACCTTGCCCGGGTAGCCCACAATCCGCAGCTTCAGCGGCCCGCCCGGAGGACCTTCGCGGTAGGCCACCACCTGCCAGCTCTGGTAGTCGAGGTCGCGCAGGCTCTCGAGACTGCGCACCACCGGGGTGCCGTTCTCGTCGTTGTGGGCGTGCACCAGGGCCTGGGCGGCGCTGGGTAGGCCCAGCCACAGGGCCAGGGCCAGCACTGGGACGAGCAGCAGGGAGAGCAGCGGCTTCATGGCTGGCGCTCCGCCCCCGGAATCGCCTGCCAGTCGGTATGGGTAGCCCACACCGCCCAGATCGCCATCGCCCGCAGGTAGTGGCAGGCGCGGAAGGTGTTCACCGCCGTGATCGCCTCCGGGGTGCGGAACTGCAGGCCGCCGGTGTACACCTGCTTCACCACGGCACCGGTGATGGCGAAAGCCGTGCCCGTATCGCCCATCAGGCGGTAGTAGGCCGCCAGGCCGAAGTTGATGCCGGTCCACACCTCCAGGGGGTGGGTGCCGTTGGGATCGAGGGGGGTGCCGTCGCGGCGCAGGCCGTTGGCCACCCCGAGCTGGCCACCGCGGAAGCCCTCGAAGCAGGCCTCCTTCACAGCCTTCAGGGAGCTGCGGGCCCGCTCATCAGCCACCACGGCGGGCAGCCCCAGCAGGCGGGCGTAGAAATCGCCGCAGAGCTGGTCGGCCATCACCACGGGGGTGCCGCTTTCGGCGTCGATGTTGTAGTACTCGCCGTTCCAGAGCAGGGCGTCGAAATGGGCGCGGCTCTGCTCCAGCCAGCTGCCAAACTCCCGCTGCTCGCCGCTCGTGTCGAGCCCCAGATCCAGCTGGAGCCGCTGGGCCATGGCCAGGGCCGCCTCCAAGGCTGCGATCCAGAGGGCGCCGCAGTAGGCGCTCACCCCCTTGAGGGGCCAATCGTCAAAGGTCTGGTCGGGGGCACCGCCGTTGTCGGGCAGGCCGTCGTCGTTGGCGTCGAAGGTTTTCAGGTAGCGCAGGGCCTGCACCGCCGCCGGCCAGCAGTCCGCCAGGAAACGCAGGTCTTCGCCGCTGGGGGCGAGCCGGAAGGTGCGCCACACTTGCAGCACGAAGTCGCTGGCCAGGTCTTTCCAGAGGTTGCAGTCCTGGTAGGCGGTGTAGTTGGTGGCATCCCAGGGCCGCTCATTCGGCGCGCCCAAATCGTGGGGGGTGGCGCCGGCCAACTTGCGGGCGGCCTCCACCCGGCCCTTGCCCTGGGTGAAATACCAGCCGATCGGCCGGGGGGTGGCATCGGCGGCCGGGATGGCGCGGGCAAAGCTGCGCAGCACCGCCTTGTCGAGCTCGGGCCAGAGCTGCAGCAGGGCAAAGGAGCCGTAGAGCCGCACGTCGAGGCTCTCGTACCAGGCGTAGTCGAGGCACTCGAGCACCCCGAAACGGCCCACGGGATCCTCGGGGCTGGCGGCGCTCCAGAGGCTGCCGCCGCTGGCCAGGTCGTAGAGCTCGTTGAACAGGGCCATGCGCAGCGGCTCCGGCAGGTCGGCGCGGTCCAGCACCGGCCGCTGCCAGGCCTCGATCTGGGCGCGCCAGTCGCGCCAGTCGCGCAGGGCCTCGGCGGCGATGGCGGCGGCATTGTCGCCGCTGCTGCCAAAGACATCGGTGTAGCGGCGCAGGGCCCGGGTGCCGGTGGCAAAGGCCGTGACCGGCAGATCCCAGCTGATCACCAGCGGGATTTCAAGGCTCTGTCCGGGCTCCAGCTGGCAGCGCACCGCCAGGGCCGCGCTGGCCGGACCCTGGTCCGCGCTGCGGCGGTCGTTGTTGCTGTCGGGAATGGAGCCATCGCGTGCGAAGGGCTCCCACAGCTCGGCGCCACTGCCGCTGGGATCCCAGCGGCTGCAGCGCTGGATGCTCAGGCCCGGGTGGCGCTCGATCAGGCCGGCATCAGTGGCGAGGCACCACTGGCCCTGGCCCTCAGCGACCGGCGTGGCGCGCTCCCCTTCCAGCAGCACCCCCTGGAGGCCCGGCTGGTCTACCCAGCGGTTGCGCTGGCCCTGGCTGCGGCCGATGGCCGGCACATAGTTGTGCTCCGGGCTGCCGTCGTCGCGGAACTCCACCGCTGCCGTGGGGTCGGTGTTGGTGAACCAGCCCGTGGTGTTGCGCCAGCTCAGCAGCAGCGAGAGGTCGAGCGGGCGGTTGGTGGGGTTGGTGAGGGTCCAGACGAACACTGCCACCGGGTAGCTGGTGCGTTGGTAGTCACCGGGCAGGATGGGGCTGAAGGCCTCGCAGTGCACCTCGGCGTTGAACACGCCCGTGTACTGGGTGCTGCTGAGGGGGTAGCGGGCGGCATAGGTGCCGGTGGCCTGGTCGGGGGTGCTGGCGGGGTACCAGCTCCAGGCGCTGAGGGGCTCGCCTGCCCCGGGCCGGGAGGCATCGGCCTCGGGCTTCACCGCCAGGGCGTGGGCCCGGCTCTGCTCGCCGTCGCTTTCAAACAGGGCGAACTGGCAGTCGGGCAGGGTGCCGAACCAGTGCTCGCCGCCGTCGAGGTGCCAGAGGTTGAAGCTGCCGTCGGGGGCGCGGCCGATGCAGCCGGCGCCGAAGCCCCCCAGGGGCATGCCGTGGTTGGGGCCGTCGTCGAGGTTGCTGGCGTAGCGCACCGTGTAGGGCTGCTCCCAGCCCAGGCCGAAGGGCCGGCTCCAGCTGGCGGCGGGGGCCGGGTCGCCAGGGGCGCCTGCTCGCGGGGAGCCTTTGCCCTTCAGCAGCGTGGTCAGGGCAGAGAGGCCGAAGCGCGCCATGGGGCCAGAAAAGGTTTGCCCAGCTTGTCAGAGGTCACTGGCCTGGGAGGGGAAGCCCCCGTTCACCTCCTGGTCCACCAGGGCGTCGAGGGTGACGGCGGAGCGCACCAGGGCCTGGTAGCGCTGCACCACCCGGCGGTTGCGTTCGATCCAATTGCCGGGATCGCCGCTGGGCAGGCCCGTGCCGTCCCCGGCCAGCAGCTCCAGGTCGTTCTGTTGGGCCAGCAGGGCCAGCACCAGGTCGTGAATCCGCTGGCGGCGGTTGCTCATGGCCAGGCCGGGGGGCACGTGGCTGAGCATCATGGCTCCAGTGACCGTGGGGCGCCCTGGCGGAGCTGGCCGTGTTGGAGGTGATCGGCACCGATGCGGGGGGCTTGGCGGGCCTGGCTCCCCGCAGCCTGGGGCTGGTGCGGCAGGCCCAGCTGCTGATGGCGCCGGCGCGGCTGCTGGGGGAGCTGGAGCCCTGGTGGCAGGCCGAGCAGGCGGCTGGCCGAATCCCCGTGGAGAGCCCCTGCCCCCAGCTCCTGGCCAGCGACCGGCCGGAGCAGATCGTTGGGCCCGTGGAGGACGCGCTCGCCGCGGGCCGGCCGGCGGTGCTGCTGGCCAGCGGAGATCCGCTCTGGTTTGGCATTGGCCGGCTGCTGCTGCAGCACTTCGGCCCCGCGCGGCTGCGCTTCCATCCGGCCCCCAGCTCGTTGCAGCTGGCCTTCGCCCGCCTCGGCCGTCCCTGGCAGGACGCCAGTTGGATCAGCCTGCACGGCCGCGACCCGGAACCTCTGGCGGCGGCCCTGCAGAAACGGCCTGCCGCCCTGGCCGTGCTCACCGACCCGGGCCGCGGCGGTGCGGACGAGGTGCGGCGGATCCTGGCGGCCTCAGGCCTGGAGGCGGCCTACGCCTTCTGGCTGGGCGAGCGGCTGGGCCACCCCGAGGAGCGGGTGCAGCGGTTGGCCCCCGGCGAGCCCGTGCCCGTCGACTGCGATCCCCTGCACCTGGTGCTGTTGATCGCCGAGCCCCCGCCGCCGCCTGCGGACCCGGCCGCCCTGCCCCTGTTCGGTCTGGACGATGGCCTGTTCCTGCAGCACGAGGATCGCCCGGGTCTGATGACCAAGCGGGAGGTGCGCATCCAGCTGCTGGCCGATCTGGAGCTGCCTGCGGCTGGCGTGCTCTGGGACGTGGGTGCCGGCGTGGGGTCGGTGGGCCTGGAGGCCCTGCGGCTGCGGCCGGGCTTGGAGGGTTGGTTTGTGGAGCAACGGGGTGGCTCGGCGGCGTTGATCGCGGCCAATGCCGAGCGGCTCGGGGTGCAGCCGGCGGGGATCCACCAGGGCCGGGCGCCTGAGGCGTTGGCCCAACTTCCCGATCCCGACCGGGTGTTGATCGGTGGCGGCGGCCGTGAGCGGGCGGCCGTGTTGGCGGCGGTGCTGCAGCGGCTGCGGCCGGGCGGGATGGTGGTGATCCCGCTGGCCACGCTGGAGGCCCTGGCGGAGTTGCGGCCCCTGCTGGAGCAGGCTGGCTGCCGGGTGGCGGTGGCCCAGCACCAGGCCTGGCGCGGTGCCCCCCTGGCCGACGGCACCCGCCTGGCGCCGCTCAATCCGGTGCTGGTGTTGAAGGGGGGCCTGCCTAGGGCTGCCCGGTGGTGATGGTGACCGGTTCAATCCGCACTGGGCTGCCCACCGCGATCCCGAGGGCTTCGGCCTGGCCGGCGGCCAGTTCCAGCACCCCATCCACCTCCTGGTCGGGGCCATAGCTGCGGCAGGGCAGCCGCAGGCAGGGGGCGGTGCGGGCCTCGATCGCCACCACCCGGCCGCCCCGTACGAACAGCATGTCGAGGGGCTCGGGGGTGCGGTGCATCCAGAAGCGGGCCAGTGAGGGCGGGCTGTAGGGGAACCACATGCCCCGCAGCGGCGGTAGGGCGGGCCGCAGTTGCAGGCCCTTGCTCTGTTTCTCGGGGGTGTCGGCCACCTCCAGCGCAATGCAGCGATCGGGGGCCAGGCACCACTGGGCCGAGACCGGCAGCCATTGGGGCGGTGGCGTGAAGCCGCTCAGCAGGGCCGCCATCCCGGGAAGTCCCAGGCCCGCCATCCAGGCACGGGGGGCCATCAGCCGCGCTCCTCCAGGTGGGGCAGCCGCTCGCTGAGGCAGTAGCCCTGGCCGCGAATGGTGTGGATCAGCCGCCGTTCGCCGCCCTCTTCCAGCTTCTGGCGCAGGTAGCGCACGTACACCTCGATCACATTGCTGGTGGTGGCCTGATCGTCCTTCCACACCTGGCGCAGGATCAGATCCCGGCTCACCACCGTGCCCTTGCGCTCGAGCAGCAGCAGGAGCAGCTGGTATTCCCGTGAAGTGAGTCCCACGGGCCGGGGGCCCCGCTTCACCTGGCGGGTGCTCGGGTTCACCACCAGGTCACCCACCTGAAGCAACTGGGCCGGCACGTTGGCGCGGCGGGTGAGATCGAGGTGCAGCCGCAGCCGCATCAGCAGGTCGCTGGGCCCCAGGTTGGAGAGCCAGAAGTCGTCGGCGCCGGAGCTGAGGCAGTGCACCCGGGCCTCCACGGTGTCATCGCCCACGTCCAGGAGCAGGGGCACGTTGCCCCACCGGGCCCGCAAGGCGGCGATGCGGCCTGCCTCCCCCGCCGACAGCAGCACCGCATCCGGACTGCCCTCCGGGCCCTGGCCCCCGCGGCTGCAGGCGTAGCCCGAGGCCTCCAGCCGTGCGGCCAGGGCTTCGGCCTCCGGGCCCAGCAGCAGGATCTGGGGATCGCTCACGGCGCCGTGCCGTTGCCGGGCTTGGCCACGTGGGGCAGGCCCCAGCCCAACTTGTTGCGCAGCACCTGGAAGAACTCGTGGTCGGCCAGGCGCACGAACCGCACCGGCTGCTCACTGCGGCGCACCAGCACCCGATCCTCCGGCCAGATGTAACAGCCGGCGCTGCCGTCCACCACCATCATCAGCCGCTCCGGCGTTGCCGGAAACACGGTCACCGGCTCCCGGTCGCTGAACACCAGGGCCCGCGAGGCCAGGGAGTGGGGCGCGATCGGCGTGAGCTGGAGCACCGGACAGTCGGGGGTGATCACCGGGCCGCCGGCGCTGAGGGCATAGGCGGTGGAGCCCGTGGGTGTGGCCAGGATCACCCCGTCGGCGGCGATGTCCACCGGGGCATGGCGGCCGATGGCGATCTCGAAGTGGCACATCGAGGTGAGTGGCTCGCGGTGCAGGGCCATCTCGTTGAGGCACAGCACCTCCCAGCGCCGCTGGTCGCCGCGCATCACGCTGACGATCAGCATCGTGCGTTCCTCCACCGTCCACTCGCCGGTGAGCACCTGGTCGAGGGCGGCCTCCAGCTGGTGCAGGTAGGCCTCGGCCAGAAAGCCCAGATGGCCGGTGTTGACCGTGAGGATCGGCACGCCGATCGGGGCCGTCTGGCGGGCGGCGGAGAGCACGGTGCCGTCGCCGCCGAGCACCACCGCCAGGCTGAGGTCGCGATCGAAATCCGCCGGCACGCAAGCGGCGTAGCCGCGGGTGCGCAGGTGCTGGTCGGGGTTGGCGAAACCCACCATGCCGCCCGAGCTGCTCACCCGCACCACGCCATAGCCGGCCGAACGGAAGCGGGCCTCGATGGCATCGGCGGTGGCCAGGGCCAGGTCCTTGCCGTCATTCACGATCAGTCCGACGCGGGGCACCGATCGGGAGCGGAGGACTGCCTGAGTTTATGGGGCCCCTTTTAAACCGCCCTCCTAAAACTGCTCGAGGAAGCGCAGATCGCTGGTGTAGAGGCGGCGGATGTCGTCGATGCCGTGGCGCACCATGCAGAAGCGCTCGACGCCCAGGCCGGCGGCAAAGCCACTCCAGCGCTCAGGATCGAGCCCCATGCCGGTGAGCACGGCGGGGTCGACCATGCCGCAGCCCATCACCTCCAGCCAGCGGCCGCGCCACTGCACATCCACCTCGGCGCTGGGCTCGGTGAAGGGGAAGTAGCTGGCCCGGAAGCGCACGGGTAGGTCGCCGAAGAACTGCTGCAGGAAGGCGGTGACGGTGCCGCGCAGGTGGCTGAAATCCAGCCCCTCATCAAGGGCCAGCACCTCCACCTGGTGGAACACCGGCGAGTGGGTGGCATCCACCGCATCCCGGCGATAAACGCGGCCCGGGGCAATCACCCGCACCGGCGGTGGGTTGTTCTCTAGGTAGCGGATCTGCACCGGTGAGGTGTGGGTGCGCAGCAGGCGACCGTCCTCCAGGTAGAAGGTGTCCTGCATGTCCCGGGCCGGATGGTGCTCCGGGATGTTGAGGGCGGTGAAGTTGTAGTAGTCGGTTTCGATCTCGGGGCCCTCCGACACCCGGTAGCCCAGGCCGGAAAAGATGTCGACGATCTCCTCGATCGTGCTGATCAAGGGGTGGCGGTGCCCCGGTGGCGTGTAGCTGCAGGGGGCGGTGACATCGAGGCTCTCCCGGGCGATCCGTTCGGCCATGGCTGCCCGGTTGACGGCTGTGAGCCGTTCGCCGAGCAGCGCCTGCACCTGCTCCTTGAGCACGTTGGCCCGCTGGCCGATCAACGGCCGTTCGTCGCCGGGCAGCTTGCCCATGGCCCCGAGCACGCCCGAGAGGCGCCCTTTCTTGCCCAGGAGCCCCACCCGCAGCTGTTCGAGCTCGGCGGCGGTGGTGGCGGCGGAGATCTCAGCCGCGGCCTGGGTTTCCAGCTCCTGAAGCTGGTCGGTGAGCTGCTGCAGGGACACGGTGGCGCTCACGGCAGGGGCTGAGGGAATGGCGACTGTAAGGAGCCGCCCCAGTTACCTTGCGGCGAGATGGCGCTGGGCCCGATGGCACCGCTCAGGATCCTGATCAGCAACGACGATGGGGTGTTCGCTGAAGGCATCCGCACCCTGGCCAACGCGGCCCTGGCCCGCGGCCACCAGGTGAGCGTGGTCTGTCCGGATCAGGAGCGCTCGGCCACCGGCCATGGCCTCACCCTCCACACCCCCATCCGGGCGGAGCGGGCCGATGAGCTGTTCGACGACGGGGTGCAGGCCTGGGCCTGCAGTGGCACCCCCTCGGACTGCGTCAAGCTCGCCCTCTTTTCCCTGCTGGAAGAGTGGCCGGATCTGGTGCTTTCCGGCATCAACCACGGGCCCAACCTGGGCACGGACGTGATCTACTCCGGCACGGTGAGCGCCGCGATGGAAGGCACGATCGAGGGCCTGCCCGCGCTGGCCGTCAGCAGTGCCGACTTCCAGTGGCGCCAGTTCACCCCGGCGGCCCGGTTGGCCCTCGACGTGGCCGAGCAGATGCTCGCCCAGGGCTGGCCCGAGAACATGTTGCTCAACCTCAACGTGCCGCCCAGGCCCGCCGAAGCGATCGGCCCCCTGCGCTGGTGCCGCTCGGCGGTGCGCCGCTACACCGACCAGTTCGAGCAGCGGGTCGATCCCCGCGGCCACACCTACTACTGGTTGGCCGGCGAGGTGGTCAACGACCTGGAGGCCCAGGTGTCGGGGCCGGCGGCCTGGCCCACCGATGTGGCCCAGATCAATGGCGGCGGGGCTGCCCTCACCCCGCTCCAGCCCGACATTTTCTGGCGTGGAGTCACCCGCGACCTGCCCGAGCTGGCAGCGATGGAGCCTGACCAGTAGCTGTGGATCAGGCCTGGCGGTAGATCCGCTGCAGCAACCAGAGGCTGATCCACAGGCCGATCAGGTGGGCGAACAGCACCTGGGTGTTGCCCAGCACCGAGAGCATTTCAATTGAGGTGATGGGCAGGCCCACGACCCGCCCGGCGGCTCCGGGGGTGGCCTGGATCTGGGCGCCGAAGAACCCTGGCACCTGCTGGGACGCCTGCACGAACAGACTGCCCGCCAGCGACTGGTAGCCCACCACGGCCAGGGTGATGCCCACCAGGTCGGCCAGCACGCCGCGCTTGATCAGCCGCGCCGTTTCCCCCTTGCTGGGGTGCACCGGGCTGGCCAGGGCGCGGCCGCAGCGCACCACGAGCCAGCTCTGCCAGATGCACCAGAGCAGCAGCAGGAAGGCGAGGGTGGTGAGTGAAATGCCGGGCCCCAGGCCCAGGGCCCGGGAGGAGTTGGCCGCCAGGCGGCCGCCGATGTTGTTGAACAGCTGCACCCCAACCACCACCACCCCCAGCACCACCTGGGCCCAGAAGCGCACCCAGCCCATGCGCCGCAGGGCCGCGGCGATCAGCTGCAGGTCGAGGCGGTCAGCCATCCAGCCATCTTGGTGAGTTGCCCCAAAGGTGCCATGGGAGGATCGATTTGGCTCCCGTTGCCTTTGGGTTCCGTAGCGTTGATACCCCTGCGATCACCCCAGGAGGCGCGGCGGCCCACCGCCATCGCCCTCGGCAGTTTCGACGGCCTGCACCGGGGCCACCGCCGCGTGATCGCGGCCGTCACCGGCGCGGCCGTGGAGGCTGGCGGCGCAACGCCCACGGTGGTGAGCTTCTGGCCCCACCCCCGGGAGGTCCTGCACGGGGAGGCGCGGCTGCGGCTGGATCTGCCCGCTGAGAAGCTGCATTTGCTGGAGCCGCTGGGCATTGAGCAGCTGGTGCTGGTGCCGTTCACCACCGAGCTGGCGGCCCTGAGCCCCGAGGCCTTCGTGGAGCAGGTGCTGGTGGGCCAGCTGCAAGCCCAGCGCATCGCCGTGGGCGACAACTTCCGCTTCGGGGTGGGCCGCAGCGGTGACAGCCAGGCCCTGGCGGCCATCGGCGCGCGCCACGGCATCGCGGTGCAGGTGCTGCCGATGCTCTGGGATGGCCCGGAGCGGGTCAGCAGCAGTCGGATTCGCCGGGCCCTGGCGGCAGGGGATGTGGCCGAGGCCCGTCGCCTGCTGGAGCGGCCCTATCGCTTCAGCGGGCGGGTGGTGCGGGGCCGCGGCCTCGGCCGGGAACTGGGCTGGCCCACCGCCAACCTGCAGGTGGATGGGCGCAAGTTTCTGCCCCTGGAGGGGGTGTACGCCGCCACGGCCTCGGTGGCGGGTGGGCCGATGCTGCCTGCGGTGATGAACCTGGGCTCCCAGCCCACGGTGGATCCGCTGGCTCCCTCGGCGGTGGAGGTGCACCTGCTGGATCGGCGGGTGGAGCTGGTGGGCGTGGAGCTGGTGGTGGAGCCGCTGCAGTTGCTGCGCCGCCAGCAGACCTTCGCCAGCTTTGAGGAGCTGGGCGCCCAGATTGCCCTCGATGCCGACCGGGCCAGGGCCCTAGCTGCCGGGGTAGGCGTGGGTCAGGCCCCAGCCAATGAAGGTGGCAATCCCGCCGAGCAGCAGAATCCCTGAAACCAGCACGAGCATCGGGCTGTCGGAGTTGCCCTGGTCGGCTCCGCCCGGTTCGCCTGCCATTGGCCCCTGCGCGATGGAACCCAACCTAATCAGCATGGCTCCCGAAGGTCTGGATGACCCAGCTCGCGATCGCCTGATCGACGCCAATCTCGACCGCGCCCGGGAGGGGCTGCGGGTGCTGGAGGACTGGGCCCGCTTCGGGTTGGATCGGCGCGACCTGGTGGTGCGCACCAAGGACATGCGCCAGCGGCTGGGCCGGCTCCATCGGGACGCCTACAAATTCGCCCGCCACACGGCCACCGACCCGGCCGCCGGCCTCGGCCATCCGGATCAGGCGGAGCGCCGCAGCCCCAGCGCCGTGGTGGGGGCGAATGCCGGCCGGGTGCAGGAGGCCCTGCGGGTGTTGGAGGAATTTGGGCGCAGCAGCGATCCACACCTGGCCGAGGAGGCCGCCGCCCTGCGCTACCTCCTCTACGACGTGGAGGTCGACCTGCTGCAGGCCTGTCGTCTGGCGGCGACGGGGGGGGAGGGGCGCCGGGAGCTCCTGGCCCGTTGCCGCCTGTATCTGGTCACTTCGCCGGTGCCCGATCTGGAGGGGGTGGTGGCCGCCGCCCTTGGGGCGGGCGTGCGCCTGGTGCAATACCGCGCCAAAGAAGCTGCGGGTCTCGACGACCTGCAGAAACTCAGCCAGGCGAGGGCCCTGCGCCAGCTCTGCGCGGCCCATGGCGCCCTGTTTCTGGTCAACGATCGCATCGACATCGCCCTGGCGGTGGAAGCCGATGGGGTGCACCTGGGCCAGGGGGATCTGCCGCCGGCGCTGGCGCGCCAGCTGCTGGGCCCGGATCGGCTGATTGGCCGCAGCACCCATGCCCTCGCCCAGCTGCAGCAGGCCGTCAGCGAGGGCTGTGATTACGTCGGCGTCGGGCCCGTGCATGCCACCCCCACCAAGCCCGGGCGGGAGCCGGTGGGGCTCGACTACGTGCGCCAGGCCGCGGCGGCCAGTCCGATCCCCTTCTTTGCCATCGGCGGGGTGGAGGCAAGCAACCTGGCGGCGGTGCGGGCCGCCGGTGCCGATCGGGTGGCGGTGGTGCGGGCGATCACCGAGGCGGTGGATCCGGGCGCAGCTGCCGCCGCGTTGCTCGCTGCCCTGGAGGCTCCCCCGCTGTGATCAGCCTGCAGGTGAATGGGGAGCGGCGCCGCTGCTCCGCAGGGCTCAACCTCGAGCAGGTGCTCGCGGAACTCGGCTATCAGCCCCGGCTGGTGGTGGTGGAGTTCAACGGCACGATCCTGCCCCGCCAGGCCTGGCCCGCCCAGATTGTGGGGGAATCCGATGTGCTGGAGGTCGTCACCATCGTGGGTGGCGGTTCCTAGATTCCAGCCACTTGCTTCCGGAGCCTTGGCGCTTCCGACCCGTCCCACCTGCGGACCCAGCCTGACCCTGCGGCGCTGCCTCAGCTGGCTGGCCGTGCCGGTGCTGGCCTTCACCTTGCTGGTGGTGCACCCGAGCCCCAGCTGGGCGGCCAGTGGCGGCCGCATCGGCGGTGGCAGCTTCCGATCAGCACCTTCGATGCCCCGCAGTTATGGCGGCGGCGGGTACGGCGGTGGCTATCGCGGCGGCTATGGGGGTGGGGGCGGCATTGGCTTTCCCTTCCTGATACCGATCTTCGGGTTTGGTGGGGGCGGCCTGTTCGGCTTCCTGGTGCTGATGGCCGTGGTGGGTCTGCTGCTCAACGCGGTGCGCGGTGGCGGTGGTCAGGGGCCTGCCCTGGGCACTGGCCGGGGCGGCGAGCTCATGGGCGGTGGCCGACCCGATGGCCCGGTGACGATCAGCCAGGTGCAGGTGGGACTGCTCGCCTCGGCCCGCGAGCTGCAGACGGATCTGCGTCGTCTGGCCGGCAGTTCCGACACCAGTCGCTCAGCGGGGCTCCAGGTGCTCTTGCAGGAAACCACCCTGGCCCTGCTGCGCCACCCCGATCTCTGGGTCTACGCCAACGGCGAGGTGGGCCAGGTGCCCTTTGCCAGCGCCGAAGCCACCTTCAACCGCCTGTCGATGGCCGAGCGCAGCAAGCTCCAGCGGGAGGTGACCAGCAACGTGGCCGGCCAGCGCTACAGCGATGCCAGCGTCGCCGCCGGCGACAGCGATGCCAGCAGCGACTTCATCGCCGTCACCCTGCTGGTGGCCAGCCGCAACCGCATCAACTTCAAGGGGGCCGGCAGTGCCGACCAACTGCGCGAGTCGCTCCAACAGCTGGGGGCGGTGGGTGCGGACAACCTGCTGGCGATCGAGGTGATCTGGCAGCCGGAAGGTGCCGGCGAAGTGCTCAGCACCGAAGAGCTGCTCACCGCCTATCCCCAGCTCCAGCACCTCTAGGCCTGCGGGAACGGCAGTCCTGGCACGAGTCGCAAACGGCCCAGGGAGATTGCTCCCGGGGCCCTTGCGGCGGGCCCGTGGGCTTCCCACACTACGCTTCACTGCCGGTTGCACCGATGGGTCGTCGCTCGCCGTCCTGGGTGAACACTCCCGTGCTGTTGCAGGCGATCGAGCGCTACGAACAGGGCCGTCTGCCCCGCTCGATGCAGCTCTGGATCCAGACCTTGCTCGACATCGACCAGCCCCCTACGACGCCGCTGCGGCCCGGCTGCTGAGGATGCGTAGGGCGGCCATGGCGGCCCCATAGCCGTTGTCGATGTTCACCACCGTGAGGCCGGGGGCGCAACTGGCCAGCATCCCGTGCAGCGCTGCCGTGCCGCCGGCGCTCACCCCGTAGCCCACGGCCACCGGCACGCCGATCACCGGCTGGGGCAGCAGCCCCGCCAGCACGGTGGGCAGGGCCCCCTCCATGCCGGCACAGGCGATCAGCACCGTGGCGCTGCGCAGCGCGTCGAGCCGATCCAGCAGGCGGTGCAGGCCCGCCACGCCCACATCCAGCACCAGTTCGCTGGCGATGCCGTGGCAGGCTAGGGCCAGTTGGGCCTCGGCCGCCACGGGCAGATCGCTGGTGCCGCCGCCCAGCACCGCCACCCGGCCCCGGTTGGGATCCGCTGAGGGCAGGCTGCCGGCGGTGAGGCAGCGGGCCTGGGGGTGGTGCTGCAGTTGGAACTCCCTGGCCGGTTCCAGCAGCGCCGCCACTGCCGCGGCTTTTTCGGGGGTGATGCGGGTGGCCAGGGCCAGTTCGCCGGCGGCGTGCAGCGTCTCCAAGATCCGGACAATCTGTTCGGCACTCTTGTGCTCGCCCCAGATCGCCTCCACCATCCCCAGCCGCTGGCGGCGGTCCAGATCGAGCCGGTGCTCGGTGTCGTTCCCGGTGTTGCTGCTCATGGCGCTTCCCGTGGGGTCATTGCCGCTCCCACACCAGTTCCACCAGGGCTGGGGTCACCCACAGGCTGGTCCGCTCCTGGGCCAGGCGGAGCTCGGCCTCCAGGGCGGCCTGCTCTTCGGCGGTCCAGCGGCCAGCGGCCGCCAGCTGGGCCGGGTAGCTGGCGAGGAAATCCTGCAGCCAGCGGGCCTTGGGGTGATCGCTGGGGGAGCAGGCCATCAGGCTGCGGCTGTGCAACAGCCGGAAGCCGCGGGCCTCCAGCAGGGCCGGCAGCCGTTGGGCCACATCCGGGTCGCCGCCGTGGTCGCGCCAGTGCTGGATGCAGCGCTCCACGAACACGGCCAGCTGGCGGCCACCGGGATAGAGGCCGAAGGTGTTCCACTGCACGTACTCGTGCAGCACCAGCCGGCCGCCGGGCCGCCGGGCCTCTGTCACCAGATCCAGCCACGGCTCGAGCCGGGGCAGAAACATCGCCACCCAGCGGCACCAGGCCCCGTCCCAGCTGCCCGAATGCAGCTCCGCGGCCGCCAGGGCGAGGTCGTGCTGCAGGGTGCGCAACTGGGGCACCTGGCCCAGGCCCCGCTGCTGCTCCAAGTGCTCCAGGTAGGCCGACGCATTGTCGATCGCCAGCACCTCGCCGTCGGGGCCCACCCGCTCGGCCAGCTCGAGACTGGCGAAACCGGGGCCGCAGCCGAGGTCGAGCAGGCGCTGGCCTGGGCCAAACCCGGCCCGATCCCAGGCGGCGAGCATGGCCTCGCGCCAGATGGCGTGCTGGCGTTGCAGGCGAGTGCGTTCCTCGGCGTGGCTGCCGAGCACGTAGCTGGCCGCGGCGGCGCTCATGGCGTCAGCAGCTCACCTTCGAACACGAGCGGGAAGGGATTGTCGTCGCTGTCGCTGCTGCCTGTGGCGGCGCGGGCCAGCCGCTCAAACCGCTCCTGCACCGCCTGCACCTCGGCATCGGGAATCGCCTTCCAGTGCTCCCGATCGGCCCAGCGGATCAGCAGGGTGCCCTCTTCGGTGGCCGGATCCCAGAGCAGCTGGCGATCGAGGAAACCCTCTTGCTGGGCCAGCCAGGGCTCCCAGCTGCCCTGCTCGGCCTGGATCCAGGCCTGGCGGGCCTCGGCCGGCACCTTCAGCCGCAGGTGCTCCACCACCACCACGTCGTAGGCGCCATCGGGCTCGGCAAAGGCCGCCCGCACCGGCGCGGCATGGCCGGACAGCAACAGCACCAGCGTCACCCCCTGAATCAACAACAGTCCGATCAGGCTAGAAACCCGGCGCCAGCGAAGGGGGGTCATGGCTTCTGCAGCAAGGCCACGGCGTGGCAGGAGATGCCCTCCTCCCGGCCTTCGGCGCCCAGTTGTTCGTTGGTGGTGGCCTTGACGCCCACCTGGCCTGGATCGAGGCCCATGTGGCTGGCAATGGCCGCGCGCATGGCGGCGATGTGGGGTTTGAGCTTGGGGCGCTCGGCCACCACCACCGTGTCCAGGTTCACCACGCTCCAGCCCCGTTCCATCACCAGGGCCACCACCTGTTCCAGCAGCTCCAGGCTGTCGGCTCCCTGCCAGCGGGCGTCATCGGGGGGGAAGTAGAGGCCGATGTCCCCCAGGGACAGGGCGCCCAGCAGGGCATCCATCACGGCATGCACCAGCACGTCCGCATCGCTGTGGCCATCGAGTCCCAGGCCGGCGGGGTGCTCCAGCCGTTGGCCGCCGAGGATCAGCGGCCGCCCCGGCACGAGGCGGTGGATGTCGTAGCCGTTGCCGATGCGGAGTTGCATCTGCCCCTGATCTCTGGTCTCAGTCTCCCCCAGGCTCCATCACCTGCAGCTGGTTGCCGTCGCGGCCCATCACGGTCACCCAGCTGCCCGGTGCCAGCGGCTGGCTTCCCCTGAGGTTGATGGCGCTCCAGCTCTGGCCCTGCCAGCGCACCCGGCCCGTCTCGCCCTCGCCAAAGCCGCTGATCACCTCGGCCGTCTCCGCTGGCGCCAGGTTGTGGTGGCGTTGCCGCCCTGACCAGCGCCGCAGGCCCAGCACCCCCAGACCGGTGAGACCCACCAGCAATCCCAGCTGCAGCAGGGGCGGCAGCGGCCACCACACCGTGGCCAGCGACAGCCCCAGGGCCACGACCGCAGCGGGCAGCAGGCCGTCCACGTCGGCGCCCACCAGGCCCAGCCCCAGCAGGCCGCAGGCCAGCAGCAGCCAGAGGATCGGAACGGGGGCCATGGCAGGGGCTGCTGGTTCAGCCCACCCATGCTGACTAGCGTGAGGCCCTGATGCTTGGGGCGTTGCCGTGGAAGCGCTGTTGTCTTTGCCCGCCCTGGTGCTGATGGCCCTGCTGGGGGTGAGCAGCGTCAAGGTCACCAGCGGCGGCCAGTCGCGGCTGGTGGAGCGGCTCGGCAAGTACGACCGCCAGCTGCAGCCCGGCCTGTCGCTGGTGCTGCCGGTGCTGGAGAAGGTGGTGAGCCATGAATCGCTCAAGGAGCGGGTGCTCGACATCCCGCCCCAGCAGTGCATCACCCGCGACAACGTCGGCATCGAGGTGGATGCGGTGGTGTACTGGCAGCTGCTGGAGCACGCCCGGGCCTACTACGCCGTCGACAACCTGCAGGCGGCCATGGTGAACCTGGTGCTCACCCAGATCCGGGCCGAGATGGGCAAGCTCGACCTCGACCAGACCTTCACCACCCGCAGCGAGGTGAATGAGACGCTGCTCCAGGAGCTCGATCAGGCCACCGATCCCTGGGGCGTGAAGGTGACCCGGGTGGAGCTGCGCGACATCCAGCCTTCCCGTGGGGTGCAGCAGGCGATGGAGCAGCAGATGACGGCCGAGCGGGAGAAGCGGGCGGCGATCCTGCGCTCCGAGGGCGAGCGCGACTCCCAGGTGAATGCGGCCCGGGGCCGGGCCGAAGCCCTGCTGCTGGATGCCGAAGCCCAGGCCAAGCAACAAACCCTGCTGGCCCAGGCCAGGGCCGATGCCGCCACCCGCCTGGCCGAAGCGATTGGCGGCAACCCGGCGGCGGCCGAAGCGCTGCGCCTGCTGCTGGCCAGCGACTGGATGGCCATGGGTGAGCAGATGGCCCAGGCCCCCGGCGGCAGCGTGCTGATGGTGGATCCCCAGAGCCCGGCGGCCCTGCTGACGGCCCTGCGCAATTTGCAGCAGGGTCAGGGCTGAGGCGGCCGGGGCGGCGGTGGCGGCAGGAGGCCCCCATCTCCAGGCGCCCAATTCCCAGCAGGCTCGAGCCTTACGGCCGTGCCGCTGGCGCAGGCCATCAGCATGCCGCCCGCCTGGCCCAGCACTTCGTAATCCATCCGCACGCCCACCACGGCATCGGCGCCCAGCAGCCGGGCCCGCCGGCTGAGCTCCTGCAGCGCCATCTCCCGCGCCCGCTCCAGGGTGGTTTCGTAGGCCCGGGCCCGGCCGCCCACCAGGTCGCGGATCGAGGCGAGGATGTCGCGAAACAGGTTGGCACCGAGGATCGTCTCGCCGTGCACCAAGCCGAGGTAATGGCAGATCGGCCGCCCCTCCAGGCTGGGGGTGGTGGTGAGCAGCATCGTTGGCGGAGGAGCGTTGGTACCTCCCAGCCTGGCTTCGCTTGAGGCCAGATGCTTCCTACTGCTGAATCTGCTGTTGCTGCCGCCAGCGGGCATAGAGATCTGGGCGGCGCTCAGCTGTGCGCTGTTGCTGCTGCTCAGCGCGCCAGCGGGCGATGGCGCCGTGGTCGCCACTGCGGAGCACCGTGGGCACCTCCAGCTCCCGGAAGCTGGCGGGGCGGGTGTAGTGGGGGTGTTCCAGCAGCAGGGCGCTGTGGCTCTCCTCCTCCAGGCAGGCCTCGCTGCCCACGGTGCCGGGCAGCAGTCGCACCACCCCGTTGATGATCACGGCCGCCGGCAGCTCGCCGCCGGTGAGCACGAAATCGCCGATCGACACCTCCTCATCGGCCAGGGCGCGGATGCGCTCGTCGAAGCCCTCGTAGTGGCCGCAGATCAGCACCAGCTGCTCGTAGCCACCGGCCCAGCGGCGCAGGTCGGCCTGCTGCAGCGGGCTGCCCTGGGGGCTCATCAGCAGCACCCGCCGCCGTGGCAGCACCGGAATCGCCTCCACCGCCGCAAACACCGGCTCGGGCTTGAGCACCATGCCTGCTCCACCGCCGTAGGGCTCGTCGTCCACCTTGCGGTACTTGTCGGTGGCGTAGTCGCGGGGGTTGTGGGTGTGCAGCGCCGCGATGCCAGCGGCAAAGGCCCGGCCGATGACCCCCAGCTCCAGCAGGGGCGCGAAGGCCTCCGGGGCCAGGCTCACCACATCGAGGCGCATGGGCTCAGGTGGCGGGTTCGGCGGGCCGGCTCACCCGGCGGATCTCGGAGCTGAAGCTGGCCCGATCCGGGAGGCCATCGGCCCGGGTCACCACGGTGCTGCGCAGGCGCAGGTTGGGCTTGGTGAACCAGATGCGCTCGCGCACCTCCCGGCCCTCGGTGGTGATCACCAGCTCCAGGCTGCCGTCGGGCCAGAGCTGCCAGCGGCCCTGTTGGGGGCCGTTGCGGAACACCCCATCCCCACTGAATTGCAGGTCCTGGGTTCCGCCATCCTTCGGGCCGACCCTCAGACCCCCGGGGCCACCGGGGGCTTCGGGCTCCAGAAAGGTCACCACCAGTTCGCCCCGCTCGCTGCTGTGCCAGACGTCACTGTCTTCCGCGTCGGGGTCTGCGCCGGTGCTCACCGTGCCCAGGCTGAACTGGCTGCGCAGGCTCATCCATTCGCCGGCGCAGTGGCGCAGGAAGGCACCGATCTCCTCAGGGGGGAAGGGGGCGGTGTCGGTGCTGGGCTCGGTCATGGGGACGATTCTCTCAGTCGCCAGGACTCGCGTTGCCCACCCAAACCACCTGGGCCCCGTAGCCGCTGAGGATGCGATCGGCCGTGAGCAGGGTGAGCTCCGCCTGGATGGCCTGGGCCACCAGCAGCCGGTCGAAGGGGTCGCGATGGATCCAGGGCAGGTGCTGCACGGCCAGGCAGTGTTCAGGCGCGATTCCCAGTTCCTGAAGACCCTGCTGTTTCAGCCCGTCACGCAACTGCGTGGCGTCGACGAGGAATCCGGGTTTGCCGAGGGAGGTTTTGATCGCCACTTCCCAGAGGCTCACAACGCTATACAGCAACGGCAAGCGGCGATCACGGAGGTTTCCACACAACGCTGCCGGTAGGCGTTCCGGGGAGATGGCCAGCCAGAGCAGCAGCTGGGTGTCGAGCAGTTGCGGGCTCAAATTCGGTTGGCTTGAGCTGGCTGTTTCCATCAGCCGAACATCGATTCGATGTCCTCCTGGAAGTCGGCTTTGAGGTCGCAGTCCAGAACAGCAGACCCCCGTAGAAAGCCGAGTTCGCGCTGGCGAGGGGTCTCATCCACCGGCACCAGACGCACCAGGGCCTTGCCGGCCCGGGCGATCACCACCTCCTCGCCATCGAGTGCCTGCTCCACGTAGCGGGAGAGATGGGTCTTGGCGTCGTGGAGGTTGACCTGCATTCGCTCAGCTTAGCCGGCAAAGCGGCTAAGCAGCAGCGGCCTAGTCGCCCCGGTAGCCCAGTTCGCTCAGGCGGGCGGCGCTGCGGCGCCAGTTGGGCACCACCTTCACGAACAGCTCCAGATACACCGGCCCGTCGATCAGCTTCTGCATCTGCTGGCGGGCGCCGCTGCCGATCTCCTTGAGCATGCGGCCACCTTTGCCGATCAGGATCCCCTTCTGACTGCTGCGCTCCACAAGCACGGTGGCCAGCACGGCGGTGCGGGGGCCGTCGTCAACGATGCGCTCGATCTGCACCGCCACCGAGTGGGGCACCTCCTCGCGGGTGTGGTGCAGCACCTGCTCGCGAATCAGTTCCGCCAGAAGCAGTTGCTCGGGCTGATCGCTCACCGCATCCGGGGGATAGAGGTGGGGCCCCTCCGGCAGGTCGGCGGCCAGGGCGGCCACCAAGGCTTCGGTGCCCTCGCCGCTGAGGGCGCTCACCGGGTGGAGGGGCCAGTCGCCCGCCAGCTCGCGGTAGCTCTGCGCCAGCCCTTCGGCCCGCTCCGGATCCACCAGGTCGTTCTTGTTGAGGGCCACGTGCACCGGGGCGCGGCAGTGCTGCAGCAGCTCCACGATGAAGCCATCACCCCGGCCGGCGGGTTCGCTGCCGTCCACCAGCAGCAGCACCACATCCACCTCGCCGATGGCGCCCCGGGCGCTCTGCACCAGCCGCTCTCCGAGCAGGTGGTGGGGCTTGTGGATGCCCGGGGTGTCGAGCAGCACCAGCTGGGCTGCCGGGGTGGTGAGGATGGCTCGCAGCCGGTTGCGGGTGGTCTGGGCCACCGGCGAGGTGATCGCCACCTTTTCGCCCACCAACTGGTTGAGCAGGGTGGATTTGCCCACGTTGGGCCGGCCGATCAGGGCCACGAAGCCGGAGCGAAAGCCCTCAGGGCTCGTGGGCAGGGCCGGGATGGTCGCGGGAAACTCCATCGGTCCAGCCTGGCAGCCGGCAGGCCTCAGCAGGGTTTGGCTTCGGCCCGGGCCAGGGCTTCGCTGGGATCGCGGCTGAGGTCAGCCTGGAGGAAGTCGCGCGTCTGGGGCAGGGCCACCCGCAGGTCGGATTCCAGGTGCAACTCCACGGTCAACCGGGCGGCTTCCAGGGCGCCGTTCTCCAGGACGTGGCCGCCGCACTGGCGATCGTCGCTGAGGAAATGGAAGTGATAACCAGGGATGTTCAGGCTGCTGACGTAACGCGGCGACCAGAAGCCCACCAGGGTGCCGCCCAGGTTGCGGTGGTCAAACACGGTCTGGACCGCGGCGGCGGCCTCCAGGTCCGTGCCCGTCTCCACGGCGCTGACGGTGCGCACCTCAAGGCGATCCAGCAGGCCGCGCACCCGGATGGCCATGAAGAGGTTGTCGCTGGGCCGCAACGCGTCGAGGCGGCTGCAGAGGTCGGCCCAGCTGGTCACCTGCTCGAACTGGTGCTGCTGGTCGCTGTGGAAATGGGTCACCACAAAGAACGGCGTCAGTTCGTCGTCGGGGGCTCGGCTCAGGGATCCATCGGCCCGGGCCTGCCAGCACTCGCCCTCCAGCAGCACCCCTTCGCCATCGAGGTGGTCGAAGGTGCCCAGGCCAAAATCGCCGTGGCTGGCCAGTTCGCCCACCCGCAGGCAGCCCTGGGACACGCCCTCCACCACGGCCGTGGAGGTGGACACCTGCCAGAGGGTGTGGTGCTCCAGGTCGAGATAGTCGCCCAGGGCCGCCCGCAGCACGTGGTCGGCGCTCTCGCCCGTGCGACGGCAATGGTCCTCCAGGGCCCGGCGGTGGCCCTCCGGCAGGTGCAGCTGCAACCCATGGCGGTGGCGGGACATCGAAGCGATGCGGGCAACGCCCATAGGCTGCTGTTGCATGCCACTTCTGTCCACCGCGATGACCCCAGCTCCTCGCCAACCCACCTTCCAGCAGGCCATGGAGATCACCGCCCAGTGGCTGGCCCTCTGGGAGAACGGGGAACTCAGCGACGAGGTGCTGGCTGATCGGGTGGCCGAGCTGGTGGCCAGCAGGGATGGCGCCCGCGGTTTTTTCGTGGTGAGTCTGGCCGGTGATGCCCCCCTGATGGATCGGCTGCCCGAACCGCTGCTGCTGCAGCTGCGGCTGGCCGGGGAGGGGGTGGTGGACCTGTCGGCCCGCAACCTGGCGATGAGCACGGCGATGGTGCTGCACCACCGGCGGACCGGGGATGGGGCCCAGCAGGCTGCCTCCGAGCGGGTCCAGGCCCGCTGCACCGAATTGCTGCGGGGCCTGGAGCCCCAGGCGGTGAAGCAGCGCCTGGAAACCCTGCTGGCTGCAACAGCAGGCGAGGGTGACGACGTGGCCTTCCTGGAGCGTTGGGGCTACGACGCCGACCAGCGCCAGGCCATCGCGGCGGCGATCGAGGCGGTGGCGGAGGGCTGAGCCAGGCCAGGATGGCCCCAATGCCGGCCCTCCCCATGGTTGTTCGCCCCTTTGCCCCCCGGGCCCTGCGCGCCCTGGCCCTGGGACTGGGCTCGGCCGCGCTGTTGGCCCCAACGGCGGCCCGGGCGATCGAAACCATCAAGCTGCGTCTGCCGCTGCTCGACACCGACTTCACGATCCGGGTGGCCGAGTTGCGCAGTCCCCAGGCCCTGATGGCCGGCGACAGCGATCTGGCCGAGCTCGATCGGGCCACCGATGGGGTGATCGGCCGGAAGCTCCAGGCGGTGCTGCAATCCAACTTGCCCCTGGAGCTTCGGGCCGTGGTGCGCAACGCCCAGGGGTCGCCCCTGCTGGACCAGGTGCTGCTGGTGGTGGGAGCCCTCGGCGACATTGATGGCCTCCCCGATCCCCTGCAGCCGGCGCAGTTCCAGCAGGCGATGGAACGGGCCGCCGCCAAGGGGGGCATCAGCCTGCTGGATGTGCTGGAGCAGCTGCCGGGCGAGAGCGTCACGGTGCAGCTGGGCCGGTTGGGCTCCGCCGTGCAGCGATTTCGCCGCCAGCGCCTGCCCGCGGACCAGCTGATTGCCGCCGTGCCGCCGGTAAGCAGCGAGGGGCGCCTCCTGGTGGCGGGCCTTTCCACGCCGGCCCGCCGCGATGTCTCCATCAGCGCGCCCCATCGCCCCGAGCCCCTCGCCGTGGTGGTGGTTGAGCCCAACCGGGGATCCACGGCCACTCCCAACCGGTTGGTGGTGATTTCCCATGGTCTGTGGGATGACCCCAGCAACTTTGAGGGGTGGGCGATCCACCTCGCCAGCCACGGCTACACGGTGGTGCTGCCCCGCCATCCCGGCAGCGACCAGAGCCAGCAGCGGGCCATGCTGCTGGGTCAGCAGCCGCCACCCAAGCCTGAGGAGCTGGCGCTACGGCCCAAGGATGTGTCGGCAGTGATCGATGCGGCGGCTCAGGGCCGGCTGGGCCTGAGCCGGCCGGTGAATACCCAGGCGGTGCTGGTGGCCGGCCATTCCTGGGGTGCCACCACGGCCCTGCAGCTGGCCGGGGCCCGGCCCACCGACAGCAGGCTCAAGCAGCTGTGTGATCAGCTGGCCGATCCCTCCCGCAACCTCAGCTGGGTGCTGCAGTGCAACTTCGTGGGGACGGCTGCAGCGGCGGCCCTCGCCGATCCCCGGGTGGTGACCGCTGTGGCGGTGAGTCCGCTGATGCGGCTGCTGTTTGATACGGAGTCAGCCCGAGCGATGTCCGCCAAGGTGTTGGTGGTCACGGGCGGCAGCGATTGGGTGGTGCCCCCGGGGCCAGAGGCGATCGAGCCCATGGCCAGGGCCACCCGCTCCGGCGACAGCGGCCACCGCTTGGTGCTGGCGGAACGGGCCGACCACTTCAATCTGCGCTCGTCCCAGCAGGATGGTGGCGGCCCCCTGCGGGGCCTGCTGCTGGCCTGGTTCAACGCGGCCGCGCAGGCTGCGCCGGGGACCGCTCCCCAGCTGCCGGGCGGCGGATGGGGAAGCCCAAGCCATCCCCTGCGGGACGTGACCACCGCCCTGCCCCGGGTGGTGGCCCCAGCGGCGGGCCAGCCATAAAAAAGCGCCCCCTGGTGGGGGCGCTTGAGAGACCGCTGGCCTGGGAGATCAGTCGCGGCGACCGCCACCGTTGAGGGCAATGATCAGGCGCAGGATGAAGATGAACAGGTTGATGTAGGTGAGATACATCCCCAGCGCACCGGCCAGGTATTGGTCGTCGCTATAGGTGCGGGGCATCGTGTAGAAGTCGACAAAGGCGGCCCCCACGAACAGCACGGTGCCGAAGCCGGCGATCAGCAGCTCCATGCCACCGCCGCCGAAGCCAGGCACGAAGATGCCGCCCACAATCTGCACGACCATGGCGATCAGCAGGCCGAGGATGCCCAGGCCCACCACCCCGCTGAGGGCCTGGCCGACGTTGTCACTCATGCGGCGACCCATGAACGAGGCCGCCACAAAGGTGATGCCGGTGGCCAGGGCGGCCGTGCCGATCGCGCCGATGCCGGCGGTGCCGATCGCCATCGCCACGATGCCGCTGAGGGTGAAGCCGGTGATTAGGCTGTAGGCCGTCAGCAGCGGCAGGGCCGTGCTGTTGTTGCCCTTCATCGCCACGTTCTGGGCCACGAAGAACAGGATGAAGTTGCCGATCAGGGCCACCCAGAACAGGGGCATGAACAGGGTGGGATTGCTGGCCATCAGGGCCAGGCCGCCGATCACGCCACCGGCGGTGAGCACCATGCCGCCGCCCACATAGGGCAGCGCCTTGTTGACCACATTGGGCCCCACCAGGGCGCTCGACTGCGCCTCACGGATCGCTTGCTGAAAATTGCTGCTGGCCGGCATGGCGCACCAGTGGAAGGAAACTTCATCCATCCTGCCAGCGGTTTTCAGCCATTGGGAGGCTCCTGGGCCGCTGGGGGGTGCGGATCTCCCCATGCAGGCCAAACACGGGTGTGGGGTTGTTGCCGGCTTCAAACCTTCGGTTTCAGGAGTTGCCGTCGCCCTCGCGCCCGGATCCCGGCCACAACCTCACCGCGAGCACCGCAACACCGGTGCCAATGCAGGATTCAACAAAGCGCAGCAGGGCGTTCAGACCCGGACTCAGCTTGGGATCCAGGCTGCCGGTCACCATCACCACGAGCACCGTGATCGCAGCCAGGCGCCCGTGGCTCGGGATGTGGATGCTGGTGCAGAGCAGCACCGTGGCGAAGATCGCCAGGGCCATGCCCAGGGGGTGAAAGGGCAGCAGGGTTAGGTAGAGGGCGCTGGCGCCAGCACCGATGGCCGATCCCAGAATGCGCAGGGAGGCGGAGGAGGTCGTTTCCCTGCGGCTGGACTGGGTCACCACAATCGCCGAGATGGCCGACCAGAGCCCGCCGATCTTGGGCAGATAGCCCGGAAACAGGCCCGTGAACCAGAAGCCGAGCAGGTAGGCCACCAGGGCGGCCACGGCGATTTCGGCGGGGATGCGCAGGCGCTCCGGGCTGTTCAAGGATCCAGGCGACGGTTTTGGCCATCGAACCGCTTTGGTCCCGTGGCTGCCAGCCTTTGGGCATCCCGGTTGGCGTAGGCGGTTACCAGCCGCTGCACCAGCGGGTGGCGCACCACATCGGCCGCCGTGAGTTCGCAGATCGCCACGCCCTCCACCCCCTGAAGCACCTGGGCCGCCTCAATCAGGCCGCTGAGTTGGCCGGCGGGGAGGTCGATCTGGGTGGGGTCCCCGGTGACCACCATGCGGGAGTGTTCGCCCAGGCGGGTGAGCACCATCCGCATCTGGGCGGCGGTGGTGTTCTGGGCTTCATCGAGGATCACAAAGGCATCGGCCAGGGTGCGGCCTCGCATATAGGCCAGAGGAGCCACCTCGATCACGCCCTTCTCCAGCAGGGCGGAGGTGCGTTCCGCCCCCAGCAGGGAATGGAGGGCGTCGTAGAGGGGGCGCAGGTAGGGGTCGACTTTCTGCTGCAGGTCGCCGGGCAGAAATCCCAGCCGCTCCCCCGCCTCCACCGCAGGCCGGGTGAGCACCAGTCGCTCCACCTTGCGTTCCGTGAGCATCCGCACCGCCTGCACGGTGGCCAGAAACGTCTTGCCGGTGCCGGCGGGCCCCAGGGCAAGGGTGAGGTCGTGGCGCTCCATGGCCTCCACGTAGGTCTTCTGCCGCAGGGTGCGTGGGCGCAGCAGGTTGCCGCTCTGGCTGCGGGCCAGCACCTGGCGTCCCAGCTGCTGGTGCTCCTCGCCCCGGCCGGTGTCGAGGGCCTGCAGGGCGGTTTGCACGTCCACCGCGCCGATGGCCTGCCCCTCTTCCCAGAGGGGGCGCAGCAGTTCCACCAACGCAGAAGCCCGCTCCAGTTGGCTGGGGCGGGCCTGAATCACCAGGTCGAGGCCCCGCAGCACCAGGGAAGCGCCGGTGAGGGCTTCCAGGCGATGCAGAGTCGACGACTCGGCGTCGCCCGCCAGGGCCAGGGCCGCGGCGGGGTTGGGCAGGGGGATGGAAAAGCTGGTCCGCCCCTGTGGCTCAGCCCTGGGATCTGGCTCAGCCGTGGGGCGAGGGATCAAGCTTCGGCGGCAGCAGCTTCTGCAGCGGGCTCAGCGGCAGCGGCTTCTGCAGCGGCCTTGGCTTCGGCGGCGGCAGCGGCCTCGGCAGCCTTGGCTGCAGCCGCATCCTTGGCGGCTTGCTTGGCCGCAGCGTCGCGGGCTTCAGCCTGCTTCTGCTTGCCGATCACTTCGGCGGGACGGACGGTCTTTTCCACCAATCCGCCTTTCTCGAGCAGGGAGCGCACCGTGTCCGTGGGCTGGGCGCCCTGGCTCAGGCGGGCCCGGATCGCTTCGGTGTCGAGGCGGGTTTCCTTGGTGCGGGGGTTGTAGAAGCCGAGCTCCTCAAGCGGGCGCCCATCGCGGCGGGACGTGCTGTTGGTGGCCACGAGGCGGAAACTCGCTTCCCGCTTCTTTCCAAACCGCTTCAGGCGGAGCTTGATCATCGTGGCCTTGCCGCTAGGTGTCCAAACAACCAATGTACCTGCTCGGGTGCTCAGAGCTCCCCGAACCCCTTGCGCTTCTTGGCGGGCCGCGACGGCCGGCGTCCGCCACCACCGCCCATGCCGCCCATGGCAGGCATGCCGGGCATTCCGGGCATCCCGCCCATCCCGGGCATGCCGCCCATGCCTGGCATTCCAGGCATTCCCGGCATGCCGCCGCCCTTGGTCATCTGCTGCATGAAGCCGCGCATCTTCTGGAAATCGGCCAGCACCTTGTCCACGTCGGCCGGGGTGTGACCACTGCCCGCGGCAATCCGGCGACGGCGGGAGGGCTGGGACGCCAGCAGTTCTGGCTGCTGCCGTTCGCCCTCGGTCATCGAGCCGATCATCGCCTCGATCTTTTTGAGCTGCTGCTCGCCCTGTTTGAGCATGCCGTCGTCGATCTTGTTCATGCCGGGGATCAGCTTCATCAGGCCGCCCAGGGAGCCCATGCGCTTGATCAGGCGCATCTGCTGCAGGAAGTCGGAGAAGTCGAAACTGGCTTCCTGCAGCTTCTGCTGCATCTTCGCCACATCGGCCAGCTCCACCTCCTTGGTGGCCTTCTCCACCAGGGTGAGCACATCGCCCATGCCCAAGATGCGGCTGGCCATCCGCTCGGGGTGGAAGGGCTGCAGCGCCTCCACCTTCTCGCCCGTGCCGATGAACTTGATCGGGGCGCCACTCACCTTGCGGATCGAGAGGGCGGCACCGCCGCGGGAGTCGCCGTCGAGCTTGGTGAGCACGGCGCCGGTGATGCCCACCTGGTCGTGAAACGCCCGGGTGAGTTCGGCCGCTTCCTGGCCGATCATTGAATCCACCACCAGCAGCACCTCATCGGGCTGCACGGCTTCGCGGATCCGCACCATCTCCTCCATCATCGAGGTGTCGATCTGGAGGCGGCCAGCGGTGTCCACCAGCACCGTGTCGAAGCCCTCGGCCTTCGCCTTGGCGATGCCGGCCGCGGCGATGGCTTCCGGCTTGGCGTCAATGCCGAGGCTGAACACCTCCACCCCGATCTGGCCGCCGAGGGTTTTCAGCTGCTCAATGGCCGCGGGCCGGTAGACGTCCGCCCCCACCAACAGGGCCTTGCGGCCCTGCTCCTTGAGGTGCAGGCCGAGCTTGGCGGTGGCGGTGGTTTTGCCAGCCCCCTGCAGGCCGGCCATCAGCACCACGGAGGGCTCCCCGGCTTTCCCACCGGCGGCCAGGGGGGCGTTCTCGCCGCCCATGGTCTCGACCAGCTGCTCGTGCACCAGTTGGATGAATTTCTGATCCGGGCTCACCCCCCGCACCACCTCGGCCCCGACGGCCTTGCGCCGCACCTCCTCGACGAAGTCCTGCACCACCGGCAGGCTCACATCCGCCTCCAGCAGGGCTCGGCGCACCTGCTTGAGCGCCCCCTCCACGTTGGTTTCGGTGATGGCGGCCTGCCCCCTCAGGCTCTTGACCGCGTCCTCAAATCGCTGCGAAAGCTCGTCAAACATCGCGTTGCCGCTCGGGGGCCAGGTGCGGGGGCCAGCCCCCGGGATTGCGGTGATCGTAAAAAGTGGGGTCGCCGATCCGGACCCTCAGGGGGCCTTCTGGAAGCTCGCCAGCCTCCACAGGCCCCCATCTCGGGCAAACACGTAGCGGTTGCGCAGGTCCAGCTTGGTGGGATCGCCTTCCGGGTCTCCTTTGGTGTTGAGCCGCTGGTCCGCGTAGCGGAGGTTCACCGTGGCGGCAATTCGGTTCGGGTCCCGTTCTTCGATGGTCAGCGCCGTGATGTCCGTGCTGATGGTCTGGGTTTCGCCGCGGGCCTGGTCGGCGGCTCGCTCGCTTTCCAGCCGATCCACCTGGCTGGGTCGGGCTAGCACCTCGAGGGGGATGCGGCTGTCCTTGCCGGCCAGGATGGCGGCCTTGGCGTCCAGCCAGGCCTCGAGCAGCTCCTGCACCTGGGCTTCGCTGGGGGTCTCCGCCCGCAGGGGGATGGCGGGCGCTGCTGGCGCCGGCGGCTTGGCCAACGGTTTGGGAGCGGGCTGCACCGCGATCGGGGTTCGGCCCGGGCCTGGGGGCAGGGGGCGCAGGCGCACGGCCGCAGCGATGGCCAGCAGCGCCACTCCAGCTCCCGCGGCGGCCACCGTGGCGGTGCGGCGCGAGGGCAGCGGCAGTTGGGGCCATTGGATCTGGGGCCAGCGCCAGTCGGCCAGCCAGCTGTCCAGCCAGGGGGCTTCGTCTTCGTCGTCCTCGTCCCTGTCCCCGGCGGCGGGGGTGGCCGGATCGGCTGCCATCTCCCAGGACAGGGCGCTGTCGGCCGCTGCCGGCAGGCGCTCGCTGGGTGGGTCGTGCTGCTCCACGTAGGCCTGCACGTCCCGATCGGCGAAGTAGGCCTCCAGGTCGGGATCGGCCTCCAGGTCGCGGTAGCCGGGGAGCACATCGCGGGTGAGCCAGTCGCGGCAGTAGGCGCAGAGCTGGGCCAGGGGGTCGGAGCTCTGTTGTTCGGCCCAGCGCCTCAGTTCGGGGCTGGCCCCCCGCTCGAAGGTGGCCAGGGCCAATTCCACCTGGCCGAGCAGCAGGTGTTGGCAGGCCACCAGTGGTTGCACCCCCTCCTGGCCGCTGGCTTCCAGCCGCTGGCGGGCCTCCGCGATCCGTTCCGGCTTGCGCTGGGCAAAACCAGAGGCGGTGAGGGCGGTGCTGGCCAGGAAATCGGCGGCGGCGGAGGTGGGCGCCCACCGGCTGAACAGGTCCACCTGCTCCTGCACGGTGAGAAAGGAGCGGATCTGCTTGAAGAAGGCCTGGAATTCGGCCGGCCCCATGCTGGGGTCGCCGAAGCCCTCCAGGCCGCCGCGACGGACCACCAGGTCCTCCAGGAGGTTCAGTCCCTCGGCCCGCTCGCTCTGGGCTGTGAGGTTGCGGCTGAGCAGGTCGAGCACCCGGTAGGGCCGCAGCCCGTCCAATTCTTCGTTGAGCTGCTGGCGAATGGCCGGAAGCTGCCCCATCCGTTGCAACAGCTGCAGGCCCTGCTGCAGGGTCTGGGCGGCAGCCTCGTACCGCCGTTGTTGGTGCTGGTCGGCAGCGCCGGCCAGGCAGGCGAGTCCGGCCAGCAGGGTGAGATCGGCTTCCCGGGTGCTGCCCAGGGCGGGGGCCTGGGGCGGTTGCAGCGCCCGGCAGGCCAGTTCGAAACAGTCGAGGGCCTGACCCGCCTCCAGCAGCAGCAGGAGGCCTCCCACCTCCTTGCTGGTGGGAACATCCAGGGCTGGCATCACCGACCGGTCATCGCCGGCCAGGGCTGTCAGATCGGATTCATAAGCATGGCGGCGGGGCTCGTCACTGAGCAGATCAGCGCTGGCCCTCAGCAAGTCCTCGCGAGCCTGCAGGGTCTCCTGGGTGAAGCCCTGATCGGGCGCCCGGTCGATGCGTTGCTGCAGGGTGCGCAGCAGCGACTGCAGGTCGGTGGTCGGGCTGACTCCGAGCAACCGGAAGTGATCGATCGGCAGTTCCAATCCAGGCCCGTCACTGGTGGCTGACTGTAGGCAGGGTCAGCGGTTTTGCCAGAACTTGTTTGGGGCTGCTGAGGTTGGACCTCGTAGAGTTGCTTGATGACGCAGGCAGACATGGGCCCCGACATCGCGGCTGTAACTGGAGGAGCTGCGCCTGGCGCAGCATCGTCCGGGGCCCCTTCCTGCTCTGCCGACTCCACCAGCCTGGTCGGAGCCCATGCCGAGCGCCTGGAGAATCTCTATCCCTCCATTCCGGCAACGGTGACCCGCGAGGAGGGCTTGATGCTCTATCGCGACATGACCCTGGGACGGCGCTTCGAGGACAAGTGCGCCGAGATGTATTACCGGGGCAAGATGTTTGGCTTCGTGCATCTCTACAACGGCCAGGAGGCCGTGAGCACGGGCGTGATCAAGGCGATGAAGATGCAGCACGACTGGTTCTGCAGCACCTACCGCGACCACGTCCATGCCCTCAGCTGCGGCGTCCCGGCCCGGGAGGTGATGAGCGAGCTGTTCGGCAAGGAAACCGGCTGCAGCAAGGGTCGTGGCGGCTCGATGCACCTGTTTTCCAAGGAGCACCATCTGCTGGGGGGCTACGCCTTCATCGGCGAGGGCATCCCCGTGGCCCTCGGCGCCGCCTTCACCAGCCGCTACAAGCGTGATGCCCTGGGCGATGCCAGCAGCGACGCCGTCACGGCGGCCTTCTTCGGGGATGGCACCTGCAACATCGGTCAGTTTTACGAGTGCCTGAACATGGCGGCCCTCTGGAAGTTGCCGATTCTGTTTGTGGTGGAGAACAACAAGTGGGCCATCGGCATGGACCACAACCGCGCCACCAGTGATCCGGAGATCTGGCGCAAGGCCGCCGCCTTCGGCATGGCGGGCGAAGAGGTGGATGGGATGGATGTGCTGGCGGTGCGCGCTGCCGCCCAGCGGGCGATTGAGCGGGCCCGGGCTGGGGAAGGCCCCACCCTGCTGGAGTGCCTCACCTACCGCTTCCGTGGCCACTCCCTGGCCGACCCGGATGAGCTGCGGGCCGAGGCGGAGAAGGAGTTCTGGGCGAAGCGCGATCCGATCAAGGCCCTGGGGTCCCGTCTGATCGAACAGGGCTTGGCCACGGCCGAGGAGCTCAAGGCGATCGAGAAGGAGATCGATGCCGAGGTGGCCGACTGCGTGGAGTTTGCCCTCGCTGCCCCCGAGCCCAAGCCCGAAGAGCTCACCCGCTACATCTGGGCTGAGGACTGAACCTGGCTGGAGATTGAGCCCCTACAAGCGGTGGAGTCGGGCCTGTTCGCTGGCAGCCCGGAACACGAGGCTGTGGCGATGCACGAGGGGCCCGATCTCGTCATAGCCACCACCGATCACCGTGGCGATGGGAATGGCCCGCCGTAGGCAGGCATCAAGCACCAGCCGGTCGCGGTTCAGCAGACCTTGGCTACTCAGGCAGAGCCGTCCAAGGCGATCCTCGCGATGGGGGTCCACCCCTGCGTTGTAGAGCACCAATTGCGGTCGCTCCTGGTCCAGGAGATCCGGCAAGCAGTCGCCAATCGCCGCCAGGTAGGCGTCATCCTCCAGTCCATCGTCGAGGGGGAGGTCGACGTCACTGCATTGTTTGCGCAGGGGAAAGTTGCTGGCGCAATGGGCGGAGAAGGTGAACACCCGCGGATCGCTGGCAAAGATCGCCGCCGTGGCATCGCCTTGGTGCACGTCCAGATCCACCACCATCAGACGTTCCACCGCGCCCTCCGCCAGCAGCACCCGGGCGGCCACCGCGCAGTCGTTGAAGATGCAGAAGCCGCTGCCATGCAGGGGAAAGGCGTGGTGGGTGCCGCCGGCCAGGTGGCAGGCCACGCCTTGCTGGAGCGCCAATCTGGCCGTGAGCACGGTGCCTCCCACGGCCAGCCAGGTGCGACGCACCAGGGGCTGGGTGGCCGGTAGGCCGATGCGGCGCTGGTCGGCGGCACTGAGTTCGCCCCGGCCAAAGGCCTGGTGGTACGCCCTTGGATGCACCAGCTCCAGCCAGCGGCGAGGGGCCGGCAAAGGGGTGTGCAGCTGGCTCGGTGTGGCGATCCCCTGGCTCAGCAGCAGGTCATGCAGCTGGCGGAATTTCGCCATCGGAAAGCGATGGCTGCTGGGCAGGGGGGCCGAGTAGGCCGGGTGATAGATCAGCGGAGGCCCCAGAGCCGACTCCTCAGCGACAACCCATCAGGGATGGGATTCAGAGATTGGTGGGTGTGCGGCGGGTGAGGTTGCGCAACTTGCGCAGGGCCTTCAGCTCCACCTGGCGAACCCGTTCCCGGGAGACATCCAGCTGGCGGCCAATTTCAGCCAGGGTGTGCCGCTCTTCGCCTTCCAGTCCAAAACGCAGGTGCAGCACCTGGCGTTCCTGGTCGCTCAGATGGCTCAACCAGCGGCCCAGTTGTTCCTGATGAATGCCCCGCTCCACCCGATCGAGGGGCTCTTCCTCGGAGGAATCGGCGATCAGGTCGCCCAGGAAGCTGCGGCCTTCATCGCCATTCACCGGTGCATCGAGGCTCGAGGTGGTGAGGGCCTGGCGCAGGAGCCCATCGAGTTCGTCGATCGGCATGGCCATCGCTTCGGCGATTTCCTGCCGGCTGGGCATGGCACCGAGCTTGTGGGCCAGATCCAGGCTCACTTTGCGGATGGCGGTGAGCCGTTCACTCAGGTGAACGGGCAAGCGGATGGTGCGGGACTGGCAGGCAATGGCCCGGGTCATGCTCTGGCGAATCCACCAGAAGGCGTAGGTCGAAAACTTATAACCGCGGGTGGGATCAAATTTCTCAACGGCCCGTTCCAATCCCAGAGATCCCTCCTGGATCAGATCCAGGAGTTCCAAACCTTTGCCTTGATACTTTTTCGCAACGCTCACCACCAAGCGGAGATTGGCTTTCATCATGCGCTGCTTGGAGCGCTTGCCGATGCGCAGCAGCTTTTTCTCGAGATCGGAGTACTCCCGATCCCCTTCCTCAATCAGGCGCATCATCGTTTGCACCTGGTTGCCCAGTTCGATCTCCTCCGCGGGCGTGAGCAGGGGTTCCCGGCCGATGGTGGCCAGATACCAAGTGATGGGGTCGCTACTTCGCCGGCGACTGCTTTCACTGGCCCGCAGCGGAGAGGATGTCATCGGATCGCTTTTGGGAGAAGACGACTATCGATGCAAATTCAGCCGTGAGAGTGTGTTTTCAGCAACCCTTTAGCTTTCAATTGCAAAACAACACAAAGCTGCGCAACAGTGGGTGGTGTTCGGTGTGCTGATCAACACAATTTGGCGAGTTGTTGCGCCACTGCCATGGGGCTGGCTGCGCCATGTCCTCCTGTGCCGAGCTGAAGCCCGGCCTGGGCGTGGGCCAGGCCGGCAGCGGCCAGCCAACTGGCATCGGCATCCCCGGTGACGGCCATCGCCATCGCGCCCAGTCCGGCGGCATGGCCAGCCAGCACATCCCCCAGGCCAGCCCGGGCGCTGCTGGGGGCGGCCTCCAGCAGTTGCCAGCGGCGTCCATCGGGCGCGGCCACCACGCTGCGGGCTCCCTTGAGCAGCACGGAGGCGCCGCTCAAGCGGGCGGCGGCGGCGGCAGCGTCCGGGGCCGTGGCGGCGTCGTGGCCCCGGTGTGCCAGCTCGGGAAAGAGGCGGGCAAATTCCCCGGGGTGGGGGGTGATCCAGGTGGGGCCCAGCCGTTGCTGGAGCCAGGCCCCGGCGCTCAGGCCGAGGCTCTGGGCCACGGGTCCGGCCAGCCGGTTGAGGCCGTCGGCATCCAGCACCAGCAGTCCCGGCCAGGTCAGCAGGCTCTGCCAGCCATCCGCTTCCCCCGGTCCTGTCTGGGGAACGGGGGGTGCCAGGGGGCCGATGCCCGGACCGATCAGCAGGGCATCAAGGCGCCGGGGATCGAGGTCGAGGAGGGGGTCGAGGCGCAGGCTGCCGTGGTGGTGGCAGGCCAGGGTCTGGCTCACCACCACATGGGGGTGCTGCTGCCAGAGGCTGCTGGCCAGGCCAGCTGGCAAAGCAGCTCGCAGGCTGCCGCAGCCGCTGCTGGTGGCCCCCGCCAGCACCAGGCTGGCCGCCCCCCGGTAGGCCTCACTGCCCGCCACCACCAGCAGCCGACCACGCTGGTATTTGCTGGCGGCCGGATCCAGGGCAGGGCGGGGCCGATCGGCCAGATCCCGCTGGCCCAGCCCCAGCACGGTGGCCTTTGGCAGGGTCTCCAGCAGGCTTCTCGGCAGGCCCAGATCGATCCACTCCAGGGCGCCCACGGCAGCCAGGGCAGGGTCCTGCACCAGCCCGATCTTGACCAGGCCAATGGCGTAGGTCGTGCTGGCCTGGGCGCTCACCGTGCCGGTGGGTCGGCCGCTGTCGGCACAGAGGCCCGTGGGCACATCCACGGCCACGAGGGCTCCGGGCCGCCGTTGCTGGCGCGCCTCGAGCAGGGCTTCGAGTGCCGCATCGGGTGCCCGCCGTTGCCCGATGCCGAGCAGGGCATCAATCCAGAGTTCCGGGCCATGGGCTGCAGGTGGCTGGTGCAACCGGGGGATCCCCAGCCAGAGGGCGTGGCGCAGGTGGGTGGCGGTGAGTGGTTTGTGGTTGTCGAAGGGGCTCCAGATCGCAGTGGCCACCCCGGCCAGGTGCAGTTCCCGCGCGATCACCAGCCCATCGCCGCCGTTGTGGCCCGGGCCCACCAGCACCAGGGCCCCATGCTGCGCCAGCCATGCGCCGTGCTGCTCCAGCAGCCGGCGGGTAACCGCCAGGGCGGCTTTCTCCATCAGGGCCTCCACCGGCAGGCCACTGGCGAACAGCTGCTCCTCCAGGGCTGCCATCTGGGCGCTGCTCACCAGCAGATGGCGGCTATCCCGCTCGGGCCAGGCGGGCAATGCGGCTGGGTGCACCAACCCTGTTTCGGCAACTGGGTTTCATGATGGGAGAGATCTGACCGTTGTCTGCCCTGTTGTCCAGTTCCGTTGCCACCTCAGGCAGCCCCGGGTCGCCTTGCACTCCGGCCGGCCTGGCGGCCCTGGATCGGTTGCGCACCTGGCCCGGAGAGCACCGCGTGGCCGTGGGCCTCTCCGGTGGGGTCGACAGCTCCCTGACGGCGGCCCTGCTGGTGGAAGCGGGCTGGCAGGTGGAGGGGCTCACCCTCTGGCTGATGAGCGGCAAGGGCGCCTGCTGCGCCGAAGGATTGGTGGACGCCGCCGCCATCTGTGAGCAGTTGGGCGTGCCCCACCACGTGGTGGATTTTCGCGAGCACTTCCAGGCCCAGATTGTCGATTTTCTGGTGGAGGGTTACGCCGCTGGGGTGACGCCGTTGCCGTGTTCCCGCTGCAACCGGGAGGTGAAGTTTGGTCCGATGTTGCAGTGGGCAGAGACAGAGCGGGGTATCGGTCGTCTGGCCACAGGCCACTACGCCCGGGTGCGCCATGGGGCCGTGAGCAACAACGGCCGCCACCAGCTGTTGCGGGGCCTCGATAGCCAGAAAGATCAGAGCTATTTCCTCTACGACCTGCCGCAGGAGGCCCTGGGCCGGCTGGTGTTTCCCCTCGGGGAGCTGACCAAGGCCGACACCCGCCTCGAGGCGGAGCGCCATGGCCTGCGTACGGCCCAGAAGCCGGAAAGCCAGGACCTCTGCCTGGCGGATCACCACGGCTCAATGAAGGCCTTCCTGGATGCCTATTTGCCGCCTCGCCCCGGCGAGATTGTGCTGGTGGATGGCACGGTCGTGGGAGAGCACGACGGCATCGAGCACTTCACCATCGGCCAGCGCAAAGGGTTGGGGGTGTCCTGGTCCGAGCCGTTGCACGTGGTGCGGCTGGACGGCGCCATGAACCAGGTGGTGGTGGCGCCCAGAGCCGAGGCTGCCCGGGCCGGGGCCGTGGTGGGCGCCGTCAATTGGGTCTCGGTGCCGCCCCCCGAGGGCCCGATCGAGGTGGCGGTGCAGGTGCGCTACCGCAGCGCCCCCGAGCGAGCCCTGCTCACTCCCCTACCTGCCACCGATGCGGACCGGGCGGCCCAGCGGCCCCACCGGGTTCAGCTGACCTTTGCCGAGGAGCAGTTCTCGATCACACCGGCCCAGGCGGCGGTGTTCTACGACGGTGAGGTGCTGCTGGGCGGCGGACTGATCCAGGCCGCCCCAGCCACGGGATCTCACCAGTAGGGGTCGCTGGCCAGGTCCACGTTGAGCGCTCCGCTGCGGCTGGCCGGAACGGTGGCGATGCAGGCCCGCACCACCTGGCCGTTCACCTCGATTTCGCAGGCGCCGCAGCTGCCCCCCAGGCAGCCGGTGGGGATGGTGACCCCCGCCGTCCGGGCGGCCAGCAGCCAGTCGCACCCGGCCTGGCACTGGCTGGTGTGGCCGTTGGGCCAGTGGATGGTGACGGGGGTGGCGGCCATGGGCGGATCGGTCAGGCTGCCAGCAGGGGCTCGAGGTTCACATGGGCCTCAAAGGCATCGGCCAGCCGCTCCAGCAGGGCATCCCGCTGGCGACTGTGGTGGGGTTGATCTTCCGGCAGTGGCGGCAGGCCGCGGCGCTGGCGCAGCTGGTTGAGCCAGCGGCGACGCCAGGGACCGCTTTCAAACACCCCATGCAGATAGGTGCCGGCCACCACGCCGCCCTGCGTGCCGTAAGGCTGCCAATGGCCCAGGTCCGGGTCGCTCGCCAGGGGCTGCAGGCCGCTGGCCTCCACAGGGGTGCTGATGCCGCGGTGCAGCTCGAAGCCCTCCAGGCTGAGGCCCTGGCCAGGCCAGAGTGCCTGGCTGCTCCGCTGGCGCAGGGCTTTGGAGCCACCGAAGCAGGTGTGCAGCGGCAGCAGGTCGAGGCCCGGCACGGGCCCACCCGCGGGGGTGCTGGAGTCGCCGCCCTCCAGGCCGTCCGGATCCCGCAGCTGGCGACCCAGCAGTTGCAGGCCGCCGCAGATGCCGAACACCTGGCCGCCATCGCTGGCGTAGGCGCGCAGCGCCTCCCCCAGGCCGGAGCGCTGCAGGGATGCCAGGTCGCGCAGGGTCTGCTTGCTGCCCGGCACGATCACCGCATCGGGGGCCCCCAGCGGCTCCCCCGGCGCCAGCCAGCGCAGCTGGACGCTGGGTTCGGCCTCCAGGGGATCGAGGTCGGAGAAGTTGCTCAGCGACGGCAGCTTCAGCACGACGATCTCCAGTGCAGCGTCCCGTTTGCGGCCGCGGCGCTCCAGCAGATCGAGGGAGTCTTCCGGCGGAAACAGTTCATCGAGCCAGGGCATCACCCCCAGCACAGGGATGCCGGTGTGGGCTTCCAGCCAGCGCCGGCCTTCATCGAAGAGCTCGCGGCGGCCGCGGAAGCGGTTGATCAGCAGGCCGCGGATCAGGGGGCGCTCCACAGGCCGCAGCAGGGCCAGGGTGCCCACCAGCTGGGCGAACACGCCGCCGCGCTCGATGTCGGCCACCAGGATGCAGCGGGCCCGCAGATATTGGGCCAGCCGCAGGTTGGTGAGGTCGCGCGGCTGCAGGTTCACCTCCACCGGACTGCCCGCCCCCTCCAGCACCAGCCTTCCGCCGGGATGGGCTGCCTGCAGCTCGCTGAGCCCGGCGCGGATGGCGGCCCAGCCGGGGCGGAACCAGTCGCGGTAGTAGTGCTCGGCGCGGCATTGGCCCACCGACTGGCCCAGGTGGATCACCTCACTGGTGGAGTCGCCCTGGGGCTTGAGCAGCACGGGGTTCATGGTGTGGTGGGGCTCCAGGCCGGCGGCCCAGGCCTGGAGCGCCTGGGAGTAGGCCATTTCGCCGCCGGTCTGGTCCACCCAGGCGTTGTTGCTCATGTTCTGCCCCTTGAAGGGCAGGGGCGTCTCGCCGCGGCGGCGCAGCACCCGGCAGAGGGCGGTGGTCATCAGCGACTTACCGGCACCGCTGCTGGTGCCCAGCACCATCAGGGGGTGGGGGGGCGAGGCTGGGTTCACAGCCGGGGCCGCCACCGGCGCAACCCGTGCAGCAGGCGATCGAGCCCGCTGGGGTTGGGGATCTCCCCGGGCCATTGGGCCAGCAGCTCCCGGCCCATGGGCGTGAGCCGCACCCGCTCGGTGAGCCCCTGGCCATCCACCTCCCGCCGCAGCACCCCCAGTTGGATCAGCCAGATCCAGTGGGCTTCAATCCGATCGGGCGTGGGGGCTCCCCGGCAGAGGCTGGAGGCGTCGTTCCGGCTGCAGAGCCCGGTGCTGCTCAGGGCCCGGTCGGTCACCGCGTCGTAGAAGGCCCGCCGGAAGGGAAGGCAGCGCAGGGCCTGGCCGGCCCGGTTCAGGGCGCGTCGGTCGTTGAGGGGAGGGCCGCTGGCGGTTTCTGCCCGGTGTTGCATAGGAGGATTCTCCCTGATGCCCATGCTTGTTCTCGCTTCGGCCTCCCCAGCCCGTCGTCGTCTGCTGGAGCAGGCGGGCATTGCCCATCGGGTGCAGGTGAGTGGTGTGGATGAGGAGTCCATCCGCCACCCCGATCCCCACACCCTGGTGCAGCAGTTGGCCCAGGCCAAAGCCACCGCCGTGGTTGCAGCGGAAAGCGCGGTGTTGGGCTGTGATTCCCTGCTGATGTTCGAGGGGGAGGTGTTCGGCAAACCCGCCGATGCGGCCGAGGCCCAGGCCCGCTGGCGGCGCATGGCTGGGGGCTGGGGGGAGCTGATCACGGGCCATTGCCTCCTTCCAGCTCGCCATCCAGCGGCCGAATGGCTCCCCCGACTCGCCGTAGTGGCGACCCGGGTGCAGTTTGCACCGATCAGTGACGCCGAGATCGACGCCTATGTGGCCAGTGGGGAACCCCTCCAGTGCGCCGGTGGCTTTGCCCTGGAGGGGCGCGGTGGGCTGCTGGTGGAGCGGATCGAGGGCTGCTTTAGCAATGTGATCGGCCTGAGCCTGCCGCTGTTGCGGCGCTGGCTCACTGACCCAGCAGACTGTCGATCAGCTGACCCAGGCTGAGGCCGCTGCTCGGAGCCACCTGGGGGGTGACGGTGAGCACCCGATCGGACCAACTGAAGCTGGTTGTGCCGCCCTGGTCCCGCACCTGTAGGGGCCAAGAAGTGCCATTGCGATCACTGATCTGATAGCTCCCACTGCGCGGTCGACTGATGGTGTAGACGTTCCCGTTCTGAAGACTCACCTCGAGGAGACGTCCTCGGTTGCTGCGAACTTCGCGCAATTCGCAGCTGCCGTTGAACAGGGTCTTGAACCAGCGGCTGAGTTTGCACTGGCCCAGTCGGGCCTGGGTGCTGCCACCTCCTCCCCCACTTCCGCCGTAGAGCTGGTTGGAGAGGGCGACATTCACCCGCTGCCGGCTCCAGCCATCACTCCAGCAAGTGCGGGCCATCCCATCGCAGGCGCTGCCATTGCTCAGGCGGAATTGCCGAGGCGGAGCCTGGCCACCGAGGTTGCGCAGGGCCGTCTGCTCGGCGTAGGCGCCGAAATACTCCCGGGTCAGACCCAGGGAGAGGCCCGCCTGGTCGTAGCAGACCTGGCCGCCGGGATCACACACCACCCCGGCCCGGGGGGCCTGAAGCCCCTGGAGGCCGTTGCCGGATCCGCCGGACGCTGGCGGCAGCGAGCCGAACAGCTGTTGGGTGAGCTTGGGCGCAAGCTGGCCCTTCTGCCAGCCATCGCTCCAGCAGGTTGCCACGCGCAGGTCACACACGGCGCCGTTGCTGAGCCGGAAGTCGTTGGGGAGCGGCCGGTTGCGCAGCTCGGCGGTGAGCCGGTTGGCGGCGATGCTGCCGAAGTAGGTCTGGGTGAGGGCCACCGATGGGCCCTGGCGGTCATAGCAGGTGGGACCGGCCTGGTCGCAGATCACGCCGGGGGCAGGGCCGGTGATGGCCCCTTGGGCGTGGCCGCTGATGGATCCGGCAAGGCTGGTGCTGAGCAGGCCCGCCGAAAGCAGGCCGATCAGGGGGCGTGGCAGAGATGGCATCCAGGAGGACAGGCTCTGGCGAAAACTTACCCACGCTGGAGCTCCTCCGCACAAAAAAGCCCCCACCTGTGGTGGGGGCTGAATCGTGCGAACGGTTCGCGGGATCAGTCGAGATCCGGCATGGCCAGGGTGGGCTCGGCCTGACGGTCGATGCCCTTCTCGAAACCGGCAGCGGCGGCGCGGGCGCGGCCGGCATGCCAGAGGTGACCCACCAGGAAGAAGAAGGCGAGCACAAACTGCGTGGACGCCAGCCACTGGCGGATGTTCACGAAGTTCACCGAGTTGGGCTCGGTGATAATGCCGCCCACGGAGTTCAGGGACGCGTTGGGAGCGTGGGTCATGTATTCAGCCGCGCGGCGCACCTGCCAGGGCTGAATGTCGTTCTGGAGCTTGTCGAGGCTCAGGCCGTTGGGGCCGCGCAGGGGCTCCAGCCAGGGGCCGCGGAAGTCCCAGAAGCGCATGGTTTCACCACCGAAGATGATCTCGCCGGTGGGCGAGCGCATCAGGTACTTGCCCAGACCGGTGGGGCCCATGGCCGAACCGATGTTGGCGCCGAGGCGCTGGTCACGCACCAAGAAGGTGAAGCTCTGGGCCTGGGAGGCTTCGGCGTTGGTGGGGCCGTAGAACTCCGAGGGGTAGGCGGTGTTGTTGAACCAGATGTAGGCCGAGGCGATGAAGCTCATGAAGCTCAGGGCGCCGAGGCTGTAGCTCAGGTAGGCCTCACCGTTCCAGATGAAGGCACGGCGCACCCAGCCGAAGGGCTTGGTGATGGCGTGCCAGATGCCACCGAAGATGCAGATCAGACCGATCCAGATGTGGCCACCGATGATGTCTTCCATCGAGTTCACCCCGATGATCCAGCCCTCGCCGCCAAAGGGGGCGCGGGTGAGGTAGCCGAAGATCACGCCGGGGCTGAGGGTGGGGTTGGTGATGATGCGCACATCGCCACCGCCCGGTGCCCAGGTGTCATAGACACCGCCGAAGAACATGGCCTTGAAGACCAGCAGCAGGGCGCCCACACCCAGAAGAATCAGGTGATAACCAATGATGTTGGTCATCTGGTTCTTGTCGCGCCAGTCCTGGGAGAAGAAGGAGGAGTAGTTCTCCAGTACTTCAGGACCGCGCAGGGCGTGGTACAGACCGCCCAGGCCGAGCACGGCCGAGCTGATCAGGTGCAGCACACCCACCACGAAGAACGGATAGAGGTCGACGACCTCACCACCAGGACCCACGCCGTAGCCGAGGGTGGCCACGTGGGGGAACAGGATCAGACCCTGCTCGTACATGGGCTTGTCGAAGGTGAAGTGGCTCACCTCGAACAGCATCATGGCGCCGGCCCAGAAGACCATCAGGCCAGCGTGGGCGACGTGGGCGCCGAGCAGGCGACCGGAGAGGTTGATCAGGCGGGCATTGCCTGCCCACCAGGCATAACCGGTGGAGTCGAGGTCTTTGCCCCCGACCACCAGGTTGGAATTAAAGGGCGTTTCCACGGGGCAGAACCTCTTCAGGGAAGACGAAGTTTTCGTGCGGCTGGTCAGCCGGTGCCATCCAGGCACGCAGACCTTCATTCAGAAGAATGTTCTTCGTGTAGAAGGTTTCAAA
>NZ_JACJRT010000008.1 GCF_014697415.1 Cyanobium sp. FACHB-13342 | reverse complement strand
GTGAGCACGATGGCCTTCAACCTGAACGGTTTCAACTTCAACCAGTCGATCCTCGACGGCCAAGGCCGTGTGGTGAACACCTGGGCGGACGTGCTGAACCGTGCAGGCCTGGGTATGGAAGTGATGCACGAGCGTAACGCTCACAACTTCCCGCTCGACTTGGCCGCAGCAGAAGCCACCCCCGTGGCCCTGACTGCCCCCGCCATCGGCTGATTGATCAGCTACGGCTGAACAAGCCAAACGGAATCCCCCAGGCCCCCTCGCGAGAGGGGGCTTTTTGTTGGGGCCAACTGCTGCCCCAAGGATTCAATACAGCGCTTCTTCGGCATGGGTTTCGATCGTGCAGTCCGAGGTGGGGATGGCCACGCAGGTGAGCACAAACCCGGCGGCGATCTGGTCCTCGTCGAGGAAGGCCTGATCGTCCTGGTTCACCGTGCCGCTGATCAGCTTGCCGGCGCAGGAGGAGCAGGAGCCAGCCCGGCAGGAGATTGGTAGATCGATGGATTGATCGGCAGCTGCATCAAAAATCGATTGGTCGTCCGCGCAGTCGATGGTTTGGTTGAGTCCCTCATTGGCGTTGACGAGGGTGACCTTGTAGCTGGCCATGGCAATGGGTGGGGCAAGGGGACCGACAACATGCCGGCATGGCTGCACCCTGGCTGCAGACCCCGAACCAGGCCTAGTCCCCTTCTGGGGGTGGTTTGCCCCCGCATGGGGGGCGCGCCATCGTCGGCCGATCAGCGAGAGTGCAGATCTTCCTTGGGATCAGGGCGGCCGGTGGACACGATGCTGAGCGAACTGGTTCTGGCCGCCCTGCTGCTGGGGGTCGTGCTCCTCTCTGCCAAAACTTGAGGGCCCCGGGGCTGCCCCGCTCCCGGCCCCCAGAGCTCGACAGAAAAAGGGCTCGACAGGAAAAGGAGTCCCGGCCTCCAGGTTCTGGATGCAGGTCGGTCTCCCCTGGGCTGGCGACAGCGAAGCTCGTCCCTCATCGTCGCCCCGTCATCCTGGAGGGCAGACCAGGTTCTGGGCCAGTCCCCATCTGGGGGGAATGGGCCAGCTGGCGATGGTGGCTCACCCCTCCCTGGGGCCGTCCTGGGCTTGGGGGCAGCCGGGATCGCCGGAGAGATCATTCAGGAGCGCCAGCTCGCCGATCATGCGTTCGGCGTGCAGGTTGTAGGCCAGGGCCGCTTCCAGCTCTGACTGGAACGACCCCAGGAAGTAGCGCTTGCCCCGCCAGTAGAACTGGGCAATCCAGAGTTGGGTTTGTTTTCGGAAACTAACCCCCCGATATTTGGAGCTCGCACCATGCCGTTTGGGACGGCGGGCATAGGCCAGGTAGGCCTCTTCCGGCTTGCGACGGGAACGGACGGACACAGCATGCTGGGACACCCGTGACCAACTTGTTGGAGCGGCCGCCCGATCGACCAGTCCCCTTTTGGGGAATCTCGGGCCGTGCTTATTTCGGCGCGAGGAAGCTGATGGCGGCCGCCGGTTGCAGCTGGCGGGTCACATTGCCCTGCAGCCCGTCATTGCCCTCAATCTGGATGGCGCGCACGCCACTGCCGGGCTTGAGGTCGATCTGGTTGAGGTTCACCCACACCATTTGGGGCGAGAGGGCGGAGTCGAAGTAGTACACCCGGTTTTTCTGATCGATCAGGGTGCGCCACCAGGTGGGCGAGATGTTCGGGTGCTCCGGATCCGGCGTGCCCCAGGGCACGGAGATGTTGCGCATCACGCTCATCACCCCGGCCAGGGCCTGGCGGGGATCGCTGGTGGGCGGCAGCTGTTCGTTGTAGTAAGAGCCCCGCACGAAGCGATCCGGTGACTGGATCGAGCCCGGCAGCTCATGGGTGCGGTCCTTGGTGCTCCAGAAGGCGTTGAGTTTGAGCTGCTCGCTGTACACCGGGCTGTTGGTCATGACCTGGTACTGGCGGCCGTGGTGAATCACCGGTTTGCCCTTGAGATACTCGATCACGGCGGAATCGCCACTGGCATCGGAGACGGCCATGTGCACGGTGGCCTTGGCCTTGCCGCCGGGTCCGAACGGCACCGGCACGATCTGGATCTGATCGGCTTTCACCGCCTGCACCAGCTCCTTCACCGTGGCGTATTGGCTGAGCAGATATTGCGTCCAGGCGGCAAAGGAGAGGCGGGGGCGGCCAGCGGGGGCCGTCGCCAGGCCGAAATCGTTCTCGGCGAGATAGAGCAGGTTGGCGGCCAGCCCCCGCTCGTTCACCCCATCAAACACCGCATCGATGGCGCCACCGGGTTCGGTGCTGCCACTCACCACCACCGAGCCGTAACGGCTGGTCCAGCTCAGGGAGTTGACGCCGCCGGCTCCGTTCAGCCGTTCACCGCGGGGGATCACATAAAAGTGGGAGTTGAAGCCATAGGGCCAGTCCATGGAACGGCCGGTGATCACCTGTTGGTCTGGGCCGAGCCAGGTGACGCGGGAGCAGGCCAGGGCTGCTGGGGCGGCAGCGGCGAGGCTGAGGGCGGCAACAGCTGCAGCTGCCGTGAGGCGCTTGGGCATGGGGCCAAAAATTTCTGCCCCAAAGTTTGGCTGTGGTTTCCAAACCCCGCCACAGCCGCGGAGAGCAGGCTCGCCACGGTCAGTTCAGCGGGATGGCCCCATCGTGGGAGCTGCTGCCCCGCCCTCCCCGTGTCCCCCTTTGCCCTGCTGGTGATCGTGCATGCTCTGGCCGCCACGGTCTGGACCGGTGGCCACCTTGTGCTGGATCTGGGGGTGCTGCCGCGGGCCCTACGGCTACAGAGTGCGGCGGCCATCCGCGACTTCGAGGAGACGTTTGAGCCGCTCGGGCTCACCGCCCTCGCGATTCAGGTGCTGACGGGGTTGGCCATGGGCTGGATCCTCTTGCCTGGCTTTCGGGGCCTGCTCAGCCCGGCGAATCCGATTGGGATGCTGGTGGGCGTCAAGTTGCTGCTGCTGGCAGCGACGGCCGCGCTGGCGCTGCACGCCCGGCTGCGGTTGATCCCCGCGTTGCGTGATGACAACCTGCGTGGCCTGGCTTGGCACATCCGGGGCATCACAGCCCTGGCGATTGGCTTTGTGGTGGTGGGCGCCCTGATCCGGTTGGGTGGGCTGGGCTGAGCGGGGCCTCAGGCCTCGGCAGGCTTGCGGCCGCCGCAGTCTTCCCAGCTGCCCAGCAAGGCGTTCAGTTCCTGGTGCAGGTGGCGCAGCGCCGTGATTTTCTGCTCGATTTCACCGGCCTTGCGGCGGATCGTGGCCTGCAGCGTGGCACAGGTGCACAGGCCTGAGCGCCGTGATTCCAGGATGCGGCCCACATCCTGGAGAGGGATGTCCATGGCTTTGAGGGTACGGATCAGCACCAGCTCCGCGAACACCTCCTCGCCGAACAGGCGATAGCCCCCCTCGCTGCGGCTGAGCGGCTCAATCAACCCTGCATCGCTGTAGAAGCGGATCGTTTTGACGCTGAGGCCCGAGCGCTGGGCGACATCGCCGATCTTCAGGGATGGTGCGACCAGCACTTGACTCTCCCGTAGGGGGAGACTGCATCGTAGGGGAACCCTCTAGTTCTCCTCCATGCGTTCGCTGGCGATTCCCCTGTTGCTGGTGGGGTTGTGGGCTGCCCCCGCCCTGGCCCAGGGGGACCCCCACCAGCACCACCAGCACGATCATCAGCACCAGCAGCACGGGGTGGGTCCTGCCGGTGCCACCTACGACCTGCGCTGGCTTGACGCGATGGTGCAGCACCACACCGGTGCCCTGCGGATGAGCGAGGAGGTGTTCCACATCGGCTCCCCCGGGGTCGGTGCCCTGGCCCATGGCATCTGGCGTGACCAGGCCGCGGAGATCAAGGCGATGGGGCAGTGGCGCAAAGCCTGGTATCCGCAAGCCCCGGTGGGTCCCGTCGTCCTCAAAGCGGGTGGGGATCCCAACAGCATCACCGGCCTGGAAGCCATGGGCCCTGGCCAAATGCAGGCAATGCGGATGATGGGGGCCAGGCCCAGCAAGGCCAACCGGGTGGTGTGGTTTCTCGAGGGGATGATCACCCACCACGGTGCGGCCCTGGAGATGGCCCATGACGCCCTGGCCAAGTCCACCAACCCCACCGTGCGGCGCCTCGCTCGCAAGATCATCGTGGCCCAGCGCGGTGAAATCATCGCCTTGCGCCGCATGCTGCAGCGCGATGGATTGCGCAAGCCTCAGTACAGCCAATACGACCCGTTGTTCCGCTTCTGATGCAGCACCTCACCGGTCGAGTTCACCCGCCCGTGCCTCCCCTGATCTCGCTCCTGGCCCTGGCCCTGGTCGCGGCATCCCCCGTCGCCCAGGCCCATCCCAAGGGCCTCTACGACACCCAGCAGCAGGCCGAGCAACGGGCCAAGGAGCTGGGCTGTGAGGGCGTCCACCAAAACCAAGGCCAGTGGATGCCGTGCAGCAATGAGGCTGCCCTGCACCATCACCTGCGTCACCACTGATCCCTTCGTTCCCCATTGGCCATGGCTCCGTTGCCCCCATCCCGCTGGCGAAAGCTGCATCGTTGGGTGGTGCCGATCGCAGCGGCACCGCTGTTGCTCACGGCTGTCACTGGCTCGCTGTACAGCCTGCTGCTGGAGCGGGGCATCGATGCCTTCTGGCTGCTCAAGATCCATTCCGGCCGCTTTGGCCCGCTGAATCTGCAGCCCTTCTATTCCGCCTTGCTGGGGGTGCTCACCCTGGTGGTGGTTGTCTCCGGGGCCGCCATGCTCATCACTCGGAGCAGGGTCCGTTGGCCTTGATCTGCACCACATCGCCGAGCCGCACCGCACTGAGCAAGGTCTTCAGCTCCGGCTCCGCCACGTTCAGGCAGCCGCCGGTGACCTTCTGGCCAATGCGTTTGTCGTTGTTGCTGCCGTGGATGGCAAAGCTGTACCAGCGAAATTTGCCGTCATAGGTGTTGAACCCGAAGGGCTGCTTGACGCTGTTGACGGGGGCCAGGCTGATGTAACCGAGTCCATACTCGCCCGTTTCCCCGTCGCCATCGAAGTCGATGGCGTTCATCGAGGGGAAGAGGGTCTGCTTCAGCTCGGCCTCGGATTTGCCTGACGCGGCGATCAGCTTCGGGTCCATCACAAAGCGGCCCTTGCTGAGAATCGCATTCACCTTGAAGGTGCCCAGGGGGGTGTATCCCTCCTCAAAGCGGCTGCCAGCACAGGTGACACCATGGCGGCCGGAACCAACCTTGAACACCAGGCGATCCTCGCCGCGGGGCAACACGCCGAAGCTCATCGACGGATCCTTCAGGTCGAGGTCGACCTTGATGGGGCCCGTGACCGATGTCTCGGCCGGCTGGCCATGCTGGCGCTGGGCGCAGCCCGTGAGTGTCAGAGCGACCCCCACGAGGGCCAGCAAGGGGAGACGGCACATGGCGGGCTTGAGCGTTGGGCGCATGATGCCGGCGGGCAAGGGTGTGTGCTCCTAACCCACCGACCCTGAGCCCAGGGAGCGGATCAGGGCCCAGAGGCTGCCTCCGGCCTCGGGACGTTCCACGCCCCGATTCACAAACCACAATCCGGCGGCCATGGCATTCAGCGCCAAGGCCAGCAGCCAGACCCTCCATCCCTCCGGCAGTTTCACGCTGGGCCGTTCTTCCAAGGCCTGCCCATCATCGCTAGGGAGTGAACTGGGGGTTCGGCGCTGCGGGCATCCGCAACTGCCAAGCTTCCCCAAGCCGTATCTGCGCTGTGACCCGCATCGAGAGCCGCTACGAAGGGGACCTGCGCTGCCGCTCCAGCCACGGACCATCCGGCACCCTGCTGGAAACCGATGCCCCCACCGATAACCAGGGGCAAGGCGAGCGCTTTTCCCCCACCGATCTGGTGGCGACAGCCCTGAGCACCTGCATCCTCACGATTATGGGAATCGTGGCCAAGCGCCGCGGCTGGGCCCTGGAGGGCTGCACCGCCCGCGTGGAGAAAACCATGACTTCCGACCTGCCGCGCAAGATCGCCATGCTCACGGTGTGGATCACGCTGCCAGCCCATCTCGACGCCGAGCAGTGCACGGTGCTGCAGCAGGCCGGTGAAACCTGCCCCGTGAAGCTGAGTCTTGAAGGCAGCGTGCCGATGGAGCTCCACTGGTCCTGACGGCCATCGACCTGAGGGTTCACCCCTTCAGCATCAGCAGCAGCACCCGGTTGCCCTCGGGATCGAGCAGCCAGGCCTCCATCCCGAACGACTCCTGCCGTGGGGGATCCAGCTCCGTGGCTCCCAAGGCCTGGGCCCGTTCCAACCACGCCAGCAGCGCGGCGTTTGGTTCGCCGTCCTGGGCCTCGCGCTGCAGGCACAGGGCCAGGCGGCCCTGCTGTGGGGGTTGGGGGCGGCGGCGCGAGGGGGCGTAGATCTCCAGGTGCCCGCCCGCTGGCCAGGGCAGCCGCCAATGGCTGGGGCTGAAACCCGGCTGGGGGGCCACCTCCAGCAAGGCGCCATAAAAGCTGGCGAGAGCCGCGGGATCGTCCGCCGCCAGCACGAGGGAGGTGTGGATCACGGCTCCATCCTCCTGGGCTGAGTACCTTGCGGGCGGCTGCGCCCTCGGTGCCCCCCATGACCGACCTCGATGCCTTCCTGCGCTGGCAGTGCGGGCCCCTGGTGGCGATCGCCAACCGCACCGCCCTGGCCGAGTGGCTGGTGCACCGCGCCCTGGGCCTCGATCCCGGGGAGCACCGCCGCGAGGGCGCCGATCTGGAGCTTCCCGGCGGCCCCATCACCCTGGCGGTGCGCTCCGCCGCCTACCTGCAGTCGGCGCAGCAGACCGCTCCAACGGCGATCAGCTTCCCGATGGAGCAGCGCACGGCCACGGCCTATGTGTTCTGTCTGCTGGCGGAGCAGGACCCCGCCCGGGTGAACCCCCAGGACTTGGCCCAGTGGCGGTTCTGGCTGGTGCCTACCCGCAGCTTGCATGCGGAGCGGCAGTCGATCGGACTGCAGCCCCTGATCCGGGCCCACGGGGAGGGCATGGCCTACGAGCAGCTCGGGGAGGCGGTGGAGGGCCTGGCTCAGCCCGATTGGAGCACGGCCCTCAGGAACTGATCGCCGTGGCCCACGGCCGCGGCCCAGGTGTCGGCTTCGCTGAGGCCGGAGCTGCGGGTGGGCTTGAAGCTGTGGTCGCCGCTGGCGATCCACTGCAGTTGGATCTGGGCTGAGAGCCGGTAACCCTCCACGTCGCCGCGCTTGCCAAAACTGTCGCGCTCGCCCTGCACGATCAGGGTGGGGGTGGCCAACGCGGCCAGGTGGTCGGTGCGCAGCTGGTCGGGTTTGCCGGGGGGATGGAAGGGGTAGCCCAGGCAGAGGCAACCGCGCACGCCGTGGGCGCTGGCCAGCTCATCCACCAGCAGGCTGGCCACCCGTCCCCCCAGGGACTTGCCCCCAATCACTACTGGGGCCGCCCCGGCCTGCTGGGCCACCTGCGCGCGGAACGACTCCAGCAGCCGCGGCAACCGATCGGGGGCACGCCGCTGTCCGCTGAGACGGCTCTGGGCCATGTAGGGAAACTCGAAGCGCACCACCCGCCACCCGCGCTGGGCCAGTCCGCCGGCCATCGCGGCCATGAAGGGGCTGTCCATCGGAGCACCGGCCCCATGGGCCAGCACCAGGGTGGCTGCGGCCTCGGCGGGGCCGTCGATCAGGAGGTCTGGGGAGGCAGTGGTCATCCCTCGATCCTCCAATGCGCCCGGGTGCTCCCGCCGCTGTAACGTGAACGCTTTCGTGGCCAGACCCCTGCATGGGCTTGCTGGCGGCACCCCCTCCGCCGACACCATCGTGACCGTGCGGCCGCTGGCCAGCAGCACCAGCCGCCAGGGACTGCAGCAGTTCGTGGGCATCTCCGGCGCCAACAGTGGTGCCCGCCGGCCCACCGCCACGTGGGCTCGGAATCGGCGATCTATCTGCTCGCCGGCACCGTGCCGGCGATTTTCTGTTCATCCCCGCCGGCTTGCCCCACATGCCGGTGAACCTCAGCAACAGCGAAGCTGCCATTGCCATCGTGGCCCGCAACGACGCCAACGAGCAGGAGCATGTGGCGTTGCACGATGGCCCAGTTCCTTCCCCCTAAATTGCGACACCCCTGCCGCCGTGCGCCGATGGCCGCCGCTTGCCGTCTGGGTCTGGGTGGGGCTGGTCTGGCTCTGGTGGGCTGGCTGGACCTGGTGGGCTGCAGCGCGGGCCAGAGCCAACCGCTCCAGGCCGTGGTGCTCTCGATCGGCGATGGCGACACGATCCGGGTGCGCCAGGCCGGACGCTCGCTGACCGTGCGCCTGGCCTGCATCGATGCGCCGGAACTGGCCCAGAGCCCCTACGGCGCCGCGGCTCGGACCTACCTGCGGCAGCGGTTGCCCCTCGGCGCACCAGTGACCCTCGACGTTCACAGCACCGATCGCTACGGCCGCCTGGTGGCCGAGGTGATCGGCGAGATCAACCTGGGCCTGGCCCTGGTGGAAGACGGCCAGGCCTTTGCCTACCGCCGCTACCTGGAGGCCTGCGAAGGCCGCGCCTATCTCGATGCCGAATTCAGGGCCAGCCGCCATCGCTTCGGGGTGTGGCAGGAGCCCGGCGGCATCCCCCGCCCCTGGGAGGTGCGCCGCCAGCGCCGGAGCTGAAGGCCAGAGGTTGCAGCCGGTGGCGCGATGGGCCCGGGGCTATCAGGATTTGATCCCTGGGGTGATCCCTTGCTCGCTGCTCTTCTCTGGGGTGCCCTGGCCACGTCGTCGTTGCTGCTGGGGGGCCTGCTCGCGGCGAGCGTGCGCCTGAGCCGGCGCAGCCTGGGGCTGCTGATGGCCTTTGGTGCCGGCACCCTGATCTCGGCGGTGTCCTTTGAGCTGGTGTTTGAGGCCGTCCAACGTTCCAGGGGCAGCGGTTTTCCCGCCATTGGCTTTTGCCTGGGGGCGCTCAGCTTTTATTTCGGAGACCAGTGGATTGCGGGCCTTGGGGCGCCCACAACCGGGGCCCGTGGTGTCAGTGGTTCAGCCCACCTGGCCATTCCAATGGTGCTGGGCATCATCCTCGATGGCATTCCCGAATCCATGGTGATCGGGCTGGGACTCCTGGACCATCAGGTGGTGAGCCTGGCGATGCTGGTGGCCATCTTTCTCTCCAACCTGCCGGAGGCGGTGGCCGGCACCATCGGCATGCAGGCGAGCGGTTGGAGTCGCCGGCGAATCATGCTGCTGTGGTTGGTGATTGCCGGGGTCTGCGCTGTCGCCTCTGCCGCGGGCTACAGCCTGTTCAGCACCACTACCCAAGCCTGGTTGTCGTTGGTTCAGGCCTTTGCGGGCGGAGCCATTTTGATGATGCTCAGCAATTCGATGATTCCCGAGTCCTATGAACACGCGGGAAAACTGGCGGGTCTCCTGACGGTGCTGGGCTTCATGGTGTCGGTGAGCATCATCGTGTTTGAAGCGAGCCAGAGCTGAGCTCGTCCTTGGGCGTGTCGGTGAGGGGCAGCAGCAACTCCTCGAGGTTGAGGTCGGGGCGGCGCAGCAGGGCGAACAGGGTGCCGGCATTGCCGCGGCACACCCGCAGCTCGTCGTCGAGCACGGTGATGTCCAGCCAGGCTGGGAAGGATTGCTGCACGCTGCGCAGCAGCTGCAGGCGACCCGCCCCCAGGGAAGGCCCCAGCCAGCCCCCCCGACGAAAGCGCACCTCCACCCGCTGCTGGGCTTGGCTGGAGGGGTTCAGCCTGAGCTCGGCCTCCACGGCAATGCTGGCCAGGGGGGCCAGGGGCCCGGTGAGCCGCAGCAGGTTCATGCCCCGGCTTTGGGACGGGGCCAGCAGCTGGAGGTTTTCCAGCCAGGGCGCCACGGCCAGATAGGGCTGGCTGCTGCTGCTCCAGCGCAGCTCCCACACCCCCTCGAGCTGCTCCAGGGCTTGCGGCGCCGTGAGATCGGCGGGCATGGCCCGTTCCAGCACCTCGATCAGCTGCTGCACCTGGTGGCTCTCCCGCTTGGCCGCCGCGCGGGGCTCCTGGCGCAGCAGGGTCAACAGGGCCTGGCGCTGCTGCGCCACCGGCGGGGGCGGGGATGCCGGAGTGGGGCTGGAGGGATCCATCAGAGGGTTGGTATGCCGGTGAGTGCAACGTCGGAGGTTGCGCGATGCTGGATTCCTTCGGCCTGAACCAGTCCCATGGACGCCGACTCCATTCTGAACGCCATCGACGCCGCGGCCTATGCCAAGGATCTCGATGGCCGCTACACCTATGCCAATGCGACGGTGCAGCGCATCTTCGGTGCCGACCTCGCAGGGATCATCGGCAAGGATGACAGCCACTTCTTCGACCTCGAGCAATCAAACGCCCTGCGTGAGAACGATGCCGAGGTGATGGCCCAGGGCGTCTCTGTCGCGCGGGAGGAGCGCGACATCATCAAAGAGAGCGGAGAGGAGCGGGTGTATTTCACCATCAAGAGCCCCCTGCGCGACGCCTCCGGCACCATCGTGGGCCTGTGCGGGCTCTCGATCGACATCACCGATCGGAGCTAGCCAGGTCCCTTGAACATCGTTCTGCTCCATCAGACCGATTGGATCGCAGACGGCATGGCCGTGGTGCGCGATCACCGCGCCGAGCACATGCGCGAGGTGCTGCGCGCCCAGGTGGGCGACACCCTGCGGGTGGGGCTGCTGGGCGGGCTGGGCGGCCAGGGGGTGATTGAGGCCCTGGATGCCAGCGGCGTGCGGCTTCGCGTTCAGCTCAGCGAACCACCGCCGCCCCGCCATCGCTTCGACATCGTGCTGGCGTTACCGCGGCCCAAAATGCTGCGGCGGATTCTGCGCCAGTGCGCCGAGTTCGGCGTCGCCAATCTGCACCTGATCCAGAGCGCCCGGGTGGACAAGAGTTATTGGCAGAGCCCGTTGTTGCAACCAGCCCGGGTGCACGACGCGCTGCTGGCAGGCCTGGAGCGATCCCGCGACACGATCGCCCCCAGGGTGCATCTGCACCGCCGCTTTCGCCCCTTTATGGAAGACCAGTTGCCCGGGCTGTGTGCGGGGCGTCCCTGCTGGTTGGCAGACATGGGTGCCCCCATGTCGCTTGCGGAAGTCCCGCCGGGGCCGGCGGTGGTGATGGTGGGTCCGGAGGGCGGTTTCGTGCCGTTTGAGGTGCAGCTCGCCGAATCGGTGCAGGCGCAGCGCGTAGGTTTGGGGGAGCGGATCCTGAGCGTGGATACGGCCCTGATCACGGTGCTTGCCCAGGCGCTGCCGGGTCTGGGCTGATGGCTCCATCCCGGCTGCTGGCTCTGCTGGTTCTGCTGTGCTCCAGCGGGGCGGCCCCACCAGCGCGGGCTGACACCACCACCGCCACCTGCATCCTCAGCCGCCACGACCACACGCTTCCGCTGGAGAAGGGGCCGTGCACGTTCAGCCAGCGCCAGGGCAACGCCACTGTGCGTTTCGGCCGCTGGGCCTTTGACTTCCCGGCCACCGAACAGGGCCGCCGCTACGAGCGCAGCGCCAGCAGCGAGGGCATCCGCTTCAACCGCGAGGGGCACTACACCCTGCAGGTGCTCTGGCGCCCAGCCGCGGCGGCGATCGCCAAGCCCAAGGGCTGGGCGCACGACAATGTTTTTCTTGGCCGCTGGCAGGGGCAGAGCACGGCAGGCCGGGCGGTGATCGATGTGCTCACGGTGGAGCCGAATCGGATCCGCTGGGGCAATGCCATCAACGGCATGTGCGATAGCGATTACAGCGTCCAACAGCTGCCCTGGGGCCGGAACGGCCGCTACCCCGATCAGTTGGTGCCGCCCAGGGCGCCCAGCGATCTGGTGTTTGGCGTGGTTCGGCTGACCCTGCAGCCCGGTCCCTGCAGCAAGGGGGATGCGGTGATCCAGTTGGCGATGCCGCTGGATGGCTCCAGCGCCCTCGAGGTGGTCACCTACAACGCCAAGGGAGAGCTGATCGGCCAGTACGGCACCTTCCAGGCGTTGCCCAGCACCACACCCTGACCATCAGGGCCGCAACTCGGTTTGGTCAGGAATGAATCGCTGGGCCGTGAGGCTATGGGCACCCCCGAGAGCCTTAATGTTCAGCTCCACGTCAAGGCATGAGGGAAATGACTGGCTCAGAGCTCCGCCAGCGCGTTTGGGAGCTTCTCGAGTTCAGCGAAGATCCGCAGAGCGGTGGGGCCGATTGGGATTGGGTCGACCTGTTTCTGCTCGTGCTGATCCTTCTGAATGTTCTTGCGGTCATCCTCGAGACTGTGAACAGTCTTCAGCTGCGCTTTGGCCTGGCATTTTGGATATTTGAAGTGTTTACGGTCAGCGTCTTCACCATCGAGTACGCAGCGAGAATCTGGTCCTGTACGGCTGATACCCGCTACCGGCAGCCGATCCTCGGACGGCTGCGCTACGTGAGCAGCTTCGGTGGCGTGGTAGATTTCATCGCAATTTTCCCCTTCTACGTCACGCTCGCGTTCCCTGCCGCCACGCTCGATCTGCGGATCCTTCGGGTGCTGCGGCTGTTGCGATTTGCCCGGGTGCTGAAGTTGGGCCGCTACTCGGATTCCTTCGGGCGCATGCAGCGGGTGATCGGTGCAAGGCGCGGTGATCTTGGCGTCGCCCTGGCAGCGGTTGGGGTGGTGCTGATTTTGGCTTCGAGTGCGATTTACTTTGTTGAGGTTGATACCCAGCCAGACGTATTTTCCAGTATTCCTGCCGCGATGTGGTGGGGAATATCGGCACTCACCACCGTCGGATATGGGGACATCGCTCCAGTCACACCCCTTGGTAAGTTCCTGGGTGGGATCATCCAGCTACTCGGAATCGCCATTTTTGCGCTTCCGGCTGGCATCATTGCTGCTGGCTACGAAGAGGAATCCAGGCGGGTCCCGGCTGGTGCGGGGATTTGTAAAACGTGCGGACGCCCTCTGACCGCTGACAGCAGGCCTGAGCAGAGCTCAGACGGCGGGCAAGGCGATTGACCCAACCAGGCCCCCTGCAGGATCGCCGCTTCTCATGTCCACTTCGCCAGGATGGTGACCTCAGCGTCAGGGCCGACTCCTGGCAGCTCAAGATCCCCGAGCCCCGTGAGCACCACTCCGATCACAACCTTTGCTGAGTTCGCGCAACGGGCCGATTATTCGCTGCTGGAGTCGCTGAAGCCGGATCCCCAGGCCACGGTGGATGGCCACGACCACCGCCCCCGCCAGGTGTTCTCGGGCCATTACGTGCCGGTGACCCCCACGCCCCTGCCCCTGCCTGCCTACGTGGCCCACAGCCCCGGCCTGTTCCAGGAGCTGGGCCTGAGTGACGCCCTGGCCCACGACGAGGCCTTCCTGCGGCTGTTTTCCGGCGACATCAGCGTGGCGCGGCAGCCGATGCGCCCCTATGGCTGGGCCACCGGCTATGCCCTCTCGATCTACGGCAGCGAATACATCCAGCAGTGTCCGTTTGGCACCGGCAACGGCTACGGCGATGGCCGGGCCGTCTCCGTGTTTGAGGGCGTGTTCGAGGGCCGGCGTTGGGAGCTGCAGCTCAAGGGCGGCGGGCCCACGCCCTACTGCCGCGGCGCCGATGGCCGGGCCGTGCTGCGCTCCAGCGTGCGTGAGTTTTTGGCCCAGGAGTTCATGCATGCCCTGGGCGTTCCCACCTCCCGCTCGCTGACCCTCTATGGGTCCGGCACCGAAACCGTGCGCCGCCCCTGGTATGCACCGAACTCCACGTCGTTTGATCCCGACATCCTGGTTGACAATCCAGCGGCGATCACAACCCGCGTGGCGCCGTCGTTTCTGCGGGTGGGTCAGCTGGAGCTGTTTGCCCGCCGCGTTCGCCGCCAGGCCCATCCGGCGGCGCTGGAGGAGCTGCGCCTGATCGTGGCCCACCTGATTGAGCGCAACTACCGGCCGGAGATTGATCCGAGCCTGGCCTTCAGCGACCAGGTGCTGGAGCTTGCGCGCCTGTTCCGGGGACGCCTCACCGCCCTGGTGGCCCATTGGATGCGGGTGGGCTACTGCCAGGGCAATTTCAACAGCGACAACTGCGCCGCAGGCGGCTACACCCTCGACTACGGCCCGTTTGGCTTCTGCGAACGGTTCGATCCCGGCTTCCAGCCCTGGACCGGTGGCGGCGAGCACTTCAGCTTCTTCAACCAGCCCGTGGCCGCCGGAGCCAACTACCAGATGTTCTGGTCGGCCCTGCGGCCCCTGCTCGAAGGCAACACCGAGGCTCTGGCCCAGCTCGATCAGATCCGTGACGGTTTTGCCGAGGCGATGAACGGGGAGCTCGAGGCGATGTGGGCCCGCAAGCTGGGCCTGGCCACCCCGGATGCCGGCCTGACCAACGAGCTGCTGGAGTTGATGCTGCGTTCCCAGGCCGATTACACGATCGTCTTCCGAAGGCTGTCGGACATACCGGCCACCTCCCCTGAGCACCTCTCCGCCCTCAAGGAGAGCTTCTATGCGCCGACGTCGGACGGTCTCGACGCCGCCTGGAGCGGCTGGTTGGAGCGCTGGCGCGCTGCGATCACGGCCAACGGCGACCCGCAGGAGACATCGGCGGCGATGCAACGGGTGAATCCCGCCATCACCTGGCGCGAGTGGCTGGTTGCCCCGGCCTATCAGCAGGCGGAGCAGGGCGACACCGGCCTGATCCAGGAGTTGCAGGCGGTGTTCAGCCATCCCTATGACGCTCCCACAGCGGAGCTGGCGGCCACCTACGACCGGCTGCGGCCCCAGGAGTTCTTCAACGCCGGTGGCGTGTCCCACTACAGCTGTTCCTCTTGACCATGATTGGCTGTGGCGCAGGGCCCAGCTCCCCCTCAGGCCAGATCCAGGCTCAGTTGCCCCGCCGTCACCTGCCGGGTGGCCTTGGCCCGCGAGCTGGAGCGTTTCAAGCCAGACCGTCTGGAGCCGTGGCGGTGCTGAATGGCGTCGGCCATGGCGCCAAATCCCTCCTGTTCGCGCAGCCCCCAGATCCGCTCGCGGGCGCTGGCGGCCACCGCGGCCCAGTCCACGATTGGCAGCGGGTAGGACTCACCCAGTACGCAGCCCACGCGCTGCTGGGTTGCGGGATCCATGGTCCAGGGTTGATGCAGATACACCGCCGGCACCTGGCGCAGTTCGGGCAGCCAGCGCCGAATGAACTGCCCCTGAGCATCGTGATCCAGGCCCTGCTTGAGCGGGTTGTAAATCCGGATTGTGTTGATGCCGGTGGTGCCCGATTGCATCTGGCACTGGCTCCAGTGGATCCCCGGCTCGTAATCCACAAACAACCGGGCCAGGTGCAGGCCGCTCTCCCGCCAGGGAAGCCAGAGCTGATAGCTGGCCACCGACATGAGCATGGCTCGCATGCGGAAGTTGAGCCAGCCGGTGGCCAGCAGGGAGCGCATGCAGGCATCCACAAACGGCAGTCCCGTGTGACCGGTGGCCCAGGCGGCCAGCCGCTCCGGATCGCTGTGGCGCAGCTCGGCCGTGAGGGGATGGAGCTCGCGAAATTCCAGGCTGGGTTGGCTTTCGAGCTTCTGGATGAAATGGCAGTGCCAGTGCAGGCGCTCATCAAAGCGTTGCAGGGAGCGGTGCCAGCGGCGATCCCCCGGCGCGTCTGACAAGCCAGCGCGCCGTTGCCGGCTGTGCTGCACCACCTCCCGCAGCGACAGGGTGCCCCAGCTCAGATGGGGCGATAGGCGCGAGCAGCTGAGGGCCGCCGTGCTGGGGCTGGACAACTCCGCTTGGTAGCGGCGGCTGCGCTCGGCCAGGAAGCTCTGCAGCAGCGCCAGCCCCTCGCTGCGCCCGCCCCGTTGCCGTCCTGGGCAGGGATCTGGCTCCAGCTTCAGGTCCTCGGCGCTGGGAATGGGCCCGGGATCCAGGCCGGCGAGGGGGACGAGCCCCATGGGCTCCGGTGCCTGGGTTTCGGCCATGCGGCCTTCCCAGCGACGGGCCCAGCCCTGGCGTTGCGCCAAACGACGGGTGACTCCGAACTGGGGAATCTCATGCCACGCAATGGCGTGCTGCCGTGCCCACGCCGCCAGCCGCAGGTCGCGGGCGTAGGTCCAGCCATTGCCGGTTTCCTCGTGGCTCCAGAGGGCCGCAATGCCGAACTGGCGGTGCGCCCGCTCCAGCACCTGCTCAACCCTGCCGCAGCGCACCACCAGCGGTTGGCCCAGCCGCTCCAGGCACGCGCGCAGCTCTAGCAGGCTTTCGCGGCAGAACTGCCATTGGCGCGCCGAGCTATCGGGTTGCTGCCAGTACTCGGGCTCCACCACATACAGGGGCAGCACCGGTCCGTGCCGGCTGGCTTCCAGCAGGGGGTGGTGATCTGCGCAGCGCAGATCCCGTTTGAACCACACCACGTGCAGGGGGCCCATCGGCAGCTACGCCACCACCTTTAGTGATTTTGATGGGCGTCGATGGGACCCTCAAAGGCGATGAACAGCACGCAGGGCGTGGCACTGCGGCAGACGGCACTGTGGGGGGCCTTTGGCGGCCCGTAGGCATAGGAGCCGGGGCGCAGGGTCACCGGAGCCTGACCCGTGTAGCTCACCTCCAGCACCCCCTCCACCAGAATCATGCGCTCGGCCGAGCTGTGCCAGTGCTTGGGGATTTCCGCCTTGGCCGGAATGCGGAAAAAGATGTCCGCATTCGCTTGGGCCGGATTGCCGTGCAGCACGGCCAGTTCACAGCCCTTCGGCATGAAGGCCGGGCAGGGGCCCCAGGCCAATGCCTTGTCGGCCACGCGAATGTGGAGCGCCGGTTCGATCGCGAGGGCTGGGACCCCCATGGCACCCACCAAGGCCGAAGCGGCGAGCAACCTGGATGTAGCACCCAGCGCCGGCCTCAGACCTCGCGTCAGGGGAGTGGCCATGGCGCTTGCCTCAGATTGTTCGGCGGATGCTAGTCCCCTTGCCAGAACTCTGCTCTCCGCCGCGAATCGAGGCAAAAAAAGGGGGCCAGTGGCCCCCTGATTCCGTCATTGGTGGGCGTAGTGGCGGCCGCGGTAGGTGAGTTGCTTGGTTACCTCGCCGGGCTTGGGCTCATCGTGGTGGGCGTCCACGTAGGCCACGCCGCGATAGGCCTTGGCCATCAGGTATTGGGCGTCGTCAAGGCGCTGCTCCTTGAGGATCCGGGTGCGGATCAAATCGAGCACGTTCATCACGGTCTCCACAGTGTCCGCGTCCCCGTTGCCTGGCGCGGAGCGATCTGCGTCCACCAAGGGGTGGATCAACGTGCATGCATTCAAGCGTTTGGTAGCGGTTGTTACAACGGGATCCGGCCAATGACTTCTTGTTTTGTTGCAGACCCGTCTGCTGGATGCCGGGGCCGGGCTTGGCCAGGGTGCGGCTCAACCACCTGGCTCCTCGCCCGCGGCCACGATCCGGTAGTACTCACGATCGTCGGAGCAGCAGAGATCGGCGTAGTACCGCTCCAGCACCGCATGGGCCGCGTCGTAGCTGGCGAACACCTGGCCGGCGATGCCGTCGCTGATGCCGTCGTCGCGGCGGATCTGGTATCTGCCCATGGCGTGATGCGCGGCTGGCGGTTGGGAATTCAGTAGTAGCGGCCGGGGTATTCACCCGGATGCTCGATCCGACGCACCCGCACCCCGGAGGCCGACTGGCCGGAAAAGCGCAGGATGTCGCTGCCCGACACCGAGTAGCCGAGATCCTGGGCGAGTAGGGCCACCGCATCGGCGGTGATCGCCTCCTCCACCTGCCGTTTCAGGGCCGGATCCCGCTGCACACGGGCCAGGAAGTGCCTCAGTTGCTCGAGGGTCACCGCCAGCTCCTGTTGATACGAAACCCTACTGCCCGAAAACCCAGGCCGTTCCAGGCCTGGGCCAGCTCCAGCCCCCATACTGCGGCTGCCGGTCTGTTTATTGCGGATGAGTTCCCCCGCCCTGCCGCCGATCGCCGGCCGTGAAGCCGAGATCCTGGCCCTGGTGCAGCAGAACCGGCCCGTGGCTCGGCCCGCCGGCGGGCGCGATTTGGCGCAGATTCACTCGGCCTTTGCCTGTGCGTTGCACATGCACCAGCCCACCATTCCGGCCGGTGCGAACGGGGAGCTGATCTCCCATCTCCAATACATGGTGGAGCACCCCGGCGAGGGCGATAACCACAACGCCGAACCCTTCGCCCAGTGCTACCGGCGCCTGGCCGAGTTGATTCCCCAGCTGATCAGCGAGGGCTGTGATCCGCGGATCATGCTGGATTACTCCGGCAATCTGCTCTGGGGTGTCGAGCAGATGGGCCGCGCCGACATCGTCGAGGCGCTGCGGTTTCTGGCCTGCGATCCCGCCATGCAAGCCCACGTGGAGTGGTTGGGCACGTTCTGGAGCCACGCCGTGGCCCCCTCCACGCCGATCCCCGATCTGAAGCTGCAGATCCTGGCTTGGCAGCATCACTTCGCGGCCCTGTTTGGCGAGGCGGCGCTGCAGCGGGTGAAGGGCTTTTCGCCGCCGGAGATGCACCTGCCCAACCATCCCGACACCCTCTACGAATTCGTCAAGGCCCTGCGGGAGTGTGGCTACCGCTGGCTGTTGGTGCAGGAACACAGCGTCGAAAACCTCGATGGCTCCGGCCTCAGCCAGACGCAGAAGTACACCCCCAATCAACTGGTGGCACGCAGCTCCACGGGTGAGGTGGCCACCATCACCGCCCTGATCAAGACCCAGGGCTCCGACACCAAGCTGGTGGGCCAGATGCAGCCCTGCTACGAGGCCCTCAGCCTGGGCCGGATGGCCCTGGGCGACACCACGGTTCCCGCCCTGGTGTCCCAGATCGCCGACGGCGAAAACGGCGGCGTGATGATGAATGAATTCCCCCAGGCCTTTCTCCAGGCCCACCGCAAGCTGGCCGGTGAAGGGGGATGCGATGGGGGTGGAACCGTGGCCCTCAACGGCACCGAGTACCTCGACCTGCTCGAAGCGGCCGGTGTGGCTCCTGGGGCCTATCCCCAGATTCAGGCGGTGCAGCAGCAGCGGCTGTGGCAGCAGGTTGCCCAGCAGAGCAGCGGCGCTGCCCCCACCCCCGATGCCGTGCAGGCCGCCATCGGGACGCTCCAGGCCAGCGATCCCTCCTTCTCGATGGCCGGCGCCTCCTGGACCAACAACCTCAGCTGGGTGGAGGGCTACGCCAACGTGCTCGAGCCGATGACCCGTCTCAGCGCGGCGTTTCACCAGCGCTTCGATGGCCCGGTGGCCGCTGACCCCGCCGTGACCCGCAGCGAGCCCTACCAGCAGGCCCTGCTCCACCTGCTCCTGCTGGAAACCAGCTGCTTCCGCTATTGGGGCCAGGGCACTTGGACGGATTACGCCGCCGAGATCCATCGGCGGGGGGTGGCCCTGCTGGAGACCTAATGGGAGGCATCGGCCTTCCGTCGCCACGCCCGCACCACCGCCTCCGGGCTCTGATGCTCCAGATCCACAGCGGCGTTGAGCTGTTGCATGGTCGTGGCTGAAATCCGGTCCGCCAGGTTTTCCAACACCGGCACCAGCTCCGGGTGGCGCCGCAGGCTGGCGCCGTTGAAGACCGGAACGGCGTCATAGGGGGGGAAATAGTGGCGGTCGTCCTCCAGTGCCTGCAGCTGCAGTGCCGGGATCAGTCCGTTGGTGCTGTCCCCGGCAATCAGATCCACCTGGCCTTCGGCGAGGGCCCGGTAGGTCAGGCCCAGATCCATGGCCATCGGTGGTGCGGCGAGCTCCAAGCCATAGCGCTGGCTGAGCCCGGGGTATCCATCGGAACGGTTCAGAAACTCATAGCCAAAGGCCGCCCGCCAGCGCCGTGCCGGTGCAACGGCCTGGCTGATGCTGCGCAGCCCCAGGCGTTGCCCGTCGGCCCTGCGGATCAACAGGGCGAAGGTGTTCTCAAAGCCCAGCGATGGAAACATGCGTAGGTTGAATTGCCTGTCGTAGAGCCGGGCCGCCTGCCTCCAGATCCGGTCACGGCCGCCCGCCTCTGACCCTGCTGGTTGCTTGAGAATCGCCGACCAGGCGGTGCCCGTGTACTCCACGTAGCCATCGATCTTTCCCTGCCGAACGGCTTCATGGCAAAGGAAGGTGCTGCCAAGGCTGAACTCCCGTTTCACCCGCAGTGCCGTGTGGGCCTCAATCTCCTGGGCGAGCAGCTCGCCCAGGATCAGCTGTTCGGTGAAGCCCTTGGAGCCAATCACCACCGGGCTGGCCAGCCGTGGCTCCATCCGCGGCTGCACCGCTAGGGCGATGGCGATCAGGGCACTACCCAGCAGGGCCGTCGCCAGTAGGCGACGGGGGCGCGGTGGTTGCCATCGCGGCCGCTGCGCTTTGGACAGGTGCCGCTCCAGTGCCGCGAGGGCGAGATCCGCTGCCAGGGCGATGGCGGCCGCCGGCAGGGCTCCGGCCAGCAGGAGTCCGTTGTTCACCGTGGCGATGCCCCGGAAGATGAACACCCCCAGCCCGCCGGCGCCGATGGCGGCGGCAATCGTGGCTACCCCCACACTGATCACGGTGGCCACCCGCAGGCCGTTCATCAGGCTGGGCAGGGCCAGGGGCAGCGTCACGTGCCGCAACACCTGGTTGGAGTTCAACCCCAGGGCCCTGGCGGCCTGCACCAGTTCGGCTGGCACCTGCTGCAGACCGCTCACCAGCCCGCGCAGTAGGGGCAACAGGGCATAGAGCGTGAGCGCCACCACGGCCGGCGTGGGACCAATGCCCCCCAGCAGCGGCACGGTGAGCAGCAGGCCGAAGATCGCCAGGCTCGGAATGGTCTGCACGATGCTGGCGCCCCCCAACACCAGCCGCTTCCAGTGGGGCCTGCCATGGACGGCCAGCCCAAGGGGCAGGGCGATCAGCAGGGCCAGGCCCACGCTGAGAAACACCAGCAGCAGGTGCTCGCCGCTGCGCTGCAGGATGTCTTGACCGAGGGCTGCCGTCATGGTCGGCGGGTTGGCACCGGCAGTGGTCATGTCCCATCCTCCCTACGTTCACCGCCGCTGCGACAGCGCGTCCTGCCACCTGATTTGGAAGAGATCCGAGCCAGGGCGTTGGGGTTGCCCTGAAAACACCTAGACCTTCGCCAATCCATCTGGTCCCCCATGCACGCCACCATCCGTCAATACGAGGTGAGCGGTGATCCCCACGCCGTCAGTGAGGCGATTCAGGCCACGTTCATCCCCCAGCTCCAGGGTTTGCCGGGCTACGTCTCCTACATGTGGATCGATCCCAGCGCGGAGGGAGGTCGCATGCTCTCGGTGACTGTCTTCGATACGGAGGAGCGTGCGGAAGCTTCCAATGCTGTTGCAGCTGCCTGGCTGGCGGCCCACCCCCAGTTCCAGCTCCAACTGATCAACATCGAGGTCGGCCCGGTGGTCGCCCACGGCTAGGCGCCCAGCCGCTTCAGTTGCCGAAGAACTGGGGCTGGGCCACAGGACTCTCAACGTGCATCAGCTCGGCGCCTTGGAAACGCCCTCTGAAGCTGCTGATCACCGCTTGAATGCGCTGGTCTTCAAGGGGCCCCACCGGGCGCAGGATCACCACAACCCAGGTGGGTTGGCGGCGAATGACGCCATCGCCCCCCCGCATCTGGCCGTTGGCTTGAACCACCGTGAGCCCATCGGGGAAGGCCGGAGTGATCACTTCGGCCAGGAAGGCCTCCCAGGCGACCGGGCTGATCAGGGTTCCGTTGGCGAGCCTGGCTCCGAAATACAGCTCGGATTTGTGCCAGCCGCGCGTAGGAGCTGCCGTGGGCCTGGAGGCGCTGCTGCCGGTGGAGCCTGGGGCTTGACTGTCGGCCCGTCCCATCTCAGGAACCCAGGCCAGGCCGAGCAGCAGGGGCAGGGCCACGCGGGCCACGCGTTGGGACATGGCAGGCGAAGCCCAAGGAACTGAAGGAAATGAGCCTAGGAGCGGTGGAACACCACCCCAGAGGCCCGCAGCGCGGTCGCCATCGGCCCGGTTCACCTCCCTAACCTGCCGGCCATGGGCAGCGCTGAGCCACTACCCCCCTGGCGGCCCCTGCTGCGGGGGGCCCGGGAGCGGGAGGGCCGCTCGCCCCAGGCCCGCTGGCTGCAGCTGGCCAGCGTCGCGGTTGATGGCACGCCGCGCCTGCGCACGCTGGTGTTCCGGGGCTGGGCCGCGGCCTCGGAGCTCGATCTGCTCACCGATGGCCGCAGTGCCAAGGTGGCTGAGTTGCACCACCAGCCGGCGGTGGAGCTGGGTTGGCTCCTGCCCCGGGCCCGCTGCCAGTTCCGCCTGCGCGGCAGGCTGCTGAGCCTGCCTGCAGAGCAGGAGGCCAGCGAGCGGCAGCGGCACTGGCAGGGCCTCACCCCGGAGGGTCGGGCCCTTTGGGGCTGGCCTGCACCGGGGGATCCCCTCGAGGAGGTGGCCTGTTTCCCCGCCGAACTCGGCGAGGAGCTGCCGATCCCTACCTGCTTCCGGCTGCTGCGCATCGGCCTGGAGCAGGTGGAGCTCCTGGAGCTCACCAACCACCCCCATCGCCGCCGCCGCTGGTGCCGTGAGGATGGCTGGGCGGAGCAGCGTCTCAATCCCTGATCTTCCCTGGCCTGATGCCCCACCACGCCGAGCGCCCCACCAAGATCTGCCCCGTGTGCCAGCGCCCCTTCCAGTGGCGCAAAAAGTGGAAGGACGTCTGGGACGAGGTGCGGTATTGCTCGGAGCGCTGCCGCCGTCGGCGCCCTTCTGAGCCAGGGGCAGCACAATCGTGAGCAACCACTCCGCCCCTGCGATGTCCGCCGCCCCCACCCCGCCCTTCAGCCAGGACAGCCTGCGGCAGCTGTTCACCAAGCCCTATGGGGCCCCGGCGCCCACGGCGGAGCAGTGGCGCCAGGCGTATGCCAACGATGTGCACTTCAAAGACCCCACCCAGAGCCGGGAGGGCATCGAGGCCTACATCCTGGCCCAGCAGGGCCTGATGCAACGCTGCGACGACGTGTTTCTGGAGGCCGATGCGGTGGCGATCGACGGCGACACCGCCTTCGTGGAATGGCGCATGGGCCTGAAGATCAAGGGGATCGAATTTCTCTACCCCGGCACCAGCCGGCTGCGCTTCGGGGCCGACGGCCGCATCGTGGACCACCGCGACTACTTCGATTTCGTGGGCCCCACCTTTGGGCCAGTGCCCCTGCTGGGCGGCTTCGTGCGCTGGCTCTACAAGCGCTTCGTGGCCTGATGGGCACCAGCACCCTGCGCCAGCTCAGCTGGGACGACTTCGACCGGGCCGTGCAGGCCATCGCCGCCCACTGCGTCGGGCGCCGTTTCAGCGGGATCCATGGCATTCCCCGCGGGGGGCTGTGTCTGGCGGTGGCCCTGAGCCACCGGCTTGGGCTGCCCCTGCTGGCCGATGCCCGCCCCGGTTGCCTGCTGGTTGACGATGTCTACGAGACCGGCCTCACCCTGGAGGCCCATCGGCAGCTGCCCGACGCCCAGGCCGTGGTGTGGATCAGCAAGGCTGAGCCGCAGTGGTGGCTTGCGTTGGAGGTCACCAGCGCGGCGGATTGGATCGTCTTCCCTTGGGAAGACCCGGAGGCGGCCGCCCGCGATGAACAGCTCTATCGGGAGTCCCGTGGAGGCTCCCCATGCTGACGCCACGCCCCACCCTCTATCTGGCCTCCCCCTACGGCTTCTCTGCCCATTGGCGCTCGCGCTTGCTGCCCGATTTCATCGAGGCCCTCGAGGGCCTGGGACTGGAGGTGTGGGAGCCCTTCGCCCGCAACGGCCAGGTGGATCTGGCCCAGGAGGGTTGGGCCTGGAGGGTGGCCCAGGCCGATCTCCAGGACGTGCGCGATGCCGATGCCTTTCTCGCCATTGTCAACGGCACGCCTCCCGATGAGGGGGTGATGCTGGAGCTGGGGGCCGCCATCGCCCTGGGCAAGCCCACCTTCCTGTTCCGCGACGACTTCCGCCGCTGCAGCGATTCGGAGGACTATCCCCTCAACCTGATGGTGTTCAGCGGCCTGCCCCGCACGGGCTGGCGCGACCACCTCTACGGCTCGATTGCCGAACTGGCCCATCCCAGCAAGGCCCTGATGTGCTGGCTGCACACACGCTGATGTTCCCTGTGTACCGTTTTGTGGGTACGGGGTGCCAAAAATGCGGATCACGCATTGCGAGGACCAATGCCTGGTGGCCCTGACAGCCTCAGAGGCCTCGCGCATGGTGGACGCCTGTGCCCTGCTCGTGATCGCTGCCGAATCGGTTCCCCAGGCCTCCCTGCCCCCCGAGATGGCCACCCTCCTTTGCGAGCTGTTCGATGGACTGCGGGAGACCACCCAAGCTCCCCCCGACTGATCGCCCCTTAAGCCCCTGGGCGGAGCGCCGCTTCCAGGGCGGCCAGCCGCCGGCCGTTCACCCCGAGATCGGAATCACCAAGACGCGACACGGAGCGCGCCTGCAGTTGGCCATGGGCGGTGTCGGCGTAGAGCTCCAGGTCGTCGACGAACCCGAACAGGGCGCTGCTCGCGGTGGCGTGGAGGTAGCCAGCCCCCTGCTCCACCACCTCGGTGCGGGGCATGCCCTCAATCACGGGCACAAGGGTTGCCAGCGCAGCCTCCGGATCGGCCACCGCCCAGTTGCTCCGGGCGCAGTGGGCCGGAGAAGGGCAGGCGGCCAGGCTGCCGTCGTGCACCCCCAGCTCCGTTGGAACCGGCCCCACCAGCTGAAACAGGGCCAGGCTGATCACCAACAACAGGGGCTGCAAAAGGGCGTTCATGGTTGGCCAGGCGATGGGCTGAGGTAGGGGGTCAGAAAGCTCAGGGGCTCGGCCATCGTGGCCGAAAATCCCAGAATGCCCGGGTCGCGGTAGCTGTAGAGCAGGCTGTCGTCGCTCTCCAGCAGGTAGGTGCCGCCCCGTTGGGTGATGTGGTCGTCCGTGGGCACGTAGGTGCGCCAGGCGCCCAGCACCTCCACCATGTTGCGCAGCCGCACCGTGGCCAGCTCGAAGGGCCGCAGTGCCGCCGTGCGGTCGCCGCTGTAGCCGCGCAGCACCTCGGCCAGGGTGCCGGGCGAGCCGATGCCGGCGCACATCAGCAGCAGTCCGGGCCAGGCTCCTCCCGGCACCTGCAAGCCGGCATACAGGCCCAGGGCCCGGTGCAGGCTGGGCTCGCCATCCACCAGCAGCCGCTCGCGGGGGAACCCGGTGAACCGGCAGAAGCGGTCGGCTCCGGCCGGGTTGCCGATGCCGATGGCCAGCAGCTCCACCTGGGCCGCCGCCAGTTGGGGCAGGGCGGGCACCAGGGCCTGGGCGTATTCCAGGCTGTCGAAATCCCCAAGTTGGGGGAGCAGCAGCACCAGCCGTCGCCGGCCCGCTTCCATACCCGGCACGGAGGCCAGGCGTTGCAACAGAGGTTCAGGGGCCTGCATGGACCACACCGTACCCAGGGATGGCAGGGCGGGGCCGGATCGGCGCCGGCCTGTGGCTGATGTCCCTGGCCCTGCCCAGACTTGCGCTGACCTCTGGAACTGTCCTTGGCCCCTCCGCACCCCATCTCCAGCCATCCGGCGGTGGAGACCCAACGGCAGCCCCACCGGCGGCAGCACCAGCACCGCCCCGGTTCAGCCGCCGCCTTCCGCTGGAGCGTGATCCTCAATACCGGCCTCTCGGCTCTGCAGTTGGTGATCGGCCTGGCCTTCGGCTCCCTGGCCCTGATCAGCGATGCGATCCACAACCTGGGGGATGTGGCCGGGCTGCTGTTGGGCTGGGCTGCGGAACGGTTCAGTGCCCGAGCCCCCTCGGCGCGGTACACCTACGGCTTTGGCCGCAGCACCCAGTTGGCGTCGCTGGCCAACGCGGTGTTGATTCTGATGGCGTCGGCGGTGGTGCTGGTGGAGGGCCTGCAGCGCCTGTTCAACCCGGTGGCGGTGACCACCGGTCCGGTGCTTTGGGCCGCTGCGATCGGCGTGGCCGTGAACCTCCTGTCGGCCCGCCTGTTCGGAGCCGACAGCCGCCACGACCTGAACCGTCAGGCGGCCGTTGTGCACCTGCTCACCGATGCGGCCGTTTCCGCCGCCGTCCTGGTGGCCGCCCTCGTTGTTGCAGCCACGGGCTGGAACTGGCTCGATGCGGCCACCGCCATCGGCGTGGGCCTGGCGGTGGCCTGGAGCGGCTTTGCGCTGCTGCGCCAGGCCATGGGCATCTCCCTCGATGCCGTGCCGGCCGGCATTGAACTGGCGGACGTGGAGGCCACCCTGCGCGACCTGCCGGGGGTCTTGAACGTGCACCACCTGCACGTGTGGGGATTGAGCACCTCCCAAAGTGCCTTAACCGCCCATGTGGTGCGGCGTCCGGGCACGGGCAACGACCTCGACTGGCTGCACCTGGCCAAGCAACAGTTGGCCCAACTGGGCATTGCCCACAGCACCATTCAGCTCGAACCCCCGCAGGAGGACGAGGTCTGAGACGCGGCTAGGTTTGCTCGGCTTCTCCGGCGCTCCTGCTGATGCCATCCCATGCCCTGGCCCAGGCCATCCAGCTGTCCCTGGCGCCGGTGTTTCTGCTGGCCAGCATGAGTGGCCTGCTGATGGTGCTCACCAATCGGCTCACCCGCCTGATCGACCGGGCCCGGGTGCTGCAGGAGCAGGGTCGTGATTCCGGGCAGGACACGGGCCGCTCTGGGCGCCTGGAGCTCCAGGGCCAGAAGCAGCGCATGGGCCTGATTCTCAAGGCCATCGGCTTCTGCACCGTCACCATGCTGCTGGTGGCCCTGGTGGTGGCCATTGTGTTCATCAGTGTGGTGGCCCAGATCGATCTGGCCTTGGTGGTGGTGCCCCTGTTTGTTCTGGCGATGCTGTGTCTGATGGTGGCGGTGCTGCTCTTTCTGCGGGAGGTGCAGCTGGCTACGGCCCAGTTGCGCCGCAGTTTCTGAGTCGGTTGGCGGGAGGGCTGCGACGGGCCGAGCTCACGGCAGCATCGCTAAACTAGATTGGGTCAATGGTAGATCCGATTCGGGCCCAGCCTTCAAGATCGGCTGCAAGCCGGGAAAGCCACCTTGGGCTGTCCAGCTGGTTTTCCCGTGGTTGGCGTTTGGTTAGCAAACCTGCGTTTGTGCTGGTCCTATTGATCGTTTGTTTGATTGGCTTGCCGTTCGTGATGGCGAGCAGCTTGTCTGCCGCCACGGTTAAGCAGATGGAGCTCCAAGCCGATGAGATCTCCACCCTGGCTACTGGAATTCGGGGTTATTACGCTGACAATGTGGTCGCCCGTCTTCAGGAAGCAAATGGGCAGGCTGTGTTTACGGAAAATTATCGCGATGTGCATGGTGGTATTCCGATTCCAGCCACCTTGTCCATCGAATTAGGTGCCCTGTTTGACAGCGCCCATAGCGATGGACGCATTAATTATGCGTTCCTGTCGGACTATCCATTCGCCAAGCGGGATGTACCACCCTTGGATGGGTTTGAGACCGATGCTCTCCGGGCTTTTCGCCAAGATCCTGAGCTACCCCGTTATGTGAAGTTAGAGCGACCATGGCTTGGACGCTCAACCTACAGGTTGGCAACACCAGTTTTGATGCGCCCAGCCTGCGTCACTTGCCATAATCAGCACCCGGATTCACCGCGGAAAGATTGGAAAGTTGGAGATGTCCGCGGCATCCAGGAAGTCACCGTTCGCGGGATTCAGGTTGATGGGTTTGGACAGATCGGATATCTTGTGGGCTATGTTGGTTTGCTCGGACTTGTCTCTGTTGGTGCTACAGCCACGTTTCAGCGCCAAAATCGCTTGTTGCTGACTACCAACGATCGATTGCGTGAAGGCAGTCGTAGGGAAGTGAATCTTTCCGATAAGTTGCGACAACAAGTGCAGGAGCTTTCCCTGCTTGGCGCCGTTGTTGAAAATGCTACTTTCGGTGTCTCTATCGCTGACATGCGGCAAGATGATTACCCGTTGATTTACGTTAATGAGGCTTTTTGCAGGATCACCGGCTATCCCAAGGAAAAAGCATCTGGTTTCAACTGTCGGTTTCTGCGTGGGCCAGATACCGATCCTGTGACTGTTTCTGAAATTGCACGAGCAATTCGAGAAGGCAAATCCTATTCGTGCGAGCTCATAAATTATCGATTGAATGGTGAAAAATTCTGGAACCGCCTTACGATTTATCCATTTGGAGGAAAGCCCGGCAAGCCTGATTTCTATGTTGGCAATCAAGTCGATATCACAAACATACGCATCTTTAACGACTCGGCGGCGAGTCAGTTAGTAGCACTCCGCCCCTCCATCGAATCTGCCGCTATTCAAATCTCTGAGGCTATTTCTTTTGCCAAAAAGCTGCGGGATCAACTTTTTGCCCAAGAATCACTCACGCCAGATGAAGATTGTTTTCTGGCTGCAGAGCATTCATCCCTCCTGGATCTCCAGGCCTCGGTCATTGAAATTCAGGAGTTAATTCGCAAAGCCTCGGTTGAGCAACAATCATCTGCTCGGATCTGTGAGGATCGATCCATATAATCGTGCAATTTAATTCGTCCTCTGTAGGCTCTGCATTTGCTCGGGATATCCGAGTTCGCTGCACGAGAGTATTTTTGAGTGTGGCTGGCTTGGCCTCGGCATTTTTGTTTACCGGCTTGGCCGGGCGAATCCTGGTTGAATCCAACCGAGAGATATGGGGACATGCTCTCGAGATACGCTCTATGGTTACCTCGGTATTGGGAGTTAGCCAGATATCAAAATCTCAATTTGATGGCTTGCTGTCTCGCTATAGACTTCAGCACAATGAAGATATGCAGGATGGCGTTAACTATATTTTGGTAGTCAATCGAGCTGGGCGCATTGTGATGAGTAGTCGCCAAGCCTGGGATGGGCTTTTGGTGATGGATCCGTTGTTGTCAAGAACGGAGAACCGCGACTCGGTATTTAATCAGATCCGTGATTGCTTTGCTTCTGAGACAGAAAGGCAGGGTCCGTCCTCTTCCTGCTTCAGAACTTACTCGGGTTTTTATCTTCCTACCGCTGAGAGTTATACCATCGGTCTGGCTGCTAGGTCCTATGTTGGTGATCGTGGTGAGGCAGGGAGCCCAAATCTATTGGTTGTCAATTTCGATCCATCGGTCGCTTCTGGCCAGCTTGGATGGGACCTTCTTGCCGTGCTCTTGGTCAGTATTCTGTATGTGATGTTCGTGCTGGGGTTGTTGGCGCGGCTGCTTTATCGAAGTCTTTTGCCCGTGGTTAAGTCGTTTGCCGAGGTTGATGATCTGACCGGTTTAATGAATCGCAAGTCTTGCGTAGATGTTGCCATTCAGCTCTTAGCCCAGGGTGAAAAAGATGATTTGCCATATGTCTTTGCGATCCTTGACCTTGATCATTTTAAAAGTATTAATGACACCTATGGCCACCAATGCGGAGATTTAGTCCTTCGGGAGGTTGCCATGGCGCTGGCCCGATCGCTGCATGGCACCGACCTCTTGGCCCGGTTGGGTGGAGAGGAGTTCATTGTCATGGCCCAATGCTCATCTGCCCATGCCATGCTCCTGATGGAGCGTCTCCGCACTGAGGTGGAATCGCTGAAGCCCCGTTGGGAGGGGAGAGCGCTCAACGTGACCTTGAGTATTGGGCTGACCAGCACGGAGCAGTTGGGATACAACTTCAACCACTTGTATGCCCAGGCCGATGCGGCGCTTTACCGTGCAAAAGATCAAGGTAGAAACCGCATCTGTTGGTCGTCAGTGGGTCAAGGTGACGTGATGTATGACCCCTGGTCCCCAGGCCGGGTCTGGCGTTCATCCTTTGCAGCGACCGAGTCCATGGATTCAGGAGCCGACCCTTGACCCTGATGGGCCTGAGCGATGATCAAATGGAGGTGGTCTGCGATCTCTCCGAAGCGCTGACGGGTGCCACCGCTGCCAGGGTCATTCTGGCCAGTCAGCCAATGCCAGCGGATGGGGTCCTGATCGTTGAGGATGCTGCGGCTGAGCCCAGGTTGAGTGATCTGCGGATGCCAGATTCGGATCAGCGGGTGCGCTTCTATGCCCGTTATCCCTTGCTGGCTCCTGCTGGCCACAGCGTCGGTGCCCTTTGTCTCTATGCCCCCCGGCCCCTGACCCTCGACCCCCGCCAAAGGGCGGGGATGGCTTGGCTGGTTGCCAGTCTGGAGGCCGTCCTGGCTGGTCAGCCCCCTGCGGGAGCAGGGAGCCGGGAACCGTCTGGTGAGTCCCGTGGTGCTCTGACCCTGCTGATCAGCCGCGATCAGTTGATCGGGCAGATTGAAGCTCTGCTGGCGGAAGACGGCCATCCTCCCTTCGCCCTGTTGCGCTGTGAACTGAAGGATTACGGCAGTATCAGCGCCACTCTGGGCGGCCGCCTCGCTGAGGTCTTGATTGATGAGGCGGCACGCCGTTTGATCAACGCCGTGCCGAAGGCTGCCGTGCTGGCCCGATTTTCTGACTCCCAGTTCCTCGTGTTACTGCCGGCTTTCAGTGACCCTGAGCAGCTCTCTGCCATTGCGCAGCGGATGCTGGACCTCTTCAGTGAACCCTTTCGGGTTGCGGAACATCGGGTACCTCTTGCGCTTGCGGTGGGCATCGCCCTTCAGACCGGTGACTACAAGGACTCAGAAGAGATTGTCTCCGACACCAACATGGCTCTGCGGATCGCCAGTCGCCAGATCCAGAGTCAATTCCGCTTTTTTGATCTAGAGACCCGTCGGTTGGCGCAGGAGAGCTACGCCCTGGAGGCTGAGGTGCGGATGGCCATTGCTCAGAAAGAGATGGTTCCATTTTTTCAACCCATTGTTGACCTCATCACCGCTGAACCGCTTGGCTTTGAAGTGTTGGCCCGCTGGCGGCGAAGCAATGGCCATATCGTCTCCCCCTCTGTGTTCGTGCCCGTGGCGCGGGCCATCGGTCTCTCTGCGGAGCTGGACCTTCAGATCATTCAGCGAGGCCTGGAAGATGCCGCCACGTTGGCTCGGGTGGTTCCCTGGCGGGAGATGGTGCTGAGTGTGAATCTCTCCGCCAATCTGCTGGAGGATGATTTGATGCGTCAGCAGTTATTGCAATTGATTGACAACCATGCTTTGCCCTTGGGCTGGCAGCTTCAGATGGAAATCCTTGAGGAGTCCCTGCAGGATAGTACCGCAGGATTTGAAGCATTTTTGAAGCAATTGAGCGACCGCAGGATTCGAATCACCATTGACGATTTTGGTACGGGTTATTCCTCTTTGTCCAGATTGTTGAGTCTGCCAATCAATGGCTTCAAGATCGACATGAGCTTTGTCCAGATGCTCGATCATCCGCAACGACCCAGCAACAAACTTGTCGCGACCATGGGCACCCTGGCAACGGATCTGGACCTCAGTACGACCGCCGAGGGTGTCGAAACCGAGCCCCAGCGCGCTTGGTTGTCAGAGCACGGTTTTCGCTTCAGCCAGGGCTTCCTGTTCGCCCCCCCCATGTCGTTGCGGGAGTCGATGCGCTACCTCGAGGGTTTGAATCTGCGCAGTTCAGCGATTCAGCCCCCCCAGCCATCCCCATCCCCATCTCCAGGGTGGGGCGCCCGCTGGCGGCGACTGCTGACGCGCTTGCGATCTCGCTTGTCCTGAGCCCTGATCAGGGTGTTGGCCCCGATCGATCTGGCCAGGGGCGAGTTGCACCGGAGTTTCTGAGCTGTCTCAGCGCAGCCCCAGGCTTTCGAGCAGCTCCTTCTGTTGGCGCGCGTCCACGAACCGGTGGGCCGCCATGGCGCCACTCACGGCCACCGGAGGCACACCGATTCCCGGAAACACCCCAGCGCCGCAGAGCACCAGGTTGGGCCAAGGGGTGCTGCCCCCTGGGAAAGCTCCGTGATTGGCGGGCCAGGCCGGTCCATAGCTGCCCTGATGCACCTTCAGGTAATGGCGATGGGTGAGGGGTGTGCCCTGGAGCTCAATCACCAGCCGGTCTCGCCAATCGGGAATCAGCGGATCCAGCACGCGGTGAAAGATGGCGCAGCGCTCAGCCTTGAGGGCGCAGTAGGCAGGGCTGCCCCGCTCCAGGTCTTTCCAGAGCTCCCAGGGTTCGTTGGCCGGGGTGTAGCCGTGCATCACCTGGTGGCCTGATGGGGCCAGGCTCGGATCCAGCAACGAGGGCATCGACAGCACCACCATGTTGCGTTCGGCCCCGATCCCCCGCTGCCAGTCGCCCACCCAGACGTGGTGAATCGGCAAGCTTTCGAGGTTGGCTCCCCGCAGCCCGACATGCCAGTGCAAAAAGCTCCCGCAAGCCGGAGTGGCGGCCTGCTTGCGTCCCCAGCGCTCTGCCACCCCTCCCTCGGGCAGCAGGGCCAGGGTGTCCCAGGGGCTGGCGTTGCTGATCACGCCCCGGCGGGCGCGCAGCACCGTGCCATCCCGCAGGGTCACCCCCGTGGCCCGCTGACCCTCAAGGGTGATGCTCTCCACGGCGGTGCCTGTGCGCAGTTCACCCCCGTGGCGCTCCAGACCCCGCTGCAGGGCGGCCACCACCGCCGGACTGCCGCCGATCGGATAGTCCAGGGTGGCCTCGGGTTCAAACCACTCGCCAAACAGGGTCGCCATGGCGGCCGCGCTGGTCTGATCCATCGGCAGGCCCGAGATCAGGAAGCAGAGCAGATCCACCCAATGGAGCAGAAATGGATCCCGCAGGTGGCGGCGGGCGATCGGCCCGAAGGCTCCCCCCAGCTGGGCCAGACGGCCAGCCTGCGCCACCAGGCCGAGCACCTGGCTGCCGAGCGTTGTGGCCATCCCCAGCCCCGGCCTCAGTGCGAGCAGGGGCAGGGCTCGGGCAGCCTTGCATGTGGGCTCAAGCTCTTGCATGAAGCGGGCCCATTCATCGCTGGGTCCTGCCCCCCGCAAGGTCCGAACCACCTCCAGGAAGGGTTCAAGACCGACCCCCACCCTCAGCGTTCCCTCCGGCAGCAGCAGGCCCCAGTCGCGATAGGAGGCCACGGGCACGGATTCCCCAATGGCCCGCAGCACCTGGGCCAGGGGATTGGCACTGGGCCAGCGGCCCAGGCCCGACCACAACGACGGACCGGATTCAAAGTGGAAGCCCTGACGGCTGAAGCCGTGGGCGGCGCCACCGGGCACACCGTGGGCTTCGAGCACCACCACCTCCAGCCCGTAGCGGGCCGCCATGGCAGCGGCGCAGAGGCCACCCAGGCCGCTGCCCACCACAACCAAGTCCACATCCCCGGCCATCAGCGAGGGGTGCTTGCGATCGGTGTGCTGCAGCCGCTGCGGCCTTGGCAAAGGGTGTCGAGATCGGGCCGGCCGGTGATCCTCAACCGACCTGCGGCCCAAAGGCCATAGACCGCATCGACCAGGGGGCGCACCAGGGGCCAGCGGGTGGGGGCATAGAGCCAGCCCAGGCCGATCAGGGCATAGGCCCGTTGGAAGACGGCCACATCGCGCAGCACCTCACCCTCTGCCGTGATCGCGTGGATCCGGCCCATGGCCTGCCGGTAATTGATGCCGCCGAAGGCCTTCGGGTCGTAGTCGGCGCGATCGATGTCCACAAACGCCAGTTTGGGCTGGTCGCCGTGGCGGGCCTGGTCGCGCCGCTTCAGCATCGACACCTCCCGCACACACAGGGGGCAGCCACCGTCATAGAGGAGGGTCAAGTCCAAGGGCTCAGTTCAACCTGTTCACTTCTTGCGGCAGTAGCCGCCCCCCACGTTCATCCAGCCCTCCGGGCAGGCTTCGCCGTTGGTGGGTTGCACGGTGTAGGTCATCAGGCCCAGGGTGCTGCACTTGCCGTTCAGCATGTCCACGTAGCCCATGGGACAGATGCTGCCGATCTTGGGCACCTGGCGCTGGGCCTGGGCCGGCAGGGCATGGAGGACCATGCCCGCCGCCACAGAGGCCACGGCGGCGGCGAGCACGCTCCCTTGGCGGAGCGACGGAATCCGGGGGATGGGCATGGGCGGGGCCGGCAACGAAGGACGGGTGCTGGATAGTCCTGATGTTAGGCAGCACCTTGGGTTGCACGCCCCTCGCTGATGCCGGTGCCGGAGGAGGGAATCCGACTGGTCTGTGGCCGGGGTGAGCTGCGCCCCTATCCTCCCGGCGCTCACCACAAGCCAGCTCAGGCGGTGAACCCTTGGGAGCACCGCAGGAGGGGCAGCCGCCGGCAGCTGGCGCTGCATCTGCTGGGCAGCTGATCTGACGTTTTTTGTAGTGAGCGATACAGATTTTCGAGCTTGAGGTGGCTTACTAGCCCAAGAGTGCGTGGCCCATGGATAACCGAGTGGCGGAGGCGAGACTATGCAATTTCTGCATTTCCCGCGTCCATTTAGGCCCTTGCCCCCGATTAGGGGGAATGGATGCTATTGTGAGCAAATAATTAAAATTCACCCCGTGACGGATCTTCGGTTAGCTCACGGCTGCTCTTCTTTCGTGGATGAAGCGACCACTGATGGTGCCCAATCCCTTTCTTCAGTGAGGGCCTCGATGGACGATTGTTCCGATTGCTTTGAGGCCTTTATCACGATCCCAGGTGCTCCGGAGGATGGGGTGATGGGGCGTTTAGAGGGATACCTCCACGACGCCTACAACGTGTTGGATGGGCTGATTGTCGAGTCCCAAGACCCGTCCCAGCGTCAACACCTGGCCCGGTTGGCCCGCTCCCTCTACAAGGCCATTGACGCCTCCAGCGCTCTGCGTCGCTAGGCCTAGCGTTGTGGGCCCCGGAACAGTGGCTGCTTGACCCTGAGCCGTTTCCCCTCTGGCCCCCATCCAGCCTGCGCCATCTGTGCCGTCCACCACGACGCTTCAAGTCGTGGGCAGTACGAGATTGCCCGGGGCCGACTGTGGTTGCTCCGTCACCACCCCGACCCTGCGCCCCTGCCGGGATGGTTGCTGCTGGATAGCTGCCGCCATCTCGCTGGTCCCGCTGATTTCACCCCCCTGGAGGCCCAGGCGTGGGGGCCAGCCGTGCGGTGGGCCAGTGCCCTGGTGCGTGAGCTCACGGCCTGCGATCGGGTGTATGCCATCGCCTTTGGAGAAGGAGCACCCCATTTGCACCTGCACCTGATCCCCCGCTTCGCCCAGGATCCCCAGACGGCGGCCTGGTCGGTGGCCGATCACTACAGGGCCGTGGCTGCAGGGGGGCGAGCTGCCGCCCCCTCCCAGCAGGTGGCCGACCTGGTGGCCCGGGCCCGTGATCACCTCAAGCAGGGGCAAGGAGTGCTGGATGGCCCCGCGCACGCCTGAACCGAGTGGCCCAGCTCGCGGATCTCCTTACACCAGCACTGGCAGCTTGGCCGGATCGCTTTGCTGGAAGCGCAGCCGTTCCTGGTCCACATCCACCGAGATCGTGTGGCCGCCGGTGAACTGTCCAGCCAGGATGCCCTTGGCAATGGGCGTTTCCAGTTCCCTCTGAATCGCCCGCTTGAGCGGCCGGGCCCCGTACACCGGGTCGTAGCCCACCCCTGCCAGCCAGTCGAGGGCATCGGCATTGAGCTGGAGATCCAGCTTCTTGTCCTCCAGGCGGCGGGCCAGGCGCTGCACCTGCAGTTCCACGATCTCGCGCAGTTCGTCCTGCTTGAGGCTGTGGAAGATGATCGATTCGTCGAGGCGGTTGAGGAATTCGGGCCGGAAGTGGCCCCGCAGGGCCTCGTTCACCCGGGCCTCCATCTCGCCGTGGCGGGCTGGATCACCAGCCAGATCCAGGATCGAGGCGCTGCCGATGTTGCTGGTCAGGATCAGCACCGTGTTGGTGAAGTCCACCGTGCGGCCCTGGCCATCGGTGACGCGGCCGTCATCGAGGATCTGCAGCATCACGTTGAACACATCGGGGTGGGCCTTCTCCACCTCGTCGAACAGGATCACCGCATAGGGCCGGCGTCGCACCGCCTCGGTGAGCTGGCCGCCCTCCTCGTAGCCCACGTAGCCCGGGGGGGCTCCGATCAGCCGGCTCACGGCGTGCTTCTCCATGTATTCGCTCATGTCGATGCGCACCATCGACTCCTCGGAGTCGAACAACTGGCTGGCCAGGGCCTTGGAGAGCTCGGTCTTGCCCACCCCCGTGGGGCCGAGGAAGAGGAAGCTGGCAATCGGGCGATTGGGATCGCTGAGGCCGGCGCGGGAGCGCTGGATCGCATCCGCCACCGCCGTCACAGCCTGGCTCTGGCCGATCACCCGGGTGTGCAGCTCATCCTCGAGATGGAGCAGTTTCTCCATCTCGCTCTGCACCAGCTTGGCCACCGGAATGCCAGTCCACTTGGCGATCACCTCGGCGATGTCGTCCTCCGTGACCTCCTCGCGCAACAGGGTCTTGTCGCTGCCGCTGGCGTTGAGCTCCTCCTCCTTGGCCGCCAGCTTCTTGTGCAGTTCGGCCAAGGTGCCGTACTCCAGCTCGGCGGCCTTGTTGAGGTCGTAGCTGCGCTTGGCTTGCTCCACCTGCAGCTGCACCTGCTCGATCTCTTCCTTGAGGGCGCTGAGCGCATCGATTGAGCCCTTCTCCTTTTGCCACTGGGCATTGAGGGCGCTTTGTTGCTCGCTCAGATCAGCGAGTTCCTTTTCGAGGCGTTCGAGACGATCGCGGCTGGCCGGATCGGATTCGCGGCCCAGGGAGAGCTTTTCCATCTCCAGCTGCAGGATGCGGCGATCGAGCTCGTCGATCTGCTCCGGTTTGGAGGTGATCTCCATCTTCAGCCGCGCGGCCGACTCATCCATCAGATCGATCGCCTTGTCCGGCAGGAAGCGATCGGCGATGTAGCGGCTGGAGAGCACCGCCGCGGCCACCAGGGCGTTGTCGGCGATGCGCACGCCGTGGTGCACCTCATAGCGCTCCTTCAGGCCCCGCAGGATCGAGATGGTGTCCTCCACCGTGGGCTGATCCACAAACACCTGCTGGAAGCGGCGCTCCAGGGCCGGATCCTTCTCGATGTGTTGGCGGTGCTCATCCAGGGTGGTGGCGCCGATGCAGCGCAGTTCGCCGCGGGCCAGCATCGGTTTGAGCAGGTTGCTGGCATCCATGGCGCCGCCACTGGCGCCGGCCCCCACCACCGTGTGGATCTCGTCGATGAACAGCACGATCTGGCCCTCGGAGGCCGTCACCTCCTTGAGCACGGCCTTGAGCCGCTCTTCGAATTCACCGCGGTATTTGGCACCGGCGATCAGGGCGCCCATGTCGAGCGACACGAGCTGGCGGTTCTGCAACGCCTGGGGCACGTCGCCATTCACGATGCGCTGGGCCAGGCCCTCCACAATCGCCGTTTTGCCGACGCCGGGCTCGCCGATCAGCACCGGGTTGTTCTTCGTGCGGCGGCTCAGGATCTGGATGGTGCGGCGGATCTCCTCATCGCGGCCGATCACCGGATCGAGCTTGCCCTCCCGGGCGGCCTTGGTGAGATCGCGGCCGTATTTCTCCAGGGATTCGTAGGTGCCTTCGGGGTTCTGGTCGGTCACGGTCTGGCTGCCGCGGATGGCCTGCACCGCGTCCTTCAGTTTGTCGGTGCTGGCGCCCGCCTGCGACAGCAACTGCTTGCCGCAGCGGTCGTCGATCGCCAGGGCCAACAACAGGTGTTCGATGGCGATGTAGCTGTCGCCATAGGTGCTTTTCAGGGCGTCGGCCTGGTCGAGCACGGTGTTGAGGCCCTTGCCCAGATAGACGTTGTCGGGGGGCGCACTCAGGCTCGGCTGGGCGGCGATCCAGGCCTCCACCTTCTGGCTGAGGGTGCCCACATCCACACCCGCCTTCTCGAGGATCCGGCCTGCCAAGCCCTGCTGGCTCAGCAGGGCCGCCAGCAGGTGCTCGCTTTCCATCTGTTGCTGGCGCCGTTGCTGGGCCAGTTGCTGGGCGGCCACCACGGAGGCCCAGGCTTTTTCGGTGAAGAGTTCGGCAGTGGGATGCATAACGGGCTCCCGTTGTTTCAGTTGAACTGACCGTATGGGGTACGGGATGGACCAGCACCCCGGCCAACCGAACCAGATGGTGTGGTGAGCCGTCCCCATGGTGGACAGGCCGAACCCATTTGGCGAGACAACCGACCCGGATGGGCAAGCCCAGGCCAGGGGCCATGCATCGCTCCATTGCAAACCGCTGCAAGCCCCTCAAACGCGACCTACAAAAAACGCAATTCACCCACCCTGATGAAACAGTCGAGCCTGGCCAAAGGTCCTGCCCTGGCGAAAGGTCTTGCCCTGGCCTCCGTCATCCTCCTGTCCGGGAGCAGTGCCCAGGCCCGCTTTGATGGCGGCGGTGGTGGCGGTGCTGCTTTCCGTGGGGGCGGAGGCTTCAGCGGAGCCAGCTTTGGCGGAGGCGGTGGCGGTGGTGGCGGTGCTTACCGCTTCAGTGCTCCCCGCATCGAAGCGGCACCAATCGAGCGCAGCGCACCGGCGGTTCCCCGCATCAGCGGCGGCGGCGGTGCAGGTGGTGGCGGTGGCTGGGCTGACAAACCCGCAGACCGCTCCCTCGAGCAGGGGTATCAGGGCAGCAGCCATCTCTACGGATCCGGCACCCGTAGCGCCTGGACCGGCCACAACATCTCAGCGGATCAGTTCCGTCGCCTGAACGACGGCAGCTGGAACGGCAACCGCTCCTGGGGAAGCTTCGACAACGACCGCTTCAATCGCAACATCAACCTCCAGAACAACTTCTACAACCGCAGCTATGGCGGTTGGAACAACGGCTGGGCCAATGGTGGTTATTGGGGCAGCCGTCCCTGGGGCTATGGCTGGTACAACTGGGAGCCGAACACCTGGGGCTGGTGGGGTGGCGCTTCCGTGGGCTGGGGTCTGGCGGCCCTGGCGGGGGCCGAGGTGATCACCAGCCTGGTCAACGCCGCAGCCGAGCAGCAGTCGCCGGTGATCGATGTGCCGGACAGCGATTACCAGCTCAACTACGGCACGGTGGATTCGGTGGGATCGGGAGGGGCTGACTTCAGCTATGCCGTGGCCGGCAGTCCGCCGGTGAAAGGGGCGGCCAACTGTCAGCAGGGTTTGCTCGATGGTCAGGTGCCCAGCACGGCAGCCCAGGCCCAGTTGCTGAATGCGGCGTGCCAGGTGGCCTATGGCCCCGATCCCAAGGGCACCCCCTTGCCCGAAACCCTGACGGGGGCCCTGCCTGGCTGGCTGCGAGAGCTGCTGGTGCTGGCCCTGGGCGCTGGCATCGCCGTTGGCATCTGGCAGGTGCTGGAACGGAAGCGTCAGCAGCCTCCCTCCAGTGCTGGCAGCGGCCACCATCCAACGATCACCTCGGGCTGATGGGGCCATCCCCTCCATCCTTCCTGAACCGATCCATCCGTTCCTTTCTTCTGTTCTTCCCATGACCCGTCGGCGTTCTCTCTCGGTTGCCCTTGCCACGGCCTTGCTGCTGTGTGGTTCCGTCCTCCATCCGATGGCCGCAGAGGCCCGCGGCGGCGGCGGTGGTGGTGGTGGCCGAGGCTTTGGTGGCGGCGGCGGCGGTTTCGGTGGTGGTGGGTACCACTGGTCCGGAGGCGGTGATCGCAGTTTCGGTGGCGGGGGTGCGGGCGGGGGCGCCTGGCGCCAGGGCTATCAGGGACATAGTCCGATGTACGGGCCCAACACCCGCAGCAGCTGGGGCAGCGGCAACGTCGATGGCAATCGCGTCAACGACAGCTTCAACAACGACCGCTTCAACAACGACACGTTCAACCGCCAGGTGAACGTGAACAACAACTTCTACAACCGTGGTTACAACGGTTGGAACAGCAACTGGCGCGATGGCGGTTACTGGGGCAATCGCCCCTGGAATGCCGGCTGGTACGGCGGTTGGGGCGGCTGGGGCTGGTGGGGGGCCAACGCCGCTGCCTGGGGGATCGCTGGCCTGGCCACCGGGGCGGTGATCGGCGGGCTGGTGAATGCGGCGGCCAACCAGCAGTCGCCCGTGATCGTGGTGCCGAACACCAGTTACCAGCTCAACTACGGCTCGGTGGAAGCGGTGGGCAGCTACGGCGCCAGCTTCTTCTACACCGTGAATGGCACCCAGTTGCTGGGGGCGGCCAATTGCCAGCAGGGTCTGCTCAACGGCCAGATCCCCACGGATGCCGATCAGGCCCAGCTGCTCAATGCCGTGTGCCAGGTGGCCTACGGGGCCGGCAGCTGAATCACGCCCGCATTGGGCCCGCAGAGCTTGAGCGGACAGCCATCGGGCCCATACACCGCATCGGCCGGTGAGAGGCAGCCCATGGCGTTCTTGGCCTTCACCTGGCCGGGTTGGATCCGTTTGGGCTGCACGATCTGTTGGCCTGCGGGTACCACCAGCGGGCAGCTGGGTTTGGGCGTGTATTGGGCCTGACTGGGCGTCGCCCAGAACCCCACGACGAGGGCCGTCAGGCTGAGTCCCGTTCCGGAGAGGATCGGCAGGGGCAGGCGAGTTGGCATCCCGAAGGACTGGGGCAAACTGGCTCCACTCTGGCCCTCGGCTGGAGGTTTTGACTGCCCTGTTGTCAGCCGTGATGGACGCACCCGATCAGGCCTTGATTGCCCGGCTCGCCACCGAATCCAGGGCGTTCGACGCCACGGGCAAGGATCCGGAGCGCAACTGCTGGCTGGCCGTGCACCGCCATGTGCACGGAATGCTGCCCAGTGAATACGACATCCGCGACGTACCTGAGGAGCTCTACCTTGCCGTTCTGGAGGAGCGCCGCTCCCAGGGGTAGGCGAACAGGCTCTGGCCCCGATGGGATCGACGTGATCCCTGTGCCATCAAAAAACCCCGGCCGGGGCCGGGGTTTACAACACAAGTTGCGGGTTGAGTGGATCAGCCCTGCAGGCTGATCAGGCCCAGCCCTTGGAGGACATGTCTTCGACGTAGGCGGCGACATCGGCAATGTCACCTTCGCTCAGCTTGCCACCGAAGGCGGGCATGGCGTTTTTGCCGTTGGTCACCTGGTAGGCAATGGCGGCTTCGTGGCCGCTGCTGTAGTTAGCCAGGTAGGCCTCGAGGGCGTCCTGCTTGAGGGTCCGCTCAGCGTTCACCACGTTGCCGCCACCCATGTGGCAGGCCGCGCAGTTGGCGGAGAAGATCTGGCCACCGTGGGCCACATCAGCGGCAAAACTCGGAGCTGCACCCAGCACGAGCGCCAGGCAGAGAGCGATCAGGGAGAAGAGTCGGCGCATGGGAGGGCGCTTTCAAAGCACGGGCAACCCGCCAAAATTAAGGCGTGATCGGTGCTGGTGTGACCCCTGCCAGCCAGGTTCGCAACATTTGCCACATAGGCGGGTGCTCAGGGCTCGCGTGCGGCCTCAAGGACATGGATCTCACCGGTCATGCCCGCGGCCCGGTGGGGTTCACACCAGATCGCGTAGCGGCCGGGGCTGTCGAAGGTCTGCTCCCAGCTCTCGCCCACTTCGAAACTGAGGGGTTCGTGACTCCATTCCGGGTGGCCCGCCACGATCAGGTTGTGGGGCCCCAGGCCGCCCACCTCGAACCGGACCCGTTCACCGGCGGTGATCGTCAGCCGCTCCGGCTGGAACACCAGAAATCCCTCCTTGCTGCCCAGCCGCATCTGGGCTGGAGCGGCAAGGGCGTGGGCCGGGGGGAGGCCGCCCATCCACACCCCCAGGCCCACCAGCACGGCGGTCAGCACCCCCACCAGCCTGGCGGGGATCATCGTTTTGGTAGGCCTCGGTGGGGTAAGCCGGCCGTTTCGAACACCGCCGTCAGGTTGGGGGCGTGGCTCACCAGGCCGAAGCGTTCCGGTGGGCTCACCGGCTCATGCACGAAGTGGCGCTGGCGGATCGAGAAGCGGTCCCAGGCATTCACCTCGATCCGCAGCAGCTTGATCAGGGCTTCGATCAGCCAGCCCCGCAGGTTGAGGCCCAGGGGAGGGCGCCAGCTGCGGCGCCAGCGGCAGAGCTGGGTCACGGTGTCATTCACGCTGATCACCGGTTGCCCCAACACCAGCCGGCGCAGCTCCCCTTGCCCGGGTTCGGGATTGGGCTGATGGGGCTGGGTGGCCAGGTGCACGCACACCCGGGCGATGTCAGCGGCGTGGATGAAATGGAAGCTGGCATCGGCCCGCAGCCACTTGGCCAGCCACAGCCAACGACAGGCTTCGCCGAGTCCGGCGGTGAGGTAGCTGGTGGGGAAGGGCCCTTGGCCATCCACCCGGCCACCGAACACCAGGGTGGGAAACACGGCCACAATCCTGGCGGCCAGGGGGTGGGTTTCGAGCTGCTGGAGGCAGAGGGCCTTGGTCTGGATGTATTCGGTGCCCTCGCTGAGGGCTTCCGGCAGCAGCTGCAACTGGCGGTCGAGCACCGAAGCGGTGGAGAACACGATCACCTGCTCCAGCCACTCGGGCGTGGTGAAGGCCAGCAGCTGCTTCACCGCCACCACGTTCACCGCCATGGCTCGCTCGGGGTCCCCCCAAGCGGTGGCCGTGTGGATCACCCGGGTGGCGGTGGCAATCGCGCCGGCATGGGCGGTGAGATCCCGCAGGTCGGCCACGAGCAGGGTGACCCGGGGGTCGTCGGCCGGAACCGCGGTGAGCTTGGCCGGATCGCGCAGCAGCAGCAGCAGCTCGGCGTCGGTCTCCTGGTAAAGCTGGGCCGCGATGTGCTGGCCCACGCAGCCGGAGGCGCCGGTGATCAGGATCCGGGCTGGCGGCGCCGCCCTGCTCAAACCGCGGCTCCGAGGCGCTCCATCACACTCTTGCCGGCCTCAAAGAAGGCACGGCCGTTCTCTTCCGGCGTGCCCGGCAGGATGCCGTGGCCCAGGTTGAGGATGTGCTTGCGGCCGCGGGCCTTGCGCACGGTGTCGTCGATGCGGTCCCGGATCGCTTCGGGGGTGCCGAACAGCAGTCCGGGATCCACGTTGCCCTGCACACCCACGTGGTCGGGAAGGCGGGCCAGGCCTTCGGCCATATCCACGGTCCAGTCGAGCGACACGATGTCCACTCCGGTGCGGGCCATCCGCTCCAACACCCCGGCACTGCCAGAGATGTAGAGGATGAAGGGGGTGTCGGGGTGGGTCTGTTTGACCAGATCCACCACCTTCTTCTGGTAAGGCGCAGCGAAGGTGTCGTAATCCATGGGGCTGAGCTGGCCGGCCCAGGAATCGAACATCTGCACCACCTGGGCGCCGGAATCGATTTGGTAGCGCAGGTAGGCGGCAATCGATGTGGCGAAGTGATCCAGAAGCCGGTGCAACAGCGTCGGCTCCCGGAACGCCATCGCCTTGATCACGGCGTAGTTCTTCGAGCTCTTGCCCTCCACCACGTAGGCGGCCAGGGTCCAGGGGGCGCCCACGAAGCCGAGCACGGCGGCCTCGTTGCCCACGGCCTGGCGCAGGCGGGTGAGCACCTCACCCACGAAGGGCATGCTCTCGGCCGGTTGAAGGGGGCGCAGGGCCTCCACCTGGGCCATGGTGCGGATCGGGTCCTGGATCAGGGGACCCTGGCTCTCGACGATGTCGAAGTTGATGCCCATCCCGGGCAACGGCGTGAGGATGTCGGAGAACAGGATCACGCCGTCGGGCTTGAAGGCGTGGAAGGGTTGCATCGAGATCTCATAGGAGAGATCGGGGTTTTCCGACCGTTCCCGGAAGCCCGGATGGCGATCGCGCAGGTCGCGGTACACCTTCATGTAGCGACCGGCCTGGCGCATCATCCACACCGGGGGCCGCTCCACCTGCTCACCTCGGGCGGCGCGCAGCAGCAGGGGAGCATTGTCGGCCATGAAGAAGGGCAGGAAAGAAGCGGAAACCTAGCCGAGCGCCCTGCAGGGGCTGGCCTTTGCTTCATCAAGCACAAGCTTCCTCTCCTGCCACCTGGGCATCTGTGGACAGCCTCGCAGAATGGGGTCAGAGCCTGATCCGACCGTGCACCCATCCGGCACCATGTGCCGCCACCGCCGCAAGAGACGCGGCTGGCGCTCGCCAGGACAAGGGCTGAGACGACCTGCGTGGCTCCGGTCTCTGGGGCTTGCCCTTGCACCCACCCTGCTGCTCCAGGGCTGCGGCGGCAACCTCCGCACACCCACGACGCTGCACGTGCTGATCGTGCCCAACAGCAGCCTGGAGTGGTACCGCAGCTTCTATCAAGAAGCTCTGCCGGAGACCGATCTGCTCAAGGCGTTCCGAAAGCTGAATCCGGGGGTGAGCATCGACATCTCCACGGTTTCCGAAAGCGACCTGGAGACACGTCTGCGGCTCAGCCAGAGCCGCGGACTGGGGCCCGACCTGCTGATCCTGCAGGGCCCCAGGGCGATCTCACTGCTGGAGCAGGGCCTGCTGCAGCCTCTGCCCAGGAAGGATCCGCAGCTTCAGCGGGCGCTCAGCCAGGTGGCACCCGATCTGCTGAACCATGCCCAGGGAAGCAGGGGTCTGGCCGGGTTACCTCTGTTCGCCGAGGTGACGGTGGCCTGTTTCGACCGCCGCCGCATCACCGAACCGCCAACCACCCTGAACAACCTCCTAACGGTGGCAGCCGCAGGCAATCCGGTGGGGCTTTCGGTGGATCCTTCGGGGATCTACTGGACGGCTGGCGCTCTGGGAGCCGCCCAGGCGCTCAAACCGATCCTGCTGCCTGACACCAGCAAGCCTGATGCGGCTCTGCTCACCAGTCAGAACCAGGACCTGCAACGCTGGCTGGCTTGGCTCCGGCAGAGCGCCCTCCAGGGGAAGGTGTATTTGGGCAGCGGCCCGGAGGATCTGGTCACCGGCCTGGAATCGGGACGGCTGGCCTGGATCCCCTGCTTCAGCCCCCTGCTGGTGCGCCTGAACCGCACCATGGGCCGTCATCTGGGAGTCGCTCCGCTGCCCGATGGACCGTGGGGACCCGCGAAGTCCCTTCCTGTCCAACCGCATCATGGCTCTGGGCACCGATTCCACGCCGGATCAGCGGAAACTGACCCTCCAGCTGATGGAGCTGGCCCTGGATCCGGCGCTGCAGAGGAAAACGACGGTCACGAGCCGATACACCATTCCATCCAACCGCTACGTGTCGATTCCCGTGGCCAGCTCCAGCCAACTGGCCGCCCTGAGCACCGCCTACAGCCAGTTCCTCCAGACGGCCTGGATTCGCACCAGCTACTCCGAGGGGGAGCTGGACCAGACCCTGCCCAAGGTGGATTCGCTCGTGAACCTGGTGATGGAGGGGATCGTCAGCCCGGATGAGGGGGCTGAGCAAATTCTGCGGCTGCAGCCGAGGAGGCCCTGACCATGCTGCTCACCGAGATCCTGGGCTGGTGGGCTTACCTGCAAAGGGGCCCTGTGCAGCTGCAGCTGCTGCCGCTGTTGCTGCTGGGGCTGGGCCTGTTCAACCTGCCACGGCTCTGGCCCGGGGGTGCGATCCGGCTGAAGCGCTATCTGCCTCTGCGCTTGGTGCTCCTGATCGCAGAGCTGTTGCTCGCCCTGCTGCTGGCAGCCACGGGGCAGCGGTATGGCCTGGTGCTGCTGGCGATCCAATACACCGGCCTGTGGCTGCTGATCTCGCTGCTGGAGCACAGCCTGCTGCGGAGCTGGATGGAGCCGAAGGCCCGCCAGCAGCTGGTCAGTCGCCTGTTGCGCCCGCTGCTGCTCACGTATGTGGTGCTGAGCCTGCTGGATGCCGTTGGCAGCCTCACCGACTTCGCCCTGGCACCACTGGGGGTCTGGTTCGGCAGTGCCATCAACCTCGGCCAGCTGTGCCGGGTGCTGATGGTGCTCTATCTGCTGCTGGTGGGGATTTCGGTTCCGGCCACCTGGGTGAGCCACCTGGTCAAACATCTGCTCAATCTCGAAGAGGGAAGCCGTGGAGCGATCGAGCAGATCCTGCGCTACGTGCTGATGGCCGTGGGTGTGATCTGGGCTATGGCCAACCTGGGCATCAATCAGACCGGTGTGCTGGCCGTGGCCGGCGGTCTGTCGGTGGGGCTGGGTTTCGGCATCAAGGAGGTGTTCTCCAACATGGTCAGTGGTGTGTGGCTGCTGATGGAGGGCTCGGTGCGGCCCGGGGAGGTGCTGCTGCTCGACGGAGAGCTGACCCAGGTGAGACGGCTCGGCCCCCGGGCCACGGTGCTGCTGCGCAGCAGCGACAACGCCGAGCTGGTGGTGCCCAACCAGACCTTCTTCACCACCTCCACCACCACCTACACCCGCAGTGACCGGATGCGGCGGGCCAGCATCAACCTCTCGGTGAGCCGCCGCTGGCCCCCGCAGCAGATCATCGCGCTGCTCAAGGAGATCGCGCAGGAGCATCCTCAGGTGATGGCCGAGCCCGGTGTGAGCGCCAAGCTGATGGCGTTTGGCGGCGAGCTCTACAGCTACAGCCTCAGCTACTCGGTGCCGGATCCCCTAATCGCCGGTGGTGTGACGGCAGAGCTGCGGCTGGCGATCGTGGATCGCTTCAGCAGCCTGGGCATCGAACCACCGGAGTAGCCGACGCTGCAGGGGAAGGGGGCATCAGCCCACTGGCAGCGCGGCTTCCAGTTCCTGGCTGCGCTTTTCATCGCGTCGGAACACCAGCACCGACAGGGGCGGCAGGCACAGGTCGAGCGAGTGCTCGTAGCCGTGGATGCCCCATTCATCGGTGAACTTGCCCCCCAGGTTGCCCAGGTTGCTGCCGCCGTAGCGCTCGGCGTCGGTGTTGAACGCTTCCTCGTAGAAGCCCTCGAGGGGCACGCCCACCCGGTAGTGGGAATGGCTCTGGGGCGTGAAGTTGGCCACCACCACCAGCCAGCGGCCGGTGGCACTTTCGCGGCGCATGAAGCTGATGATCGAGTGCCGGTTGTCGTTGCAATCGATCCACTGGAAGCCAAACTCACTGAAGTCGTCGCCCCACAGGGCACGCTCGGATTTGTAGAAGACGTTGAGGTCGTCCACGAGGCGCTGCAGTCCCTGGTGGGCGTCGTATTGCAGCAGGTCCCACTGCAGATCCCCCCACACATTCCATTCGGCCCGTTGGCCGAACTCCATCCCCATAAAGATGGTTTTCTTGCCCGGGTGGGTCCACATGTAGGCCAGCAGGGCGCGCACGTTGGCGAATTTCTGCCAGTCGTCCCCTGGCATCTTGTGCAGCAGGTTGCTCTTGCCGTGCACCACTTCGTCGTGGCTGAGGGCCAGCATGAAGTTCTCGGTGAAGGCGTACCAGATCGAGAAGGTGACGTTGTTCTGGTGGAACTGGCGGAACCACGGATCCAGCTCGAAGTAATCGAGCATGTCGTGCATCCAACCCATGTTCCACTTCAGGTTGAAGCCGAGGCCGCCGATGTTGGTGGGCTGGGTGACCATCGGCCAAGTGGTGGATTCCTCCGCAATCGAGAGGGCGCCGGGGAAGTGCTCAAACAGAACGTGGTTGGCCTGTTGGAGAAAACGCACCGCCTCAGTGTTTTCGCGGCCGCCGTGTTCGTTGGGCAGCCATTCCCCGTCGGGGCGCAGGTAGTCGCGGTAAAGCATGGAGGCCACCGCGTCCACGCGGATGCCATCGATGTGGAACTGCTCAAACCAGAACACCAGGTTGGCCACCAGGAAGTTGCGAACTTCATTGCGGCTGTAGTTGAAAATCAGCGTGCCCCACTCCTTGTGCTCGCCGATGCGCGGATCGGCGTGCTCGTAGAGATGGGCGCCGTCGAAGAAGGCCAGGCCGTGGGCATCCTTGGGGAAGTGGCCGGGCACCCAGTCGAGGATCACGCCGATGCCCTCGGCATGGCAGCGGTCCACAAAGGCGCGGAATTCATCCGGGCTGCCAAAGCGACTGGTGGGGGCGTACCAACCGGTCACCTGGTAGCCCCAGGAGCCATCGAAGGGATGCTCCGAGATCGGCATCAGCTCGATGTGGGTGAACCCCCGGGCCTTCACGTAGGGAATCACCCGATCGGCCAGCTCCGGATAGGTGAGCAGGCGGGCCCCAGGCTTCAGATCGGCGGCGGGCACCGGGGCGCGCGGCGTGCCGTCGGCTTCGATGTAGGGCTGGTCGGCAGCGGCGTGCATCCAGCTGCCCAGGTGCATCTCGTACACCGCCACCGGTTGCTCCAGGGGGTTGCGGCTGTCCCGTTCCGCCATCCAGGCCCCATCTGCCCACCCGTGGGCGGATGGGGCTTCCACGATCGAGCCGTTGTTGGGCCGCACCTCGTGGCGGAAGCCGTAGGGATCGGCCTTTTGGTAGCAGTGGCCGTTCTGGGCCCGCACTTCGTACTTGTAGATCTCGCCGGGCTTCAACCCCGGGATGAACAGCTCCCAGGAGCCCCCCATCCGCGACTGCATCGGGTGATGGCGCCCATCCCAGCTGTTGAAGTTGCCGAGCACGGCCACGCTGCGGGCGTTCGGAGCCCACAGGCAGAACTGCACCCCACGGATGCCGTTGTGTTCCACCACGTGGGCGCCCATGCGGCGCCAGATGTGGTGGTGGTTGCCCTCGGCGAAGAGGAGCCGGTCGAGCTCGCCCATCCACTCATGGCGGAACGACCAGGGATCGTGCTGCACGTGCTCAATGCCGCCGCGAAGCACCCGCACCTGATACCCCGTGCCGGGGTCATGGCCAAGTTCTGCCTCGAAGATCCAGGGATGGTTGGGGGTGGCCATCGCCAGGCTGCGCCCGTCGACCAACAGTTCGACGCGCTCGGCCTCCGGCATCCAGATCCGCACCACCCAGCTGCCGTTGTCCAGGGGCTGGGGGCCCAGCACGGCGAAGGGATGGTCGTGGCTGCACTCGGCCAGCCGCTGGGCGTCCTGCACCATCCAATCAAGGCTGAGCAAGGACATGAACCACCAGAAGTCGCGCCGCGAGCTTAGGCGGCTTTTCCCTCAGCGAACCGGCTTGGGAGTGATTGGATCGCTGGGGAAATCCACACCGATGATGTCGTTGCTGGCGTTGAGGATCACAAACAGGGAGTCGCTCAACCGATTGAACTCCGTGTACACCAGCACGAGCCTCTGGTCGCCGTCGCTCCCGGCCTCCACCGCGCGGCGGATCCGCACGAATGCGCCCGTCTGCCGTTGCAGTTGTTGCCAGCGCGCCTGCAGGGCGGACGCTCCGATCTCCTTCTGCAGCGGCAGGCTCAGGTAGCTGCGGGCGGAAATGAAGTGCCCTGAGCTCAGGGCGTCGACGAATCGCCTGGCCACGAGGCTGGGGGCCTCGTCGTTGAGATCCAGGTGGTAGCCACTGAGCTTGCCCTCGGGGTTGAGCACCAGGAAGAGGTCCTGCTGGCCCCTGCTGGTGCTGAGGCTGGCTTCCACGGTGGTGTTGCGCAGCCCGCTCTGGACGCTCAACAGGGTCCACGACAGGAGCTTGGGCTGGGTCTTCATGGTGGTGGCCACCATCGAGGGGCTGCTCACCGCCTTCAGTTCCTCGGAGAACTGGCTGTAGCGCAGGTTGGCGTCCCCGTTTTTCACCGCCTCCAGAATGCGGTTGGCCGCCGCACGGGCCTGGTCCACACTGAGGGCCGGCAGGCTCTCGGTGCCCTTGGTGGCCTGGGCCCAGGTCGCCGTTCCCAGGGCTCCAGGGGTGGCCCCCAGGCCGATGCTGAGTCCGGTGGCCAGAGCCAGGAGGCCCAGGCTCCGAACTGCTCGGCGGGGAACGGCAGGCAGGAGGGCGGAGCGCAGGTGCCGCATCGGCATCAGGGAGACTGGGGATGTCGGCTCAGTTTGCCCCAAGTTCCCCGGGCAGGAAGGGCAGCAGCTCCAATTCGGCTTCCGTCAAATCCAGCTCCAGGGTGATCACCCGGTGACGGGGCCCGGCCGGTCCGGCGGGAAGGCTGCCATCCCCTGGGTTCACGGCGATCTGGGGCCAGGCCGATCCCGCCAGGGAAAGCCGCAGCCGGTCGCCCTCTTCCAGGCTGGCCCGCAGGGGCTGGAGCTCCAGGCTCACGGGAGTGGGCTCTCCGGCTGCGCCCTGGAATCGCCCCACGCCACTGGCCAGCTGGTCCACCACACCGCTCGGCCGCACCCGCGACAGGGCGGCGCAGAGGTCGAAGCTGGGCTGGTCGGCCCTCACGCGGATCCGCAGCCGCGGCAGGCCCTCCAGGGTCAAGGGGCTGTCGAGCGCGGGCCCGCTGAAACAGGCCACATCCGTGCGGCGATCCGTGGCCTGCCGATCGCAGGGTCCCGGGTCCAGTCCCAGGTGTCCCCCCCGGGCAGGAACGGGCCGCCAGGGATCGTGCACCAGGGTCACCCCGCCCGATCCAGTGCGGTTGGCCTGCAGGGCACCCTCCGCAGCATCGACCGCGGCCAACCCGCCACTGGTCAGTCCCCATCCCATCCGCAGGCCCGGGTCTGCGGGGGCCTGCCAACGCCGGCTGATCCCGTCTTCCAGCAGCACGGGCGTGCGGAGTTCCATCGGGGCGGAGTGGCCCTGCAGGTGGTGCTGAAAAAAGGCCAGTTGCAGGCGATCGACGCCCCCTTGCCAATCCAGGTGGGTCCAGGCTCCGATCCTCAGCAGGGGCTGGCCACCCGCGGCCCGGCCCTGGTGCCACAGGTCCAGGATGCCGCGCAGGTGGGGGTCATACCACCCGCCAATCAACAGCATGGGGCGACGCAGCAGGGATGCCGCTGGTTGATGCACCATCCAGCCGTCGCTGGCCTGGCAGGGGCGCTGCAGCCAGCGGTAGGCCATGCCCTGGGGATCAAACCGTTCCAGCAGGTCCAGCCCGTCGTGGAGGCAGCTGCCGCTCTCGAGGCTGCGGCGGATGGTCTGCCACCCCGCCGCATCGCCCAGCCGTTGGCAGCGCTGGGCCGCCAGTTGCAGGCCCCAGCCCACCCCCAGGGCCCACCAGTGGGCTCCCCCCTCGCTGGCCCAGTGCTGCCGCTCATCCAGTCCGGCCATGGCCGGGGCCAGGCAGTCGGGGATGGCCTGTGGGTCGTCGCTGAGCAGCTGGGTCAGGCCTTGGTAGGAGAAGCCGTAGCAGCCCACAGCTCCCGTGCTGCCCTCAAGTTGGCGGGCCCAGCGGATGGTGTCGGCGCCGTCGGCGGCCTCCTGCTCAAAGCCCCTGAACTCCCCTTCGGAGTCGCCCCGACCGCGCACGTCCTGCACCACCACGAGGAAGCCGTGGGAGGCGTACCAGCTGGGATGGGCGTAGGTGACGGTGGAGGCGATCGCCCTGCCGTAGGGCTGGCGCATCAACAGCACGGGCCAGGGCCCTTGGCCTTCTGGCGACCAGATGCGGCAGGCCAGGCCGATGCCGTCGCGGCAGGGCATCACCGCATCGCGCCAGTGCACGGGCTCGGGCCCCGCGGGGGTGGGGTGCATTCAGCGCACGTCAGGGCAGTGGAGGCCGACCACATAGGTGGTCAGCACTTCCGCATCCATCGGGCTCAGGTTTTCCTGCCGAGCGATCTGGGCGACCGCCTGCGGAGAGGTGGCCGAGAGCCCCTGGGCGTTGAAGCTGCGCAGCTGGGTGCAGAGAGCCTGGGCGCGGGCCGGATTCTGTTTGACGGATTCCAGCAGCTGGGATTGGGCCCCAACCGGCAATGGGGTGGAGCCGAGGCCGATCAGCAGACCGCTGCCGCAGGCCAGTAGGGCCAGCAACCCTTTGGGTACCGACGGTGGCGAGGGGTGGAGGATCGCCATGGGGAGTCCCCGACTGCTTCCATTTCAGTCACCGGTTGGGCGGGGTGGCGGGCCCCCTGGATCAGTTCGTGGGGCGGCGTTGGGCCCGCCGGATCCAGCTCTGCAGGGTCGTGAGATCCAGCAACGGTGCCGCCATGCCGGTGAGACTGCGCTGCAGCCGTCCCATCTGTACGAGCAGCCGGTGGGGATCGGCGTCGGCCAGCCCTGCCCGGGTGGCGATGCCCGCGTAGAGCAGCAGGGCTGCTTCCGCTGGTTCCAGCCCCACGTCCACCACCAGGCGAGCCTGTCCCCTGAGCTTGATCAGTCGGGCTTCACTGGCGCCGCCGTCAGCTCCCAGCCGACGCAGGTGCCCGTCGTCGACGCGGGCCAGCTCGGCCCAGCTGGCAATGCCGGCGCGCTCGAGTTGGCGTTGCTCCCGCTGAAAGTGGGCCGGAAGCTGCCACATGGTCAGGGTTGCAGCGCGACGGCACCGCTGGCCAGGCTGCGGGTGGCTTCCGCCAGTACCACCGGTTGGCTCAGGCCGGGCCCCACCGGCTCCACCCGGCGCAGGCGCACGTGCACCAGGCCATCGGCGCTGCTGCGCCCTCCTCCCCGCAGGTTGGCGGCCACCTGTTGCACCGTGGGTGCCGCTGCCGCCTCGGCCAGATCGGCGGGGGCGGCCGCCACCACCAGATCACTGCCGTTGTCGTAGACGATCGGCACGCTCACGGCCCCATCCAGCTGCACCCGGGGGGTGTAGCTCACGGCAAAGGCCAGACAGGAGACGGCCAGCAAAGCGGTGAAGCTGGTGACGCCCACCAGACGGAAGCGGATTCCCCAGCGGCTCAAATAGCCCACCACGGTGGCCAGGGCAAGCACCCCGCTCGCGGCCCCCAGCCATTGGCCCGCTATCAGCAGGATCGGATCAGCGGCCATGGGGTCTGGAGTCGTCGCGTCAGGGCCTTTATATTGCGCCGGACGCAGGCGGTGGCAGCCCAGGGAATGGCGGTGTTGCCAGAGCAGGAACCCGGGCCGCCCCTCCCTCCGCAGCGCCATCCCCCCCTGATCCGCCCGTCGGCTACAGCAGTGGTCAGGCTGTTTGGCGCTCTGGCGCTCGCCGGGGGCACCGTTGTTGGAGCTGTGTGGGCCGCCGATCAGGGCCTGCGGCGTGCCTACCAGGAGTGGAAGCCTCGGCTGGAGCGCCCCCTGACCCGTGCGTTGGGCCATCCCGTTCGCCTGGGGCCTTACCAGGGTTTGGGGTGGGGTGGCCTCCAACTGGGCATCACCCACATTGACCCTGGCCCCGCCGAGGCTTCCAGGGTGTCCATCCGGACCGTGGCGGTGAGCCTGGACCCCCTGGCCAGCCTGCGCCAACGGTTACCCGTTCTGCAGGTGAGCCTGGCGGGGGTTCGGGCTGAGCTGAAACCCAATGCCCAGGGGCAGTACTGGGTGCTGGGTCGCCTGCCCGCCGGCATGAAGCCACCGCGGTTGGATGTGCGGCTGCGGCTGGCCGACCCCGCCCTGGTGAACCTGGCTCCTTCGGGCCAATCCTTTCGGCTTGCCGCTCGTCTCGGCCTGCGCATCCACCGCGGCCAGCTCGAGCTGGATGGCCGCCTCCGGCCCCTCCACGGGCCCGGTGGGATGGCCGTGCGACTGGATGGCAATTGGAGGAGCCAGCAGTGGTTGGCTCGCCTGCGCAGTGAGCGTTTTCCCCTCAGCTCCCTCCAGAGCGTGGTGCGCTTGCCCGGCCAGCTCTCCGGCCGTGTCGATGGCAGCCTCCAATTGGGTTGGCTGAACCGGCGCCCCTCCTGCCGGGGCGAACTTCAGCTGCAGCAGCTGGGCTGGCGCCCCCGCGCGACCCAGGCGCGCCTCGAACTTCCGCAGGGCCTCCTGCGCTGCCAGGACCAGACCCTGGAGCTGGCCAGGTCCACCTGGCGTTGGCTGCAGCCGGGCTCCAGGGAGCTGCAGGGCACGCTCCAATTGGCCGGCCGTTGGACCCCCCAACACCTGCAGCTCAAGCAGCTGGTGCTGGGCCGTGGGGCATCCTGGCTTCGGCTTCAGGGGCGGTTGGGCCAGCGACTGGCGCTCAGCGGCAGCTGGCAACTGCGGCCGCGGGACCTACCCCTGCAGCCGGGCAGTCCCCCCTGGCTGCTTGACCAGCGGCTGACCGGTTCCCTCGATGCCCGGGGTTCCTGGCGCCAGCCCCAGTTGCAGGCCCGTTTTGGCCAGTCCAGCAACCCCCTGCTGGGCCGCTGGGATGCGGTGCTGCACTGGCGCGATCAGCAGCTGGAACTGGAGCGTCTGAGCAGCAGCCATCTCCGCGCCCGTGGCGTGTTGCCCCTGGCGGTGCGATCCGGACGGGGCCTGGTGCCCGGCCCTTTGGATCTGCGTCTTGAGCTCGATCGCTATCCCTTGAGCCGGCTGGATCTCCTGGTGGGAGCCCCCCTGCAGGGGGTGTTGCAGGCCTCGGGTCGGGTGTGGGGGCCCCTGTCGGCCCTCACCCCGGAGCTGGACCTCTGGATCGACCAACCCGGTGCCGGTCCGATCAGCTTGCGGGAAACCTGGCAGGGGCAGTGGCTTGGGGAATCGGTCGGCGGCGGCCGCCTGCGCATGGAGGCCCTGGCCCCTGCCCCGCTGGGCCTGCTGGAGGCCCGTTTCGATTCCCGCTGGGTGCCCCGCCAGTTGGAGATCCGGCGGGACGCCGGCACCCTGGCCCTCGTCGGTCGCCCCAGGGGGTACCGCTGGCAGGCGAATCGACTGCCCCTCGATGGCCTGCAACTGGCCCTCGGGCCCAAGGGGCGCCGCCAGCCGCTCCAGGGGCGCCTCAGTGGCCAGGGTCTGCTCGAGCTCCAGCCGCTGGCCTTCAGCGGCACCGCCCAGTTGGATCGCCCGGTGTTCCTCGGGGTCTGGGGGCAGTCCGCCCAAGCCACCTTCCGCTATGGCGGTCGTCGCTATCAGGCCAGGGGCAGCTTCTCACCCCTCGGGGGCGGGGAGCTGGCGATGGATTGGAGCGGCCTCTGGAACGGGGCTTTTCGCTCCCGTCTGGAGGGTCGGCAACTCTCGACGCGGTTCCTGCAGCAACTGGTGCGGGCCTGGCCCCAGTGGCGGGGTGGGGGCGAGCCGATCGTGGGACGGGCCAGCGATATTGGCACCCTGCTGATCGACACCTTTGGGGGGAGCGTACAGGACCAGCTGCGGGCCCTCGACCTGGCCCGCCAGCGCGTCGGACGTGCCCGGGCGGAGCGCGACAGCCGGCTTACCCCCCAGGAGCGTCTGCAGCAGCTCGCTGGCAGCGTTGACCTGGATCTCAACCTGTCCGGTCCTTCCCTGCCCTCGGCCCGCGCCGATCTGGAGGCCCGGGCCCAGCTCTGGCTGCCAGAGCAGGATCTGGACAGGCCCCTCACCAACGTGCCGCTGGTCGCCCGTTTCCAGGGCCCCCTGCGCCAGGGCGCCGGCGAGTTCAGCCTGGCCCACTTGCCGCTGGAGTTGCTCGCCCTGCTGACGCCCGTGCCCCCAGGGCTCTCGGGCACGCTCTCGAGCCGCGGTCGCTACAGCCTTGGCGGCGCCGAGCCGGAACTCAGCCTCAACCTCGCGTTGCATCAAGCCAGCCTGCGCCAGACCGGCCTCGCCCTTGACCGGGGCCTGATCCAGCTCCAGGACGGACGTCTGCAGCTCGACCTCTCCCTGCGCGCTGCCGGCGCCTCCAGCAGCGTCGATTTAGCCGGGGTGGTGCCCCTCGATCCCGCTCAGGAGGGTGTGGAACTGCGTCTGGCCAGTCGGGACGACGGCCTGCGTTTCCTGGCCGGTCTGGCCCAGCCGGCCCTGCAGTGGACCAAGGGCAGCGGGGACCTGCAGCTGTTGGTGCGAGGCAGCCTGGCCAACCCGATTGCCAATGGCTTCCTGCGGCTCCGCGACGGCGAGCTCCAGTTCATCGGCCAGCGGGTTCATGCCGTCGAGGCCACCGTGCTCTTCGACTTTGAGCAGCTGTTGCTCCAGGAGTTCAACGCCAAGGTGGGTGAGAGGGGATCGCTCAGCGGCCAGGGCGGCCTGGGCCTGCTGCGTCCCGGACGCAGCGCTGAAGGTCAGCCATCCAGCCTCGCCCTGGTGCTCAAGACGGTGCCCTTTGCCCTGCCGCGGATCAAGGCCGTTGCCGATGGCGAACTGCGCATCGGGGGCAGTCTTCCGGCCCTCGACATCGGCGGTGCCCTGGCGATCAGCCGGGGCAGCGTGAATGTGCAGCCCGCCCGCCTGGCCAGTGAGTCCCGTCCCACGGAGCGTGCGGCCTCCCCTGCGGACCTGCTGGATGCCCGCTGGGATTACCAGGCCCCCTTGGTGTTGCTCGGTCCGGATGTGGAGAGCGATGCCAGTGGGGCGCTGCGTGCGGCCGTTCCTAACGTCCAGGCCGTGGGTTTTGACGACCTCCGGCTCAGCCTGGGCCCCGATCTGAATGTGGGCGTGCCCAACCTCGCCAGCTTCGGCACCCGTGGCCTGTTGCGCGTCAATGGCCGGCTCGATCCGAGTCTGCGGCTGCAGGGCGTGGTGCGCCTGCTGCGGGGTCGCCTCAACCTGTTCACCACCACCTTCAGCCTCGATCCCGATGCCCCCAACGTGGCGGTGTTCACCCCCTCCATGGGGCTCATCCCCTACCTCGACATCGCCCTGCGCACCCGGGTGTCCGACAACCTGCCACTCACCAGCGGCCTTGGCCCCGCCGGCAGCCTGTCCCTGCAGGATTACCAAGCCGACGGTGCCATCAACTCCCTCGACCAGCTCAACCTGGTGCGGGTGTACCTCAGTGTGAGTGGTCCGGCCGATCGCCTTGCTGAGAATCTCCTTTTGCGCAGTTCCCCGCCCCTTTCGGAAGACCGTCTTCTGGCCCTGATCGGCGGCAACACCCTGGCGGGGCTGGCCGGCTCCGCCGGGGGTACGGTGCTCGCCACGGCCCTGGGCCAGACCCTGCTGTCTCCCTTGCTGGGCACCCTCGGTGACGCCTTTGGCCAACGCCTCAGTTTTGCCCTCTATCCCACCTACGTGAACCAGGAGGTCAGCAGTGGTGCCGAACGGCGCTCGGGCCGGGTTCCACCCCAGCTGGTGCTGGGTTCGGAGATCGGCCTCGATATCAGCGAGCGCTTCAATGCATCCGTGCTCGCGGCCCCGAACCGCTCCGACGTGCCTCCCCAGCTCAACCTCAACTACAAGGCCTCGGAACTGCTCAACCTGCAAGGATCGATCGACAGCCAGGGGACTTGGCAGACCCAGCTCCAGGTGTTCTTCCGGTTCTGATGGCCCAGCTGATCGGGGTGGATTTGGGGGGCAGCGCCATCAAGCTCGGGCGCTTCAGTGAGGACGGCACCCTGCTGGCGGAGCTCCAGGTGCCCACGCCCCAACCCGCCGTGCCCGGGGCGGTCACCACGGCGATCGTGGAGGCCGTGCAGCAGCTCGATCCCGACCGACTGGCCGACCGGGTGGGGGTGGGCCATCCGGGCCCCAGCGACCGGGCCTGCCGGGTGGCGCGTATCGCCATCAACCTGCCGGGTTGGCAGGACGTGCCCCTGGCCGACTGGCTCGAGCCGCTGCTGGAGCGTCGGGTCACCCTGGCCAACGACGCCAACTGTGCCCTGATCGGCGAGCACTGGCGCGGGGCCGCCCATGACGCCCGCGATGTGGTGCTGCTCACCCTCGGCACCGGCGTCGGCGGTGCGGTGCTGCTGGATGGCCAGCTGTTTACGGGGCACCGGGGGGCTGCGGCGGAGCCGGGTCTGATCGGCATCGACCCGGAGGGTCCCCCCTGCAACAGCGGCAACCGCGGCTCCCTTGAGTCGTTCTGCAGCCGCCGCGGCTTCGATCGGCTCTCTCCGGTGGAGCCCGTGGAGCTGTGCCGGCGTGCCGATGCCGGCGATGGCGAGGCCCTGGCGGTGTGGCAGGCGTACGGCCGCCTGTTGGGGTTGGGCGTCACCTCCCTGCTCTACGTGTTCACGCCGGAGCGGGTGCTGATCGGCGGTGGGTTGAGTGGCGCCAGTGCCCATTTCCTGCCAGCGGTCTGGGCCGAGGTGGAGCAGCGGGTTCAGCCGGCCAGCCGGGAGGGGCTGACGATCCAGCGCTGCAGCCTTGGCAATGGGGCCGGTCGCCTGGGTGCGGCCCGTCTCGCCCTGCAGCGGCTGGGGCCTGGCTTGGGATGATGGATCGCATGATTCCCGATCCCTCCCCCGATCTCCTCGCCCGGGCGGGCCAGGTGCGCCGCAGCGCCATGGCCCTTGGCCAGCTGACCGATCAGCTGCGCCGGCAGGCCGTGCTGGCGATGGCGGATGCCCTCGAGCAGAGCCGGGACGCCATCCTGGCGGCCAACCAGGCCGATCTGGAGGCCGCGGCGGCCGAGGCGCTGGCTTCTGCCCTGGTGGCCCGGCTGAAGCTCGATGGCCCCAAGCTCGATGGCGCCATCGCCGGTGTCCGCCAGGTGGCCGACCTGGCCGATCCGGTCGGCCGGCGCCAGCTCCACACCGAGCTCGACGCCGGCCTTGTGCTGGAGCGGGTGACGGTGCCCCTGGGGGTGCTGGGGGTGATTTTTGAGGCCCGCCCGGATGCGGTGATGCAGATCGCCTCCCTGGCCATCCGCTCCGGCAACGGGGCCCTGCTCAAGGGGGGCCGGGAGGCCAGCCACAGCTGCAGCGCCATCCTCACGGCCCTGCGCCGAGGGTTGGCCGCCAGTGCGGTGGATCCCGACGCCCTCGAGCTGCTGACCAGTCGGGAGGAGAGCCTGGGGCTGCTCAAGCTCGATGGCCTGGTTGATCTGATCATTCCGCGGGGCTCCAACGCCCTGGTGCGCTTCATTCAGGACAACACCCGTATCCCGGTGCTGGGCCATGCCGACGGCATCTGCCACCTGTTTGTGGATCGGGCTGCCGATCTGGATCTGGCCCTGCGGGTGGCGCTGGATTCCAAAACCCAGTACCCGGCTGCCTGCAACGCGATTGAAACCCTGCTGGTGGATGGGGCGATCGCGCCGCTGTTCCTGCCCAGGGCTATTGCGGCTTTGACCCAGGCCGGGGTCGAATTGCGTGGTGATGCCGCCGCCATGGCTCTGGGGGTTCGCCATGCCGCCAGTGACGACGACTGGAGCACGGAGTATTCCGACCTGATCCTGAGCGTGAAGGTGGTGCCCGACTTGGAGGCGGCCCTCGACCACATCGGCCGCTACGGCTCTCGCCACACCGATGCCATTTGCACCACCGATCCGGTTGCGGCCGATCGCTTCCTGGCGGCGGTCAACAGCGCCGGGGTGTACCTCAATTGCTCCACCCGCTTCGCCGATGGATTCCGCTACGGCTTCGGCGCCGAGGTGGGGATCTCCACCCAAACCCTGCCGCCCCGCGGCCCTGTGGGCCTTGAGGGGTTGGTCACCTATCGCTACCGGCTGCGGGGTGAGGGCCACATCGCCGCTGACTACGCCAGCGGCGTCCGCCAGTTCAGCCATCGCAGCCTGCCGCTGTGAGCGACGGCATTCATGTGCGGGGTCTGCGGCTCTGGGCCCACGTGGGCGTGCTCGACTTCGAGCGGGCCGAGGGGCAGTGGTTTGAGCTCGACCTGCGCCTCGCCGTTGATCTTTCAGTCGCGGGCCGCAGTGATGCCCTCGCCGACACCCTGGACTACAGCCAGCTGATCACCGCCCTGCAGCGGCAGGCCCGCAGCATCCGCTGCCACACCCTGGAGCACTACAGCGACTCCATGCTGGATCTGGTGGAGCAGCTCTACGGGCCGGTGCCCGTGTGGTTGGAATTGCGCAAATGCCAGGCTCCCGTTTCAGGATTCGATGGGGTGGTGGCGGTGGAACGTCAGCGCCATGGGCCCTGCTGATGCCCTTAGGGGAGGGTGATGCAGAAGCCGCCCCGGTGGTGAAAATCGGCTTCCGCGCCTGGATGCTGTAGGGCCCAGTAGCCGATGGCACCATCACGGTGTTCCAGCACCGCGGTGATGCCGATCTCCAAGGCACCTGGGCCATCCGCTGGTGGGGAGTTCGGCGGGAGCAGGGCCGGTGGCAGGGGGCAGCGCAGGGTGAGGAGCAGCTGGTGCTCCGATCGGGTGAGTTGAACGGGCAACTCCTGATAGGCCAGCTCGGGCCGCAGACCTTGGCGATACCCCTCCAAGTGGTAGACGTTCCAGTGACCGGAGGGTGACAGGTTGAATTCCCAGTAGTCCTGGGCTCCCTGGCGGGCCAGGAACAGCTCCAGGCAGGTGGTTTGCCAGAGCAAATCCCGCCGCTCTGGAGTTGCCACTGCCGGGGCGATCTGGAGCTGCTCCAGGTCCCCCTCCAGGATGTAGGTCAGCTCCAGCAGTCCCGCCTCGAGGCCGAGATGGCCGCCGATGCTGAGTTCGGGCGGATCAACCTTCGTGCCCTGCTCTGTGGAGTGCTGGGACGGGTGGGCAAAAGGCACCAGCGCAAAGCAGATCGGCTGGGGGCTCATCGCAGGCTCTCCACGATCGCGCGAATGTCCTGCTCCTGGGCCTCGATGCTTTCGGTGAGCTTGAACTGCACCACGGCCCGGTCGAGGTTGTGGCCAGGCCGCTGGGTGCGGAAGTAGACGTCTCCGGCCAGATGGTCACTGAAGAAGCGCAGACCCAGCTCAAAACTGATCACCCGGGCGGCGTCAAAGATGTGGTCGAGATCGGTGTCGCTGAGGCTGTCCCGGGCGGCCCCCAGGTAGCCCTCCAGCACGGCACGGCAGAGGTCGAGGTCGAAGTGGATGGCCTCCTGGGACTGGGCCTCCTCCCCGAGGGGATTGCAGGCTGAGCGCAGGCAGTCGCCGATGTCGTAGTGCACCAGGCCGGGCTTGACCGTGTCGAGATCCACCAGGCTCACCGCCGTGCCGCTGCTGGCGCAGAGCATCACGTTGTTCACCTTGGGGTCTCCGTGGATCGGCCTGAGGCCCAGCCGACCTTCGGCTTTGGCGGTTTCCAGCACCTTGGCCAGGTTGCGGCGTTGTTCCACGAAGGCCGCACACCAGCTGCCCTGGCCGCACAGTTTCAATTGGGTGGATTGCAAGGCCTGCTCGTAGCTGGCTAGATAGGTTGGCGTGATGTGAAAGCCCGGCAGGGTGTCGGCCAGCTGGTCCGCCGGGAGATCGCTGAGCAGCTGGTGAAACAGCCCCAAGCCCCGACCCACCTCGCGCGCCTGGTGTGGGTGGGTGATCGCCTCCAGGGTCACGGCGTCGTCGATGAAGCTGATCAGCCGCCAGAACTGGCCGTCGGCCCTCACCCAGGGCTGGTTGGTGTGGCGCTGGTTGATCACCCGGGGCACTTCCCAGCGCTGGGCTGGCACAGGGCGCCGCAGGGCGTGGGCGCTGAGCACCTGCAGATTGCGCATCACCAGTTCCGGTTCTGGGAACACCAGGGTGTTGAGCCGTTGCAGCACGAAACGGTCGCCGCTGGCGGTCTCCACCCGGTAGGTGTCGTTGACGTTGCCGTTGCCCAGGGGCGTGACCGAGGTCACCGCCGCGGGCAGCTCAAAGCGGCTGGCGATGGCTTCCAGATCGGGGGTGGAGTCGCCCATCAGGCGGGAACCAGCCCGGAGTGGCGAATCAGGGCTTCGCTGCTGGGCTGGCGCCCCCGGAAGGCTTCGAACACCTCCGCCGGCGATCGGCTGCCGCCCAGGCTCAGCACCGTGTCCCGGAAGCGGCGGCCGGTGGCGACGATCTCCTCTTCCTGATCCAGCCCCACTTCCTCGAAGGCACTGAAGGCATCGGCGCTGAGCACCTCGGCCCACTTGTAGGAGTAGTAGCCGGCTGAGTAGCCACCGGCGAAAATGTGGCTGAAGGCGCAGAGGAAGGCGTCCTCGGCAATGGGCTCCAACACGGTGGTGTTGCGGGCAATCTCCCGCCGCAGCTGCTCCGGACTCTGGCCGCAGCCCGGGGTCCAGTGGCTGTGCAGGCGCAGGTCGGTGAGGGCAAAGTGCACCTGGCGCAGGGTGGCACTGCCGCCCATGAAGGTCCGGGCCGCCAGCAGCTTTTGGTACTCCGCCTCCGGCAGCGGCTCGCCGCTTTGCCAATGGCGCGCCATGCCCATCAGGGTGGCCCGGTCGTAGCACCAGTTCTCCATGAACTGGCTGGGTAGCTCCACCGCATCCCATTCCACGTTGTTGATGCCGGCGGCCTGGGGCCGCTCCACGGTGGTGAGCATGTGCTGCAGGCCATGACCGAACTCGTGGAAGAGGGTTTCCACCTCCTCAAACGTCATCAGGCTGGGGGTGTCTCCCACCGGTGGGCTCTGGTTGCAGATCAGATAGGCCACAGGCAGCACCGGCTTGCCCTCCAGGTCACGGGAGCGACCGAGGCACTCATCCATCCAGGCGCCGCCCCGTTTGCTGCCGGGCCGGCTGTAGGGATCGAGGTAAAACCCCGCCAAGGGCTCGCCAGTGGCCCCGTCGAGCACCCGGAAGTGGCGCACATCGGCGTGCCAGGTGGGGGCAGACCCATCGCCCGCCTGGATGCGGATGTCGAAGAGGCGCTGGCACAGCCCGAACAGGCCCTCCAGCACCTGCTCGAGGGAGAACCAGGGCCGTAGCGCTTCGCTGTCGAGGTCAAAGCTCTCTTGCCGCAGCACCTCGGCCCAGTAGCTCACATCCCAGGGGCGGAGATCGGCGGCTTCGGGGGCACCGTGGCGGGCGGCGCAGGCCGAAAGATCGGCCAATTCCCGCTGGGCCACTGGATAGGCGGCAGCGCGCAGGTCTTCCAGCAGCGATTCGACCTCCTGCACCGATCCGGCCATTTTTGAGGCCAAACTCACCTCGGCCCAGTTGGGGTAGCCCAGACGCTGGGCCTGCTCCTGCTTCAACGCCAGGATCTGCTCGATCAGGGGGTGGTTGTCCAGCTCGCCGCTGGAGGCCCGGCTCACCTGGGCGCGGTACACCTGCTCGCGCAGGTCCCGGCGGCGGCTGTATTTGAGAAAGGGCACCACGCGTGGCATGTCCAGTCCCAATCGCCACCCCTCTTCTCCGGCGTCCCGGGCGGCCTGGGCCAGCAGATCCCGCAGGCTGGTGGGAAGGCCATCGAGCTCATCCTCTTGGGTGAGGGTGAGGCTCCAGCCGTTGGTGGCATCGAGCACGTGGTTGCTGAACGCGGTGGCCAGCTCGGCCAGGCGTTCGCTGGCGGTGTTGAAGGCGTCCTGGTCTGGCCCCTCGAGGCCCACGCCCCGCAACTGCATGTCCCGCAGCTCGGTGGCGAGGATGCGGTGCTGGGTGGGATCAAGGTTTTCAGCGTTCCGCTGCAGCGCTTCGATGGCCCGGTAAATGGGGCGGGACTGGCCAGCGCGATTGCCGAACTGCACCACAGCCCCCTGCTGCTGCTGATGGGCTGCCCGCAGCTCGGGGGTGTTGCAGACGCCATTGAGATGGCTCACCACCCCCCAGCTCCAGCGCAGCCGTTCGCCGAGATGCTGGAGCGGCTCCATCACCTCAGTCCAGCTGAGGGGTGCCGCGTCCCCATGGGCCAGCCGATGCTCGAGGGTGGCCTCCAGGGCCGTCAGCTCGCCGTTGAGGGCCTCCAGCAGGGCTGGGATGCCCTGGTCCACCTGCTCCGGGGTGATGGCGGTGAACTGGGGCAGACCCTGGCCGGCCAGAAGCGGCATCGGAGCGCTCACGGTGATCGCTGGCGAGATGGTTGCCCCCATTTCACCCGATCGCCGGCGGGTCTGTGGTTCAGCCCAGGGCGGTCAACCGGCCCATGGCCACCAGGGCGGTGGAGCTCAGTTGTTCGGCCAGGGCATGGGTGGACGCCTCGTACACATCAATGGCCAGCCGGGGCCAGAAGCCGATGGCCAGGGTTGGCACCAGCAGGGTGAGTCCGATCAGCAGTTCCCGGGGGCGCATGTCGCCAACCACGGCCAGGGCCGGAATCCTGGGACCGAAGAACACCCGGCGGCAGAGGCTCAGCAGATACACCGGGGTGAGCACCAGGCCAATGGCGGCCAGCACGATCGTGATCACACGGAAGCCAACGGTGAAGCCGTCGTTGGCCGTGATCCCCAGAAACACCGTGATCTCGCTGACAAAGCCGCTCATGCCCGGCAGGGCCAGGGAGGCCAGGGAACTGGCCAGAAAGAAGGCGAAGGTGATCGGCAAGGCCTTGGCCAGGCCCCCCATGTTGGGGATCGAGAGGGTTTCGGTGCGCTCGTAGAACACGCCGGTGACGAAGAACATGGCCGCGGCGATCAGGCCGTGACTGATCATTTGCAGCATTGCTCCGCTGATGCCCAGGGCGTCAATGGCGCCGATGCCGAGCAGCACGAAGCCCATGTGGCTCACGGAGCTGCAAGCGATGCGGCGCTTGACGTTGTCCTGGGCGAAGGCGTTGAGGGCCCCGTAGATGATGTTGACGATGCCCAGCACGATCAGGGCCGGGGCCAGCTGCAGGTGGATCTCTGGCAGCATCTGCACGTTGAAGCGCAGCAGGGCGTAGCCCCCCATCTTCAGCAGCACCCCCGCCAGCAGCATCGACACCGGCGCATTGGCTTCGCCGTGGGCATCGGGCAGCCAGGTGTGCAGCGGGAACATCGGCAGCTTCACGCCGAAACCCACCAGGAAGCCGAGGTAACAGAGCAGGCCAAAGGTGCCGCCGGGGGAGCGGCTGGCCAGTTCCGAGAGGTTGAAGCTGAAGCTGTCGCCGGAGAAGGCCAGGGCCAAGCCGCTCACCAGGATCAGCAGCGACGCGGTGGCGGTGTAGAGGATGAATTTGGTGGCGGCGTACTGGCGCTGCTTGCCGCCCCAGATGGCAATCAGGAGGTAGACCGGCACCAGCTCCAATTCCCAGGCCAGGAAGAAGAGCAGGAAGTCCTGGGAGAGGAAGACCAGGCCCTGGGCTGAGGCCTGCACCAACATCAGGGCGAAATAGAGCCGGGTTTTGCGGTTGATGTTCCAGCTGGCGGCCACCGACAGCAGGGTCACCAGGCCGGAGAGCAGCACCAAAGGTGTGGAGAGGCCATCGGCAGCCAGGGACCACTCCAGCCCGAGGGCCGGCACCCAGCTCACCCGCTCCACCAACTGCAGGCCGCTCACCGAGCCGTCGTAGTGCTGGCTGAAGCACACCAGCATCAAGGCCAGATCCAGCCCGAGGGTGGCCAGGGCCAGCGTCCGCGGCCATTTGGGATCGTTGCCGTCCCCAGGCAGCAGGGGCATCACCAGGGCCACCGCCGCGGGCAGCAGCACGATCAGGCTGAGCCAGGGGAAGGGGGTGCCAGCGTCGGCTGGCAGGGCAAGGCTGGACGCGAGGAGGAAGGGCAGGTTGGCGTCCATCACAGCCCGATTGCAGATCTGGGGATGTCCTGGGCAGGGCCGGGTTCAGGCACCGCCGGAATCTCCAACCAACCTATCAGTCGCCCCATTGACGTTGAGTAGAACTACCTAGAGGTTTAGGCGCCATCGGGGTGGATCTGGGGCTGGTCCGGCAGGGCTTCCCAGCGGCTGCCGTGCTGTTGCACGGCCAGCACCTCAGCGCGGGATTCCACGCCGGCCTGGTGCCAGGCCCGCACCATCGCCTTGCTCACGGCCTCGGCCACGGGCTTGGGGCAGAGGGCCAGCAGGCTGGGTCCGGCCCCACTGATCACACAGCCCCAGGCTCCCGCCGCCAGGGCCGCTTCGCGCACGGCCCTGCCGCCATGGATCAGACCCCAGCGGTAGGGCTCATGCAGGCGGTCGTGCATGCCATCGGTGATCAGGTCGCCGTTGCCGGTGCGCAGGCCCTGGAGCAGCAGGGTGAGCGAGCCCAGGTTGATCACCGCATCGCCCACCGGAATCGACTTGGGCATGGCCCGGCGTGCCTCGCTGGTGGTGAGGCGGATGGCCGGGATCGCCACAACGGCCTGCACCTCCGGGGACCATTCGCAGCGCACCACCCGCCAGCGGTGGGAGGCGGCCTTGGCGGTCATGCAGAGGCCCCCCACCAGGGAGGGCACCACGTTGTCGGGATGGCCTTCGATGTCGATCGCCAGCTCCAGCAACTTCTCGCGACTGAGGGGCTCCCCCACCAGGGCATTGGCACCGATCAGGCCGGCCACAATCGCCGTGGCGCTGCTGCCCAGCCCCCGGGCCGGCGGTACGGCGAGGCGCACCCGGGCCTCGAGGGCCACGGGCTCCTCGCCAGCTTCCTTCCACACCCGTTGGGCCGAGCGGTACACCAGGTTGTCGGGCCCCCCGCGCAGATGGGCCCCTTCCGGTCCTTCGATGATCAGGTCGAAGCGTTCACTGCCGCCCTCGATGCAGCGCATCTGGAAGACGTTGTCCAGCTCCAGAGCGGCCCCAAGGCAATCGAAGCCTGGGCCGAGATTGGCCGTGGTGGCTGGAACGTGAACCACAACCCCTTGGCCGACCCGGGGGCGCACCATGCGACAACTTCTGCTGGGCCCAGTGTCTCAGGCAACGAGCATGCGCGCCCGGCAGGCCGCACTGAACTGGCCGATGGCTGGATCGACCACGGCGGTGATGGGCATGTCAGCCAGCACGGCCCCCAATCGACCCTTGTTCAGGAAGGCCTGCTCGAAGTGGGGTGAGCGCAGATCCGCCAACAGTTTTCCGGCCGTTCCCCCCGCCAGCCAGATGCCGCCGCGGCTGAGCCCGGCCAGGGCCAGATCCCCGCAGACGCTGCCGTAACAGCTGATCCACAGGTCCAGGGCTTCCCTGGCCAGCGGCTCTCCCTGGGCGGCGGCCCCAGCCACCGCGGCGGGCAGGTCATCTCCTTGGGCGAGGTCTGACAGGAGGTGGTCGCCGTTGGGATGGCGGGTGTGCAGCAGCCAGCGGGCCACCTCCCCGAGCCCGGTGCCACTCACCACCCGTTCGATCGACACCCGCTCCAGGCCCCGCTCGCGGAGCAGCCATTGCTTGAGCTCCCACTCCGCGCTGCTGCGGGGTGCGAATTCACCATGGGCTCCCTCGCTGGCCACCGCCACCAGGCCGGTCGGGCTGGGAACGCCGTAGGCCACCCCAAGCCCCGTGCCGGCTCCCAGCACCAGCAGGGGGGCGTCAGGCTGGGCGATGCCGGCGCGGATCAGCGCCTGCTGCCCGGGCCCCAGCTGGGGCAGGCCATAGATCAGCACGGCGAAGTCATTCACCAGTTCGACCCGGGGGATTCCGGTGGCCGCCTGCAGGCGACCCTCGTCGAGCTGCCAGGTGAGGTTCGTGAGCCGGGCCTGGCCGCCGGCTACGGGGCCGGCCACGGCCAGGCAGGCCGCTGACGGCGGGGGGCCGCTGTGGCCGAGGAAATGGCCCACCATCGGTGCCAGATCGTCCCAGTCGGCGGAGGGGAAGCGTTCACTGCGCAGCAGCGACAGTCCTGCGCTGCCGTCGAGCTCGTAAAGGGCGAGCAGGGTCTTGGTGCCGCCGATATCGCCGGCCAACAGGGTGGTCATGGCTGGGAGCGGCTCAAGGGGTCAGGTCCAGACCTGCAGCCCGATGGCCGTTGGCCCGGCTGGCGGCGCTCAGCAGGGCTGCCACCGCCACGCTGCCCAGGTCGCCGTCGCGGCGGCTGCGCAGGCTCACGCTCTGGGTTTCGGCCTCCTTGGCACCGATCACCCCCAGCACCGGCACCTTCATCTGCTCGCCATTGCGAATCAGTTTGCCCAGCCGTTCACCGGAGTGGTCGAGGCTGGCCCGGATGCCGGCGGCCTTGAGCTGGCCGAGCAGTTGCTCGGCGTAGCCCATCACCTCATCGGTGACGGGCAGCAGCCGGATCTGCTCGGGGGCCAGCCAGAAGGGGAAATCGCCGGCGTAGTTCTCGGTCATGATTCCGAAGAACCGCTCCAGCGAGCCGAAGATGGCCCGGTGGATCATGATCGGCCTCTGGCGGGTGCCGTCGGCGGCCACGTACTCCAGGGCGAAGCGTTCCGGCAGGTTGAAGTCGAGCTGGATGGTGGAGCACTGCCACATCCGGCCGATGGCATCTTCGATCTTGAGGTCGATCTTCGGCCCATAGAAGGCGCCGCCGCCCGCATCGATCTTGTAGGCCCAGCCCTTGCGATCCAGCGCCTCGATCAGGCCGTTGGTGGCGAGCTCCCACACGGCGTCTTCGCCAATGGATTTCTCTGGCCTGGTGGAGAGGTTGATCTCGTAGTTGCGGAAGTCGAAGGTGGAGAGGATCTGTTCGGTGAGATCCAGGATGCGCAGAATCTCATCACCGATCTGGTCCGGCAGGCAGAACACGTGGGCGTCGTCCTGGGTGAAGCCGCGAACCCGCATCAGCCCGTGCATCACGCCGGGGCGTTCGTAGCGGTACACGGTGCCCAGCTCGGCCCAGCGAATCGGCAGCTCCCGATAGCTGCGCAGGGTGCTGGCGTAGGTGAGCACGTGGAAGGGGCAGTTCATCGGCTTGAGCTGGTACTGCCGCTCATCCACCTGCATCGGGCCGAACATGCTCTCGGCGTAAAAGTCCAGGTGGCCTGACGTTTTCCAGAGACTGATGTCGGCCACGTGGGGGGTGTACAGCAGCTCGTAGCCCGCATCGAAATGGGCCTGGCGCCAGAAGTCCTCGATCAGCAGGCGCATGCGGGCGCCCCGGGGGTGCCAGAACACCAGGCCGGCGCCAGCCTCATCTTCGATCGAGAACAGGTCGAGGTCGGTGCCCAGACGGCGATGGTCGCGGCGCAGGGCCTCTTCCTTGCGGCGCTTGTGTTCCGCCAGTTGTTCGGGGGTCTCCCAGGCCGTGCCGTAGATCCGCTGCAGCTGGGCCTTGGTTTCGTCGCCCCGCCAGTAGGCGCCGGCCACGCTTTCGAGCTCGAAGGCCTTGGGGTTGAGCTCGCTGGTGTTGGCCACGTGGGGACCGGCGCAGAGGTCCCACCACTCCTCCCCCAAGGTGTACAGGCTGATGGGTTCCTGGATACCCGCCAGGATCTCCAGCTTGTAGGGCTCGTTCTGGGCCTGGATCCGGGCCTCGGCTTCGGCGCGGCTCACCTCGATCCGTTCGAGCGGCAACCGGCGGCCGATGATTTTTCCCATCTCCTTTTTGATGGCCTTGAGGTCGGCCTCGGTGAAGGGATCGGGATTGTCGAAGTCGTAGTAGAAGCCGGACTCGGTCCAGGGGCCGATGGTCACCTGGGCCTTGGGAAACAGCTTCTGCACCGCCATGGCCATCACATGGCTCATCGAGTGGCGGATGCGCAGCAGCTGGGGGCTTTCGCTGGTCTTGGGCAGGTTGATTCGTGCGGGCTCGAGGCTGGTGGGGGTCACGGGCACGAATCGCGCGTCTGAACAGGGCGAAGAGGAATCCTACGCAGCGCTCCTAGGCTGGGTTGATGGGTCTTTCTTCACCATCGCCAGTCCCGGAATCCTCCGGAGAGCTGCTCGACCAGCTGCTGGGTTCCCTGCTGGGGGATTTCAGCAGCTGGTTTGAGCGGGGGCTGGTGTTGCTCGACCACTGCCCAGAGGCGGTGATGCCGCTGGATCAGCAGCAGGCCCTGCGCCAGCGGCTCGAGCAGGCCCGCAAGGAACTCTCCGCCGCCAGCAGCCTGCGCCAGGCCGTGCCCAGCCCCATGGCCCTCGAGATGGAGACCCTGGCCCCCTGGCACCAGCTGGTGCTCACGGTGTGGAACCTATCCGCCAGCTTGCGGCTCAGCGGTGTGATCCTGCCGGCGCCCCCCAGCTCGGATGGGCCAGAGGCAGATCACCGCTAGCCATGCCCCCCTCTCGTCGCCCCCTGGCTCCGGAGCGCCGCAACCTGGCCTTCGCCTATGGCCTGTGGGCTCTGGGGCTGGTGGGGGTTTGCGGCCTGCATCGCTTTTACAACCGCAAGCCCCTCAGTGGCACCCTCTGGCTGGTCACCTTCGGCTTTTGCTTTCTGGGCCAGCTGGTGGATCTGTGGTTGATGCCCGAACTGGTGGATCAGGCCAACGGGAGGCTGCTGTTGCCCGGTCCGGCCCTGTCGGTGGAACTGCAGCTGGTGCAACTGGCCCGGCGCAGCGGTCAGGCGGGCTTCACCCTCAATGACGCCCTGCTCGAGATGGACCTGCCCGATGGCATGGACAGTCGGGAGGTGCGGCAGGAAATTGAGCGGCTGTTGCATGCCGACCTGCTGGATGTGGGCAATGACGACCGGGGGCGGGTGGTGTACCGGGAACCGTGAGCCGAACGGGCGCCAGGCTGGCCGCGGGGCTGCTCCTAGGGGCGGGGGTCGCCGTGGCCGGAGCGGTTCGGCAGGGCTTACCCCTGGGGCTGTGGCGTTGCCCGCTGCGCCAGCTCACGGGGATCCCCTGCCCCACCTGCTTTCTCACCCGCTCCGTGCTGGCGACGCTGCGGGGCGATTGGGCTCAGGCGGTGACATGGCATGCCCTGGGACCGGTGCTCGTGGTCCTGGCCCTGGGTCTCGGGGTCTGGACCCTGCTGGGAGGGCGCACCTCAGGGCGACCGCTGATGCTGGGCGGCTGTGGTGTGGCTCTGCTGGGGTTGGCCTACTGGCTGTGGCGCCTCTGGGGTTGGGGGCACGGGGTGCCGTTGCCGGGCTGAGTGGGGGCGGGCCGGCGCTCAGCCTTGCGCCTGCCGGGCCCGCTGCAGGGCATTGCCATAGAAGCTGATCAGCTCCTGGCGGTTCTTCACCGGTTGGCCGTAGTGGCTGCCGCCATGGCTGGCGGGCAGGGAGGCCCACTCGCGCGACAGGCGAGCCAGCACGGCACTGCCCAGGCCTGCGCGGTCGACGGCCTCGAGGGCGCCCCGCCGATCCACCAGATACAGGGCCGCCTGGTCCTGGTTGGCCGGGCTGAAATCCCTCAGGGCGAGCTTGCGGGAGGCTTCCCGCCAGGTGGTGGGCAGGAATTGGTAGGCGCCGGCGGCGGCACTGCTGTAGCGCCGGTGCACGGTGACCTCCGGATGGCGCTCCAGGCTGGCGAACAATCCACCGCCGTAGAGCACCCGATAGCCCGTCACACTGCCGCCCTTCCAGGTGCCTTCGGCAAAGCGGATCGTGTCCAGCAGGGCGCGGCGCTCGGGGGTGATGGCATACGCCGGTCCCCCTGCTGCGGGGGTGGCTGCCCGCTGGAGGGGTGCGCTTGGGGTTGGCTGGATCGCCGGTGGCAGGGTCAGCAGCAGGGCGGCTCCACAGAGGGGCCCTGACCCCAGGAGCCGCTCCAGCGAACGGGGCGCTTGGCGCTGGGGGCTGATCCTGGTCGTTGGACGGGACAGGCGGTGGCATCGCGGTTGGGGCAACCCTGGCGGCCAGCCCGGTGGCCCGGCCACCCCCCCAGACCCGGGGGTAGACAACTGGGACACGGTGTGCACAGGGCGCCCCTGTCGTGCTGTGTCTCAGTCGCGATCCCTGGGAGTCACTGGTCTTGTTCGGGACTCGTGGCTTCCGGCTTTGGCGTCCTGCACCCGTCCGCAGCGCGTCGCCAATGATTAGTTTGGCTGATCATTGCTGGCCCGAAGGTTCAGGACCCAGCCCGGCTGCGCGGCAGGAATCCGAGGGCCTGGCGCACCCGATCCAGGGTGTCCTCAGCCACGGCGGCCGCTTTGGCCTCTCCATCCCGCAGCACCGCCTCCACAGCCCCGGGATCCTGGCGCCATTGCTGGTAGCGCTCCTGGACAGGGCGCAGGGCTTCCACGGCAGCATCCGCCAGCAGGGGCTTGAAGGTGCCCCAGCCCATCGCGCCGCACTCCTGGGAGGCCTGCTCCCGGCCCTTGCCCGTCAGCAGGGCATACAGGCCGAGCAGGTTGTCGGCCTCGGGGCGCTCGGGATTGCCGAATTCCAGACCCATGGTGGGGTCGGTTTTGGCGCGCTTGATCTTTTTCGTGATCAGCTCGGGGGGATCGAGCAGGCTGATGCGCGAGCCCTCATTGGGATCGCTCTTGCTCATCTTGCTGCTGCCGTCGGTGAGGCTCATCACCCGGGCTCCTTCCCTGAGGATCAGCGGCTCCGGCACCTTGAGCACCGGGATTGGCTCGCCGGCCCCGTCGCGGGGGGCGAATCGGGCGTTGATGCGCTGCTGGGCAATATCTCGGGCCAGTTCCAGGTGCTGTTTCTGGTCTTCGCCCACCGGCACCAGGTCAGCGTCATACAGAAGGATGTCGGCGGCCATCAGCACCGGGTAATCGAGCAGGCCCACCGACACCTGGTCGCCCTGCTTGATCGCCTTTTCCTTGAACTGGATCATGCGTTCCAGCCAGTTGAGCGGCGTCACACAATTCAGCAACCAGGCCAGCTCGCTGTGGGCGCTGACGTGGCTCTGCACGAACACCGTGGATCGCTGGGGATCGATGCCACAGGCCAGATAGAGGGCTGCAGTGGTGAGGGTGTCCTCCGCCAGGCGTGCCGGATCGTGGGGAACGGTGATGGCATGCAGGTCCACCACGCAGAAATAGGGGTCGTGGCTGTCTTGAAGCGCAACCCAGTTGCGGATGGCCCCGAGCCAGTTGCCGAGGTGTAAAGCCCCGGTGGGTTGGACCCCGGACAGAACCCTCGGCCGTGGCATGGGACTCAGCTCTCGACGCTGTCCGAGCCGGACGGCTCGGTGGCTGTCTCCGGGCTCACCGCTTCGGCGGGTTCGGCAGGGGCCGGTTCGGCCATGGCGGGGGTGGGCTCCTCCTCAACCGCGGGGGCAGGCGGGGCCGGCTTGCTGGGCCTGGCAAAGGGATCAATGCGGGGGCCACGCTCCGGGCGGCTGCCCCGACCTTCACCGCCGCCGCGGGGGCCATCCCCACGGGGTCTATCGCCGCCACGGTTGCCACCCTGGGCCCGCTGCTGGGCGACGAGGGCGTCGAGTTGGCCGTCCTCCAGCAACTGGGCGACGGTGCGGATCGCAAATCCCAGGGCGGCCACGGTGGAGCGCAGACCAAAGCTCTCCTGGATGGCGCGGGCGGCGCGCATCTCGTTGTCGCTCAGACGAATGCGGAATCCGCCGGGTTCACGGTTGCCTGGAGGGCGGCCGCCACTGGGCCGTTCCCCCCGGTCGTCGCGGGGATGGGAGGTGGTCGTGTCGTCGGCCATGGCCGCAGCCTTTGCAGTCAGGCGCAAGTGTGCCGCATCGGCCGGCCCAGGGGGGTGAGCCAGTGCAGGGTGTGGGGTTCCCGTTGGCCGGCGCGGGCCAGCACCAGGAGGGGAAGGCACCGCTGGGCACCGGGCTCCACCTGGCGGCGGTAGGTGTCCACTAGGTCGAGATAGGCCTCCAGGGTCCAGCCGTGGTTGCCCCGGTCCTGGTGGTTCCAGAAATGGCGTTGGGCTTCCTGGCAGGCCGGCTGGCCAAATTCCTGCCAGCAGCGCAACTGGGCCGACCAGGCCGGCTCTCCAGCGGCGATCCAGGCGCGGTAGCGCACCAGCTCCGGGGCATCGGCACTGGCATCGGGGGGCAGCACCAGGGCCAGTTGCTCGATGGGCACCCGTCGCAGCCGCAGCCAGCAGCGCTCGAGGATGGCCACCGGCAGGGATCCGCACCAAGCCGGAGCGGCCTCCAGCTCCCCCGCCCAGTCCTGGAGCAGGCGTCGCTGCCGCGCCGTCAGGGCCTCCAGGAGCTCAGCCATGGGCCCCCTTAAAGGTGATCGCCGGGCTGGCGTATTCCCGCGGTTCCAGGTGGATCGTGCAGCGCACCTTGCCAAAGCGGCTTTCCAGGTGTTCCTCCACCAGCTCCGTGATCCGGTGGGCCGTGGGCAGGTCGTTGGCATCCACCACCATATGCATGTCAATGAACACCTGCCGTCCGAGCACGCCCCTGCTGGCGATGTCGTGGCAGTTGAGCACCCCGGGAACCCCCATGGCCACCTGGTGAATCGCCTCCGGCGCGATGGCGATCTGGTCCACCAGCAAGGGCAGGTTGGAGCGCAGCACGGTCCAGCACACCCGCACCAGCAGCAGGCAGAGCGGAATGGCCAGGGCCACGTCTAGCCAGGAGAGATTCAGCCAGACGGCTCCGCTGAGTCCCACCAGCACCACGGCTGTGGTCCAGATGTCACTGCTGGTGTGGGTGGCATCGGCCGTGAGCAGGGGGCTGCCCAGCCGCCGCCCCTCGGCCCTTTCGTAGCTGGCGAGCAGGATGTTGAAGCCCAGCACCACCAGAAGCAACAACAGCTCCTGACTGTCCAGCCGCAGGGGCTGCAGTCCACCCCGGAGCCGATGCACCGCGGTCTGGAGGATTTCAAAGGCGGTGAACAGGATGAAGGCGGCGATGGCCAGTGCCCCCAGGGCCTCGTACTTGTGATGGCCATAGGGGTGATCCCGGTCGGGTTCGGGATCGGAGAGCCCATTGGTGAGCAGGCCCAACAGGCTCGACAAGCCGTCGGTGGCGCTGTGCATGGCGTCAGCCAGCACGGCCAGGGAGCCACTCAGCAGGCCCACCAGCAATTTCAACAGCGTCATGCTGACGTTGACGGCGAGCGCCACCAACAGCACCCGCTTGACCTGTTGGCGGTTGTCCCGGGGGTTGTCCCCCAGGTCGCGCTGGTGGTGGTGCAGGTGCTTGTCTCCCAAACCCTGATCTGGCCTGGCAGGCCCCCAACTGCACCCCACGCTATTGGCATTCCACGCCGGCGCACTGTTCCAAGCTGAGCTAAAGATGCTGCATCGTTGTCCGCGCCGTTGACGCCGCCGGTGATCCCCTCCGAGCTCGCTGGGCTGGCTGCGGCCCGTCAGGCCGTGCCGCCTGCGCTCAGACCCTGGCTCCCCCCCCTGGGCTTGGGCCTGGCTGGCTGGCTGGTCACCGATGGCCTGCTGCGCCTCAGCCATCTGCCTCTCTCGCCCGGCATCACCTTGGCGGGATTGGCGCTTGGGGCCTGGTGGTGGCGGCGCCCGCGGCCGCTGGGGCCATCCGCAACGGATGTGCCGGGTTGGCTGGAGCGGCTGGAGCGGCTCGAAGCCCAGTTTGGCAAGCTCGCCGGTGCCCAGGTGGATGCCAGCAGCCCCGCTGGAGCCGTGCTGGAGGCCGCCCGCCTCGAGCGCGCCAACCAGCTGGCTTGCCTGCGCCAGGAGTTGGGACGGGCGGGCTTGACGCTCGCCCTGGTGGGCACCAATCCTCCGTCGGGCGAGCTGCAGGGCACCCTGCTGGAGGCCCTGCGAGGCCCGGAGCCCATCCAGCTCCACTGGGCCCACCCCTTGCCGCCCTGGAGTGCGGACTGGTGCTGGCCACCGGTGTTCGAAGCCTGTGATGGCCTGATTCACCACCTGCGCATGCCCCTGTCCGCGGCTGAGCTGCGTTGGTTGGAAGCCCTCCCCCAGGGCCAACCCGCCTGGCTGTTGGTGCACCACAACGGCGAGGGACCGGGCCCCGACCAGCTGGCTGCCGAACTCCAGGCCCAGCTCGGTGCGGAACTTTCGGCCCGTCTTCTGTTCTGGGATGGACAGCCCCAGACCCTGGCCAGCAGCCTGGCCCCCCTGGCCCGGGACCTGGGCCCCGCCGCCGCCAGCCTGCGCCAGGCCCGCCAGCTGCGCCGCTTGCAGCAGCTGCACGGCCGCTGGCAGCGCGATCTCGAGCAGCAGCGCCGGGAGCTGTTCCGACCGCTGCAGCGCCGCACCCAGTGGATCGTGGCAGCCGGTGTGGTGGCGGCCCCCTTGCCCAGCCTCGACCTGCTCGTGTTGGCGGTGGCCAATGGGCTGATGCTGCAGGAGATGGCCCGGCTCTGGGATTGTCCCTGGACCCTGGAGCAACTGCAGGCCGCCGCTGCTGAATTGGCCAAGGCTTCGCTGGCCCTGGGGGTGGTGGAGTGGAGCAGCCAAGCCCTGGCCGGTCTGGTCAAGTGGCACGGGGCAACCTGGTTGGTGGGGGGGGCCATGCAGGCCCTCAGCGCCGCCTACCTCACCCGGGTGGTCGCCCACGCCATGGCCGACATGTTGGCCCTCTCCGCTGGGGTGAGTGAGCCCGACCTCGCGGCGATCAAGCGCCAGGCCCCACTTCTGGTGGCCCAGGCGGCCGAGGCGGAGAAGCTGGATTGGTCCGCTTTTCTGGAGCAGGGGCGCCAGTGGCTGCGCAGCCAGCCTGTCCCAGCGGCGGACGGCGGATCAACGGCCTGCGAACATGCGTTCTGAGGATGCCGCATCTGCGGAGCAGGGCCCTTGTTTGAGCTGGATCAGCGGGTGCTGTTTGCCTTTCTGCTCACCCTGGCAGCCGGACTCTGCACGGGGTTAGGCAGCCTGCTGGGCTTACTGTCCCGGCGCTTCAGCCCCCGGGTGCTGACCCTGTCGCTCAGCTTTTCGGCCGGGGTGATGATTTACGTCTCCTTCGTGGAGATCTTTCCCAAGGCTCGCCAGGCCCTGTCGCTCGGCCTTGGACCCGCCACCGGCTATGCCGCCACCGTGTTGGCTTTTTTCGCCGGCATGCTGCTGATCGCCCTGATCGACCATTCCCTGCCCAGCCATAGCCTGGCCCTGCCGGAGACCGATCCAACCGGGGCCCGCTCGCGCACCCTGCTGCGCACGGGATTGTTTTCGGCCCTGGCGATCGGGATTCACAACTTTCCGGAGGGACTCGCCACCTTTGTGGGAGCCCTCTCCAGCCCCCGGCTGGGCATCGGCATTGCCATCGCGATCGCCATCCACAACATCCCGGAAGGCCTGGCCATTTCGGCCCCGGTGTATTTCGCCACCGGCAGTCGCAGCAAGGCGTTCTGGGTGTCCTTTGCCTCAGGTCTGGCGGAGCCGATCGGCGCCGTGGTGGGCTACGGCTTCCTGCGCTCGTTCCTCAACGACACGGTGATGGGGGTGGTGTTTGCCAGTGTGGCCGGCCTGATGGTGTACATCTGCCTCGATGAGCTACTGCCGGCTGCCCAGCGCACGGGAGCCCATCACCACCTGATGATTGCCGGGGTTACGGCGGGGATGGTGGTGATGAGCATCAGTCTGGTGTTGCTGGCCTGAGGTGTCTGCCGTGTCCGCCGATCAGCGCTGGCCCTGGTGGCCCCTGCTGCCGCTTTACCCCTATGGCCGGCGTCGCACCCTGGTGCGGGAGTTGATTCCAGGCCAGGTCTGGAGCCTGGAGCAGCTGCAGGGGGTGTTCTATGTGGCCGTGCCGATCCGGATGACGGTGCTGCGGCTGCGCCGGGGCCTGCTGCTCTACGCCCCCGTGCCGCCCACCGGTGAGGTGCGCGCTGCCCTGGCCGAACTGGAGGGTCGCTACGGGCCGGTGTGCACCATCGTGCTCCCCACCAGCTCCGGCCTGGAGCACAAGCTGCCGGTGCCGGCCATGGCCCGGGCCTTCCCGACAGCCCAGGTGTGGGTGACCCCACGGCAGTGGAGTTTTCCCCTGCCCCTGCCCCTGGCCTGGCTTGGCTTTCCGGCGTCCCTCACCCGGGTGTTGTTTGAGCAGGGCTTGCCCCATGCCGATGAACTCAGCTGGATTCCGCTGGGTCCCCTCGATCTCGGCCTGGGCACCTTCATGGAGGCCGCCTGTCTGCATCGGGCCAGTGGCTGCCTGCTGGTCACCGACGCCCTGGTGGCGATTGGTCCGGAGCCACCGGAGTTGTTCCGCGCCGATCCCACCCCCCTGTTGTTCCATGCCCGGGACCGGGGGGATGAACCCCTCTCCGACTCGCCGGAGCGGCGCCGGCGCGGTTGGCAGCGGCTGGTGCTGTTTGCCTCCTATCTGCGTCCGGATCCTCTGGTGGTGCCGGGATGGGGGGAGCTGCTGGGGGGCGTGCTGGCCCGGGGGGTCCGTTCTCCCCAGGCCTATTTCGGCCTGTACCCCTTCCGCTGGCATGACGACTGGTCCGCCGACTTTCGCCGCCTGGTGCCCGCGGATGGGCCAGCCCTTCAGGTGGCCCCGGTGCTGGAGCGGTTGGTGTTTCCGCGCTGCCAGGCCGCCCTGCTGGCCTGGATTCGGACCCTGGCGGCGGAGCCTGAGCTGCGCTGGCTGGTGCCAGCCCATTACGAGGCCCCCGTGGCCTGTAGTGGGGAGCAGCTCGAGGCGCTGGCTACCGGGCTGGAAGCGCGCCCCTGGGCGCCAGACGGGGGGAGTTGGGCCTACCTGGCTGGGATCGACAGGGCCCTGCTGCGGTTGGGTTTGGTTCCCGAAAATCCCAGTTCCCAGTCCTGAACCCGATCGGCGGGCCCGCCCCCGTCAGAGCCGAAGTTCGCCAGGATCGGCGTCCAGGTCCGCATCCAATTCGCCGCTGCCGAGCAGGCTGCTATCCAACTCCATGCGCTGTTCCATCTGGCGCAGGAAGTACCCCGTCATCATGGCGGAGGCCAGCAGCCCGGCGAGGTTGTCGCGGTTGGTCTGAATCTTCACCTCAAACTGCTCGCCGGGGAGCATGCCCAGCAGGCCCTGCACGTTGTGGCGAATGATGTCCTGAATGTCGCCGCTGGCCGAGCGCGCCACCCGCTGCAGCACCTCTGGAGACTGCTCCTGGAGGTACTGAATCAGCGTGTTGCCGCTGATCGCCTCGTTGTCGGTGGTCAGGAACTCCGGGTTAAACATCGCCGGTGTGCGCTGCGTCCGGGCTGCACCCTACCCCAGCTCTTCCGGCCCACCAGGGGGGTGCCCCATGGCGGACAACCGTAACCAGCCCATGCGGTTCGCCGGCCAGTAGCGCAGCACGGCCGTGCCGATCACCGCGTCCCGGGGCAGGGGGCCCCAGAGGTGGGAATCCAGGCTGGCATTGCGGTTGTCCCCCAGCACCATCAGGTGGTCTGGGGGAACGGTGAGCGGCGCCAGGCTGTAGTCCATCGGTTCGGCCGACCAGTCGATCGGGGCCGGCGACCCGTTGCGCCAGAGCACCCCTTGGCGCACTTCGATCCGATCCCCCGCCTGGGCCACCACCCGCTTGATCAGGGCGGCGTTCGGGTCGTAGCCCGCCTCAAGTAGGGCAGGGGGTGGGCGGAATACCACCACGGTTCCCACCGGCAGGGGGCGATGCAGGCGCGCCCGCAGCTTCTCCACCAGCACCCGATCCTGGAGCTGGAGGCTGGGCAACATGGAGCCGGAAGGAATCCAGCGCGGTTCCACCACCGCCCAGCGCAGCACCAGGGCCAGGGCCACCCAGGCCAGCACCGGCAGGATCTGGCGGCGCAGCAGCACCAGCGGACTTTCGGCGGGACGGGGGGATGGGGGCTCCAAGGGCAGGGGCGAGGATGATCGGCCCATCCTGAACGCGCCGGCGTGGCCCCGGTCCCTCGCCCCCCCTCGCCTTCCCCTCCCATCGGTTCTGACCTCTCCACCGCCAATCTCCAGGCGTCCCTGGTGCTGCTGGCCGCCTTGATGCGTGGTGGCCTGACCGATTTGGTGCTGTGTCCCGGCAGTCGCTCGGGTGCCCTGGCCGAGGCGGCCGGCGTGCTGGAGACGCGGGGACTGGTCCTCCGCACCGCGGTGGATGAACGCTCAGCCGCTTTTTTCGCCCTGGGACTGGCCCGGGCCCGGGGCCGCGCCGTCGCGGTGGTCACCACCTCCGGCACGGCCGTGGCCAACCTGCTGCCCGCAGCGGTGGAGGCCGATTACGGCGCCATTCCCCTGCTGCTGATCAGCGCCGATCGGCCCGATCGCCTCAAGGGCTGTGGTGCCAACCAGACCGTGAACCAGGAGTGCTTCCTGGCCGCCAGTGTGCGTTGGCGCGGCCAGGCCGATGGCGCCGGCCTGGGTGAGATGGGTGAGGAGGAGATTGTGCAGTTGGCCTGCAGGGCCCTGGCGGCCACGCAGGCACCGGGGCAGGCGCCGGGGCCCGTCCACCTCAATCTTCCCTTTGACGAACCGCTGCACGCCGATGGTCCGGCTCTGCTGGCGGTGGCGGTGCCCCAGGTGGGGGTGTCCATGGTTCAGGGGAGTTTCCTGTCCCCTGCAGCCATCCCCAGCTTGAATTCCAGCCCGATGCCGGACCTGGACCAGGCTGGTGTGGTGGTGGCCGGCCCCTGGCGGGGACTCCCCCAGCACCGGGAGGCCCACGTGGCCGCCCTGGTTCGGTTGCAACGGCGCACGGGCTGGCCGGTGCTCGCCGATGGTCTCAGCGGGCTGCGGGGTCTGCCCCAGTTGCAAATGGTCGCTGGCTACGACCTGTTGTTGGACCATCCTGATGGGGCCCTGCAGCCTCCCCCGCAGGTGCTGCGCCTGGGACCGCTGCCCGCCAGTCGACGCCTGCAGCGCTGGCTCGCCCACCCCGGGCCCCGTCAGTGGCTCGTGAGTGAGGGGGATCCCCGCTGCCTAGACCCCCTGGGCTCCGCCTGCCCTTCGATCCCATCAGGTCTGGCCGGTTGGCTGGCCAGCTGGCCCGAGCGCTGCTGGGAGGGGCAGCCCAGCCAGGCCGCCCTGGAGCTGGCAGCGGCCTGGTCGCAACGGGAGGGAGCTCTGCAGGGTTGGTTGGACCATTCCCTGCCCGGCGGCGATGGTGGCGAGCCCGGCCTGGCCCGGGCCCTCGGCCGCCTCCTGCCGGCCGATCTGCCGTTGGTGATCGCCAACAGCAGCCCCGTGCGGGACTGGGAGAGCTTCGGCGACCCCGCCGCCCCGGGCCGCCCCGTGTTCGCTTTCCGTGGCGCCTCCGGCATCGACGGCACCCTGTCCATCGCCTGTGGGGTGGCGGCAGCCCTGGGCCAGGCCGTGCTGCTGACCGGCGATCTGGCCCTGCTCCACGACAGCCATGGCTGGCTCTGGCAGGGGCAGCTGGGCGGCCGGCTCACGGTGATCCTGCTCAACAACGGCGGTGGCGGCATCTTTGAGCAACTGCCGATCCGCACAACGCCCGAGCAGGCCCTCGATTTCGATCGTCTGTTTGCCATGCCCCAGCCGGTTGACCATCTGGCGCTGGCGGCCGCCCACGGCGTGCCCGGCCGCCGCGTGGAGGGGGGGGCTGATCTGGCGTCCCAGCTCAGCTGGGCCCTGGAGCAGCCGATGGCCCTGCTGGAAGTGGTGACCGATCGCCGGGCCGATGCGGCCCGGCGGCAGGAGCTGCGCAGAATGGCCAGCTCCTCCTGGTCTCAGTCGTGACGGCCCCTTCCCCCTCCCCGGCACCGTCGTCCCCGGGATCGGTCACCTGGCAGCCCGCCGGCTCCTACGAAGACATCCTGTTCGATCTCTGTGATGCGGGAATTGCCCGGATCACGATCAACCGACCGCACAAGCGCAACGCCTTTCGGCCGCGCACCGTGCAGGAGCTGTGTGATGCCTTTTCCCGCGTGCGCGACAACCCCAAGGTCGGGGTGGTGCTGTTCACCGGGGCAGGCCCTGCGGCCGATGGTGGCTGGGCCTTCTGCTCCGGCGGCGACCAGAGCGTGCGCGGGGAGGGCGGCTACGTCGATGAGACCGGGCTGCCCCGGCTCAATGTGCTGGACCTGCAGCGCCTGATCCGCAGCCTGCCCAAGGTGGTGATTGCCCTGGTGGCGGGCTATGCCATTGGGGGCGGCCAGGTGCTGCATCTGCTCTGCGATCTGAGCCTGGCGGCCGAAAATGCCGTGTTTGGCCAGACCGGCCCCCGGGTGGGCAGCTTCGACGGGGGCTTTGGCGCGGGCTATCTGGCCCGGCTGGTGGGTCAACGCAAAGCCCGGGAAATCTGGTTTCTCTGCCGCCAGTACGGCGCCGAGCAGGCCCTGGCCATGGGCCTGGTGAATGCGGTGGTGCCCCTGGCGGAGCTCGAGGCCGAGGGCGTGCGCTGGGCCCGGGAGGTGTTACAGCACAGCCCCACGGCGATCCGTTGCCTCAAGGCCGCCTTCAATGCCGAAACCGACGGTCTGGCGGGTATCCAGGAGCTGGCTGGCCAGGCCACCCATCTCTTTTACCGAACGGAGGAGGGCCAGGAGGGCCGCAATGCCTTTCTGGAAAAGCGCTCACCCGACTTTTCCGACGCTCCCTGGTTACCTTGAGAAGAGATCTGGGGCCTGCCAGGCCAAGGGACACAGGTGGCGGCAGGGGTGATGGGTGGGGCTGTTCGGTGTGGAGCTGCTGCCCTTTGGGCTGTGCTTCTCCCGGGCTTCACCGGTCAGCCTGCAGCGGCGGATTCCCCAGCTAGCGAGCCCGTCGTCTTTCCCACCCCCGAACGCCATCTGGTGTTGGATCGACGTTTGCGGAGGCTCTCCGTGATCGAGGACGGGCGCGAGCTCCGCCGGTTCCCGGTCGGGGTGGGCCGGCCCGGCTGGGAGACGCCGGTTGGGCGGTTTGAGGTGATCGAGCTGGCGGTGGATCCCACCTGGGAGCATCCGGCCACCGGTCGCCGCATTCCCCCCGGGCCCGGCAACCCCCTGGGCAGTCGCTGGATCGGTTTCCATCGCGATTGCCGGGGCCGGGCGGGCTTCAACGGCAAGGAGCACCTCGTGGTGAAGGGTTGCGTCAGTTCGGGCTTCCACGGCACACCCCAGCGCGACAGCGTGGGCCGAGCCGTCTCCCACGGCTGCGTGCGCCTGCTCGATGAACATGTGCGCGAGCTGTTCGACCTGGTGGTACTCGGCACACCCGTGACCGTGCTGCCCTAAGGGCGCCCGTAGAGTTGCGCCCACCTCGGTGGACTAGGCATGCGGATCCTGTTTGCGGCGGCCGAATGCGCCCCGATGATCAAGGTCGGCGGCATGGGCGATGTCGTGGGATCCCTGCCGCCAGCCCTTGCCTCCCTGGGCCATGACGTGCGCATCATCCTGCCGGGCTACGGCAAGCTCTGGTCGAAGTTGCAGGTGTCGGCCGAGCCGGTGTGGCGGGGCCACACCATGGGCAACGACTTTGCCGTGTTCGAGGCGCGCCATCCCACCAATGGCCTCACCCTCTATCTGGTGGGCCATCCGGTGTTCGATCCCGAGCGCATCTACGGCGGAGAGGATGAAGATTGGCGCTTCACCTTCTTTGCCAGTGCCACGGCTGAATTCTGCTGGCACCACTGGAAGCCCCAGGTGCTCCATTGCCACGACTGGCACACCGGCATGCTGCCCGTGTGGATGCATCAGGACCCGGAGATCAGCACCGTCTTCACGATCCACAACCTCAAATACCAGGGCCCCTGGCGCTGGAAGCTCGACCGCATGACCTGGTGCCCCTGGTACATGCAAGGAGATCACACCATGGCGGCGGCGCTGCTCTATGCCGACCGGGTCAATGCGGTGTCGCCCACCTATGCGATGGAGATCCGCACGCCCCAGTACGGCGAGCATCTCGATGGCCTGCTGAATTTCATCAGCGGCAAGTTGCGCGGCATCCTCAATGGCATTGACACAGAAGACTGGGATCCGGCTACGGACTCCACGCTGCCGGCCCCATTCTCCGCCGCCGACCTGGCACCCCGAGCCGTCAACAAGCAGGCCCTTCAGGAGCGTTTCGGTCTCGCGGTGAATCCCCGCTCCTACCTGATGGGCATGGTGAGTCGCCTGGTGGATCAGAAGGGCGTCGATCTGCTGTTGCAAGTGGCCGATCGGGTGCTGGCCTACACCGACAGCCAGATCGTGGTGCTGGGCACCGGTGATCGCACCTATGAAAGTGGCCTGTGGCAGATGGCGTCTCGCCATCCGGGGCGTTTCGCCGTGTTTCTCACCTACGACGATGCCCTCTCCCGCCTGATCTACGGGGGCAGCGACGCCTTCCTCATGCCCAGTCGCTTTGAGCCCTGTGGCATCAGCCAGATGCTGGCGATGCGCTACGGCTCCATCCCCGTGGTGCGCATGGTGGGCGGCTTGGTGGACACCGTTCCCCCCAACGACCCGTTGGCCGGGGTGGGCACTGGCTACGGCTTCGATCGCTATGAGCCGATCGACTTCTACACCGCCATCGTGCGGTCCTGGGAGGCCTACCGCAACCAGGCCAGCTGGCAGGAGCTGCAGCGCCGGGCCATGGCGGTGGACTTCAGCTGGGCCCGCTCCGCCCTCGAATACGACGCCATGTACCGCGATGTGTGCGGCGTCAAGGAACCCACGCCGGAGGCGGCGGAGGTGGAGCGCTTTTCCCAGGGGCAGGACGCCGATCCCAGCCGCCGCGGACTGGCCTCCCTGCTGAAACGCCGATGACCCCCCTGCGGTGACCTCTCCCAGCCCGCCGCCCGCCACCGGTGGCCCCGCAGGGGATCCCTCCGGGGATTTGGTGCCCTATCCGGCCCCCTACGAGGATCCCTGGGGGCGTCTGGCTCGGGACCTGCGGGCCGTGGTCGCCAGCACTGGCCTCAAAGTGAGGGAGCTCTGGCGGCGCAACGGCGAGGGGGATCTGTCCGTACCCGGCTTTTGGCCCGCCGCCTGGGCTGCCCTGTTCTGGCCGCTGCTGTTGCTCCTGGGCCTGGCCAGCCTGGTGGCTCTGGGCCTGGGCGTGGTACGGGGCCTGGATTCCCTGCCGCCTCCATCGGTCTCCCCGTCCCTTACGGCCCCAGCGCCATCCCCACAGGTTGACGATCGGCCTGGTCCCGCCCCTGTTTTGGCCCGCGAAGCTGGTCTGGAACGCGAGGCTGGTCCGGAGCCTGAGACGGCTGGGGCGGGGGCCTCGGTGCCGGCGCCGCCACCCACCCTCGAGCTTGACCCCCTGCTGGGCCTGTTGATCCAGGATGACTCCGGCCACCTGATCGCCTCCGCCCGCCCCGTCCCGGCGGAGGGTCGGCTGGACCTCGAGCTCTCGTTGCTGTTCCAGGCCTTGCCGGAACCGCAACGCCAGCAGCAGGCAGATGCCTGGCTGCAGCGCAGCCGTGATCTCGGCTACGAGCACCTCCGACTGCTGGATGGGGAGGGCGTTGTGGTGGGTCAGGCTGCCCGCGTCGGCGGGGGCATGGTGTTGCTGGATCCCCCTGGGCCAGCTGGGCCATGATCCTGGCCAACTCCGCTCTCCGCCGCCGATGACCTTGCGCCTGGCCCAGTTGCAGGAGCTCTGGGGGCTGCCCGCCAACGGACCCCTGTCCCCAGCCCAGGCCGAGGCATCCCTGGCTCCCCAGGAGATCTGCACCGACAGTCGCCGGCTCAGCGCCGGCCAGCTGTACCTCCCCCTGGTGGGGGAGCGCTTCGATGGCCATGCCTTCCTGGCCACCGCCCTGGAGGCCGGTGCCGCTGGCCTGCTGGCCCAGGCGGATCGCCTGCCCCCCGGGGCAGCGGCGGCGCTGGTGGCCACCGCGAAACGCTCCCAGGTGCCGCTGTGGTGGGTGCCGGACACCCTTCAGGCCTACCAGGAGCTGGCCGGTCTCTGGCGGCAGCAGCTGGGGGCTCCGGTGGTCGCCGTCACCGGCTCGGCGGGCAAAACCACCACCCGAGAACTGATCCGCGCGGCCCTGGCTCCCCTTGGGCCCGTGTGGGCCTCCAGCGGCAACGAGAACAACGACATCGGTGTTCCCCTCACCCTGCTGGGTGCAACCCCTGGCCAGGCGGCGGTGGTGGTGGAGATGGGCATGCGGGGCCTGGGGGAAATCGAGCGGCTCAGCCGCTGCGCCCGACCGGATGTGGCTGTGATCACCAACATCGGCACGGCCCACATCGGTCGCCTGGGCAGCCGCGAGGCGATCGCCACGGCCAAGTGCGAGATCACCACGGGCTTGCCCGCCGATGGGGTGGTGGTGATTCCGGCTGGTGACCCCCTGCTGGATCGGGCCCTGGCCCGGGTTTGGTCGGGCCGGGTGGTGCGGGTGGCCTTGGCTGGGGAAGGCTTTGAGTCCCAGGCCGACCGGGTGGGGCGGCTGGATCCCCGCGGAGACTCCCTGGAACTGGCGGGTGTGACCCTGCCCGTTCCCCTGGAGGGGGCCCATCACGCCCGCAACCTGTTGCTGGCCCTGGCCGTGGCCGAGGAGCTGGGGCTGGATCCGGCCCGCTGGCAGCCCCTGGAGGTGGCCCTGCCCGGGGGGCGGAGCCGCCGCTTAGAGATCGGCGGGGTGCGGGTGCTGGATGAGACCTACAACGCATCTCCCGAGGCCGTGCTGGCGTCCCTGGATCTGTTGGCTCGCCAGCCCGGGCGCCATTTCGCCGTGTTGGGCACCATGCTTGAGCTGGGCGATCAGAGCCTCGCCTTGCATCGCCAGGTGGCAGAGCGGGCCCGCCAGCTCAACCTCGATGGGCTCGTGATTGTGGATGGCGGTGCGGAAGGTGGAGCCATGCTGGCGGCCGCCAACGGGTTGGCCCGGCTGGAGTGCGTTGCCTCACCGGAGGCGGCCGCCGATCCCCTGGCCCAGTGGCTCGAGCCCGGGGACGTGCTGCTGCTCAAAGGCAGCCGCGGGGTGGCCTTGGAGCGCCTGATTCCCTTGCTGGAGCGGCAGCGCGTCGATCCCGTGGATCGGCCATGATGCAGGCGGAGCAGCATTTCACGATGTTGTGCCTTCGGGCAGAGGCCCTGGGTGGTGGTTCACCCGGGGCCTTTCCGTTGGAACCGCTCTGCCGGGTGGCTTCAGCCCAGGTACCACTGCAGGAGGGCACCGAGCTGCCCCACCATCCCCTTGCCGGTGAGCAGTTCACCGGCGATGGCGGCCGTGAAGCCCAGCATGGCCACCCGGCCGTTCAGCCGTTCCACCCCAGCCAGGGCCTGGGTGTTCCAGGGTCTGGGACTGGTCATGCTCGCGCCGAAGCGCTCCACAGGCTCGTAGGCAAAGCCGTCGTCTTTCCTCTGTGAGACGTTCAGCGTGTCGCGATCCATGCCCGCAGCCTTGGTATGGGCGCAGCCTATGGGGTGGGCGCCGGACCTGACCAGTTCTCTTTGACCAGCTGGCGGGCTCGGCCCAGGGCCAGGGCGCCGGCGGGCACATCCCGGGTGAGGGTGGAACCGGCCCCAACGGTCACGTTGTCGCCCAGGCGGATTGGTGCCACCAGCACCGAATTGGCGCCGGTCTTGCTGCCGGCGCCCACCACCGTGCGGTGCTTGCGCACTCCGTCGTAGTTGGCGGTGATCGTGCCGGCCCCCACATTCACGCCGGCGCCCAGGTCAGCGTCGCCGATATAGCTCAGGTGGTTCACCTTCACACCCGCGGCCAGGGTGCTGTTCTTCACCTCCACAAAGTTGCCGATGTGGCAGTGCTCGCCCACCTCGCTGCCTGGACGCAACTGGGCAAACGGACCAATGGCGCAGCCGCCGGCCACATGGGTCTGCCGCAGAACGGAGTACAGCACGGTCACACCCTCACCCAGCCGACTGTCCTCAATCAGGCAGCCGGGACCGATGCGACAGCCATCGCCGATGGTGGTGCTGCCCCGGAAATGGCACTGGGGCTCCACCACCACATCCCGGCCAAAGCGGCTGCCCTCGCTCAAGGTGCAACTGGTGGGGTCGGTGAAGGTCACCCCCTCGGCCATCCAGTGGCGCCTCAGGCGGTCCTGCAGCACCGCTTCGCACTGGCTGAGCTGCAGGCGGTCGTTGATGCCGGTGATTTCGTCGGCATCGGCCACCTCCCGATGCATGGCGGGCTCAAGCAGGGCCACGGTGTCGGTGAGGTAGAGCTCGCCCTGGTCGTTGTCGGTGGTGAGTTGGGGCAGCACGGCGGCCAGCTGCTGCCAGTTGAAGCAGTAGATGCCAGCGTTGGTGAGGGTGTTGCGGCGTTGCTCGTCGTTGCAGTCGCGGTGCTCCACGATGGCGCTGACCGCCCCGGCGGCATCGGCAAACACCCGCCCGTATCCCGTGGGATCGGCCAGCCGGGCGGTGAGCAGGGTCACGGCGGCGCCGCTGGCGCGGTGCTGGTCCACCAGGGAGGCGAGGGTCTCCGGCCGCAGCAGGGGGACGTCGCCGTTGAGCACGAGCAGGTCGCCCTGGAAGTCGGCCAGGGGCTCCAGCAATTGCTGGACCGCATGACCGGTGCCGTTCTGGGGTTGTTGCAACACGTACTCCAGGCCGCTGTGGCCCTGCAGCTCCCGTTCCACGCGCTCCGCCTGGTGCCCCACGATCAGGATGCGCCGCTCAGGCTGGAGGGCGTCGCAGCTGTTGAGCACCCGCTCCACCAGGGTGGCTCCGGCCAGGGGTTGCAGCACCTTGGGCAGGGCGCTCTTCATGCGCGTGCCCTTCCCTGCAGCCAACACGGCGACGGCGAGCATGGACGGCGACAAGCGGCTGGGGCGGAATCTACGTGGGCTGCCTGAGGCGGGCCAGGTCGTCCCAGAAGCCGGGGTAGGACACCGCCGCCGCCTCCGGGCGATGCAACAGGCTGTCGCCCGTGGCGATGCCGGCAGCCACCGCCAGGCTCATGGCCACCCGGTGGTCGGTTTCACTGTCCACCACGGCTCCGTGCAGGGGGCTGGAGCCGGTGATGGCTAGACCATCCTCGAATTCCTCGATCCGGGCGCCCATCGCCCCCAGCTGACGGGCCATCACGGCCAGCCGGTCGGTTTCCTTCACCCGCAGCTCTTCGGCATCGCGGATGCGGCTGGTGCCTTCCGCACAGCAGGCCGCCACGGCCAGCACGGGAATCTCATCCACCAACCGGGGAATGAGGTCACCTCCGATCTCGAAGGCCTGCAGGGGGCCATGGCTCACCTGCAGATCACCCACCGGCTCGCCGGCCACGTCCCGGCTGTTCAGCACCGTGATCCGGGCCCCCATCTGCTCCAGCACCTCCAAGATGCCGGTGCGGCTCGGGTTGAGGCCCACGTTCTGAACCGTCAGTTGGGCGCCTGGGGTGATGGCCGCCGCCACCAACCAGAAGGCGGCGGAACTGATGTCGCCGGGCACGACGACGTCCTGGCCGCGCAGGCTGGCGCCGGGGGTCAGGGTCACCTGGGTGAGGCCCGGTCCTCCCACCTCCAGCTGGGCGCCGAAGGCCCGCAGCATCCGTTCGCTGTGGTCGCGGCTCTGGGCCGGCTCGATCACCGTGGTGGGTCCTGCGGCGGTGAGGGCCGCCAGCAGGATGGCGCTCTTCACCTGGGCCGAGGCCACCGGCGTGTGGATGGTGGTGCCCCGCAGGGGCTGGCCCAGCACGGCCAGCGGGGCGAAGTTGCCACCTTTGCGGCCATGGATCACCGCTCCCATTTCGGCCAGGGGTCCCCCCACCCGCCGCATCGGGCGGCCCCGCAGGGAGCCGTCGCCCGTGAGCACAAAGTGGCGGTCCACCCGTCCGGCGAGCAGGCCCAACATCAACCGCATGGTGGTGCCGGAGTTGCCGCAGTCGAGCACGTCAGCAGGCTCCTGGAAGCCATCGAGCCCCACCCCCTCCACCGTGACCGGTTCACCGGCCCGGATCTCCGACACCCCGACGCCCATCGCCCGCAGGCAGGCGGCGGTGCTGAGCGGGTCTTCAGCGGGCAAAAGCCCCTCAATCCGCGTCACCCCTTCGGAGATGGCGCCGAACAGCAGGGCGCGGTGGGAAATGGATTTGTCGCCGGGCACCTGCACGGTTCCCCGCAGCGTTCCCCCCGCCGCAAGCGGCAAGGGTTTGGTGGAGGGGTTGGGCTGGCTCAAGACGAAGGGGGAATGGGTGGCCCCGATCCTATGGAGGCCGTTGGATCACCCCAGCATCAGCCCGCCGTCCTCCTCCAGGCTGGCCTCAGCACTGCGCAGATCGAAGAGCAGATCCTCCAGGGTGAGTTCGGCCAGCATCTGGGTGATGCTTCTGGCCAGCCGCTGTTCCAGGGCTGCGGTGACCTGGTCAATGGGCCGGTTGTCGGCCTCGTTCAGGCCAGCGGGTTCAGCGGCTGGCGCCACCGCGGCCGCAGCCAGCACCTCCGTCAGGACGATCTGGCGCGCGGCCCGAGCCAGCCGGTAGCCGCCGTGGCGCCCCCGCCGGGCCTCCACCAGCTGGGCACGGCGCAGACGCAGCAGCAACTGTTCCACCATGGCGGCGGGAAGTTGCTGGGCCTCGGCCAGCTCCTGGGCGGACCGCCACTGGGCCGGGTCCTGGGCCAGTTCGAGCAGGGCCTTGAGGGCCTGGATTCCACTTTTACGCAGCATCAGGCCCGCGCCGCCAGCCGCTCCAGCACATACTCGAGGGTGTAGCCAAACAAGGCCGGATCGGGGGCCTGGCCCCCGAGGTCGGCCAGGCCCAGTTCGGCCCAGCGGCCATCGATGCGTGCCTCCAGCTCGGCGGGGCGACGCAGCGGTTCCCCCCATTCGTGGCGCTTCTCCGGTCCCACTTTGGTGGTGGCATCGATCGCCAACCGGCCCCCCAGCCCAAGGCGTTCGCTGGCGAAGTCGAGGCTGTCGAAGGGGGTGTCCTCCAGGACGAAGAGATCGCGCTGCGGATCCACTTGGGCACTGATGGCCCAGATCACCTGGCGGGGATCGCGGATGTTGATGGTCTGATCAACCACCACCACGAATTTGGTGTAAGTGAATTGGGGCAGGGCGCTCCAGAAGGCCATGGCGGCGCGCTTGGCCTGGCCGGGGTAGGCCTTGTCGATGGCGATCACGGCCAGCTTGTAGCTGAGCCCCTCCATCGGCAGGAAAAAGTCGACGATTTCGGGGATCTGCTGGCGCAGGATCGGCGTGTAGATGCGGTTTAGGGCGATGGCGAGCATCGCGTCCTCCTTCGGCGGCCGCCCGCTGAAGGTGGTGAAGTAAATTGGGTTCCGGCGCTGGGTGACGCACTGGATGTGCACCAGCGGGGAGTCTTCGACGCCGCCGTAAAAGCCCATGTGATCGCCGAAGGGGCCATCGGCGAGCTCCTCTCCCGGGGTGATGGTGCCCTCCAGCACCACCTCGCTGTGGCTGGGCACCTCGAGGTTCACGGTCTTGCACTTGGCCAGGCGCACCCCTTCGCCGGCATAGAGACCGGCAAACAACCACTCGCTGAGCTGCACGGGGATCGGGGTGGCAGCGGCCATCACCAGCAGGGGATGCACCCCGATGGCAATGGCGATCTCCAGCTTTTTGCCCATGGCCGCCGCCTTGCGCAGGTGCCGGGCACCGCCGCGCACGCTCAACCAGTGCACGGTCATGGTGTTCACCGATTGCTGCTGCAGCCGGTAGACACCCACGTTCGGGGTGCCGGTTTCCGGGTCTTTGGTGATCACCAGCCCCAGGGTGATGATCCGGCCCCCATCCCCGGGCCAGGGACGCAGGAGGGGTAGGGCATCCAGGTTCACCTGATCCCCCTTGAACACCTGCTGGTGGCAGGGGGGCATGAGGTCGAGATCGGGGCGGGCCTTGAGCACATCCAGCAGCACCGAGCCAAAGCGCACGGCCTCGCGGGCCCCCTTGGGCGGGCGGGGCTGCTGCAGCAGGGCCAGCCGCTCGCCCAGGGCTTCGAGCTCCTCGGCCCGCTCCATGCCCATGCTCCACAGCACCCGCTCCTGGGTGCCCAGCAGATTCACCGCCAAGGGCATGGTGCTGCCGATCACGTTTTCGAACAGCAGGGCCGGTCCCCCCAGGCTCAGCACGCGATCGGCGATGGCCGCCAGCTCGAGGTCCGGGTCGACCGGGGCTGTGATCCGTCGCAGCCGCCCCCGCTGTTCCAGCACCTCCAGAAATCCCCGCAGATCCCGGCGCGAAGCGTTGCTGATTCCCTTGCCGCCCATCTGTCCAGCCCTGCGGTGCCTACTGTGACGCACCCCAACAGCCAGCCGCGGCCGTGCAACTTTCCTACTTCCACACCTCTGAGGCGGTTCCCCCGGTGGTGTCCGTGGCCGAGGGCGGCCCCGATGCCGCCGTGGTGATCGATGTGCTGCGTGCCACCACCACCATCGCCTGGTCGCTGCACAACGGTGCCGAGGCGGTTGAGGCCTTCGCGACCCTCGATGAACTCGAGGCAGCGGCAGCGGCCTGGCCCGCCGAGCGGCGGCTGCGGGCCGGTGAGCGGGGCGGCCAGCGGGTGGAGGGCTACGACCTGGGCAATTCCCCCTTGGCCGTTACCCCAGAGGTGGTGGGGGCCAAGCGCATCTTCATGAGCACCACCAACGGCACCCGCTCCCTCGCGGCGGTGCGATCGGTCCCCCTGCTGCTCACCGCCTGCCTGCCCAACCGCAGCGCCGTGGCCAGGCGCCTGCTGGATCAGGACTGCAAGCGGGTGTGGATTGTCGGCAGTGGCTGGGAAGGCGATTACTCCCTGGAAGACAGCCTGGCGGCTGGGGCGGTCGCATCCGCTGCCATGGAGATGGCGGTCGCCCCCCACATCGGTGTCCGTTTTGGCAACGACGAGATGCTGGCCGCCCTGGCCCTCTGGCAACAGTGGCACCTTGACACCGAAACCTGTCTGCGGGCCGCCAGCCATGGTCAGCGCCTGATCGGGCTGGGCAACCACGACGCTGATTTCGCCTGCTGCGCCGCCGTCGACAGCCTGCAGATCGTGCCTTTCCAGGCCGAGCCCGGCGTGCTCAAGGCCAGCTGAGGGCTTTGTGGCTGCCCTCTGGCGTTCCTTGGCAGCTCCCCTACAGTTCGCCGGTTCGCTTTGGGCAGTCGGTGGGGAGTTTTCTGGCGGCAGCTGTGCAACTCACCAGCACGCCGGATCCGGATCGGAACTTCGCCGCTGCTGAGGAGCAGATTGAGCTCGCCGCCCGCCGCGGTGCCGAGTTGGTGGGTCTGCCGGAGAACTTCGCCTTCATGGGTGATGACGAGCGGCGGCTGGAGCTGGCCCCGTCCCTGGCGGAGCGCTGCAGCCGCTTCCTGGTCACCATGGCGCGGCGTTACCAGGTCACCCTGCTGGGTGGGGGGTTCCCGGTTCCCGCTGGTCCTGGCCAGACCTTCAACCGCGCCGAGCTGGTGAGTACGGAGGGTCAGCTTCTGGCCCAGTACGACAAAATCCACCTGTTCGATGTCGACCTGCCGGACGGCAACACCTACCGGGAATCGGCCACCGTCAAGCCCGGCGACCAGTTGCCCCCGGTGGTCGAGGTGCCTGGCCTGGGGCGGATCGGCCTCTCCATTTGCTACGACGTGCGCTTCCCGGAGCTCTACCGCCATCTCGCTGAAGCTGGCGTGGATGTGCTGATGGTGCCTGCGGCCTTCACCGCCTTCACGGGCAAGGATCACTGGCAGGTCCTGCTTCAGGCCCGGGCCATTGAAAACACGGCCTATGTGGTGGCTCCTGCCCAGACGGGCCTGCACTACGGGCGTCGCCAAAGCCATGGCCATGCCCTGGTGATCGACCCGTGGGGCACGGTTCTGGCCGATGCCGGTGTGGGGGTGGGTTTGGCAGTGGCTCCGGTGGATCCTGGCCATGCCAAGCGGGTCCGAGCCCAGATGCCCAGCCTGCAGCACCGCCGGCCGGCCCTGTTCTGACCCTCCCGATGCGCTGGGCTGTCGGAATCAGGCTGGGTCGCCTGCCGTGGACCTCCGTGCTGGCGGCCCTCACCGTGGTGTTCGCCGCACTGCCAACGTGGGCTTCGTCCCTGGCGGCCTGGCGGATCACCCGGGCCGGCCAGCTCGAGCTGCGCACCAGCCTGGATATCCGTCCGCAGGCCTTTTTTGAAGCTGGGACGGCCCTGCGAGGCCCGCGGGTCTGGGTGGATCTGCCGGGAGCCCCGTCCCGGACCCGCAGCGTGCCTGGCAGCGGTGCCCTGCGCGAGGTGCGCATCGGCCGGCCCGATGGCTTCACCACCCGGCTGGTGCTCGAGTTTGCCCCGGGCACCCAGCTGGATCCCGCCGGCCTGAAGCTGGTGGGCACCGCCCGCGACCGTTGGCGCATGGAGCTGCCCGGGTTGGCCATCCAGGCCGGTGCGGGTATCGGGGAGGGGGATCTCGATGCGGTCAGCCGGGACCTGCCCGACCGTCAGACCAGCTTCCCCACCGCCACCGCACCCCTGTCGGCCGATGGCTTGCCGGTGGTGCCCCGGGGACGGTTCAAGGTGGTGATCGATCCCGGCCATGGCGGTCCCGATCCCGGGGCCGTCGGCATCGGCGGACTGCGGGAAACGGATGTGGTGCTGGATGTCTGCCTGCAGATGGCCCAGCTGCTGCAGGCCCGCGGCGTGCAGGTGCTGATGACCCGCACCTCCGAGGTGGATGTGGACCTGCCGCCCCGGGTGTCCCTGGCCAACAGCAGCGGGGCCGATCTGTTTGTCAGCGTTCACGCCAATGCCCTGAGCATGGCCCGCCCGGATGTGAACGGCATTGAGACCTTCTATTTCGAGGGCGGCAGCAGCCGTTCCCGCCGGCTTGCTGCCGCGCTGCATCAGCAGAAGCTGGCCATTTCCCCGGGCAGTCCCGACCGGGGGGTGCGCACGGGGCGCTTTTTCGTCATCCGCCGCACGGTGATGCCCTCAGCCTTGGTGGAGATGGGATTCCTCACCGGGGAGCTCGACTCCCGTCGCCTGGCCGATCCGAATTTCCGCCGCCGCATGGCCCTGGCCCTGTCGGCTGGGATTCTCAATTTTCTGCAGGAGGGCCCATGAGCGCCTTGGTGGGCCTGTTTGACAGCGGTCTAGGCGGCCTCACGGTGTTGCGCCGGCTTCAGGAGCGCTATCCCCACTCCTCCTGCCTGTATCTGGGTGACACCGCGCGGGTGCCCTATGGCCAGCGCAGCGTGGCCGACATTCGCGCCATCGCCGCCGAGGTGGTGGCTTGGCTGCGTCATCAGCAGGTGGGCGTGCTGGTGATGGCCTGCAACACCTCCAACGCCCTGGCCCTGGATGTGGCGGTGGCGGAAGCCGGGGTGCCGGTGGTGGGGCTGATTGACAGTGTGGCGGCCGACCTCGGCAGTGATCGCGTCGGGGTGCTCGCGACCAGCGCTACGGCGGCCAGTGGTGCCTACCGACGGGCCATCCATGCCTGCCATCCCCACGCCCAGGTGCTGGAAATCGGCTGTCCGGCCTTTGTGCCCCTGATTGAGGCCGGCGACCTGCAGAGCGTGCAGCTGGAGGAGGCTGCCCGGGGCTATCTGGCCCCCTTGGTGGCGGCCGGGGTCGACACGGTGGTGTTGGGCTGCACCCACTACCCGATGTTGCGCCCCCTGCTCACGGAGCTGCTCCCCCCCCATGTGCGGCTGGTGGATCCGGCTGAATCGGCGGTGAAACGGCTGGGTCCCCTGCTCGCCAGCATGGGGGGGATGCCGGAGGGGGAGCTCTCTGAGGTGGCGGTGGTGCCCCCGGCTGATCGGACCCGCGTCTGCGTGAGTGGCTGTGCGGAGGCCTTCGCTGATGGGGCCAGCCGTTGGCTGGGATACCGCCCCGCGGTGGAGCGGGTGGACCTGCGGTCGGTGGGTTGAGCCTTCTAGGATCACCCAACGGCGGAGGTGATGTGGCAACGGTTGCAGAGCTGCTCCAGCCCGTGGAGGCTGACCTGGATGCCCTGCTGGCCGACCTGCGCAGCTTGATCGGAGCCGGGCACCCGATCCTCCAAGCCGCCGCTGAACATTTGTTTGCCGCAGGCGGCAAGCGCCTCCGCCCCGGCATCGTGTTGCTGCTGTCCCGGGCGGTGGATGCCGACGGCGAACTGGGTCCGCGCCACCGGCGCCTGGCCGAGATCACCGAGATGATCCATACGGCGTCGCTGGTCCATGACGACGTGGTGGACGAGGCCGCCACTCGCCGCGGTGTCGACACGGTGCACAGCCGCTTCAACCACCGGGTGGCCGTCCTGGCTGGTGACTTCCTCTTTGCCCAGGCCAGTTGGCACCTGGCCAACCTCGATGATCTCGAGGTGGTGAAGCTGCTCAGCCGCGTGATCATGGACCTGGCCGATGGCGAGGTGAAGCAGGGCCTGTTCCGCTACGACACCGGCCAGAGTTTCGAGACCTACCTCGAGAAGAGCTACTGCAAAACCGCCTCCCTGATCGCCAACAGCGCCCGGGCCGCCGGCGTGCTCACCGGTCTGGCGCCCCAGCAGCTCGATGACCTCTACCGCTTTGGGCGCCAGTTGGGACTGGCCTTCCAGGTGGTGGATGACATCCTCGATTTCACCGGCAGCGATCAGCAGCTGGGTAAACCGGCCGCCAGCGACCTGGCTTCGGGCTATCTCACGGCCCCGGCCCTTTACGCCCTCCAGGAGCGCCCGGCCTTGGCCGGTCTGATCGAACGGGAGTTCAGCCAGGAGGGAGACCTGGAGCAGGCGTTGGAGCTGGTGCGGGGCTGTGAGGCCATTCCCCGCTCCCGTGCCCTGGCCGAAGGCTTTGCCAAGGAGGCTTCCGCCGCCCTCGACTGGCTGGCTCCATCCGAGCCCAGCCGGGCCCTGCGGGGCCTACCCGATTTCGTGCTCAGCCGGCTGTATTGAGGGGCTGAACGTCGGCCTCATGTGCGGCCGCTTTTTTGCGTCTGCCGCCTCGCTCACAGCGTTACCTCCTCCAGGGATCTCAGCACGGTCACGCCCTCGGGAACGCTCCAGTCAGTACCCGTCCCCTCCTCCGGCACCAGGGCAAAGACCCGGCAGCCGGCCGTCACCGCGGCCTGGATCCCCGCCTGGGAATCCTCAAAGGCCCAGCAGTCCGGGGGCGCGGTTCTGAGCCGCTCGGCGGCCAGCAGAAAGGGGTCGGGTGAGGGCTTGCCACCACGCAGCTCCGGATCGTCTCCGTACACCCGCACAGTGATCAAGCCAAGCCAGGGGTGGGGAGCGGCCTTGCGTTCCACCGCTTCCCTGGCGCTGCTGGTGGCCAGGGCCATCGGGATGCCGCGTTCAAGGCAGCTCTGAACCAGGGCCTCTGCCCCTGGCATGGGAGCGGCTCCTGCCAGCAGCAGATCGGCGAGGGGCTGGCGCACCGCCAGGAGGGCGTCCCGTTCTGGAGACGCGCCCGTGGCGGTTTCGATCCAGAGGCACACCTGCTCGGCGCAATCGCCCCGGCGCCGGCCCCGCAGGCCCAGCAGCTGGCTGGCGCTGAGATCACAGCCGAAGTGGCGCGCCGCCTCCTGCCAGGCTCGGGCCTGGAGGGGCTCGGTGTCGAGCAGGACCCCGTCGAGATCAAACAGGCAGGCGGCAGGGGAGCCCATGGGCCCATCCTGCAGCAAGGCCAGGGGTCGGAGCCATCCCACGTCTTGTGACATAGCACCGTTCACGGGCGGCGCCGTTGGCCAGGGATCGGTTGAATGGGGCAAGGAGTCCCTCGTCCCAGATCCATGTCTGATGTCCCCTCGGGCGTGACGATCGAATCGGGGCTACAGGAAGGTCGGTTGTTTGCTCCTCCGGCTGAGCTCTCTGCTGGCGCCCGCATCGGCTCCCTGGAGGCTTACCGGGAGCTCTGCGCCAAGGCCGAGGCCGATCCGGATGGCTTCTGGGGGGATCTGGCCCGCCGTGAGCTCCACTGGTTCGAGCCCTTTCACACCGTGCTCGATTGGAGCAACCCACCCTTTGCCCGCTGGTTTGAGGGCGGCACCACCAACCTCAGCTTCAACTGCCTCGATCGCCACCTGGATGGGCCGCGTGCGGAGAAGACGGCCCTCATTTGGGAAGGGGAACCCGGCGATACGCGCCGCTTCACCTATCGCCAGCTGCACGCGGAGGTGTGCAGGGCCGCCAATGCCCTCAAGGTCCTCGGCATTGGCAAGGGCGACCTCGTGGCCCTCTACATGCCGATGGTTCCCGAAGCCGCCATCGCCATGCTGGCCTGTGCCCGCATCGGCGCCCCCCACTCGGTGGTCTTCGGCGGCTTCTCGGCCGATGCCCTGCGCGATCGGCTGATCGATGGCCAGGCCAAGGCGGTGATCACCGCCGATGGCGGCTTCCGCAAGGACAAGCCGGTGCCCTTGAAACCCGCCGTGGATGAGGCGCTGGGCAGCAGTGGCGGGGCCCCCTCCGTGGAGCATGTGCTGGTGGTACGGCGGCTGGCTGGAGCCGGCGGCGACTGCGCCATGACGGCCGGCCGCGACCACTGGTGGCATGAGCTGGTGGAGAACCAGAGCGCTGCATGCGCGGCCGAACCGATGGCCAGCGAGGACCGCCTGTTCGTGCTCTACACCTCGGGCTCCACCGGCAAGCCCAAGGGGGTGGTGCATACCACCGCCGGCTACAACCTCTGGGCCCACCTCACTTTCCAGTGGATCTTCGATCTCCGTGAAGACGACGTTCACTGGTGCACCGCCGACGTGGGCTGGATCACGGGCCACAGCTACATCGTGTACGGCCCGCTCTCCAACGGCGCCACCACGGTGATGTACGAGGGGGCCCCTCGCCCCAGCAAGCCCGGCGCCTTCTGGGAGGTGATCCAGAAGCACCGCTGCACCATCTTCTACACGGCCCCCACGGCGATCCGGGCCTTCATGAAGAGCGGCCGCGCGGTGCCGGATCAGTACGACATGGGCTCCCTGCGCATCCTCGGCACCGTGGGCGAGCCGATCAATCCGGAGGCCTGGATGTGGTACCGGGATGTGATCGGCGGCGATCGCTGCCCGGTGATCGACACCTGGTGGCAGACGGAAACGGGTGGGGTGATGATCAGCCCCCTGCCGGGAGCCACGCCCACCAAGCCCGGATCCTGCACCCTGCCCCTGCCGGGGATCGCAGCCGACGTGGTCGACCTGGAGGGCATCTCCCAACCCGCAGACTCGGGTGGATACCTGGCGGTGCGCCGCCCTTGGCCCGGGATGATGCGCACCGTGCACGGCGATCCGGAGCGGTTCCGCAAGAGCTACTGGGAGGAGATTCGCCCGGCTGACGGCAGCCATCTCTACTTTGCAGGCGATGGAGCCCGCCGCGATGCCGACGGCTACTTCTGGGTGATGGGCCGGGTGGATGACGTGATCAACGTCAGCGGCCATCGCCTGGGCACGATGGAAATCGAGAGTGCGCTGGTGAGTCACCCCACCGTGGCCGAAGCCGCGGTGGTGGGCCGGCCCGACGACCTCAAAGGGGAGGGGATCGTGGCCTTTGTGACCCTGGAGGCCGGGCGCCTTGGCGATGACGCCCTGATCGCCGAGCTGCGCAGCCATGTGGCCAAGGAGATCGGCCCGATCGCCAAACCCGATGAGATCCGCTTCACCGATGCCCTGCCCAAGACCCGCAGTGGCAAGATCATGCGGCGGATTTTGCGGGCCCTGGCCGATGGCCAGGAGGTGAGTGGCGACACCTCCACCCTCGAGGACCGCTCCGTGCTGGATGCCCTGAGGGTTTAGGTCAGGGTGCGGTGAGAACGGCGGCGGTGGGTCGCCGGGGAGCGATGAAGCTGCGCTCCGTATCGCCGATGGAAATGGGTTCTCCAAACAGATAGCCCTGGCCGTAATCGCTTCCCAGTTCGCGGATCCGCTCCAGCTGCATCTGGTTCTCCACCCCTTCGGCCACCACCTCGAGCTCAAGGGCTCGGGCGAGGGAGAGGATCGTGGTGGCGATCACTTCATCTTCTGGGTTCATGCCCAGTCCATTCACGAAGGAGCGGTCGATTTTCAGCACGCCGACTGGGAAGCGTTTGAGATAGAGGAGGGATGAATATCCGGTGCCAAAATCATCGATCGCCAGGCGAACATTCAAATCACGCAGTGCATTGATCGTGCTTACTGTGGAATCAATATCTTCCACCAAGGTGGTTTCGGTGATCTCCAGGTAGACATTGCTGGGTTGGATGCCCGTGGTTTCTAGAATCACTTTGATCCGCTCTTTGACCCGCGGATCGGCAAGGCTGCGCGCCGACAGGTTGGAGGAGAGACGCAGATGCTCCAGGCCGGCAATGTGCTGCCATTGGGCGATGGCGGAGCAGGCGGCCTCAAAAACGGTCATGTCGATGTCTTGAATCAGACCGCTGTCTTCGGCCTGTTCCAGAAAGGCCCCTGGAAGCAGCAGCCCCAGCTGGGGATGCTGCCAGCGCACCAGCGCCTCAAAGCCGGAGAGGGTGTTGTCGGACAGGCGAAAGAGGGGCTGGAGATGGGTGGTGATTTCGCCATTGCCCACCGCATGGCCGAGGGCTTCCTCCAGGGAAAGGCGTTGCTGCGCCTGCAGGCGCATTGAGGAGTGGAAGCTCGCGTACCGCCCCCGACCCAGCGCCTTGGCGCGGTACATCGCCATGTCGGCGTTTTCCAGGAGGGAGGAGGGATTGTCGCCGGGGTGGGCAAAGCTGATCCCAATCGACACGGTGTGGCTGAGTTCGGACCCCGCCACCTTCAGGGGCTGGCGAATCCTGGCAATGATCCTTCTGGCCAGTTCGCTGGCCGCGTTGCGGTCGCTGGTGCGGGTGATCACGATGAACTCATCGCCCGACAGCCGTCCCACCAGATCACCATGCCGAACTGCCTCCTTGAGGATGCGGCTGACATGGATCAGCAGTTGGTCTCCGGCGGCATGGCCATGGGCATCGTTGATCCACTTGAAGCGATCGATGTCGATGAACAGGACAGCGGTCACTAGGGAGTCGTCGCCGACCGGATGGTCAATGGCTGATCTGAGGCGATCCAGCACCATCCGGCGGTTGGGCAGGCCCGTCAGGGCGTCATGGGTGGCCTGCTGGTAGGCATCCTTTCGGGCCTGGCGTTCCGACGACACGGCCCGCAGCATCTGGATGCTGAGCTCGATGCTGCGGGCCATGGCCCGCAGCAGGGCCCGTTCCTCCAGGTCGAAGCGTTCGCCCAGGCGGCCGACAAAGAGCATGTCGCGGTTCCCCATGGGAGCCCAGCAGGCGTGCAGCGCTCCAGAGCGGATGGGGATGTCGGTGGGTTGCTGCTCGGCCTGCTGAACCAGTTGTTTCTGGTCGGCTTCGCTCAGCCCGATGCACCAGTCAATCTGTCCGGCACAGAAAATGGCGGCCACTTCGGCATCCACCGATTCCGCCACCCGGTTCAGCACATTGCGGAGGTTGTCAGGATCCTCCGTCGAAAACGCCGAGAGGATCTCCGAAAGCATGTGCAGCGACCAGGAGGGCTCCATCAGCCGATCGCCAGGGTCACCAAGGTCTGGTTGTGGAAGCCGCCTGCCCCTTTGGTTCTGCAGATCTCGCCATAGGTGTAAAACCCCGCCATTGGCACCTGGCCGCAATGGCTGCTGATCAGATCCGTTTCCTCGTGCACCCGATCTTCGGTGAACACCGCACGCCTCGAGACACAATCAAACAGGAACAGGCCTACCGGCTCCTCGCCGTTGAGGCCGGCCAAAGCGGATTGACAGGACTGGGCCGCCGCGTCCAGCACGGAGCTGAAATCCCCTTCGGTCAGAAAGGCCAGAGCTCCCTGGGGCACTTCCGCCACCGTGATCAGCTCGCGGGTCTGAGGATTGAAACCCGTGATGTGGCGCATTTCGATTTTGTCGCGACGGCGGATTCCGATCGGATGGGTGGCAGCGAATGTGGCAAAAGCAGCCTGATCCGTTCGGACGGCCTCAGGGGGATTGAAGAAGTTCAGATACACGTCGAGAGCGGGCTTGTCCTCCAGCGAGGACAGCAGGTTGCCCTTGCTGCCGGTCACCAGCATCGGTTCACTGACCGGAGTCCATCCGTGGCTGACCCCGATCCCCAGCGGGCGGTTAGAGCTGATGGCAGCGGCAACCACCGACTGGCTCATCACCCGGCGCCCGTGGATCTGGCGCGTGCGGCGCATCGCCAGGTAGTCGCCGGCACAGCCTCCCACCAAGGGAACATCAATGGCGGCCACGTCGTAGGCGCCCCGCACCACTTCCATCTGATCCCCGCAAAGACCATCGGACAACATCATCAGCACGGTGTTGGCCCGCTGATCGAGTTGATCCAGGCAATGGGCGGCTTCGGTGGCCGCCCGGCGTAGACCGAGATCATCCCCCTGGCCCGATCCGGTGGTGACGTTGATGGCGTCCCCGCCCAGGGCCCAGAGCACCAGCGCCTGGGCCACGGCCCCATCCGGTGCAATTTCCCCCGAGGTGGTGCAGCCAATCACCTGGGTGGTGGGCAGGGCCTGATGCAGGCCTTCCGCAATGGTGGGTAGGTCGAAGTGGGGCGCCACCAAGGCGACCACCAACTTCGGGGCCGCCGGGGTCTGCAGGCCAGCGAGGGCCTCGTCCAGGGCTTCAGTCGTGCTGGTTTGGGTGGAGGCCCCAACCTTGACCCAGCTTTCAGTGCCCATGGGAGACTCCTGGACAGCCGGATCGCGGAGTGGAAGCGGGCATTCCGGGTTCACTATGAACCAGCGACGCTCTGGTTCGCGGCCCCACGGGCTGCCTACCGGTTGGACTCCCGTGCCGAGGGCGGTAGGCCGCTACAGATGGTGTCGGCAATCCGCTCCAGGGCCCGCTGGCGGCTGGGATCGTCCGCCCAGTTGCCCAGGAGGTTCTGGCGCAGACCAGCGCTGGCTGGGGCCAGGTGGTCCCCGGGCAGCTCGGTGAGCCGGCTGGCATCCCCGGCTCGGCCCTGCAGCACCGCCAGGAGTCGCTTGCTCTGGTCGATCTGATCGCGCTGGAACCGCACCAGCAGGTTGTGCGGCTGCCGGTAGCTGCGGGCCACCTGGAGCAGGGTGTCCTCCGGCGAGGGACTGAACTCACTGCGAAAATTGAACTGCTGCCCCAGTTCCGCCAGCAGGGGCACGGAGCGCTCGGCGGAGAAGTTGTTGAAGCTCAGGGCCACCAGGGCGTCGCAGGCACGGCCGCCGTCTGGGGCCAGCAAGTGAAGCTTGCAGCCCAGGCTGTGACCCAGGCGCACCAGGGGGGCGTCGGGATCGCTGTCGCGCAGTTGGCGAAACCGGCGCCAGGCGGTGTTGGCCTGGTCCTGGTGGTCGAAGCCCGGCACATAACTCCAGGCCCGGATCCGCCAGCCGCGGGAGGCGAGGGCTTCCAGCAGGCGCCGGTAACTGAGCTGGGGGGTGGCCGCCAGGTAACTGCCACCGATGAACTCGACGGTGCCGCGAGGGACGCCCCTGGGCTCGAGCTGCCAGATGTCGCCCCGCTGGCGCCACTGCGCCATGGTCAGAGGCCCATCCGTTGCAGGGCAGCACGGGCTTCGTTGCGGTGGGCGGCACCGTCCAGCAGGTTGTTGAACACGTGTCGGATCACCCCGTCGCCATCGATCACGTAGGTGACCCGTCCCGGCAACAGTCCCAGCACCCCGGGCACACCGAAGGCCTTGCGCAACTGGTTGCCCCGATCCACCAACAGGGGATAGGGGAGGTTGTGGCGGCTGGCAAAGCGCTGGTGGCTGGCGGCATCGTCGCCGCTCACCCCCCACACGTCGGCCCCGAGGGCCTGCAGGTCGGCATAGCTGTCCCGGAAGGCGCAGGCTTCAGCTGTGCAGCCGGGGGTGTCGTCCTTGGGATAGAAGAACAGCACCAGGGCCTTGCCGGCCAGTTGGTCGCTGCGGCGTTCGACGCCGTTCTGATCAGCCAGGGCGATCAGCGGTGCTCGGTCTCCGGCGGCTAGGCCCATGCCTGGATCAGGAGTAGGCCAATCACCCTAGGCATGTGCCTCTGGCCTGCGGCGGATCGGGCTGGGACGATGGGTCCACCTAGCCCAGGCATCCGTGACCGGCCCGATCGAGGAACAGCCCAGTCTCTGGCAACAGAGCGACCTGCTGAGCCTGGCCCCTGCGTCGGCTGATGACCGCAGCGCTGCCGGCAAACCCGATCGCGAGCCCCAGCTGCCCCCCCTGTCCCCGCGCGGCGAGATGGGGCGTCTCGCTCCCACCACCCTGCTCATCCTCGATACGGAGACCACAGGCCTGGATCCGGCTTCGGCCCAGTGCATTGAGCTGGGGGCGGTGCTGTTCCATGTCCCCACCCGTGCGGTGCTCAGCCAGGTGTCGTTTTTGATGCCCGCCCTCGCCAATCCGGCCCAGCACGTCAACGGCATCCCGGCCGCCGTCAGCCGCCTGCCCCAGCCCTGGCAGGCCGGTCTCGCCCACTTTCAGGCCCTGCTCGAGGCCTGTGATGCGGTGCTGGCCCACAACGCCGCCTTCGACGCCCAGTGGTTTGGCAGCGACCCCTTGCCGCCCATCTCCAAACCCTGGATCTGTTCGATGGACGACATTCACTGGCCTGCGGAGCGCCAGCTGCGGGCGTCCCCTTCGGTGCGGGACCTGGCCCTGGCCTACGGCGTGCCGGTGTGGGCCGCCCACCGGGCCCTCACCGACTGCACCTACCTGGTGCAGGTGCTGGAGCGCTGCAGCGATCTTGAGGATCTGCTGTTGGCCGCCCTCGAGCCCAGGCAGCTGTTCCGCGCGACCCTCTCCTACGCCGAGCGGCATCGGGCCAAGGAGGCCGGCTTCCGCTGGAATGACCCCGTGCGCGGGGCCTGGAGCCGTCGCCTCAGTGAGCGGGAGGCCGAGGCCCTGCCCTTCCCGGTGCAACGGGTTGGACAGGACGGCGTTGCGGCCTGATCCCCCAGGCCGCACCACTGAATTTCTTCCAATCTCCGAAGCCCGCCGTGGCGTTCCTCCCTTTTGCCGGTGGCTCGCACAGGCTGGTGGGGTGGTTGCCATGGACGCCATGGCCAGTCGGGTTCGATTCCGAGTGCTACGGGTGGTCGGGGGGCCGCAGCAGCGGCTGCTCCGTTGGCAGTCCGTGCGCACCTGGGCCCGGCTGATCCGGGAGGCCGAAGGCCTGTGGCGGGTCGACGTGCGCGACCTCAGGCGCCTGGCGGCCCATGAGTTGGGCCAGCTACTTCAGGAGGTGCCGCCGCGGTTGAGGCGCCGGGTCAACCGCTGGTTGGAACGGCTCAAGGTGTCCACCCGGCTCGGCTAGTTGGCTTTTAGGCCACGAGCGTGACCGCATCGCTGCGAGACGCCAGGAGCCGCGACTGGGCTTGCAGCTGATCGAGCAAGAGGGCTACGGCTGGCTGCTCCAGCAAGTCGGTGCGCACCACCAGGCTCACCTGGCTGTCCACGTTCAGGCTGTCATCAAGGGGTTGCTGTCTCGGGCTGTTCAGCAGGGAGATCGCGGTGCCGTAATGCAGAGCCAGGGGGGTGGCGCCCGTGAGCTCAGGTCCGTAGTGGTTTGGCGGTGCCACGTGCATGGCCGGCTTGAGCCCCAAAGGCTTGATCTGGTGTTCCGTCCGTGGATAGAGGCCAGGACGCGGGGCCAGTCGCGGAAATGGTGCCAGGTCTGTCCCGCTGAGCTCGCCTTGACCGTGCAGGGGATGGTCGTCAGCGGCCACGAGCCTCAAAGGGGTGCGCAGCAGCCCAATCCGGGTGAAGGTCTGGGGATCGAGCCCTGGGAGATCCTGGTCCATGCCGGTGATCCAGGCATCCAGGACCCGCTGGCGCAGCAGCTCCAGCGGGCGTTGGCTGCCAATGGTCTTGAGCCGGCCATGGATCCAGGTCTGGGATTTCGACGTCAGGATCTGAAGCAAAGGACCCGCCAGGTAGCTGGCATCGATGCGCAGTTGACGGCCCTTGAGGAAGCGGTGAAGCTGGTGCACCTGCCGCTCGAGGGCCAGCAGCTGGCTCTCCTCTCGCAGCGCCCACTCCCCCTGACGGCGGTTCAGCTTGAGGCCAAAGGGGCCCAGGGCCTGATGCACCCGCCGCGAGATGGTGCTCTGGTTGCAGCGGCAGTGGCGGGCAACCTCCGTGCCTGTCCCCAGCCAAATCAGGAGGTCGAGGGCGTCGAGGGCGTCAACCGGAACCATCCCTGCCCAGATCGATTTCCCTCTCTAGGAGCCCCATTCAGACGTGCCAAGTCCTGGGCTGGCGTTGTCACAAAAAAACCGCCCTGGGGAGGGCGGTTGGAAGCTGCTGAAGGATCAGCTGGATTTTGAAATCGGAGCGACAGGATTTGAACCTGCGACCCCCACTACCCCAAAGTGGTGCGCTACCAAGCTGCGCTACGCCCCGGCAGAAGGAAGCTATCACAACGCTTTGCGCCGTTTCAGCCGCCGAATCAGCACGCCGGTGAGCCGGTCCCGGTTGAGCCTGGCGTAGCCCGGAAGGCGCAGTTGGCGGGCCAACTGCCTCAGCTCCACCAGACCCATGCCGGCCAGCCGCAACTCGGGCAACTTTTGCCAGGCGGCGGCTGCCGCTGGCAGGTTCGACCCCTGGCGATTGCCCGTGAAACCGAGCAGGGCCCCGCCCGCCATCCATTCCGGCACCAGCACAAACAGCACCGCCAGCAATCCGTAGAGCTCAACCAGCCCCTTGGGCAGGGGGTGCAGCTGGCGGGGATTCCCCCCTGGCTGGCTCAGCGTGGGTTCGGGCCGATCGGGCTCAGTCACAGCAGGGCAGGGCTGGAACCAGGTTGCCAGCCCCTGAGCTGGGCCGAAGGGCCATCACGCCACTGCAGCTGGGGTTCGGGCCGCGGGTTGAGCTTGACGCTCCAGAACACCAGGGCGAAACAGACGCCCAGGGTGATCAGCAAACCCAGGATCACCACCCGATCCGGCAACGGAGACATCGCTCAGACCTGCTCAGTGCGGAGGCACTCCAGCCGACGCGACAGCTGTTCCATGGTCAGCACGTCTCCTTTCAGGATCAGGGTCATCTGCTCATTGCGGTAACGCAGGCCCGGTAGGTCGGAGGCTTCGCGGAACAGGGTGGAGCGGAACCTGCCAGCGATCAGCGAGGCCTGGGCGTCATTGCGCTCCAGGGTCACCCGCCGTTGATCGGGACAGAGGAACTGTTCGGTGATGCCGTAGTCCTCCCACCAGGGGGATCCCATCGCCAGGCTGCTGGGACCCAGCGGCTGCAGCGAGAGCAGCTGGGACGCCAGGAGCGGGAGAAGGGACAACACCGGCATCGCTTAGGCCAGCTGAATGGGGGCATTGTCACCCCGCAGCACGCAATGGGCCACCGTCCAGTCGTAGGCCTCCCACACCCGGGGATCGAGCTTGTAGGCCGATCCCTCAAAGGAGCCCAGCCTCTGACCGCTGGGTTGGGCCGAGCAGTAGGGACGGCTGCCCGGTTTGGCGAGGTACTGCTGGTGATAGGGCTCGGCGTACCAGAGGGTCTGGTGGGTGCGGAGTTCCGTGGTGATGGCGCCGTAGCCCGCCTGGCTCAGCAGGGTCTGATAGGCCGCCTGGCTGGCTTGGGCCTGGGCAAGCAGGGCCGGATCGTCCACGTAGATCACCGAGCGGTACTGGCTGCCGCGATCATTGCCCTGGCGATTGCCCTGGGTGGGGTCATGGCACTCCCAGAACAGCTTGAGCAGGTCGCTGAAGTCGATCCGCGTGGTGTCCCACACCACCCGCACCACTTCGCTGTGGCCGGTGTTGCCGGAGCAGACCTGCTGATAGGTGGGGTTTTCCAGGGAGCCCCCGGCGTAGCCCACCGCGGTGGTGACCACCCCCGGCAGGCGCCAGAACCCCTTCTCAGCCCCCCAGAAACAGCCACAGCCGAACACCGCTTCGGCCTGTCCCTGCTGGGTCGGGGCATCAATCGCAGTTCCCAGCACCGCATGGGCGGACTGGCTCTGGGGAGCGGTCTGAAACAGCCCGAACACAAGCGCTCTGCTGAAGAAAGCCGAGCCTAGGTGGCCTCTTTTGCCGCTGCGTCCGGCTCCAAGGCGATGTGGTTCAGCAGGGTGGTGGTGAAGGCAAACAGCAGGAAGGGCAGCGAGAGCACCAGGATCAGACCCACCCCCACGAGGGCGAAGATCGGTTTGCTGGCTCCCATCAGGGCCAGGCCCGCCGCCAGGCTGGCGAAGATCACCAGCATCCAGATCAGGATCTGGCCGTAGATGTCGCCGAAGGTCAGGGTGCAGCGCAGCCGGTACGGCCAGCCGGTGAATGGGGCAGCGGGCTCCATGGCGCGGGGCTTGGACGGAAGTAGTACCCCCACGTAAGCCCCGGCGCTGGGGCTTGTCCGAACTGCTCAACAAGTGTTGAGATCAGCCCGCAGCTTTCAGCTGTTCGGTGGCCTGTTCCCGATCCCAGAGCCGCTGATAGGTGCCCCGCTGGGCAAGCAGGGCGTTGTGGGTTCCCTGCTGCACCAGCCGGCCGTCTTCCAGCACCAACACCCGGTCGCAGGCGGCGGCGGCCGAGAGCTGGTGGCTGATCATCAAAATCGTGCGCCCGTCGGGCTGGGCCGAACCCTGTTGGCGGGAACGCTCTTCCCGGATGCTGCGCAGAATTTCGGCGGCGGTGCTGTTGTCCACGCTGGCCAGGGCGTCGTCCAACACCAACAGGGGGCTCTGGACCAGCAGGGCCCGGCCCAGGGCCGTGCGCTGGCGTTGCCCGCCACTGAGGGTGATCCCCCGTTCCCCGACCAGGGTCTCGTAGCCGTCGGGGAACCCCTTGATATCTCCGTCCAGCCGGGCCTGGCGGGCCGCTTCTTGCACCCGCTCCAGTGGCGCCTCCGGTTCGCCATAGCGCAGGTTGTCCGCCAGGGTGGCGGTAAATAGATAGCCCTCTTGGGGCACCAGCCCGACCCGGCCGCGCAGTTCGGCCAGATCCAGGGTGGTGATGTCGACGCCGTCCAGCCACAACTGGCCGGGATCCACCTGCACCATGCGTCCCAGGGCCCGGGCCAGGGTCGTCTTGCCGCAGCCCACCGGTCCCACCACCGCCACCAGTTCCCCCGGTTGCAGCGCAAAGCTCACGTCCACCAGCGCTGGCCTGGGGGCATTGGGGTAGCGCACCGTGAGCCCTCGGGCTTCCACCGCCCCGCGACTGGGCTGGCCGGGGGGCTGGGGGAACCGGGGGGACATCACCAGCGGTTGCCGTCGCAGCAGCTCCTCAACCCGCTCCAAACTCACCTGGCCAGTCTGGAAGGTGTTGAGGGTGAAGCCCAGCAGGGCGGTCGGGAAGACCAGCCGTTCCACAAACAGAATCAGGGCCACCAGGTCGCCGATCGTGAGTCGACCGCTCTCCAGCTGGCCGCTGCCCAGGGCAAGCAGGAGCAGCAGGCTGATGGAGGAGATGCCCTCCAACAGGGGGAACAGCGTGCTGCGGGTGCGGGCCAGGTTCAGGGCTGCGTCCCGATAGACGCGGTTGCGGCCGGCAAAGGCCTGCTCTTCCGTCGCTTCCTGGCCATAAATCTTGATGGCGCTGATGCCGGAGAGGTCCTCCTGGATCAGGTCGCTGAGGGAGGCAAGGGCTTCCTGCTGGCGACGCTGCTGGCGCATCATGCGACCGCCGAACAGCCGCACCACAATCAGCATCACCGGGTAGAGCCCCACCGCCGCCAGGCTCAGCCAGGGGTCGATGGCGAGCATGGCCGGCAGCGTCAGGGCGTAGGCCAGCGCCGTGTTGGTGAGGCTCAGCACGGCGAAACCGAGCAGGCGCCGCACATTTTCCACATCACTGGTGGCCCGGCTGATCACCTCGCCACTGCCGGTGGTCTGCACCCAGCCGGGTTCCTGCAGCAACAGGTGATCGAAGATCTGCTGCTTGAGGTCGGCCTCCACCTGCCGTCCCACCCCAAACACCTGCATGCGGGAGTACAGCCGCACCGCCCCCATCGCCGTGGCCAGCACCACAATCAGTCCCGCTTGGGCGAGCACGTCCTGCAGGGCAAAACCGTCCTGGAGATCGTCGATCACCCGCCGCACCAGCAGGGGAATCGAGACGCTCAGCAGGTTCACCACCACCAGGGCTGCCATGCCCCGCAGCACAACCTTGCGGTGGGGCCGCAGGTAGCGGCCTATCAGATCCAGCCGGATGGCGCCCATCGGGGCCCGGTTCACAGGTGCCCCCAACCTAGGGAGCGGCTTTTCCGGCAGGCTGGGGTCCCCGAGCGGCCCTGACATGGACACCGGCAACCCCGACCAGAGTCACCCCCTCTATGCCATCGATCGGGATGTGGTGGATCGCCTGCTTGCTGCCGAGGTGCCGGCGGACGATCACCTGGTGGATGCGGCCCGGCTGCTGATGCGCTACGAGGGGTTTCCAGGGGCCCACGACCTCAGCGCCGATCTCGCCAAGGCGCTGCGGCTGTGGGGCCTCACGCGGCAGGAGCTGCATGCACGCACGCGCCTGATCTGGGAGGGGGGGTATCGGCCGGTTCCAGCGGCGGCTGAGGCCGTCGGCTCCAGCTTCGACACCGCCGATCAGGACCAGGCCTAAACGAAATGTCCCCCGGGCATCGCCAATTTCACCCTCTTCGGGTGATAGTGGAAGGGTCCCCATCACCCGGCCCGGCGTGCTTTGCACCCGGGCTTTTTACTGACCAGCCTGGTTGGCCTCCAGCCCATCACTGACCTCTGATCCCCCCTCCCATGCTCCAAGCCCAATCGTGGCCAGCCCTGTTGGAGCAGTTGCTGAATGGGGTGCCGCTCACGGAGGAGCAGGCCACGGCCCTGATGCGGGGCTGGCTCGACGAGCAGATCGATCCGGTGCTCACCGGAGCCCTGCTGGCCGCCCTGCGCGCCAAGGGCGTCAACGGTGTGGAACTGGCCGCCATGGCCCAGGTTCTGAGGGAGGCCTGCCCCTTGCCAGGGACCCGGCCTGACCTCGACCTGGTTGACACCTGCGGCACCGGCGGGGATGGGGCCGACAGCTTCAATATTTCCACTGCTGTGGCCTTCGTGGCCGCCGCCTGTGGAGCCCATGTGGCCAAACACGGCAACCGCAGTGCCAGTGGTCGGGTGGGATCGGCGGATGTGCTCGAAGCCCTCGGCATCCATTTGCTGGCGCCCCAGGAGCAGGTGGTGGCGGCCCTGCCGCAGGCGGGTGTCACCTTTCTGTTCGCCCCGGGCTGGCATCCGGCCCTGGTGGGTCTGGCCCCCCTGCGACGCAGCCTCGGCGTGCGCACGGTGTTCAATCTGCTGGGTCCCCTGGTGAACCCCCTGCGCCCCGACGCCCAGGTGCTGGGGGTGGCCCGGGAGGATCTGCTCGATCCCATGGCCGAGGCCCTGGCCCGCCTCGGTCTGCGCCGGGCCGTGGTGGTGCATGGCCATGGAGGCCTGGACGAGGCGTCCCTGGCTGGGGTCAATGCGCTGCGACTGGTGGAGGCCGGCTCGGTGCGGGCCGACCAGCTCGATCCGGAGACCCTGGGCCTCCAGCGGGCCCCGATCGACGCGCTGGCCGGGGGTGATCTCTCCACCAACCGATCGATTCTCGAGGCGGTGCTCCAGGGCCGGGGCAGCCAGGCCCAAGCCGATGTGGTGGCCCTCAATGCCGCCCTGGTGCTGTGGGCGGCTGGCCTGGCCGACAGCGTGGCTGAGGGGCTGGTTCAGGCCCGGCAAGCCTTGGCCTCTGGCCAGGCCTGGAGCGCCCTGGAGCGCCTCCGCGCCGCCTTGCCCACCCCCGCTGCGGGATGATCGCTCTAACTGTGCTGGATCCCGTGGGTGAGCCCTCTGCCACTGCCCTGTTGGTGCTGGCCGATGGCACGGTGCTGCGGGGGGAGGCCTTTGGCGCCCGCGGCACGGCCATCGGGGAGGTGGTCTTCAACACCGGCATGACCGGTTATCAGGAGGTGATGACCGACCCCAGCTATTCCGGACAGCTGGTCACCTTCACCTATCCCGAGCTCGGCAACACCGGCGTCAATGGGGATGACCAGGAGGCGGACCGTCCCCATGTGCGTGGCGTCATTGCCCGCCAGCTGTCCCCCCGGGCCAGCAACTGGCGCTCCCAAGGGGACTTGGAGAGCTGGTTGACCCAGCACGGGGTTGTGGGCATCCGGGCCGTCGACACCCGGGCTCTGGTGCGGCACCTGCGGGAGGGAGGGGCCCTCAACGGGGCGATCAGCACCGATGGCACCCCGCCGGCAGAGCTGCTTGCCCAGGTGCGCTCGGCTCCCTCCATGCAGGGGCTCAACCTGGCGGCCCAGGTGACCACCCGCGAGCCTTATCACTGGACCCGGCCCTGTGGCGCCAGCTTCGACACCCGGCTGCAGGTCAACCCCGAACGCCCCTACCGCGTCGTGGCAATCGACTTCGGCATCAAGCGGGCCATCCTGGAACGCTTGTTGGCCCATGGCTGTGACGTCACGGTGTTGCCAGCCGATGCCAGCCTCGATCAGGTCCTCAGCCACAGTCCCGAGGGGGTGTTCCTCTCCAACGGCCCGGGAGATCCGGCTGCCGTCAGCAGTGGCATCGACCTGGCCCGGGGGTTGCTGGCCCAGAACGACCTGCCGGTGTTCGGCATCTGCCTGGGCCACCAGATTCTTGGCTTGGCCCTCGGGGGACGGACCTTCAAGCTCGGCTACGGCCATCGCGGCCTCAACCATCCCTGCGGCAGCCCCGGCCAGGTGGAGATCACCAGCCAGAACCATGGCTTCGCCTTGGATGCAGCGTCCTTGCCGGCCGATCGGGTGCGGGTGACGCACTTCAATCTCAACGACCACACCGTCGCTGCCCTGGAGATGCTGCATGCCCCTGTGTTCGGGGTCCAGTACCACCCGGAGGCCAGTCCGGGCCCCCATGACGCCGATCACCACTTCGCCCGCTTTACGGCCCTGATGGCGTCCCGCCGCTGAGGCTGGCCCGATGCGTTGGCGGGCTGTCGCAGTTTTGTTGCGACTGCTGCAGCGACAAATTTGCTCCCTACACTTCGGCCCAGAACGGATCGAGGACTGGAGCCATTCACGACCTGCAGCGATTGACGGTGTCCCTGCGAGGGGGCTTCGAGCAGCAGGCCCACTGCCAGCTGTTCCGTTTCACCGGCCAGCTGGATGCCTATTCCGACAAGCAGTTTGGGGAATTCATCGCCTCCCACCGGGGCATGGGTCAGCCCCTGGTGATCGATCTGAGCCATATCGACTTCATTGACTCCTCCGGCCTGGGGGCCCTGGTGCAGCTGGCCAAGCAGTGCAACACCGACCAGCAACAGTTTCTCGTGGTGGGCAACGCGCGCGTGGTGCAAACCGTGAAACTCGTGCGCCTCGAGGAATTCCTGCATCTCCAGCCCGATCTCGACACGGCCCTTGGCAACCTCGCCGCCTGAGCAGGTTGACGGCGGCTCCGGGGCCGCAACCAGCTGGCTGACTGCGCTCCCCACCCAGCTCCCCAGCGGCGAACTTGGACCTGTCCAGCTCGCCTGGCTGGGGGATGCGGTCTGGGAACTCCACCAGCGCTTGCAGCGGTGTCGGCGGCCGGCCCGTTCCCAGACCCTCCATCAGGAGGTGGTGCAGGCGGTGCGCGCCGATGCCCAGGCCAGAGCTTTGGAATGCCTCGATTCTCTCCTCCACGAGGCCGAACGGGACCTGGTACGCCGGGGCCGAAATCGGGCAGGACGGGGGCCCCGTCGGGGGGATGCGGCGGCCTATGGCCAGGCCACCGGCTTCGAGGCATTGCTGGGCTGGCTGTTTCTCCACGACCCGCCCCGGTTGGCCGAGCTGCTAGATCACTTGAAGGAGAACGATCCATAACCAGCGGGAAACGCCATGAGCCCACGATTTGAACGTCGTCCGGACAAGCGGACGGGGGGCGGGGGCCGCGGGGCAGGACGCCCGCCCCGCTTCAGTGGTCCGAAGCCCGAATGGCGACGGGATGGCGACCAGCCACGCCGGGAGGGGAGTGGGGATCGATCCAGCAGCCGCGGGGAACGCCCCCCGCTGGACAGCAAGCCCTATGACCGGCGTCCCCAGGCCCGTCGCGGCGATGGGGGCCGTCCCCTGGGTCGGCGTCCCGAGGTGCGTCGGATTGAGGGTGGCCGGCCCGAGGGGCCCCGGTTCGAGGCCGGCCGGCCCGAGCCAGGCCGCTTTGAGCGCGGTCGTCCGGAGGGGGGCCGCTTTGAGCGGGGCCGCTCGGACGGCAGCCGGTTCGGTGGCGGCCGTCCCCAGGGCCGTCGATTCGAGGGCGGCCGCCCCGCCGGCGGCCGTTCGGAAGGGGGCCGTTTCGGGGGATCACGCTTTGAAGGCTCCCGTTTTGAAGGATCCCGTGGGGGGCCGGCCCGCTTCGCGCCCAAGCCCCTGATTGTCGATGCCGGCAGCCTCCCACCCACTGGGGAGGCCGAGCGCCACAGCGTTGACCCCAGCACGGACCTGATCTGGGGACGCCACCCGGCCCAGGCTGCCCTGGAGAGTGGCCGGCCGATTCACCGGGTGTGGTGCACGCCGGAGATGCGCTTTAGTCCCAAATTTCTGCAGTTGCTGCGCGAGGCGAAGTCCTCCGGTGTGTTGGTGGAGGAGGTCACCTGGGCACGGCTGGGTCAACTCACCGGTGGTGCGGTGCACCAGGGCATCGCCCTCCAGACCGCCGCCGCAGAAACCCTCGACCTCCCGACCCTGATCGAGGGTTGCGCCAGCATCGGCGAACCCCCGCTGCTGATGGCGGTTGACGGCCTCACGGACCCCCAGAACCTCGGGGCCATCGTGCGCAGCGCCGAGGCCCTTGGTGCCCACGGACTGGTGCTGCCCCAACGCCGCAGTGCGGGTCTCACCGGCTCGGTCGCCAAGGTGGCGGCCGGCGCCCTGGAGCACCTTCCCGTCGCCCGCGTCGTCAACCTCAACCGCGCCCTCGACACCCTCAAGCAGGAGGGCTATCGCATCGTGGGCCTGGCGGCGGAGGGCACCGTCAGCCTGGAGGAGGTTGACTTGGACGGGCCCCTGGTCATCGTCACCGGTTCGGAGGGCGATGGACTCTCAATGCTGACCCGTCGCAACTGCGACCAGCTGGTGCGCATCCCCCTGCGGGGGGCGACCCCCAGCCTCAATGCCTCCGTGGCCACGGCCCTGCTCCTGTACGAGGTGGCCCGTCGTGGCTGGATGAAGGGGCTCAGCGGTTCCCAGCCCGCACCGCGCCTGGTCAGGCCCCAGCTCCCCGCCCCGGCCGCTTCCGCCAGTGCTCCCGACACCGAGGTCGACAGAGAGGTCGACAGCGAGGTCGAACCCGAGCACGCCATGGCGTTCGATCCGGCCCCGGACCTGTCCAGCCCTGCCGCGGGAGAGCACTCCGAACCTGATGAGTCGGCCGATTCCCTGGCGGCGAGTGAGCCCACGGCACCAGATCCAGCGAAGATCCCGCTGGATTCCGGGCTGGACCTGGACCCCAGCCCCGCTCGCGCTCCCGGGTTCTGGGGAGACATTCAGTTGTGAGCCGCGCCATGCCTGACGGGCCTCGGGCCGGGCAGAATGCAGGGAGTCCTGCCCCCGCCCCATGAATCCCTTGCTGTGGCCCGTGCGCAGCTGCGCCAATGGTCTGGGCCTGGCTTGGTGGGCGCGGGTGGAGACGCGTTCTCCCGATGCGGTCTACTGGTTTGGGCCCTTCGTGCGTCGTCGCACGCTCGAAACCCACCTACCTGCCTTCCTCGACGACATTCAGGCCGAATCTCCTGGATCGCTGGAGCACCGGGTACTCCGTACCCGGCGGGGTGAACCCCTCACCGAGTTCGGGGGATGAGGGTCGGCTGATAGCGTCCAGACCAACTGGCAATAGGGTGGATGGGGATCGCCGAATGGCGTGAGCAACTGAGCAAGGGCGACGTTTCGGCCCGGGAGCTCACGGATCACCACCTGGCCCGCATTGCTGCGGTCGATTCCACCGTCCACGCCTTCCTGGAGGTCACGGCGGAGCGGGCCCGGGCGGATGCCGATCGCATCGATGAGCGGCGGGCGGCCGGCGAAGCCCTGCCTCCCCTGGCGGGCATTCCACTGGCGATCAAGGACAACCTCTGCACCAAGGGGGTGGCCACCACCTGCTCCAGCCGAATGCTGGAGCACTTCGTGCCCCCCTACGAAAGCACGGTTACCGAGCGCCTTTGGCAGGCCGGTGGCGTCCTGCTCGGCAAGACCAATCTCGATGAGTTCGCCATGGGCAGCTCGACCGAGACCTCAGCCTTCGGCCCCAGCCGCAACCCCTGGAATCCGGAGAAAGTTCCCGGTGGCAGTTCCGGTGGCAGTGCCGCCGCGGTGGCCGCCGGCGAGTGCCTGGCCTCGCTCGGATCCGACACCGGCGGCTCGATTCGCCAGCCTGCCGCCTTCTGCGGTGTGGTGGGTCTGAAGCCCACCTACGGCCGCGTCAGTCGCTACGGCCTGGTGGCCTTTGCCAGCTCCCTCGACCAGGTCGGCCCCTTCACCACCAGCGTGGCCGATGCGGCCGAACTGCTGCAGGTGATTGCCGGTGCCGACCCCCGCGATGCCACCTGTTTGAAGGCCCCCGTACCCGATTACCGGGCCGCCCTGCAGCAGCCGGTGGCTGGTCTGCGGGTGGGCATTGTGCGCGAGTGCTTCGAGGCGGAGGGGCTCGACCCCCAGGTGAAGGCTTCGGTGATGGCGGCGGCGGCCCAGCTGGAAGCCCTGGGCTGCGAGCTGGTGGAGGTGAGCTGCCCCCGGTTCAACGACGGCATTGCCACCTACTACGTCATTGCCCCTTCCGAGGCGTCGGCCAACCTGGCCCGTTACGACGGCGTCAAATACGGCTACCGCTCGCCGGATGCGGCCAGCCTGGCCGAGATGACGGCCCGCAGCCGGGCGGAAGGCTTCGGCGATGAGGTGCAGCGTCGCATCCTGATCGGCACCTACGCCCTCTCAGCCGGCTATGTGGATGCCTACTACAAGAAGGCCCAGCAGGTGCGCACCCTGATCCGGCGCGATTTTGACCGGGCGTTCGAAGCCGTCGATGTGCTGCTCACCCCCACCTCGCCCACCACCGCCTTTGGCTTTGGTGCCCACGCGGAGGACCCGCTCGCCATGTACCTGGCCGACCTGCTGACCATTCCCGCCAACATGGCTGGCCTGCCGGCGATCAGCCTTCCCTGTGGCTTCGACCTGCAGGGTCTGCCCATCGGTCTGCAGCTGATCACCGGCGTGCTGGAGGAGCCGCGTCTGTTGCAGGTGGCCCACCATTACGAGCAGGCGGCCCGGGTGATGGAGGCTCGCCCCCCAGCCGGGTTGGTTCCCTAGGCGGGCCCCAGATCTGGTGCCAGTTCTACGTTTCCTTTGAGCCAGCACACTGGATCTTGCGTCGTCGCCTAGCCTTAGGAGGCCTCTGGCGCCCTCCGGCCGTCTCGCTCCTTGGCCTTCGTTCCACTCCACAACCACAGCGACTACAGCCTCCTGGATGGAGCCAGTCAGCTGCCGGCGATGGTGGAGCGGGCGGTAGCGCTCGGGATGCCGGCCCTGGCCCTGACCGACCACGGTGTCATGTATGGCGCCATTGAGTTGCTGAAGCTCTGCACCAAGGCAGGAATCAAGCCGATCATCGGCAACGAGATGTATGTCATCAATGGCTCCATTGATGATCCCCAGCAGAAAAAAGAGAAGCGCTACCACCTCGTGGTGCTGGCCAAGAATGCCGTGGGCTATCGCAACCTGGTGAAGCTCACCAGCATCAGCCACCTGCGCGGCATGCGGGGTCGGGGCATTTTTGCCCGGGCCTGCATCGACAAGCAGCTCCTGGCCCAGTACAGCGATGGCTTGATCGTGGCCACCGCCTGCCTGGGCGGTGAGATTCCCCAGGCCATTTTGCGGGGCCGGCCCGAGGTGGCCCGGGAGGTGGCCCGTTGGTATCAGGCCACCTTCGGCGACGATTTCTATCTGGAGATCCAAGACCATGGTGGGATCGAAGATCGCATCGTCAACACGGAGATCGCCCGCATCGGCGCCGAGCTGGGCATTGAGCTGATTGCCACCAATGACGCCCACTACCTCAGCGCCAATGACGTGGAGGCCCACGATGCCTTGCTGTGCGTGCTCACCGGCAAGCTGATCAGCGACGAAAAGCGTCTGCGCTACACCGGCACCGAATACATCAAGGGCGAAGCCGAGATGCTCGCCCTCTTTGGCGATCACCTCTCCCAGGACGTGATCCAACGCGCCGTGGCCAATACGGCCAAGGTGGCGGAGAAGGTGGAGGCCTACGACATCCTGGGCCGCTACCAGATGCCGCGGTTCCCGATTCCCGAGGGGCACACGCCGGTGAGCTACCTCACCGCGGTGGCCGAGCAGGGCCTGCGGGATCGCTTGCACCTGGGGGGTGGTGCGGCATTTGAGACGGAGTACGGCGAGCGGTTGGCCTTCGAGCTGCAGGTGATGGAGCAGATGGGTTTCCCCACGTACTTCCTCGTGGTGTGGGACTACATCCGTTTCGCCCGGGACAACGGCATTCCGGTTGGTCCGGGCCGGGGCTCGGCGGCGGGTTCCCTAGTGGCCTATGCCCTGGGCATCACCAATATCGACCCGGTCACCAATGGGCTGCTGTTCGAGCGCTTTCTCAATCCCGAGCGCAAGTCGATGCCGGATATTGACACCGACTTCTGCATCGAACGCCGTGGCGAGGTGATCGACTACGTCACCCAGCGTTATGGCGAAGAGAAGGTGGCCCAGATCATCACCTTTAACCGCATGACCTCCAAGGCCGTGCTCAAGGATGTGGCGCGGGTGCTGGACATTCCCTATGGCGATGCCGACCGGCTGGCCAAGCTGATTCCGGTGGTGCGGGGCAAACCTGCCAAGCTCAAGGAGATGATCGGCGCAGAGTCGCCGGCGCCTGAGTTTCGCGAGAAGTATGAGAAAGACCCAGCGGTCAAGCGCTGGGTGGACATGGCCATGCGCATCGAGGGCACCAACAAGACCTTTGGCGTGCACGCCGCCGGTGTGGTGATTGCCGCCGAACCGCTGGATCAATTTGTGCCCCTGCAGCGCAACAACGATGGCCAGGTGATCACCCAGTACTTCATGGAAGATGTGGAGTCGATGGGCCTGCTGAAGATGGACTTCCTGGGCCTGAAAAATCTCACCATGATCGATAAAACCGTCGATCTGGTGGAGCAGAGCAGCGGTGTGAGAGTAGATCCCGATGATCTTCCGCTCAACGATGAGGGCACCTACGCCCTGCTGGCCCGCGGTGATCTCGAGGGAATTTTCCAGTTGGAATCCAGCGGCATGCGCCAGATCGTGCGCGACCTTAAACCCTCGTCGCTGGAAGATATTTCCTCCATTCTGGCCCTGTATCGACCAGGCCCCTTGGACGCGGGTCTCATTCCCAAATTCATCAATCGCAAGCACGGGCGTGAAGCGATTGACGTCGCCCACGAAAAGCTGGAGCCGATCCTCAAGGAGACCTACGGGATCATGGTCTACCAGGAGCAGATCATGAAAATTGCCCAGGATCTGGCTGGCTACTCCCTGGGCGAGGCTGACCTGTTGCGGCGGGCGATGGGCAAGAAGAAGAAAAGCGAAATGGAGAAGCACCAGAGCATTTTTGTGAGTGGTGCCACCGAAAGGGGGGTGGAGCCACGGGTTGCGGAAGCGCTGTTCGAACAGATGGTGCTCTTTGCTGAATATTGCTTCAACAAGAGCCACTCCACCGCCTACGGGGCGGTGACCTATCAAACCGCCTATCTCAAGGCCCACTATCCGGTGGCCTACATGGCGGCGTTGCTCACCGTGAATGCCGGCGACAGCGCCAAGGTGCAGCGTTACATCGCCAATTGCAACGCCATGGGTATCGAGGTGATGCCTCCTGATGTGAATGCCTCCGGCATCGATTTCACACCCGTGGGTGATCGCATCCTCTTTGGCCTCTCGGCCGTGCGCAATCTGGGGGATGGGGCGATTCGGCAGTTGATCGAGTGCCGTCGGGTTGACGGCCCCTTTGCCAGCCTGGCCGAACTCTGTGATCGCATCCCCGGCCAGCAGCTCAACCGCCGGGCCATGGAGGCCCTGATCCATTCCGGTGCCCTCGATGCCCTGGAACCCAGCGCCAACCGTGCCCAGTTGATGGCCGACCTCGATCTGGTGATCGACTGGGCCAGTTCCCGGGCCAAGGATCGGGCCAGCGGCCAGGGCAATCTCTTCGATCTCCTGGCGGCCCCAGCCGACAGCAACCCCGTTGGAGCCTCAGCAGCTGATCTCAGTACGGCCCCCAAGGCGGCGCCGGTGCCCGACTATCCCCCCACCGAAAAACTGCGGTTGGAGAAGGAGCTGGTGGGCTTCTACCTTTCCGATCACCCCCTCAAGCAGTTGGCCCGCCAGGTGAAGCTGCTCTCCCCGATCGCCCTGGGACAATTGGAGGAGATGGCGGACAAGGCCAAGGTGAGTGCGGTGGTGATGGTGCCCGAACTCCGCCAGGTCACCACCCGCAAGGGTGATCGGATGGCCGTCCTGCAGCTGGAGGATCTCACCGGCAGCTGTGAGGCCGTGGTCTTCCCCAAGAGCTACGCGCGCCTGGCCGACCACCTGATGGTGGACGCCCGCCTGCTGGTGTGGGCCTCGGTCGACCGCCGCGATGATCGGGTGCAGCTGATCGTTGACGACTGCCGCTCCATTGATGATCTTCAGTTGCTGATGGTGGACCTGCCAGCCGAGCAGGCTGCGGACATCGCCATCCAGCACAGGCTGCGCGAGTGCCTGCATCGCCACAAGCCCCCCCAGGAGGAAGCCGGCCTGCGGGTGCCGGTTGTAGCCCTCGTCCATCAGGCGGACCAGACCCGTTTCGTTCGGCTCGGCCCCCAGTTCTGCGTGGGAGATGTGGGCGCCGCCCTCGACACGCTCACGGCGGCCGATTTTCAGGCCCGGATCAGTTCGCCCCTGTTGGCTGCTTGATCAGGACTGGGGGCCAGTGCCGCCCTGGCGCATGCTCTTGATCGAGCTGCGCAGGCGGCTGATGTTCACGCCGATTTGCTCGGTGCCCAGAAGGCTTCCAGGCTTGTCTTCCCAGCTGGCGGAGAGGACGCCGAAACTGAGCCCCAGCACGCCCAGAAAAAAACAGGCTCCCGATGCGGCCAGGGTGACGCCGGTCGGAACCTCCACGATCTGGCGGCTCACCAGAAGATAGCTGCCCACAAAGACGCCCATGCCCATCAGGGTGGGGATGCCCGTGCCGATGGCAATGCGCCGGGCCATGCGGTTGGCCACGGCATCGGGAATCACCTGCTGCCCCGTGCTGCGCTGTTTGGCGGCGGGTCGGGCGGGTTTCCCCTGTGGTTGGCGCTTGGCCTTGCCGGCTGGGGCACGACCCTCAATCCCCTTGCCGGCCATGGTCGCTCCGATCAGCCGCGGATGCCGAGCTTGGCGATCAGGGCGCTGTAGCGCTCCTTGCTGATGCCGTTGAGGTAGCCGAGCAGGCGCTTGCGGCGACCGATCATCTTCAGCAGACCCTGCCGGGAGGAGAAGTCGTGCTTGTTTTTCTGGAGATGGCCCGTCAGCTGGCTGATCCGCTCACTGAGCATGGCCACCTGCACTTCCACGGAACCGGTGTCGGTGCCATGGGTCTGGTGACCGTTGATCAGTTCCTGCTTTTTGGTGGTGGTGAGCGGCATGGGCTGGGGAGTGAAGCGCAGGCTGGGCCCGGGCTGGGGACCTACGGTGCAAGGGACCACCATACCGCCCAGTGGTCAGGCCCCGATCGGATCAGGCGACCTCGCGGGACAGCCAGCGCAGGCATTCCCGGATCCAGTCTTCCGCTGGGGCCCCGGCCGCCAAGCTTCCCACCGCCACGGCCCGCAGGGCCCGGTGGATTTCCAGGGCTTCGTAGCCCAGGGCCGCCAAGGTGAGGTGCACCTCATCGCGGCCTGAGGCCGGCAGCAGGGAGAGGTCCGCGAGGGGATCTGAGTCCTCCCGATCCTCCAACTGACCCAGAAACCGCTGTTGCAGCCGCGTGCGCAATTCCACGGCGAGTCGCTCGGCGGTGCGCTTGCCCACCCCGGGTGCCTGGCAAAGGCGGCGCAGGTCGGCCTGCACAATCGCCTGCACCAATTCGCCAGGGTCCATCGCACCGAGCAGGCCCAGGCCCATCTGGGGGCCCACGCCTGTGACGGCCACCAGTTCGCGGAACAGATCGCGCTCGTGGCGTTCGCCAAACCCGAAGAGCAGCCAGGCGTCGTCGCGGATGGTGTGGTGGATGTGCAGGCTCAGCGCACTGCCCTCCCCAGGCAGTTGCTGCCATTGCCGCTGGGTCACCTGCACGTCGTAGCCCACCCCCTGGCAGACCAGCATCAGGCCGAAGCGTTTGTCCTGCTGCCAGGGGTGGGTGAGTTGCCCTTGCAGCCAGCCGATCATGGGAGCAGTGAAAGGTTCCCCATCGTGCCCGCCCTGCCTAGCGATGCCCAGCCCAAATTGCCCTCAACCTGGACGTCCGGCTGGTGGCGCCGGCTGTTGAGCTGGCTGTTGCCCCTGGTGGTGGTGTTGCCGTTCGCGCTGGTGGGCTGCAGTGGCGTCGGTCAGCCGCCCCGCTCGGTGCTCCTGCAGGCGCTTGAGCTGCAGATCCAGCTCACCCAGGGGGCCATTGCCGACGCCCTGGCCCTCGAGTCCGGCGGGATCCCCGAGGTGAGCCGGGTGCGAGTGTCCCAGCAGGAGTCGGTCCGCATCGGCGAGGCGAAGGGACTCCGGGTGGAAGGTCAGTTCGACTGGCGTCTCGCCGGCGATCGGATTCGGGTTGATAGCCCCTTCGAGCTCTACCTCGAGCGGGGGGAACGGCGCCAAAGTTGGCGCCTGGCCCGCCCCCGTGGAGACGCGGGCACCGCCAGCCCTGGGGTGCAGGCCTGGATCACGGATCCCTTGCCCCTCAAGGGCTGAACTTGGCTCAGGGGGACGGTGGTGCCCCCCATTGCACCTCGCAGCTGTACAACGTGATGCCATCCACCAGGGTTTCGGTGCAGTTGCTGGAGGTGATCACCTCTCCGGGCAGCATGCCCACCGTGGCACTGCGGATCGCTTCCGCCTGGCTCACGTTGGACTGCCCGATGGCGCCGCCTGCCCGGCATGGCAGGGCGAGGAGTCCTGACATCGCCGCCACCAGCGCGGGCAGCAGAACGGCATGGCGCATGGGATCGCTCCAGAACGGTCGCTGCTTGCGTTCTAGGCCGGATGCCCACTGCTGGCCAGGCTGGCGGTGAACCGCAAGACTCAGGGCATGGAGACCAGCCCGCCGCCTTGGATGCCCGACAACGTGGCCCGCACCTATCCGGGCTGGGTGCAGCGCAAGGCCGTCACCCTGTGCAAACGCGATCAGAAACGCGGTGGCAGCGGCAACGTGCAGCAGTACCGGCTCGCCATTCACGAGGCCGTGGTGGCCTCAGGCGGCCTCGATCACTGGACCGGGGAACAACTCGACTGGCATTTGATCGGCACCTACGACAACCGGGAGGCGGCGGAGGGCAAGGGTGAGCACAAGAAGCAGTACGCCCTGCTGCCCACGATTGACCACCACTCCAACCGCCCTGAACCCAACTTCGTGATCTGTGCCTGGCGGACCAACGACGCCAAGCACGACATGACCCCAGAGGAGCTGGTGGCGTTTTGCCGCCGGGTGGTCGCCCATGCCGACACGCTCAACGCACCGGCTGACGATGACTGAGGCTCACCAGGGTGGCGGCCAACACCAGCGCCGCGCCGGCGATTGTGGCGCCATCGATGGTCTCGCCGAATAACAGCCAGCCCCAGCCCCCTGCGAACACCACCTGCACGTAGCTGATTGCCGTGGCCCTGGCCGCCGGCAGGGCGGTGAGGCTGCGGGTGAGGTACACCTGGCCCAGTTGGGTGAACACCCCCACCCCAATCAGCCAGGCCACCTCCCCAGGGGTCGGCAGCACCGGATCGAGCGCCACCAGCGGCAGGCTCAAGGGCAGGGCCACGAGCGGGAAATAGAACACGATCACGAGCGGATGCTCGCTCTGCCCCAGGGAGCGCACACTCACGTAGGCCAGGGCCGTGAACAGGGCCCCCGCCACGGCGATGAGCACCGGCTGCCAGGCCAGGGCCAGGTCGCTACCGGGTTGGGCCACCAGCAGCACCCCGGCCCAACCGAGGGCCATGGCGGCCAGCACCCGCTTGCCGATGCGTTCTCCCAGCATCAACCAGGCCAGCAGGGCGGTGAACGGGGGGTAGAGGTACTGCAGCACCGTGGCGGAGGCCAGGGGCAGGGCTGCCAGGGCCGCATACACGCACAGCAGGGCGGCCGTGCCGATCACGCCGCGCCACACCAGCAGTCCGCGCCGCTGCCCCCAGGGCGGCACCCCGGCGCGGTGCAGCAGCCACCAGCTCAGGCCCACGCTCACGATCGCCCGGGCCAGCACCACCTCGGCAGCGGGAATTCGCCCGCCCACCTGTTTCACGCACACCCCCATCAGGGAGAAACTCAGGGCGCTGGCCACCATCCCCAGCACGGCACGCCGGCCCCCGTCAGAATCGGGCGTCGCTTCAGTGCCCACCACAGCCCCCCTGTCCCTTGAGCCTGCCCCGTCTCCACCCCCGCACGATCGAGGCCGTCAAGGAGCGGGCCGACATCGTCGATGTGGTGGGCGAGCACGTGGTGCTCAAGAAGAAGGGTCGGGAGTACGTCGGCATCTGTCCCTTCCACGACGACACGTCACCGTCGATGACGGTGTCCCCGGCCAAGCAGTTCTACTACTGCTTCTCCTGCGGAGCGGGAGGCAATGCCATCAAGTTTCTGATGGAGCACCAGCGCCAGAGCTTCAGCGATGTGGTGCTGGAGCTGGCGCGCAAGTACCAGCTGCCGATCGAAACCCTCGACGGTCCCCAGCAGGAACGGCTGCGCAAGCAGCTCTCCCGCCGTGAACAGCTACACCGGGTTCTCACCCTGGCGGCGGGGTGGTTTCGCAGCCAACTCCGCACCTCGGAGGGAGCGGCTGCCCTGGCCTATCTGCGTGAGAGCCGTGGCCTGAGCGAGGCCACCCTCGAAGCCTTTGAGCTCGGCTTTGCCCCCGATCGCTGGGATGGCCTGCTCGCCCACCTGCAGCAGGTTGAAGGCTTGGCTCCGGAGCTGTTGGAGGCCGCCGGTCTGGTTGTGCCCCGCAAGGGTGGGGACGGCTTCTACGACCGGTTCCGTGGTCGTGTGATGGTGCCCATCAAGGACCGCCAGGGCCGGGTCATCGGCTTTGGCGGTCGCAGTCTTGACGGCGCTGAACCCAAATATCTCAACTCGCCGGAAACGGAGGTGTTTGAGAAGGGCAAACACCTCTTTGGGCTCGACAAGGCCAGCCCGGCCATCCGCAAGGACGACCGGGCGGTGGTGGTGGAGGGCTATTTCGACGTGATCGCCCTCCATGCCGCTGGCATCACCAATGCGGTGGCGGCCCTGGGCACGGCCCTCAGCAGCCAGCAGATCACCCAGCTGTGCCGCTGCTGCGAGAGCCGGCGGCTGATTCTCAACTTCGACAGCGATGGCGCCGGGGTGCGCGCCGCCCAGCGCGCCATCGGCGAGGTGGAGCAACTGGCCCTGCAGGGCCAGTTGGAGCTGCGGGTGCTTCACCTGCCAGCTGGCAAAGATCCCGACGAGTTCCTCCAGCAGCACGGCGCCGGCGAGTACCGCTCCCTGCTCGATCAGGCCCCCCTCTGGCTGGATTGGCAGATGGAGCAGGTCCTCGAGGGGCGCGATCTGGCCCGTGCCGACCAATTCCAGCAGGCGGTGACAGCCCTGGTTGCCCTGCTCGGCAAGTTGCCCCAGAGCGCCGTGCGCAGCCACTACCTCCAGCGGGTGGCCGAGCGGCTGAGCGGCGGCCAGGCGCGGCTGGCGATCCAGCTCGAAGACGACCTGCGCCAGCAGGTGAAGGGTCAGCGCTGGCATGGGCGCTCCCAGAAGTGGGAGCAGCCGGGCGAGGCGGGCTTGCGGGAACGGGCTGAGGCTGAGCTGCTGCGGCTCTATCTCCATTGCCCCACCCATCGCCCCGCGATCCGGGTGGAGCTGCGCCAGCGGGAGCTCGACGACTTCGCCCTGCAGCACCATCGCCTGCTCTGGGCAGCCATCAGTTCCCTGGAGGAGGACAACCTGGGCGTCGGTCGGCTGGAGGCGATCAACCGGGGCAGTGACCCTGGCCTCGAGCTGGCGGATCTCGACCTGCCCCGGCTGCTGGCCGACCTGCTGGTGGTGGAGCAGAGCGCCCTGCTCGGCCGGCTCACCCCCCTGCTGGAGCCGAGTGAACTGCAGCGGATGAGCCTCAGCCAGCCCCTGCTCCAGTTGCGCGGTGCCACGGCTGCCCTGGAACGGCAGAAGAGCGTCAAGCGTTGCCGACACCTGCTGGATGCCTGGGGCAGCCAACGGCTTGAAACCCTGGAGCGCTGCATCGCCCGGCTGCTGGATGAGGAACGCCAGGAGGCCCGAGCTTCCGCCTCAGGCCTGGCTCCGGTGAGCGATATGGAAGCGCGGATCGAGGCCCTCTTCGCCGAGCTCAACGGCGATGCCCTGCGCTTCCAGGAGCTCTATTACAACGAGCGCAAGCATCTGGAGCACCTCGATTCCCAGCGCCGCGCCGGCTACGGGGAGGTGATGGCCCAACCTGCCGCCTGAGCGCAGCCTCCGCTTCCCATTCCAGCCTGTTGTCCTCTCACCCGGTTTGATTCGATGCCCTGGCCGTCTGTTCTCCGCATGGGTGGTGCCGTCCCTGGCCTGGCCCTGCTCTGCCTGATGGCTCCCCCGGCTGGTCAGGCCCAGGGATGTTCCTGTGGCTGTGCCCAGCCCACCGTCGGCCAGATGGGCCCCGATGGGGCCTGCCTGTGTCCGTGTGAGGCCGTGCCGATTCCCGGCATCAACGCCGAAACCCTCTCCGGCCCCCCCAAGCCGCCCCTGGCTGGGGGACCACCCCCCACCTGGACCGTGGAGCCTGCCTTTGATGACGGTTTCGGCGGTCCCTTCTGGGATGACTGGTGGTGAGTGACGGGTGCTGGTGAGCGGTGTGCGACGGTGCACTCACCAGAGCTGCAGCAGGTGGGGGAGCCACCCCACGTTGCGGAATCCCTCCACCAGCTCGATGATCGCGGCAATCCACACAAACCAGATGTCGCTGAGGATGTGGCGGCGGAACAGGCGCGGGTTGCTGCTCCAGCTCGCTGGTTCGCTGTAGAGCCGAGGCTGGGGCCAGAAGCGCGGCACCCGCTGCTGGTAGGCGCGATAGGCATCACCGAACAGCTCTTCGAGGCGCCGTTCCTCCCGGCCCATGATCCCGGGGTAGTACAGCCCAAAGATCAGCAGAAACAGCACCGGGTAGGTGAGGGTTTCCGTGGTCAGTCCCACCCCCACCAGCCCGATGCAACTGAAGACATACAGGGGATTGCGGCTGATCGAGTAGGGACCTTCGGTCACCAGCTGGCCGTCCTTGCGGCCGGAGATGAAGAACGAGCACCAGATCCGCCCCGCTGCGCCGATGGCCGCCAGGGCCAATCCTGCGCTGTAGAGGAAGGTGGCCACGTCCTCGTGGTGCTGTTCCCAGCGGCTCTGGGTGAGGGCCACCACCACGAACACCAGCACGGCCACCACTTTGGACAGTCCGGTGCGCTGCCGTTCCCACCAGGTTTTGCCCGTTGCAGGGGAGTTGTTGCCCATGGGAGAACCGGATTCCCTTGTTTCTACTCCCCCCTGCTGGAGAGCTGGATACGCTGCTTCCAGCTGGTTTGCCCCCGTTCCGCTCCATGGTGTTTTTCGAGGCGTTCTGGCACGGTGAGGCCATCGGCGATGGTGGCGATCTCGAGGAAGCCCTGGCGTCCTATCGCGCCGTGCAATCCGGGCATTCCGATGAGCTCTGCTGGAGCGAGGCCTGTGCCGAACCGGCGGCCCAGCCCCATCTGCGGCGCTATGCCTCCTTTGAGGCCTACCTCGACAATGCCGACGAACTGGAAACCATTCCGGTGACCGCCGCCATGATCGAGGCCGCCCTGCAGGAACTTGCCTGAATCCGCGGTTGGGGTCCGTTCACCCTGCAGGCGTTCAGGCTTGCACCAGCGGGATGGCGTCCAGCTGGGTGGTGGCCGACCGGGACAGGCGTGAGCGCCGCATCCGCCAGGGAGTGTGCAGCCCGGCAGCGGCCCATTGCACGGTGCCGCTGCCATAGCGCCGGTTGAGGGCATCGATGGCGGCCATCAGGGCCTCACGACGGTGTTGCTGCTCCTCGGGTAGGGGCAGCAGCAGGTGGTGCTGCAGGGTCGTGGTGCTCTGCAGGGCCTGCAGCAGCACGCCGGCCTTCTGCAGGGGCTTGTGGGGGCGGAACAGCTGCGTCACCAGGGGCAGGGCTGCCGCCAGCAACACGGCCGTGTCGTTGCTGGCCAGGGGCAGGGTCACGGTGGCGCTGTTGCTGTAGAAGCTGGTGCCGTTGAAGGGGCTGCTGCGCACAAACACCGTGATGGCGCCGGCCCGTTGCCGTTGTCGCCGCAATTTCTCTGCCGCCCGGCTCAGGTAGGTGGCGATCGCCTCTTTCAGCGCGCCCTGGGTGGTGATGGGCTGGCTGAAGCTGCGGCTGACGCAGGTTTCCCGCTTCGCAGCCGGCACCAGTTCGAGCGGCAGACAGGCATGGCCGCGTAACTCCTGCTGCAGGCGCACGCCCACCACGCCGCAGCGCCGCCGCAGTTCTCCGGTGGGCATGTCCCGCAGGGCGCGGGCATGGCTGATGCCCCGCAGCCGGCACCAGCGGGAGAGCTGGCGGCCGATGCCCCAGACCTCTTCGACGGCGATGGCTTCGAGGTAGGGATCGGGGTCGGGGATGCTGCCGATGTCGAAGACGCCGTTGCGTCCCGGGGTCGTCTTGGCAACTCGGTTGGCGAGCTTGGCCAGCACCTTGCTTGGACCGATGCCCACGGCCACCGGCAGCCCGAGCTGGCACAGCACGTGGTGCCGTAGCTGCTGGCCCCAGTCGCTCAGGTCGCCGTTGCCGGCCGGCCGCCCCAATCGGCCAAAGGCCTCATCGATCGAGTAGATCTCCAGCGCTTCCACCCAGGGTTCCAGGGTGGCCATCAGCCGTTGGCTCATGTCGGCGTAGAGGGTGTAGTTGGAGCTGCGCACCACCACGCCCTGGCGCTCCAGATCCCGTCGCACCTGGAAGTAGGGCTGTCCCATGCGAATGCCGAGGGCTCGCGCCTCGGCGCTGCGCGACACGATGCAGCCGTCGTTGTTGGAGAGCACCACCAGCGGTCGGCCCAGTACGGCCGGATCCATCACCGCCTCACAGGAGGCGTAGAAGTTGTTGCCGTCGATCAGCACGATGGCGGGGTGGCGGCTGGCCAACGGGCAGGGCCCCATGGCTTGCTCAGCGATGGGGCGGGTTGGCTGCCAGGGCGCGGATCACGTGGAGCGCCACTCCCCAGAGCTGATGGTCGTCGGAGTCGGTGAGCTCGAGGGGGGGGTAGGCCGGATGGGCGGCTTCCAGCCGCAGCCGCCCCCGGTGCCGAACCAGCCGCTTGAGGGTGAAGCCCCCGTCGAGGTAGGCGACGACGATCTGGCCGACACGGGGTTCCAGTCCCCGATCGACGATCAGCAGGTCGCCGTGATGGATGCCGGCGCCCCCCATCGACTCACCGCTCACCCGCAGCAAAAAGGTGCTGGCACGGCAGCGGATCAGCTGCTCTTCAAGGCTGGTGGCTGTTGGCTCGAGGGGGTTGGGCTTGAGGAAGTTGGCACGCGGGCGTGGAGCCAAGGGTGGACCGCAGACCCTTCAACGCTAGTTCAGATGTACTGGTCTTGGAGGGGTGATGGGGCCTTTAGCTCTGGGAGTCGCCTGAGTCGGATGGATCCGAGGCACGGGCGTGCGGATCGGGGCTGGTGAAGCGGCGGTAGAGCCACAAGCCACCACCGCCCCAGGCCAGGGTCCACAGCACAAAGGTGGTGAGCGTGCCGATCTGGCCGGTTTCCAGGGAATACACACCCGCCTGGATCAACCCCGCGTCGATCAGGGATCCGCCAATGCCCCAGCCCAGCACCCAGCTGAGCAGAAAGCCGATCGCCTGGAGATTGCCGGTCATGGGGGCGAGATTAGGTGCTGGTTGAACCGGTGGATGAACTGCGCCAGGGGCATGGGTCCGCAGCGGCGTTGCCAGCCCAGGCCTTGCGGATAGCGGCGCCAGCAGCACAGGCGGTTGCCGCGCCGATGGAGGGAGATGAGGTAGCGGTAGGTGGCGTCGCTGGTGGTTGGCGGGGCATCTGCAGCGGGCAGCGGCCGTAGCGGTTCAAACACGGCGGCGAGCTCCCACCAGCTGCGGGGCGGCTGCCCACTCGCTCGCAGCGGCGCGCCGAGCAGGCTGGCGAGGTGTTGGGGAAAGCCGGCATCGGGGAGCCACCAGTGGCCCTGACGGGCCTGCTGGGTGTCGAGCAGGGAAATCACGGCGCCACGGGCCATGGACTGGGAAGGGAGGTGCCCTTCACCAGTGCCCGGCCTGTCTCAGGGGGGTGCTCAGTCGACCGTGGCCATGTGGCGCATCAGGTCGATGCACTTGCAGCTGTAGCCCCACTCGTTGTCGTACCAGGCCACCAGCTTCACGAAGGTGTCGGTGAGGGCGATGCCGGCGTTGGCATCGAACACGGAGGTGCAGCTCTCGCCGAGGAAATCCGTGCTCACCACCTCGTCTTCGGTGTAGCCGAGGATGCCGGCCATGGGCCCTTCCGAAGCGGCCTTCATGGCGGCCTTGATCTGGTCGTAGCTGGCGGGCCTGGCCAGGTTCACGGTGAGGTCCACCACCGACACATCGGGGGTGGGCACGCGGAAGGCCATGCCGGTGAGCTTGCCGTTGAGCTCGGGGATCACGCGGCCCACGGCCTTGGCGGCGCCGGTGGAGCTGGGGATGATGTTCTGGGCCGCACCACGGCCGCCGCGCCAGTCCTTCACCGAGGGGCTGTCGACGGTTTTCTGGGTGGCGGTGGTGGCATGCACCGTCGTCATCAGACCGTTGACGATGCCGAAGTTGTCGTTCAACACCTTGGCGACGGGCGCCAGGCAGTTGGTGGTGCAGCTGGCGTTCGACACGATGTCCTGGCCGGCGTAGCTGTGGTGGTTCACCCCCATCACGAACATCGGTGTGGCGTCCTGGGAGGGCGCGCTCATCACCACCCGCCGGGCACCGGCGTTGATGTGGGCGCGGGCCTTCTCATCGGTGAGAAAGAAGCCGGTGCTCTCGAGCACGGTGTCGGCGCCGATGGCCCCCCAGTTGAGGTTGTTGGGATCGCGCTCAGCGCTGATGCGGATCGCTTTGCCGTTCACCACCAGCTGGCCGTTCTCCACCCGCACCTCACCCTGGAAGCGGCCGTGGGTGGAGTCGTAGCGGAGCATGTAGGCGAGGTACTCCACGTCGATCAGGTCGTTGATGCCCACGACCTCCACGTCCGCCTGGCTGACGGCCCGGCGGAAGGCCAGCCGGCCGATGCGGCCGAAGCCGTTGATGCCGATGCGGATGGTCATGGCGGCGCTCCTGAAACCCTGGATCGAAACACTGGGCCACACCTTACGGGCTGCGCTTCAACCCAGGGCCTGCTGCAGGGCTGCCAGTCCGAACACCAGAAAAAGACCGCCACTGAGGCGATACAAGAGCCGCTCATTGACCCGCTGGCCGATCCACTTGCCGGCGCCCACCGCCAACCAGGTGACCAGGGCGTGACCGAGCAAGGTGCCCGTCAGCAGTCCGGCAAAGCTGAACACCTGGGCTGGTGCGGTGGCCATGAAGATCGTGGTGAATTGGGTTCGGTCCCCCAGTTCCGCCACGAACACCAGGGCGAAGGCCTCCCAGACCACGGCCCAGGCGGTGGTGAGGGGCTTGCTGGATTCCGCTGCATTGATGGCCTCCTGGGCCTCCTCGGCTTCCTCTTCGGCCGCGTCCGCGGCCATGCCCTGGGCATCGATCAGCAACTTGAGGCCAAAACCCAGAAACAGCGCTGCGGCCAGCCAGGGCACCACGGTCTGGGGCAGCAATTCCCGCAGGCCGTAGCCCAGGGCCAGGGAGATCAGCGTGACCGCCGTGAGCGCAGCAAACGCGCCCAGGAACACCCAGCGGGCCCGGTGGCGTACCGCCAGGATCAACGCCATGAAAAAGGTTTTATCGCCCAGCTCCGCCAGGGTGATGGCGGTGAGGCTGGAGCCGAAGGCGGCCAGGCTGGGGTCGCTGGAGAGGGGAACGGGCATGGCTTATGCCGTCCTCAGCGGCGGTTCAGAAGCCGTGACAGGGCACACGTCCACGGCGAACTCAGGCATCCTGTTCATCTTCCAGCAGCAGTTGCTGGAATGCGGTGTAGAGATCGCCGTGCTCAGCGGCGGTTCGAGCATCCGCACGGCCAGCGGTGTTGGCTCCAGAGGGTCTGTTCCTGCCCTTGGAAGGGGGCGGGGAGAGGGTGGCGCGTGATGCTTGCGGGGCCAGCTCCTGGCGGCGTTGCTCCAGCTGACGCAACCGATCCATCAAGTGAGGCGGCACCGTGCCATCGGGACTGACCTGCATCAAGGCGCGAAACAGGGCCTCAGGGTTCTCCTCCTGTTCCACGCGATGACGTTTGTCGGTGGCCTTCGTTTCCGCCCGCTGGGGTGGTGGCGGCGTGGGCAGAGGTTGGGGGAGGCGGCGACCGAGGGCCTCAAGGCGTTCGCGGCTGCGGGCGTCGAAGCTCATGGCGGGTCGGCTCAGCTGCAGCCCAGGGTGGAACGGGTGTCACGGCCCGTGACGGGGTTCGTGCCACTGGCCACGCCGCAGAGGGTTTTGAGGGCGTCAGCCCGCAGGGGCACATTGGTGAAGTCGGCGCCCTCGATCACCACGTTGGTGAACTTGGTGTTGAAGGCAAAGGCGTCTTCCATCACCGCATTGGTGAGGTTGGTGCCATCGAAGATCGCGGAATCCAGCGTGGCCTCCCGCAGATTGGTGTTGCTGAGATCGGCGTCTTGGAGCTTGGCGCCAAACAGGCTCGCCCCCTGCAGATCGGAGCCGGCGAAGCTGGCGTCCCGCAGGTTGGTGAGGTTGAAGGTGGCACCCCGCAGATCCTGATCGTGGAAATCGGCACCGATCAGCACCTGCTTGGCCACATCCATGGCGGCCCCGGCTGGGGCGATGGGTCCAAACCAACTGAGGGCTAGAGCCAGCAGGGCCCCTGACACCAGACGGACCAGACGGCGGGGGACCCACCCGGGAGGGGACGGCGCGAGCATGGCGACAGGGAAGCTGGAGGCAGCCTAGGGAAGCCGTTCGCTTCGGTTCGGGCGGGCTTGGTGGGAAGCCTGAACCACCCCGGACTGGTCCCGATGCCGCGCACCACCGCCCGCCGCCAGGGGGATTGGGCCGAGCAGCGGGTGCTGCGGCTGCTGCGGGCCAGGGGGTGGCGAATGCTGTCCCATCAATGGGGATGTCGCTGGGGCGAACTCGATCTGGTGCTGGAAAAGTCCGGCCGGCTACTGCTGGTGGAGGTGAAGGGCCGCCGCCGCCGGGGGCCCGATGGCTGGGGGATTGCCAGCCTGCGACGCCAGAAGCGACGAAGGCTGGAGCAGGCCTGGAGCTGCTGGCTCGCCGCCCATCCCAGCTGGGCCGAGAGTCCCGTGGAGCTCGTGTGTGCCCTGGTTCCCCTGGCGCCGACGGCCGGCCCCGTGCGCTGGATTCGGCCCCAAGGCTGAGGTCCACGGGGGATGGCGCGGGGTTAGGGGCCGGGCTGGTGGCCCTGGAAGGAAACAGGCAAGGTGGAGGCACTGAGAGGGCATCCATGAGTTTTGCTGCCCACCGCGCACGAAAGCGCTTCGGCCAGCACTGGTTGGTGGATCAAACGGTGCTGGGCCAGATCGTCACGGCGGCCGAGCTGGAGGGGAGCGACCGGGTGTTGGAGGTCGGCCCGGGGCGCGGGGCCCTCACCGAGCGGCTCTTGGCCTCGCCTGCGGCGGCAGTCCTGGCGGTGGAGCTGGACCGGGATCTGGTGGAGGGTCTGCAGGGTCGCTTTGGCGATCAACCGCGCTTCAGCCTCACCTCCGGCGATGTGCTGGCGGTGGAGCTGCCAGGGGCCAACAAGGTGGTCGCCAATATCCCGTACAACATCACCGGCCCCCTGCTGGAACGCTTAGTGGGCCGGCTGGATCGGCCCGCAGCCCAGCCCTACCAGCGACTGGTGCTGCTGGTGCAGCGGGAGGTGGGCGAACGCATCCGCTGCCAGCCCGGTAGCAGCGCCTACTCAGCCCTGAGCGTGCGGATGCAATTGCTGGCCGACTGCCGCTCGGTGTGCCCGGTTCCCCCCCGTTGCTTCCAACCGCCGCCGAAGGTTCACTCCGAGGTGATCGTGCTCGATCCGCTGCCGGCGCCGCGGCAGCTCGACCCCCAGCTGGCTCGCACGGTGGAGCAGCTGTTGAAGCGCTGTTTTGCCGCCCGGCGCAAGATGTTGCGCAACACCCTGGCCGGGTTGCTGCCGGAGGCGGAGCTGGCTCCCCTCACCGAGGCTGCGGGTGTTGGTCTGCAGCAGCGGCCCCAGGACATCGCCCCCGAGGCGTGGGTGGCCTTGGCCAAGGGTTTGAATCAGGCGATGCGTGCAACGGACCCGGTTCCCACTCCCGCCCATGGCTGATCTGTGTGTGCGGGCCCCCGCCAAAATCAACCTGCATCTGGAGGTGCTGGGCCTGCGTCCCGACGGCTTCCATGAGCTGGCGATGGTGATGCAGTCCATCGATCTGGCCGACACCCTGAGGATGCGCCCCACGGCGGATGGGCAGATCAGCCTGCGCTGTGACCGCAGCGACCTGCCCACGGACGGCAGCAACCTGATCGTGCGGGCCGGCGAGCTGCTGCGCACCCGTTCGGGGTTTTCCGAGCTGGGGGCGGAGATCGGGCTGGAGAAACGCATTCCGATCGGCGCCGGCTTGGCTGGGGGGTCGAGCAATGGGGCGGCCGCCCTGGTGGGGCTCAATGCCCTGTGGGGCTTGGGATTCACCGCCGAAGCCCTGCAGGCCATGGCGGCGGAGCTCGGTTCCGACATGCCGTTCTGCCTCGACGGTGGCACCCAGCTGTGTTTCGGTCGTGGGGAGCGGCTGGAGCCGTTGGTGCCCGAACAGCCCCTCAACCTGGCGGTGCTGTTGATCAAGCACCCCGAGGTCAGCGTGAGCACGCCCTGGGCCTATGGGCGCTGCAAGGCGATGCGGGGTGACTTTTACCTGGAGGGGGAGCCCGACTTCGCGCAACGCCGGCAGGCGTTGCGCGAGGGTCCGTTGCTGCAGGCCCTGCTCCAGGGTGCGGCCCTGCCCCCGCTCCGCAACGATCTCCAGGCCGTGGTGGAACCGGAGGTGGGCAGCGTGCGGCAGGGCCTGGCACTCCTGCGCCAGGCGGACCGTCCCCTGGCGGTGGCGATGAGTGGATCGGGTCCGAGCCTGTTCGCCCTGTTTGCCCACCGCGCCGAGGCGGAAGCGGCCCACGCCGGCCTGGCGGCCCAACTGGAGGCGGCTGGCTTTGAAGCCTGGTGTTGTGGCTTCAGTCCCCAGGGTGTCAGCCTGGACCCGTGACCGACTCCGACCCCACCCCCAGCCCTGCCCTGGAGAGCCCTGCCGCCACCAGGCCCCGAAAGGGTCCGCTCAGCTTTCTGTCCGGATCCCTCACCGCCGGTCTGCTGGCCTGGCTCGCCCTGGGCCTGAGCCAGCGGCTGGTGGCTTACTACGCCCTGCATCCACCCAGCTATGGCTCGGCGATTGCCCAGAGCATTGCCACGGCCCTCAAGACCCTGATCGTGGGCATGGCCTTCCTGGCCACCTTCAGCTTTGCCTTCATCGCCCTGGGCTTGGGCTTGGTGTTTGTGCAAAGCCTGGTGTCCGGCTCCGGATCAGCCCCGGCCGAGGCCGACAAAACCGCCTAGCTTCCCATCACTGGCATCGGACCATGACTCCCCACGACCTGGGTCTGCTGGTGACGCTTCTGCTCCCCGGCATGCTGCTCTCGGTGCTGCTGCTCTCCACCTTCGCTGCTGGCGGCTGAGATAGGTTGGCCCCCATACGGTGCAAGCCCAGACGTGGCAGAGACCCTGCTGTTCAACGCCCTTCGTGAAGCCATCGACGAAGAGATGGCCCGCGATCCCCACGTCTGCGTGATGGGCGAGGACGTCGGCCAGTACGGCGGCTCCTACAAGGTCACCAAGGACCTCTATGAGAAATACGGCGAGCTGCGGGTGCTGGACACCCCGATCGCCGAGAACGCCTTCACCGGCATGGCGGTGGGTGCTGCGATGACGGGCCTGCGGCCGATCGTGGAGGGCATGAACATGGGCTTTCTGCTGCTCGCCTTCAACCAGATCTCCAACAACATGGGGATGCTGCGCTACACGAGCGGCGGCAATTTCACCATTCCCACCGTGGTCCGCGGCCCCGGTGGCGTAGGCCGTCAGCTCGGGGCCGAGCACAGCCAGCGCCTGGAGGCCTACTTCCACGCCGTGCCGGGCATCAAGATCGTGGCGGTGAGCACCCCCACCAACGCCAAGGGCCTGATGAAGGCCGCCATCCGCGACAACAATCCCGTGCTCTTTTTCGAGCACGTGTTGCTCTACAACCTCTCCGAGGAGATCCCCTCGGGCGACTACACCTGTGCCCTCGATCAGGCGGATTTGGTCAAGGAGGGCAACGACGTCACGATCCTCACCTACTCGCGCATGCGTCACCACTGCCTCAAGGCCGTGGATCAGCTGGAGAAGGATGGGGTGAGTGTGGAGTTGATTGACCTGATCAGCCTCAAACCCTTCGATATGGAGACGATCGCCCGCTCGATCCGCAAGACCCATCGGGTGATCGTGGTGGAGGAATGCATGAAGACGGGCGGCATCGGTGCTGAGCTGATCGCCCTGATCACCGAGCAGTGCTTTGACGACCTCGACGCCCGGCCGATTCGCCTCTCGTCCCAGGACATTCCCACCCCGTACAACGGCGCCCTGGAAAACCTGACGATCATCCAACCCCACCAGATCGTCGACACCGCCAAGCAACTCCTCGCCGGTCAACTCTGAGATGGCCCGCCAACAGGGGTGGTTTGCCCTGATTCTTGCTCTGGCCATCGCTGCGGGAGCCCTGCTCGCCTCGTTCCCGCTCCAGCTGGGTCTGGACCTGCGGGGCGGCAGCCAACTCACCCTGCAGGTTCTGCCGGCCGGGGCGGTCAAGTCGGTTCAGAAGGAACAACTCGATGCGGTGAAGGAGGTGCTCGATCGCCGGATCAACGGCTTGGGCGTGGCCGAATCCACGCTGCAGACCGTGGGCGACGATCAGCTGGTGCTGCAGTTGCCCGGGGAGCAGGATCCCTCCCGGGCCGCCGCCGTGCTCGGCACCACCGCCCTGCTGGAGTTCCGGGCGCAGAAGCCTGGTACGGAACAGCAGATGCAGGGCTTGCTCCGCCTCAAACGTCAGGCCCAGGCCGTTCTCAACCAGAAGAAGCCCAAGACCACCCAAGCCGATCTCTCAAGCCAGCCGGAGCCGGAACAGCCCCAGGTGACCCTCAAGGCCGAGGAGCTCGCGGCCTCCCTGGCCTCCCTGGGGATCCAGGTGCCGCCCGGGAGCAGTGAAGCCGACCAACTCGACCTGCTGCTCCAGGCTGTCAACACCCGCATTGTGGAGCTCTACGAACCGGCGGAGCTCACCGGCAAAGACCTCACCACCGCGGGGCGTCAGCAGCAGCAGACCGGAACCGGCTGGGATGTGACGCTGTCCTTCAACCGGGAGGGGGGTGTCAAATTCGCCCAGCTCACCCAGGCAATCGCCGGAAGCGATCGCCTGCTCGGCATCGTTCTGGATGGCCGTTCGATCAGCGAGGCCAGCGTGGGCCCTGAATTCAAGGCGGCTGGCATCAGCGGCGGCTCGGCCAGCATCACCGGCAATTTCAGCGCCGAGGAGGCCCGTGATCTGGAGGTGCAGCTGCGGGGGGGCTCCCTGCCGCTGCCCGTCAAGATCGTGGAGGTGCGCACCGTGGGACCGTCCCTGGGTGCGGACAACATCCGCACCAGCCTGGCGGCGGCCCTGAGCGGCCTCTTCCTTGTGGCCGTTTTCATGCTTGTGGTCTACCGGTTGGCCGGGGTGGTTGCGGTTCTGGCCCTTTCCCTCTACGGCCTGTTCAATCTCGCTGCCTACGCGCTGATCCCCGTCACCCTGACCCTGCCGGGAATCGCCGGGTTCATTCTTTCCCTCGGGATGGCGGTGGACGCCAATGTGCTGATCTTTGAGCGGATCAAGGAGGAGCTGCGCTCCGGGAACACCCTGATCCGCTCGATCGATACCGGCTTTTCCCTGGCATTCTCCTCGATCCTGGATGGCCAGGTGACAACCCTGATCAGTTGTGTCGCCCTGTTTGCTCTTGGTACGGGATTCGTTAAGGGATTTGCGGTGACCCTCGGCATCGGCGTGCTGCTGAGCCTCTTCAGTGCACTCACCTGCACCCGAACCCTGCTGCGGGTGCTGATGAGTTATCCAGCCCTGCGACAGATTTCCTATTTCATCCCCCTGTCCCAGCGTTCTGAAGGCATCGCTTGATATGGCCAATCCTTCCGTGATGGATCAGTCCACCAATGGGCGAACAGGCCTTCTCGCCTTTCGGGTGAACCGCCATCGGCGCCAACTGTGGCTGCTGTCCAGCGTGGCCATCGTGCTGAGTCTCCTGGGTATGGCCATCAGTTGGTTGTCCCCATCGATCCGCGCACCGTTGCGTCCAGGTCTCGATTTCACCGGTGGAACCCAGATCCAGATCGAGCGTCGCTGTGAACCGGCCTGTGCCGACCTCAAGCTGGGCAGCCTTGAAGCAGCGCTGCGAACCCTCAAGTTGCCAAGCGCCCAGGGCGAGGCCGCGCCCGCCCTGGCGGCCGCCGCCGTTCAGTTGCTCGATGGCGGCCGCTCCGTGGTGATGCGGCTGCCCAGCCTCAGCCCTGACCAGGCCGAGCTCGTGTTGAACACCATCGGCCCTGTGGTGGGAGAGACGGTGCCCGGTGACCTCTCTGTCGACACCATTGGGCCAACCCTGGGGGCCCAGTTGCTGAAGGCCAGCCTGTTGTCCCTTTTGGTGAGTTTTGTTGGAATCTCCCTCTACATCACCTTTCGCTATGACCGTGTCTATGCGCTGTTGGCGTTGCTGTGTCTAGCCCATGATGTGCTGATTACCTGTGGCCTTTTTGCCTGGTTGGGCCTGGTGTTCGGCGTGGAAGTGAACAGCCTGTTTGCCGTTGCCCTGCTCACCATCGCTGGCTATTCGGTGAATGACACGGTGGTGATCTTTGACAGAATCCGTGAGAAGCGCAACGAGCTCAAGGAGCTCCCCTTGGCGGATCAGGCAGATGAGGCCGTGATCAGCACCCTCACCCGTTCCGTCTACACGTCGCTCACCACCCTTCTGCCTCTGATTGCCCTGATTTTCTTCGGGGGCAGCACCCTGTTCTGGTTTGCCATAGCCCTGAGTTTCGGCATCGTGATCGGTGGCTGGTCGAGCATCGCCGTGGCACCAACCCTGTTGCCGGTACTCTCCCGTCGCTGAAACGTCCCCCAACGCTGGCCCCCGCAGGCGACGCAGCCGCAGCTGGTTTGCCGTGCCGTTGTTGTTGGGTCTCCTGGCCCTGCTGGATCTGCGGGTGGAGTTGCAATTGCTTGGGGACCACTTCACCCTGGCGGCCCTGGCGGCGGCGGTGCGCAGCCATCCACTGGCTGTAGCGGTTCTGCTGCTGTTGCCCTCCCTGGTGCAGCACTACCGCAGGCGGCCTGAATGAGGCCTGGCTGACGCTCAGGCCCAGCGATCCATCACTTCTTTGACGACCACTTCCTCACAGATCACCTGCAGGACGACCACCAAGGGGAGGGCCAGGAGCACGCCAGGCAATCCCAGCAGGGCACCCAGGCACAGCTGGGCCATGAGCGCGACGGTGGGGAGCAGGTTGACGGTGCGCCGCAGCAACATCGGGGTGAGCAGAAAGGCCTCGGCGTTCTGCAACACCAGCCTCAGCACCAACACCTGCAGCATTTTCCCAGGGGACACCAGCAGGGCCACCGCCAGCGGCAGCAGGGTGGCGGCCGTCGGCCCAATGGTGGGCACAAAGGTCAGCAGACCACACACCAGGGCGCTGAGCAGGCCCAAGGGCACGCCCAACAGGGCCAGGCCAGCCCAGGTGAGCAGAAAGACGCTGACGGCGGAGAGGGTCATGCCAGCGAGCCAGCCCCCCAGTGCCTGGCGGCATTCCGTCAGCAGGGAGCGCATCTGGGGCCTCCAGAAGTGCGGCGTCATGGCCACCACCACCTTCTGGTGACTGCGGGGATCGAGGGCCAGCAGGATCGCCAGCAGGGCCATCAGCAGCAGCTGAATGGTGGTGCTTGCGGCCCCTCCGGCAAAGCCCAGCAGTTGGCTGCCAAGGGGCTGCAAGCGATCCCAGGTGCCCAGTTGCATCAACTGACGCTCCAGATCAGGCATCCAGGTGACCTGACGGGCCAGGCTGCTCAACCGTTCAGCCAGGGCCGGCAGCAGGGCTGTGAGTTGATTGACCTGCTCCAGCAGTTCCGGCAGCAGCAGTTGACCCAGCAGTCCACCCACCAGGACCAGCACCACCAGCACCACGATCAGGGCGGTGGGTCGGTTCAGGGGTAGCAGCCGGCGCAGCAGGGTGATGGGCACATCCAGGGCAACCGCCAGGACCACGGCGCCAAACAGCACCAGCAACACCCAGCGCAGTTCCCAGGTGAGCAGCCCAAGCACGATCAGGGCCAAGGCCCCGAGCACCGTGCGGCCGTTCATGGGATCAGGCCTCCAGGCGTTGGCGCTTCCATGGATCCAGGATGTCGTGGATCAGCACCTCACGCACGATCACCTGCAGGCAAACCGCCAGCGGCAGGGCCAGCAGCAGGCCCAGCGGCCCGAACACCACGGTGAACAGCAGCTGGGCCGTGAGGGTGAGACCCGGTAAGAGGCGCAGCTGGTGGTGCATCACCGAGGGGGTGATCAGATAGCTCTCCAGGTTCTGCACGCCGATGTAGAGGAGCAGGACCGCCAAGGCCTTCCAGGGGGCATCCAACAGCGCCACCGAGACGGGGAAGACCGTGCTCAGGGTTGGCCCCACGTTGGGAATGATGTTGAGCAGCCCCGCCAGCAGCGCATTGGCGGCCACCAGCTTGACCCCCAGCAGGGTGAGTCCGATGGCGGCCAGGGTGCCCACACAGAGCGAACTGATCAGCACCCCGACCATCCAGGCACTCAGGGCTTCGCCGCACTGCACAAGGATCTGGCGGAAACGGCGCCGGTAAAAGGAGGGCACCAACAGCACGGCGACCTCGCGGTAGGGCACCGGTTGAACCGCCACCATCAGGGCCACAGCCACCACGAACAGGGCTTGGAGCAGAGCGGTGCCCAGGCCGCCGGCCAGGCCCAACAGACGCAAGGCACCGCTGCCGAGGCTCGGCCCAAGACCGGACCCCAGCCCGGACGACAGGCCGGGGGCGCCTGGCTCCCCCATCAGGCCATTGCGCAACCAGGAGACGCTGTCCCCACCACTGCCGTAGAGCATCTGACTGGCGTTGGCCAGACCCCTTCGCAGCAGATCCAGCAGCGTCTCTGCGGCCGCCGGCAACTTGGCAAGCAACTGGGCGAACTGGTCGACGAAGGGGGGAATCACGGCGGTGGCCACCACCGTGAGCACCAGGCCCACCACCCCCAGGCTGAGCAACAGGGCCAGGGGTCTGGAGCAGTTCAACCGCTTGCGGATGGCGCCCACCAGGGTGCAGAGGGCCATCGCCAAAACCACGGCTGCAAACAGATGCATCAAGCTCTGGCGCAGGCTCCAGAGGAGAAGCAGGGCTGCCACCAGCCCCAGCAGCCCCAGCCATTGGCCGAATTTCAAGGGATCAGGCCTCGTCCTGCTCCCCCTGATCTTCGCCCTGGTTGCCGGAGAAACCGAGATCGTGACTCTCGGCGTAACGCTGGGCGAATCGCATGAAGCGATCGAAGTCTTCGGTGGTTTTCCAGGTGTAGGTGCACTCCAAGGCGCTGGCCTTGCCGTTGACGAAGCGCGCCTTCACCTCCCGGCTCACCAGTTCCCCTTCCTCGTCCACCAGAAACATGCCCGTGATGTCCCCCATGGTTTCGGGTGCCAGGGCATCGGGCTCTTCGAATACGAACAGGGCCTGACCCGTGCGCCCATCCCTTGAGCGCGTCAGGCGGATGTCGGGCACGACCGGCTCATCCACTCCACGGAAGAACTGAATGGCGGCGCCCATGGCAAGAGGGGACAAAAATCAATCCTAGGAGTCAGCCCCGAAGCCCTCCGTTCCGGGGCGCAACCCACAGGATGGATCCTGCAGCAGCCGCAGGGCTGCGACCTTCGGCTCCATCCCGGTCAGATCAAAGCAGGCCCGTACCGGATGGTCCCGGCGACCCATCTCATGGTCGTAGCAGCGGTCGTAGTAATCGAGCATCTGCAGGCAGGCTCCGGCCCAGTCGCTGCGGTCGATCGCCTCCAGGGCCGCTGCCGTGCGCTGGGGGCCCAACCGCCGGGCGATGCGTTCGGTGGCTTCCCGGAGGGGGGCCTGCCCTTGGCCGCCGTAGACGGCCACGAGCTGGTCCAGCCGTTCCTGCAGGGGACGCAGAATCTCAATCGCCGGGGCTGTCCCCATCTGCCGCCAGAGACCGTTGGGGATGCGGCAACGACCCACCTGGGCACTCTCGGCTTCCAGCCAGATCGGCCCACGCCCCTGCAGGGCCTGCAGGGCCATGGCCAGCCGGTTCTCGTAGTGCTCCGTGCTGGGCTGGTCAGGCAACCCCAAGCCGCCGAAGCTGCTGCCCCGGTGATGGGCCAACCCCTCCAGGTCGACCACGGCGGCGCCCTGGTCTCGCAGGGCCAGCAGTAGATCCGTTTTGCCCGTGCCGGTGCGTCCGCCCAGAATCAACAGGGGCCAAGGCCGCTCAAATGTGGCCAAGACCCAGCGTCGGTAGGCCTTGTACCCCCCGTCGAGCACCAGCACCGGCAGGTCCAAGCTGGCGGCCAGCCACGCCACGCTGCCCGACCGCATGCCTCCCCGCCAACAGTGGATCCGCAGGGGCTGCTCCCCCTGTACCAGGGTGCTGAGACTGCGGCCCAGGGACGCAAGCTTGGGGCCGACCAACTCCAGGCCGAGCTGCACGGCGGCCCCGCGCCCAGCCTGCTTGTAACAGGTGCCCACCTGGGCCCTTTCGTCATTGCTGAACAGGGGCAGGTTGTGGGCCCCCGGGATATGTCCCTGGGCGAATTCCTGCGGGCTGCGCACATCCACCACCGGCCCCGCGTTGGACAGGAAGGCATCCACAGGGAGGGGGGGGCTGGCGCCCGGCATCACTGACGAGGATCTCTGCTGACATAGTGGGCCCACGCTGGCACCGCTTCAGGCTCGGCCTCCCTTCCATGCTTTCCGGACCTCCGGTCACCGCCACCGCTACCGCCAGTCCAGGCGCCCTGCTGGAGCGCTTCCAGGCCGCCAACGGCCGTCAACGCCGTTCCCTGGTTGCCACCCTGCAGACCCGTCGCCAGGAACTGCGGCCCCTGATTGCGGACCATCTCGCAGGCCTGGATGCCACCGGCGATGACTGGGCCGCAGGCTTCCTGATCCAGATGCTGCTGGAGGAGGGGGATGGGTTGCGGGCCGACTTTCTCAGCCGCTACCCCGACGGCTGGCTGGCCACCGTGTCGGCCTGTGGTCTCGACTACGCCCCGCTGGAGCGGGCCCTGATGGCCCAGCGCTTTGAGGAGGCCGATCGGCTCACCAGTGCCCTGCTGCGGGAGCTGGCGGGGGCCGACGCCGTGCGACGCGGCTACGTCTATTACAGCGAGGTGCCGCCCATGCCCTCGGCCGATCTCGACAGTCTCGATCGGCTGTGGGTGTGTTACTCCCAAGGCCGGTTCGGCTTTTCCGTGCAGGGAACCTTGCTGGCCAGCTGCAACGGCCGCTGGGAGCTGCTGTGGCCCAAGTTGGGCTGGAAGGATGGGGGCCTGTGGACCCGCTACCCAGGCTCCTTCCAGTGGTCGATCGACGCCCCGGAGGGTCACATGCCGCTGGTGAATCAGTTGCGCGGCGTTCGTCTGATGGATGCCCTGCTGCGCCATCCGGCTCTGCAACAGCGCATCAAGGCCTGAGTCAGGGGGCCGGCCACGGCGTAGGGTCAAACCGGACCCTGCGGATCCGGGCCGAATGGCGCTGCGCTGGTCGGATTTCATCACCCCCTCCACCCTGCAGCTGGCGCCGCTGCTGGAGTTGCTGATCGAGCCCGTGCGCAGTTTGCAGCTGCAGAGCCAGGTGCAGCTGGGCCTGCAGGAGGCCCTGGTGAATGCCGTGCGCCATGGCAACGATTGCGATCCGTCCAAGTGTCTGCGGGTGCGTCGGATTGAAACGCCCCGTTGGCTGGTGTGGCAGGTGCAGGATGAGGGGCCTGGCCTCCCCGCTGCATCCCGCACCACAACCCTGCCCGAACAGCTGGATGCCGCCAGCGGCCGAGGCCTGTTTCTGATTCACCACTGTTTTGACGACGTGCGCTGGAGCCAACGGGGCAATCGCCTGCAATTAGCGGTCAGCCGTCAGCGGGCGGAATTGTTGTCGCTGGCCGGTGGCTGGGGCAACCGGGGTCGCTGACCTCAGCCCGGAGCCAGCCCAGGCCATGTTCCACCAGGGCGATCGCCTCAAGCCGAGCTGGGCTGGGCTGGGGAGCCCCGGGATCGTCCCCGCTGAGCAACACCACCAGCGCCGCAGCCAGCTGTTCCGCACCTCGGCGCGAACGTTGGGCCTTGAGGGCATGCCAGTCGCGATCGCCGATGGCCAGGAGCCGCTGCAGAGCCACGGCCTGCTCCAGGGAGCCCTCCGGCCAGCTGCGTTGGGGCTTTGCCAGGGGCGTGGACACTGGACGTTTGCCGGAGGAAGGCCCCATCCTGATGCCACACCCCTGACGCTGGGAGCGGGCCATGCCGTTGAGACCCCTCGGCCACCATGCCGTACGACAGCCGATCCGGCTCCTGCACCTGCTGGATGGCCTGCTCACCCAGGCCTCCCTGACGGCCAACAGTTCGGGGGTGACCCTGCGGCGACAGCAGCAGCGGCTGGCGTTGACCCAACGGCTGCTCGATCCCCTGCCGCCCGAGCTGGCCCCACCGCATCGCCAGGACGTGCTGTTTTGGCGGGGGCTGCGTTGGGCCACCGCCGGTCTGCTGCTGGCCTGGTGCCTGAAGCGTTAGCGGGGTTTGCGCGCCGTCCAGACCCGGGTCATGAAATGGGTCTCGGCGGTGATTCCCTCAAACCCGCAACGGCGCAGTCGCCCTTCGATGTCGTCGCTGATGTAGTCGCGGTAGTAGGGCTCGTGGAACACCCGCCGGAAGTTTTCCATCACGGCGCTGAACTGGGGTGAATCGGCCAGCTGCACGGAGTCGGCCAGCACCACGACCCCACCCGGTTCCAGCACCCGGAACGCGTCCTGCAGCACGTTTTGGCGGGCCTCACCGGGCAGTTCATGGAACAGGAAGACGCAGGTGAGCCCCTGGAATGTGCCCTCGGCAAAGGGCATGCACTCCCCATTCCCCTGCACCAGCTGGGGCAGCTCCCCCGGCAACTGACTGAGCCATTTGTTGGCCTGACGCAGATAGGCGCTGGAGAGATCGAGGCCAAACAGTTGGGCCTTGGGCAGGGCGCCGCGGATCTGACGCAGGGTGCGGCCGGTGCCTGTGGCCACATCCAGCACCCGGATCTGCCCCGCCGGGCGGTCCGGGAAGGCCCGGACACCCCGTAGGAGCGGAGCCAGCACCCGGCGCCGCATCGGATCGGCTGTGCCGTTGAACAGAATTTCGACCTGCAGGTCGTAGAGGGCGGCGGAGTGGTCGCTCAGGTAGCCGTCGGTCTGGTGATGGAAATTCTGGAGGTAGTAGTCGGGGAAGTCCTCGGGATCGATGCTGCGCGGCAGGTCGCGCACGTTGCGCTCCATGCGCCGGCTCCAGGTGCTGGGCATATCCAGCCAAACCAGGGGATAGCGGCTGGCCCAATCGAGCCAGGGGGCATCAAACAACAGCGATGCCGGATAGAGCCCCTGTTCGGCCTCCTGCCAGTCGCGCTCATGCAGGGCATCCATGGCCTGCTTCAGCCGGCCCAGCAATTCCGGCGGTACCGGCACCGTCTTGGGGCTGCCTTCGGGTGCCAGCAGGCCCATCAGCCGCGTGCTGACTTCCTTGTGGGTGACCCCCAGCAAAGCCTTGCCCTGCTGCAGGGTTTGGTAAGCCAGCTTGGTGAGCTGATCAGGCATGGGTCGAGCGAGGCGACCCCCATTTCAGCGGATCTGGCTGGCGACCGCGCCTGCAACGTCCTGTGAAGCTTGGCCGCTTTCGTAGCAACCGCTACAGAAATGGACCCATGCTGATCCCACAGATCCAGGAGGCTCCATGGACGACTCCCGTTTTCAGCCGCTGGCTCCCGATCCCGAATTTCAGACCTGGAGCCGCCAACACGCCCACGCCGCGCGCCTGCATGCCGCCGAGCTGGCCCAGATCACCCAGCACCACGACCTCAACCCCGCCGGCGATGTGGTGCACCAGATGGAGGCCTGGGCCAGGCGCCAGGCTCGCGAGAAGCACCTGCACGACAGCGCCATTGCCCAACTGCGCCACCGCTGAGCCCCGTTGTTCTGACTTTGGTTGTCGTAGGCCAGGCACAAAAAAGCCCTGGCGTTAACCAGGGCTTGGGCTGTGTCATCGGACTACGGGTCCTGAGCGGGCCTTGGGATCAGGCGTCGTAGTACATCACGTACTCGTGGGGGTGGGGCCGCTGGCGCAGCTGCTGCACCTCCTCGTATTTGAGGGCGATCCAGTTGTTGATGAAGTCTTCGGTGAAGACGCCACCGGCCAGCAGGTAGTCCTTGTCGGCATCGAGGGCTTCGAGGGCGCCGTTGAGGGAAGCGGGCACTGTGGAGATCTTGGCGAGCTCCTCAGCCGAGAGCTCAAACAGGTCGACGTCCGTGCCATCGCCCGGATCGATCTGATTCTTGATGCCGTCGATGCCGGCCATGAGCATGGCGGCAAAGCCCAGATAGGGATTGGAGAGGGCATCGCCGGAGCGGAACTCCAGTCGCTTGGCCTTGGGACTGGGGCCGGTGAGGGGGATGCGCACGGCGGCCGAACGGTTGCCCTGGGAGTACACCAGGTTCACGGGAGCCTCAAAGCCCGGCACCAAACGCTTGTAGCTGTTGGTGGTGGGGTTGGTGAAGGCCAGGAAGCTGGGGGCGTGCTTGAGCAGGCCGCCGATGTACCAGCGGGCTGTCTGAGAGAGGTTGGCGTAGGTGCCTTCGCCGAAGAACAGGGGGTTGCCACCCTTCCAGAGGCTTTGGTGCACGTGCATGCCACTGCCATTGTCGGCGAACACGGGCTTGGGCATGAACGTGGCCGTCTTGCCGTACTTCCGCGCCACGTTGCGCACCACGTACTTGTAAATCATCACGTTGTCGGCTGCGCTGATCAGCTCGGCAAACTTGATCCCCAGCTCGTGCTGGGCCGTGGCCACTTCGTGGTGCTGCTTTTCAATCGGCACCCCCAAGCTGCCCATGGTGAGCAGCATCTCGGTGCGCATGTCCTGCAGCGTGTCGTTGGGGGCAACCGGGAAGTAGCCCTCCTTCAGCTGGATCTTGTAGGCCAGGTTGCCGCCCTCCTCGAGGCGGGCCGTGTTCCAGGGGGCTTCGATCGAGTCGACGCTGTAGAAGCTGCTGCCACTGCCCGAGGTGTAGCGCACATCGTCAAACACGAAAAACTCGGGCTCCGGACCGAAGTAGGCCGTGTCGGCGATGCCGGTGGAGCCGAGATAGTTGAGGGCCTTCTGGGCCAGGGCACGGGGGCAGCGGGCGTAGGGCTGGCCACTGCGGGGCTCCTGAATCGAGCAGATCAGGCTGAGGGTTTTGTGGCTGTAAAACGGATCAATCCAGGCCGTGTTCGGATCCGGCACCATGGCCATATCCGATTCATTGATGGCCTTCCAGCCGCGGATTGAGGAGCCGTCAAAGGCCACGCCATCGGTGAAGGCGGCTTCGTCGATCAGATCGTTGCAGACGGTGAGGTGCTGCCACTTGCCATGGAGATCAACGAACTTGAGGTCGATCAGCTCAATGCCTTCGTCTTTGATCTGACGGAGGACGTCCTGGGCTGTTTTGGCCATGACGAACAGAGGGGTGGGTGCCGGCCGGAATGCGGCGTGGCGGGACGGTACGGATCGCCGGGGCACCACTATGTAGCGCTTGCTACCAATCGCGGGGTGCTGCTTGCGTAACCGTTTCTGTCACTTTGCCCAAAACGCGCCCCTGGCCTGGGATCTGGCCGAATGTGAGTGCTAGCTTCCGGTGCAGGTGCGTCGATTCAATTCCGCCATGCGCGATGCCATCACCGGTCTGATTGGCCGTTATGACCAGCTGGGCCGCTATCTGGACCGGGATGCCATCGACCGGATCTCCGCCTACTACTCCGAGGCTGAAGTGCGTCTGGCGGCGGTGGAGCTGATCAACCGCGAGGCCGCCGCGATCGTGCGCGAGGCCGCCCAGCGCCTCTGGCTGGCCGATCCCGAATTGATCCTGCCCGGAGGCAACGCCTACACCACCCGGCGGCTGTCGGCCTGCCTGCGGGATATGGATTACTTCCTGCGTTACGCCAGCTATGCGCTCATTGCTGACGACGCCACCATTCTCAATGAGCGCGTTCTGAATGGGCTCGACGACACCTACAAGAGCCTCGGGGTGCCCACGGGTCCCACGGTGCGCAGCATCGCCCTGCTCGCCGATGTGGTGTGCGAGATGCTCCTGGACGCCGGCGTGACCGCCACCGCAGTGGTGCGGGTGCCCTTTGAGCATCTCTGCAGGGGGCTTGGAGCCACCAACGTGCGCGCCCGATAGCAGCCCCTGGCTGCTGTTTAGGCTCCAAACGATTGCATGTCCCTCCAGGCTTTGGCTTCTCTCCCCGTGCTGCCCCCCGTCAATTCCGCCCATCGCCGCACGCTGGGTCCGATCGCCACCCCCGACCGTCTCCTGCTGGGGCCAGGGCCCTCCAATGCCCATCCCACCGTTCTGCAGGCCCTGGCCCGCACGCCGATCGGTCACCTCGATCCCCTCTATGTCGAGCTGATGGGGGAGGTCCAGGAGCTGCTCCGCTATGCCTGGCAGACGGACAATCGCCTCACCATTCCGATGAGCGGCACCGGGAGTGCCGCCATGGAAGCCACCCTGGCCAACACCATCGAGCCCGGCGACACCGTGCTGGTGGCGGTGAAGGGCTATTTCGGTCTGCGCCTGGCTGACATGGCTGGCCGTTACCGGGCCAATGTCGTCACGATCGAAAAGCCCTGGGGCGAAGCCTTCAGCCTGGCCGAGTTGGAGGAGGCCGTGGCCACCCATCGGCCCAAGATCCTGGCGATTGTCCACGCCGAAACGTCCACCGGCATCTGCCAACCCATGGAGGGCATCGGGGATCTCTGCCGGCAGTACGACTGCCTGTTGCTGCTCGACACGGTCACGTCCCTTGGCGCCGTGCCCCTTTATCTCGACGCCTGGAAGGTGGATCTGGCCTACAGCTGCAGTCAGAAAGGTCTGAGCTGCCCTCCAGGGCTTGGCCCCTTCACCATGGGGCCCCGGGCCGAGGCCAAAATGATGGCTCGCCAAGGCAAGGTGCCGAATTGGTACCTCGATGTCACCCTGTTGAACCAGTACTGGGGCAGCGATCGGGTGTACCACCACACCGCTCCGGTGAACATGAATTTCGGCATGCGCGAAGCCCTGCGGCTGTTGGCCGAGGAGGGACTGGATGAGGCCTGGGCTCGCCATCGCCGCAATGCGGAACGCCTCTGGGCTGGCCTGGAGCGGCTGGGTCTGGAACTCCATGCTCCGGAGCATCTCCGGCTTCCCACCCTCACCACGGTTCGGATCCCCGCGGGAGTGGATGGCAAGGCCTTCACCCTGCATCTGCTCAACACCCATGGGATCGAGGTGGGCGGTGGTCTCGGTGCCCTGGCCGGCAAGGTGTGGCGGATTGGCCTGATGGGGTACAACAGCCAGCCTGAAAACGTAGACCGTCTGCTCAATCTGTTTGAGAGCGAGCTGCCGGCCTTCCACCCCGCCGCGTCCCCTGCTGCCGTCGCCGTCTGAACCAGGCCCCCAACTGGTTTCCAGCCGTCTCGCCCAGCACCCCTCCCGTCACCTCCATGCGGTGATGGGCACTGGAGTCGGTGGCGAGGTTGAGGCAACTGCCCAGGGCTCCGCGCTTGGGATCCGCGGCCGCAAACACCACGGCGCCCATGCGGGCCTGCACCAGAGCCCCCGCACACATCGGGCAGGGCTCCAGACTCACCACCAGGGTGCAGCCATTCAGGCGCCAGTCGCCTCGAATGCGGGCGGCCTGGCTGAGGGCCACGAGCTCCGCATGGCCGAGGGGATCGGACCCGGCTTCCCTGCGGTTGCTGCCCCAGCCGATGCAGCGACCCACCTCATCGAGCACCACTGCAGCCACAGGGATTTCCCCCCGGGATCCCGCCCGTGCTCCGTGGCGCAGCACCCGCTCCATCCACTGCTCATGGCGGTTGGGCCGGACCCCGGGATCCGGTTGGGGAGATGGGGATGACTCCAATGCCCGAAGAGCTGTGGCAGCCCTTCCCTTGTAGCCCACCCCCGCAGGTGAGAATGGCCCGATCTGATCGTTCGTCGTTGGCAAGCGCGCCACCTGCCCCGCGGGCGAGCCAGCCCCTGCCCTTTGCCAGCCCGGAGCAGCTGGATCCGGTGCTGCAGGATTTTCTGGAGCAGGCCTCCCGCCAGCTCTGCGGATGGCTGGGTTCGGCTGTGCAGCGTTCCCCCCTGCCTGGCCTGAGCATGCTGCCGGCGGTGGAACCCCAGCTGCATGGCCTGGCTCCGGATGCCTTGCTGGCAGATTTGCAGGTGGTGATGGATGGGGCCTACAACCCCAACCACCCGGGTGCCCTAGCCCACCTGGACCCTCCCCCCTTGGGGGCCTCCCTGGCTGCGGATCTGATCTGCGCCGGTCTGAACAACAATCTGCTGGCCGAAGAGCTTTCCCCCAGCCTCACCCGCCTGGAACGCAGCCTCACCGCCTGGTTGGCGGAGCGCCTGGGACTGCCCCTCGGCAGTGGCGGGGTGGCGGCCAGTGGCGGCACCCTGTCCAATTTGATGGCTCTGGTCACCGCCCGGCGGCATCAGGGGCTGGCTACGGCATCCGATGCGGTGGTGGTCGCCAGCGCCGATGCCCATGTTTCCCTGGCCAAGTCCCTGGCCGTGATGGGCTTGCCTGCCGATGCCCTGCGGCTCGTCGCGGTGGATGGGGATGGCCGCCTCCAGCTCCCGGCCCTCGATGAGGAGCTGGCCAGCCTGGGACGTCAGGGTCGTCCCGTGATGGCCGTGGTCGCCACCGCCGGCACCACCGTGCGGGGCGCCGTGGACCCCTTGGAGGGAATGGCCCAGATCTGCCGTCGCCGGGGCCTGTGGTTGCACGTGGACGGGGCGATTGGAGCCGTGTTTGGCCTGGTGGAGTCGCACCGTTCCCGCGTGGCCGGTCTGGAGCTGGCCGATTCGATCACGATCAACCCCCAGAAACTGCTGGGCATCACCAAGACGTCATCGCTGTTGCTGCTGGCCAGGCCCCAGGCCCTTGGGGAGGCTTTCCACACGGGTCTGCCCTATATGGAGCCCAGTTGGGGGGGTGGCCATGGGGGTGAGAGCGGCCTGCAGGGCACCCGGCCGGCAGAGATCCTCAAGCTCTGGCTGGGTCTGCGCCAGCTGGGGTTGAACGGCATCGAAGCGGTTCTCGATGGGGCCATCGCCCGCCGCCGCCAGTTGCGTGCCCTGCTGGCCGCCAACGACCGTCTGCTGCTGCGCAGCGGCCCGTTCCACCTGCTGGCCTTCACGCCAGCCGGCTTGGACCGCGCAGGTGCGGAGGCCTGGAGCCAGGACACCCGCCAGCTGCTGTTGCAACAGCAGCTGATGCTCTCCCGCCCCCACTACTCCGGCCGCCATCACCTCAAGGCCGTGCTCGGCAACCCCCACACCCGCACCAGTCATCTTGAGACCCTGGCGATGGTGGTTCAGGCCAGCCTGGAGCCGCTGCCATGAGCGAGCCCCTTCCCCCTTCCCCCTCGCCCCGGGGGCGCTGGGTGGCCATCATTACCGGCGCCATCTCCATCCTGATCGGTGTGCTGTATCTGGCCCTGATCGTGGTGCTGGACAGCCGTGGCCCCTTGCAGCCCCCCCCTCCCGAGGCCCTCAGCGACGCTCCGGCCGGGGCGGCAGGCTCGGTTGCTTGGCCTGGAGCGGTTCCACCACCCGCCTGAAGGCCGCGTCCAGAAACCGGCTCAGGGCTCCGTCGCGGCGGTTGAGGTCGTACTGCTGCTGCACCACCTCCTGGACCCCCCCATCCCCCCAGTCCTGGTCGCGTTCGAAGTAGGTGACAAAGCTGAGCCCCGCCACCCGGGTCAGCCAGGCGGCACTCACCGCCTGAACCGCCCGGCTCAAGACCAGGGCCGGCACGTTGAGGCTCAGGGCGGCCGTCAGCAGGCTCACTCCTCCCTTCACCAGCCCCAAACCCGCCATGGTGCGGCCCACCGAGAGGGCGAGATCCTGGGCGCTCTGGCGACTCAGGGTGATGCCGTACACCCGGGCGATCTCCACCACCATCTGGGCATTCACCGCAGCTGCACCAAGCAGGTCCAATCCCGGCAGGGGCGTGACCGCGAGCACCCCGGCCCCAATCCACATGTAGCGATCGACGATGGTTTCCGCGTCGCTACGCCGTTGGCGGGCCAGAAGGGAGCGGCTGGCCTCACTGAGCTGGCGGCATTGCAGCAGCAGGTTGTCGGCAATCAGCTCCTCGCCGTCGGCATGCAGCACGGCGGCGATGCGTCGCAACAGGGCCTGCACCTCGGCGGGTGGCTGCAGGGGGCGGCCGCCGGGCATGGGCACACTCTGGGGGGCCGCACTGGCGGCAATCACGTCCTCGGCAGCGATCCGACCGCGGGTGCGCTGGCGCAGCAGGTCGAGCAGCCGGGACTCCTCCTGCTCGCCCCGCAGATCGCATTTGTTGAGCACCAGGATCAATCGTTTGCCGAGGCCAGCCAGGGTGTCAAACACCTCCAGTTCGCTGGCCCGCAGATCCCCATCCACCACCAGCAGCAACAGGTCGGCCTTGGCGGCCTGGTCGCGGGCCAGGCGCTCGCGCTGCAGACCGGCAACACCGGCCTCGAGGATCCCGGGGGTATCCACCAGCCATACGGCCCGCTGCAGTCCCCGTAGCCTCAGGCGGTAGCGCTGGGTCTGGCTGGTGGAGCCCATCGCCGCGCCCACCTCCCCTACCAGCTCCTGCAGCAGGGCACGGATCAGGGAGGTCTTGCCCGCAGACCCCGTGCCGAACACCACGATCACCAGATCCCCCCGCTCCAGTTCGGCGGCCATCCGCTGGCGCTCGAGGCGGAGGGCTTCACGCTCCACCGCATCGCGCACCTGGTCGAGGGTCTGGTCGATGGCGGCCAGGTTCTGGGCGGCGGCCTCCCGGCGATTGCCTGGTGGCGGGAGCGCGGATCCACTCCGCTGCCTCCCTTTGCCGCCGAGACTCCCCTGGATCCAGGGCCAGGCCAGCTGCACCAGCAGCACCACCAGACCGGCAAACACCAGAAAAAAAATCGGCTGAACGATCCAGGCCGGCAACACCCAACTGAGTTGGAAATAGAGGGTGTTGATGGCCTGCAGCACCAACCCCACGACGATCAGCGCCAGCAGGCTCAGCCCGGCAATCAGCCAAAGACGGGTGCGGGTGTTCACGGAACGGCTGTCACGGCGAGGGGGATCTCATCACGACCGGCTTGTGCGGATGATCTCGCCCCAGAGGCCGGCGGCAAGGGAGCTGCTGGCCCGGGTGGGGCTGTTGTCGTCGTTGCCGAGCCAGATGCCGATCACCCAGTGCCGCTGCGGTTCGTATCCGATGAAGAGCAGATCTCGGCTGTCGTTGGTGGTGCCGGTTTTGCCCCCTTCCTGCCCGCCAACGCTGGCCATCTGGCCCGTTCCCCGCTGCACCACCGCCCGCAGCAGTTGCTGCATGGCCCGGGCGGTGGCGACGGAGGTCACCCGCCGACCAGGCTGGGCCAGGGTGCTGCGGCGGCAGGTCCCGGAGGCGTCCGTGCAGGCCTCCCCATCGGTCAAGCGTCGAATCGTGGTGGGCGGATGCCAGGTGCCGTCGTTGGCAATGGCCCCGTAGGCCGCGGTGAGTTCCAGCAGGGTGAGTTCGCTCTGGCCGAGCGCCAGGCCGGGCACGGCCGCCAGGGGGCTGGTGATGCCCAGATCCCGGGCCTTCAGCACCAACCCGTCGAGACCGAACTGCTGGGCCAGCCGCAGGGCGGCGGTGTTGCTACTGGTGGCAAAGGCACTGACCAGACTGAGGGAGCCTTGACAGCCGCTGGCGAAGTTCTGCCCGCGCCAACGCAAGGGTGCACAGCTAATCGGATCTCCGGGCCGGCGGCCCCGTTCCAGGGCCACCAGATAGGGAATCAGTTTGAAGGTGCTGCCGGGCTGGCGAAGGGCCATGGTGGCCCGGTTGAACTGGCTCTGGCGGTAATCGCGACCACCGGCAATGGCCAGAATCCCTCCGCTGCGGGTGTCGAGCACCACCACCGCCCCTTCGGTCACCCCCAGCCCCCTGCTGGCCTGGATCCGCTGCCGCAACAACCGCTCCACCTGCTCCTGCAACCGCAGATCGAGGTGGGTGTCGATCAGGAAATTGCCTTCCGCCGCCACGTCCTGTCCCACCAACTGGTCCAGATCCCGGCGCACCTGGTCGGAGTAGAACGGGGCCCCACGCCGGCCGGGGTTGCTGCGGCAGGCCTGGGGAGAGAGCCGGATGGGACTGCGCCTGCCCCTGCGAGCCCGATCCGCGGAAATGCGGCCCGTCTGCCCCATTTTGGCCAGGACGGCATTGCGCGCGTCCAGGGCGGCCTGGGGGTCAAAACAGGGGTCGTAGCCGTTGGGCGAGGGCAGAAGACCCACCAGCAAGGCGGCCTCCTCCAGCTCCAGCTGGGTGGCCGGTTTGCCGAAGTAATGCCGGGAGGCGTCCTCAAAGCCCCAGCCCACGCCCAGGTACACCCGGTTGAGGTAGTTCAACAGCAGATCCCGCTTGCTGAAGCGGGCCTCCAGTTGCAGTGCCACCAGCAGCTCCCGCCATTTGCGGCCGAGGGTCTCCCCCTGGCCCACCTGGTCGGGGTAGAGGCTGCGGGCCAGCTGCTGGGTGAGGGTGCTGCCGCCCTCCAGCACCCGACCACCCAGCACGTTGGTCACCAGGGCTCGGGCGGTGCCAACCGGATCGACCCCGGGGTGCCACCAGAAGCGGCTGTCCTCGCTGGCCAGCAGCGCATCGATCAGCACCGCGGGATAGGCGCGCAGGGCCTTGAGTTCCCGATGTTCCCGGGCGTCAGCCGTATTGAGGGGGCGCCCCTGACGGTCGTAGAGAACCAACGGTCCACGCACCGTCGCCAGGCTGCCGCGGATCGGCGCCTGGAGGCTGGAGAGGCCCAGCAGCCCAAGGCCGGAGATCGCCAGGGCCGCCAGGCCCAGGCTGGCCCCCCGCAGCAGCTTCTGCAGCTGGGGCATCGGCCGCACCTCAAAGTCCAGTTCGGGCAGGCCCGCCTCCTGGCTGGGGCCAAACCGCAGGGCATCTCCGTCCCGCAGGAGCAGGGTCTGCACGCGCCGTCCCTGCCACCAGAGCCCATTGGTGGAGTTCAGGTCCGTGATCAGCCAGTGGGGGCCCCGCCGTTCCAGCAGGGCGTGCCGCCGACTCACCGCCTGGTGCTCAATGCAGATCTGGCAGTCGCTATCGCGGCCGATGCCGTAGGCGCCGTCGTGGAGCGCCAGCAGCCGTGACGGTTGGCCGGGCAGGTGGATGCGCAGCTGGGCCTGGCCGGGTTGGCTGAACCGCTGCCAGCGGCGCCGGATCGCCTCAAGCCTGGGGTTCACCACGCTGCCCCAACAGGTCGATGGCAAAGCAGAGCACGGCCACATTGATGGCCACGTCGGCCAGGTTGAACACGGGGAAGGACACCGGCACCAGGGCCAGAAAATCGACCACATAGCCGAGTCGCCAACGGTCCAGGCCATTGCCGATCGCACCGCCCAATAGACACCCCAGCCCCAGGCAGCGGGATAGGGGCATGGCGCCCTGCCGCTGGATCCAGAAGGTAACCCCAAGGCCCACCACCAGGCTCACGAGGCCCAGTAACTCGGGATGGCCGCTGAACAGGCTGAAGGCCGCTCCGGTGTTGCGGGTGAGCTGGAGGGCCAGCAGTCCCGGCAGCCAGGGAGTGGCTGCATAGGGCGTCAGGTGGGTGACGGCCCAGGCCTTGCTGAGCTGGTCGCCCATCACCACCAGGCCAGCGCAGCTGAAGGCCAGGCCTCGAAGCCGTCTCATGGCTCAACCAGCAGCAAGCGTCGAAGCAGCAGGGCTACAACCGCGACCGCACAGCAGAGCACCAGCTGGGGGAGCAGGGGAGCGAGGCTGTAGCTGACCAGCAGCACGCCCAGGTTGGGGCCCCAGCGACCGGCCAGGCCGCCCAGCAGCAAGTTGGCGATGCCACAGAGTTGCAGCACGCCCAGTCCCACCACGGCCGCGCCGAACAGGCTGAGCAGGTCGTCCATGCCGGGTTGGCGGGCCAGCTTGCCGGTGAGCCAGGCGGCGGGAACGAACCCAGCCAGGTAGCCAAACCCCGGATCCAGCAGATAGGCCGCTCCGCCACCGCCGTGGAATACCGGCAGTTGGAACAACCCCAGGCTCAGATAGGCCACCGCGGCCAGCATCCCGCTGCGGGGGCCGCACACCAAGGCGGTGAGTAGGAGGGCCGGCACTTGCAGGGTGATCGGCAGAATGGCCAAGCTCCAGCTGCCCCCGGCGGTGGGCAGGGGGGCAGCGGCCTGAATCAGTCCGCCCACCAGAATCAGCAACAGGCCGGCGATGGCGCCGCTCCAAGTGGCTAGGGCCCGCAACTGTTCCATCGTGTCTACTACCCATTCTGCGGGGTCGCGCCAACCGGGTCCCGGCTGCGGCGGCAGTTAGGTTGCGCCCATGGACGACCACTCCACCCAGTCCAACGCTCCGCAGGAGCAAGCCGAGGCACCCCCATTCGAGCTCGGAGCTCAGGTGCGCCTGAAGGGGCCGCTGCGCTATCTCAAGACGGCCGATCCCATGCCCATGCTGCGCCCGCCCGATCTGGTGGATCCGGAGGAGCTGGGCCAGGTGGTGGCGATCAAGGCGAGGCAACAACTGGCGGTGCGCTTCCGGCGTGGCACCTTCCTGATCGACGTCAACCAGCTCAGCGGCTGAGGGCATGGCTGCACCAGGCCCGCTCGCCTGCCTCCAGCGCCATCGGCGGACCGCAGAGGCTCAGGGCCGGAGCCGCCAGTTGCCGGCGTGCAGCGGCCATGAGGTCGTCAGCGCTGAGCTGGTGGGCCCGCAGCAGGGTGTCAGCGACGTAGGACCAGCCCAGGCCATGGCCCAGCACCAGGGCCTGGCGGTCGGCAATCTGGCCGCAGGTCTGCCGTCCCATGGCGTCCTGACCGCGGAATTTGGCCTTGGCCAGGTCGAGTTCCCCAGCGCTCAGCGGGTCGTCCAGCATCCGTTGCCACTCCTCGAGCAGGGCTGTGACGGCTTCCTCCGCCCGATCCGCCGAGGTGGAGAGGTGCCAGATGAACGGGGTAGCGCCGCGGCGGGCCGGTAGGTGCACGCCCACGTCGTAGGCCAGGCCGCGCTCTTCGCGCAGGCTCACGAACAGGCGGCTGGACATGCCCATGCCGAGGTGGGCCTGGAGCAGGCGTAGGGCCAAACCATCCGGGTCGCCGAGGGGAACGGTGGCAGCCCCCAGCATCACCACCAGCTGCTCCGTGTCCTGCTCCAGGCTGGCGAAGCGCTGGGTGCAGGCGGGTGCCTCCGGGCCTGGCCCCGGGCGGGGAGCGGACGTTGCCCAAGGGGTCTGGTGCAGTTCGTCCTGGAACAGCGCTGCCAGATCCCCATCCACGTCGCCGCAGGCCACCAGCAGGGCTCCGCCGCCCCCCAGGGACGGCACCAGCTCACGGATCGGGCCCACCTGCAGATTGGCCAACTCCTCCTCCACACCAAGGGGGTCGTGGCCGTAGGGACCCTGCCCGTAGAGCTGGCTGCGCAGCTGGTCGTGGGCCAGCTGGAATGGATCTTCCCGCTGCCGCTGCAGGCTCTGCAGGTTCAGCCCCCGCTCCAGCTCAAGCTGGTCGCCCTGGATCCAGGGTTCGCGCACCATCGCGAGCAGCAGGGGCAGCAGGTCAGGGGCGTCACCGCTGGCACATTTGAGGCTGAGCACCAGGCTGTCCTCGTTGGCTTCGCAGCGCAGGGCAGCCCCGCGGCCCTCCACCAGGTCGGCCAGGGCTTCCGCTCCGTAATGGCCACAACCGCGGGTCATCAGTCCGGCCAACAGCTGGGCGGCGCCCCGTTGACCGGGCCGGTCTTCGCTGCTGCCGCCCCGGATCCAGAGCCGGGTGGCCACGATCGCCGGACCTGGCCTCGACTGCCAGATGAGGGGGAGCCCCCCCGGCAGGTTGGTTTGGTGCCATGGCCACGGTGGGGGCAAGGTCACGCTCATGCCGGCACCGCCTCCAGCACGCAGGCCCGACTGGGATCGAGCAGGGGCAGGCAGTCCTGCAGGAGAGCATCGGGGCTCCAGGCCTGGATGTCTGCCAACGGCAGGCCCAGCCCGTGGCAACGTCCCCAAAGCCGGTTGTTGCCAATCAGGCCCGCCACCCCACCGGCTGCCTCCAGGCCGAAGCGGTAGCCATTGGCCACCAGCCGTTGGGCTCGCCGCCATTCGGCCTCGGGCAGGCCCTCGGCCATGAGCCGGCTCCACACCTCGCTGATGGCCTGGCGCACCGCCGGCAGTTCATCCGGTTCGCAGATGGCCTCGAGCAGGGCAAAGCTGCCGCTTTCCATCACATGCAGATCGAGGTCGATGCTCTCGACGATCCGCAGCTGCTCCCGCAGCCGCTCCACCAGCCGGCTGCGGCGCCCCTCGGCCAGCACGGTGGTGAGCAGATCGGCGCCCATGACGCCGTGGAGATCGGCGGCTGGGGGCAGGCCCCAGAGCATCAACAGGCGGGCCGACTCCAGACGGGGTAGCGCCAGCCGATGGTCGCCAGGACACACGGCCAGGGGCGGGCGCGGGGGGGGCTCCCCCACGGTCGCGAGCGCCGCCAGGGCGCTGCCTTCGATGCGCTCGATCAGCTCTTCAGAGTCGAGGGAGCCCGTTAGAGCCAGCACACAGCGATCGGCTCCATACAGCCGTTGGTGGAACTCCGCCATGGCCGCCGGGGTTTGGGACTGCAACAACTCCCGTCGGCCCAGGATTGGCTCGCCGTAGGCGTGGCCGGGGCAGCCCAGGTGCAGCAGCTTCTGCAGGGCCATCTCGTCAGGCTGGTCCTCGCTTTGCGCGAGTTCCTCAAGCACCACCTGCCGCTCCATCTGGAAGGCTTCCGCCTCCAGCCGAGGCCTCAACACCAGATCAAGGAGCAGGTCTAGGGCGTCGGCGGCGGCCTCTGGCGGAATCAACACGTGGTAGTGCACGTCGTCAAACCCGGTGGCGGCATTGCTGTTGCCCCCCATGGCCTCGATGCGGAGATCGAATTGGCCTGGCCCCAGCTGTTCACTGCCCTTGAACACCATGTGCTCAAGAAAGTGGGCCATGCCGCTTTCCTGGCTGTTTTCGAAAATGCTGCCCGCCCGACACCAGAAATCCAGGCAGACCAGGGGAGCCTCCGCCAGCGGCAGGCTCACCACCCTGGCGCCATTCGCCAGCTGGTGATCCCTGGGGGGAGCCAGGCCCGGCAGCAGGGAGTCGGCAGGGGCCAGGGGCAAGGCTCAGATGCGTGGCAGGATCTGCATTCTGCTGGCTGCGCCCCCCGCCGTGAGTTCCGCCTCCCCTTCGCCCCAGGTTCCCGGTGTGCGCAGCAGCGGAGGCATCCACCCCCTGGTGGACGCCTTGGCCGAGCGCATCCGCATCGCGTGGCAGGGGCTACCTGAGCTGGCCCCCTTGGCGGTGGACCCCGAACTGGAAGCCATCAGCGGCAGCCTTGATGGCGAGGCCCTGTTCATTCGCAATGAGCTGTTCCAGTGCCGGGGCCTGCGCAAGCTCCATCTGGAAACCGCCCGCCTGGGGGCGGGGCTGCAGATCCTGCACTGCGTGCTGTTTCCCGATCCCCGCTACGACCTGCCGGTGTTTGGGGCCGACATCGTCGCCGGCCCGGCTGGGGTCTCCGCCGCGATCGTCGACCTCTCCCCGGTTCGGGACTCCTTGCCCGAGGCCATCGCCGCCGGTTTGGCGGCCCTCCCCTCCGGCGCTTACAGCCAGCAGCGCGATCTTCCGGGCTGGGGATCCATCTTTTCTCCCTTCGTGCGTTTTGTGCGCCCCACCAGCCCCGATGAGGAAGCCATGTTTCTCGACGAGGTGGGTGGCTTTCTGACGGTGCTCGCCGCGGCGGTTGGTGCCGCCGAAGCGCAGCCGTCCGACCATCCGGCTACGGTTGATCGCTGGCAGGGTCAGCTCCGATATTGCAAGCACCAGAAACAAAACGACAAGACGCGGCGGGTGTTGGAGAAGGCCTTCAACCCCGCGTGGGCCGACCGGTACATCGAAGACTTGCTCTTCGACGATCCGCCGGCTCCATGGGCCGCGCCCTGAAGACCGCTCCCAAGGCCTGGTGGGTCCTGGGTATTGGGCTCACCCTGGTTGTTGGCCTGGTGCTCAGCCGGCAGCAACGACCCAAGTCCGTCTCAACGCCCCAGGTGTCCCAGCCCGCGCGAGCACCGGAAGCGGTCGCGGCCCTGGGGCGGCTGGAACCGGCCGGAGATGTGCGCCGGCTCGCCGCGCCGATCAGTGGCATTGGGGGCAGCCCTCGCCTGACCACCTTGCTGGTGGAGGAGGGTGACGCGGTGACCCGCGGCCAGTTGTTGGCCCGTTTCGACACGGCACCCTCCCTGGTGGCCCAGCGGCGCCTGCTCGATGCGCGCCTCTCCAACCTGGACAGGCGCTTGCAGGTCCAAACCCGCGACATCGGGCGCTACCGCCAGTTGAGCCGCTCCGGCGCCATCCCCAGTGGAGAACTGGATACCCGGGAAACGGCGTTGCTGGAACTCCAGGGTCAACGCAATGAAGCCTGGGCAGAGCGGGAGCGCATCAAGGCGGAACTGCTGCTCACCGAGCTCCGGGCCCCCATCGAGGGTGTGGTGCTCAAGCTCCATGCGCGGGTCGGTGAGCGACCTGGCGATGCCGGCGTGCTCGAACTCGGCGCCAGCATGCGCATGCAGGCGGTGGTGGAGGTCTACGAAAGCGACATCGACCGGGTCCAGCTCGGCCAGTCCGTGAGCCTGATCAGTGAAAACGGGGGCTTCCAGGGCACCCTTCAAGGTCAGGTGATTCGGATCAGTCCCCAGGTCCGCCAGCGGTCGCTGTTGTCCACCGATCCCACGGGTGATGCGGATGCCCGGGTCGTGGACGTGCGGGTGGCCCTCAATCCTGCCGACAGCCAGCGGGTGAGAGATCTCACCGGCCTGAAAGTCATTGCCCGGCTTGGGGCCGTTGCCCCGGGTGCCGTTGGTACGGGCGGCTGATGCTCGGACGCCTTTGGACGGGCCGGCGGATCCCCCTGGCTTGGCTGCTCTTGACCCGGCAGCCGGTACGCCTGTTGGTGGCGCTGGCTGGGATTGCCTTTGCCGGCATTTTGATGTTCATGCAGCTGGGTTTCCGTGACGGCCTGTTCGATGCCAGCGTCACGATTCACCGGCTGTTTGACGCTGATCTGGTGTTGATCAGCCCCCGCTCCAGCAGCTCGGTGAGCATGGCGGGCTTTCCCCGCCGCCGGCTGGTGCAGGCCATGGCGGATCCTGCCGTGGAGGGGATCACGCCGGTGCACTGGAATCTGTTGCTCTGGCGCAATCCGGAAAACCGTTCCACCCGCTCCATCCTCACCCTCGGATTCGAGCCCAGTGATCCCCTGTTCATCGATCCATCGCTGCAGCCCAAGGCGAAGCTGCTGCAGGATCGGGGCCGGGTCCTCTTTGATGAGCGCTCCAGGCCTGAATTCGGTCCCGTAGCCGAGTGGTTTCGCAGCGGTCGCATCGTCGAGAGTGAGATCGGCGGGCAGCGCGTTCGGGTTGCGGGATTGGTGGGCCTGGGCACCTCGTTCGGTGCCGACGGCAACCTGCTGACCAGCCATGAGACCTACCTGAAACTGCTCCCCAATACCCCTCCGGGGAGCATCGAGGTGGGCTTGATCCGGCTGCGGCCGGGTTCCGATGCCGTGGCCGCGGTGGAGCGGCTCCAGCGTCAGTTACCGGATGACGTGACCGTGCTCACCAAGGACGGCTTCATTGCCTTTGAGCAGAACTATTGGCGCACCAGCACATCGATTGGCTTCATCTTCACCCTGGGCGCGGCCATGGGCTTTGTGGTGGGCTGCGTGATTGTCTATCAAATCCTCTACTCCGACGTCAGTGATCACCTGCCGGAGTACGCCACCTTGATGGCGATGGGCTACCGCCTGCCAACCCTGTTGGGGGTGGTGGCCCGGGAGGGCTTGCTCCTGGCCACCTTCGGCTACCTGCCGGCCTATGCGGCAGGCCAGGGCCTCTATCTGCTGGTGCGCAATGCCACCCAGTTGCCGGTGACGATGAACACCACCCGGGCCCTCACGGTGTTCACCATGATCTTGGTGATGTGCATGGCCTCGGCGGTGCTGGCCATGCGCAAGCTCGGCGATGCCGATCCGGCGGAGATTTTTTGATGGCACCGATGGTCCTGGTGTCTGGATTGCGGCACAGCTACGGCAGTGGCTCCATGCGCCGCCAGGTGCTGCAGGACATCAGCCTGCGCGTGGATCCCGGGGAAGTGGTTTTGCTGACGGGCCCATCCGGCTGCGGCAAAACAACGCTGCTCACCCTGATCGGCGCCTTGCGCCAGGTTCAGGAGGGGTCGGTGCGGTTGTTCGGCCAGGAGTTGCGGGATGCCAGTCGCTCGACTCGCCTGACCTTGCGCCGCCGGATCGGCATGATCATTCAGGGCCACAACCTGCTGCGCTGCCTCACCGCTGAACAGAACGTGCAGATGGGCGCGGACCTTCTCCAAGGGCTCAGCTATCGGGCCCGCCGCGATCGTTCCAGGGAGTGGTTGCGCGCCGTTGGGCTCAGTGACCACCTCGGCAAGCTGCCCCACGATCTGTCCGGTGGCCAGAAGCAGCGCGTCGCCATCGCCCGGGCCCTCGCCGCCAGGCCCCAGTTGCTCCTGGCGGACGAGCCCACTGCATCGCTTGACTCCCGCACCGGTCGGGAGGTGGTGGAGTTGTTGAAGGGTCTGGCGAAGGATCAGGGCTGCGGCGTGTTGATGGTCACCCATGACCCCCGCATCCTGGATGTGGCAGACCGCCTCGTTCAAATGGAGGACGGCCAGTTGAGCCAGGGGGCTTACGCGATTGAGTAGGCTGAGACTTCGCCTCTCCCCCAAGCCGCCGTCCGCATGGCCAAGCGCAGGAATCTCAAGAAAGAAAAGCAGGAACGCAACCGCGCCTACGCGCGCAAGTTCAAGAAGCGCAAGCTGCGCAACGACGGCCGTGGTGAAGGTGCCGGCAACGGTGTGACCGGCACGGCCAACAACGGCGGAGCTGCTGACTGATCAGCGCCCTGTGGCGTTGCTCGGGGGATCCTGCGGGATCCCCTTTTTGCTGTTCAGTCTGCTTCGGCCACCCCAACCCTTCAGGCGACCACGATGTTCCTCAGCGTCGTCATTCCGACCTACAACCGCCTGCCGATCCTGCAGAAGTGTCTGCAGGCCTTGGAAGACCAGCACCTGGCCTCGCCAATCACGGGTTACGAGGTGGTGCTGGTCGACGACGGCTCCACCGATGCCACCGTGGCCTGGCTCCATGAGCACGGGGCTGAGCTCCCCCATCTGCGGCTGATCCAGCAGGAGCATGGGGGGCCGGCGGAAGGCCGCAACCGGGGGGTCAGCCAGGCCCGTGGTGACGTCATCGTGTTCATCGATAGCGACCTGGTGGTGACCCCCAGTTTTTTGCGCTGTCACGCCCAGGCCCTCGAGCGACGTTGGCGCCAGCGGGGGCACCGCCGCTGCTTCACCTACGGCGCTGTGGTCAACACCGCCAGGTTTGACGACCCCACCAGTGAGCCCCACAAGCTCCAGGATCTCTCGTTTGCCTATTTCGCCACAGGCAATGTGGCCATCGACCGCCAGGTGCTGGAGCAGGCAGGTCTGTTCGACACCCGCTTCCGGCTCTACGGCTGGGAGGATCTGGAATTGGGAGAACGGCTGCGGCAGCTCGGGGTCGAACTGGTGCGTTGTCCTGAGGCGGTGGGGTACCACTGGCATCCGGCCCTGCGCCTGGAGCAGATTCCCGACCTGATCCGGGTTGAACGGGAGCGGGCCAAAATGGGTTGGGTGTTTTATCTCAAGCACCCCACCCGTCGGGTGCGGTTCATCATTCAGTACACCTGGCTTCACCAGCTGCTCTGGGAGCTGCTCACCCTGGGCGGCCTGCTCAATGAGAACAGCCTGCGCCCCCTCTTGGCCTGGCTGATCCGCAAGGGCCATCCGGGCCTGGCGATGGAGCTGCTGCGGCTCCCGCTCAATCGTTTGGGGGTGAGGGCCCTGCATGCCGAGGCCCGCAACACCATTTGATAGGGTGCCTGGGTTCCACTCACCCCGCACACCTGCGTGTTTCGGGTGATCTGAGCGATTCACCTCACCAGCTCCCTTGGCTGGCTGGGCGGCTCTTGATCCCTGGCAGGTGGAGGCAAACCCGAAACCCCTAACAAGCCATGGCTGTTGTCACTCTCGCCGAAATGATGGAGGCGGGTGCCCACTTTGGGCACCAAACGCGCCGCTGGAACCCGAAGATGTCGCGCTACATCTATTGCGCACGCAACGGCGTTCACATCATCGATCTTGTGCAGACCGCCGTCTGCATGAACAACGCCTACAAATGGACCCGCAGTGCCGCCCGCAGCGGCAAGCGCTTCCTGTTCGTGGGCACCAAGAAGCAGGCCTCCGAAGTGATTGCCCAGGAAGCCACCCGTTGCGGGGCCTCCTATGTCAACCAGCGCTGGTTGGGCGGCATGCTCACCAACTGGACCACAATGCGCGCCCGTATCGATCGCCTCAAGGACCTGGAGCGCATGGAGAGCTCGGGTGCCATCGCCATGCGTCCCAAGAAGGAAGCGGCCGTGCTGCGCCGGGAATTGGAGCGCCTGCAGAAGTACCTGGGTGGTCTGAAGAACATGCGTCGTTTGCCCGACGTGGTGGTGCTGGTGGACCAGCGCCGCGAAACCAACGCCGTGCTCGAGGCCCGCAAGCTCGACATTCCCCTGGTGTCCATGCTCGACACCAATTGCGACCCTGACCTCTGCGACGTCCCCATTCCCTGCAACGACGACGCCGTGCGTTCGGTGCAACTGGTGCTCGGCCGTCTGGCAGATGCCATTAATGAAGGCCGTCACGGTGCCCAGGATCAGGGCCGTGATGACGAGGGCTGAGCCCCTCCCCAGGCCCCCATCCCATCTCCCGCCCGGCGGGATGTCCCTCCCTATCCCTACCTCCCATGGCTGAGATTTCAGCAAAGCTCGTCAAGGAACTGCGCGATAAGACCGGCGCAGGCATGATGGATTGCAAGAAGGCCCTCTCGGAATGCGGTGGCGATGCCACCAAGGCCACCGAATGGCTGCGTCAGAAAGGCATTGCCACCGCCGAGAAAAAGGCCGGCCGCACGGCTGCGGAAGGAGCCATCGGCAGCTACATCCACACCGGTGCCCGCGTCGGCGTGTTGGTGGAGGTCAACTGTGAAACCGACTTCGTTGCCCGCGGCGAGGTGTTCCAGGAACTGCTGCGCAACGTCGCCATGCAGATCGCGGCCTGCCCTGGCGTCGAGTACGTCAGCGTGGATCAGATCCCCGCTGAGGTGGCCGAACGGGAGAAGTCCATTGAGATGGGCCGGGATGACTTGGCCGGCAAAAAAGAAGAGATGAAGGCGAAGATTGTTGAGGGCCGCATCGGCAAGCGCCTCAAGGAACTTGCCCTGCTGGACCAGCCCTTCATCAAGGACAGCACCGTCTCCGTGGCCGAAATGGTCAAGCAGGTGGCCGGCAAGGTGGGGGAGAACATCCAGGTGCGTCGCTTCACCCGCTTCACCCTCGGGGAGGGCATCGAGGTGGAGAAAGCTGATTTCGCCGCCGAAGTGGCAGCCATGACCCAAGCTGCCTGAGCGGTCCGCCCGTGACGCTGCTGGATGCTGCCCACCAGCAGCTGCATGATCTGGAAGAACGGCTGGGGGCGTCGAACCCCCAGCTCTACAGACACCTGGCGCTCTATCTACAGGTCCTCCGCGAGGGCCTGCTGGGGGCCGTTCAGCAGGCCTGCTTCCATCTGGCTACCCAGGTTTACCCCGAGCGCTATGCCGATCTGCCCCAGTCCCAGCGGCTGGTGTTACACCGTCGTATGGCCAATCTGGTGCAACGCGCCTGCAGCCTGCTCACGGTGGAGCAACTGACCCATTTGGCAGTGCAGATCTCGCGGGAAGAGCACCGGGAACGTCGGCGCCAGCGGGGCCGCTTGCTGGAGGCACTGGAATCCAGCCATGACCCCGACCCCGAGCCCACTCCGCAGGGCTCGGTCCATCTGGGACTCCGGTTGCCTATCGGCGCTGATTTCCTCCAGCCCTCGCGTTTTTTCCCGCAGCAGCCCGATTCGGATCAAGACGACGACAGGGATGCTGCCTCTGGTGCTGCCGATTCGGCAGATGACGTCTCGGGAGATCACGATTCGGGAGATGACAGTGAAGCGACCATGGCGGCAATGGCGGAAGCTCTCGCCGAGTGGATCGGCCAGCAGACCTCCAGCCCAGCCGTCACGGCTTGGGAGGGGGGGGCACTGCCCACGAATCCGGATCTGTTGCTCACTTGGATCAAGGGCTTTGAGGCCGCTCTGAGCCGCAGGCTGCGCAACCTGTCCCATGCCCTCAATGTGGATCTGCTGCGCCTGGGAATCACCCGCACCCTGTTGCCGGTGAGCCTGCTCGATGCTGCCCTCGCCGGCCAGCTCGAAACCCAGGAGGCACCCGCCAATCTGATGCGGCTGCCCCTCCCCTTCGGCCCCGATCCGGCCCCTTCCCGGCTGGACGCCACGGCCTTGCTGCTGCGCACCACGGATCTGGAGTTGGCCCTGCCCCGCCTGCGCACCTGCCGCAGTCGCATCCAGCAGCACCGCCAGGAGGTGCGCAGAATGGCCCAGCACTATCGCCGCATTCAGCGGCGGGTTCAGGCGCTCGAGGCGGAACAGCTGTGGCTGCAGGACATCAATCCAGCCCCGCCCCCTCCGAGCCAGCCGGTGTAGCAGCTTGGCTCAAGGCCCTCCAGCAGGGCTTGCAGCTGGAGGCTGACCGCGGTTTCGGCGACCTCAAGGGGCGGCACTGCAGTTTCAGTGTGTTCATGGTCCAGCAGCTGGGCGAGCCTCCCGCTGAGCTGCCCGGGGAAGCCCTGGCACGGGTCCTGGAGCTCCGGCCGGGCTTCGAGGGCTATGGGGGGTTGTCTCTGGGCCGGCGCCAGTCGTTGGTGCGCCAATGTCGCGAGCGGCTCCATGCCCTGCGCCAGGCCCAGCGCCCCGTGTTGGCCGTGGCGCCTCCCCGTCTGCGGTTGGTGCAGCCCGGTGCCGAGGGCCCCCGCGCGACTGGCCAGCTCCAGTTCGACGCCGACACCCCCCTAGCGGAGATCCGGGGGGTGGGGCCCAAAACCGCATCCCGCTTGGCCCAGCTGGGGTTGCTGTTGGTGCGTGACCTCGTGCACTACTACCCGCGCGACTACCTCGACTACGCCAACCTGGTGCGGATCAGTGGTCTGGAACCGGGGCGGACCGCCACGATTGTGGCCACCGTGCGGCGCAGCCACGCCTTCGCCAGCCCGCGCAACCCCAATCTCTCCATCCTCGAATTGCATCTGGTGGACTGCACCGGCAAGATTCGCGTCAGCCGGTTTTTTGCCGGACAGCGCTTCTCCAGCCCGGGTTGGCTGAAAACCCAGCAGCGCCAATTCCCCCCCGGGGCCACGGTGGCGGTGAGTGGGCTCGTCAAAGAGACTCCCTATGGCCCAGCCTTTCAAGATCCCTTGATGGAGGTGTTGGAGTCGCCCCAGGCTCCGGTCCGCTCCGACACCATCGGCCGCTTGCTGCCGGTGTACGGGCTGACGGAAGGCCTCGGTGCCGACCGCCTGCGCCAGGTGGTGGAAGCCGTGCTCCCGCTGGTTCGCCAGTGGCCGGATCCCCTCCCCGAGGCCCTACGCCAAAGCCAGGGCCTGGTGACCCGCGCCGAGGCCCTCAGCTGGATCCATGCCCCGGCCAATCAACAGCAGCTGCAGGCGAGTCGCCGCCGCCTGGTGTTCGATGAGTTCCTCCTGCTGCAACTGGGCCTGGCCCAGCGCCGGCGCCAGCTCAGCCAGCGCCCCGCTCCCCCCCTGGCCCTGCCCCCCGGCGGGGAGGGCTTGGTGCAGCGCTTTCTGGCCCTGTTGCCCTTCGCGCTCACGGGTGCACAGGAGCGGGTGTTGGCAGAGATCCGCGCCGATCTGGCCCGTCCCCAGCCAATGGCCCGGTTGGTACAGGGCGATGTGGGCAGCGGCAAGACCGTCGTGGCCCTGGCCTCCCTGCTCACCGCGATCGAAGCGGGCTGCCAGGGGGCGTTGATGGCGCCCACCGAAGTGCTGGCCGAGCAGCACTACCGCAAGTTGGCCGAGTGGTTGAACCAGCTGCATGTCCGTTCGGCCCTGCTCACGGGATCCACCCCCGCGCCCCGCCGCCGGGGCCTGCTGGAGGATCTGGTCAATGGCCAGTTGCAGTTGCTGGTGGGCACCCACGCCCTGCTCGAAGACCCGGTGCAGTTCGATCGCCTGGGCCTGGTGGTGGTGGATGAGCAACACCGCTTTGGGGTGCGCCAACGCAACCGCCTGCTCGCCAAGGGGCTCCAGCCCCACCTGCTCACCATGACGGCGACGCCCATTCCCCGCACCCTGGCCCTGTCCCTCCATGGCGACCTCGACGTCAGCCAGATCGATGCCCTGCCCCCAGGTCGCCAGCCCATTCGCACCCACCTGATCAAGGCCAGCCAGCGCCATCAGGCCTATGGCTTGATCCGGGAGCAGGTGGCGCTGGGGCAACGGGCTTACGTGGTGCTCCCCCTGGTGGAGGAGTCCGACAAGCTCGATCTCCGCTCGGCCGTGGAGGTCCACCGCCAGTTGAGTGAGGAGGAATTCCCGGATCTCCGTGTCGGCCTCTTGCATGGCCGACTCAACAGCGCTGAAAAACAGGCCGCCATCGGCGCCTTTGCCAGCGGGCAGACCCAGGTGTTGGTGAGCACCACGGTGGTGGAGGTGGGTGTGGATGTGCCCGAAGCCAGCGTGATGGTGATTGAACATGCCGAACGCTTTGGCCTGGCCCAGTTGCACCAGTTGCGCGGGCGGGTTGGCCGGGGGGCAGCCGCCTCCCACTGCCTGTTGATCAACGACAGCAGCAATGTGCTGGCTCGGCAGCGGCTGGAGGTGCTCGTGCGCTCCAGCGACGGCTTCGAGATCGCTGAGATGGATCTGCGCCTGCGGGGACCGGGCCAGGTGCTGGGTACGCGCCAGTCAGGCTTGCCCGATCTGGCCCTTGCCAGTCTCACGGACGATGGTGAGGTGCTGGAGCTGGCCCGTGCTGTGGCCCTCCAGATCACCGAGGCCGATCCCGACCTCCAGGCGCATCCAGGCTTGGCCCTGGCCCTGGCGGAGCAACGCCGCCGGCAGATGGATCAGGCTGCCCGCCTCAACTGACGCCCCCTCGCCTTCTGCCCATGGCGCTGCGCCCCTGGAGCCCGATTCCGATTCACGAGTGCGGCGAACCGCTGCTGCCCTTGCCGGGCCACCTGTGGCGCCTGGAGCCCCATCCCTACAGGGACCTCGGGGCCCCCTATGGCCCGAACGGCGATCCCTTCCGCTTACGTCAGGGGGTGCTGGAACGGCTGCTGCAGGCGCAGCAGGCGCTGCAGGCGGCTGTTCCCGGGCTGCGGCTGGCGATTTTCGATGCCTGGCGTCCGTTGGCGGTGCAGCGCTTCATGGTGCGCCATGCCCTTGAGCACGAATGCGGCCAGCAGGGCGTAGACCCGGACCAACCCTCACCGGAACGGGACCGAATCGAGGCCGAGGTGGGGCGGTTTTGGGCCCCGCCGAGCGACGATCCAGCCACCCCTCCTCCCCACAGCACCGGAGCCGCCGTGGACCTCACCCTGGCCGATGACGCCGGGATTCCCTGCCCCATGGGGGGGGCCATCGATGCGATCGGGGCCGTCTCAGAACCGCAGTTTCACCGGGTTGCCGCCCAGGCCGATCCGGATGGCGAGGCCGCCCTGTGGCACCGGAACCGCCAACTGTTGGCGCTGTCGATGGCCAGCGCCGGGTTTGTGCAACATCCCAATGAGTGGTGGCATTTCAGTTGGGGCGATCAGCTCTGGGCCTGGCGCAGCGGGAGCCCCAGCGCCCGTTATGGCCGCGTCGGGGAGGTGGAGAGCTCCTGAAATAGCTGATCGGCCTGCGGGCGGGTCATCAGGTCGCGGGACACACAGCGCCGCAACGTGCTGCGCGTCATGTCGAGTTGGATGAGGCGCAACTGGGCGATCACGGCATCGCTTTGGTCGCCATAGGGCTGGAGTTGCTGACGGAACGCGCTACGGATGCGCTCGGCTTCACAGGTGGTGCGGTCTGGGTCGTATCGGGTTGGAGGGGAGCTGGGAGGTGGGGGCTGCTGGCGTCCAAGCCCCGCGCTGGCCTCCGCCGCAGCCCAACAGATCACCAGACAGCCCACCAGGCCCCGGATAAGCGATGCCAGGCTCATCCAGCTCCGGCCGCCAGCCATTCCTGCACGGTGCTGCGACCACTCTTGACCACGAAATCCCCCAGGCTGCGGCGCCCGCCCGCGCTGTGCCAGGCCTGCAGGAGGGGCTCCAGGGTGGTCTCCAGGGCCTCCAGGGGCATCTTCTCGAGGTAGGGCTCGGCCAACCGGCTGAGGTTGGGGGTGCCCCCAAGCCAGAGCTGATATTGGTCGACCCCACTGCCGACCAGGCCGATCTCAGCCATGTAGGGCCTGGCACAGCCATTGGGGCAACCCGTCATGCGCACCAGCACGGAGCGGGTGATGCCGATCCGGTGCAGCAGGGCATCGAGACGGTTGAGCACCTCGGGCAGGATCCGCTCCGCCTCCGTGACGGCGAGGCCGCACAGCGGCAAGGCCGGACAGGCGAGGGCATGGCGCTCCAGGAGGGGAGTTGCTTCCGGTGTGTCGTAGCCGAGGGCGGCCAGTTCTGCCCGCACGCTGGCCCGCTGGGAGGTGCCGATGTTGCAGAGAAGCAGATCCTGGTTTGGGGTGAGCCTCACCTCAAGCTTGTAGGTGTCCACCAGGCGGCGCAGGCCCTGCTTGAACTCCCCTGCCAGACGGCCACACAACACGGGCAAACCCACGAACCAGAGGCCCCGGCTCTGCCGGTGCCAGCCCAGATAGTCCTCCAGCTTGGCCTTGGGTTCCAGGCGCATCCCCTTGATCGGATGGGCGAAGTAGTGGGCCTGCAGCTCCTGGCGGAACCAGGCGACGCCGCGGTCGTGGATGAGGTACTTCATCCGTGCGTGGCGGCGCACGTCCCGATCCCCATGATCCCGTTGCAGGGCGAGGATCGACTGCAACAGATCGAGCACGTGCTCGAAGGCCACGTAGCCGAGGGGGTCGGCCGTGCGCGCGAAGGTCTCCTCCTTGTTGTGGGTGCGGCCCATGCCCCCGCCCACATAGACATTGCAGCCCTGGGGATGGCCCTGGGGGTCCGTGAACAGCACCAGGCCGATGTCCTGGGTCAGCAGATCCACCGAGTTATCGCCGGGCACCGTCACGGCCACCTTGAACTTCCGGGGCAGGTAGGTGTCTCCGTAGAGGGGTTCCGCGCTGTCGCCACTGAAGACCCCACCCTGCTGCTGGCGGTCCTTCGCCGATTTCACGGTGGCACTGGGCTTGATCCGATAGCTCAGGTCCCCATCCACCCAGATGTCGAGGTAGGACCCTTCCGCTGCCTGGGGGGCGAGCAGATCGGCGATGTCATCGGCGAGCTTGCGAGCGGCCGGATAGCCCCCTTTCTCAAAGGGGGCGGCCGGGCCCATCACATTGCGGTTGATGTCGCCGCAGGCGGCCAGGGTGGACCCGAGCTCTCGCACGATGGTGCCGATCACCTCTTTGAGGTCGTCTTTTCGCACGCCATGCATCTGGAAGGCCTGGCGGGTTGTGGCCCGCAGGGTGCCATTGCCGAGCCGATCGGCGAGTTCGTCGATCGCTAAATAGAGGGAACCGGGCACGCGACCGCCTGGGTTGCGCAGCCGCAGCATCATCTGCCAGTCCTTATCTGCCCCCTTACGGCGGTTGTCGCGGTTGTCCTGCTGGTAGCTGCCGTGGAACTTGAGGATCTGAACCGCCCCCTCGGTGAAGTTCGGGGACGTGTTACCGAGCTCGGTCAGCAGTGGCTCCTTGAGATGGCCGCTGCTGGCCTTGAGCTGTTCAAATTTGGAAGGGGCCTTGGCACTGGAGCCGTTCATGACTTCTGGCATCAGGTCCTTCGCTCAAGGCGCGGCACCCTTTGAAGTTAGCGAACGGCGTTCAATACAGTCGCGCTGTGTTGCCAGCTGTCCGTGTCGACCTTTTTGCTCGAAATCGGCACCGAGGAACTGCCCGCGGATTTCGCACGGCTGGCCCTGCCCCAGCTGGAGCGTCTGGTGCGTCAGGACCTGGCAGCGCTGCGACTCCACCACGACGGGATCCATTGCACCAGCACCCCCCGGCGGCTCGTGATCCAGGCAATGGGGATCCCGGAGCGGCAACCCGATTTGGTGGAGGAGCGCAAAGGCCCGCCGGGATCCCAGGCCTGGAGCGATGGCAAGCCCACGGCCGCAGCCCTTGGCTTTGCCAAGCGCTGTGGGGTGCCGGCCGAAAGCCTGGAGCTGCGGGAGACGCCCAAGGGCCCCTTCGTGTTTGCCCGTTGCCAGGAGCCAGGCCGAACCAGCCTGGAGGTGTTGTCCACCCAGATCCCCCTCTGGATCGAGGCCCTGCAGGGTCGCCGTTTCATGCGCTGGGGGAAGGGGGACAGACGGTTTTCGCGGCCGGTGCGCTGGCTGGTGGCCTTGTTGGGGGACACGCCCATGCCCGTCACCCTGGCCGACAGCGATCCGATGATCTGCGCCGGCAGGATCAGCCGGGGCCATCGCTTGGTGGCCGCCACGGTGGAGATTGGCAGTGCGGACAGCTACGCGGCCGACCTGGCCGCCGCTGGGGTGGAGGTGGATCGCCAACGGCGCGGCACCATGATTCGTTCAGCGGTGACCTCGGCGGCTGGCGTCCATGGTGCCGAGGCCGATCTCCCCGATGCGCTGTTTGAGGAACTGATCGACCTGGTCGAATCCCCGTCCTTGCTGGAAGGTGGGTTTGATGACGCCTATCTGGATCTCCCAGCGGAGGTGCTCAGCACGGTGATGCGGGCCCATCAGCGCTATGTCCCCCTGGTTCGCCAGGGGCAGTCGCCAGATCCCCTGGCCCTCAATGCCAGGGACAGTCTGCTGCCTCGCTTTCTCTTCATCAGCAATGCCCTGCCCGCAGCGGCAGCCACGGTGTCGCGGGGCAACGAGCGGGTGCTCAAGGCACGGCTCGCCGATGCGGAATTCTTCGTGCGGGCCGACCGCTCCGTGGCCAGCATCGATCGCCGGGATCAGCTGGCCCGGGTCACCTTCGCCGAGGGCCTGGGTTCCCTGCTGGATCGCACCGAGCGTCTGGAATGGTGCACCGATGTGTTGCTGAAGCAGCTCCAACTCCCCCCCAGCTGCGGGGACCATGCCCGCCGGGCCGCCCACCTGTGCAAGCACGACCTGGTCAGCCAGATGGTGGGCGAGTTCCCGGAACTGCAGGGGGCCATGGGGGGTAAGTACCTGGTGGCGGAAGGGGAACCCGCCGCTGTGGGCCTGGCCGTGTTGGAGCATTACCTTCCCCGTGGAGCTGGCGACCGCCTACCCAGTTCCGATGCCGGCGCCGTCGTTGCCCTGGCCGAACGGCTGGAACTGCTGCTCAGCATTTATGCCAAAGGGGAGCGGCCCAGCGGCTCCTCCGATCCCTACGCGCTCCGCCGCGCCGGCAATGGCTTGCTGCAGATTTTGTGGGAGCGGGGTTGGACCCTCGATCTGCAGGCCCTGCTGGAGCGCTGCACGGCCCATTGGGCAGCGTTACTGCCGCACTTCGGGGTGGACGCGCCAGCGCTGGCCGCGGAATTGGCGGAATTCCTGCGGCAGCGGTTGGTGAGCTTGCTGGAGGACCAGGGCGTGGATGGCGATCTGGTGCAGGCCGTTGCCGGGGATGGAATGCCCCTGGAGCGCATCCTCCGCGACCCGTCCGACGCCCGCCAGCGCGCCGATCTGCTGGCGGCCTTGCGGGCCAGCGGGGAGTTGGCGGGGGTCCAGGCCGTGGTGACCCGGGCGGCCCGTCTGGCCGAAAAGGGCAGCCTGGACGCCACCGTGCTCAGCCCCGCCGGGATCGTCGATGCCAGCCTGTTCGAAACCTCCAGTGAGGGGGCCATGCTCCAGGTGTTGGAGCAGCTGGTGCCCATCGCAACCGGCACTGATCCCAGCCGCCACGCCGCCCTGGCCAAGGCTCTGGCGGCCAGCCGGGACACCCTGGCGGCCTTCTTTGACGGGGAGCAGAGCGTGCTGGTGATGGCCGACGACGGCGCCGTCCGCAGCAACCGACTCAACCTGCTCGGTGTTCTGCGCAATCAGGCGTCCGTGTTGGCGGACTTCAGCCGCATCGCCGGCTGAGGTCCATTTAGGCTGAATCAATTCCAGGAATCCTGATGCCTGTCCAGACCGGGGATTCCGCCTGACAAGCCTCCCCTTTGCCCAGGCCGTGGCGCCGGCACAGACCCTGCGCCGCAAGGATTTTCAGTTGGAGCCCTTTCGCCGCAGCGACGACCGCATCGCGGTGTGGCAGCTCTTGAACACGCTCGTGCCCACCGCCTTGCTGTGGGGCTGCATCGGTCCCCTGGCTGGGGCGGGCTCGGGCTTGCTTGTCCTGCTTCTGCCGGTGCTGGTGCTGCTGGTGTTGTTTTCAGCGCGCTCCTTTGCGCTGATGCACGACTGCGGCCACGAATCCCTGTTCCGCACCCGTTGGCTGAATCGCCCGGTGGGCTTCCTGCTCGGCTGCCTCAATGCCATTCCCCAGCACCCCTGGGCCCGGGGGCATGCCTTTCACCACCTGCACAACGGCAACTGGGAGCTCTACCGCGGTCCTTCGGCCCTGCTCACCCGCAGCGCCTATGTCGATCTCGAGCCAAGACAGCGCTGGCTCTATGGCCTCAGTCGCCACCCGTTGGTGTTGCTGCCGGGGGGCTGCTACTACCTGCTGGTCAGGCCACGGCTGCAGCTCCTGCTCGGACTCACCGAATGGCTCCAGGCCATGGCCGCCCATGTCGGCCAGAAGGGCCTCGCCGGTCTTGTCGACCTGCCCGGCCTCAGTCGCCAGTTCCAGTCCAGCCACTGGTACACCGCGGGCGAGTTCCGTGATCTCGTGGCCAACAACGTGGTGGTGCTCACCAGCTGGTGGCTGATGGGAGCCTGGCTAGGCCAGGGACTGTTCTGGGCCAGCTACCTGTTGGTGATGACCCTGTCTGCGGCCATTTTTCTGTGCATCTTTTTTGTACAGCACAATTTTGAAGGCAGCTACGCCAGTGGCAGCGAGGGTTGGAGTTATCTGCGGGGTGCGCTGGAGGGAAGCAGCAACCTGGATGTACCCCCGTTGCTCAACTGGTTCTGGGCGGATATCTCCTTCCACAGCATCCACCATCTGTGCGAACGGATCCCCAATTACCAGCTGAGGGCTTGCCACATGGCCAATGCAGACAATCTCGCCAGCAGCCGAGTGCTGAGGTTGTCAGATTTTGCCAGCTGTTTCACCTACATCCTCTGGGACGCCGAGGCTGGGCGGCTCATCACCCTCAGTGAAGCCGCCCAACCTGCCCATCAGCGCTGAGCTGCCCTAAGGGCCTCAACCCTTTCCCGCCAGCACCGGCTCGCGCTCCCCGTCGCCAGCTTCGGAAGTCTTGGTAGCAGAAGCATCGGGGCCCTTGACGGCGGAACGGCCTGCAGCCGTCTGCTTGGCTCCCACCTTGATACCGCCCTTGATGGTGCTCACCGCCAGCATGGCGTTGACTTCAGCCTCATCGCGCACGGCACTGTCCACCGGTTTGTAACCCTGGGGGGCCAGGGCGTTGCCGCGCAGCACGGAACCCAGGGTGAGCAGGGTCAGTTTGAGTTGCTGCCAGGGATTCATCATCACCACCCGCTTGTAGAGGTAGCTGTCGAAGGTCAGGCGTTGGACATCTTTGTCATCGCACATCTCCACGAAGGCTTCGCGGGCTGCGTCATTGCGATAGAAGATATTTTGCAGAATCTCGAGCACCTTGTAGGTGGCGCCGTACTGGCGATCCCATTTTTTCAGATACTTTTTGAGATCGGCTTCACTGGGAACCTTGGTGCCACCAGCGCTGGACTCCACGATCTGCTCGGCACACATCCGGCCACTCTTGGCGGCGAAATAGATGCCTTCACCGGAGCTCTTGGTCACATAGCCAGCGGCGTCGCCAACCAGCGCCATCCGACCCACAACGCGACGTGGCCGGGGATGCTCGGGGATCGGGTGGGCTTCCACCTTGATCACCTCACCGTTCACCAAACGCTTCTTGGCCCGTTCCCGGATGCCTTCCTGCAAGCTCTTGATCAGGCCCTGGTTCTGCTGCATGGTGCCGGTGCCCACGGCCACGTGGTCGTACTTGGGGAAGACCCAGGCATAGAAGTCGGGGGACACGTCCGTTCCCACGTACATCTCGGCCAGGCTTTCGTAGTACTTCATCTCCTCAGGCGGCAGCTTGATGCGCTCCTGGAAGGCGATCGCCACGTTGTAATCGCCAGCATCCATGGCCTTGGCCACCCGGCTATTGGCACCATCGGCGCCCACGATCAGATCGACCTCCAGGGTTTTGGTTTCGCCGGTGGCCTCGCCCGCCCCGTAGTCGGAATAGGTGAGGGTGTAGGGCCCCTGACGGTTGGTGCCCGTATCGATCTTGGTGACCAGTCCATTGACCAGGTGGGCTCCCAGATCGGCAGCGCGGTTGCGTAGAAAGGCGTCCATCACCTCCCGGCGGCACATGCCGATGTACTCATCAGCGTTGTCCAGGTTGATGTCCACCTCCCGGTTGGAGGGGGAAATCATTTTCATGTTGCGCACCTTGCGGTCGATGATCGACTCGGGCAGGTCGAACTCGCTGACCATGCAGAGCGGAATCGCTCCACCGCAGGGTTTGGCGTTGTCGAGCTTGCGCTCGAAGATCCACGTTTGGATGCCGGCCTTGGCAAGCACTTCAGCCGCACAGGAACCACTGGGGCCGCCACCCACCACTGCCACACGCAACATCTGAAAACCGCTCCGCCAGGAAGGATGTTGGGCTGAAGCTAACACCGCTGAGCGGCCTGCTGGTGGCCAATCCGCTCTCCCCACCTAGGATCTTTATTCCTTCTTTCACAGGGCCGTTGTCCGGTGCCAGCCAGGGGACCCGCCTGACCCGTCGTCCTCCCCGCCGTACGGGCTTGGACGACATTCCTGTGGCCCGGCGCACCAGCCCGGCCCTGACCCCCGCCAACCGCTGGTTGCTGCGGTTGACGGTGGGCACGGGCACGCTCCTGGTGGCCCTAACGCTGGTGTTGGTCTGGCGACCCCAGCCCCTGCTGCGGCTGTTGGCTCCGCCGCCCGTGAAGGGACTCAATGCCCGCACCTCCCTCGACGGCCGACTGCTGGGCCACTTTCCCTATCCAGAGGTAGCCCCAACCCAACGGGTGGCCGTGGCTCCCGGCCTGGAACTGCATCGCGATGCCGCCCAGGCCCTGCTGGCCATGCAACGGGATGCGGCCGCCGCCGGGGTGGATTTGGCGGTGCTGAGTGCCTTTCGCTCGATCCCGGTCCAGAACGACCTGTTCTTCGGGGTGAAATCGGAGCGGAACCAAAATGCCCGGGAGCGGGCGATGGTGAGTGCCCCGCCTGGTTTTTCAGAGCACAGCACGGGCTATGCCGTCGATCTCGGCGATGGTCGGGCGCCGGCCGCCAACCTCTCACCCGCGTTCGACCAGACGGCCGCCTTCGCCTGGCTGCAGGACCATGCCGCCCGCTATCACTTTGTCCTGTCCTTTCCCAGGGGCAATGCCCAGGGTGTGAGCTACGAGCCCTGGCACTGGCGCTTTGAGGGAACCGCAGCGGCGCTGAAGGTGTTTGAACCGGCCCAGCGCCTGGCCCGCTGATGGCGGTTCCTGAGCTGCTCGCACCGGCAGGCACCTGGGAAGCCCTGCGGGCTGCGGTGGCCAACGGGGCCGACGCCGTCTATTTCGGCGTGGAGGCCTTCAACGCCCGCATGCGGGCCGCCAACTTCCGCCGTTCCGAGCTGCCGGAGCTGATGGGCTGGCTCCATCAGCGCGGCGTGAAGGGCTTCCTCACGGTGAATGTGCTGGTCTTCACCGAAGAACTCACGGAGGCTGCGGGCCTCATTCAGGCTGCGGCCGAAGCCGGGGTGGATGCCCTGATCGTGCAGGACATCGGCTTGGCACGACTGGCCAGGGAACTGGCGCCCGAACTGGCCATCCACGGCTCCACCCAGATGTCGATCACCAGCGCCGCCGGGGTTGCCCAGGCCGCCGACCTGGGGTGTGAACGGGTGGTGCTGGCCAGGGAGCTGACCCTGACCGATCTGGGCCGGCTTCAGAAGCAGTTGCGTCAGCGTCAACTGGCCATGCCCCTGGAGGTGTTTGTGCATGGTGCCCTCTGCGTGGCCTACTCCGGGCAGTGCCTCACCAGCGAAGCGCTGGGCCAGCGCAGCGCGAACCGGGGGGAATGCGCCCAGGCGTGCCGTCTGCCCTATCAGTTGATCGTGGATGGGGAGGAGCGGGACCTGCAGGATCAGCGCTATTTGCTCTCCCCCCAGGATCTGGCGGCCTGGGAGCTGTTGCCCCAGCTGGTCGATCTGGAGATCGCCAGCCTCAAAATCGAAGGCCGGCTGAAGGACGCCACCTACGTGGCCGCAGTGACCGAGGCCTATCGCCAAAGCCTGAATCGCCTTGCCGAAGGAGACAGGCCGGGCCCCCAAAGTACGGAGCAACGCCGGGCCCTGGAGCTGAGTTTTTCGCGCGGCCTGTCCACCGGTTGGTTGGATGGCATCGACCACCGCAAGCTGGTGCACGGGCGCTGGAGCAAAAAGCGGGGCCCCCTGATCGGGGTGCTGGAGCACCTGGATCCCCAGGGCTGGTGGACGCTGCGTAGCTCCGCAGCGCTCAAACCCGGCGATGGGGTGGTCTTTGAGCTTGCGGGTAGCAACCCCCTGGAGGCTCCTGCCGAGGTGGGTGGCCGGGTCATGGCCGTGCAGCCAAGACCTGACAACCGACTGGCGATCCGCCTGGGGCCAGGTCGGATCGATGGTCGCGGCCTTGGCCAGGGCAGCCCCTGCTGGCTGACGAGCGATCCCACCCTGGAGCGGCACTGGCATCGGCTGGCAACGGCTTCGACCCCAGAAGCCAGCGTCGGACTGCGGCTGGCGGTGTCCGGGCGGGAGGGGCAGCCCTTGGAGCTCCGACTGCTGGCGCTCGAGGGAAGATCAGAGCAGCCCCGTCTGGCCGGCGCTGCTCTCACAGTGCACTCGCTCGCGTGCCTCCAGCGCGCCACGGGCCAGCCCCTCGACCACGACAGGCTGGTGGCCCAGCTCGGCCGGCTCGGTGGAACCCCCTGGCGCCTCGATGGGCTGGAGCTCGAGCTGGCTGGGCCGCTGTTTCTCCCCCTGGCGGAGCTCAACCGCATGCGGCGGGAGCTGGTGGAGCTGCTGGCCCAGCTGGAACCAGCGGCCCGGCTTCCGGCCCCCGAGCCCCCCGATCTGCCCGCCTGTCTGCAACGGCTCGCCGCGGTACCGGGTGCTGAGCCCCCCGCCCCTGAGGGCGAGGCCAGCTCCTCCCCCGAACTGATCGTGCTGGTGCGCAACCTCGACCAGCTGCGGGCCCTGCGGGATCAACCGGTGACCGCAGTGATCGCCGACCTGGAGCAGCCCAGCGACCTGCGCGAAGCCGTGGCGATCGGACGGGGTTGCTGGCCGCGGGGGATCTGGCTGGCTGGATCCCGCATCACCCGCCCGGATGAGCGATGGACCCTGGACCCCCTGCTGAAGGTCAGCCCCGACGCCTATCTGGTCCGCAATGCCGACCAGCTTGAGATGCTCAGCCCCCTGGCTCCGTGCCACGGCGACTTCTCCCTGAATGTGGCGAACCCCCTGACGGCCGCCTGGTTTTTGCAGCACTGGCGGCTCCAATCCATCACCGCCAGTTACGACCTCGACTTGCAGCAGATGCTGGCCCTGGTGCGCGGTTGCCCCGCCGGTCGGATCTCCGTGACGGTGCACCAGCACATGCCCCTGTTCCACATGGAGCACTGCCTGTTCTGTGCGTTTCTCTCCGACGGGCATGACCACACCGACTGCGGCCGACCCTGCGAGCAGCACAGCGTTGTGCTGCGCGATCGCAGCGGCAGTGACCACCCCCTGTTGGCCGATCTTGGTTGCCGCAACACCCTGTTCAATGGGCGCGCGCAGACCGCGGCCGAGGCGTTGCCCCAGCTGCTCAGGGCTGGAGTGCGCCAGGTGAGGCTGGAGTTGTTGCTGGAGTCGGCTGAGGAAGCCCGACACAGGGTGCGGCAGTACGCCGCCACCCTGCGGGGTGAGATCAGCGGTCGCGAGCTGTGGCAGCGCGAACAGCTCGACAGCCGTCTCGGCGTGACCCGCGGCAGTCTCAGGTCTGGCCGGGGCGTGGGATAGAGTCAGAAGCTGGCTTCAAGTGAAAAGTCGCTTCTCGTTCAAGACTCTCGTTCAAGTTCAAGATTCTCGTTCAAGACAGCTTCTCGTCAAACTCGAATCCACCCCAACCGATCACTCAATCAGACCTATCTAACCGTAGGTCATCCCACGTATGAGTAGTGCACACCCAGGCACGCCGATTCGCAATATTGCGATCATTGCCCACGTTGACCATGGCAAAACCACGTTGGTGGATGCTCTGCTCAGTCAATCGGGCATTTTCCGTGAGGGAGAGGCGGTTCCTACCTGTGTGATGGACTCCAACGATCTCGAGCGCGAGCGCGGGATCACTATTTTGTCGAAAAATACCGCTGTTGATTACGACGGCATTCGCATCAACATCGTCGATACCCCAGGCCACGCCGACTTCGGCGGCGAGGTGGAGCGGGTGCTGGGCATGGTGGATGGCTGCCTGCTCATCGTGGATGCCAATGAGGGCCCAATGCCCCAGACCCGCTTTGTGCTGAAGAAAGCCCTCGAGAAGGGCTTGCGTCCAATCGTGTTCGTCAACAAGATCGACCGGGCCCGGGTGGATCCCGAAGTGGCCGTCGACAAGGTGCTCGACCTGTTCCTCGAGCTCGGTGCCGATGACGATCAATGCGATTTCCCCTACCTCTTTGGCAGCGGTATGGGTGGCTACGCCAAGCCGGACATGAAGACCGAGAGCGACACCATGAAGCCGCTCTTCGAAGCCATCCTGCGCCACGTTCCGCCGCCGGTGGGCGACCCTGAGAAGCCCCTGCAGCTGCAGGTCACCACCCTCGACTACTCGGATTTCCTCGGCCGGATCATGATCGGCCGCATCCACAACGGCACCATCAAGGCGGGCCAACCCGCCGCCCTCATCCGTGACGACGGCAGCATCAAGCGCAGCCGCATCAGCAAACTGCTCGGCTTCCAGGGGTTGCAGCGGGTTGAAATTGACGAGGCCCGCGCCGGCGACCTCGTGGCTGTGGCCGGTTTTGATGAGGTCAACATTGGCGAGACGATCGCCTGCCCCGACCACCCTGAAGCCCTGCCCCTGATCCGGGTGGATGAGCCCACCCTGCAGATGACCTTCGTCATCAACGACTCGCCGTTTGCCGGTAAGGAGGGCAAATTCGTCACCAGCCGTCAGGTGCGCGACCGCCTCCAGAAGGAACTGCTCACCAACGTGGCGCTGCGGGTCGAAGACACCGACTCTCCCGACCGCTGGGCCGTCAGCGGTCGCGGTGAGCTTCACCTCGGCATCCTGATCGAAACCATGCGCCGTGAGGGCTATGAGTTTCAGGTGTCCCAGCCCCAGGTGATCTTCCGCACCATCGATGGCACCCCATCGGAGCCGTACGAAACCCTTGTGCTGGATGTGCCCGAGGAGTCGGTGGGTGCCTGCATCGAAAAACTCGGCATCCGCAAGGCCGAGATGCAGAACATGGAGAACACCAACGACGGGCGCACCCAACTGGAGTTCGTGGTGCCTTCCCGGGGCCTGATCGGTTTCCGCGGGGAGTTCATCCGCGCCACCCGCGGCGAAGGGATCATGAGCCACTCCTTCCTTGACTACCGCCCGATGCAGGGCGATATGGACAATCGCCGCAACGGCGTGCTGATTGCCTTCGAGGAGGGCACAGCCACCTTCTATGCACTCAAGGGCGCAGAAGATCGGGGCCAGTTCTTCATCACGCCTGGCACCAAGGTCTACAAGGGCATGATTGTGGGCGAGCACAACCGTCCGCCCGATCTGGAGCTGAACGTCTGCAAGGCCAAGCAGGTGACCAACATCCGCTCCGCCGGCGCTGAAGTGCTGGACACCTTGCAGGCCCCGATTCAGATGACCCTGGAGCGGGCCCTCGAATACATCGGTCCAGACGAGATGCTCGAGGTGACTCCCGAATCGATCCGCCTTCGCAAGCTGCCGTCCAAAAAGGCGGCCAAGCGCTGACGGGTGCCTGAGCCCCACGAACGGCCCATCCCCCTGGACCTTGAGGAACAGGGGTTGATGGCCGATCCGCGACTGGCCGAAGCCATGGCCCAATTCAATGCGGGCGAGTGGTATGCCTGCCACGACGGATTTGAGGCCCTTTGGCACGAGACCGCTGGCGCCATGCGGCCCGTTCTGCAGGGAATCCTGCAGATTGCCGTCGCCGAACTCCACCACGAACGGGGCAATCGCCGTGGGGCCACGATCTTGATGGGGGAGGGGCTGGGCAGGTTGGCCCGTGTCGACGCCAACGCCCTGGGCCTCGAGCTGGAAACGCTCCGCCAGACAGCCGCCATGCGCTTGCGTGCCCTGCAAGACAATGGGTCACTCGATGGGTGTCCAACCCCCAGATTGGTTGCAACGGGGGGCCAACAGCCGTCTGTAGATTGCCCACAGAGCGGTGCAGGCCCAAGCCATTGGTCGATCTGATGCTGCGTTTCTGGTCCTGGCGGCTGGCGGCCCCGTTGGTTTTGGCCGCCTCCTTCGCTGCCTCAGCCGCCACGGCCCAACAGCACCCCCCAGTGGCGCCGGCTGCCAACCCGGTGATGGTCACACCCACCAATGGGTTGGTGACGATTGAGTCAGACCTGCAGAAAGCTGACAACAGCACGGGGGTGGTCACCGCAACCGGAAACGTCCGCATCGTCTATCCCGATCAGCGGGTGGTCGCCACCGCGCGTCAGGCGCAGTATTTCAGCCGCGAAGGGCGGGTTGTCCTCAGTGGAGATGTGGATGTTCTCCAGGAGGGGGGTCACAGCATCCGTGCCGAGCGGCTGGTGTACCTGGTGGAACGGGAGCGGGTTGTGGCTGAGCCCGCCCTCGGAGAACAGGTCGTCTCCCGCTATCGCCTCAACGCACCAACGGCCCCCCAGCCATGAGTCTGGAGTTGGTTGATGTGGTGCTGGCGATTGGCGGCCGGCTCTTGGTGAATCATGTCTCGCTCCAGCTTGAGCCCGGAGAAGTGGTGGGTTTGCTGGGCCCGAATGGGGCGGGCAAAACCACAACCTTCGGCTTGGTGACAGGCCTGATGCGCCCCGATTCAGGACAGGTGTTGATGGATGGCCAACGGATCGAGCTCCTGCCCATGCCCCAGCGAGCACGGCTGGGCATCGGCTATCTGCCTCAAGAACCGAGTGTGTTCAGGCAGTTGAGCGTGCGCGACAACCTCAGCTTGGCCCTGCAGGAAAGTGCCACACCCCTCGAGCACCGTCGCGAACGGCTGGAGGGGCTGATCACGGATTTCCACCTCACGGCCTTTCAGCACCGCAAGGGATACCAGCTCTCCGGCGGTGAACGCCGCCGTTGTGAAGTCGCCAGGGCCCTCGCCGTCGGTCTGGAGGGGCCCCGCTACCTGCTGCTCGATGAACCCTTCGCTGGCGTGGATCCGATCGCCGTGGCCGATCTGCAGCAACTGATCGACCAACTCAGGAACCGCGGCATGGGGCTGTTGATCACGGACCACAACGTTCGCGAAACCCTGGCGATCACGGACCGGGCCTACATCCTTTCTGAGGGGGGGATTCTGGCCTCCGGTAGCTCCGCAGAGGTGGGATCCGATCCCCTGGTCCGCCGGCACTATCTCGGGGAGGCCTTCCGGCTATGACCGTGCTGCACCGCTATCGCCAATCCCTACTGCGACCCTGGCGCCAACTGCCCCTGCTGGATCGCTGGTTGCTGGGGGAACTGATCGGTCCGCTGATCTTTGGCATCGCCGCCTTTACGGCCGTTTCCCTGTCCGTGGGCGCGGTGTTTGAGCTGGTTCGTCGGGTGGCCGAGTCTGGCCTCCCCCTCGACGTGGCGGTCCGGGTGCTGGTGCTGGAAATGCCGTCGTTTCTGGTGTTGTCCTTCCCGATGGCCACCTTGATGGCCACCCTGCTCACCTATTCCAAGCTCTCGGGGAACAGTGAACTCACGGCCCTGCGCAGTGTGGGAGTGGCCACCTGGCGCATGGTGATGCCTGCCGTGGCCGTCGCCCTGGTGATGACCCTGCTCACCTTCACCTTCAACGAGGCGATCGTGCCCCGTACCGTGCTGGAGGCCAAGAACACCCTCAACCGGGCCATCGGCAGGGCCGTGGCGGGTGAGCAGAAGGACAATGTCATGTTCTCGAAGTATGGGGAGATTCAGGCTCCCGATGGCAGTACGGAGAAGGGACTGACCCATTTTTTCTATGCCCAGCGCTTCAACAAAGGCCTGATGGAGCGGGTCACCCTGCTCGACCTCTCGCGCAGTGATCAACGGGTCCTGCTCAGTGCCGATCGCGCCCGTTGGAGTGAACCCGATGCCCAGTGGGAATTCCTGGATGGCCACGTCTTCGGGGTCACCGAGGGGGCGGACAGTTCCACCACGTCGGCGGATTTCGACCGTTACCTCTACCCCTTGGGCAGCCAGCCCCTGCAGGTGGCCAAATTGCCGAAGGACTCCAACTCGATGACGATTGGTCAGGCCCGCACGGCCGAACGGTTGCTGCGGGAAGCCAGCGATCTTCAAGGAGCGCGCAAGTTACGGGTGCGAATCCAGGAAAAATTCGCCTTCCCTGCGGTCTGCCTGGTGTTCGGCCTGATCGGCAGCAGCCTGGGGGTCAGACCCCACTCCCGACGCAGTCGCAGCCAGGGTTTTGGCCTCAGCGTGCTGTTGATCTTCGGCTATTACCTGGTGGCGTTCGTGTTCAGTTCCCTCGGTGTGAAGGGAACCCTGAGCCCCTACTTGTCAGCCTGGTTGCCCGTGGTGATCGGCATTGGTGGCGGCCTGTTTCTGTTGCGGCAGGCCAGCCGCTGACCGCGCCGGCGATTCGCCAGACTGCCCCCACCTCATGCCATGCCTGTGCCTGCCCTGTTGACTGATCCGGTGCTTGGCCTGGGCCTGGCGGCCTTTGCCCTGCTCCTGCTGGTCTTGCCCCTGGCCTTCTGGTCCCTGAGCGGGGGCCGCACCAGCACGGCGGTGCGGCTGCTCGTGGCAGTCGCCAACCTCTGCCTGACGGCCCAACTGGTGCTGCGCTGGTGGGATTCGGGTCACTTCCCCATCAGCAATCTCTACGAATCCCTCTGCTTCCTGGCCTGGGCCTGCACCCTCACCCAACTCCTGGTGGAACGCAGCTGGCCCTCGCCCCTGGTGCCCGCCGCTGCCACACCGATGGCCTTGGGCTGTGTGGCCTTTGCCAGTTTTGCCCTGCCCGACCGTCTCCAGGAAGCCTCACCCCTGGTGCCAGCGCTGCGTTCGAGCTGGTTGGTCATGCATGTCAGTGTGATCATGGTGAGTTACGCAGCCCTGTTGGTGGGCTCCCTGCTGTCGTTGGCCGTGCTGTTCACGGACCGCAGCAATGCACTGGAGCTGCGTAGCAGCTCGATCGGCAGCGGTGGCTATCGCCAGGCCCGCCTGGCTGCCGTGGGGGAGGGCCCTGATGGCCCTGCTGCGGCCCCTGCCATGCAGCTCAGCAGCGTGGCCATCCCGGTGGTGGAACAACTCGACTCCCTCAGCTATCGCACGATCACGGTGGGATTTCTGCTGTTGTCGGTGGGGTTGGTGAGTGGCGCTGTGTGGGCCAACGAAGCCTGGGGGAGCTGGTGGAGCTGGGACCCCAAGGAAACGTGGGCCCTGATCTGCTGGCTCGTCTATGCGGCCTATCTGCACACCCGTTTGATCCGCGGCTGGCAGGGTCGCAAACCCGCCCTGGTGGCAGCTGCTGGCTTGGTGGTGATCGTGGTCTGTTACATCGGCGTGAATCTGCTGGGAATCGGTCTGCACAGCTACGGCTGGTTCTTCGACAGCTGACGGCCAAGCAAAAGCCCCCCTCCGGAGAGGGGGGCCCACAGCTGATGAAGCCGGGTGGGCCGGAAGGGCTCAGGCCGCGACGGCCACGGGTCGCTTGCTGTTGCGAATGCCCGTGATCGCTGCGGCGTAATCGGGTTGGTTGAAGATTCCCGACCCACTCACAATCGCATTGGCGCCCGCTTCCAGCACCTTCCAGGCGTTGTCGGCCTTGATGCCCCCATCCACCTCGATCCAGGGATCGAGACCCCGCTCGTCGCACATGCGACGCAGGTCACGGATCTTCTGCACCTGGTTGTCAATGAAACTCTGGCCTCCGAAGCCCGGGTTGACGCTCATGATCAAGACCAGATCGCAGAGGTCGAGGCAATACTCGAGGGTGTCCAGGGGAGTGCTCGGGTTCAAAACCGCTCCGGCCATTTTGCCAAGATCCTTGATCTGGGCGAGGTTGCGGTGCAGGTGGGGGCAGGCCTCGACCTGCACGGAAATGATGTCTGCTCCGGCCTTCGCAAAGTCAGCCACGTACTTCTCCGGCTCCACGATCATCAGGTGGACGTCCAGGACCTTGGTGGTGACAGGACGGAGGGCCTGAACGATCAGGGGACCAATCGTGATGTTGGGAACGAAGCGCCCATCCATCACGTCGACGTGAATCCAGTCGGCACCAGCCTGGTCGACGGCACGCACGTCGTCGCCCAAGCGGGAGAAGTCGGCGGAGAGGATCGACGGGGAGATGACCAGGGACTTGGTGCTCATGCTGGGCTCGTCGCACAGGGACGGTGATTGTAAGGAGCCGCGAGGGTCGAAGTCACTGATACAGTTGCGGCCGCTTCAAGCCTGAAAGGCCTAGCAGCAGCAGGACTCAGACCCCGTGTCCCGCCGGGCCAAAGCCATTCCCTGAAGCCCATTCCCCTGCCGGATCACCGTGGATCGCACCCTCATCCAGGAAATTCTTGAGGTCGTTGAGCAAGCCGCCATCGCCTCCGCTGAACTCACAGGCCTGGGCAAGAAAGACGAGGCGGACGCCGCTGCCGTGGAGGCCATGCGCAAGCGCATGGGCCAGATCCAGATGCAGGGCCGCATCGTGATCGGTGAAGGTGAGCGCGACGAAGCTCCCATGCTCTACATCGGCGAGGAGGTCGGCAGTGGCACCGGTCCCGGCGTGGATTTCGCCGTGGATCCCTGCGAAGGCACCAACCTTTGCGCCAACAGCCAACGCGGCTCCATGGCCGTGCTGGCCGCTTCCGATCGCGGTGGCCTGTTCAACGCCCCCGACTTCTACATGAAGAAACTGGCTGCCCCCCCGGCGGCCAAGGGCAAGGTGGACATTCGCAAGTCGGCCACGGAAAACATCCAGATCCTCAGCCAGTGCCTGGGTCTTGCCGCCAGTGAACTGACGATCGTGGTGATGGACAGGGCCCGCCACAAGGATCTGATCGCCGAAATCCGCGCCACCGGCGCCCGGGTGCAACCCATCTCCGACGGCGACGTGCAAGCCGCCATTGCCTGTGGCTTCGCCGGCACCGGCACCCATTGTCTGATGGGCATCGGTGCCGCCCCCGAAGGCGTCATCTCCGCCGCTGCCATGCGCGCCCTAGGCGGCCACTTCCAGGGCCAGCTGGTGTACGACCCCGCCATTGCCCAAACCTCCGAGTGGGCCGACTACACCAAGGAGGGCAACATTGCCCGCCTCAACGAGATGGGCATCACCGATGTGGACAAGATCTACGAGGCCGAAGAGCTGGCCTCTGGGGAAAACGTGGTGTTTGCCGGCAGTGGCATCACCGACGGCCTGCTGTTCCACGGCGTCAAGTTTGAGAAGGACTGCACCCGCACCAGCTCCCTGGTGATCAGCACCCTCGACAACACGGCCCGCTTCACCAACACCATCCACATCAAGGATGGGGCCAAGAGCATCGCGCTGAGCTGACCCCTTCGCAGCCCGCGCCCTCGAGCCAGCCTCCATGCACATAGCCGTCGTCGGCCTCAGTCATCGCACGGCTCCAGTGGAGATCCGGGAACGCCTCAGCATCCCGGAGCAAACCATGGAGGCTTCGCTTCAGCAGCTCCGCTCCGATGACCAGGTGCTTGAGGCGTCCATCCTCAGCACCTGCAATCGGCTTGAGATCTACACCCTGCTCCGCAATCCGGAGCAGGGTATTTCCGCTGTGGGTTCGTTTCTGAGCCAGCACTCCGGTCTGGCGGTCGAAGAGCTCACCCCCCATCTGTTCACCTTCCACCACGAGGAAGCGATCAGCCATTTGCTGCGGGTGGCGGCCGGCCTCGATTCGCTGGTGCTGGGCGAGGGCCAGATCCTCTCCCAGGTGAAGAAGATGGTGCGGTTGGGCCAGGAGCATCGCTCCGTGGGCCCAATCCTGAATCGCCTGCTCACCCAGGCGGTGAGCACGGGCAAGCGGGTTCGTACCGAGACCAACCTCGGCACCGGTGCGGTATCGATCAGTTCCGCCGCCGTGGAGCTCGCCCAACTCAAGGTGGGCCAAGCCCGTGGCCTCGATGAGCTGGTTCCCCTGGACCAGGAACAGGTGGCGGTGGTGGGTGCCGGCCGCATGGCGCGCCTGTTGCTCCAGCACCTCCAGGCCAAGGGCTGCCGGGGCGTGGTGTTGCTCAACCGCACGGTCAGCAAAGCGGAGCTGCTGGCGGCCGACTTTCCAGCCCTGCCCGTTCAGTGCCGCCCCCTCGAGGATCTGGACCACTGCCTGAGCACCTGCTCCCTGGTGTTCACCAGCACAGCTGCCGACAATCCGATCATTACGGCCGATCGCCTCCGTGGCCTCAACCGGCGCTCCAGTCTGATGTTGGTGGACATTGGCGTCCCCAGAAACATCGCCGCCGACACAGCCGCCCTGACGGGTGTCCAGTCCTTCGATGTGGACGACCTGCAGGAAGTCGTGAACCGCAACCAGGAGGCCAGGCGTGAAATGGCAGCCGAAGCCGAGGGCCTGCTCGAAGAGGAGTCCAGGCTGTTCCTGGAGTGGTGGGATGGTCTGGAGGCCGTCCCGGTCGTCAACCGCCTGCGCCGCCAGTTGGAGGACATCCGCGAGCAGGAGCTGCAGAAGGCGCTGAGCCGGATGGGACCGGATCTGTCAGCCCGGGAACGCAAGGTGGTGGAAGCCCTGAGCAAGGGGATCATCAACAAGATTCTCCACACCCCCGTCACCAACCTGCGTGCCCCCCAACCACGCCAGCAACGCCATAGCGCCATGCGCGTGCTTGAGGAGCTGTTTGAGCTTCAGGAGCAGCCTGGAGAGGGCTAACTGCCTACTCCAGGCAGGGTGGCTCTGCAACAGTTCGTGCCGCCACTGAACAAAAGGGTCGCGCTGGTGCGCGCTGCTCCAGTACGGTCAGCCCCGAGAACCGCCGGCAACAGGGTTTATGAAACGCGTACTGGCGATCATTTTGGGAGGCGGTGCTGGGACACGCCTCTATCCGCTCACCAAGATGCGCGCCAAGCCAGCCGTACCGCTGGCGGGCAAGTACCGCCTGATTGATATTCCGGTCAGCAATTGCATCAACTCAGAGATCAATAAGATTTATGTACTGACCCAATTCAACAGCGCCTCGCTCAACCGTCACCTGACGATGAGCTACAACCTCTCCGCTGGCTTCGGCCAGGGCTTCGTGGAGGTGTTGGCAGCCCAGCAAACCCCAGAGAGCCCGAGCTGGTTTGAAGGGACGGCCGATGCGGTGCGGAAATATCAGTGGCTCTTCCAGGAATGGGATGTGGATCACTACCTGATCCTCTCCGGAGACCAGCTGTACCGCATGGATTACAGCCGTTTCGTTCAGCATCACATCGACACTGGAGCCCAGCTGACGGTGGGTGCCCTGCCCGTTGATGCCGCCCAGGCTGAGGGTTTCGGTTTGATGCGGACCAGTGCCGATGGACGCATTCAGGAATTCCGGGAGAAGCCGAAGGGCGAAGCTCTGGCTGCCATGCGGGTGGATACCCAGGCGCTGGGACTGTCGGCGGAGGAAGCAGCCAAGCGTCCTTACCTGGCATCCATGGGCATCTATGTGTTCAGCCGTGAGACGCTGTTCGACCTGCTGAATTCCAACCCAACCTCCACCGATTTCGGCAAGGAAATCATTCCATCCTCGCTGGCCCGGGGCGATCGGCTCCAGAGCTTTCTCTTTGACGATTACTGGGAAGACATCGGTACCATTGGCGCCTTCTATGAGGCGAACCTGGCCCTGACCGACCAACCCAACCCGGCCTTCTCCTTCTACGACGAAAAGTTCCCGATTTACACCCGTCCCCGCTATTTGCCGCCCAGCAAGTTGCAGGACGCCCAAGTCACCGCCTCGATCATTGGCGAGGGATCGTTGCTGAAGGCATGCAGCATTCACCACTGCGTGTTGGGGGTGCGGACCAGGGTTGAGGATGAAGTCGTTCTCCAGGACACCCTGGTGATGGGCGCTGACTACTTCGAATCCTCGGAAGAGCGGCTCGTGCTGCGGGAGCGAGGCGGTATCCCCCTCGGGGTGGGAAAAGGAACCACGGTCAAGCGCGCGATTCTCGACAAGAACGTACGCATCGGCAACAACGTGACCATCGTCAATAAGGATCACGTTGAAGAGGCTGATCGGCCCGAGTTGAATTTCTACATTCGTAACGGCATTGTGGTGGTGGTGAAAAACGGCTCGATCGCAGACGGCACCGTGATCTGAGCCAGCGTTGGCCCTTAAGCCAGGAGTTGCTGACACCATTGCCAGCAAGTTGTGACGGATGCTGTGGAGGGCTGCGTGGCTTCGCCACACTGAGCCCAATTGGATTCAAACTCCGCCATGGGCAAGGCACATTTCGGCCTCATTGGTCTCGGTGTGATGGGTGAAAACCTTGTGCTCAATGCGGAGCGCAACGGTTACTCCTCGGTTGTGTACAACCGCACCTATGCCAAAACCGAGGACTTCCTGGCCGGGCGCGGGGCAGGCAAGGACATCGTCGGCGCCGCCACCCTCGAGGAGTTTGTGGGTGCACTCGAGCGGCCCCGGCGAATCCTGATGATGGTGAAGGCAGGGCAGCCGGTGGACGACACCATCGCCGCCATCTCTCCCTACCTCGAGGAGGGGGACCTGCTCATTGATGGTGGCAATTCGCTCTACACCGACACGGAACGGCGGGTCGCCGAGCTGGAAAGCCAGAGTTTCGGGTATATCGGCATGGGCGTGTCCGGTGGCGCCAAGGGTGCCCTGGAGGGCCCCAGCATGATGCCCGGGGGTACCAAGGCGGCCTACGACGCCATCGAACCCCTGGTGCGCAAGATGGCGGCCCAGGTGAACGACGGTCCCTGCGTGACCTACATCGGTCCGGGGGGCGCTGGCCACTTCGTCAAGACCGTCCACAACGGCATCGAGTACGCCATCGAGCAGGTTCTCGCTGAGGCCTACGACCTGATGAAGCGGGTGGGCGGCATGAACGGCGACCAAATGGCTGATGTGCTCGCCGGTTGGAATGACACCGAGGAATTGGCCTCATTCCTGGTCGAGATCACCGAGGTGTGCCTGCGCACCAAGGATCCGGAAACGGGCGGCGACCTGGTGGAGGCCATCGTCGATGCGGCAGGACAGAAAGGCACAGGTCTTTGGACCGTGGTGAGCGCCCTCGAAATGGGGGTGCCAGTGCCCACGATCTATGCCGCCCTGAACGCCCGGGTGCTGAGTTCGCTGCGCCCAGAACGTCTCAGTGCCAGCGCCTTGATTCCGGCTCCGCCCGCCCATTCCTTTTCGCTGGGATCGCCAGCCGATGGCATGGGCCCACTCCGGGATGCCTGCATCGCCGCCTGCATCGTCAGCTATGGCCAGGGAATGGCCCTGCTGCAGGAGGCGTCCAAGCTGCACAACTACAACCTCAACTTCTCCTCCATCGGCCAGATCTGGAAGGGGGGCTGCATCATCCGGGCCCGGTTGCTGCAGCGGATCCAGAACGCCTATGGCGCCAATGCCTCGCTGCCGAACCTGATGCTGGACCCCTGGTTCGCCGACCAGATCAACCGGCGTCTGCCCGGGTTGCGCCAGGTGGTGGCCGGTGCGGCTCTGGCTGGGATTCCCGTGCCATGCCTCAGCAGCACCCTCGATTACATCGATAGTTACCGCAGCGGTCGGTTGCCCCAGAACCTCGTGCAGGCCATGCGCGACTGCTTCGGCTCCCACACCTACGAGCGGGTCGACAAAGCGGGCAGCTTCCACACGGAGTGGCTTGACTGAGGCTGCTGCCCGGTGCCCAAGGCCATGAATCCCCCTCCCTCCCCCGCCAATCCGTCCCCGACCCTCTACCGCCTGGTTGTGGCCGATTCCGCCGACGAGCTCGCCAGCCGCACGGCCCAGGCCATCGCCACAACCCTCGATCTAGTGCTGGCGGAACGGGACCGGGCCCAGATCGCTCTGGCGGGTGGAGAAACGCCGAAGGCGGCTTACCGGTTACTCGGCCAGCAGCATCTCCCCTGGGAGCGGGTGGATGTGCTTCTTGGGGATGAGCGTTGGGTTCCAGCCGATGACCCCTCCAGCAATGCCCGCATGCTCCGGGAGACCCTGCTCGCCGGGGAGCCAGGGTCCCACGCCTGCCTTCATGCGGTGCCCACCACCCTCGCCTCGCCCGAACAGGGGGCCGAGGCCTATGGGGAGACCCTGCATCAGCTCTGTCGCACCACCCCACCGGTGCTTGATCTGGTGCTGCTGGGGCTGGGCGATGACGGCCATACGGCCTCGCTGTTTCCGGGTACCGCCGCCCCGGGTGTGGTGGACAGGGCCGTCACCCTCGGCGAAGGCAAGGGGCTGCCCCGGGTGACGCTGACCGCCCCAACCCTGTCGGCGGCCCGGCAGGTGCTGTTCCTCGTGAGTGGCTCGGGAAAAGTGGAGGCGCTGCGCCGCCTGCTGGATCCCCAGGAATCCCCCGAGCGCACCCCAGCCAAGCTGGTCCGACCCTCGTCCGACGTGTGGATCCTGGCTGACCGCGCGGCGGCTGCAGGAGTGGCCCCGTGATCCCGATTTCCTCGGGGGACGGCTTCAGTGGTTGGCACGCCCTCAACGACACCGTGATGGGAGGGCGCAGCCAGGGCAGTTGCCGGGTCGGGCCCCAGGGGTTGGTGTTTGATGGCCTGTTGATCGAGGAGGGCGGAGGCTTCATCAGTGCCCGCTCCCCCCTGTTTTCGCCGCCGCTGGATCTTTCGGCATGCGAAGGCCTGGAGCTCGAGCTTGTGGGGGAAGGACGACGGTTCAAGTTGGCCGTGGCCTGCGCCGATGGACTGGCAGGGCTGACCAATCTGATCCCCGGTGGCTTGCGTTGGGTGATCGAATTCGGCACTGAGAGTAAAGGCGCCACCCTGCTGCGCATTCCCTTCCGCGATCTGCGGGCCTCGGTCCGGGCGAAACCGGTGGGCCTGCCCCTGGTCTTCGATCCAGCCCGGATCACCCGATTGCAGGTGCTGCACTCCCGATTCGCCGATGATGGTGGCCTGAATGCGGGCTTTCGATCCGGTCCGATCCATCTGGAACTGCTCTCGATTCGTGGCTACCCCTGAGCTGGTCAACACCAACCTGCAGCAGTTGGTGGCAGCGGCGGCCGACCTCTGCCGCAAGCCCCTGAGGCACGCCGTGCTCCCACTCGGTGCGGCCCAGCACCTGGATGATTGCTGTCTACGGCTGGAGGCCCGTCAACCAGATGGGATCCGCTGCCCTGAGGAGGATCTGGAGCTGGAGATCTATCGCAGCGGCGATGCGCTCAACCTCAACCTGGCCTGGTCTGAGGATCAGGAACGCCCCCTGCTCTGGCATGGGAACCATCCGGTGTGGATGGATCCCGCATCTGGAGAGCGCTGTGAACGGCCGCCCGATGGGGCTCCTTTGGAGGCCTTGGCCCGGCGGTTGCGGGCCCTGCTGCTCCCTCTGGACTGAGCCGCCCCAAAGCCAGCTGGGGATCCAGCTCAGGGCTGGTCGGTGACGGCGCCAAGGCTGCTGCTGCTCACCTGACGGGCATATTTGCCCAGCACTCCGGTGCGGTAGCGCGGCTCGGGCCTCACCCAGGCAGCGCGACGACGGGCGATTTCACCGTCATCCACATTCAATTGGATCAACAACTGGTTGGCATCCACCGTGATGCTGTCGCCCTCATGCACCAAGCCAATGGTGCCGCCCACAGCGGCCTCAGGTGCCACGTGACCCACCACCAGACCAAAGGATCCACCGGAAAAGCGGCCGTCGGTGATCAGGGCCACCGAATCCAGCAACCCCTGACCCACAATCGCCGCGGTGGGACTGAGCATCTCCCGCATGCCGGGACCGCCAACCGGGCCCTCCTGGCGCACCACCACCACATCTCCAGGCTGGATCTGCTTGTCGAGGATGGCCGCCAGGCAGGTTTCCTCGCTGTTGAAGACCCGGGCAGGGCCCGTGATCACCGGGTTCTTCACGCCGCTGATCTTGGCCACGGCGCCCTCCTCGGCCAAGTTGCCCTTGAGGATCGCCAGGTGACCCTTGGCATAAAGCGGATTGGAGAGCGGACGAATCACGTCCTGGCCCGCGGGGGGATCGCTGGGCACATCCGCCAGCACCTCGCGCAGGGTGCGGCCCTCGATGGTTCCGCAGTCGCCGTGGAGCAACCCGGCATCGAGCAGCAGCTTCATCACCTGGGGGATGCCACCGGCCCGGTGCAGATCCACCGTCACGTAACGGCCGCTGGGCTTGAGGTCGCAGATCACCGGTACCCGCTGGCGGATCGTTTCGAAATCGTCGATGCTCAGCGGTACACCGGCGGTGCGGGCCACGGCGAGGAGATGCAACACGGAGTTGGTGGACCCGCCCACCGCCATGATCACGCTGATGGCGTTCTCGAAGGCCTCGCGGGTCATGAGATCCCGCGGAAGGATGTTGGCTTCGATCGCTGCCACCAGCACCTCCGCACTGCGGGCGGCACTGTCGGCCTTTTCGGGGTCTTCAGCCGCCATGGTGGAGCTAAACGGCAGGCTCAGTCCCATGGCCTCGAAAGCCGCGCTCATGGTGTTGGCGGTGAACATGCCGCCGCAGCTGCCGGCACCGGGACAGGCGTTTTTCTCGATCGCCGTGAGCTCCTGCTCGTCGATCTTGCCGCCGCTGAACTGACCCACCGCCTCGAAGGCACTCACCACGGTGAGATCGCAGGCGCCGAGCTTGCCCGGCTTGATCGTGCCCCCGTACACAAAAATGGAGGGAATGTTCATGCGGGCCATGGCGAGCATCGCCCCCGGCATGTTCTTGTCGCAGCCGCCGATCGCCAGCAGCGCATCCATGCTCTGACCGTTGACGGCCGTTTCGATCGAATCGGCGATCACCTCACGGCTCACCAGGGAGTACTTCATCCCCTCGGTGCCCATGGAGATGCCGTCGCTCACGGTGATCGTGCCGAACAGTTGCGGCATCGCCCCGGCCGTGTGGGCGGCCTCCTCGGCCCGCTGGGCCAGGTCGTTCAGGCCCAGGTTGCAGGGCGTGATCGTGCTGTAGCCGTTGGCGATGCCGATGATCGGCTTGTTGAAATCGCCGTCACCGAAGCCCACCGCCCGCAACATGGCGCGGTTCGGGGAGCGCTGGATCCCCTGGGTGATCGCGGTGGAGCGAAGCATGGGCGAGTTTTCGGGCTGAGAGAAACCTACCGACCGGCCGCCAAGGAGCTCCTGGGATCAGGGCTGGGGGTTCATGGTTTCCAGTTGGCGACGGACGTCATCGATCGCCTGGTTGAGCTCATGAACCCGATCGTGGAGGTCGCGCTCGGTGTAGGGCTCGGCGGCCACAGCGTCCTGGAGAGGGATTGAACGCTGACGCCTGGGGCGATCGGCCTCAAGGCGGCGCCGTTCTGCTTCCGACAGCAGCCACCAGGCCAGCCCCGCGGCGCCGATCACCGCTCCGGCCAGCACGCTGAGGGCGGATCCGTTGCCCGTTGGGGTGGCGTTGCCGCTGCGATCGCCCATCAAACCGAGGTGTGTTGACGCCAGCCTAGGCAGGGCCAGCGACGCTTTCCAGCACGGTGCCTGCGAAGAGTCGCTCCGTCACGGGGCCGATGCCGGGCACGATCTGACCGAGTGCATTGAGGTCTGGATCGATCGCGGCCGTGTAAAGGGTGAGATGGCCGTGCCGTTCACCCAGGGACTGGAGTCCTGGGGCCGAGGCCAGGGCCGTGACGACCCGAAGTCGATCCCCGCTAACGCCCTGCTCGGCGAGGCGATCGAGCACCCGGATCAACCGATCACCGTCGCCCAACTCCGCGCAAAACAGCAGCACGCCGGCCCGGGGGTCGATGGGAGAGTCCAGGCCGGCGATCTCCCCGTGCTGGTCCCAAAGATGGATCACCCGGGCCGATGGCAAGACGGCCTGGGCCCCCTGCCAAAGGCCTAGTCCTGCGGTAAGCAGGGGGATGGCCACCAGTGGAACGGCGGCATCCACCAGGTCGGCCTGCGTGGGTGCCAGGGGGGTGTCCAGGTCAACCCGCCGGTGGGGTAGCCAGTCGCGCAGGGCTTCGTAACTCAGCCAGCGACCCAGTTCGGCTGTGGCGGTGGCATAGAGCGCGGCAGGGGTGTGGCGATCGCGCAACACTCCCAACCAGTGACCGATCAGGGGATGGGGGGGAACCACCACCCGCAGGGCCATGACCATGGTTGACATAACTTGATGACCCACCGTAAATGCGCGCCCATGGGCTCTCTGACAGCAACCCCCATCACCCGTTGGACGGGCTGGGGTATGGCGGCGCTTGGCGTCCTCCTGGCCTGGTGCTTGGCGGTCCCACCGGCCTGGGCCATCACGGCACCGGAACTGCGAAGCCAGCGCTCGCTCCAGGACCTTCAGCCTGATATGCATGGCCGCAACCTGCAGCAACAGGAGTTTCTCAAGGCCTCCCTGGCCGGGTTTGATCTGAGCGCCAGCGATCTGCGTGGGGCGGTGTTCAACAGCAGCGACCTGCGCGGGGCTGATCTGCAGGGCGCCAACCTGGAGGATGTGGTGGCCTTTGCCAGCCACTTCGAAGACACGGATTTGCGTGGGGCCGTGCTGCGCAACGCCATGTTGATGCAGAGCCACTTCAAGGGGGCCCAGATCGACGGGGCTGATTTCAGTGATGCGGTGCTCGATCTTCCCGAGCAGAAGGCCCTCTGCCAGAGGGCCACAGGAACCAACCCCGTGTCCGGCGTGGCGACCCGGGACAGCCTGGCCTGCCGATAGGGCGACAGGCCGATAGCATCAGCACACCGGTTCCGGTGGGGAACAGCCACCGGACGCAAGGGGGAAAGTCCGGTGCGAATCCGGCACTGTCCCGCAGCTGTGAAGGCGCGTCATTCCGACCGTCCAGTCAGAACGCCCGCCGGTTTTGTTTCCATCCACGGCGCGGACCGGACCCATGAGTATTCAGACGACCCAGACGCCCGGTCTGCGAGGACCATCCTTGTTGCCCAGATCCAGATCCATGCCTGGTCCAGTGGTCGCCGGCACGGCCCTGGTTGCTCCCCTGTTGCTTGGGTCCCCCGCCCTGGCCCACCACGTGGCCGACCTCGGCCAGTTGGCGCCCACCGCCTTCAACGGGGTGCTGAGTGGATTGGCCCACCCGGTGCTCGGGCCCGACCACCTGCTTTTCCTGCTCGCCCTCTCACTGGTGGGTCTGCAGCACCGCCGCCGCTGGTCCCTCGGTCTTTTGGTTGTCGGATTGTTGGGCAGCGCCGCGGGACTTCTCTGGCCGGGTCTGCCTGGCGCTGAAGTGCTGGTGGCCTGCACGCTGGTGGTGGAGGCCCTGGTGCTTCTGCGTCGCCTCCCCCTGGGGCTCCTGCTGCCTGCCATGGCCCTGCACGGGTACGTGCTGAGTGGACCCGTCTTCGGTTGGACGTCGATGCCCGTGGCCGCCTACGCCGCCGGGCTGCTGATCAGCCAGGGGGGCTTGCTCATCCTTGCCCTGGTCCTGCTCAGGCCCCTGGCTGCCCGGCTGTCTCCCGCCAAGCTTCGCTGGATGGCCCTGGCCCTCGCCGGCTGTGGGGCCACCTGGGCTGTCGCGGCTGTGGCGGGCTGACGATGGCTTCGTTGCAGCAACGTTTGCCGGTCACGGTGGTGACCGGGTTTCTTGGTGCGGGCAAGACGACCCTCCTGCGCCATCTCCTGCTCAACAGCGGCCAGCGCCTCGCCGTCTTGGTGAATGAGTTCGGCGAGGTGGGCATCGACGGAGCCCTCCTGCGCAGCTGCGGATTTTGTCCGGACGACGAAATCGAGTCCAGATTGGTGGAGTTGGCCAACGGCTGCCTCTGCTGCACCGTCCAGGACGATTTTCTGCCAACGATGGAGCGCTTGTTGGCGCGCGCCGACAGCCTCGACGGCATCGTTGTGGAAACCAGCGGACTGGCCCTGCCCGAACCGTTGATCGCAGCGCTCCAGTGGCCGGCGATCCGCACCCGGATCCGGGTGAACGGGGTTGTGGCCGTCGTCGATGGAGAGGCGCTGGCCGCCGGAGCTGTGGTGGCCAACCCGGCCGCCCTCGAGGCGCAGCGCCAGGCCGATCCCAGCCTCGACCATGGCTCCGCCATCGAGGAGTTGTTTGCCGAACAACTGGAAGCCGCCGATCTGGTGCTGATCAGCCGGGCCGACTCCCTTGGGGAGGGGCCTCTTCGGGAGCTCGAGGCGCGCCTGCTGCCTCAGATGCGCCCCGGGGCCGCGGTGCTGGCCATGGAACGGGGAGCGGTCTCACCCGAGCTCGTCCTCGGTCTGGAGCGGCAGGAGCCCCAAGGCGATGGCCACCACGCCCACGACCATGACGACCACCACCATGACCATGGGCACGATCACAGCCACGTCGCCATGGAATCACTGGCCCTGCACCTCAGCGGAGCCTTTGGACGGTCGGCCCTGGAGCAACAGCTGACCCAGGTGCTCCAGGATCCCAAGCTGATCCGTCTGAAGGGACGCCTCTGGCTGGAGGGCAAGGCCCGACCCCTGCAGATCCAGGCCGTCGGCCCACGTTTGGAGTGTTGGTTTGAATCCGGATCACCAGATCCGGCTGGGGATCAGCCCACTCCACCAGCGGGCCTGGAGTTGGTCGTGCTCGGTTTTCAGCTCGATCAAGCGGCGATCGAGGCAGCCTTGCTGCAGGCCGCCGCAGCGGTGTAGAGGCCCAAGGTCATCAATCCAGGGGAAAGTCTCCCTGGGCGCAGACGCCGTTCCAACAGAGTGCTGGACCCGCAATCCAGGTGGTGGCCACCGGGACCCAGGCCCCACCATCCCCACCGGTGGCCGGAGACGTCGGAGCGGGATCCTGCATGGTCACCGTACCGCTGCCGTCATGACGGAAAGCGATCCGTCGGCCGGCAACCTGGAGGGACCAGCGCTCACCCGGCTGCTCCACCTCCATGCTGCAGCGTTGCCAGGGGCCACCACCCACCCGACAGCGCAGGGGGAGCTGGTCGGCCTGAGCAGGGCCCAAGCCAATCCCCAGAGCCGCCAGACTCACAAAGGCAGCCAAGACAGCCCTCAGAAGAAAACACCGGCCAGGCGAAGCTGGCGCTGGCGGGCATGGAGCCTCTGGGGAGTGGGGAACGGGCCGGCCCACGGCGGGATGGACAGGGGGGCTGCTTTCAAGCTGGCCAGGGCCTGGGTACGGGGACCATCGAGCTGCCAAGATTTAACAAACCTCAAGCTCCTCAGGTGCCCGTCTTTCGCGCTCGCGTTCAGGTTTCCCTCCGACCATCGGTGCTGGATCCGGCTGGAGAAGCCACCAGGGCTGCCGCCGCCAGGTTGGGTGTCGATGGGGTTCGCCGTCTGCGCATCGGCAAAGCCATTGAGCTCGAGTTGGATGCTGCAGACGCAGCCAGTGCCAGGAGTCAGCTCGAATTGCTCAGTGATCGGCTGTTCGCCAATCCCGTGATCGAAGACTGGAGCCTGGAGATGGTCGACGCCAATGGGGAGCAGTCGGCATGAGCGCCGCCAGGACCATCGGCATCGTGGTGTTTCCAGGATCCAATTGCGACCGGGATGTGCGCTGGGCCCTCGAGGGGTGCCTGGGCCTCGCGACCCGCTTTCTGTGGCATGAGGAGACCGATCTGGGCGGTCTGGATGCTGTGGTGATCCCCGGGGGCTTCAGTTACGGCGACTATTTGCGTTGTGGAGCCATTGCCCGCTTCGCCCCGGTGCTGGACGCCGTGCGTGGCTTTGCCGCCGCGGGAGGGCCCGTTCTGGGCATCTGCAATGGCTTCCAGGTGCTCACCGAGATGGGCTTGCTCCCCGGAGCGCTCACCCGTAACGCCCGCCTGCACTTCCTCTGCGAACCCTCGCCCCTGGAGGTCCATCCCGGACGATCCCAGTGGTTACGGGGGTATGGCGAGGGAGAGTCCATCGTGCTGCCCATCGCCCACGGTGAAGGCCGTTTCCAATGTGCCCCCGAGGAGCTCGCATCCCTTGAGGCCAATGGACAGGTGGTGCTGCGCTACGCGGCCAACCCCAATGGTTCGGTGGGCGATGTGGCCGGGTTGAGCAACCCGGCAGGAAATGTGCTGGGGCTGATGCCCCACCCGGAACGGGCCTGTGACCCCTGCACCGGAGGCCTTGATGGCCGGCGCCTGCTGGCCAGCCTGCTGGGTTGAGCTCCAGCCCAAATCCTTTCAACCAAAAAGCTCAAAAAAAAGGGGGCCTAGTGGCCCCCTTGCTGCCGTTCAGGAGCCGAGGCTCAGTTGACGGCGGCAAAGAACTCCTTGCTCTTGACGGGGTCAGGGTTCATGGTCTTTTCGCCAGGAGTCCAGTTGGCGGGGCACACCTCATCAGGATTGTTGCGAATGTGCTGGAAGGCCTGCAGCAGACGCAGGGTCTCCTCCACGCTGCGACCCACCGGCAGGTTGTTGATGGTGCTCTGCATGATCACCCCATCGGGATCAATGATGAACAGTCCGCGCAAGGCCACACCAGCGTCCTCGTCCAGCACCTCATAGGCACGGGCGATGTCCTTCTTCAGATCGGCGACGAGTGGGTAGGCGATGTCGCCAAGACCACCGTTTTTCCGTTCGGTTTGAACCCAGGCGAGGTGGCTGAACTGACTGTCCACCGAGACGCCCAGGACTTCACAGTTGCGGCTGGAGAACTCACCGTAACGGTCGGAGAACGCCGTGATCTCCGTGGGGCACACGAAGGTGAAGTCGAGGGGATAGAAAAACAGCACCACGTACTTGCCGCGGTAGTGGGAGAGGGTGATCTCCTTGAACTCCTGATCCACCACGGCGGTGGCGGTGAAGTCAGGAGCCTGCAGGCCAACGAGCCGGGACATGCTGGAGGGGATGAAGAACAGGGGCGTCGAACCAACTGGAAGGGGCCCTCGGCTCAACCACACGTAGGGCCCTCCAGGGCAGTCCTGGGGACGACGGTGAGCCAGCGCTCAGACCAGGCTTGGGGCAAGTCCCATGGGGACGGTCAGCCCAAAGTCGGATCGACTTCCAGTTGAGACTTCAACAATTTATCACAGCCTCCTGGTGCTTGTGGCCATAGTCTGGACAGACGTCACCCCATCGAGATCGCTGTCCATGGCCTGGGAGCCGAGCGTGCTGCGCAAATACAACACCACTGGCCATTTTCGCCTGCTCAACCAGTTGCGCTCCGAACTGAAGGCCAACCCCCTGGTACGCCCCAAGGAGGGACAGAGTGTGGGTGAGGTGAACCGCAGCAAGGCCCTGATTCGAGCCATTGAAGGCCGCTCCCAGGGGTATGGCCGCGGACGCCGCAGTGGGGCGAGCCAAAGCACGGTGGCCGCGTCTGCGCCCCAGGCCCCTCCCCAAGCGGCACAAGAGCCCACCTGGACCGCAGGCACCGAGGGGGCAGGGGACGACGGTGCGGGGTCAGCCAGCTTTCGCGAACGCCTGAACGCCGTGGAGCTGCGCTAAACCGTTCCGGGCCTTGCACGGCACCGCCAGCCCAAGCCCAACACTGGGGCTTGTTGGCAAAAAAAAGACGGCCCGAGGGCCGTCCGCACGCCAATGGCTCGGGGGAGACTTGAACTCCCGACCTTGGGGTTATGAATCCCACGCTCTAACCAGCTGAGCTACCGAGCCGCGGTGAACTGACTTTATCAGGCCCTGGGTGGCAAGAACTGGAGGGGGTTGGCCGCCCCTGCAGCCGGGGGGTGGATCTCAAAGTGGAGGTGGGGGCCGGTACTGCGACCCGTGCTGCCCATGTGGGAAATCAGGGATCCCTGGTCCACCTCCTGGCCAACCCGCACCATCAGACGGCTGTTGTGGGCGTAGAGGGAGCGGCTGCCATCCGGGTGGGCGAGGGTGACCAGATAGCCGTAGCCACCGTCGTGCCATCCAGAGAAGACAACCCGGCCGCTCTTGGCCGCCACGATCGGGGTGCCGACGTTGTTGGCCACGTCAATTCCCTTGTGCATGCGCCCCCAACGCCAGCCGTAGCCGGAGGTGAACACGCCCCGGGTCGGCCAGATCCAACCCTGGGAGGAGGTGGGTCCGTCAAAGGGCTTGGTGGGTTCCCCAAAACCAGGCAATTCCGGCCAACTCACGCCGCCGCTGGTGGTTGGCTTGAGCCCCAGCACCATGCGGGTACGACCGGGAGCGGACTGGGCTAGGCGGACCTGGCTGCCAACCACCAGGCGGGCGGTTTCCAAGCCTGGATTGAGCTGGAGGAGCTCCTGCAGGGTCAGGCCGTAGCGCTGGGCGATCTTGACGACGGTGTCGCCGAAGCGAACCACCGCCCGATCTTCGACGGGCGGGAGCGACTGCAGCGGGGGGGTACGGCGGAGCTCGCTGGTGTCAATGGCGGCCAGATGCTTGATCTGGCGGGTCTTGAGGCTGGGAACCACCAACCAGTCACCCTGGCGGAACCGGTGGTCTTCGTTGACGTCGTTCAGTTTGGCCAGCCGCTCCTCGTCGAGCTGGAGGCTGGTGGAAAGGTCCTCCACCGTGATCGGTTGGCGGACCTTGACCCAGATCCGATCGGCACTGGGGGCGGGGAGGGCTGCGATGAGGGTGTCGACGGAAGCCTTGTCGAGGTCGGCGGGGGAGAGAGCCACAACCACGGCCGGCACGGCCACGGCGCAGGGGATCAGGATTCGCAGACTGGTGAGCAAAGGCTTCATGCAGTTCTTCCCATCGGACAAAGCTCGTGGAGAAGCCGACATCCCCGAGCCGGGCAGAGAGTAGCGGACGGAACCCTGGGCCACAAGTGACGGCCGCTACACCCGCAGGGGCCCATCTGTCTAGAGGCCTGTGGTGCCAGTCGATCCCGCTGAAGTCAGGAGATCCTGTTGACGCAACGCCTCGAACAGCACCACGCCCACGGCGACGGAAAGATTGAGGCTGCGCACGCCGACCTGGCCACCACGGGCGGAACGGGCCATCGGAATCGTGATCGCCGCATCGGCCTGGTCCATCACCTCCGCTGGTAGGCCGTCGGTCTCACGGCCGAAGAGCAGCCAATCGTCGGGCGCAAAGCGCCAACGGGTGTAGGCCTGATCGGCGTGACTGCTCAGGGCAATCAGGCGCCCCCCCCGGGATTGACGCCGCTCAGCAAAGGCGGACCAGCTCGCGTGACGCTCCAAAGCCACCAGGGGCCAGTAGTCCAGCCCGGCACGGCGGAGTTGGCGGTCGTCGATCTGAAAGCCGAGCGGGTCGATCAAGTGCAGATCGGTGCCGGTGGCTGCACAGGTGCGGGCCACGTTGCCCGTATTGGGGGGGATCTGGGGTTGGTAGAGGACGATCCTTGGCATGGTGATCGGTGAAAGGCCGCTTAGCCGGCCGGTACGGGCACGCTGCAGGCCCGCAGGTCGAGGGCCCGACCTGCCACCACCAGCCAAAGGCCTGAGCAGAGGGGCTCCAGTTGCTGCTCCAAGGCTCCCAGTCGGTCCCGGAACAGTCCCCCGATGGCCGTGGCCGGGACCACCCCCCAGCCGGCCTGCTCGCTGACGAGCACCACGGACACGGCGCAGTGACGCAGGGATTGTTCTAAGCCGGCACAGCGCAACCGCCAAGCTGCGGCATCCAGGTCGAGTCCGGCCGCCACCCAGGTGCCGAGGGAGTCCACCAGGGCGAGGCCTGGAGGTCGAAGGTCGAGCAGGGATGGAGCCAGATCAGCTCCCACCTCCAGGGTGCGCCAACTGGACGGGCGGCGGCGTTGGTGGGCGGCGATGCGGCTGGACCAGGAGGGATCCTGATCCGTGGGTGAGGGTCCGGTCGCGAGATACACCACCGGTTGGCCGGATTGGATGGCCAGATGCTCGGCCCAACGACTTTTGCCACTGCGGGCAGGGCCCAGCACCAGGGTGGGACCTGCTGCTGAATCAACCGCCACCGTTCATGTTGTGCAAGGTGGCCACCGACGAAGGGGAGACCCGGTTGAGATAGCGGAAGATCCAGTACTTGAACACGGTCGCCAAAACCACCGGGAAGGTGGCGATGAACAACATGATGAAGTTCTCGCGAGCGGGAAGCCCCAGGTGATGGGCCACACCATCGAGGAGAACGGTCCAGCCCTCAGGGCTGTGAAACCCCACAAAGATGTCTGTGAACAGGATGATCGCAAAGGCCTTGGCGCTGTCGCTCAAGCCATACACCAGCTCATCGAGAAAGCCACGCAGCACTTGAAGATCGCGGCGTCCGAACACACACACCAACACGAAACCCACGAGCCCGCCGAGATCGGCCAAGACGTTCTTGATGGCATGGGTGCTCTCAAGATCGGCCTCCTCCTTGAGCTCCTGGGCCCGACTGGCGAGTTGCGCCTGCAACTCTTCGCGGCTGGGTAGTGGATTGCCCTGCAACAGGGCGTCAAACTCAATCTCCGCCTGGAAGACCCGCAGCTTTTCAACGGCCTTCTCCTCCAATTTGGGCTTGGGATAGGTGAGGAAGGCGTTATCGGGTGCAAAACGATCCACCAGGGGCGACACCACATAGGTGCGACTGATCTGCTGGACCAGGACTGGCACCAGAATCAACAGCAACAGGATGCGCAGCGACACCAAGGTGGAGTCGCGGCGACGGCGGAAGCCAGCCACCACGTTGGCTTCGGCCTCCGGATCCAGCTGCCTCCGCACCTGATCCACCACACCAATCAGGCTGCGTGGCAGAACCTCCGGGGATCGGCTGATGGCCGGAAGTGGATCCCGCTTGGCGCCATAGCGGGCCACCACCGTTTCGATCAGTTGGAATTGGCGGATCTCCTGGCCAGCCAGTTCACCCCGGTGGGGCCCCACGGTGCTGATGGATTGGCGACAGACGTCGAGGGCAGCGCGGAATCGGCGCAACAACTGGGCCTGGGCGGTCCTGGGGATCCGCAGATCCAGCTCGGGGCGAACGGGGCGATCGTTGTAGTGCTCGAGTTCAATGCTCTGGATCAGCAGGGCGGATTCGTAACCCCGCTCCAGGTCATGGCTGACATCTTGGGCCTGGGCACGCCCGAAGGCGCCCATCCAGTTGGTGAGTGCCATCGGTTCAGCGTGAGAAAACCCACCAGGTGAGCATCGGCACGATCGTGCCCAGCACCAAGAGGACGACCACCCAGGTGAACGCGTTGCTGGATGCTGTTTCTTCCTTGGTCGGAATGTTGGTGGGTTGGGTGACGACTTCGGCGGTGACTGGCTCCCCCGGATCTTCCCCCCCTTCCAAGACGGTGAGCAGGCGGGTCATGGCGTCCAGGCTGCCCTGCCGGTAGCGACCCCCATCACGGATCGGCTGGGCCATGGTGGTTCGGGCCGTGCTGCGCAGCAGGTTGGCGTCCAGCTGGGCACTGAGGGCAGGGGCGGCCACCACAGCGGCGCTGTTGGTCTGGCTGTCGATCAGGAACAGCAATTGGTTGGGCTCTGCCCCTGCATCGGCCCAGCGCTGCAGCAAGTCGGCACCAAGTGCGGGCAGGCTCAACCCATAGTCGAGGCGGTTGACGGTGACCAGGTGGGCATCCACCCGATCGGCACTGAACGTCTCCAGGGTCTTACCGAGTTCGGCACGGGCGGCCCTGCTCAGCACATCAGCCGTGTCCAGCACCCGCTCCTGGGGGGCAGCGGCGGGTAAGCCAGCAGCGGAGATGGCCAGGGCCGGGGCGGGACAAACCAGGCTGCCGAGGCTGCAACACAGGGCAGCCAGCAACGCCAGAAGGGGAGTCCAACGGGTCGCGCGAGGGGAAGTCGGCAATGGATCAGGCCAAGCTTGGCCCTAGTTTGCCGCTTGCGGGCCCAGCTGTCGCCTCCTGCTCTCCGGCCATGACCGCCTCCATCCCCGCCCGCGTCAGTTTCTGGTCAGGCGTGGCCGCTTTGGGCCTGGTGGTTCTGAACCAGACCACCGCCACCAGCACCGATCCGTCCCTGGAACGGGCCGCTGTGCTGGCGAGCTTTCTGGCGGTGGCCCTGATGTTGGTAGGGGTGCTCTGGACACGCGCCATCCCGGAAACGGCTGCCCGCGTGGATTTGAAGGGCGCCCAGGGCCTGGTCCTCGCAGAGGGGCTGCCGGACGATCTGGCCGAAGAACTGGGCTGGGGCAGCCAGATGTTGCTGACGGCGAGTGCGGCCGCCGTGGTGCTGGTGAGCTGGCAGGGCCGATGCTTGCTGCGCCGGGGTTTGCTGGCGGAAGGGACCTTTGTTCCCGGAGCCATCTGTCAGCGAGCCCAGGACAAGGGGGGTGTCATTTCGCTGGTGGATTTACGCCTGTACCCAGGGCGGGAAGAATTTTCCTCCCTGCTGCCGGGCTTGCCTGCCGTGGTGGTCCAACCCCTGGGCCGCGATGGGCTGGTGGTGCTGGGCGGGTGGTCGCCGCGCTGCTTCAGCCGCAGTGATCTCACCTGGCTCGAGGGCTGGTCCCAGCGGATCAGAGGGAAATTGGAGGCGCTTTCCGTTCCTTTGTCTGGGGTCGGTTCCGGGCCGGCGGCAGGGTCATCCGGGTTTGAACCCGACTCCCGGGACTGCTGAACACCGCCTGCCCCTGTTTCGAAACCAGGCCGGTGAGGCGTTGGGCCTTGGTGACCTGTTGAAAGGCGGTGCGGCGGAATTCCACATGGCCAGTGGCTTCCACCTGGTTGGTCTTCCAGTTCCAGCTGCAGCGATCGGCGCGCAGGGCATCGGTGGGTTGGTTGAGTCGACAGGCCTGGGGAATGACCAAGGTCTGGATGGGCCCCAGGACCTCGAAGCCGATGCCCGTCAACAGGGATTGATCGAGCCGGGCGGTGAAGGGGTGGGGGCTACTGATCCGTTCGTCGGCCAGCTGGATGCGGGTCTGGCGGGCATCGAGCCTGGCCTTGCGGCCTGGATCCAGCAGTTGGACCGGGGATTGCAAGTCGATCACCTGGGTGAGGGAGTTGCCGGTGAGGGCCGGTGAGCTGAGGGTCTGAAGCCCCTTCCCTGGCAGACGGCGCTCGCCCCGAACCGGACCACGTCCCAGCAGTTGGCCGGTTCCGGGGAACCAATCCGCGGAGCTGACCGTGAGGGTCATGCCACTGACGCCAGTGCGCTCCAACACGGGCCGGCCCAGCAACTCCAGCTTGTCCTGCTGGATCCAAAACCGTGCCCGCTGGGCGGTGAGACGCAGATCACCCTGGCTCGCCCGGGGACGGCGGTCGATCTCCATCCGCTCCTGCTTGGGATACCAGCGCACCCGACTCGCACTCACCAGCAACGGCTTCGGCCCCACCCGCTGGAGCCGGGTCGGCCCCTCCAGCTGCACGACTTCGCCGTCATTGATCACCGTACCGTTGCTGGCCGTGATCCGATAGAGGGGTTGGCCCTTGGCGTAGATCACCCCCCTCAGGTCCCTGGCCTGGGCCACGCGCCGGCTGAGGTCATAGCGGGCCTCGGGACTGCTGAGCTCCCACAAGGGGCGACCACTCGGATCCCTCTGGCGCAGGTTGAGCGAGCGGAACACAAAGGGCTGGGCGGGCTCCTCCTTGGGGGCGGGGGCGCGGCAGCCCCCCAGGAGCTGCGGGCCCAGAACCAAGGCCAGACCAAGCAGCAGCTGACCGATCACAGGGGCGCCTCCAACTCAAGCCGCTGCATCACCGGCTGGGGTTCGATCAAGGGGAGGCCCGGGGCCAGGAAGCCCCAGCGTTGGGCGTCCCGCCAGGCGGAGGGGACGCCATGGGCGTGCTCACTGTCAAACGGTGGCTGACCGAGCTGGATCAGCATCCGCCCGGACAGCTCGGGCACCAACGGAGCCAGCAACACGGCAACCCAGCGGGTGGCCTCCAACACCGCATAGAGATCAGCCGCCACCTGGGCCTCCTCACCGGCCTGTTTCATCCGTTTCCACGGAGCCTGGTCATTGAGGAAGCCGTTGGCGCTCGTGGCCAGCTGCAGGGCAGCCTCCGCGGCGGTGCGGAAATCAAGGGATTCCAGGGCATCGGACACCGTCTGGCCGGCGCTCTGGGCCGCAACCGCCAGGGGGTGGTCCGGTTGCATGGCGCTGCCGGCTGGCGGCACGGCATCAGCGAACCAGCGCCGCGCCATCGAGGAGGTGCGATTGAGCAGGTTGCCAATCGTGTTGGCCAGGTCGTTGTTGACCAGATCGATGAACCGTTGCTGCTGAAAATCGCCGTCATCACCGAAGGGAATATCCCGCAGCAAATACCAACGCACCGCATCCCGGCCGCAGCGTTCCAGCAGCACATCCGGATCCAGGACGTTGCCGAGGGATTTGCCCATCTTCTGGCCCTCTCGCGTCAGGAAGCCGTGGCCAAACACCCGCTCGGGTAGGGGCAGGCCAGCCGACAGGAGCATGGCGGGCCAGTACACGGCGTGAAAGCGCAGAATGTCCTTGCCGATCACATGCAGCTGGGCGGGCCAACCGCGCTCCAGGATCAGATCCAGGTCGACAGGATCGTCCTGGGTCAGCAGGGCCGAGAGATAGCCCAGCAGGGCATCAAACCACACATAGAACGTGTGGCCTGCATGGCCTGGAACTGGAATGCCCCAGGGGAGATCCACACGGGAGATGGAAAAGTCGCGCAGCCCCTGGGCCACGAAATTTTCCACTTCCTTCTGTCGGCTAGACGGTGCAATGAAGCCCGGGCGCCGGATCAAGGCCTCGATCTGGCTCTGATAGCGCGAGAGGCGAAAGAACAGGTTCACCTCATCGCGCCATTCCAGCGGCTTGCGGTGGATGCCGCATTCCGGGTCTTCACTCCCCGGCGCATCGTCCTTGAACTCTTCGCAGGCCACGCAGTACCAGCCCTGCTGGCGGCCCTCCACCACATCCCCATTGGCCTCAACCTTGGCAAAAAACTGCTCGACCAGCTGACGGTGCCGCGGGTCCGTGGTGCGAATGAAGCGGTCATGGCTGATCTGCCAGCGGTTCCACAACGACCGGTAGCCCTCGCTCACCCCATCGCAGTGGGCCTGGGGTGTGAGCCCCGCAGCTTCGGCGGTGCGCTGAATCTTCTGGCCGTGCTCATCGCAGCCCGTGATGAACACCACCTGCTCCCCCTTCAGGCGCTGAAAGCGGGCGATGGTGTCACAGGCGAGCGTGGTGTAGGCGCTGCCGAGATGGGCCCGGTCGTTGACGTAGTAGAGCGGAGTGGTGAGGGTGTAAGACATGCAGCCGGGAGGGGGGCACGCGGCGCCTGGACCGGGGCCCACCCTGACACGCTGGGGAGCCAGTCCTTGACCCTTGCTAGCCATGGCGATCAGGCACGAACAGGTCGAGGTGGTGGTTTGGGGCGGCGGCACCGGCGGGGTGGCGGCCGCGCTGCAAGCGGCCCGAAGCGGAGCCAACGTTTTGTTGCTCACCCCGGGCCCCTGGCTGGGGGGCATGGTGAGTGCGGCCGGGGTCTGCGCCCCCGATGGAAATGAGCTCTCCCCCTGGCAGACGGGCCTCTGGGGCGCGTTCCTGCGGGAGCTGCAGCGGCGCGAACCGGAAGGCCTCGACCACAACTGGGTGAGCTGCTTTGGCTATCGACCCGCGACGGCCGAGGCAATCCTGCGGGACTGGTGCAAGGGCCAGCGAACCCTGCAATGGCTCGACGGCGTGGTGTTGAAGGCGGTCCACCGCCAGGGTCAGCGCCTTGACGCCATCGACGTGGAGCATCGGGGTGAGGTGCTGCAGATCCGAGCCACGGTGGTCATTGACGGCAGCGACCGCGGTGAGCTTCTGGCCCATGGCGCCGCTCCCTACCGCCAAGGCTGGGAGGCCCAGGAACAGTGGCAGGAGCCCAGTGCCCCAGCCCAAGCAAGGCTCGAGAAAGATCCTTTTTTTCGGGAGCATCCGCTCCAGTCGCCCACCTGGGTGGCCATGGGCCAATTGCCATCCGGTGCGACACCCGGCTCGCTGCCCATGGGGGAGACACCCCGGCTGGCGGCGCCGTTTGGGACCGCTACCGAGGCCTTCGGGCTGGAGCGCACCATCAGCTACGGCAGGTTGCCGGGGGGGTTGGTGATGCTCAACTGGCCCCTCGGCGGCAACGATTGGCATGGATCAGGCCTGGAGCTTCTGGAGCCCCAGGCGCCTGACGGCCCGATCGGCGCGGCCATGCAGGCCCACAGCCAGGCCTTCAGTACAGCGTTGCAAGCAGCCTCCGGGGGATGGCTCCGGCCGGCGGCCTGCTTCCCCCTGCCCGGGGTGAGCAGCGGGGGGCGTTCGGCCCTCGAGGGGCCGTCAGCTCTGGCCCTGATGCCCTACTGGCGGGAGGGGCGTCGTTTGGCGGGGCGCACGGTGGTGCTGGAACAGCACCTCCTGCCCCTGGGGCCAGGTGAATCCCAGGCACCGCTGCCCCTCAACGAGAACGGCCAGGTCGAGTCGGTGGCGGTGGGCAACTATGCCAACGACCACCACTATCCCGGCCCCGATTGGCCACTCGCCCCCAAAAGCATCCGCTGGGGCGGCCGCTGGAGTGGGACGCCATTCACCATTCCCTACCGGGCCCTGCTCAGCAACGGCTGTGACAACCTGCTCGCTGCCGAGAAGTGCCTCAGCGTCAGCCACATGGCCAACGGCGCCACCCGGCTGCAGCCCTTGATCTTCAACATCGGCCAGGCCGCCGGTGCCGCGGCGGCGCTGGCGGTACGGCACAACGTGCTGCCAGCGGACCTGCCGGTGCGGACCCTGCAGGAACAGCTGATCGGCGATGCCTGGGCACCGGCAGCGGTGGTGCCGCTCTGGGACACCCCGTGGGACGCCGAGGACTGGGCCGACCGCCAGCTGCAGCTGCTGGATGCCCCCGATCTGGTGGAGGCCCATGGCCAACTGGCCCAGAGCTTTGCCCGTCCCGTTGACCCCCGTAGGAGCCATGCGGAGCGGCTCGAGACCCTCTGGTCCGGCATGGTCGCGCCCGATGGCCAGGGTGGCTTCCAGATCACGGTCGCCCCCGGGCCGGCAGTCGATGCCAGCGGAACCGAGGCCCACACCTGGCCCCTGATCACTCTCGAACCCGGGCTCAACCGCTGGCTCCAGGACCTGGAGCGGCCGACATCGGCCCGCCTGATCGGCTGTGCGAATCCCTGGGGGCCTTGGTTGCGGGCATCCCGGCTGGCCCCTGACTAGCCGGTGGCCAGCAACCGCAGCTGGTCCCGCAGGGGATCCACCAGCTGCACTCGCAGCAAGAGTCCATCCCCGGGCTGGGATCCGGCGGGACACTCGGCCGCCAGATCCAGGCCCAGGGCGTCCACATGCACCAGGCCCAATCGGTCCTGGGGACGCAACCAACGGAGGAACAGGCCAGCCCAGTGCTCCTGGCGGTGGTCGTGGAACCACACCTGTTGCCAGTGGCGCTGATCCTCGCGGCTGATCTGGATGCCCTGGCGGATAGCCCCATCAAGCTGAGTCAGGAGATCCTGAAGGGCCTCGGCGGCCAACGGTGGGGTGTGCTGCTGCACGGCCAGCAGCTGGCGCTGCACCACCAGATCTGCGTAGCGACGAATGGGTGAGGTGGCCTGCACATAGGCAGGCAGCCCGAGGCTGAAGTGGCCACTGGGTTCGGTACCGGTGTGCCCCCGGCTCAGACAGCGTTTGATCGCCGCATGACGCACGGGCCCCTCAGGCAAGGCGGTCAGTTCGCTTTCCGGCGGCAGGGTTGCTGGCAACTGGCTGCGGTAGGGCAAGGCAAGGCCCTGCTCCCTCCCAAAAGTTGCCACGGCAGCTCCCGCCAGGATCATGGCCTCAGCCACCAGCAACCGGGACGGACTTGGCTCGGTGATCTCCAGCAGCGCCTGATCGCCGTCGGCGCGAATCCGCCCTTCCGGCTGGTCCAACAGCAGGGCGCCCTGCTGCACCCTCCACTGGCGGCGGCGTTCCAGCAGGACGTGGAGATCGGCGAGGTCGCGCTCCTGGGGGGGTGCCAGATCAATCAACTCATCGGCATCGGCGTAGGAGAGCCGATAGGTGGGCGACACCCAGCTGCGCTGGAGGCCCGAGGCGGCAATGGCGCCAGCCCCATCCAGCTCCACCCAGACGCTCCAGGCGGCGCTGCGCTGCCCCGCCCGCAGGCTCATCGGCCCGGTCGCCAGGGCCTCGGGAAACATCGGCAGGATGCCCCTGGCCAGGTACAAGCTGGTGCCCCGTCGGCGCGCTTCCAGATCGAGCGGTGAATCCACGGGGATCAGGCGCCCCGGATCCGCCACGTGGATCCAGATCCGCTGCTGGCCTGAGGGCGTGGTTTCGAGGGCGAGGCCGTCGTCGATATCGCAGGTGTCCGCATCGTCGATGGTGACGCTGCGCTGGGCCGTGAGGTCGAGGCGGGTGGCATCGCCCGGCTGCTCCTGCTCGGCAGCCGCCACCAGGCGATCGGCCTCCGCGAGCAACGCGGCGGAGAAGCCCTGCTCCCAGGTGGTGGCACGGAGGGACGGCAGATGGTGGGCTTCCCATTGCCCCAGATCCACCAGCAAGTGGCGGATGGAGCCAGTATCGGGGCTGCAATCGGCAGCCTGCAGGGCCTGCCGCAGGGGCAAGGGCAAGGGGGTGTCACAGTCACCAGCGGCCCAAGCCAGCAACACCTCCAGTTGCTGCTGCTGCTCCGGATCGAGGAACTGGGGATCGAGCTTGGCCCGTGCTCGCAGCAGTTGATGCCATCGCTGTTCCGCCTGGACGTGGAGCATCTGGTGGCGCCGCTCACGCCGCAGCCGTCTCAGGTCGTCGCGACTGCGGGGCTGAACCAGTCCCTGACGCAGGCGAAACAGGGTCTGGGGCCCCTGGCACCAGAGCCAACAGGCGGCAACCGCCAGACCGTCGCGCTGGGAACACACCAGTTCGACCCACTGGTCCAGGGGCAGGGCAGCACCGTCGTCCTGAAGCAACAGCCAGGCCGCACCAAAATCGCGCCGGGGTGGCAGCGCTGCCGCCAGGCTGGCCTCGTTGATGCCCCAGGGGGGCTGGCTAACCCGCTGGGGCACGGTGGCCAGGCCTGGCAGGGGGCAGAGCAACTGCAGCTGCCGCAGGGGGATGATCTGTTGGCGTCCTGAACCACCAATGGCCACGGAGGCCTTCGTGGATTGGACAGTCAAAACAACGGCGACCTGGGGCCCCCGCTCGTCGCTGAGGCCGACCAGATCGCCGGGTTGGAATGTTGCTGAGACCAGCGGATGCGCCTCAGCCTTCGGGGTTCACGAAGGGCAGCAGGGCCACGATGCGGGCTCGCTTGACCGCATTGGTGAGGTCACGCTGCTGTTTGGCAGTGAGGCCAGTGAGACGGCGGGGCAGGATCTTGCCGCGCTCCGTGATGAACTTCTTGAGCAGATCGACGTCCTTGTAGTCAATGGGGTCGCCGGGCTTGATCGGCGACAGACGCTTCTTGAAAAAGGAACTGGACATTGAAAAAAACGCTGAGGTGAAGGGAAGCCGACGCCTGTCAAGGCCAGGGAAAAGGCAAGGGGAACAGGGCGATCACCAGGTGGTAGGGCCCTGAAACCAGACTCACTTGATTTCCTTGTGAACCGTTGAGGAGTTGCAATGCGGACAGAACTTCTTCAGCTCAAGCCGTTCGGTGGTGTTGCGGCGGTTCTTTTCGGTGGTGTACCGGGACACACCGGGAGACCGCTTGGCGGGGTTGGACCGGCATTCCGTGCACTCAAGAGTGATCACGATCCGGACGCCCTTGTTTTTAGCCATGAAGGACGTTGCGCCGCTGGTGCGATGCGAAAGGACAAGCTGCCACCATACCTGGCGGCAGAACCCGGAACCCTGTGGATCCCTAGGATCCCGCTTCCTGATGGGATGGGTTGATGCGGGTCTCGCTCCAATGGTTGCAGGAGCTGGTGACCGCCCCAGGCGAGGCGCTCGCGGTGGAGGCCCTAGCGGAGCGCCTGTCGCTCGCCGGTTTTGAAGTTGACGGCATTGAGGATCTGGCCGCCCAGGCCGCAGGGGTGGTGGTGGGCTACGTGCGCGATCGCCAGCCCCACCCCAACGCCGACAAGCTCAGTGTCTGTGTGGTGGAGGTTGGGGCGCCTGAACCGCTCCAAATCGTCTGTGGGGCAAGCAATGTGCGAGCTGGCATCCACGTCCCCGTGGCCCTGGTGGGGGCCCACCTGCCGGCCGTCAACCTCACGATCAAGCCCGCCGAACTGCGCGGCGTGCCCAGCAGCGGCATGATCTGCTCCCTGGCGGAGTTGGGCCTCAATGCCGAGGCCGATGGCATCGCCGTTCTCGAGGAGTTGCTCGAATCGGTGCCCGCCGTAGGGGCCCCGGTGGGGCCGAGTCTGGGGCTGGATGACCAGGTGCTGGAGCTGGCCATCACCGCCAACCGCCCCGATGGCCTGTCGATGCAGGGCATTGCCCGGGAGGTGGCCGCCTTGGTGGGCGGCCAGACGTGCTTTGTCATGCCGGCACCGGCCGTGACAGCTTCAGAGTTGCCGGTCGACGCCAGTGACCGGGCGGCCATGGAGGAGGGAGGGCTGTTCAGCCTCACAGCTCTGGAGGGCGTGAAAGTTGGTCCCTCGCCGCGCTGGCTGCAACAACGTCTGGTCAAGGCCGGCATCCGGCCGATCAATACGGTGGTGGACATCACCAACCTGGTGATGCTGGAAACGGGGCAGCCGCTGCATGCCTTCGATCGCGCCCGGCTTGCGGCGCTCAGCGGAGGCCAGGCCAAAGTGGCCTCCGTAGGGCTCCGTCAAGCGCGCGCCGGAGAACGCTTCACCACCCTCGACGGATCGGAGCAGGCCCTCACGCCTGAAGCCCTCGTGGTGACCTATGGGGGCCGGGCCATCGCCCTGGCGGGCGTGATGGGTGGCGCGGAAGAAGCCGTCAGTGACAACACCACGGCCATCTGGTTGGAGGCGGCGGTCTTTGCCCCCCAATCCGTTCGTCGCTCCGCCCGCAGCGTGGGACTTCGGACCGAAGCCAGCAGCCGCTTTGAGAAGGGCCTGCCGCTGGAGAACACCCTCACGGCCGCCGACCGAGCCGTTGAACTCTTCCAGGAGCTCTGCGGAGCCCAGGTGGTGGAACGCTGGCTTCACCAGCGCCCCCAGGCACCGGCCGTTCCGTTGCAGTTGCGTCGCGACGCGCTCCACAACTTGCTGGGCCCCGTGCAGGAGGGCGAGGAGCTGGGCGATCTGAGCGATGGCCAGATCCTGCAAACCCTCACAGCGCTCGGCTGCACCCTGGTGGAGACTCCCGATGGGGAGGGATGGCAGGTCACCGTGCCCCCCTCCCGCTCCATGGACCTCCAGCGGGAGGTGGACCTGATCGAGGAAGTGGCGCGGCTGGTCGGCTACGACCGGTTTGCCTGCCATCTGCCCGATCCACTCGAACCCGGGGGCCTGGAGCCGGCCCAGCAGGTTGAGCGGCGACTGCGGCGCCAACTCTGTGCCACAGGGTTACAGGAGGCCTGCAGCATGTCCCTGGTGGCGTCAGCACCGGGGCGGATCCCCCTGGCCAACCCATTGCTGGCCGATTACGGCCATCTGCGCGACAACCTGCACGGCGAGCTGCTGGCCGCTGCCCGCCGCAACCTGCAGAGCGGTCAAGCTGGGTTCTGGGCCTTTGAAATGGGCCAGGTGTTCAGTGCGACCGGAGAGCGACACCTGCTCGTGGGTGTGATCTGCGGCGAACGGCGGGCCGAACGTTGGACCAGCAGCGGCAAGCCCCAACCCCTCTCCTACGGCCAGGCCCGTGGGGTGCTGCAGCAGGCCCTGGCCTCCCTGGCCATCCCCTGCGAAGACCGTCCCCTGCAAGACCATGCCCTGCTGCACCCGGGCCGGGCCGCCCAGATCGTGGTGGAGGGCCGACCGGCGGGATGGTTTGGCCAACTCCATCCGGAACAGGCCCAAACCCTCGACCTGCCCGACAGCACCCACCTGTTCGAACTGGAGCTGGGGGCGCTGCTCACCGCAGCCACGCGCCGCAACCGCTCGCAACCAGCCTTTGCCCCCTTTGCCACGGTGCCAGCGTCAGAACGGGATCTGGCGGTTGTGGTGAGCGCCGACTGCCGCTCCGCCGACCTCCTCCAGGTGATCCGCAAGGCCGGCAAGCCCTTGCTGGAACATGCCGAACTGGTCGATCGCTACACGGGTGATCAGCTGGCCGATGGGCAGTGCAGCCAGGCCTTTCGGCTGCGCTACCGGGATCCCGAGCGCACCCTCACCGATGAGGCCGTGGAACAGGCCCATGCCGCGGTGCAGGCAGCCCTGGAGAAGCAGCTGGGCGCCCAGCTGCGGGCCTAAGCCCCTGGCCCGGGACCAGCGGCACCACGCCGCAGCACGGCCAGGGTTTCCACGTGGCTGGTCTGGGGGAAAAAGTCGAGCGGCTGCAGGGACTCCAGCCGGTAGCCCCCATGGGCCACCAGCTGGGCCAGGTCGCGGGCGAGGGTGGCCGGATCGCAGCTGAGATAGAGAATCTGGGCCGGTGGCCGCTCCAAAATGGCCGCCAGGGTGGCGGGCTCCAGACCCTTCCGGGGCGGGTCGAGAAACAACACATCGCAGTGGGCCAGGTGCGCTGCCAGGCACTGCGCGACGACGCCGGCCTCGAACGAGGCCCGATCGGTGAGACCGTTCTCCCGGGCATTGGTTCGGGCCTGTTGCACGGCTTCGGCACTGAGCTCGATGCCATGCACCTGCCAGCCAGCGGCCGCCACCGGCAGGGTGTAGGTGCCGATCCCGCAGTAGGCATCCACCATCATCCCGGTGGGGACTGTGTCCAGCGCGGCCAGGACCAACGGCACGACCCGCTCAGCCTGGCGGGTGTGAACCTGAAAAAAGGTGTCAGCCGCAATCTGCAGGGTGAGACCGCTGAAGCGCTCTTCCACCCAACCCCGACCGGCCACCACCCGGGTCTCCGGTCCCATCAGGGTGTTGGTGGCCAGGGGCTGCAGGTTGAGACACACGCCCACCACCTGGGGCCAGCGCTGCATCCACGCCGCCGCCAGAACTTCGAGGCCCTCCAGCTCGGCGTGGCTGCTCACCAGGGTGATCAACACATCTCCACTGTGACTGCCAAGACGCAGGGCCAGATGGCGAAGGCCGCCCCCCTCCCGAAAGTCCCGGTCCACAGGCCAATCACTGGATTCCAGATCGGCCTTGAGCGGAGCGATCAGGCTGTCCAGGCGGGGATCCAGCACTGGACAGTGGTTCATGTTGACGATCGTGTGGCTGCCGCGGCGATAGAAGCCTGCCCGCAGTCGACCATCCTCACAACGCTCCAAGGGGATGATGGCGCGGTTGCGATAGCCCAGACTGTCGGGCGCCACGAGCAAGGGAGACACTGGGGTATCGAGATGGGCGATGCGCCGGATGGCGTCGACCACCTTCTGGTGCTTCCAGTGCTGCTGCCCAGAGTCCGCCAGGTGCTGCACGCTGCACCCACCGCAGTGCTCCGCCAGGATGCAGGGAGGGCGCTGCCGCTCCGGAGCAGGAACCAACACCTGGTCCAATTCGGCCAGCCAATGGCGCCGAGCCCGGTGGGTGAGCCGCACCTTCACCCGTTCCCCAGGCAGGGCCCCAGACACGAACAGAACCCGATCGTTGAGGCGGGCCACCCCTTGTCCGTCATGGGAGAGGCCCGTGATCTCCACCTCCACCCGGCTGCCGGTGGATAGGTCCAGGTTGCTGCCGGTGGTGAGGCTATCCACGCGCGCCAGGCAATCCCTCACCCTACGCCGTGCAAAGGGGCGTTACACCTTGGTATCGAGAGGCAGGTTCCCCCGAGGGAGTCGATACAGTGATGCACGCGTGTGGTCGCTGCGATGAGCGTCGTTCGGGATCTGATCCTCCAGGCAGATGATCAGCTGCGCTATCCGAGCGGCGGCGAGCTGCGCTCCATGGTGGAGTACCTCAGCCGTGGGGCCGACCGGCTGGCCGTGGTTCGGGTGCTCACGGACAACGAGAAAAAGATTGTGGATGAGGCTGCCAAGCAGCTGTTCCAACGCAAGCCTGACTACGTCGCCCCCGGGGGCAACGCCTACGGACAAAAGCAACGGGCCCAGTGCCTACGGGACTACAGCTGGTACCTCCGCCTGGTGACCTACGGGGTGCTGGCCGGCAGCACCGAGATGATCCAACAGATCGGTCTTGTGGGTGCCCGCGAGATGTACAACAGCCTTGGTGTGCCGATGCCTGGCATGGTGGAGGCCATGCGCACCATGAAGGATGCGGCCATTGCACTCTTGAGCACGGAACAAGCCGCGATGGCCGGCCCCTACTTCGACTTCCTGATCCAGGGGATGCAGACCAGCACCTGATTCCTCGTCAAAGACTCTCCAGACCCAGCCGACATCGGTCTCAGCTGGGTCTTTTTTCTAGACGTTAGTGAGACCCATTCCAGAATTGCGAGAATGAAGGCGAGGCCGTTGCTACCCCCTTGGCCGTTTCAACCTCACCTGCGTGGGCTGCTCGTGGCGTGACGTCTTGGCAACGGCCAAGTGAATGGTCTTATTGTTCTCAGTATGTTCTTATTATGGGTTTTAGTGCAAGTTTGAGACAAGACAAGCAGGAGTAATCCAAGGGGTCACGATGTCAATGTCGCTTCCGTAAGACCGGCCGAGACGACCAATCGCTGAATAGGAGAGGGATTCCAAGTGAGTACCTGTGTATGACACAGGTACTCAAACCCAAGAACGCTGAGAGAGCAGCGGTTTGGAACCGCGCACCAGAATTGGACAGGAAACGGGACAAGCCCTGATGGAAAAGAGGGCAGAATTCACGAGGGCGCAGCCAAGGGCCGCGCTGGGTATTCGTTGGCTAAGCGCTACAGACAGAATGACGCGTTTTTGCGGTTTTCCGCTGATGGCAAGAGTCGCAGCTCCTTCCTACGAACAAGGGCTGCAACGGAGCGCAAAATTCTGCGGTCATTGCTCGTGATTGCGACACAACCTGGGACTTGCTTGTTGCCGAGAATATGACGTATGCGACTGGATGGCTCCGTTTATTTCTGCTGGCGTTGGGCAGGTCACGCCAATTGCTGATGAAGATCGTAAATAGACTCATAACCAGACTCAGCTAAGACTGAAGATTGTTTAATGTTCGCTCCGGGCGGTCCGGTAAACGGGAACGCAGGCACCGTCGGTCGGCGAGGCGGCGACAACACGATCAATCATTCGACTCAGCCGGGGCTCTTATTGGGTCTTGAGGCTAGACGTGTTTGAGCCAGGCAAGACACTTATTTATTGCGGTAGAGCTCCTTGAGGAGTTGGTAGGCCTCGTTGAGGCGGCGCATGCTGTCTTCGCTGCCGCCAGCATCCGGATGGTTGCTCATCGCCAGATCTCGGTAGGCGTCTCGGATTTGTCCGAGGGTGAGCCGGTGGCCCGGTGCTGTCGGCAACTTCAACAACTTCAGCGCTCCATGCAGGGTCATGGTGTGCTCCAGGGTCTGGAAAGACGTGCCTTTGCGCCGTTTGCGGAAGCGATGGACAAAGCGTCGAATCAGCGTGGGCAAACGCAGCTCCAGGGTGGAGGTGCTGAATGGATCTTCCAGCAGTCCCGCCATCACCATCACGCGCTCAAAACTGGCAGGTTCGCGACCCCAACTCGGGGCGGTAGAACCCACCACATCACAGGCCAGGGACCAGGTGAACGGTCTGTTGTCGCTCTGGTCACTTTGGGGCCAGATGTCCTGGGCCAGCCAGACCATGGCAGCCTCAAGAACGGCCTCATTGGCATCGTTGCCGTAGAGCTCCATCCAGTGCGTGCGAGCCCGCACCAACGCCTGGGCGATCAACTCTCCGCCAACCTGGGGCAGGGGTTCGAGCGATGCCTGAACGTCGGGTTGACGGGGGTGGAGGCTGCGCTTGAGCTGGTCGGATTGGCGCCTCACAAATCCGGGCAGGTCGATACCGCTCTGGCGAGGTTGGGGGGTGGTGATGCGAGTGGGATCCGCCCAGTTGTCGTCGGACTCGTCGAGATCGAGGGTGAGTTCCCCCCCGGCGCCACGGGTCACCAGCACAAGGGCACCCTGCTCGTTGAAGCTGGTTGGAGAACTGGTACCCAGATCGCGTTGGAGATCACCAGCGGCGTTGGCGTCACTGCCGTCGCTGGCGTCGTTGTCGCTGGGGAAGAGGTCCTCGAGCAACCGTTCGACGAGATCGCCGCGGCTGCGCAGTCCCAGTTCGGCCTTGAGGCCATCGATTTTGTCCAGCAGGTCCACCGGAAGCTCCAGGCTGAACCGGCGCCGACGCGGATCGTCCCTTCCAGCCATTCCTAACGGCCCATCAAGCCGCGCATCATCTGCTGCTGCGCTTCCAGGGCCTGTCGGTAGCGATCCACCAGGGATTCACTTGCCATGCCTGGAGTGGGGGCTGTGGAGCGTGGCTGGGTCGTCCGAGCTGGGGCCGGCGGGGGTGGGGGGGCCAGCGGGAGGGAGCGATAGGGGGAGAGCTCTGGCTGAAGCGTCGGGGCTCCCGGTTGCAGCACCAGGGGGGGGAGGCTGGGCAGCCCTCCGGCGGCTCCCTCGTCCGGATCGGGTAACGCCGGCAGGGTTGAGGGGAGAGGCGCTGCCGTACTGCTGGCAGCGTTGCGGGCCAGCTCGAGCTGGCGTTCACGGTCCTGCACCATGGCGACCTGACTGGCTGGCACCACACTCAGGAGATGGCCGGGTGTGGCGTCAGCGGGATACACCAAGCTCACGCGCACGGGGTTCGCTACACCGGCACGCAGATTCAAGGTTGTGAGAGCCACGCTCTGGCCGGAGCGCAGGCCCACATGCATTTCCTGCAGGCCCTCCTCCGTGCGGACCTGAAACGATCCCCGGAAGGCCGTGAAGGGCCGGCTGCTGCCGGTGGTGGATGGATGGCTCAAGACCAGCTCATAGGGCCCCGCACCCTTGAGGTTGAGATCGACGTCAAAGCGAACGCCGTAGGTGCCCACATTGTCGAGGGAGGAGTCGATCATCCGACTCACCAGGGGGTTCACCTGCACTTCCCGGGTGCCGAAATTGTGGCGATGGGTGCTCGTGAGGGGGACGTGCAGGGGCCCTTGCTGGGCCAGGTCATGGCTGAGGGTGGCCTGGTAGGCATCGCCAATGGCGACACCACCCACTCGGGAGAACACCCGCCTTCCATTGATGTCAGCGATCCGGTTCAGATAGACCCGCCCGGGGGCCAGCCGACCTTGGTCGAGCACCGACAGCAACTCCCAGTCGCTCTGGGGATTCTTGGCCGCAACCACGGCCATCTGAAATGGGCCGTCGCTGCGCCCCTTGAGCAACGCATTGGCGATCCCCAGGGCTGGGAGCTGGGTGTGGAACAACACAATGCGGCTGCGGGCCGGGATGGTGATCTCTTGGCTCAGCTTGGAATCCAAACGGCCCCGCAACATCTGGATCGCGGTGGCATCCCCCGGCCCCGTATTCCAGGGTCTCGGTCCCAAGGGCCGCACGCCCATCTTGTACTGCTGTAAGTAGGGGGCCTCAAAGCTGTTGCGCACAGCTCCATTTTCGAAACGGATGTGAACGGCTCGCCCGCCTGGGTTGATCAAAATCAGCCCCAGGGTGAGTTCCGGACGTCGCCCTGATGCCGAAAGCTGGCGCCGGTTGGGGGGGAAATATTTGTGATGCATGTGGACGCCAAACTCACCGTTGAAGGTGTATTCGGCATTGCGCAGGGGCTGGCCCGTTTCAGCGGCATAGGCGTAGCCCGGTGCCGTATTGATGAGAATGCCCTCGCCTTCAACCTCTTCGGGCTGGTTGGAGTGCAGAACGGGCACCTGGTTGAAACTGCCCTTGAGGGGCCGAGCTTGTTGTCCGGCCATCAGCGCCACGTAGGCCATGGCGGCAGGGGCCTGAACCAGCACCCCTGGACCCACAAGCCCGGCAATCAACAGGACAGACAGCGGACCGATCCGAAGACGGGATGCCGCATCTGGCCGGCCTAGCCAGGGTCGTCGGGTCCAGCAGTGCTTCATGACCATTGCTGGGGGAAACACCCGTTGGGGCGGGCAACACGGCACTCGGGTGACGCACCGAGGTCGCTAGAACCTCAGGGCACTTCTCCACTTTCTCATGCTCCCCCTCCTTGGCTGCTGCGGCAACGGCGACGAAGGTGGCCAGAGCAGCTGGCGTCGCCATCAGGAACGCAAACTGCGCATGCTGCGGTTCTGGCGGGACGGCGCGGAACGGCAACTGGCTGCCGTCACGGCAGCCATCACCACCCTGGAGCAACAGATGCAGCGTGATGCAGGGTCCGGGAACGGCTGAGGGGCCCTAGTAGGGCTGCGTCATCCGCCACCGCAGCGGGAAAGCCCTCTTGAAGCAGGGCCAACCCCCGCTTGAGTCGTCGCTGCACGGTCATCGGACTCACCTCCAGCAGGGCAGCCGTACGCCGATAGGTCCAGCCGGCTAGCACCACCTTTTGGATCACCAATCGGAGACAGGGCTCCAGCCGGGCTAACTGGCGCAAGATGGTTTGGTCGGTCTCCATGGGCTCCATCCAGCTCTCCTCGCCATCGGCGGCCAGGGCCTGAAGGTCTTCCGTCGTGGCCCCAAGGGCTGACGGACGGGCCATGGCTTGACCTCTGAGAAGGTCTTGCCACTGCTGACGGGTGAGGTCGAGGGCCTGACGCAGCTCCTCAGCCGTTGGTTCCTGGCCATGGCGGGCACACCAGCCGGCCCTCAGCTGGCGCAGCTTGTCCTGGAGCTCCATCTGGCGACGGGGCAGCCGTACGGCCTGGGAGGAATCCCGTAAATAGTGCAGGATCGCCCCGCGGATGTGGGGTCTGGCAAAGGCTTCAAACGGGGTTGCGGTCTTGGCTTGATAGAGCTCGGCGGCTCGCAGCAGGCCAAGCAGGCCTACCTGCATCAGATCATCGAATGGTTCGGGGCAACGGCGGCAATAGTGCGCCGCAATCGGGGTCACTAGAGCGCGGTACTGGTTGACCCGCTGGTTCCGTTGCAGGAGGGCACGGCGGGACGTCGAGCCCCCGGCTTTGGCAGGGGTCTTGAGGGGTTTGGTCATCGTGACAGGAGTGATTCAGCAGGGGCAGTTCCCCCTTGCTTTCCAACCAGGCCCGGCAACAGGTGGTTCCGCAACCGGGAAATTACGGAACCCGGTTCATGACAGCGGAGGGCTGGCGACCGATCGCAGCAACTGCCAGGGCCCTTCCCGCTGCAACCAGGTGAGATCCGAGCGCTCGGTTGCGAGGAGGGACCCACCAAAGGCCAGGGCATTCAGGCTGAAACCGGCACAGTGTTCCTCGGTGCGCCGCACCGTGAGCATCCAATGGTCGTCAAACAGCAGGTTGTACGGGTGGAGGGGTTGGGGATCGTGGAGCGGTGAGCCCAGGCCCAGCTGCTCGGCATGGCGGAGGTAGAGGTCCTCGAGGTCGCTGCCAGCCAGAGGATCACGGCGGCGACTCAAGCAATAGGCCCAAGGCCAGGCCGAGCTGGCACGGCCCCCGGTCTCCTGACGCTCCTCCAGCTGGGCCTGCAGGGCCCCTGCCAACGGACAGCTGGGTTCGCCGCTACGCCTGGGGAGCAGCTGCAGGTGGCGGTGGGGCTGGCTGGCGCCGGAGGCGGGGGAACTGTTGAAGAACCACAGCCCCGCCGTATCGGAGGCCACCTGGGCCACACCTGCCCAATCGTCAGGACGCAACCAGCCCGCCTGGGGTTGCCAGGCCTGGGTAATCACGAGCAGGTGGCCAGGCTGCACGGGATATTTGTTGAGCAGGACCACATGTCCGGAAGCGAGGCATTCCACCTCCAACTCAGGCTCCCAGGGAAGGAAGGGATTGGGTTTGGGCCCGCCACGGCGCAGGTGTTTGGGCGTGCGGCTGAGCAACCGGCGCAGCACAAACGGCTCCAACCCCGGCAGATCCACCACCTCGGTGGCCAGAGGGACCAGGGCCCCGCTGCGCTGGGCCTCGACGGAACGCTCCAGCGCCCTGTTCCAGTACTGCTCAGCCCGCACCGGCCTTGAGGCGTGCCAGGGACGCCCCTTGGTAGTAGTGGCCAAGGATCTGGTTGTACCGGAAGCCCTGCTGGGCCAGATCCTGGGCTCCGTGCTGGCTCATGCTGGCCCCCAGGTGACCGTGGGCCTCAAGACTGATCTGGCGGTTGGCGGCATAGAGGCTCTCCACGATTCCACCCTGGTAACTGAGAATCAAACCTGCGGTGCTTGCGGCCGCCTGACGGGTGCGAGCGTTACTCCTGGAGAGGCCCTTGTAGGCCTGCCAGCGCGTGGTGTCACCGAGATGCCAGTGACGGTTGGCTGGCCTGGCCATGTGGGCCAGGGCGTAGGAGCGGGCGGCAACGGCCTGGGCCCGCAGGGCCTCCATCGACCAACTGCTGGGCATCTCCGCACCCACCACAGACGCGATGTAGGTCTCGAGGCCGAGATGGTTCACCAGGCGCAGCCCATCACTGTCTCGGATCAACCGCAAACGGCCGCCATAGGGGCTGCCATTGACCAGAAGCGCCCCCCCCGTGGTCTGGAGCCAGGCCTCGGGACCCTGGGACCAGAGCTCAGCCAGATTGACCGGCGCACCGCCGTCCCCCTGCTGCAACAACTGGCCATCCCGGCTCACCAATTGCCAGGGGCCAGTGGCTGAGAGCGCAGGGCTGGATCCAGCAGTCAGCAGGGCCACGCGGATCTCCAGATCCACCGTCGGCCCGGCCTCGGGTTCGGCCAGGCCGAGGGTGCCGCCGGAGCCGGCCGTCGTGGGGACGGCGGCACGGCGGGCCTCCAGCCGGCGCAGGCCCTCAGCGGCGGCGGTGGTGTCCTGCGGAGGCGGCGGAGTCTCAATCAGCGCGTCGAGCAGTTCGCCCTGGGCGGCGCCGTAGGGCTTTGGGACGAGTCCCTGGGCGGCGAAGCCCACCGCCACGGCCGCGATGGCCATGGGACCCGCCACCATCAAGCGGCGGTTGAAGGGACTGCGGAGCCGCAGCCCAGACGGGAGCAGGCTCAGGCGAGCAACGCGGCCCATGGCTCGACTCCGCAGCCATCGGCTTGCACGTGCAATGTGCCGTTCCACAGAAGATGGCCCGTACCGCTCAAGCGGATCATGCCTGAAGACGCCGTTTCGAGCACCATGCCGCCCGGTCGGGGGGAGCATTGCCAGCCCACGACCGATGGCCGTTTCAACTGGTCGAGCCAGAACGGCGCCACCAAGGCATGGGCGGACCCGGTCACTGGATCCTCTTCGATGCCCAGTCCTGGGGCAAAGAAGCGCAATTGATAGTCGGCCCGTTGACCCAGGACGGAGGGGGGCGGATCCTGCTCCAGCCCTTCAAGCGACTGCATCAGCACCAATCCCATCCGATCCGGCCCCTGCAACTCGGAGGCCACACTGGCCATCGCCGCCAACGGAGCCTCCGGTGGCAGCAGGGCGATCCGGTAGCCCAGGGACGAGCCCCAGTAGTCCGTTGGTTTGACGCCCAAGCGCCCTTGCAACAGGCGAATCAGGGGGGGAGTCGGTTCGGCGGGAAGCAAGCCGGCGCTGGGCAGCACGACGGAGCCACTCGCGGGCTGGTTTGGCCCACCGGGGAGCTCCAGCCGCACGGCCAGGGGACCGCTGCGGGTCCAGAGCGACACCGGCTGCCCGGCTTCCAGCAACTGCCAATGCCCCAGCGCCAGCAGGGCAGCCAGGGTGGCGTGGCCGCACAAGGGCACTTCGCAGGTGGGGGTGAACCAGCGCAGACACCAGCGATCCTGTTGGCGCAACAAAAAGGCCGTTTCCGACTGGTTGAGACTGCGGGCGATCGCCTGCAGGCCCCCATCCCCCAAGGGCTGGTCGAGCAGCACGACGGCGGCCCCATTCCCCCGGCAGGGTCCGGCGGCGAAGGCTTCCACCAGTACCGCGGGCGTGGAGCTGATCATGGCTGGCTCCATTCGGGTCGCAGGTCCCGCTCCATCAGGGCCCGCACGGCGTCTGCCGGTCTGGCCTCGCCATCGAGCACCCGCACCACCTGCTCGCAGATGGGCAGATGCCATCCCCGACGAGCAGCCAGCTGCAAGGCGGCACGGGCCGTGCGGGGGCCCTCCACCGTGGCCGCGATGCGCTCCCGGGCCTGCTCCTCACTGCATCCCTCCGCCAGCAACAAGCCGCAGCGGTAGTTGCGGCTGAGGGTGCTGTTGGCTGTCGCCAGCAGGTCGCCTAGACCGGCCAGGCCATAGAGGGTGCTCGTCACCCCGCCGAGCCCCTCCAGCACCACGCCGATCTCCGCCAGACCCCGGCAGAGCAGGGAGGCCTTGGCGTTGGCCCCAAGGGCCAGGCCATCGGCAATCCCCGCCGCCACGGCCATCACGTTCTTGAGGGCACCAGCAGCCTCCGTACCGATCGGATCGCCGTTGGTATAGAGACGCAGGGTTTCATCGCTGAGCTGACGCTGCAGTTCGCGGGTGAGATCGTGGTCGGTTCCGGCCAACACGCTGGCCGCTGGCAGACCCTGCCGCACCTCCGTCGCCAGATTCGGCCCACTCAGCACCAACAGGGGAGTGGCAGGCAATGGGGCGGCCCAGAGCTGGGTGGCCGTAGCCAGGCTGGAGAGGTCGAGACCCTTGCTGCAGCTGAGCAGGGGAAGGCCTGGGGGCCAGTGGGGGGCCAGGGCCTCAGCCAGGGGCTGCACCCCCGCCATCGCCACGGCCGACACCACCAGCTCGCAATCCACCAGCAGATCGATCGGGCTGCCGCCCGAACTCCGGGACCAGCCCTCCACCCGGTGGCCCTGGGCTTGCCAGCGCCCCATCAGGGTCTGCCCCCAGGCGCCCAGACCCAATACGGTGATGCGAAGGCCCATCGGGTGTGAGGCGGCAGGCAGAACAGCGCTGCCATCATGCGCCAGGGAGCGGTGCCGTCCCAGCCCCCGAAGCGTTCTGTGGTCACGCCCCTGCGATCGAACTGGAGCTCCTGGCAAGGCACGGCCCTGGTGGTGGGCTGTGGGGGGATCGGCCAGGCCCTTCTGCAGGAGCTCGCTCCGTTGGCGCCCCACCTGCACCGGGTGGGGGCCTCCCGAAGGGATTGGCGCTCCGCAGCGTCAGCGGACTGTCAGGGGGTCGATTACCTGCCCCTCGACCTCACCGATGACGCCAGCCTGGAGCGACTTGGCGCCAGCCTGAGGGATCGCCCTCCCCTGCGCCTGGTGATCCACACCGCTGGGGTGCTGCACGGGCCCGGGCTCCAACCCGAGAAGCGCCTGGCCCAGGTGAACCGCCTCGGCCTGGAGCGGAGCTTTGCGATCAATGCCTTCGCACCGCTGCTGCTGGCCCAAGCCATCGAGTGCTGCCTGCCCGGCGATGCCCCCTTCCACTTCGCCAGCCTGTCGGCTCGGGTGGGCAGCATCGGCGACAACCAGCTGGGTGGGTGGTACGCCTACCGCGCCGCCAAGGCAGCCCAGAACCAGCTGCTGCGCACCCTTGCCCTCGAGTGGCGTCGCCGCAAGCCCCAAGGATGCGTCAGCCTGCTCCATCCCGGAACCACGGCAACGGCCCTCTCAGCGCCATTCCAGGCCGGCGTGCCCCCTGGCCGGCTGTTCAGCCCCCAACGCGCAGCTACCCAGCTGCTCAGGGTCCTGGAAGGGCTCAGCCCGGAGCGGTCTGGCGGCTTCTGGGCCTGGGACGGCCAACCCATCCCCTGGTGAGGAGTGCCCGGAGTTCGCCTAGGCGGCGTTGGCCCGCAGCAGCTCCAGGGAAATGACCTCGAGGGTGGAGTCCTCTGTGGCTTCCAACCGCACGGGAGGGGCCATGCCGTCCTCATAGGCCTCCAGCCAGCGGGGGGCACACACACACCAGTGGTCCCCTGGCTGGAGTCCGGGAAAGTCGTAGGCCGGGACCGGGGTGCTCAGATCGTTGCCCTGGGCGGCGCTGTAGCGCAGAAACGCCTCCGTCACGACGCAGCAGACGCTGTGGCGGCCCAGATCTGCGGCATTGGTGCGGCAGTGGCCATCGCGGAACCAGCCGGTCATGGGCTGGCATCCACACACCTCCAGCGGCTCACCGAGCACATTGAGCGAGGGCGGGAGGCTGGGGCTGGAATCGCTCACGACAGGGATTGGCAACGGCAGTGCCGCAAGTCTGGCCAAGGGATCCGGGCGCCGCATCGGGCCGGAACCCAGGCTTTCCGGGGAGCCACAGGGCTGCACCAAAGGCAACACACCGGCACAAAGTGGGGCGAGGTGGTTGACGGATTCCGGGGGGGAGGCGTTAAAGGTCGGTTAGCGCGTTCACCCTGTTTTTCAGCGCGGCCCCCTTCATGAGCTGGGAATTCACCGAGGATGCGGCCTTCCTGGCCCTCTGCGACGCCTACAAAGAGAGCGGTGAACCCTCCGCCATGGAATTCCTCGCCCACGGCGAAGGGGCCTTCCATTTCCAGGAGCTCACCCAGAATGCCGCCGGAGAGGGAATCGACCTGAGCGACTCCTCCGATCTGGAGGAGTTTCAGCAAGAGGTGATCGATGCCCTCGAGGAGATGTGCAGCTAGGGATCAGGAGTAAAAGAAGGCAATCTCCTTGGCTTTAAGCCCCTCCCATCCGGCCGCCTGCAGGCGGGCATCCAACGTGGCCTGGTCGAAGTGTTTGGATCCGGTCTTGACGATGCGGTTGCGCATCGACTTCTTAACGCCGCTGCGGGCGCGCTGACTCTCCAGGTCCATCACCTCGGTGTACAGGGCGATCATTTCCGCGGGGATGGGTGTGCCATCGAGATCGATGCCCGATGCGATCGCGGCGTCAACGCCGCCGGGGCCTGCAATGGCCATGGCCTGCTCAGCAAGAACGCCTGCAGGCTAAGAGGGAGCGCGTCCGGTCAGGCCGAGAAATAACGGGCCTGGCTGTGCAGGGCCACCAGGGCCGTGGTGCTCTGCTCGGGGTCGAGCTGATCGCTTTCATCCATGGTGAGACCGATGCGATCAGCACCCAGCCAGATGAGCTGCTGGCGGGAGTCCGCCACATTGGGGCAGGCCGGATAGCCGAAGGAGTAGCGGCTGCCGCGGTAGCGCTGGGCGAGCACATCCCGCAACGGCATGTCGGCGGGATCGGCAAAGCCCAGTTCCCGCCGAATCCGGGCATGCACCCACTCCGCCAGGGCCTCGGCCATCTGCACCCCAAGCCCATGGAAGTAGAGATAGTCGCTGTATTGGTCAGCTTTGAACAGCTCCCGGGCAAAGGCAGAGGCCCTCTCCCCCATCGTCACGGCTTGCATCGGCAACACGTCAGTAGGCGTGACAGCGCCATCGACTCCGAGCGAGAGATCACGGTAAAAATCAGCGATGCAGTAGCGATTCCCCGACCGCTGGCGGGGCAAGCCAAAGCGCCCCAGTTCCTGCTGAGGCTGGGTGGGATCGAAGACCACCACGGCGTTGCCACTGCGCCCACAGGGGAAATAGCCGTAGGCCAGCCGTGGGGTGAGCAGCTCCTCCTCAAGACAGCGCTCCATCCACTGCTGCAACACGGGCTCGGCCTTCTCAGCCAGCATCGCCTCATACTCCTCCCGGCTCTGCTGCTGGGTCTTGCGCAGCTGCCATTGGCCCGCAAACAGGGCGTTGCGGTCGAGGTAGGCGAACACCTCCTGCAGGTTGATGTCCTGCTCGGTGAGCACCTGGCTGCCCCAGAACGGGGGATCGAGGGCCGGTTCCTCGGGCACGGCCTCGGAACGGTGATCGTTGGGTCCAGCCACCTGCCCATCTGTGGGCACCGCCGTGGCGGCCGGTTCGTCCCCCGGGGAGGTGGGGGTGGCGCTGTCCGTACTGGCAAGCCCCAGGCCCTCCGGAATCGGCCCCTGGAAGCCCTGCCGGTCGTCCCAGCTGCCGGCGGCCTTGGCCTCCATCAGCGCATCCATGAAGCGCAGATCGGCGAAGGCATCGCGGCCATAGATCACCTGACCCTGGTAAGCCGCACGGCAGTCACCATGCACAAAGCGGGGCGTGAGGGCGGCACCGCCGAGGATGACGGGAACGGCGATACCGGCCGCGTTGAACGCCTCCAGGTTGTCTTTCATGAAGGCGGTGGACTTCACCAGGAGACCACTCATGGCGATGCAGTCGGCCTGGTGCTCGCGCTGGGCCTCGATAATCGCCTCACAGCTCTGTTTGATGCCGAGGTTGATCACCTCGTAGCCGTTGTTGGTGAGGATGATGTCCACCAGGTTTTTGCCGATGTCGTGCACATCGCCCTTCACCGTGGCGATCAGGAACTTGCCCTTGGCCGAACTTTCCCCTTCCACGGTCTCCATGTGGGGTTCGAGCTGGGCTACCGCTGCCTTCATCGTTTCCGCGCTCTGCAGCACAAACGGAAGCTGCATCTGGCCCGAACCAAACAGATCGCCCACGACCTTCATGCCATCCAGCAGGAAGGTGTTGATGATCTGCAGGGGCGGATAGGTCTGGAGCGCTTCATTGAGCGAGGTCTCCAGGCCAATGCGCTCCCCATCGATGATGTGTTGCTTGAGACGCTCCTCCACCGGGAGATCGGCCAGGGAGGGACCGGATGCCCGGGCCTCTTTGGCACTCACCCCCTCAAACAGGGTGGTGAGCACGGTGAGGGGGTCGTAGTTGCAGATCGCCCCGGCGTCGTCGCTCTCAAAGCGGCGACGGTCATAGATCAGGTCGCGGCAAACCTGCTGGTGCTCCTCGCTGATCTTGGCCAGCGGCAGGATCTTGGCCGGGCTGACGATGGCCGCATCCATGCCGGCCTCGCAGCAGTCGTGCAGGAAGACCGAGTTGAGCACGATGCGGGCCGCCGGGGAGAGGCCAAAGCTCACGTTGCTGACCCCCAGCACCACATGCACCCCGGGAAGATCGGTGCGAATGCGACGAATCGCCTCCACCGTGGCCGCCCCGTTGAGACGGTCTTCCTCGATGCCGGTGGAGATCGGCAGAGCCAGGGGGTCGTAGAAAATCTCGTGGGCCGGAATCCCGAACTCCAGGGCATCGCGGTAGGCCCGCTGGGCGATGGCGAACTTGCGCTCAGCCGTGCGGGCCATGCCCTCTTCGTCGATGGTGCCCACCACCACACCAGCGCCGTAGGCCTTGGCCAACTCCAACACCTTGAAGAAGCGCTCATCGCCGTCTTCGTAGTTGGTGGAGTTGAGGATGCACTTGCCACCGGCCACCTTCAGGCCAGCCTCCATTTTCTGCCACTCGGTGGAATCGAGCATCAATGGCAGGTTGACGTTCGTCACCAGACGACTCACCAGCTCATGCATATCGCGCTCGCCATCACGACCGACGTAGTCGACGTTGACGTCAAGCACATGGGCGTTTTCCTTGACCTGGCCCCGGGCGACGGCCACCAGGCCATCCCAGTCTTCTTCAGCCAACAGCTCCCGCACCTTTTTGCTGCCACTGGCATTGAGCCGTTCGCCAATGATCAGAAACGAGTTGTCCTGGTGATACGGCGTGGTGCCATAGATCGAGGCGGCCGAGGGCTCCACCTGAAGCAGCGGCCGCTCGTGCTGGGTCTGGGGGGTGCGCACCGGACGGGGCGCCGCATGCAATTCGGCGGCGAGCTCGGCCAGGGCACCGATGTGGGCTGGGGTGGTGCCACAGCAGCCACCGATCACCTGCACGCCCAGGTCTTCGACGAAGTGCAGCAGCTGCATCTTCATCTCCACAGGTGTCAGCCGGTAGTGAGCGACCCCGCCGATGTTTTCCGGTAGGCCGGCGTTCGGAATACAGCTCACCACAAAGGGGCTGTGCTCGCTCAGGTAGCGGATGTGCTCCTTCATCTGCTCCGGGCCGGTGGCGCAGTTGAGGCCGAGCACGTCGATCGGGAAGGGTTCGAGGATCGCCACGACGGCAGCGATATCCGAGCCCACCAGCATCGTGCCGGTGGTTTCCATCGTCACGCTCACCATCAGTGGCCGCCGCTGTCCCGTCCTCTGGAAGGCGTCCTCAATGCCCTGCAGGGCGGCCTTGATCTGCAGCACGTCCTGGCAGGTCTCGACGATGAACAGGTCAACGTCACCGGCCAACAGACCCTCCGCCTGCTCGGCGAAGGAGGCCTTCATGGTGTCGAAATCGACGTGCCCCAGGGTGGGCAACTTGGTGGTGGGCCCCATGGAGCCCGCCACAAAACGGGGTTTCTCAGGGGTGGAGTAGGCATCGGCCATCTCCCGGGCCAATTCGGCGGCCCGCTTGTTGAGCGCGAAGGTCTGATCGGCGATGTCGTACTCCGCCAGCACCAGGGAGGTGGCCCCAAAGGTGTCGGTTTCGATCACATCGGCGCCCGCCTCCAGAAACTGCCGGTGCACGGCCTGCACCGCGTCGGGTCTGGTGAAAACCAGATGTTCATTGCAGCCCTCGAGGGCGGCACCGCCGAAATCCTCGGCGGTCAGGTCCATCTGCTGGAGCGAGGTGCCCGTGGCTCCGTCGAAGACCAGCACGGGGCGCTCCGGGCCATGGAGCCTCTCCAGAAAGCCGATCCGCTGTCCCACCCGGGATGCCACTGCCGTTGTCATGGCGCTCAAACGTCGACGCGGATTCGGGTCACCCAATGGTCATAGGCGGGATCGCGGCCTTCTGTGATCGCGGTGAGCCGGTCCCGGATGGCCGTCATCACCGGGCGATGGCCCGGCATGTCCGTGGTCTCCACCCGACGGACCGGGGTGACCTTGGCGGCGGTACCGCTGAGGAACACTTCGTCGGCCACGAACAATTCGCTCTTGTCCACGGGCCGCTCCAGGGTGGGGATCCCCATCGCCTTGGCCAGCTCCAGCACGCTGGCACGGGTGATGCCCTCCAGGATGTCCTGGTCGACGCCGGGGGTGATCAGAACCCCATCCCGAACGATGAACAGGTTCATGCCACTGGCTTCGCTCACCTTGCCGCGGCTGTTGAGCAGCAGCGCCTCATCAAAGCCGCTCTTAACGGCCTCGGTTTTGGCCAGGGAGCTGGTGATGTAGGCCCCACTGATCTTGCCCCGCAGGGGCAGGGAGCGGTCTTCCTGACGGGTCCAGGAGCTGATGCGGCAGCTCACCCCGTCCGGGGAGAGGTAATCACCCAGCTCCAGGCCGTAGATCAGAAAGTCGGTCTCGATGTTGTGCAGGCGGGGCGCAATGCCCAGATCGCTGGTGTACACGAAGGGCCGCAGGTACACCGGACAGGTGGGCTTGTTGGCCTTCAGGAACGAGACGATGGCGTCATGGATGGTGGCCTCCGGCAGCTCAGTGAGCAGCAGCCGGGCGCTCTGGCTGAGCCGACGGACGTGCCGATCGGCGCGGAACAACAGGATCTCGGCGGGATCGCTGGGATTCGGCAGGGCCCGCATGCCGCCGAAGGCTCCGGTGCCGTAGTGGAGGGCATGGGTGGCCACCGACAGGGTGGCCTCCGCAAAGGGCACACAGCGGCCACCGAACCAGGCGAAGGGCAGGAACTGGTGCATGGTGGAGGCGAAGCGGGCGGTGCAGGCGCGACGGCCGGTGGCCGGGATGCCCCGATCTTCTCACTGCAGCAAGCAGGATGGGGCCATGCATCGCTTGGCATCGGTACCGGGGGGAACGGCAGCCGCCGATTGGGGCGCCCTGGTGGAGCAACCCCCCGCGTCGGTTCTGCTGCTCAGCAGCGCTGACACCGATCTGCTGGCCATCGATCAGCTGCTGGCGCAGGAGCCCCAGCTCCTCGGGGCGGAGCTGCGGGGCCTGAACCTCGCGGCCCTGGGCCATCCCGCCCAGATCGACCACTACCTCAGCTCAACGGTGCGCCACGCCCAATTGGTGGTGGTGCGGCTGCTGGGCGGTCGGGGCCACTGGAGCTATGGACTCGAACGCCTGCAGGAGTGGGTCCGCACCCAGGCCGGGCGCCAGTTGCTGGTGCTGGCCGGCACCCTGGAGGAGGAGGGCGCCCTGGCCAGTCTGGGCACCGTGGACCCGGCCCTGGCCGTGGCCCTGGCCCAATGCCTGCGGGAAGGGGGCCCCGCCAACCTGCGGCACCTGCTGGGCAGCCTTCGCGCCCTGCTGCAGGGGGAGCAGCCCGCGCCCCCGACACCCGAGCCCCTGGCCGATCCCCTTCCCCATGACTGGCGCGAGGAGACGGGCCCCCGGATCGGCCTGATCGCCTATCGGGCCCTGCTGCAGGCCGGTGATCTGGCCCTGATGGAGGCGAGCCTCGCCGCCCTCCGCCGGGTGGGGTTGTGCCCCCGTGCCCTCTGGGTGAGCGGCCTGCGGGATGGGGCCGTGCAGCGGGGGGTTGCCGACCTCCTGGGCCGGGAACAGGTGCAGGCCGTGCTGTGCAGCACCTCCTTTGCCTCGGTGCAGTTTGAGGAGGCCGGGCTGGGGGCTCCGCTGTGGGAGCAGCTGGGGGTTCCCGTGTTCCAGTTGCTCTGCAGCAGCCAACCCCGCAGCCACTGGCAGGAGAGCAGCATCGGCCTGGGTCCGACCGACCTCACCCTCCAGGTGGCCCTGCCGGAGCTGGATGGCCGTATCACCACACGGATCGGCGCCTTCAAGGAAACGGTGGGGGCCAGTGCGCAGCTGGCCTCAGCCCTACAGCGCTACCAACCGGATCCGGAGCGCCTGGCATGGATTGCCCAACTGGCTGCCAATTGGATCCACCTGCGCCAGACCCCCGCCGCCGAGCGGCACATCGCCCTGGTGCTGGCCAACTACCCCACCCGCAACAGTCGCCTGGCCAATGGGGTGGGACTCGACACCCCGGCTTCCACGGCGCTGATGTTGCGCTGGCTGGCCGAAGCGGGCTATGGCCTGGGGCCCGCGTGGCCCAGCAGCGGGGAGGAGCTGATCCAGCAGCTGCTCGCCGGCCGCAGCAATGACCCGGAAAGCGGCCACCGCCCCCCCCTCGACCACCTCCCTCTCGAGGACTACCAGGCCTGGTATGACCAATTGCCGAGGCAGGGGCGGGAGCGACTGGAGGCGGCCTGGGGGGCTCCGCACCAGGATCCCGGCCTAGAAACACCGCGGGGGGGCACGGCCGGATTTCCGATCCGAGGCCTGCGCTGGCACCACGTAACCGTGCTGGTTCAGCCCGAGCGGGGCTACGACCGCGATCCGAGCCTCAGCTATCACAGCCCCGATCTGCCCCCCACCCATGCCTACCTGGCCCATTACCTCTGGCTGCGCCAAGGGTTCGGCGCCCATGCCGTGGTGCACGTGGGCAAGCACGGCAACCTGGAATGGCTGCCGGGCAAGGGGTTGGGGCTGTCCGATCGCTGCTTTCCGGAGTGGGCCCTCGGCCCCATGCCCCACCTCTATCCATTCATCGTCAACGACCCGGGGGAAGGCTCCCAGGCCAAACGACGCAGCCAGGCGGTCATCCTCGACCACCTCACCCCACCCCTGGGGCGGGCCGGACTCCATGGCGAGCTGCAGCAGTTGGAGGTCCTGCTGGATGAGTACTGGGAAGCGAGCCAACTGGGGAGCGAGAGAGCCGCTCCCCTGCGCCAGCGCCTGGCCCAACAGCTGGAGCAGCTCCAGCTGCCCCTGGGCACCGCCGACGAACTGGATGCGCGCCTCGATGCCGCCGACGGCTATCTCTGTGAGTTGAAAGAAGCCCAGATCCGCCTGGGACTGCACACCTACGGCACCCTGCCGGAACCGGAGCGGCTGGCGGAACTGCTGCTCTGTCTCGCCCGCTGCCCCCTGGCCGAGCAGCCCGGTCTCACCCAGGCCCTGGCCCGTGACCTCGGCCTGGGCTTTGATCCCTGGTCTGACTCCGACGCCACAGCCCTGGAGCCGGAGGATCGGGGGCTGCTCCAGACCACCTTCGGGGGCGATCCGCCGCGGTTGGTGGGCGACGGGGTGGCTCTGCTGGAGCAGCGAGCGCTCTGCCTCGTGGCTGAGGAACTCGCCGGCCTGGCCAAGGAGCGGCAGCGGGCCAACCATGGCCCCGCCTTGACCCAGGCCCTGAACCATCTGCGCCAGGTGCTGCTGCCCCGCCTGCTCGCCTGCGACAAGGCCGAACGGGAGGGGTTTCTGCGGGGACTGGCAGGGGAGCGGATCGCCGCAGGTCCCTCCGGCGCCCCCACCCGGGGCCGGCCCGACCTCCTGCCCACGGGCCGCAATTTCTACAGCGTTGATCTCCGCGGCCTTCCCACCGAGGCCGCCTGGGACCTGGGCCGCCGCAGTGCTGAGTTGCTGCTCGAATTACACCTGCAGGACCAGGGGGAGCACCTGCAGACCCTGGCGCTGTCGGTCTGGGGCACGGCAACGATGCGCAACGGCGGTGAAGACATCGCCCAGGTGTTGGCCCTGCTTGGGGTGCGGCCGGTCTGGGATGGTCCCACCCGGCGGATGGTCGACCTGGACGTGATCCCGCTCTCCCTCCTGGGCCGCCCGCGGGTGGATGTCACCCTGCGCATCTCCGGGCTGTTCCGCGACGCCTTTCCCCAGCTGGTGACCTGGGTGAACCGGGCCACCGAGCTGGTGGCGGTCCTGGAGGAACCGGAGGACCAAAACCCCCTGGCGGCCGCCTACCGACGGGAAGGCCACAGCGCCCGGGTGTACGGCTCAGCCCCAGGGGCCTATGGGGCCGGGCTGCAGGGATTGATTGACAGCGGCCAGTGGGAGCAGCGGGGCGACCTGGGCGAGGCCTTCCTCAACTGGAGCAGCTGGCGCTACGACGGCCAGCCAGGGGGGCCAGGCCAGGCGGGGATCGAGGCCCGGGCAGACCGGGCTGGCCTGGAGCAGCGCCTCTTGGCGGTGCAGGTGGTGCTGCACAACCAGGACAACCGGGAACACGATCTGCTCGATTCCGACGATTACTACCAGTTTCAAGGGGGCATGAGTGCCGCGGTGGAGCGGGTCTCAGGGCAGCGGCCGGCCCTGTGGTTTGGCGACCACTCCCGGGCAGCTCGACCCCGGCTGCACCGGCTGGAACGGGAGTTGGACAAGGTGCTGCGCAGCCGGGTGCTCAATCCCCGCTGGATCCAGGCGATGCAGCAGCACGGCTACAAGGGCGGCTTCGAGATGGCCGCCAGCCTCGACTACCTGTTTGCCTACGACGCCAGCACCGGCCGGGTACCGGACTGGGGCTATGGCGCCCTCTGCGACCAGTGGCTCCGCGACCCCGAAGTGCTCGCGTTTCTGGAGCAGAGCAACCCCTGGGCCCTGCGGGACATGGCCGAACGACTGCTGGAGGCCCACAACCGGGGATTGTGGGAAGGGGCACAGAACAACCAGCTGGAGCACCTGCGCCAGCTGGTGTTGGAGAGCGAAGGACGAATCGAGGGCTCCTGATTCAGTTGTTCAGATCCCTAACCATCTGTTTGAAGGGATCGATCGCACCGGCCTTGCCCGTGGCGGGTTGGTTGATCTGGGGCTGGGCAGAGGCTTCCTGCTCCTTCGGTTTGCCGATCCCCGTTGACCCGCCCGGCACATTCACGCCCATGGCCGATCCCTTCTTGCGCTGCTCGAGTTCGGCAGCCGACATGGTTTGGGCGAAGGTCTTCTTCACCGGCTTGGGGATGCCACCGGTGAGATCCACGGTCTCCTCTGTGGTGGTCTTGCCCCCCAGGCCCTCGGACATCTTTTCGAGCTTGGCCTCCATGGACGCCACCTCAGCCACCATCTCCTTGTTGCCGGGGCTGTCGGCGGTTCCGGGGAAGGTGCGGCGAATGGTGTTGGAGCGCCGCATGAACTCCACATTGCCCATGCTGCTGGAGGCATCGGCATCGAGGAAAAAGGTTTCGGCCTCTTTCTTTGGCTTGGCAGGAGAGGCGTTGGAACTGGCGTTGCCGGCGCGGGAGGCGAACAGGCGATCAAACAGACCCATCGGCTGGCAGGAAAGCGTCAGCAAACCCTAGCGGCCATTGAGGGCAAGACCATGGGTATCCGTACCACAACTCAGCAAAAGGCCGCGCTGCTGGAGCTCGGCCGCAATGGCCTCGCAGACCAGCGGCGTGGGCGCCCAGCGAGCCTGCAGCTTGTAGTCGTACCAGGCCTCGGCTCCGTCAAATCCCAGCCGATCGGCCGCTGCGATCAAGCGTTGAAAGGGAAGCCGGTAGCGGGCGGGGTGGGCGAGGAGCATCAGGGCATCGGCCTGGCGACCCGCCTCCAGCACCGCCCCCGCCTGGAGCGCGGGCCCCACCACGGATCGGCCCTGGAGGTAGGGCCAAAGACTGGGGTGCTCCTCGCCGAAGCCAAGGGCCAGCACATGTACCAGGCAGCCCTCCAGCAGACAACTGATCTCCACACCCCGCCAAAGCCTGGGCACCGGATGGCCGCCCAGGGCGGCAGCGTGGAAGGCCGCCTCGACCACGGCGTGGGCAGCAACGCTGTGGTGGTCTGTGATGGCGAGGTGGTCCAGACCGATCCTGAGAGCCTGGGACGCCAAGTCCTGGGGCGAGAGGCTGCCGTCGCTGCAGGTGGTGTGGCAGTGAAAGTTGACCCGGGTCGGGCAGCAGGTCGGGGTGACCTGGCGCAACACCGACCGCAGGGGATGCTCAGGCACCGGACGCCAGGCGCTCGGCCCTGAGGCGACGCCATCGGGCGTAGAACTGGATTGAGGCCGCCATGAACACCACAAGGGCCACGATGAGCCAGGTGGCCGCTCCAGTGGGGAACTGGGCCTTGAACACCACCAGCATCACCACGATCACCAGCAGCAGCGTGGGCAGTTCGTTGAGGGCCCGCAGTTGTTTGGGGCTCCAACTGCAGCGACCCGCCTGCAGCTGGCCCATCAGGCGATAACAGAAGGCGTGATAGGCCAGCAGGGCTGCCACAAAGGCCAGCTTGGCGTGCATCCAGCCCTGCTGGAGCCAGGCCGGGTTGACGCTCAGCAGACCGGCCGCACAGACCACGGCCACCACCATGCCGGGGGTGGTGATGATGTTGGCAAGGCGCCGCTCCATCAGGGCGTATTGATCCTGAAAGGCCTGCCGCAGGGTGCCATCCAGCTCCTCCGCTTCCCGGTGGTAGATGAACAGCCGCACGAGATAGAACAACCCGGCAAACCACACCACCACCCCGACGATGTGCAGGGTCTTAAACCAGAGGTAGGCCTCCGGAGGCCAGCTCAGGGCCAGCAGCTGCATGGCGGTGGTGAACAGAGCGAGCCTCAAGGTAGGGCCTCCGATCCCCGGTCGATCAAGCCTTGATCCGGGTGCGCTCGTGACGGCTCCACAGATCCAGGTGGCCCAGCACCAAGGTGAGGATCCGACCCATGGTTGAACGGAAACGAGAGGCCCGCCGATCATCCTGATGCGGCAGGAGCTGTGGGGGAGGGCGTAGCGATCCGTGGTCTGCTCAATCCCAACGCGTCGGGTCCTGGCTGGGCCGGAAGCCGCCGAAATCGAGCGGTCGTTGAATCAGATCCTCCGTGATCGTGCTGCAGATGGCATTGAGGGGCAGGCAGAAGCTGCTGCCATCGCGGTCAAAGGGCCCCTCCACATAGGAGCCGATGCGCTCCGCCGTGAGGAAACCCATGAAGAGCACCACTCCGATCAGCACATGGGTGGAGCGCTGGAATTCCAGGAGCAACTGCAGGCCGTAGAGCCAGGTGATCATCCGCACGAACACGTCGTAGGAGGCGGGAATCGGTGTATTGCGGATGCGTTGCAGCCCGCCGATCGCGTCATGACAGAGGTTGCCCACCTCCATCAACTGCTGACGGCCCCAGGCGTCGATCCAGCCATCGCGGTGCAACCGCTCAACCGCCCGGGCCCGTTGCCTGCAGAGCTCCTGCAGGGAGGTTGAGGGCTGAAGCTGCAGATCGGCGAGCAGACCATCAACGCCACGACGCAGGTCGGCCCGCCAGAAATTGCGCAACTCGAAATTGAGCAGCCACACCTGGGCCACCTGGTACTCCATCAGGCAGCGCCCCCTTTGGCTGACCAGCCTTTCGTGGGGCAGCAGGCACAGCAGCACATCTCGCCATTTGCGGCTGTGGTTCACCACCGACCCCCAGAGGCTGCGGGCTTCCCACCAGCGGTTGATGGCCTGGGTGTTGCGAAAGGCGATGAAGATCGACACGGCAATCCCCAGCACCGAGATCCCCATCGGTGTGAGGGTCCAGCGGGTCTGCAGCGGGCCGCGCCAGACCGCCACTGCCACCAGCAGGGCGAACAGCAGCAGATCGAGGCGCATCCGCCAGAAGAGCTGCAGAACCACCAGTCCGTAGTCATGCCGACGGGTCCGGGGTGGATCGCCATGGCCGCCCGTCAACAGCGTGGACATGGGGGGATGCGAGTGCCCCACCATCATCCCGGAGATGGCCCAGGCCCCCGGTGACCCGCAGCGGCAGCCCGGATCGCCGCCAGCTCCTCAGCATCGATCCGCTCCAGCTGCTTGATCACCAGGGCCATGCGCGGATTGCGACCCAAACCATCGCTGTGGCGGGCCAGAAAGTCCCAGTAGAGGGCGTTGAACGGGCAGGCCTGCGGGCCGCTGCGTTGTTTGGGGTTGTACTGGCAGCCCTTGCAGTAGGTGCCCATCCGGTTGATGTAGTTGCCGCTGGCGGCGTAGGGCTTGCTGGCCAGCAGGCCGCCGTCGGCAAACAGACCCATGCCGAGCACGTTGGTCTGCATCACCCAGTCGTAACCATCGATAAACAGTCGGTGAAACCAGGCGGTGAAGGCCTGGGGATCGAGGCCGGCGATCAGGCCGTAGTTAGCCAGCACCATCAACCGCTGGATGTGGTGGGCGTAGCCGCTGGCCTTCAACTCCCCCAGCACCGTGTCCATGCAGGCCATGCCGCTGCCACCGAGACCCTCGAGCCAGGGCGGCAGGGGCCGATCGGCGGCGAAGTGGTTGCGCTGGGGGTAGTCGGCGCCAAACCACCAGTACAGGCCGTGCGTGTATTCGCGCCAGCCAAGGATCTGGCGGATCACCCCCTCCAGCGAGGCCAGCGGCGTGCCCCGTTCCTGTCCCGCCTCCTCCAGCCGACGGATCACCTCCAATGGGCCCAGCAGGCCCAGGTTGAGGTAGGGGGAGAGCAGGGCGTGCCAGAGGGTGGGTTGGCCGCCCACCATGGCGTCCTGGTATGGGCCGAAGCCATCGAGGCGGGTGGCGATGAAGTGCTCGAGCACCGCCAGGGCCTGGCCTCGGGTCACCCCCCAGTGAAAGGGCTGGCTCAGGCCCGGCAGGCCAGGCTCACCCGCAGCCTCCAGCTCCCCAGCCAGGCGTTCCACCTTGGCGATCACATCACCGGTGATGGCATCCGGTTCAAATGTCAGGGGCTCGGGGCCCTGCAGCCCTTTGGGCGGCGCCTTGCGGTTGGCCTGGTCGTAATTCCACTGGCCACCCAGGGGGGTGCCGCCCTCCATCAGCACGCTGAAGCGCCGTCGACCCTCCCGGTAGAAGAGCTCCATCCGCAGCTGCTTGTAGGGCTGGGCCCAGGCCGCGAAGTCCTCCCGGCTCCAGAGAAAGGCATTGGAGGCGTGCCACTGCACCGGGATCGGCAAGCTGAGCCGCTCGATCGCGCCGCGAAAGGGCCGCTCCGCGGGCTCCATGAGCTGGAGTTGGCGGATCCCATGGTCGCTGATCCAGCCAGGGAGAGCTTCCGAAAACCGATCGGTTTCCAGGTGATCGACGCTCCAACCGGCCTGGTGGAGCTCCGCACTGAAGTGGCGCATGGCACTCCACACCAGCACCAGCTTCTGGCGGTGATAACGGCGCCAGGCCAGCACCGAACTGCTCTCGACCAAGAGGATGCGGCATTGGCGCCGGGCCTGGCTAGGGCCGAGCTGCTGCTCCAGAGCCAGCAGGGCGGGATGGGACTGGGAGAGCTGGTCACCCAGGATCCAGATGCCGATCACGGCCGTCCCCGTTGCACGGGAGTCGGCCGGGTCATTGCTGGAAGCGGGAGTCGGATTCCATCCAACGCTCCAAGGCCGCCAGGCCCTCGATCAGGGCCCAGAGCCCGAGCCCACAGGCCAGCAGCCAACCCATTGCCATCAGGAGGGTGATCACCACCGGAATCGCGGCCAATGCCAGCAACGGCACGATCACGAGGGCACCTACCGCGGCCAGGGCCAGCACCGGGGCCACCAGCAGGGGGGGCGGACCGCCACGGGCGGCGACCCGGAGGGTGGTGAAACGAGCCATGGAGGCACCACGGGGATGATCCCCGATTCTGGAGCGCCGGCCCCGGTCCAATCCGGCGGGGAGGGGCGGAGAACCGTTCCGGCCTACCCCGATTCACCGGCCAAGCGGCAGGCACGCCGTGCCACGGCGGCGGCATAGCCCCGCTCCACCGGACCGGCCAGGGGACTGAGCACCCCGTTTCTGCAATCCACCACCAGCCGCTCGTGCTGGCCCCGCTGGTCCCCCACCCGCAGGCGCAACTGCCAATGGTGCTTGGCACTGCGATGGATCTCATCGCCGCAGACCGGTCCGACGCAGAGACCGGGAGCCGCCAACGCAGGCGGGGGCAGGCCGGGCAGCAGCTGGAGCAGCAGGGCCAGGACCACGGGGAGGAGAACGGAGCAAGCCAGGCGCCTCAACTGGCCAACTCCTCACCCTCGCGCTCATCACTGGGATGAAAGTAGTCCCACACCTGGCGTGCCAGGGCCGCACCAACCCCCGGGGCCGCTGCGATCTGCTCCGGGGTCGCCAGCTGGATGGCATCGATGGAGCGGAAGTGGGCCAGCAGCTCCTTGACCCGCTTGGGGCCCAGGCCAGGGATGTCGGAGAGGCGCGAGCGCTTCATGCGCTCGCCCCGTTGTTGACGGTGGAAGCTCACGGCAAACCGGTGGGCCTCGTCCCGCAAACGCCGCAACAGCTGAACGCCCAACTGGTCGGGCTCGCTCTCGAGGGGGTGCTTGACCCCCGGAACAAACACGTCCTCACGCTGCTTGGCCAGGGAACAGACCACCAACTCCTCATGCAGGTTGAGTTCCCGCAGGGCTTCCATCACCGCCGAGAGCTGCCCCTTGCCGCCATCGATCATCACCACGTCGGGCCAGTCGTTGAGTCCAGCGGTGTGCAGCGCGGTGTCTGCGGCCCGACGCAGGGCCTGAAGGTCCGCCCCCTCCGCCTTGGCCTGGGCCCAGCGCCGGAAGCGGCGGCGCATGATCTCGGCCATGGCCATGAAGTCGTCGGAATGGCCGGCGCGGATCGAACTGCTCTGGATCTTGTATTTGCGGTAGTGCTGCTTGGCGGGCAGGCCATCGAGGAACACCACCTGGGAGGCCACCGCATCGCTGCCCTGGATGTGGCTGATGTCGAAGCCCTCGATGCGACGCGGCGGGGAGGGAAGCTCCAGCAGTTGGGCCAGGTCTTCCGTGGCCAGCAGTTGCTGCTCAGCGCCGCGTTGGGCCCGTTGCAATTCATAGGTGGCGTTGCGCTCCAGAAGCTCGATCAGGTCGGCCTTTTGCTGGCGCTGGGGCACGGCCAGCCTCACCTTGCGACCCCGCCGCTCGGCCAGCCATTCCTCGATCAGGTCCTGCTGGGGCAGCGGGTGCTGCAGCAACAGCTCGGGCGGGATCTCCACGGGCTCCACCTGGCTGTAGTGCTCCTCCACCACCCGCTGCAGGATCCGACCGGGCTCGAGGGGCTGGCCATCGGCGCCCACGGCATCGGCCGTGAAGCCCAGCCGGCCCACGAGCTTGCCCGCCCGCATCTGGAACAACTGCACCGCCGCCAGGCGCGCATCCGCCGCGAGGGCGACCACATCGCGACTCACGGAACTGTCGCCGATGCTCATCTTCTGATCCGCAGTCAGGGTGTCGATGCCCTGGAGCTGGTCCCGCACACGCGCGGCGCTCTCAAAATCAAGGCGTTCGGCATAGCGCTCCATCTGCTCCTGCAGCAGCTCCAGCAACTCCTCGTTGCGGCCCTGGAACACCATCGCCACCTGACGCAGGGTGCGGTGGTAAGCCTCGGAGCTGATCTTTTCCTGGCAAACGCCCGGGCAGCGGCCGATGTCGAAATTGAGGCAGGTACGGTCGCGGTAGAGGGGCTGGGGCCGCTGCCGCAGGGGAAACACCCGCTTCACCAGGGTGAGGGTTCGGCGCAGCAGACCCACATCCACGTAGGGCCCATAAAAACGGTCTAACGGGGAGCGGAAGCGGCGCCGCCGGGTGATGAAGATGCGCGGATAGGCCTCGCTCCAGGTGATGCAGAGGTAGGGGTATTTCTTGTCGTCCTTCAGCAACACGTTGAAATGCGGCTGGTTCTGCTTGATCAGGTTGGATTCGAGGGCCAGCGCCTCCGCTTCGCTGTCGGTAACGATGAACTCGATCTCGCACACCTGGCGCACCATCAACGAGATGCGCGGGCTGTGGCCGTGGCCGCTGCCGCTCTGGAAGTAGCTGCGCACCCGGTTGCGCAGCACCTTGGCCTTGCCGATGTACAGGATGCGGTCGTCGGCGTCGCGCAGCAGATAGCAGCCCGGCTCGGAAGGAACCTCCCTCAGCCGGGCCTTGAGCCGTTCGGGTTGCTGCAGCAGGGGCAGCGCCAATTCAGCCGCCGTACTGCCAGCCGGTGCTCCCCAGCTCCAGAGCTGCACCATCGCGATGCAGGGTGGCGGTCTTCACTTCTCCCACGAACACGGTGTGATCCCCATGGGCCACCTGGCCCACCAGCTCACACTCCACGGAACCGAGAGCGTTGTCGAGGATCGGCAAGCCCAGGTCGCCCAGGCTGAAGGGAGCGGCATCAAAACGGCCACCCACCCCTTTCTGGGGCTTGAAAAACACGGCGGCCAGGTCCTTCTGATCGGCAGCCAACACGTTGAGCGAAAACTTGCCGGTGCGCTGGATCATGCCGTTGCTCGTGCTGTCGGCCCGCACGGCCATCACCACCAGGGGCGGTTCAAAGGATCCCTGGGTGACCCAGCTGGCGGTGAAGCCGTTCACCTCCTCTCCCTCTGCCACGCCACAGATGAACACGCCATGGGGGATCTTGCGCAGCAGGGTTTTCTTGGCTTCGGCGTTGAGGGCGGCGGTCTGGGCCATGACGACAGGAGCGCCCGGGGACGCAGGGAACGGTTCCAACTCTAGAAACGCAACGCTCGCCCATAGGCTGGCCCAATGCGTGCGCTCTACCCCGGCAGCTTCGATCCCCTCACCCTGGGCCATCTCGACCTGATCGAACGCAGCGCCCGGCTGTTCGACAGCGTGATGGTGGCCGTGCTGCAAAACCCCAGCAAACAGCCCGCCTTCGGCCTGGAGCAACGGCTGGAGCAGATCCGTCGGGCCACGGCCCACCTCAGCGGGGTGGAGGTGGGTAGTTTCGACGGGCTGACCGTGGACTTCGCCGCCCGCAGCCAGGCCCAGGTGATCCTGCGTGGCCTGCGGGCCTTGAGCGATTTCGAATTTGAACTGCAGATTGCCCACACCAACCACAGTTTGGCCCCCCACGTGGAGACGCTGTTTCTGGCCACCGCTGTGCACCACAGCTTTCTGAGCAGTTCGGTGGTGAAGGAGGTGGCCCGCTTTGGTGGCGATGTGCGCCACATGGTGCCGGCTGGAGTGGCAGAAGACCTGACCAGGCTTTTTAATCGGACATCCGCTTAGTGCCGTCCATGGCCGAGGCCACCATCACCGTGCTCGACCAACTCGATCAACTCGAGGAGATCGTGCTGGAAGGCAGCCGCATTCCCTTCAGCGGTGGGCGGCTGGTGAACGAGCAGGACGCCATCGAGGTGATGGATGCCCTGCGGGACTCCCTGCCAACCCAACTGAGCCAGGCCGTCGAACTGATCCGCCAACGGGAGGACTTCATCGCCCAGGCCCGCCAGCAGGCCGAGGAGATCGTGGCGGCCGGCAAGCGCGAGCGGGAGCAACTGATCAACAGCGCCGCCATCCGCCAGGAGGCGGAGCGGCAGGTGGCCGAGCTGCGCGATCAGGCGCGCCAGCAGTGTGAGCAGCTGCTGCTGCAGGCCCGCCAGCAGGTGGCCCAGGCCGAACAGGAGCACCAGGCCCGGCTGGCCCAGATGGAGCAGCAGTTTGCGCTGCGACGCCAGCAGCTGGAGCAGGAGAGCGCCGAACGCAACCGCCAGCTTGTGGAGCAGCACGACCGCAACCGCCAACAGGCCATGGCCGAACTGGAGCAGATCCGCCAGGAGGGGGCACGTGTGCAGCGGGACAGCCAGGTCGAAGCCGAGCGGTTGCACAACGATGCCCTGCAGTTTCGCCAGCAGACCCAGCAGCAGTGTGACGCCTTGGTGGCCCGCAGCCGCCAGGAAGCCGCCACCATTCAGGAGGGGGCCAACCGTTACGCCGAGCAGGTGCTCGGTGAATTGGAAGGTCGCCTCAAGGAGATGAGCCAGGTGGTGCTGGGCGGCCGCCGGGAGCTGGTGCGACTGCAGACACCGGAGGGGTCAGACGCCGCAACGGAGCCCCTGAGCCGCCGCCGCCGGGTGGCCAACACCCTCAAGCAGCTGGCCGGCTAGAGGGGGCAGAGCTGGGTGAGCTGTGCCTGGCGCAGCACCCGACCGATGGTGTCGTTCGGCGATCCCGCTCCATTGCTGATCGCACTGACATAGCGGGGCCCATCGGCGGTCATCAGCACCCCACTGATGGAGCGCACCCCACTGATCGTGCCTGTCTTGCCAAAGAACCTGCCCTGCAAGGGCGTGCCGATGTACAGGTTGCGCAGGGTGCCCCGTTGGCCCGCCACCGCCATCGAGGCCAGGTAGTCCCGGCCGTAGGGATGCTGGTCCATGCGCAGCAGGAGGGCCGCCAGGAAGCGACTGGTGAGCCGGTTGGCCCGGTCCAGGCCGCTGCCATCGGCGACGCGCACCCCCTGCATCGGCAGGCCCTGCTCCATCAGCCAGAGGGTCTCCCGTTGGGCCGCCTGGCCCAGATCCCAGCTGCCAGCGGCCTGACGCAGCAACACCTCGGCAGTGAAATTGTGGCTTTCCGTGTTGGCCAGGCTCAGCAGGTTGTGCATCGGTGCCGAGGGTTCCTGATGCAGCAACACCGCATCGCCAGGCATGGGGGCGCGGGCAGACACCAGCGACAACTGGACCTTGGTGCCCTGCTGACCCATGGTTTTGCTCATCAGGTTCTGGAGCCTGGAGGGCGGATTCATCACCGCCTCATGGATGGCGTTGCTGGTGACAGCCAAGCGGGTGATCGGCGCGCCGTAGGCGGTGTAGCGATCATCGGGATGCCATCCCTGCGGCCACCAGGCTTGCCGGGGTTCTTCGGCGATCTGGAGTTTGACCACGCTGGGGACAGTCCCGGTGCTGCCGCCGGATCCCAGGGCCAACTTGGCGAAGCGTTGCAACTGGGGCAGGGCCAGGTCGGGATCCCCCTCACCGGTGAGGCGGAAGCTGCCGTCCGTGAGGCGCCAGAGCTGGGTGTTCAGGCGGTAATCGGGCCCGAGTTGGTCCAGGGCATAGGCCGTGCTCACCAGCTTCTGGTTGGAGGCGGGGATGCGCGGCCGCAGGCCATTGAGGTCGGCCAACAGGCGACCTTGGGGATCGGCAATGCTGATGCTCCACACCGATGCCTCGCCTCCCACCGTGGCCAGGAGGCGCTGCTGCAGGGCCGGACAACTCACCTGGGCCTGCAGGAGGGGCAGGCCTACCGGCGGGGGCAGGGGAGGCAGGGAGGCGAGCGGAGCCGCTGCCAGGGGGGCGAAGGCGGGAACGGCCGGGGTCTGGGGAGCCGGTGCCGCCAGGGACACCAGTGGAGCCAGGCTGGCGGGCAACAGGGCCAGGGCGACGCATCGGCAAGGGGGCAGCGAGGTCACGTCACCGGCCTCCCAGCTGCAGGCCGGTCACGGTGCCGCCAATGCGGTATTGCTCCCCCTCAATCTCTACCGGGGCGCCAATCTTGAGGTTCTGGTTGCCGAAGACCACGCCGCCACCACTCCGCCGGCCCTGGCCCTGGAGCACGAAACGGGCGTCCAGCGTGCCCAGGGTGGTCTGGTTGGGGTCCACAGCCGACACCACGGAGCCATTGGGCTGGACCGCCACAAGTTTGCGCTGCAACGGCACGACCTGCTTCACCGCCACCGAGCCGTGGGGCTGGTTGCGAATCACGATCGCCACCTTGCCTTCCTGTTGGGCCGCCTGAATCAGGGCGGCAGGATCGGCCACCGCCACACCGCGCACGTCCACCAGCACCGTGACGGGGATGAGGGCACCCGTGGCACTGGCGACGGCACCACTGAGCTTGGGACTCCAGATCACCCCAGCGAGGGCGAGTCCGACGGCGGCGGCAGCACCGAGATCCACCACGCTCCAGGCGCGTCCATCGCGGGCGGGAGTGGGGTCGCTCTGGGCAGCCATCGGATAGCTCGGGGATCGGCGAAGTGTACGGAGGTTCGCCCGGTCCCACCAGGGCAGCCCTGGGGACTAGTTGCGCAGCCCCTCGATGAAGGCGTCCATCACCTTGAGATTGCCACCCAATCCCAGACCCGCGCCGCCGGCCAGGGCCAGGGCCTGCTCCTCAGCATCGGGCTTGTGGTCGAACTGACTCACGAAGCGAAACCCATCCGGATCGCGGCGATAGAGCTCCCAGGCTCCGGGGCAAGCCCGCTTCAGGGCGCCATCGCCCGTGGGAATCAGGGCATAGGCGCTCTGCCAGCCCGAGAGAAATCCTTTGCGGCGTTGGCGGGCCACGCTGCCAATGCCCACGGCGGCATCCTCGAGATTGCCGTTCAACAGCACCACAGCCCCGCGATGGAGGGCACAGACCTGCTCAACCTCCTCGTAGTCGGACGGCGAGGGAGCGAGCAGCAGCAGCACCCCTTCGCTGCCACCGTCAGCCTGCTGCAGGCGCATCTGATCCCGCAGGCTGGCGATTTGGGACGCCGCCTCAGGGGCATCCCGCTGGGCCAGGGCCGTGGCCCCAGCATCGGCACACAGCAGACGCAGGCCAGCCACCGTTGGGGCCAGGGCCGCCTGCAGGCGCAGGGCCACCGGCAAGAGGCGCAGTCCCTCAAAACGCAGTTCCACAGACCACAGCCCTTTGGCGCCTGCGGCAAGGGCTGCCTGGATCGCCACCAGGGCTTCGGCCTCGGCGCTGCGCAGGTCGGGGGGAAGCATCAGAGCGGGATCTAACCGGCTGACGCTAACGAGTTGGCCCGACCGGGCCCATGGACGCCAGGTCCAGGTTGCGTCTCAGGGCCGTCGCCAGGACCCTGCAATCCTCAGCGGTATGCCAGGGGCCCAGGCTGATGCGCACGCCGCTGCTGGCTTCGTCTTCAGGGCAACCCATCGCCAACAGCACGGGGCTGGCCGCCGAACCACTGCTGCTGCAGGCCGAGCCGCTGCTGATCGCCAGGCCCTGGCGCGCCATCGCACCCACCAGCCACCGTCCGGAGAGGGGCTGACCCTCCGGCCGAGACACCAACAGGCTGATGTGGTGGGGCAACCGCTGAGGGCCCGGGGGAGGACCAGTGAGCCGAAGGCCCGGAATGGCCAGCAACTGCTCCAGCAGCGGATCGCGCAGTCCGGCCGCTGAGGGGAGCTGCCTGGATAGCTCCAGGGCCTTGGCAAATCCGGCCAGCAGGGCCACCGGCTCGGTCCCGGCCCGGCGGCCCCCCTCCTGCCCCCCGCCCCCGAGCTGGCCCTGGAGGGGCACGCCGGCACGGACCAGCAACAGGCCCACGCCCCGGGGCCCCTGCAGTTTGTGGGCGGCCCCACTGAGCAGGTCCACGGGAAGGTCGCGGAAGCAGACAGGACGGTGCCCCAGCACCTGCACCGCATCGACATGCAGCAGCACGCCAGCGGCACGGCAACGGCTGCCGACGGCCTCAATCGGTTGCAGGCTGCCCACCTCGTTCTGACCCCAGATCAAAGACACCAGCCGGGTGGGTGGGGCGAGCAGGTCGTCGAGGGCGTTGAGATCCAGCAGGCCCTGACGGTCCACCGGGATGGTCTGCACCTGCCATCCCCGTGCCGCCAGGCGAGAGGCGGCCGCCTGGGTGGCCGGATGCTCCACCGCGGAGATCAACAGGCGACCGGGTTGCAGCGGCGCGGCAGCTCCGAGCAGGGCCAGGTGGATGGATTCGGTGCCGCCGGAGGTCACCACCAGCTCGTCGGCGTCACAGCCCAGGAGCCATGCCAGGCTCTGCCGCGATCGCTCCAGATGTTCGGCAGCGGCCAGCCCGGGGCCGTGCAGGCTGGAGGGGTTGGCCCAGCCCGAGGCCTGGACCTCGGCCATCGCGCGGAGCACGGCCTCGCAGGGCGGCGTGGTGGCGCTGGTGTCGAAGTAGGTCGCCAGGCCCGGAGATGCCATCAACCGCCCGGGGGCATGGCTCGCTCGAAACGAGCTCTGGTGCGGTTTTCGAGGGATTCGGTGGCCAGGGCCACCAGGTCGTCCAGGGAGCTGTTGTTCAGCAGCGCCTCCACCCGGGCGCGAGCCTCCGCCGACGGGCAGGCCTCAGGCCGAATGCAGCCGTTGACGCAGACGCTGGCGCAATCCACCGACGGGGCGTTGGCGGATGCCCCATCGGCAGCCGGTGCGGCCTGGGTTGGGGGAACGGACTCGCCCCAGAGCTCGGGCGTCACCACCCCGTCAAACACCGCCAGGGCAGGACCGGTCATGAACAGGTGGTCGCTGGCGGGATCCCAGTCAATCTCGAGGGGACCGCCGGGCAGGTCTACCCGGGCCCGTCGCTCGGCCAATCCGAACCGATGGGCCACCACCAACGTGGCGCAGGCACCCGTGCCGCAGGCCAGGGTGGGGCCGGCGCCCCGCTCCCAGACCCGCATCACCAGGTGGGTCGGGCTCAGGGCCTGCACGAAGTGGACGTTGGTGCGAGCGGGGAAGGCGGGATCGACTTCCAGCGCGGCACCGCAGCGCTCCAGATCAATGGCCGCCACGTCATCCACCGGAATCACCACATGGGGATTGCCCATGCCGGCGGCACCAACCGCAAAGGTGATGCCAGCAACCTCCAGCTGGCCCTGGGGCACACCGGCCTCGCCAACGGCCAGCGTGGTGGGGATGGTGGCGGGCTCCAGAAAGGGCACGCCCATATCCACCCGGATCGTGCCATCGGCCTGGAGCTCCGGCACAATCCGGCCCGCCAGGGTTTCGATCTGCCACTGCCGGCCCGGACCATCGCCATCGCTATCCGCCAGAAAACGGGCCAAACAACGGATGCCGTTGCCGCACATTTCTGGTTCGCTGCCATCGGCATTGAAAATCCGCATCCGCAGCTCTCCGCCCTCCCGGGGGGGCAGGGCCAGGATCACCCCATCTCCCCCCACGCCAAAACGTCGGTCACACAACCGCTGAATGCGCTCCTGGGTCAGGCCCATGCCGTCATCGCCGATGGCTGCACTCCGGCCATCAAGCATGAGGAAATCGTTTCCCAGGCCTTGATATTTGCTGAACTGGAGCACGATGGGGGCGAGCGCAGCCACGTGCAAATCCTATGCAGAGCTTTTTCGAGAAGCGGACGACCGCCCTCGATACGTCCCAGCCGAGCATCCGCCACCTGCAGGACCTGATCCGCCACCGCACCCCGGTGGCCATTCAGGTGAGTGGCGTGGGTGAACTGGAAGGCACCCTCCACTGGCAAGACATCCACTATCTGGCCCTGAGCCAGGACGAAGGACGGCCCCTGACCCTGATCAGTCGCGCGGCGGCGAGCACGATCCGCGCCCTGGGCTGAGCCCGCCCTGCCCTTCTGGGCTGTGGCACGATCACAGCTCTGATCCAGCCCTGGCTGCCGTGAGCGACGCCCCCCGCTACCAACCCCAGGCGATCGAAGCCCGCTGGCAGGAGCGGTGGACGGCCACGGGACAGCACCGCACGCCAGCCAGGCCAGATCGGGACACCGGAGACGCCTACTACGCCCTTTCGATGTTCCCCTATCCCTCGGGGAACCTGCACATGGGCCATGTGCGCAACTACGTGATTACCGACGTCGTCGCCCGCGTCCAGCGCATGCGCGGCAAGCAGGTGCTTCACCCCATGGGCTGGGACGCCTTCGGCTTACCCGCGGAAAATGCGGCAATCGAACGGGGCATTGATCCAGGGGTCTGGACGGATCAGAACATCGCGTCCATGCGTGCTCAACTCCAACGGTTGGGCCTATCGATCGACTGGGACAGGGAGGTAGCCACCTGCCACGCCGATTACTACCGCTGGACCCAATGGCTGTTCCTGCAGTTTCTCGACGCCGGCCTGGCCTATCAGAAGGACGCCACCGTCAACTGGGATCCGATCGATCAGACGGTGCTCGCCAATGAACAGGTGGACAGCGAGGGACGCTCCTGGCGCTCCGGCGCCCTGGTGGAAAAGCGCAAGCTGCGCCAATGGTTCCTGAAGATCACCGCCTACGCCGACCAGCTGCTCGACGACCTGCCGAAGCTGGAGGGCTGGCCGGAGCGGGTGCGCACCATGCAGGCCAACTGGATCGGCCGCAGCACCGGCGCCGAACTCCGTTTCCAGGTGGTGGATGGCGGGGGCTCAGACACGGGCGAGGGCATCACCGTGTTCACCACCCGGCCTGACACGATCTTCGGCGCCAGCTACGTGGTGCTCGCCCCGGAGCATCCGCTGGTGGCCCAGCTCACCACCGCCGAGCAGACCATCCACGTGGAGGCCTTCTGCGATCTGGTGAGCCGTCAGAGCGAGCAGGAGCGCACCGCCGACGACAAGCCCAAACGCGGTGTGCCGATCGGAGCGCACGTTCGCAACCCGGCCAATGGCGAGCTGATCCCCCTGTGGATTGCCGACTACGTGCTGGCCGACTACGGCACGGGTGCCGTGATGGGCGTGCCGGCCCACGACCAACGCGATTTTGTGTTTGCCCGGCAGTACGAATTGCCGGTGCGGCAGGTGGTGATCCCCGAGGGCAGTGATGAGCACGCCTACGAGGGCGGCGCCTGGACCGAAGCCGGTGTGCTGATTCACTCCGGGCGCTTCGATGGCCTGTCCAGCCGTGAGGCCAAGCAGGCGATCACGGCGGCGGCCGAGCAGGAGGGCTGGGGCCAGGCCCGCATCACCTACCGCCTGCGGGACTGGCTGATCTCCCGTCAGCGCTACTGGGGCTGCCCGATCCCGGTGATCCACTGCGAGGACTGCGGCGCTGTGCCGGTGCCCGCCGACCAGCTTCCGGTGGAACTGCCCCAGGAGGCCAGCCTGGTGGGCAAGGGCGGGTCGCCCCTCGCCCAGCTTGAGAGCTGGTGGCGCGTGGACTGCCCCTGCTGCGGTCAGCCAGCCCGGCGGGAGACCGACACCATGGACACCTTCATGTGCTCCAGCTGGTACTACCTGCGTTACAGCGATCCCAAGAACACCGCCCTTCCCTTCAGCCGCGAAGCGGTCGATTCCTGGCTGCCGGTGGATCAATACGTGGGCGGCATCGAGCACGCGATCCTGCATCTGCTCTACTCGCGCTTCTTCACCAAAGTGCTGCGCGACCGCGGCCTGTTGGGCTTCGATGAACCCTTCACCCGCCTGCTCACCCAGGGCATGGTGCAGGGCATCACCTACAAGAACCCCCACTCCGGCAAATACATCGCCCCAGCCGATGTGGCCGACCCCAGCGATCCCCGCGACCCACGAAGTGGCGAGCCGCTGGAAACGTTCTACGAAAAGATGTCGAAGTCGAAGTACAACGGCGTCGACCCGGCGGTGGTGATCGACAAATATGGCGCCGACACCGCCCGCATGTTCATCCTGTTCAAGGCCCCGCCCGAGAAGGATCTGGAGTGGGATGACGCCGATGTGGAGGGCCAATTCCGCTTCCTGCAGCGCCTCTGGCGCCTGGTGGACGGGGCGGTGGCGCGGGGTTTGAGCCTGGCCGAGGATGGGGGCAAGCCGGCGGCCGATGGCCTGAGTGCGGGCGAGCAGGAGCTGCGCCGGGCGGTGCACACCGCCATTGCCGCCATCAGCGAGGACCTCGACGGCGACTACCAGTTCAATACGGCCGTTTCGGAGCTGATGAAACTCAGCAATGCGATGGGCGAGCACCTGGAGGCCGCCAGCACCGAGGTGGCCTGCGAAGCCCTACGTACCCTGTTGATCCTGCTTGCCCCGTTTGCTCCCCATCTGGCCGAGGAACTCTGGCTCAAGCTGGGGGCCAACCCGGATGACCGCATCAGCATCCACCAGCAGCCCTGGCCGTCGGCCGATGCCACGGCCCTGGTGCGCGAAACGATCCCGCTGGTGATCCAGGTGAAGGGCAAGGTCCGGGGCAACCTCGAGGTTCCCGCCGATGCGGACAGGGCCACCTTGGAACGGTTGGCCCTGGCCAGCGAGATCGCCGCCAAATGGCTGGAGGGCAAGGCCCCGAGCCGGGTGATTGTGGTCCCCGGCAAACTCGTCAACCTGGTGCCCTGAACGGGGCCAAGGTCCCTCAGAACCACTCGGCTACGGCTTCCTCCGCGCTGTTGACGTGGGCATCAGGGGTGGTGCGGGCAAATTCGAGGGTGATGTGGCGGCGCTGCTCCCCATCGGCGGCCACGGCCGTGATCGGATACAGCTGTTGTCCGTCGCGGAACGGCACCTGAAGGCGGAACGTGCCGTCCTCCGCCAGGGGCACCACCTCGTCGCCAATGCGCAGGGTGGCTGCTGGATCGGTGGCGCCGTAGACGATCAGCTCCGCATCGGCCACCAGCCAGAAGGAACGCTGGCGGGAGGCGACGCCGCCGGCACCGGATTCATGGCGGCCGCTGGCCCAGACCCCAACGCCTGAAGCATTCAGGCCATGGGAATGGTCGCCGGCAGCGTCCACGTCATGGAAGGCCTCCGAACCCCGACCAAAAGCACGGAAGGTGGACGTGGCAGCCTGGTAAACCCGTTCGTGGATGCCGGGAGCGGCCTGGGGGATGGCCGTCACCGCAGCGGCGGCGGCGGCAGGGGCCTCCAGGGAGAAGGGGACAAACTGGTCGAGGATCTGTTCGCTGGGATGCAGGGCCGGAACCCGGGCAACGGCCGAGAAGGCCAGGGAGTGCCAACCGCCTGCACCGAGGCGATAGCCCAGTTCAACGCGGTAGTCGCGGTCGCTGAGGGGAACGGGGAGGTACCACTCGGTGGCGTGACTGTTAACCACCACTTCCTGCATGGTGTGCTGGTGGGCGGCTCCACCACCCAGACCGGTCACGTCGGCCACCCGGAGCACCAATTGGCTGGCCCCATCAGCCATCGCCTGGCGTCGATCGCTGTCAGACAGCTCCCAGAACACGTAGGCCCACTGGGGATCGCGGGGCAGGAACACCACCGAAGTCTGGGCCGATGGACGGGGGGCCGGGAGCATCTCGGCTTCCAGGGCCCGCAAGTCAGTGGAGCGCTCTGCCGACTCCGAGGTCGGGTCTGATTGGCGATCAATCGCACGGACCAATTGGTCTTTCAGCATGCGGCTGTAGCGGCCGATCCCGAGGTTGCTGGCCAGTTCCCGCAGCTGACGCAGCGTCAGATCATTGGTGTTCCCCTCGTCCGACATCGGAAAACCTGACGTGGTCATGACGGAAGCTTCCCGGTAAAAACTGGAGCAATCCTGTCGTTCTTGGTCCAGGATTTCGGGTTCTGTCAGGGGATCGCCATGACCGGTGGGGATCAACCGCCCCGGGGTCGCCCGATAGACACGAGCAGAGCCCAGTGAGGCCAGCAACGGGCAGGGGAGCCCCACCGGAACGCCCGCTGTCAGCGGGAGCAAACCAAGCTCCCCAGGTCGGGGATCGCTTCCTGGCGTTCTGTGTCAGAGGCGGGGTGGGCCCTCGCCAGAGCCGACATTCGTCCTTAAACCGGTTGAGTTGCAAGGCTGAACCATGCGTTGGCTGGGACTGGTGCTGTGCCTGCTCTGGCTGGGCTGGCGGTTGCAGTCCCTCTGGCAGGGGATCCAACGGTGGGGGCGACGGGATGCCCTCAGCCACGCCTTCCACCTGGAGCTGCAACGCCGGCGGCTGGTGAGCATTGGGCCCTGAGCCGTGGTGATCCGTCAGGGCCAGCGCATCACCAGCCTGCACAGCACAAGCCTCGGCCTGCTGGCAGGGTTGGCCCTGCTGCTCGGCGGAAGCGGCTGCCTGGCCACGGATGCCGGAGCACCTCTTGCCCAGCCGCAGCTCCCCCGGAGTGGCAATGGCCGCCCCTACCCCCTGGTTCCAACCACCGCCACCGCCATCGCCCACCTGCTGGGCGAGGTGGAAACGGCGCTCAGATCGACCGACACCCCTGAACCGCGGCTGCCCCAGCTCGGGCACCAGCAACAGGTGATCTACAGACGGCTCAGCCGCCAGCCTGACCTGGCCCGCCAGGTGCGGGAATCCCTGCCAGATCGGTGGCACAAGGTGTTCGACCGACACCTGGCCGCACGGCGGGCCTTTCAGGCCATGCACCGTGGCAGACCGATCAGTGCGGTGCCTGCCTGGCGGATCATCGCCCCGGAGCCGGCCGAGGTGCTGCTGGGCCACTACCGCAAGGCCGCCGCCGCCACCGGAATCCCCTGGGAAGTGCTTGCCGCGGTGAACCTGGTGGAAACAGGCATGGGCCGGATCGATGGCGTCTCCGTTGCCAACGCCCAGGGACCGATGCAGTTCCTGCCCACGACCTGGGCCGAACCGGGCATCGGCCAGGGCAACATCCGTGATCCCCACGATGCCATCGCCGCTGCAGCCCGGTATCTGGTGCGGCGGGGGGGCCTACGGGACATCCGCCGCGGGCTCTGGGGCTACAACAACAGCTGGCATTACGGCGAAGGGGTGCTGCAGTACGCCCAACTGCTCCGCGAAGACCCCCGGGCCTATCGGGGGCTCTACCACTGGGAGATTCACGTCACCACCAGTGCTGGGGACGTTTGGCTGCCCCAGGGCTATCACCAGACCCAACCCCTAGCCGTCAAAACCTATCTGGAGCGGATGCCGGCCAGTCGCCCAAGCCAACCCTGAACCTCCCTACCCCTGGTCGCCGTAGTGGGGATCACGCCAGCAGCGTGGCAGGGTCTCACCGGAGGGAAACACCAGCTGGCCCTTGTCGACGGGGGCCGGGTCCTGCAGTTCCTCACCGGCGTGCAGACGTCCCAGCACCTGGCCCGCAAATGGATCGAAAAGCTGCTGGAGATTGAGCACCTCAACCAAGCTGTCATCTTCCCCGTTGTGCATCTTCAGGAACATCTGCCCAGACCTCAACGACGCTGAGTTCAGTCTGACGCGCTCAAGGGAAGGAGAGCCACCATCAAGCCAAGATCACAAGAATGTTCGCCACTGCTGTTGAATCCCGTTCAGGCCGCAGCCACCAGCCGCTGCCGCAACAGCTGGATGCGCTCATCAATCAAGCTGCGAGCCTCCTCCAGGCTGGCGGCCGTGCCCATGGGCACCCCACTGCAGTGGTGAATCCGGTAGGCCTCGGCGGCTGCACAACGACGAATCAGCCTCACCGAGCAGCCCCGATGCCGCCATTCCGCCACGGCGGAACCATCTGGGATCACTGGGCTGTCAGTCATGGCGTGCGCTGCCCGAAGGGTGTTGGGCCTCACGCCATCAAACCGAGGCCGCGCCCAACGGCAAGGGCCTTCAGGCTTTCTGGCCCAACCTCCAGAGCTCGTTGACGTGCTCGCCGGTTTCAACCGCCCGCAGACGTTTGACAAGCTCGAACACCTCGGTGGCGGCCAGCTCACCGTTGTCCTGCCATTCCAGGCTGCGGGGCTCGAAGGAGTCGGAACCAATTGCTGCGTTGGGGTGACTGTCCTCCTGGGCTGACATGGTGGAGCTTCGTTTGCTGAACCCTATGGAGAAAGCCGCTGCTGCCGAGACGGCTGCACCAGGTTTTCAATGGAAGATTGTGTGAAGGAGTTCGGGGCGGAACTGACAAGCTGGACCTGGGCACTGGAAGTGGGATAGCCCTAGGCCCCGACAGCGAGAGCTTCGAACTTGGCCGCCAAAACCGCATCGGCCCGGGTGAGGCCATCCACTTTGTGGGTGTAGATGACAGCTTCGGCATGGCCCCAGCCGAGGCTGAACTCAGCGTGATGGCCCTCGGCCTCACAGATGGCTCCAGCCCTGTTGACCCAATCGAGGGCCTGCTGAAAGTCGGGAAACGTCCAGGTCTTGCGCAGGTGGTGGCCGCTGACCACGGCCCAACCCGGCAACTGGGGCAACAGGGAGGCCAGCTCGGCTTCGCTGAGGGTGGGGGCCCCATCCCGGCAGGGGATGCAGGTTTCCTTGGAGAGGCTCATGGGTTCTCTGGCGCAGGTCTTGATCCGATCATGGCGAGCCTGAGACGGCGCACCGCGACTTTCCTAGGCTGGTCATCATCGGGATGCCTGCGTGCCGTACCCCGACTATCCGATCCTGCCCAATGAGGTCCAGCGCCAGCGTGACCTGGAGCGCCAGGGCGTGCTCGACCACCCGGAGGATGAGCACTTCACGCGCCTCGTCCAACTGGCGTCCACCGTGCTGGAGACCCCCATCGCCTTGATTTCCCTGGTGGATCGCGATCGGCAGTGGTTTCTGGCCCGCCATGGGCTCGACGCCACGGAAACGCCACGCGACATGGCCTTCTGCGCCCATGCCATAGCCGGTGACGAAACCCTGGTGGTGCCCGATGCGCGACAGGACCCCCGCTTCTGCACCAATCCCCTGGTGACCACCGATCCCAAGATCTGTTTCTATGCCGGGACACCCCTGCAGAGTCGCGACGGCCATAACCTCGGCACCCTGTGCGTGATCGATGTCCAGCCAAGGCATTTCAGTGCCAACCAGGTGAAGCTGCTCGAAGACCTGGCCCAGCTGGTGCTGCGCGAATTCGAACTGCGTCGACTGGCCACGGTCCAACCGCTCACCGGATTCGCCAACCGGATCAGCTTCCTGGAGCAGGCGAAACCGGAGCTGGAGCGCGCCCGGGCGGCTGGCTCAGACCTGGCACTCCTGGCCATCGAGATCGACCACTTCAGCCAGATCCGAAACCGCTGGGGGCAGGAGGCCTCGGACCGGGCGCTCAAGGATGGGGCCGAGCTGCTCCGCTCCCAGCTCTGCCCCCAGGACCTGATCGGCCAAATCGGCGACCAGGAATTCGCCCTGTTGATGGTGAATGCCAATGCCGAAGCGGCCATGGAGCGGGCTGAAGCCATTCGCTGCGGGTTCGCCGCACTGGGTGGCGTGTTCAGCGGCAGTGGGCACCGGCTCCAGATCAGCGGGGGGCTGACCGTCCTGGCACCGGGGGATGCCGGTGTTGAGGATCTACTGCTGCGGGCGGAGCGGGCCCTGTTTCTGGCCCAAGGCAACGGCCACAACCAGATCGCCGAGCTGCTGGCCGATCCCCTCGACCCGGACATCCCCCCTAGCATGGGCTGACCCACGCCATTCAGCGGCCACTTCTGTGCTTCTGGCGCCTGCGCTGTGCAACGGTGCGCGGCCGGCGAAGCCTGGCCTCTTTGACATTCCCAACACAGGTCTCTGACCTGTCCCCAGCGCTCCGAAGGCTCCCGACAGCCCAGCGCCGAGTGGCCATCATCCACTGCGAAGGCCATTTCGCCGGACTCGATGGCAAAACGGCCCACGGACTCGTGCGTCACTGCGAGGCCTTTGAGATCCGTGCCGTGGTGGACAGCCACCGTGCGGGCCTGGACGCGGGGATGGTGCTCGATGGCATCGCCAACGGCATTCCAATTGTGGCCGATCTGGCGGCAGCCTTGGCCCTCGCCGGAGCCCGGGCCGACACCTTCATCTACGGGATGGCTCCAGCCAACGGCCTGTTCCGTCCGGAGGACCGCCAGGCCCTGCTGGGGGCCATGGCCTCCGGCCTCCACCTGGTGAGCGGCATGCGCGAATTCCTTGGCGACGACGCCGAGTTCGCCGCCGTGGCGGATCGACAGCAGGTGTCGATCCGAGACGTCCGTCGACCCGCCGCCCTGAAGGATTTACGGCTGTTTGACGGGTCGATTGCCAGGGCCCACTGCCTGCGCATCGCCGTGCTCGGCACCGACGGCGCGATCGGCAAACGCACCACGGCCACCCTGCTGGTGAAGGCCCTCCAAGACCAGGGCATCCACGCCGTGCTGGTGAACACTGGCCAGACCGGGCTCATCCAAGGGGGGCGCTTCGGGATCCCCCTCGACGCCATTCCGTCCCAGTTCTGTTCCGGAGCGGTGGAGGGAGCGGTTGTCGAGGCATTTGAAAGCCAGCACCCCGCCGTGATCGTGATCGAGGGGCAGGGAGCCCTCAGCCATCCCGCCTACCTGTCCTCTACTTTCATCCTGCGGGGCAGCCAACCCCAAGCGGTGATCCTCCAACACGCCCCGGCCCGGCGGAATCTGAGTGATTTCCCCTTTCTGCCCATGCCCACGGCAACCAGTGAGATCAAGCTGATCGAGGCCTTCGCCCCCACGCGGGTGATCGGCCTGACCATCAACCACGAGGGGATGGATGACGCCGAACTGACCGCCGCCATCGCGCTCTACGAGGCAGAGCTCGCCATCCCCGTCACCGACGCGGTCAGCCGACCGGCGTCCCGGTTGGTCACCATGGTGCTGCGGGCCTTTCCCGAACTCAGCGGTGAACGGCGCAGGGTGGCTTGAGCGCTCCGCGGCTCGAGATCCATCTCGAGCGGCTTCAGCACAACGCCCGAATCCTGGTGGAGCGTTTTGGCCAGCAGGGGATCGCCGTAACGGGAGTCAGCAAGGCAACCCTGGGGGACGCCGACATCGTGCGCACTTGGGTGGCGGCGGGGATCGGCTCAATCGGGGAATCCCGCATCGAGACCATCGAAGCCCTGGCCGCCAGTGGCGTGGCGGTGCCCATGCTGCTGATCCGGGCGCCCCTGCTCAGCCAGGTGGAGCGGGTGGTGGCCCATGCGGCGATCAGCTGCAACAGCGAACCGGTGGTGTTGGAGGCCCTGGCCCGAACGGCTGCCCGCCAGGGGGTGCGCCATGGGGTTCTGTTGATGGTGGAGCTTGGCGATCTGCGGGAAGGAATCCTGGCTACGGAACTGGAGGCCGTGGCCCAGTTGACCCTGGCGCTTCCCAACCTGGAGCTGATGGGCATCGGCACCAACCTGGGCTGCCAGCACGGCGTAGCCCCCGATGCGCGCAACATGGCCGAACTCTCCCGCCTGGCAACAGCCCTGGAGCGGCGCTTCTCGCTGCACCTGCCCTGGTGCTCCGGGGGAAACTCCGCCAACCTCCCCTGGTTGGCCGGTGGCGGCGACCCCGGCCGGATCAACCATCTGCGTTTGGGGGAGGCCTTGCTGCTGGGCCGTGAACCCCTCGGGGGGACGGCCATCCCCGGGCTGCACACCGATGCCATCACCCTCGTGGCAGAGGTGATCGAGGCCAAGACCAAACCCAGCCAACCCTGGGGGCAGCGCTGCCGAACGAGCTTTCCTACCGCGACGCCCCTTGACCAGGTGCCCAGGGCGCATGCTGGCGAACGGAGAGCCCTGGTGGCCATCGGCGAACAGGATGTGGATCCGGCAGGCCTGGGCTCCCCTGAGGGGATGACAATCCGGGGCGCCTCCAGTGACCATCTGGTGATCGGATGCGGCGGCATGCCGCTCCAGGTGGGCGATGAACTGCGCTTTTCCCTGAGCTACAGCGCCCTGCTGCGTGCCATGACGTCACCCTTTGTGAGCCGTTGTTTGATCCACGACCGTTCCTAGGGTTGACGATTGGAACGGTTCCCCGATGCAGTCTCCCCTTCGCTCCGCCGCCAGTCCAGAGGGGCCGGGAGCTGCCTTCAGCCTGATCGTGGCCGTGGTGGTGGGGCTGGCGATCTTGCTCAGCCAGACCGTCTTCATCGTTCCAGCCGGCAATGTGGCCGTGGTCACCACCCTCGGCAAGGTCACCGGTGTTCCCCGCAATCCGGGCGCCAACATCAAGGCCCCACTCGTGCAGAACACCTCCCTGTTTGACGTGCGCACCCAGGTGCGACCAGAGCAGTTCTCCACCCTGACCAAGGATCTGCAGGTGATCCAGGCCACAGCAACGGTGAAGTACGCGATGAAACCGGCCGAGGCGGGCCGGATCTACGAAACGATCGCCACCGACGACCAGCAGATCTATCCCCGGGTGATTCAGCCCTCCCTGCTGAAGGCTCTCAAATCCGTGTTTTCCCAATATGAGCTGGTCACCATTGCCACGGAGTGGAACTCCATTTCCGAACTCGTGCAGGAGAAGGTGGCCGAAGAACTGCGCAAATTCGACTATGTGACCGTGCAGGGCCTCGACCTCACCGGCCTGCAAATTGCCGAGGAATACCGCGCCGCCATTGAGCAAAAACAGATCGCCGAGCAACAGCTGCTGCGGGCCCAAACCGAGGTTCTGATCGCCGAACAGGAAGCCAAGCGCTACGAGACGCTGAACACCAGCCTCGACGACCAGGTGCTCTACAAGCTGTTCCTGGACAAGTGGGATGGGCAGACCTCCGTGGTCCCAGCCCTGCCGGGTTCCGGGGCAGGCAGCGGCCAGTCGGTGATCGTCAACGGCCGTCGCTGAGGCGCCATAGCAGGGAACATGGAGTCGCCTTCCTGACAAGCGTGCTGCCTTGAAGACCTTCCTCGTGACGGGCTCTAACCGGGGCATCGGCCTGGAGTACTGCCGCCAACTGCAGGCCCGGGGGGACCAGGTGATTGCCGTTTGCCGGCAGCCATCACCGGAGCTGGAGGCCTTGGGCGTTCATCTGGAAACCGGGGTGGACATCACCGCTGGCGAGTCGATCACCAACCTGGTGGCGGGGCTCGACGGCAGACCCATCGACGGGCTGATCCACAACGCCGGAATCCTGGAATCCACCAGCCTCGGCAACTTGGATCTTGCCAGCATCCGCCGTCAGTTTGAGGTGAATGCCCTGGGCCCCCTGCGGCTCACCCAGGCTCTCCTGGGCCAGCTGCAGGCCGGATCCAAGGTGATTTTGATGACCAGCCGGATGGGATCCATTGACGACAACAGTTCGGGCGGCTCCTACGGCTACCGGATGTCGAAGGTGGCCCTCAACATGGCGGGCCGATCGCTGGCGATTGACCTGCGGCCCAGGGGCATCGCCGTAGCGATCCTGCACCCCGGGCTTGTGCGCACCCGCATGGTGAACTTCAATTCCCAGGGGATCAGCCCGGAGCAGGCGGTCCGAGGACTGCTCCAGCGCATCGATGCACTGACGCTGGAAACCTCGGGAACCTTCTGGCACGCCAATGGCGACGTGCTGCCCTGGTGACCACCCCTGGCCGGCGTAACCTGCCCGCCAGCATCCCTAACCGCCATGCGCGCTCTGCCGCTCCACCTCGATGCCGGCAGCGATGTGCGCCACAGCCTCGAGCAGCTGGCAGTGGCCCAGAACGCCGGCGGCTTTGTACTGAGCGTGGTGGGGAACCTATCCCAGGCGGCCTTCGCCTGCCCGGGCCAAGCCGAACCAATGGTGCTGAGCGGAGAACTGGAAATCATCACCCTGCAGGGCACCCTGGCTCCGGCAGGGGTGCACCTGCACCTGAGCTTCTCCGATGGCCAATGCCAGGTGTGGGGCGGCCATCTCGAATACGGCACCCTGGTGCTGCGGGGTGCCGATCTGCTCGTTGGCCTGCTCACGGAAGCCGCGCCCACCCCCGCCCAGACCACCCAGCGTGGCCTGCCCCGGGTGGAGATTGCCGGACTCCCGGGTTGTCCCTACACCCGGCGGGCCTTGCGCATGCTGCGGACCCTGGGCATTCCCTTCGTTGAAATCGAACCCAGTGGCGGGGAGTCCGTGCCCCAACTGTTCATTGATGGGGTTCCCATCGGCGGCTACGACGCCCTCGCTGAACTCCACAGCCGTGGCGAGCTCGACCAACTGCGCGGCCACTGATTGGCGTTCCCCGTGAACAGCGGTCCCGTCCCCTCCAGGGTCCAGCTCCAGACCGGCGCCGACTGCGCCCTGGCCATTGGTCGCTATCCCCAGTTCCGCTACGACGCCCGCGGCGGCGGTGGCCTCGGTGAGCTGGATGGCCAGGAAGGCGCCACCCACCAGCTGGTGCGGTTTCCGGCCGAAGGCCTGTCCATCCCGCCCCTCACCGGGCGGACCACCCGAATTTTGGGGCTGCCCCTGCCCCCTGGCCTCTCGATCACGATCGCCGCCAGCCAGCTCGCAGGCACGCTCAATGCCGCCACCGGCGAGGTGGCCTTGCGCTTCCAGGCCCGCTTTCGCTTCCGTCTCGCTGGCCTGTACCAGGCCCCCGATCTGCTGATTGACACCCAGCTGGGCACGGGCCTGGTCCGGGGTCGGCGCCACAGTGCCGTCGGCCAGACCCTTGGAGACGCCGGCGGGGCCCTGTTGGTTGGGGTGGCGGTGGTGCCCCCCAGCGGCGACCTGTGGCTGGATCGCTTTCTGGGGCTTCCCGATGAGGCCCTTGCCATGCTGCGCTGCAGCATGACCCCCATCGCGTGACCAGATCCCTGCCCCAACGCCTGGATCGCTGGATGGCCCGAGCCGGCCGCACCCTGTTGATCCCGCCCCTGATCCTCGTGCTGCCTTGGCTGCAGGAACTGGTGGATCAGCTTCTGTTCGGCGGCCGCTGGAACCTGGCCATGACCCCGGGTGGATCCTTCCTGGGCGTGCTGACTGCTCCCTTCAGCCACGGAGGCTTCGGCCACCTGCTGGCCAACTCCCTCACCTTCCTGCCCCTCTCCTGGCTGGTGCTGCTGCGCGGCCGACGCGACTACCTGGCGGTGTGGCTGGGCGTGTACGCCACAGCCATCCCGGTATGGCTGCTCTGGCCCACGGGCAGCCATGGGCTCTCCGGGGTGGTGTACGGCCTGCTGGGCTACCTGCTGCTGATTGGCTGGCTGGAGAAACGCCCCCTGTCAATGCTGCTCTCGGTGCTGGCCCTGGTGACCTACGCCGGCGTGCTGCCCAGCCTGCTGCCGATCTTCTCCCCGCCGGGCATCAGTTGGATCGGCCATGTCAGTGGCTTTGGCGGGGGGGTGCTGGCGGCGTTGGCCGTGGCCCGAGATCCCGAGCGAGGCTCGAAGCTCAGCGGTTGAGCTGACGCATTTGCCAGGTAACCCAGGTGCCGACCGGGCTCCACACCAGGTAAGGCACCAGCAGGGCCGCAGCGGCGGGGCTTTGCCTCACCACCGCCATGGTGAGGGCGATTCCCCACACCCAGCCCCCAAATCCGATCGCGGTGCCGTTGCCCAGGCTGCGACTGCGGCAAATCAGCAGGGTGTAGCTCTGCACCAGCAGCAGCTGAGCCAGGTACCCCCCCATCAGAAGCCCACTCCAGGAGGACTGCCAGGTGAGCCAGGCCGACACGAAGAAGCAGCCGTAGATCACCAGCCAGATCACCGGAATCCAACCTTCGAAGACCAACCAACGGGGTCGCCGCAGCCGCATGAACCAGGTCAGATCATCCCGACCGGGATTCAGGCCTCCAACCACCACTGCCATCACCAACAGAATCACCAGGGCGGCCAGCACGGCACATCGGGCGTGGGAGATCCCACCTAGGGTGAAAGCAGCCTAAACATCACTGTGACTCCTGATCAGCCCAACACGGAAGCACTCACCGTTGGCGAGGTCGGAGATCAACTGAATGGACGTCTCCGACAACTGCACAACCAATTGCTCGAGAGCTTTCCAGTTGTCGATCGGATCGCCTGTGTGCTGTATGAGCAGCAGGAAGACCTGCTCAAAACCTTCGTCAACAGCACCCGGGAAGGGGTTTCAATCAGCGGATACGAATTTCGATTGTCGGACAGCGCATCGCTGAGCAAGCTCGCCGAACAGGGAACGATACGCGTGCTGGATGACATTCCTGCCGCTGTGCATGGCCAGTCTCTCCATTCGGTTTGGCTGCTGAAGGAGGGCTACCGCTCCTCCCTCACCGTCCCCCTGTTTGACCACCACCAATTCATCGGCTTCATCTTCTACGACTCCCGGGAGCCCGGAGCTTTTACTCCGGAGGTTCAGCGAAATCTTTCTCTGTATTCAAAACTCATCAACATGACCATTTCGAGCGAACTGAATGTGGTTCGATCGATCACGGCCTCAGCCCAGGTAGCCCGGGAATTCGCCAATCTTCGGGATTTTGAAACCGGCAGCCACCTGGAACGGATGGCCCATTACGCCCGCCTGATTGCCAAGGACCTGGCCACCAGTCACCACTTGAGCGATGAATTCATTGAGCACCTTTTCCTGTTCGCTCCCCTGCATGATATCGGCAAAATTGGCATCCCGGACAGTGTTTTGCTGAAGCCAGGACGGCTCGATCCCGAGGAGCGCCAGATTATGGAGACCCACGTTCAAAAGGGAATCGATGTGTTGAATCGGCTCATCGGCGAGTTTGGGCTGCAGGACTTACCAGACTCAGCCATGATGGTGAATGTGGTTGCCAGCCACCATGAATGCCTGGATGGGTCTGGCTACCCCAAAGGGTTGATGCGGGATCAGATCCCCCTCGAGGCCAGAATTATTACCGTGGCCGATATCTTCGATGCCCTCACCACCCATCGACCCTATAAACAACCCTGGAGCCTGGAGGCAGCGATTGCCGAGCTGGAGCGGCTGGTGCAGATCGGCAAGATTGATGCCGATTGTGTGGCGGCCCTGAAACGCCATCCCGACGACGTTGGCGCCATCCGGACCCGCTATCCCGATTCCTGATCCACCTGGAGCTCCGCAGGACAGGCCAGCCCCACAAGTCCATCCGTTCAACCCAGCTCCAGACAGGCCAATCCATACACGTCCCGAAGGGACACGGTGGGCGCGACCCCTCGATACATCCGCAGGGTCTCCCCCACCACCCCAAATCCAAGGCTCTGCAGGAGAGGGTCGGCCTCGGGATTGGCCCCGGGGGCATCCATCAGCACAACACCAGGATGGCGCTGCAGCAGAGCGGTGATCAGGAGCTGGGCCAGAACCGGGCTATCCGCCAGCAGGGGCCCGATGCGCCAACCCTCCCCAGGCTGCAACAGACAGGGGCGGATCCGACCAAAACCATGGCAAGCCCCGTTCGCATCGAGCAGGGCCAGCACCGTGCCGGCGGGATGGCCGAGCCAATCGGCCAGAAAGTGGGGGCGGGGACTGGGCTCCCGCATGGCGTCATAGGCCTGCACGGCCTGTTGCGGAATGGCGGCCCCCTCGATCAAGGACAACCCCTCGATTACCCCCTCCACGCTGGAGTCCGTCCCAGAGTCTCCAACCCTCTGCCAGCGCCGTGTGGGCGAGGCGGCCTCAAACCCCCACCCCGCGTAGTCGGCAATCCGATCCGGGGCGGCCTCGATGCCGATGCAGGAGAGATCGCTGAGGTAATCAAGGGCATGGGCCCAGAGCTGGCGGCCATAGCCCTTGCCCCGCTGGTCCGGCTCCACCAGGAACAGTCCGATGAATCCATAGGCGGCGTTGTAGCGCACGCCGGCGATACAACCGATCGGACGACCGCCGAGGCAACCCATCCAGAGGCCCTGGCGATCGGTATGGCGATAGATGGCCACATCCCCGATGCCCGGGGCGAATCGTTCAGCCCGAGCCCAGCCGATCACCATCGGCAGGTCGGCCTTCTCCAACGTCCGGATGCGGAGCAGCGAGGGAAGGGTCACCGTCAGACGGAGCCGTAGGCGATCTGACAGCTGGCGTTGAGCACTTGGGCCTGGTCGGCCGTGGTGGGCGGCTGGCCGTTGAGCAACCCCTGCTTGCAGTCACTGGTGGCCGATGTGTAAGGCAAGCCGGCCACGCCATAGGCGAATTGCACACCATTGGGAGGAAGGGCCTGAATCGAGCCGTAATCGAGCTGGACGCTGGTCTGGGGAACCACGATCACCGTCGACTGCTGGTCAGCGGCAGCATCCACGGCGCTGGTGATGGCGGCAGCGGTGGCCAGGCCAGTCACACCCCAGGCCACGGAACTGGTGCGCCACCAGGGCCAGGCAGCAGGGTAGGGGCGATACCAACCGGTAGCCCAGGTGCGCGAGGGCCAGTAGCCACGCCTGGCCCAGCCCGGATTCCAGGCGGACACCCCAGGAGCCCGGGTTAGGCCGGCGCCAGGGGCTCCCCAGCCCACGCCGGGGCGCACTCCGGCTCCGGGGGCACCAGCACCCGGTGCTCCCACCCCAGGTCCCCGGGTCATCCCCGCACCCGGAGCACCCCAACCGGCACCTGGACGAACGCCAGCCCCGGAGGCCGGTCCGCCGACACCACCACCCGCCCGCGGTCGGGCCTGGGCAGCCTCCAAAAGGGGGGTCGCACCCACCAGCCCGAGCAGAGCTGCGGTGCAAACCATGGCTGGCGCGTTCAAGGTCATGGGCCCAGGGTCACTGAGCCTTCTTTAGCCAAAGTCGGCAGCCTTGGCCGATCCCTGCTCAGTCCGACGCGTTGGCGATCTGCTGGCAGAGAGCATGGGCCGAAGGGAGGTTGGCCGCCACCCACTGGTCCGTGGGCTGGTCACAACGCTGCACCAGGTAGCGGCCTAGGCCATCTCGGCTGATGCAGCAGTTGCCGGTCGATCCCACCATGCAGCTGGAGGGGTCCGACACCGCACTGCCCATACCGTTCGTGCCGAAACGCCGATGTTGCGGCGACTGGTCTTGGATCTGTCTCTGCATGGGGACCTCCGCAAGCCAGGTTGGGGAAGCTTGATCCTGAATCCATCCCCAAACAAGACTCAATCCGTAGAAAATCTCATTGGCGGCCCGGTCGCCGATGAGGCCAACGTCCGCTCAGGCGGGGGTGGCGGTCTGCAGATCCCGGCAGAGACGGAAATACAGAATCTCAGGGTCCTTGTACTGGCGAGGCAAGCACTGATGGAGGGTCTCCAGACGGCTCCAGCACACGGTGCGCTTCACCTTGGTCACCGTCGCTCCCTCCCGGGCCAAGATGCGCAGGGCCTGGCAGTACAGGGAGTAATTGGCCTCCAGTTCTCCGATGGAAAGCTGGGTGGTGAAGGTGGTGGATGACATGGCAGCCGATCCGTTGGCGATGCCTAGCTTCGGCTGGGAGTGCGGCAGCACGCTGCCCCCTGCTGGGGACAATCCTGTAAACGGTGTGCACCGGCACAGAAGCTGGGCAGACCATGGCACAGGGTCATCTGGACTCCTGAAGTTCGGCGCGATGGAAACCTGCCACTACCGCAACAGCAGTGAGCGGCTGGTGATTCTGCGCTGCATCGGTGCCGAGGCCTACTTCCTGGAAAAGGTGATTTTTCCCTTCGAAGACTGGTGCTTTCAGGCCCCGATCGACGCCGACGTGGAACTGTGGACCCATGGTCTTGGCGGAGCTGAATTGCTCGAACGCTTTGACGCTGGAAGCCTGGTGCAAGCCCTGGGAACTTAGTTGTACTCGCCGGGGATGTCCTGCTTGGTCACCGTGACCCGCCCAACCCGCTGGCCCGACAAACGCAACAGTTCATCGCCAGAAAATTCAAACCCCAGGGTGGCGCCGATCTGGGCCACGTCGTCGGCCGTGGCTGCTGCCTGAACGGCCTGCCGCAGCGAAGCGTCATCCTGGACACGCCCCAAAAAGGCCTTCAACTGATCGATGGACATGGCAGGTCGTCGACGGTTCGATCCAACAGAACCGTTGCATCCTGATCGACCTGCGCCAGGCGCTCGAGCACCAAGCGCAGATCGAGCGGCGTCAACTCACCGTCAGCCTGCCACTTGAGACAGGTCCGTCCCAGGCAGCTCACACTCGCCCGTGGGCTGGAGCCGGTGATGGTGGTGCTGGTCATGTGGGGCCTGGTCATGGTGTCTCTCCCTTCTCCCTTTCTTCCATCATCGGTGGGGCTGCTGCCCCTGTCTGCCCCCATCCGGGGGTGATTCGATGGCGCAGGGGTAGCGGCCCAAGGACACCCGTGCGCTTCAAGGCCTCCACAATGGAGCCCATCACCAACCCCATCGTCCATGGCCCTTGAACGCGATCGTCAGCTCGACCTACTCCGGATCGTCTGCTGCGTGGCCTGGGCCGATGGGGACGTGTCGGCGGATGAAAAACGACTGCTCGAGAAACTTGTAGCCCAGTACTTCCCGGGGAGTGAAGGCTCGAACCCGAGCGAGGAGGCCGCCCGTCAATTGGCTGCCTGGAGTCTGGACGACACCGTGTTTGAGGACGCCATCCGCAGCCTCGAGAGCGAAGAGGAGCGACTCCTGGCCTTGAAACTGGCCAACATGATGGCGCGGGTTGGACAGCGTCCGGAGGACACATCCCCGATCAATGCCCAAGAGAAGGCTGTGTACCGGCGACTGGTGGAGGGCTTGGGCCTCAGCGAGACCCAGGTGCAAGAGGCCGAGTGGGCAGCGGAGCAGGACTTGGCCAGTGGCAAGGGGGTGTGGGCCATGCTTGGTGCAGCCCTTTCGGGGCTGGGGGCCTGGCCCACCACAGAAATGCTCGAGACACCGGGCATGCAGTGGCTCTGAGCCCGGAAATCAGCCGAGACCGATCTGGCCGAGGATGCCCTGGCCGGTGAGCAGTTCGGTGCCGAGCCCGATCACGAAGCCGAGCATGGCCAACCGGCCATTCCAGGTTTCGGCGAAGGCCACAAAGCCAAAGCGTGCAGAAGAATCAGCCATGGGGTTCACAAGGACTTAACGAAACTTCATCTTAGTGGCACCCCATGGAGAGGGTGTATCCCCTGATGCCTTTGGGCTGATCGCCGCACGTTCGTGCTGTTACGAAACACTGAGCTCCGGTCACTGGCGGATTGGCGCAGCAAACTTCTGCCAAGCCGCACCGCTCCACCATGTCCGTTGGAACCGTGTTTCTCGAAGCCCTGAGCACGGGCGTGATTGCCCCGGCCGAGTTGAGCTGGCTCACCCGCCATCAGGGAGACTTCAACCGCGTCGAAGAGGCCACGGCCCTGCGCCTGGGTCGGCTGCTCGACCAAGGGGTGATTCAGCTCGGTTGCCGACTGCCCAAAGCCTGAGCCTGGAACGCCCGCAGGCTTTCGAGCAGTCCGGGGCCATAGCGCTCAAGCTTGGCCTGGCCCACGCCGCTGATCTGGCCAAGCTCCTCGAGGCAACGGGGTCGGCGCGCCACCACCTCCACCAGGGTGCGGTCGTGGAACACCACATAGGGCGGCACGCCTTGGAGGCGAGCTTGCTCAAGCCGCCAGGCCTTGAGGTGCTGCAACAGGGGCGAATCGGCGGGATCCAGCGCCACTGAGGCCCCCCGAGCGGCGACACCCTCCCGTCGGCGCTCCCGGCGGGGTGGCGGGAGGCGCAGTTCCAGCCGTTCCTCGCCCCGCAACAGGGGCTTGAGCCGATCGTCATCACCGAAGGCCAGGGCCCCAAAACGCTCCGGATCGGCCCGCAGCAGATTGCGGGCCAGCAACTGACGAAACAGGCTGCGCCACTGGCTCCGGTCCAGCTCTTGGCCAATGCCATACACACTGAGCCTGTTGTGGCCCAGCTCCCGGATCCGGGCGGTGTCGGCGCCGAGCAACACATCGGTGAGATGGGTGGCTCCGAAACGGCTGTCGCAGCGAAAAACCGCAGAGAGCGCCTTGCGGGCAGCCTCGGTCACGTCCTGGGCCGTGGAGGGTTCCAGGCAGAGGTCACAGTTGCCGCAGGGGGAGGGCAGGGATTCGCCGAAATGGCTGAGCAACACCTGGCGGCGACAGACCGGGGCTTCCGTCAGGGCGATCAGGGCATCGAGCTTGCCGTGTTCGATCCGTTTCTGGCTGGGCGGGGCGTTGGAGTCATCGATGAACCGGCGCAGCTGGGGCAGATCACCGGCCCCATGGGCCATCCAGGCCACGGCCGGCAGGCCATCGCGACCGGCCCGGCCCGTTTCCTGGTAGTAGGCCTCCAGGCTCTTGGGTAGATCCACATGGGCCACAAAACGCACATCCGGCTTGTCGATCCCCATGCCGAAGGCAATGGTGGCCACCACAATCACGCCGCTCTCGCGGCGGAAGCGTTCCAGCGCCGCGCGGCGCACGGCGCCGTCCAGACCGGCGTGATAGGCCACCGCGTCGTAGCCAGCAGCCTGCAGCTCGCTGCACAGGCGGTCCACCCGGTTGCGGGAACGGGCGTAGACAATGCCGGCGTCCCCACGGTGCTCGGCCAATAGCGCCAGAAGCTGGAGGCGCAGGTCGTCCTTGTCACGCAGCACATAGCGAATGTTGGGCCGATCGAAGCTGGCCAGGAAGAGTGGGTCCTGCTCCAACTGCAGACGCACCCGGATCTCCTCCCGGGTGCGCGGATCGGCGGTGGCGGTGAGGGCCAGGCGAGGAACCGCGGTAAAGCGTTCCGCCAACACCGACAGCTGCAGATACTCCGGACGGAAATCATGGCCCCATTGCGAGACGCAGTGCGCCTCATCAATGGCGAAGAGGGCGATCGGTGCTGCCTGCGCGAGGCGATCCAAGGTGCCTGGTGACAGCAGCCGCTCCGGGGAGAGATAGAGCAGATCCAGCTGACCCGTCTCCAGATCCCGCCAGGTGGCCGCCGTCTCCTCGGCGGAACAGCCGGAGTGGAGGCCCGAGGCCCTCACTCCCGCCTGACACAGCGCTTCCACCTGGTCCTGCATGAGGGCGATCAGGGGCGAGATCACCACCCCGGTGCCGGGCCGGCAGAGGGCCGGGACCTGATAACAGAGCGACTTGCCCCCCCCGGTTGGCATCAACACCAGGGCTGAGCCACCCGCCACCACGTGGGCGACGATCTCCTGCTGCGGTCCCCGAAACTGCCCGTAGCCAAACACCTCCCGCAGGACCTGCTCGGGGGCCGGGAGGGTGGGGACCGGGAACGGAGAACTCAGACCTTGACGAACCGCATCGCCGCCGGCTGGCCCCAATCGCCACTGGCCTGGTAGCCGCGGGGGTTGGCGCAGAGATGGCGCAGGATCCAAAACAGGGGCTCGGGACTGGTGGTGCCGAGGGCCTGCTGCAGGTCCTGCAGGCTGCGGGACTGGCCATCGCTGAGCAAACTTTCCAACTGCTCCTGCAGGGCCAGGATCTGGGCCGCGGCTTTCTTGCCGGCTTCCACCCCGGGTTGGTCGTAGGCGTTGACGTTGACGAGTTCGGCGTAGAGGCCGACGGCTCGCTCGAACAGGGCGATCAGGGCTCCGAGGGCCGTGGCATCGAAGCGACGCAGGGTGATCGAGAGGCTCTGGCGTCCCCCCTCCATCAGGGCCGAACGGGTGCCCTGCAGAAAACCGTCAAGAAAATCGCCGGGAATCTCATCGCCGATGGGGGGGATGTCACTGGGCTCCTCCAGGGCCTCCACAAAGGTGACGAAGAAGTTGTCAACGCCATCGCGCAGCTGCTGGACGTAGGCGTGCTGGTCGGTGGATCCCTTGTTGCCGTACACGGCGATGCCCTGGTGCACCACACCGCCGGTGCGGTCATGCTTCTTGCCGAGGCTTTCCATCACCAGTTGCTGGAGATAGCGGCTGAACACCTCCAGCCGATCGCGGTAGGGGAGCACGACCATGTCCCGCTGGCCTTTGCCGTGGCCGGCCACATACCAGGACGCCGCCATCAGGGCAGCTGGGTTCTGGCGCAGATCTGCCACCCGGGTCACCCCATCCATCTGGGAGGCACCGGCGAGAAAGCCGCGGATGTCGGCACCGATCAGGGCACCAGGCAGCAGTCCCACAGCACTGGTGATGCTGGTGCGCCCGCCCACCCAATCGAACATGTCGAAGCGGCGGAGCCAGTTGCCCTCAACCGCCAGCTGATCCAATTGGCTGCCGAGCATGGTGACGGCGACCGCCTGGCCAGCCCACTGGCCACCCCGCGCCTCGAGCCTGGCCTGGGCCTGCTCCATGCCGATGTGGGGCTCGGGCGTCCCACCCGACTTGCTCACCACCACCACCAGGGTGGTACTGAGGCGGCGGTCCAGGGCCGCCAGGGTCCGGCTCATGCCGTTGGGATCGACGTTGTCGAAAAAGTGGAAGGGCAGACCCACCCCTGCGTCCTGGAGGGCCCGCACCATCAGCAGGGGGCCCAGCCCGGAACCGCCGATGCCGATCCAAAGCACATCGGTGAACGCCTCCCCGTTGGGAGCGCGGAGGCTGCCATCAAGCACGGACCGCCCAAAGGCCTCGATCCGGTCCACCTCCTCGGTGATGTGGGCAGTAATGGTGGAATCCGGAGCCAGGGCTGGCGTCCGCAGCCAGTAGTGGCCAACCTGGCGCTGCTCATCAGGGTTAGCGATGGCTCCGGCTTCCAGGGCTGCCATGGCTGCAAAGGCCTGGTCGAAGCGGGGAGCAAGGGCCTCCAGATCGGCCTGGCCGATCGCCATGCGGCTCACATCCAGCCAGATGCCCAGATCGTCCTGGTACCAGAGCAGCTCGCAGAAGCGCTGCCACTGGGTTTCGGCACTGGAGCCATCGAAATTGGCAAGCATGGGCTCGCGGCTCTGGCCACTCACGCCCCCAGAACTTAGGCCTGACACGAAAGCAACACCAGCCCTTGGGCCGGCCGGCGGACCGTTCTGTGATGCACCGACAAACCAGGAATTTTCTTTAAGGTTGACGATCATTCATGAAGGTTTTGTGACCCTCCGTTCCAGCTATCGGCGCTGGCTTGCCACCGGCAAGCGCGCGGTTGGGCAGAGGCGTTTCAGCACCCTGGCCCTGGTTGTCCTCGCCAGCGTCCCCTTCTCCACCGCACGGGTGACGGATGTCAGCAGCGACCCTCTGCTGCTCCTGGATCCGGGTCTGAGCGGCAGCATCACGGCTCCGGCCAGCGAGCGGGCCTCAGATGACCCCCTCCAGTTTTCCGCTTCGGAGCTTCAGGAACTGCAACGTCGCTTCGGCGTCCACGGCCCCCAACCCCGGCTGGCCCAGCTGTTCACCCACGGGATTGACCAGCTGGAGCCCCTGCGGAGCCACACCCTGGGCCGCATCTCAGATCTTCGGCCCGTGATCCTGACCGAAAGCCGTCGCCAGGGGGTGAATCCTCTGCTGGTGGCCGCCGTGCTCTTCGATGAGATGCGCCACGCCAAACCCGGCGAAGACCTCCCCCTGGCGGCCCACTCCGGCCTGTTCAGCACCCATGGCCCCGCCCAGCTGGGCCTTGGCGAGATGGTGCATCAAGGCTTGCTCAAGCCCAATGCCTCCGATCAGGAGATCACCCAGGCCCGGGAGCAGCTGCTGGATCCCGAGCGCAACGTGGTGCTGTTGGTCGGCAAATTCGCCCGTCTGAGTCGCGCCCTCAACCTGCCAACCCGGCCGCTCCAGGCCAGCGTCAGTCAACGGGACGCCAAGGCTCTCGCCACCCTGGCCTATCTCCACAACGGCAAATTGGATTACCCGCGCCGGATCCTGCGCACCATGCAGGATCCCGAGCTCCATGCGTTGCTCTACTCCAAGCGCAAGCAGGCCCCCAGCCCCCTGATCTGACCGGGCTTAGCGCCGGCAGAGCAGGCCAAGATTTTGGAGGCGCTGCTGCAGGGCCGACCACTCAAAGCTGCGCGGGTCGGCCCGCTCGCCTCCCAAATCCACCGCCCGGTGGGTGGTGATGTGCTCAGCGGGAATGGAATAGCGCTCCATCCATCCGGCGATCAGGGCCGCCAAGGCGTCGTATTGGGCTGGGGAATAGCCGCTGTGGGCCGGACCATCGTCTTCCCCGTCGAGGGGGGTCTCAAGGCTGACATGCAGCGCAAAATTGTTCACCGAGCCACCCACCTTGGCGTTGGTTACCACCCAGCGGCCGTTAAAAGCGGAATTGCCCGCACCGAAGGCCCGCTTGGCGGGATCGAGCACCTGCACGACGGAGCCATCCCCACCGATCAGGCTGTGGTAGCTCACCTGATCGTCATCCCGGGGATGGGGGGTGAGGAAGGTGTTGATGGCGGAACCGATGCCGTACACCGTCTCGTGAAGCACCACCAGCTGGGGTGTGGTGTCGATCGGATTGCCATAGGCATCGCGGGTCAATCGCTCACCAAAGTTGGTGGGGTGGATCTGCACCCGGGCGGAGGAGGTCTGCACCTGGCTGACCAGGCGCTGCAGCCTCTGGCGTTGGCCTGGATCGGTGATGGTGCAACTGGCCCGCAGGGGGGATTGCCAACGACGCTGGGCGGGGGGACCCGGCGCCGCGCGGCGGCCGGGTTCCGGGGCGGCCGGTGGCTGGCGCACCTCCTCGAGCAGCTCAAACAGAGAGGGGCGCTTGTGACCATCAGACGGTTCGGCCGAAAGGTCCCGCGCCAGCCATCCCACCGCCCCGAGGGCCAGCATCCCGCCGGCAGCACAGGCGATCCACCAGGGCTGGGGGGCAGTGCTCATGGGGTCTCCAGCGTGAGCCAGCGGCGGCGCTGGGGGGCGGTGGCCTCGGCGGTTTCGGGCACGATCTCCAGCCGCCACCCCTCCACCGACGGCGGCTCGGGCAGGAGGGTGGTGGTACGCACCAGTCCATCCCGGCAGAACAGCAGCTGGTGGGCAGTCAGGGGGGCCTCCGGCCGAAACAGCTCCATGCAATCGTCCACACTGCGCAGCCGCACGCCGTTGAGGGCAATCCATTCATCGCCCACTGCCAGGCCCGCCCGCACGGCAGGCCCCTCCCGGGCCACCCGCGCCAGCGTCAGCCCAGTCGCGCCGGCCTCCAGGCGGCAGCCCAGGTCCTGACTGGGGCCCAACGTGGGCTGCAGCCGAAGGCCCACATCGGCCAGACAGGCCTGCAGAGGCGGGTCCTCACAGGAGGCCAGCCAGCGGGGCAACCGCTCGGCCAGATCCGGGGCTTGGCGGGCGAACGCCTCGATCAGGTCGACCTCCCGGTACCCCCGACCCACGGCGCCATGGCTGGCCCAGAGCTCCCGCAACACCTGGGGCAGGCCGCTGCCGGCCCGGCGGAGATGGAGATCCAGAACCAGCGCCAGCACGGCTCCTTTGAGGTAGTAGCTGATCTGGCTGTTGGGGGAGTAGGCATCGGTTTGGTAGAGCTTCACCCAGGCCTCCTCACTGCTGGCCCGCAGGCTCTGCACCTGCCGGCCGGGGCTGAGCAGATACCGGCTCAGGTCGGCGCCAAGGTCCTCCAGTACCTCCGCCTCCGTGCAGCAGCCAGCGCTATGGGGCAGGAGCTGGTCGACATAGCTGGTGATTCCCTCGGCAAACCACAGGGTGGGCACCACCACGGCGCGGTCGTAGCGGTAGGGAGTGAGTTCCGCAGGCCGCAGCCGGCGGACATTCCATTGGTGAAGGTATTCATGGGCCGCCAGCTGCAGCAATTTGCGGCGGCCCCCGGGCCGGACCAGGGCCCGGCGACCGAACTGGAGCACGGTGCTGAGGTCGTGCTCCAGGCCCCCATAACCGCTGTCGGTGAGGTGCAGCACAAACAGGTAGTGGGGGGCCGCAGGCTGCTCCACCCCCATCAACCGGCAACAGGCCAGGCACACCTGTTCCAGGTCGGTCAGCCACAGCGGATCACGGTCCAGCGGATCGCCACCACCCAAATCGGAGCCCCAAGTCACCCAACGGTGGGGTACGCCAGCCACCTGGAACGCATGAGCGCGATGGGGGCCGACCTCGATCGGCGTGTCGACCAGCTGGTCGAAGTTGGCCGCCAGCCAGCCAGCCGAGCCCTCCGGGGGAATGGTGCCATCGGGGGTCGGCAGGGGCACAAAGGCCTGCCAGTCAGGGGGCAGGCTGAGCTGGAGCCCGTGGGGAGACCAGCGCTCCCCATCGAGCTCCAGCACCACGGCCGCCAGGGCCAGGAAGCCATGGTCGCCGTTGAGATGGCAGGTGCGCACCGTGAGGTCGGCCGCGTGCAGCGTGTAGCGGATCTCCAGCGGCTCGAGGTTGGGGAGCTCAAGCTGCCAGCGGCTCGGGGTGAGACGACGGGGCTCCAGGGCCTGGCCCGCCTGCACCACCGTGAGCCCCTCGAGCTGCCGAACGTAATCGCGGATCAGATAGGAGCCCGGCGTCCAGCCCGGCAGGGCGAAGCCCAGGCTGGGGCGCGATGGGGTGTGGCTGAGGCGCACCCGCACCAGGTGCTGGTGGCAGGCCGTGAGGTCAAGGTGAAACGCTGGCACGGGCTGATTCCGGCACGGAGAGGTGTCAGACCACCACGCTCACCTGGGCCCCTGGACCCAGGCTGGTTGCCTGGCGCAGGGCCATCTCGGCCGCATAGCGCTTGGTGATCCGCCCCAACAACCGCTGCAGGGTCTGGGAGCGGCTGAGCCGCTGCAGATCTCCCACCAGTGCCAGGGAACCATCGGCATGGCGCATCCAGCCCAGTCGTTGTCCTCCCGCCAGGGCCACCTGGAGCACCACCGGTTGGGATTCGCCGGCGAAACCGTCGAGCTGGCCTCCCCAAGTGGGGGGATGGCCGAGGGCGTTGAGGCTGGCCGCGAGCCCCTCGGCATCACGCAGAACCGTTGGCAGGATGGAGAGGTGGGACACGGCGTAATGCCCGCTTTTTCAGACCCTAGCGATCAGGAGCCCTCCGTCCAGTGGCCATTGCCACCGGATCGGACTGGGCTAGCGGAACGCCAAGCCAGCCACCCCCCGCTGCGGCTGGGGGTGATGGCCTCCGGCTCGGGCAGCAATTTTGAGGCGCTGGTGCAGGCCTGCCGAGGCGGCCACCTCCACGCGGAGGTGGCCCTGCTGGTGGTGAACAATCCCGGCTGCGGGGCCCAGGCACGGGCGGAACGGCTCGGCGTGCCCTGGCAGCTGCACGACCACCGGACCCAGCCCAGCCGGGAGCAGCTCGATCAGGCCCTGGTGAAGGCCTTCCGGGGCGCCGCCGTGGACGTGGTGGTGATGGCCGGCTGGATGCGGGTCGTCACCCCCACCCTGATCGGCGCCTTTGCGGAGCGGCTGGTGAACATTCACCCCTCCCTGCTGCCCAGCTTTCGGGGCCTGGATGCTGTGGGCCAGGCCCTGGCGGCGGGGGTCACCCTGACCGGCTGTACCGCCCACCTGGTGTGCGAGGAGGTGGATGCGGGGCGGATCCTGGTGCAGGCGGCGGTGCCCGTGCTGTCCGACGACGACCACGCCAGCCTCAGTGCCCGCATCCAGCGGCAGGAGCACCGCATCCTGCCGCTGGCGGTGGCCCTCACCGCCCAGCAATTGGGCGAGCCGGGCTGAGGGGCCTCAGGGGTAGAAGGGAAGCAAGGGCAGGCCCGCCGTGGGCTCCAGCCCCGCCATCAGGTTGAGGCACTGCACACCCTGGCCTGCCTGACCCTTGACCAGGTTGTCGATGGCGCCCATGACGATCAACTGACCGGTGCGAGCATCAACCTGCACCGAAAGCAGGGCCCGGTTGGTCTGGCGCACCCATTTGGTGGAGGGATAGGTGCCCACGGGCAGCACCTCCACGCAGGGGGCCTGGCGGTAGGCCGACGCCAACAAGGTGGCGCAGTCCTCCGCCGTGAGGCCCGGGTCCCGCAGGCGGCAGTACACCGTGGCGAGCAGGCCCCGCACCATCGGGATCAGGTGGGGGGTGAATTGCAGCTGGATGTCACGACCGGCCACCCGGCCGGCCACCTGCTCGATCTCACTGGTGTGGCGATGGCCCACCACGCCATAGGGCGCCACCGCCTCGGAACATTCGGCCAGCAGCAGGTGCTCCTTGGCGGCCCGCCCCCCGCCGGAGGTGCCGGTCTTGGCGTCGATCACGATGCCGCTGGTGTCGATCAGGCCCTGCTTGAGGAACGGCAACAGGCCCAACAGGGAGGCCGTGGGGAAACACCCAGGGGCGGCCACCAGGCGCGCCCGGCGAATCGCCTCCGCCTCCCATTCCGGCAGGCCATACACGGCCTCGGCGCAGAGGTCGCCGTCGTCGCGGGGCACCTGGCGGGCTTCAGCGGCATACACCTCCTGCCACTGGTGCAGGGAGCTGTAGCGGTAATCGGCGGAGAGGTCCACCACCCGCACCCCCCGCTCCAGCAGCGCTGGCACCAGCTGGGCCGCCAGGCCGTTGGGCAGGCTCAGCACCGCGAACTCGGCCTGCTCGGCAATCGCATCGGGGTCCGGGGTCTGCACCACCGGGTCACCCGCCAGCGGCAGAAACGGCACCAGCTCACTCCAGCGCTTGCCGCTGCTGCGCTCCCCACCGAGGAAGGAGATCTCCAGGGCCGGGTGCTGATGCAGCAGCCGCAGGGTCTGCAGCCCGCCGTAGCCACTGGCCCCGATCACCGCAACGCGCTTGTTGGCCATGGCAGGGGTCCGAAAGCCGATCGACTCGGGCTTTATAAAGGATGATTGCGCCCGGGCTCCACGCCCCACCCGCCCACCGTTGACCCTCCTGCGCGACCAGCCCCTCCCTTCCCAGGAGCCCGGCATCCGGTTTGATTCGATTGCCGACGCCCTGGCGGCGATTCGCAACGGCGAGTCGATCGTGGTGGTCGACGACGAAAACCGCGAAAACGAGGGCGATCTGATCTGCGCGGCCCAGTTCGCCACACCCGAACAGATCAACTTCATGGCCATCGAGGCCCGCGGCCTGATCTGCCTGGCCATGGAGGGCGAACGGCTCGACGCCCTGGATCTGCCGCTGATGGTGGATCGCAACACCGACAGCAACCAGACCGCCTTCACGGTGAGCGTGGATGCGGGTGCCGAAAACGGCGTGAGCACCGGCATCTCTGCCGAGGACCGGGCCCGCACCATCCAGGTGGCCATCCACCCAGCCACCCGCCCGGCCGATCTGCGCCGTCCCGGCCACATTTTCCCGCTGCGGGCCCGTCAGGGCGGGGTGCTGAAGCGGGCCGGGCACACGGAGGCAGCCGTCGACCTGGCCCGCCTGGCTGGCCTCTATCCCGCCGGCGTGATCTGTGAGATCCAGAACAGCGATGGGTCGATGGCCCGGCTGCCCCAGCTCGCGGCCTACGCCCAGCGGCACGGATTGCGGCTGATCAACATCGCCGACCTGATCCGCTATCGCCTCGACACGGAGCGCTTCGTGCGTCGCCAGGCGGAGGCCAGCCTGCCCAGCGCCTTCGGCGACTTCCGCGCCATCGGCTATCGCAACGAGCTCGACGGCAGTGAGCACGTCGCCATCGTCAAGGGCGATCCCAAGCAAGCCAGCACGCCGCTGCTGGTGCGGGTGCACAGTGAATGCCTCACCGGCGATGCCTTTGGCTCCCTGCGCTGCGACTGCCGCCCCCAGCTGGAGGCGGCCCTGCACATGATCGAAGCGGCTGGCGAAGGGGTGGTGGTGTATCTGCGCCAGGAGGGCCGGGGCATCGGCCTGATCAACAAGCTCAAGGCCTATTCCCTCCAGGACACCGGCCTCGACACGGTGGAGGCCAATGAGCGCCTGGGCTTCGCCGCGGACCTGCGCAACTACGGCGTGGGAGCCCAGATCCTGAGCGACCTGGGCGTGCAACGGCTGCGGCTGATCACCAACAATCCCCGCAAGATTGCGGGCCTGGGGGGCTACGGCCTGCAGGTGGTGGATCGGGTGCCGCTGGTGATGGATGCCGGCAGCCACAACGCCGCCTACCTGCAGACCAAGCGCATCAAGCTCGGCCACCTGATGGGGGATGGGCCGTCCTGCCCGATCGGCGGACCGACGGCGGTTCTGGCCTGGCATGGCACACCAGCTGGAGCTGAGCTGGATCACCTCGCCAGCTGGGCCACCGGCCAGGGCCTGCAGGTGGAACGGGAGGACCATCCCCGCCTGCTGGCCCTGCTCAACCAACCCCAACTCGCCGTGGTGCTGGGGGGGCTGGATCAGGCCAGCGGAGGCGTGGGGGCCGTGGGTGCGGCGCTCGCCCTGATGGCTGACTGGCCCCAGACAAGCCGCTTGAGCTTGCTGTTGGCGCCAGATACCCAGCGCAGCAGCCACCCCAGTGCCAACCTCGAGCCGGAACAGCGGCCCCTGGCCGAGCTGAGGGCGGGGCAGAAGGCCGGGTTGTCCAGCCTGCTGACCGTGCAACCCGGGGCCTTCCTCGTCTGGCGCTGACTCAGTCAGTGCTGCGTCAGACGGTGCTGACTCAGTCGAGGATCGTGACTTTGGTGATGCGGCTGCCGTTCTTGAGGGCTTGCACCACGTCCATGTTGCCGGTGTGGCCGAACACGGTGTGGACCCCATCGAGGTGGGGCTGGGCTTCGTGGCAGATGTAGAACTGCGAGCCCCCCGTGTTCTTGCCGGCGTGGGCCATCGCCAGGGTGCCCGCCTGGTGCTTCTGGCGGTTGATTTCGCAGTCGATCTGGTAGCCCGGGCCGCCGGTGCCGGCCATGCCGCGGGAGCCTTCACGGCTGTTGGGGCAGCCGCCCTGGGCCATGAAGCCCGGGATCACGCGATGGAAGGCCAGGCCGTCATAAAAGCCCTCCTTGGCGAGCTTGGTGAAGTTGGCCACGGTGTTGGGAGCATCGGCCTCGAACAACTCGAGTTCGATGGTGCCGGCATCGGTCTCCATCAGGGCTTTGGTCACGGGCACAGGGGGTAAAAGGCGACTGTATGGGGTGGGCGGGGGACTGGGGCTGAAGTCGCATGTTGAGAATGGGGCCGATCCAACCGGATCCCGTCTTTCAACGCCCCGTCGCCAGCCCCCCTCGCCGATGAGCAGCTCCACCCCCGACTCCAACCCCGGCATCGATCTGAGCCAGGCCCGGCTGGGGATTCTGGGGGGCAGCGGCCTCTACGCCATGGAAGGCCTGGAGGACGTACAGGAGCTGACCATTGACACGCCCTATGGGGCCCCGTCCGACAGCCTGCGGCTGGGCCGAATCGGCGACCTGGAGGTGGTGTTCCTGGCCCGCCACGGCCGCCATCACAGCCACACCCCCACGGAGGTGCCCTACCGGGCCAACCTCTGGGCCCTTCGCTCCCTGGGGGTGCGCTGGATCCTCTCCCTTTCGGCGGTGGGCTCCCTGCAGGAGCAGTGCCGGCCCCTCGACATGGTGGTGCCCGATCAGTTCATCGACCGCACCCACCAACGGCCCCTGACGCTGTTTGGCGAGGGGTTGGTGGCCCATGTGACCTTCGGTGATCCGTTCTGTCCCGCCCTGAGCCGCCTGTTGGCCGACGTGGGGGAAAGCCTGATGCCCGCAGGGCGCCAGCTGCATCGCGGTGGCACCTACCTCTGCATGGAGGGGCCGGCCTTCTCGACGCGGGCCGAGTCGGAGCTCTACCGCTCCTGGGGCTGCAGCGTGATCGGCATGACCAACCACACCGAAGCCCGGCTGGCCCGGGAAGCGGAAATCGCCTACGCCACCCTGGCGATGGTGACCGACTACGACTGCTGGCACCAGGAACACGCCTCGGTGACGGTGGAGATGGTGATCGCCAACCTCCACGCCAACGCCGACCTGGCCAAGCAGATCGTGCGGGTGGCAGCGGAGCGGGTGGCCGCTCAACGCCCCACCAGCAGCGCCCACCACGCCCTGCGCCATGCCCTGATGACCCCCAAGGATCAGGTTCCCGCGGCCACCCGTCGCAAGGTCGACCTGTTCACGGCGCCCTACTGGGGCCCCTGCGGCTGAGGCGACCCGCTGAGCTGGGCACCACAGACGTCCAGGGCGTCCCGCAGCCGGGGGCCATGGCGGGCGAGATGGGCGCGGGCCGGGGCCAGCTCCAGGCCTGAGGCGGCCATCAGCAGGGCCAACTTCACCGAACCACCACTCTGCTGCAGCAGCGCACGGCCCTGCTCACGGCTCACACCAGCCAGGTCGCGCAGGATCCGCAGGGCCCGATCTTCGAGCTTGCTGTTGGTGACGGCCACATCCACCATGCGGTTGCCGTGCACCTTGCCCAGGCGCACCATCACGCCGGTGGAGAGCAGGTTGAGGGCCATCTTGGTGGCCGTGCCGGCCTTGAGCCGGGTGGAGCCGGCCACCAGCTCGGGACCCGTGAGCAGGCGGATGTCGATGTCACAGGGCATCGGCACCTGGTCGGCGGACACGCAGGCCAGGGCAATGGCCAGGGCGCCAATCGAGCGGGCATGCTGCAGGCCTCCCAGCACATAGGGGGTGGTGCCTCCGGCGGCGATGCCCACCAGGCAATCCCCGGGACCGAAGCCACGCTCCTCCAGATCGCGTTGGCCCGCATCGGCCAGATCCTCCAGGCCCTCGGAACTGCGCAGCAGGGCAGGGGCACCGCCCGCCAGCACGCCCTGCACCAACTCCGGTGGCGTGCAGAAGGTGGGCGGACATTCCGCCGCATCCAGCACCCCGAGCCGCCCGGAGGTGCCGGCCCCGAGATAAAAAAGGCGGCCACCGCTGGCAAGGCGTGCCGCAATGGCATCCACGGCGGCGGCCAGGGCTGGTGCCGCCCGCTCCAGTGCCCGCTGGGGCTCCAAGTCATTGGCACAGAACAGGGCCACCAGCTGGTCGGTGGGCAGCTCGTCGAGCCGCTCACTGAGGGGATTGGCCTGTTCGGTGAGCAGGTGGCCGCGGTCGACGCCGGACAGGGATCCACTCACAGCAGGCCCTCCAACTGGCGACGAAAGGCCTCCAGGCTGGGATCCCCGGAGCTGATCGGGTCGGCCTGGCCCGCCGCTGCGGCCTCGGACGCCTGCTGCTCCTGCCAGTTGGCCACGTCCATGTTGCGCTCAGGCGGGGCAATCAACAGCCGGTCTTCGGCGCTCTGGGGCAGGAAGCCGGCGGGCACGAAGCGGGCCTCATAACCCGCCTGACTGCAGAACAGTTCCATCTCCTCCCGGTCGAGGGGTTCGACGGTTGGCACGGGGAAGTCCTGGGCCTCGAGCAGGCCGGCATAGCGCTCCGCATCGTCCCGATCCTCAAACAGCAACACCACAGTGCGGCCATTGAGCTCGAGCGAATGGATGCCTTCCTGGTCGCTTCCGGCATCGAAGAGCAGCACATGCACCGGCATGGATCGCGGCAAAGGGCAGGGCCCCTCAGTGTGTCACCGGTGCAGGCCCTCAGGGGTTACGGGCGGTCGGGATCAGTGGCCAGCTCCTGCAGGCGGCGATAGAGGGCGGCTTCAGCCTCGTCGAGCTGCTCGGGCACCACGATCCGCACCTCCACCAGCTGGTCCCCCCGCAACTCGCCCCACTCCTGGCCCCGACCCCGCAGCCGGAGCAGCCGGCCACTGGAGGAGCCCGGCGGCACCCGCAGCTTCACCTCGCCCCGCAGGGTCGGCACCACGACCTGGCAACCCAGGGCCGCCTCGGCGGGGGTGAGTTCGAGCGGATAGAGCACCCGCAGGCCATCAATGCGCAGCCCCTCCTCCGTCCGCACGCGCAGCTGGAGGAAATGGTCGCCGCCTCCCGGGGTCACTCCGGCGAGCCGCAGGCGCCAACCGTCGCCGGCCAGGGGCGGGGTCCACACCTCCACCGCCGTGCCATCGGCCAACTCCAACTCCACCCGCTCCCCCTGCAGCGCTTGCTCGGGGGTGAGCTCCACCAGGCTCTCCTGGTCGCTCGAAGCCTGCACCGGCGGGGGTGGCGGCGGCGAAGCGGTCACCGAACCCGAACCCTGCCGTGGTGGTTGGGGCTCGTCGGCAGGCTCAGGATCGCGCTCAGAATCGAACCCGGCATCGGCATCGGCATCGACGGCGCGGCGCGGGCGGCGGCGATCCCCCAGGAGAGCGTCGAGGTAGTCCTCGAAGTCTGGGAAGCCCGTGGCAAAGGGATCCTGGGGCTCGGAAGCTGCGCTCCCTGATCCGGCTCCACCCGCCTCCCAGGCCTGGCGCCGCCGTGGATCCGACAGCACGGCATAGGCCTCGTTCACCAGCTTGAACCGCTCCTCGGCCAGGGGGTCATTGCCGTTGAGGTCGGGATGCCAGCGCCGGGCCTGGGCGCGGAAGGCCCGCTTGAGGCTGCCGGCATCGGCCCCGGGCTCGAGGCCCAGCACCGACCAGTAGTCGGGTGGGGCAGCAGGGCTACGCGTCACCGGTAGGCCCCATCCCCCCAGGGATCGTCATCCACACGGGGCCGGCGCTGGGGCAGGGCCGGTTCGGGATCGCGGTAGCTGGGCTCGCGATAGGCGGGTTCGCGGTAGCTGGGTTCCCGATAGCTGGGCTCGCGGTAAGGGGGTTCCCGGTCGTAGCGCGGGGGTGGCGAGGCCCAGGGGTCGCTGCCGGGGCGGTTCCAGTCATCCCAGTCGTCGTCCGCAAACAGCTCATCCTTGAGGGAGCCCAGGGTGTTCTTCAGGCCCTGCAGCGGGCCCTGCTCCGCCTTGCGCTCACTCAACAGCCGCCGGTTGAGGCCGAACAGGGCCTCCTGCAGCTGGCTCACGGCCAACTCGAGTTCCACCAGGTCGTCGGCGGCCAGGAGATCCTGCACATCCCGGAGGGCCATCTCCACGGCGCGCTGCTGGCGCTCGGCGCCGTAGGGCCCCAGCTCCAGGGCCGCATCGCGCAGCCGGCGCTCGGCCTGGGCCACCAGGGTCTGGGCCCGGTTGCGGCGGTCAATCTCGGATCGCTTGCGGCGGTCTTCGCTGGCCTTCTGCTCCGCCTCCTCGATCAGCTTGGCGATCTCCTCCTCGCTGAGGTTGGAGCCCCCCTGAATGCTGACGCTCTGCTGCCGCCCAGTGGTGCGGTCGGTGGCCGACACCTGCAGCAAGCCATTGGCATCGATGTCGAAGGACACCTGCACCTGGGGCACGCCCCTGGGAGCCGGGGGAATTCCAGACAGGCGAAAACGCCCCAAGCTCTTGTTATCAGCCGCCATCTGGCGCTCCCCCTGGAGCACATGGATCTCCACCGAGCTCTGGTTGGCTTCGGAGGTGCTGAACAGGTCGCTCTTGCGCACCGGGATGGGGGTGTTGCGCGGAATCAGCACCTTCATCACGCCGCCGATCGTCTCCAGACCCAGCGAGAGGGGCGTGACGTCGTTGAGCATCAGATCCCGCAACTCGCCGGTGAGGATGCCGGCCTGCACCGCCGCCCCGATCGCCACCACCTCATCGGGATTCACCGATTGGCAGGGTTCCAGGGGAATCAGGGTGCGCACCATCTCCTGCACCATCGGCATGCGGGTGGAGCCCCCCACCAGCACCACGTCATCGATGTCGTCGGCCGCCAGGCCCGAATCCCGCAGGGCCCGCTGCACTGGGCGCAGCAACCGATCCAACAGATCGGGGCAGAGCCCCTCGAACACCCGGCGCTCCAGGGTGGTTTCAATGTGGAGGGGGCCGTCCGGACCGGTGGCGATGAAGGGCAGGGAGATGGGGGTGCTCGGCACGCCGCTCAGCTCGATCTTGGCCTTCTCCGCCGCCTCGGTGAGGCGCTGCAGGGCCTGGCGGTCGCGGCGCAGGTCGAGGCCATGCTCCTGCTGGAAGCCCTCGGCCAGCCAGTCGACAATGCGGCGGTCCCAATCGTTGCCGCCGAGCTGGGTGTCGCCGCTGGTGGCCTTGACGTCAAAAACGCCCTGGGCAATGCGCAGCACGGACACATCAAAGGTGCCGCCGCCCAGGTCGAACACCAACACGCGCTTGACGGTGCTGCGATCGAAGCCATAGGCCAGGGCCGCCGCCGTGGGCTCGTTGAGGATGCGCTCCACACTGATGCCCGCCAGCCGGCCGGCGTCGCGGGTGGCCTGGCGCTGGGCGTCGTTGAAATAGGCGGGCACGGTGATCACCGCCGCCTCCACCGCCTCGCCGAGGTAGGTGGAGGCGTCATCGACGAGCTTGCGCAGGATGCTGGCCACCAGCTCTTCCGGGGCGTACTCCCGCTCGGTGGCCGGGCAGACCACCCGCACGTTGCCCTGGTCGTTGGCGCGCACGGTGTAAGGCACCGAGAGGCTGCCCTCCTCCAGCTCATCCCACTGGCGCCCCACGAAACGCTTGAGGTTGGCGAAGGTGTTGCGGGGGTTCAACACCAGCTGGCGACGGGCCAACTGGCCCACCAGCAACTCCTGATCGCGGCTGAAGCCCACCACCGACGGCGTCGTGCGGCCGCCCTCGGCGCTGGCGATCACCTGGGGACGGCCACCCTCCAGCACGGCCACCACCGAATTGGTGGTGCCCAGGTCGATGCCAACTATGCGGGACATCCGTCTCCGCCCAATGACATCAGCAGCCAGGAAACCCGTCGACCCATGAAACCGGCTGGCGTAGCCCCGCGCTGTGGAGCCCCAAAACTACCGGGCCTCCAGACGTTAATCACCACTTAAACGCCCCGGTGAGGGGCAGTTCGTAGATTTCGCAGGGATCGGCCAACTCCGTGCTGACCGATGCAAAGCCTCGCACCCCCATGCCGACGGATCCCAACCCCGCCCTGAACGCCGACGCGTTCACCCTGCGTCGCCGACCTCCGGCGGAAAAAGTGGTGGATCTCGGCTTCCGGCAGCTCACCCTGCTGCTGGCCTCCACGGTGGCGATCGTGTTGTTGGGCATTTTTTTGACGGTGTTCCAGGGAGCCCGTGAAGCGATCGCCACCTTCGGTCTGAACTTCCTCACCACCTCCAACTGGGACCCGGTCAACGAGCAGTACGGGGCGTTCATCGCCATTTACGGCACCCTGGTGAGCTCCCTGTTGGCCCTGCTGATCGCCGTTCCCCTGGGGGTGGGCACGGCCATCTTCATCACCGAAGATCTGATCCCCACGGCCCTCCGCGATGCCATCGGCCTGATGGTCGAACTGCTGGCGGCCATCCCTTCGGTGGTGCTGGGCCTGTGGGCCATCTTCGTGATGGAGCCAGCCATCCGGCCTGCCCTCAACCTGCTCCACTCTCTGCTGGGCTGGAGTCCCTTCTTCAACACCGTGCCCCAGGGTCCCGGCATGGCGCCCGCCATCTTGATCCTGGTGGTGATGGTGCTGCCGATCATCACGGCCATTTCCCGCGATGCCCTCAACCAGGTGCCGATCGAGCTCCGCCAGGGCGCCTACGGGGTGGGAACCACCCGCTGGGGCGCGATCTTCAGCGTGATCCTGCCGGCAGCCATTTCGGCCATCACCGGCGGCGTGATGCTGGCTCTCGGGCGGGCCATGGGCGAAACCATGGCGGTGACCATGATCATTGGCAACGCCCTCAACTTTGACCTGTCCCTGCTGGCACCGGGCAACACCATTGCCTCGATGCTGGCCAACCAATTCGGGGAGGCCGATGGCATCCAGGTGTCGGCCCTGATGTATGCAGCCCTGATCCTGATGGTGCTCACCTTCTCCGTGAACGTGGCCGCCCAATGGATCGTGCGCCGCCTGAGCCTGCGTTACTGACCCTCCCCATGGCGAATCCGGCACCGATCACCTACGCCACCAGCGCCCTGTTCGACAGGCGACCGCTGCACTTCGACCCGAGCCTGCGGCGCAATCGCTTCAACCTGCTGTTCACCACCATTGCCGGGGTGTTTGCGGCCATCGCCGTGCTGCCCCTGGTGCTGGTGCTGGTGCACGTGCTCGTGCAGGGGGGACGGCTGATCAGCTTCGGCATGCTGAGCCAGCTGCCCCCTCCCCCGGGCCTCGATGGCGGCGGGATTGGCAATGCCATCCTCGGCACGATCCTGGTGACCCTGATCGCCTCCCTGATTGCGATCCCCGTGGGGGTGGGCGGCGGCGTCTATCTCAGCGAGTACTCCAGTCGCGGCTGGTTTGCCCAGTTTGTGGGCTTCGGCAATGACGTACTGGCCGGTGTGCCCTCGATCATCGCTGGCGTGTTTGTCTACGGCGTCGTGGTGACGACCCGCATCTTTTTCGACCAGAGCTACAGCGCCATGGCCGGTGGCATCGCCCTGGCCGTGCTGATGCTGCCCACGGTGATCAAAACCACCGATGAGGGCCTGAAGCTGGTGCCCCAGGAGCTGCGCTGGGGGGCCTACGGGGTGGGCGCATCCAAGTTTGTGACCGTCACGCGCATCACCCTCCCCTCCGCCTTCACCCCCATCGCCACCGGCGTGGTGCTGGCCATCGCCAGGGCAGCCGGGGAGACCGCGCCGCTGATTTTCACCGCCCTGTTCTCCCCCTTCTGGCCGGAGGGGGTGTTCAGCCCGATCGCCACCATGTCGGTGCTGATTTTCAACTTCGCGATCATGCCCTATGAGGTCCAGAACGCCCTGGCCTGGGCCGCCTCTTTTGTGCTGGTCATGATGATCCTCGGGGCCAATCTGCTGGCGCGCTGGATCAGCCGGATGGCCAAAGTCTGAATCCCATTTCGCTCCGCCTTCCCCCTTCCCTTCCAGAGCCATGACCAGCAGCCTCTACCAAAGCTCCGCCGCCAACACCGCCACGGTTGATGCCTGCATGTCGCTGCAGAACGTCACCATTTCCTACGGCAAATTTGAAGCCGTCAAAAATGTCTTCATGGACATTCCAAGGGGGCGGGTGACGGCCTTCATCGGCCCATCAGGCTGCGGCAAATCCACCGTCCTGCGGGCCCTGAACCGGATGAACGACCTGATCCCAGGTTGCAAGCTCAAGGGTCGGGTGGTGTTTGACGGGCACGACCTCTACGACCCCCGGGTGGATCCGGTGGAAGTGCGGCGCCGCATTGGCATGGTGTTCCAAAAACCGAATCCCTTCCCCAAATCGATCTACGAGAACATCGCCTTTGGGGCTCGCATCAATGGCTTCAAAGGGGACATGGACGAACTGGTGGAGCGTTCGCTGCGCAAGGCCGCCGTGTGGGATGAGTGCAAGGACAAGTTGCGTGAGAGCGGCTTTGCCCTCTCGGGTGGCCAGCAGCAACGCCTCTGCATTGCCCGGGCCATCGCCACCGAACCGGAGGTGATTCTGATGGACGAGCCCTGCTCCGCCCTCGATCCGATCTCCACGCTCAAGATCGAAGAAACGATGCATGAGCTCAAGCGGAGTTACACGATCATCATCGTGACCCACAACATGCAGCAGGCGGTCCGTGTCGCCGATCAAACCGCATTCTTCAACGCTGAAGCCGTCGAAGGTGGCACCGGCAAGGTGGGCTATCTGGTGGAATTCAATGACACCGAACGCATCTTCAATGCCCCGGGACAACAGGCCACCCAGGATTACGTGAGCGGCCGTTTCGGTTGAGAATCCGTCGTGCTCGGAGAGCAGCTAGTCCTGCGATCAGGCCATGAAAAAGCCGGCTGCAAAGCCGGCTTTTGGAACGGAGAGGGAGGGATTCGAACCCTCGATAGAGTTGCCCCTATACAGCATTTCCAGTGCTGCGCCTTCGACCACTCGGCCACCTCTCCAGGGGCAAAATGGGGCAACCGGATGGCAATGTAGCAGCATGAGTAGCTCCGCCCCGCGCACCCACCCGGTGACGATCCACTGGCGCCAGACCGGCCAGGTGATCCAGCACGACGTGCCTGAAGGGGAGTACATCCTGCGCAGCTTTGAACAGCAGGGCGACCCCCTGCCCTTCAGCTGCCGCAACGGCTGCTGCACCGCCTGTGCGGTGCGGGTGCTGGCCGGTGAGATCGACCACCGCGAAGCCCTCGGCCTGTCCCGGGAGCTGCGGGCCAAGGGCTATGGCCTGCTGTGCGTGGCCCGTGCCACCGGCCCCCTGGAGGTGGAAACCCAGGACGAAGATGAGGTTTACGAGCTCCAGTTCGGACGCCACTTCGGACGGGGCCGGGTGCGCCCCGGGCTGCCGCTGGACGAGGAGTGATGGCCCAGACCGGCACCGGCATCCGCCAGTCCAGTGACGCCTTCGAGCGTTCCGGGCTCGGCTTGGCCGAACTGGAGCGGCTGTTGGAGGTGGGCCGCCGGGCCGCCGAAGCGGGGGGAGATCAGCTGCGCCAGTACTTCGGCAAGCTGGAGCAGGTGCGGGAAAAGGGGCGCTCGGGCGACCTGGTGACCGAGGCGGACCACGCCGCCGAAGCGGCGGTGCTGGCCGTGCTGGCGGCGGAAACCCCAGCCATCGGCGTGCTGGCCGAGGAGAGCGGCCGTCAGGCCAGACCCGGCGATCTGGAATGGTGCGTCGACCCCCTGGACGGCACCACCAACTACGCCCACAGCTATCCCTTCTTTGGCACCTCGGTGGGGCTGTGCTGGCGCGGCCAACCCCTCCTGGGAGCTCTGGCGGCCCCGGGGCTCGAGCAGCTCTACTGGGCCGCTCCCGGGCTGGGAGCCTGGTGCAATGGCAGCCGCCTGCAGGTCAGCGACTGCCCCAGCCTGGATCAGGCCCTGCTGGTGACGGGGTTCGCCTACGACCGCCGCACCAGGCTCGACAACAACTACGCCGAATTCGCCTGGTTCACCCATCGCACCCAGGGGGTCCGGAGGGGCGGTTCGGTGGCCCTGGATTTGGCCTTTGTGGCTGCTGGCAAGCTCGATGGTCTGTGGGAGCGGGGGCTCTCCCCCTGGGATCTGGCCGCGGGTGTGGTGCTGGTGGAGGAAGCCGGTGGCGTGGTGAGCGCCTACGACGGCAGCCCCCTGGACATCCAATCCGGCCGGATCCTCGCCTGCGGCCCCAGCCTGCAGCGGCCGCTGATCGAGGGGTTGTCCCAGTGCCGGCCCCTGGCCGGCGCCAGCTACGGCGTCCCCGAACTCGATCCGCCCAGGCTCGATCCATAGGATCAGGCCACCCCGTTCTCCAGCCCCTCGCCGCAATGGCCCTCCAACCCGCCGCCGGCGCCCGGGATCGCAACCCCCGCGAGGTGGAAGGCAACCGGCGCATCGCCGAGCAATTGGCGGCGGTGTATCGGCTCTGGGGCTACCAGGAGGTGGCACCGCCGAGTTTTGAGCGGCTTGACACCCTGGAAGCGGGCGGCGGCATCGACGGCCGGGAACTGGTGCGGTTAGCGACCGATGAACCCCTCGGGCTGCGTCCGGAGCTCACCGCCTCGATCGCCCGGGCCGCCAGCACCCGCATGGCGGAGCGGCCCCGACCCCTGAGGCTTTGGGCCATGGGCAGCACCTTCCGCAGCGCGGTTGGGGATGGGGGCGGCCAGCGCATCCTGGAACAGCTCCAGAGCGGCGTGGAACTGCTCGGGGTGGAATCGGCCGCCGCCGATGTGGAACTGATGCGCCTGCTACTGGCCGCCGCCGGCCAGCTGGGACTGGAAGGCCGCCACCAGCCGCGCCTGCTGGTGGGACACCACGGCCTGCTGAGCGCCCTGCTGGCCCAGCTGCCGGCGGAGCATCGCAGTGCCGCCCGCCATGCCCTCACCAGCTTCGACCCGCTGGCCCTGGCCCAGCTGCCCCTGGCGGAGGGAGATCGCCAGCGACTGGCGGCACTGATGCGCCTGCGGGGGGAACCGGTGCGGGTGCTCTATCAACTGGAGCAGTGGCTCGGACCAATCCCCCTGCTCAGCGCCCTGGCGGACACCCTGGCGGCGGTGGCCCCGGCCGCCCAACGTCTCGGCGTGCAGCTCCAACTCGATCCCAGCTTCCAGCCCCACTTCGCCCTCTATGACGGGCTGGTGTTGAAGTTGGTCTGCCAGGGAGCCGAGGCCCCGGTGGAGATCGCCAGCGGCGGCCGCTACGACGCCCTGGTGGGGCGGTTCTGCCCGGAGCCCAGCCAGGCCGCCGGCGTGGGGTTCGGCTTCGACATCGAGGCGGTTCGCGAACTCGTGGCGCCCACCCTGGACAGCGCCGCACCCGTGCTGGTGGCCTACGGCCGCCCCGATCAACTGGCCACGGCCCTCGACCATCTGGAGGCCCTGCACCAGGCTGGCAGTGCCGCCGAGCTGCTCAGCGGTGCCACCGCCAGCCAGGCCGCCGCCGAAGCCATCGGCCAGGAACGGGGCTGCAGCCGCACCCTCTGGATCGCTCCCTAGGATCCGGCCAGCATCCGCCCCGTTCATGGCCCACACGATCGTCACCAACATCTGTGAAGGGGTGGCCGATTGCGTGGATGCCTGTCCGGTGGCCTGCATCCATCCGGGCCAGGGCGCCAACAGCAAGGGCACGGCGTTTTATTGGATCGACTTCGACACCTGCATCGACTGCGGCATCTGCCTGCAGGTGTGCCCGGTGGCGGGGGCGATCCTGCCCGAGGAGAAACCCGAGCTGCAGCAGGCGGGCTGAGACGCCTGCCTAGCGCAGCAACACCTCGTGGGTGGCGGAGATCCAGGCGCCGCTGCCGTCGTAGCGGCGGATCAGGCGCTCGAGCCGATCGGGCGCCGTGAGCCAGCCGGCCTCCACGCTGAAGGCCTGCCGGTGGCTCACCTGCTGGGGCCAGCGGCAATACCCCCCATCGGCGAGCCACTGGAACCCAGCCAGTTCGCCGGCCGAGAAGCTCACCTGGGCCTCGGCGTGGTCGGGTTCGGGCCAGTCGGCCGCAATGGTGGCAGCCGTGCCCTGCCAGGGGCCCTGCACCTGCTCGGCCGTCAGCGGCGGGCACTCCTGGGCGTCGGAACCAACCCGGAATTCCCGGATCAGCACCAGCTGGTCGGCACTGCCGCACTCGCCATAGAGCAACACCAACCGGTGGCGCCGGTCGCCATGCACAAACCCGAACTCCCCGCCAAACACCGTGCCCGGAGCCAGCTGCAGGGACCCCTTGCAGAACGTGCCCGTGTCAAAAAACACCACCTGGCGGCCCAGGCTGCGGTATTCCTGGCTCAGGTCGCTGCTGGGGGCAGCGCTGCGGTCGCCCCCCTCAAAACGCTGCAAGCTGAAGCGCACCATGGTGACCGCTCCGTCGCCGTTCTGCTCGCCGGCTTCGAGCGTCAGCAGAGAGGGAGTGTCCTTGAGCAGCGTGCCGGTGGGGCTGATGCCGGTGAAGGAGCCCTGCCAGGCGCCCAGGTTGAGCAAGAAGTTCTGCCACTGGCTGGCCATGTGCGGAGGCAGAGAGGGGGAGGGGCTGATCCTATGGAGCCCACTCCGCCCGCGGGCTTGGTCGGTTTCCTGCCCATGGCACCCCCTTGGCGGCCAGGCCCACCCCAGGGGAATGTGGGGGCATCGTGATTTCAAAAGCTGTGGTGCTGCAGGCGGAACAGGGCCAGATCCAGATCCACACCGAGAACATCTTCCCGATCATCAAAAAGGCCGTCTACAGCGGCCATGAGGTGTTCCTAAGGGAGCTGGTGAGCAATGGCGTCGATGCCATCAGCAAGCGGCGCATGGCCGCCATGGCGGGCGACTGCAGCGAAGGGCCCGAGGGCAAGATTTCGATTCGCATCGACCGCGAGGCCAACACCCTCACCATCTCTGACAACGGCATCGGCATGGATGCCGAAGAGGTGAAGCGCTACATCAACCAGGTGGCCTTCTCCAGCGCCGAAGACTTCCTGGAGAAATACAAAAGCGAGAGCGACGCGATCATCGGCCACTTCGGCCTGGGCTTCTACTCCAGCTTCATGGTGGCCAAGCAGGTGGAGCTGGTGACCCTCTCCGCCCGCGACGGCAGCGAGGCGGTGCGCTGGAGCTGCGATGGCTCGCCCAACTTCAGCCTGGAGGCAGCCGAGCGCAGCGAGCCGGGCACCGATGTGATCCTGCATCTGATGGAGGAGGAGCTGGAGTACATCGAGCCGGCCCGCATCCGCACCCTGATCACCACCTACTGCGACTTCCTGCCAGTGGCGGTGCAGCTGGAGGGCGAAACGGTCAACAAGCGTGAATCGCCTTGGCGCAAGAGCCCGAGGGATCTCAGCGACAACGACTACATCGAGCTCTACCGCTACCTCTACCCCTTCCAGGGCGACCCGCTGCTGTGGGTGCACCTCAACACCGACTACCCCTACAACCTGCAGGGCATCCTCTACTTCCCCAAATCCAGCGGCCGGGCCGATTGGGAGAAGGACGAGATCAAGCTCTACTGCAACAACGTGTTTGTGAGCGACTCGATCAAGGAGGTGGTGCCCCGCTACCTGCTGCCCCTGCGCGGGGTGATCGATTCGCCGGACATCCCGCTGAACGTGAGCCGGTCAGCCCTGCAGACCGACCGGAGGGTGCGCTCGATCGGTGGCTTTGTGGCCAAGAAGGTGGGCGACCGGCTCAAGGAGCTCCACAGGGACGATCCCAAGCGCTACGCGGAGATCTGGGAATCGCTGGCCCCGTTCATCAAGATCGGCGCCATGGAGGACGACAAGTTCGCCGAGCAGGTGGCCGATCTGGTGCTCTTCGGGACAACTGCGGCGGCGGGCGAAGGCGACAGCCTCGACCCCATCCCCGCTGAGGGTGGCAAGGCCTACACGACCCTGGCGGGCTACCGCACGCGCCTGGCGGCCGACAACGACAAGCGAATCCTGTATTGCACCGATGAGGCCGGCCAGGCTGGGGCCCTGGCCCTGTGGAAGAGCCAGGGGGCCGAAGTGCTGCTGGCCGACACCTTCATCGACACCCAGTTCATTCCCTGGCTGGAGTACCGCCACGAGGAGCTGAAGTTCCAACGGGTGGACAGCGAGCTCGACGACTCGCTGCAGGAGAAGGAGAGCGAACTGAGTGACGCCGAGGGCAAGGATTCCAGCGAGAAGGTGCGGGAGCTGTTCAAGGGCGCCCTGGCCAACGACAAGGTGACCATCCAGGTGCAGGCCCTCAAGGGCGACAACGCCCCCGCCGCCCTGATCCTGCTGCCGGAGCAGATGCGCCGCATCAACGACATGGGTGCCCTGATGGAGCAGCGCCTGCCGGGCCTGCCCGATCACCACGTGCTGCTGGTGAACCGCAAGCACCCGCTGGTGGAGGGCCTGCTCAAGCTCTCGGCCGGTTCCGTGATCACGGGCGCCGGCGGCAGCTCGCCAAGCCAACAACTGGCCGACGACCTCAGCCGCCACATCTACGAGCTCGCCCGCCTGGCAGTGGGCGGCCTGGAACCCAATGAATTGGCGGGCTTCCAGCAACGCAGCGCGACGCTGATGGGCCAGTTGATGCAGCGGGGGCTCTGAAGAGACTCCTGGATCTGGCCTCGCATCACCAACGGATTCAATCACGATCTGTGCCTTCACCAGTGGCAACGGGCTCGCGGCCACAGGCCAGTTAATGGTCGACAAGATCACAACCGTGTCGCGGCGACGTCTCGGAGCCTGCATCGGCAAGCTGGGTCGCAATGACCTGCAGAGACTCCATCAGGCCGCGGTTGTATTTTTAGGGCTTGCGTGAGGCCATCCTCCATGCCAGCAACCTGTCTACGTTGAAAGACATCATCCAAGGATTGGAGGCTTGCGGATGCAGGGCGAACTCGGCTGGGGGTGCAAGCCCGGCAGGTTTTGGAGCACGCGGCCCGCAGCCCTGATTGACCAGGAAATGCATGAATACGGCGTACGAGCTGCATTGGTCCACTGTTACGAATGGAGAGCTGATTCGCCTAGCGGAACAAGGCGGCTTTGAGGATTTGAGGCCCAAGGCTCCAAGGCCATGTAAGGCCGTGCGCCTTACACTTTTCTCATGACCACTGTCAGCCTGAGCTCCAAGGATCAGCTGACGATCCCGCGCAACTTGCTGGATCAGCTCGGCTTGACAGCAGGATCTCGCCTGCAGGTGAGCGTGGATGCCCAGGGCCGGCTCATGCTGGTGCCCGCACACCACGAGCCGGAAGAGCTCTTCCGCAATCACCCACAGGTGAAACGCGTGCTGAGCCTCGACGACATGGAGCGCGCCATCGCAGCAGCTGTGGCTCGCCAGCGCCCCTGACACCGAAGTGGTGGTTCACCCCTTCCTCGATGCCAACAGCCTGTCTACCCTGAGAGCGATCACCCACGGACGGGAGGTCTGAGGATGCAGAGCGATCTCGGCTGGGCTGGCTGCACTGCGGTTGAGCGCGATCCCCAGCGGGTTAGCGGTGCCTGGGTGTTCCGCGGCACCAGGGTCCCTGTTGCCGCCCTGTTTGAAAACCTGGAAGACGGCATCTCGATGACGGAATTCCTGGCACTCTTCCCAGGTGTGGAGCTGGAGCAAGCCCGGCAGGTGCTGGAGCACGCAGCCCGCAGCAGCGCTGCGGCCTTGGCCTGAGTGCGCATCCTGTTTGACCAGGGAACGCCGGTGCCGTTGCGCCGCTCCCTCAACGGCCACGTCGTGAAAACTGCCTATGAGCTGGGTTGGTCCACCGTCACAAATGGGGACTTGATTCGCCTGGCGGAACAAGAAGGCTTTGAGCTCCTGATCACCACGGACACCAACTTGCGCTACCAGCAGAATCTCAATGGTCGGACCATGGCGATCCTGGTGCTGACGACGACCAGCTGGCCACGCATTCGCGCGGTTGTTGCCGAAATCCAAGGTGCGATCAACAACATTCGCAACGGCGCCTACGCAGAACTGCCCATTCCCTGAGATTCGTCTCCCGCGGGCAGCCATCCTCAATTCAATCAGCCGGGTGAGGCTGAGGGGCTCGTGCGGGGCTAACGGCTTGGCTTCGGCACTCATCCAGGCAAAGAGCCCTTCAGCCACGCCTCAATCCGCTGATCCAGCCAGGCCTCCCCCTCCAAGCGCAGCACCCGCTGCTGCACCTCAGGGTCATCCACCCGGCTACCCGTGAACGCTTCCACCCGCAGCACAACCCAGTCGCCCGGGCCCAGGCGGTGGGGTTCGCGCAGTTGGCCCACGGGCGTGGTGCGGATCAGCTCAGCCAGGGCTGGCGGCAGCTCACTGAGGGGTTTGGGTCCCCACTGGCCGCTCTGGCGGTTGGGGTGCTCACCGCAAAAGTGGCGACCAATCTCGGCAAAGCTGCTTTCACCCTCGGCGAGCTGCAAATACAGCTCCCGTGCCAGGCCCTCCTCCTCCAGCCGCAACACCGAGGCGGTGGCCTGATCCAGCTGGTTTTTGTGCTTGAGAAAGAGGGCCTCGTGCTTCTGGTGCCACTGCTGCCCGCACCACTGCTGCCAGCGGCCGGAGCGGCTCACCATCAGCGCCAGATCCTGCTCCGTGAGATCGCGCTCGGCGAGCCAGGCCGCCCGCTTCGGCGGCGGCAGTTGCCGCTGCTTCCAGAACGCCTGAAGCGCAATCTGCAATTGGTCAGGGGGGGGCAGCGGAACCTGGGCCTCCGCAAGGGCCAGCTCGATCAGCTCAACCCGCAGCGCCTGGCGCAACAAGCCGCAGCGCGCCATGGAGGCTCGGTTGTCCTGCAACCAGGCGAGGCTCATGGCTGCCTGTTCCCCGAGCCTGCGCGATCGAGCGCCGCCTGGATCGCCGCCAGGTTGCCCTGCCAGCTCGGTTGGCGCGGATGGAGCTGCACCGAGCGCTGCATGGCTTCGCGGGCAGCAGGCAGATTCCCCAGCTGCGCTAGAGCCGCACCCAGAAAATGGTGGGCAGCGGCATGGCGGGGGTTGGCCACCAACACACAGGCGAACTGCTGGCGCGCCAGATCGGCTCGGCCCGCCTGCAAGGCCTCCATCCCGGCTGCGAATTGCCCCGGCGGAAGCTCGGGTGGCGGAAGCGGATCCGGATCTGCCGGGGGGGATGCAGCCAGCACCGCGTCGAGGGCAGCGAGGTGGTCGGCGTAGCGGCGCCAGCGGGCTTTGGAGCTGGTGTAAACCGGCTGCCGCACCTGCCAAACACTCGCGGTTTTAACTGAGCGCTCCAGGCTTTGAAACTCGAGCACGGCTGGATCCCAGGCCAGGCCCAGATGCTCCAGCATTCGCCGAGCCCAGGCCTCGGTGTCGTCCACGAGGTCTTCGTAGGGCACCTCAAGGATCTGCCCGGGAAACAGGCGGTGCCAATGGGTCATCAAGCGGTCGTGGTCTACCAGCTGTTCGCCGATCCAGCCGAGGTCGTAGGCGAAGCCCATGCCGCCGAATTTCGCGGCGTAATCGGTGATGTAGTTGGAGATGGCGATGTCGCGCGGATCCCGCCGCACGTGCAGGATTGCGGCATTGGGAAACACGAGCTTGATCAGGCCGATGTGCTCAAAGTTGTGGGGCAACTTGTCGATCACATGGCGTTCTGGGCCCGGGGCCAAAGCTGAAAGGCCATCGAGCAGGTGTTGGCCATGTCGCTGCAGATCGGCGGCGGTGAGATCGGCCACACAGGCTGGATAACTGAGACCACTCCCCAGATGAAGCTCCCAGGCAATCATTCGCTGGATCAACTCGCCCACCTGGGAGAGTTCACCGGCCCCATGCACCTGGCTGTGGCTACCCAGGATCTGCTCCACCAAGGTGGTGCCTGAGCGGGGCATGCCCAACACAAACACGGGTCGGCGGGAGGGATGGCCCCAATCCGATCGGGAGGCGAGCAACGACTCCGAAAACACGGCCATGACCTCCTCCACGCGTTCGCGGTGGGCGGGCGGGGAGTAGTGGAGATGGAGCTTGCTGGCCTCGTTGGCCTCCTGAGCCAGGGCGAAGGCCCTCCCATACTCTTTTTTGCGGTCCCAGGCGGCCGCCAGAGTGAACAACAGGCCACTGCGCACTCTCCCTTCAAGGCTGGGCTGCCGGGCCCTGCATTCCATCTGTTCCAACACGGCGGGATCGTCAGGCACCTCGCGGGCATGAATCAGCTGGCTCCAGCCCTGCAGGGGCGCAGTGGCTCGAAGCTGTCGGAAACAATCGAGGGCCTCCTCCAGGCGGCCCTGTTGCAGCAAGCCATGCCCCAACCCGGCCAGGGCCGGCGCAAGGGAGGGGGATACCGCCAGGGATTCACGCCAGGCAGCCTCCGCCGCAGCCCCGTTTCCGCCGTCAGCCAGCACATGGGCGTGGGCGGAGAGGGCCAGAGCCCAGGAGTAGGAGTCTTTACCTACAGCGAGCTCGAGGGCCCGATCAGCTGCCTCGCGGGCAGTGGCGGGGTTCAGGGCGCCCTGGCCCAGCTGCGCCAAGGAAGCCCAGAGCGCCACATTGGTGGGATCCGCCTCTAAGGCCTGGCGCAGCAACAGCTCTGCTTCAGCAAAACGACCACGCAGCTGGGCCAGCTCAGCCGCCGTGCGCAGCAATTGGGGCTCATGGGGCAGGCGGGTGCTGGCGTCTCGCAGTAGGGCAGCGGCATCGTCATGGCGGGCCGCCGAGGCGAGCGTGAAAGCACGGGCCATGAGGGTGGTGACGTCGTCACTGGCCTCCGGCAGCAGATCCAGCGCCTCTTCGATCTGGCCCAAGGCCAGCAGCGCCTCGGCAAGCGAGCGCCGGGCCAGGGATTGATCGTGGGTAACAAGCCGCAGGGCCTCACGCAGCGGCTCGAGCGCCTCATCCGCCCGGCCCAGCAAGGTGAGTGTGCGGCCTAGGTTGAGCCTATGAGCGCCGGGATCCGAAGTCTCGCCCGCTACGGCCCATTCGAGGGCAGGTAGAGCAGCATCCAGACAACCCAAAGCGAGCAAGCTCGCACCGGCAATACCGGCCACATGGGCAGGAACCCCCAACCAATCTCCCTGCAAATAGCGGAAAGCTTTCTGTGGGTCGCCAAGTCGAAGCCAGGTTGCGCCTGCCCAGACACGCTGCTCGTTATCGAGCAACTCTTCTGGGTCAGGCAAGGCCATCAAGGCAGCACGAGCATCATCACGCTGCCCAGCCAGCATCAGGCGATACGCAGCAGCCGGGGAGTCAGGACTCAATTCTCGGGGTCGCAATACGAGAGCGTTCGCGAAGAAGCGGCCGCAGAAAGAAACGGCTGAGCTTCAAGCGCAAGCCTCACGGAGTTGGGAAGGTCACATCAAATTGGTCCAGACGTCCAAGATCAGCACTGGTATCGAAAGCAAATACGCCAAGGAGATAGCGTTCCGGGATGGCGCCATTTGGATCTCTTTGCATATAAAATCCTTGCCCACCATCAACGACACCATCAAGAACAAATGTCATGTGCCCTAAATTACTCCACAGGGCAAAATGTGGCCCCACTGTCGTCACTGTAGCAATCGACTTGACAGAGGAGAAAGTGCGATTTGAGAAGTCACCAACCAAGGCGTCAGTCATGCCCTCAAAATCGATGGCAATTTTATCGTCATCGGTAAACCCCGTTAAGTCAAGACCGGTGACATTGATATTCCAATACTTGATGGTAACGGCATCGCTAGCAAAATCAACCTGAGTTGCGTCAAGCTTCTTGGTGCTTTTAGTTGAGTCAGGGCCAGAACCTGTTCCAAAGGTCCAGTTAGATGAGGAGGAGAGCAGCAGATTTTGCTCTCCTCCGTCGAATACACCATCCTTGTCGGTGTCTAACCAAGCACGATCAAATGAACCTTCGCCATCAGTAAAGCGCCTGTACGACACAAAGACTTCGCTCCCCCCGCCACCGCCATCGTCCAAATCAGTCACGTTTAACGTGACATCCACAGACTCAGACCAGTTATCAGTCGCATCACCGGCTTGGATGCCGTATGTGAATTGGTTGGGAGTCGTTTCGTAATCGTTGTTTGCAACTCCAGCAGCAACACCCGCAGCCGTGATCGTGATTTTACCGGTACTGTCGATTTGGTAGTAGCCATCCGCAGAGGTGGTGCCCTCAGAATCAGCAAAGCGATACTGTGTCACAGCCACATCGTCTGTGGCCTGCACCTGGCCAACCTCTGCGCCAGCGCTTTGATTCTCAGCGTAGTCAAAGCTCTGGTCGCCACCCACCACTGGTGCCGTGTCATCCACGTCAGCAACGGCATTAAGTTTGACACTGTCACCCCCATTCACTGATGTGGCACGCACACCCAATGTGAGGGATGAGAAATCATAAGTACCACCTTCGCTGCCCTCACTCTCTTCTTTGAACGAATCCAGGAATGCAAGTGTTCCTGCATCAAGGGTAAACGTTTGCTCTTCACCAGCGGTGAGATAGGTCGTTTTAGTCGTACCCAACTTGCCCAGCCCCGATGTGCTGAGCACGGTCACCTCGTCCCAGGTGATCAGATTGCCCTCGGCATCAAGGGAACCTGAGCCATTCATGTTCAGAGAGGTCTGAGTCTTGGTCAGAGACGTGCTGCCATCCGGCGTGGCATCTCCATCGGAGAACCAGAGGGCATTGAGATCCATCGATCCCGCAAGCATCTCAACCGTGGCCAGACCTGAATCATTGATCGAGATGGTGAACCAAAGGGCCGAGCCTTCGCTACCAAATGTCCAGGTGGTCGCCATTGCATAGAGAGCAGATTCCATTCACCTTGGGTGCCAGCACCAAGTTCCGGCATGGCCACTAACACTGAATAATGGGACCCATGTCAGCATTAACACGCAGGCAGCGCCTTATTCTGCGTATTAATACTGAGAGTTGGCGGTCGCAGTGCGTAAAAGCTTTTGGCGTTGGTCCCTCCAATCCTTAATAGGCGTACATTCGGTTGACCGGTCTGCCGAGGTCCTGGCCTGCGTTGCCTCCTATGGCTCTTCGCGTTCTCATTGTTGAAGATCAGCTGATGCTGCAGCAGTTGCTGGTTGGCATGCTGGAACGCCATCCGGCCCTGGAGGTCGTGGGAAGCGTGGGCAGCGCGGCCGAGGGCATTACGGCCTGTGCAACCCTGCTGCCCGACCTGGTGATCCTCGACATGGCCCTGCCCGATGGCGATGGGCTGCAGGTGGCCCAGGCCTTGCATGTGCTGCGGCCGTCAGCCCGCGTGATCGTCCTGTCGAGTTTTGCCAGCACCGTGGAGCGGCCGCCCGAATTGAGCACTGCGATTGTTGCCATTCTCGATAAAAATCGAGCGTTTCAAGACCTGCTCCATGAAATTGAGCCTCTGCTGCCGATCGGGTTGGATCCTCTGCCAGAACCATCGTTTAATACTGAGCAGCTCACCCAGCGGGAGCTGGAGGTGTTGCAGGAGATCGGTGCCGGCCACTCCTCCAAAACCATCGCCGAAAAGCTGTGCGTGTCTGTGCGCACTGTGGAAACCCATCGCCGCAGCATCTGCCAGAAATTTGGCCTCAGCGGTGCAGCGCTGGTCCACAAAGCCACTCTGCTGAGTCGGAAGCTCGCATGACCCCACCGGCCATCCCCGCTTCGTTCCAGGCCCTGCAGCTCACGGAAAACTTTCCTGTGGGCGCTTATGTTTTCTACCGAGACCCGGTCACCCAGCAGCCCAGCTTCAGCTTCTTCAGCAACCGACTCTTGGAGATGCTGGATCTCACCAGAGAGGAGCTGGATGCCAATCCGATGAATGCTTACCGCAGCATGCATCCGGACGATATTGACGCGTTCTTTAAGGCCTCAGACGAAGCTGTACGCAATCAGACTAATTTCATTAACGAAAGCCGCTACATCATTCGCGGCCAAACACGATGGTATCGGTTGGATTCCTGCTCGCGGCAACTGCCCGATGGTCAGACGGTGTGGGATGGCGCAGTGATCGATATCACCGAGCAACGCACTTCCCTGGAGGAAGCGAATAAGGCTCTGCAGCTCACTGAAAGTATTCCGGTAGGCACCTACGTGCTGCTCAGCCCTCGGGAAGGACCACAGCGCTACTCCTTCCTGAGTAGGCGCTTTCTGGAGATGACTGGCCTTGATCCCGACAAGCTGAAACAAGATTTTGCCCACTATTTTTCGATAGTGCATCCCGATGACCGGGAAGCAGCAATCGCCCACAACATCGCCGGTGCCGCTGCCCTCGAGCCCTACACTTGGGAAGGTCGTTGGCTACAAAATGGCAACGTGAAGTGGATCTCCATTGAATCCGTGCCACGCCGTCTGCCGACAGGCGAAGTGGCATGGGAGGGGGTCTTCATTGACTTCACGACCCGCAAACAGGCCGAGCAGCAGTTGATCGAGGCCAAGGAGCGCTTCCACAACATGATTAACCATCTACCCATTCCGGTGGCCACAACGCTGACCACACCGGAGCGTGAGGTGATCTTCGTAAACTTGGCCTTCACCCAAACCTTTGGCTACACACAGCTCGATTGTCCCACCATGGCGGATTGGGCTCGCTGTGCGTATCCGGATGAGGCCTACCGCAAAGCCGTGTTTGATGAATTTGATGCGGAAGTGACTGCGTCGGTGCAGGAGAATCGAATGCCACGGCCGTTGGAATATCGCGTCACCTGCAAAAACGGACAGGTGCGCGATGTACTGATCAATTGTTTGGTCGTTGAGGGGATGCTGTATGGCAGTTTTCTCGACATCACCGAACAACGCCAGGCCGAAGCGGAGCTGGCCAAGGCCTGGGCACAGGAACGGGAGGTTGAAGCAGAGCGCTCCCTCCAGCTCAATCAGAAGCTAAAAACCAGCCTCACCGCAGCGGCAGCGGCCCACGAAATCCAGCAGCCCCTGAGCGCAATCCTGCTCAACTGCCAAATGGCGATGGAGAGCCTGCAGGAACTATCCCCCAATCAGTTGCCCGCTTTACTTCAGGACAGCCTGAGGAGGCTCACCCTGGAAGGTGAACGGGTTGTGACCACCGTTGAACGCATGCGGATGCTGCTGCGCAACGTGGAAAGTGATCAGAACCAAATTAATCTGAGTATCAACCTTGATAGTGCTCTGGTGTATCTCAAGAATGAGCTGAAGCCAGACCAGTTGAACCTGCGAGTGGCGGGCCTTGATCAGCCATGCTGGATCCATGGGGATGGGGCCCAGTTGCAGATGGCGGTGGTAAACCTGATCCGCAATGCGGTTCAGGCGACGGACCACCTTCCCCTGGCCAACCGCCACTTACTGGTGCAGTTGATCAAGTCATCGAACGCTGTGGAGGTGCGCGTGGGTGACAGCGGCCCGGGGTTTCCCGACGAGTTTGACTACAGCCGTAGCTGGGAGCTACTTAAGAGCACCAAGATCACCGGCATGGGAATCGGCTTGTTTGTGGCTCAAACAGCCGCCACCAACCACCGAGGGCAGCTGCGCATCGGTCGCAGCGCCGAGCTGGGCGGAGCCGAGGTGGCGCTGGAACTACCCCTCAACGCCTCTACCTAAACACCATCGTTACATCGGCAGCTGGAACAGCCGCTGGCAGTAATCCAGCTCCATCGCCAATTGCAGGCGCTGGACGAAGTACCCCACCAGATGGCCCTGGATCAGCCCCAGCAGGTTGCGGAAGCCGAAGAGCAGCAACATCCCCAGGCCCAGGCTGAGCAGCAACTGGCTGTCGCGCCGCACCAGAACGTCGTCGGTGAGCAGCTGCATCAGCAGCGGCATCGCCAGGGCCAGCAGGCCCACTGCCGCGTTGATCAGCAAGGCCTGCAGCAGCAAACCGCGGTAGGGCAACACCTGGCGCAGCAGCTGCAGCCAGGGCCGCGCCTCCCCCTCCTCCAGGGCATCAAGCCGGGCATGGTTGGGCTCCAGCAGCAACATCACCCGGTTGCTCCATCCGGCCTCCAGTTCCTCGCGGCTCAACCAGCGCAGGCCCACGGCGGGGTCGGCGATCACAAAGCGCTGACCGGCGCGGCCATGCAGCACCACCCAGTGGTTGCCGCGCCAATGGCAGATCGCCGGCAACGGCACGGCCTCCAGCTGATTGAGCAGCTCGGGTCTGGCTCGCACCGAGCGGGCATGGAAGCCGATGCCTTCAGCGCCGCGACTCAGGCCCAGCAGGCTGGTGCCGGTGGACCCCGTACCCACCCATTCGCGTACCAGTGCCATCGGCAGGCGCTTGCCGTACTGCCGGGCCACCGTGGCCACGCATGCCGCCCCGCAATCCTCCTGGGCATGCTGCTGAACGCAGGCGTAGCGGCTCATCGGGCTGGGAGGCTGCGACAGGGGGTGGATCCCCTGGAAGCCAGGTGATCTGACCTCGCAAAGACCCTAAAAATCACTGAGGCCGCAGGCCTCGCAGATATTGGGTATCTCCGCTCTCAGCCCCGTCGGTTGGGAGCGGGGGGTCCGCACTTTGGTAGGGTTAATGCTTAGGCCTAGTGCCTGCAAGTCGTTTCGGAAATCGGTCATGTCCCGGGTCTGCCAGCTCACCGGCAAGCGCGCCAACAACGGCATGGCCGTGTCGCACTCCCACGTGCGCACCAAGAAGCTCCAGCAGGTGAACCTCCAGGAGCGCCGTCTGTGGTGGGCCGAGGGCAACCGCTTCGTCAAGCTGCGCGTCTCCACCCGCGCCCTCAAAACCATCCAAAAGAAGGGCCTAGGCGCCTACGCCAAGGAACTCGGCGTCGACCTCGCCAAGATCTGAGCCCCTGATGCAACGCCGGGCTTTTCTGCATCGCCTGGTTGGTGTGTTGCCGGTAGCGGCCGGCACCTCAAGCCTGCTGGCCTTCGGCCGGCGGGCTTTCGCATTGGGGGGCACCCTGCCCAGCCTCAACGCCCCGGCTCCGGACTTCGACCTGCCCGGCATCGCGCCCGCCGCCGATGGCCAGGCGCTGGAAACCCGGCTGACCCTGGCGGATTTCCGTGGGCGCTGGCTGGTGCTCTACTTCTACCCACGCGATTTCACCGGCGGCTGCACCCTGGAAGCCCGGGGCTTCCAGACGGATCTGGCCGCCTTCCAAGCCGCCGATGCGGCCGTGGTGGGGGTGAGCGCCGATGACGCCGACTCCCACGCCGACTTCTGCACCAGCGAAGGCCTGGCCTTTCCCCTGCTCTCCGACCCGGCCGGCACGGTGAGCCGGGCCTACGGCAGTTGGATCCCACCCTTCTCCCAGCGCCACACCTTTCTGATCGACCCCAGCGGTGTGCTGAGGGCCAGCTGGGTGGCGGTGCGACCCAGCGGCCACAGCAGGGAAGTGCTCAGCGCCCTACTCGAGCTTCAGGCCAATCCCTAGGCCGTCAGGCCAGCCGGTAGGTCATGAACCAGCCAGTGCCGGTGCCCTCCACCTCCCAGCGGGGCAACCAGTGGCGCCAGCTGTAGTGCACCGCTCGACCGCCCCGGCCCACCTGCACGTAGCCACCGGCGGGGTTGTTGAGCTCGCCATAGGGGTCGTTGAACACCCCAGCGGCCGGGGCATAGCCAATCGCCAGGATCCAGTGGCCGCCACCGCGGGGCGCTTGGCTGGGGCCATGGTGCAGAAAGCCCGTCCCCACCGGAAAGCCCCCATCGATCTCCCGCTGCAGCAGGCTGCTGGTGCCGTGGGTGCCGAAGCGCGCCGCGACCCCGTAGTGGGCGCAGGCAGCGATCTGGGCTGAAGGGGAGGTGGTGTCGCCGAAGCGCTGCACGGTGCGCAGATAGGTGTCGTCGGCATTCGCGCCCAGCAACGCCCCAGGCCTCAGATACTTCACCGCCATCGCACAGGTGCTGGAGAAGCACATCCGATAGGCCTGGCCTGGCAGGGCGCTGTCGGTTTGCACGTAGTACTGGCGCACCGGCAGCACGGTGCCGAGCGCCCCGGTGGTGGTGGAGCCCATACCCCCTGCTAGCAAGCACCGCCCGAGGCGTCCAGGGTCTGGAGCACCTGGCGGTGAACAGCCGTCTGGCGGCGCAGCTCCGCCAAGCGAGCTGCTGGCGGCGGGGTGTCGAGCGCAGCGCTCCAGGAAGCCAGCAAAAGGGCCTGCAGCTCTGAGGACTGAACGTCAGAAGCCGGCGCCTGATCCAGGCCCTGGCAGGGGCAACCCAGGGCAGCGGCGGCGGCGGCCACCTTGGGGTCGTAACTGAGGGCAGCGCAGGGGGCTCCGGCGAGGGCCGCCAGGATCAGCCCGTGCAGGCGCATGGCCACCACCAGCCCCGCACCACTGAACACCGCCATCGCCTCGCTGGGCCGCTCCGCATCCACCTCCCGGCTGCGGGCCGCCAGGCCAGCCGGCAGTACCCCCGTCTGGCGAAGTTCAGCCAGTAAGCCCCGGTCCTGGCCGGCGTGGAAGGGCAGCCAGATCACCTCCCGATCCTGGGTGGCGGCCACCTGATCGACGGCCGCCAGGTAGGGGCGCCAGGCTTCGCCCTGCAGCTGCTGGGTGGGGCGGAAACAGAGCACGAGGGGCCCACCGGTGCCCCGCCAGGGTTGGGGCGGTAGGGCCCACACCGGATCACTGCCTACCGGCCCCTCGCGCCCCAGGCGTTTGGCCAGGGCCGCCGACTCCGCATCCCGCCAGCTCACCGCGGTGACCAGGCGCAACAGGCGTCCCACCAGCAACCGGCTGCGCCGGCGGCGCAGTGGGCCCAGGCCCTGGCCCCAGAGCAGCACGGGCTTGCCCTCCAGCCGGGCCGCGGCGATCAGGGCGGCGTAATAAAGGAGGCTGCGGAAGCTGGTGGAGTCCTGCAGCAGGCTGCCTCCGCCCAGCACCAGGGCATCACAGCGACCCAGGGCCTTGAGCACCAGGGCCAAGCGCCGACGGGGCACCGTCTCCACGCCAAAGCGCTCGTGCACCAGGGTGGTGTCATGGGCGGTCACCACCGCCTGGCAAGCGGCGGGCAACTGGCTCAGCAACACCTCGAGCAAGGCGTCGTCGCCGAGGTTGTGCTCGCCGTAATAGCCGCACAGCAGTACGCGGGGCCGCGCCGCGTCACCTTTGAAATGCCCGCCCTCGTCACGAAACTCGCGCACGGGCTGTCCACGATCACAACCACAGCTTCGCACCCTGCCAGGATCGGCCCATGCACGCCCTCTCCCTGCCCACGTGGTGGATCCACATCACCTCGGTGCTGGAGTGGATGGCGGCGATGCTGGCCATTCAACAGCTGGGAGTCCGCCGGCAGGAAGGCGGTTGGCGCTGGTTGAGCCTGGCCATGCTGCCCGCCCTGGTGAGCGCCATGGCCGCCTGCACCTGGCACCTGTTCGACAACAGTCCCGACCTGCAGGGACTGGTGGTGCTGCAGGCCGGACTCACCACCCTCGGCAATGGCACCCTCGCCCTGGCCGCCTGGAATCTGCTGCGGCAACAGCGCCGAACCACCCCATGACAGGGCTGCTCAGCTGGCTGGCCGGCATCGATCCCACCCCCCTGTTCGTGCTGTCGCTGCTGCCCTACCTGGCCTTCCTCTGGTGGGCCGGGCGGATCGACGGGTTCCCGCGGCTTGCCCTGCGGGGGTTCCAGATGACCCTGGTGTTCGTGGCCGTCACGATCGCCGCCGCCGTGGTGGCCCAGCTGCGCTACGGGGCCCTGCTGGCCAATGTGGATCCCCTGCACGGCGGGGCCGAATCCCTGCTCACCCTCTCCAACCTGCTGGTGGTGCTGGGATTCAGCGGCGTGGGGGCAGCGGTCACCTCCCGCCGCCCTGAGCCGTGATGCTGGGAGCCCTGGCCCTCGCCTTCAGCCTGGGAGCCGCACCGGTACTGGCCACGACTCCCCCACCCCCCAGTGCCGTGCTGCGGGTGGGGGTGGCCGATGGGGCCCAGCCCTGCTCCTACCGGGAGCGGGGCAGCTGGAGCGGCCTGGCCGTGGAACTCTGGCAACGCGTCGCCGACCAGGAACGGCTGCCCTACGTGCTGGTGCCCGGCAACAGTGCCGCCAGCCTGCTGGAAGCCACCCGCCGGGGCGATCTGGACGTGGCCATCGGCTGCATCACGGTGTCGCCGGAACGGCTCAGCACCACGCGCTTTTCCCTGCCGTTCCAGGAATCCGGGCTCGGGGTGATGACCCGACGCAACCAGCTGGAGCTGGGCGCTTCCCTGCTGCGGGCCCTGGTGGCTCCCGACCTGATCCGGCTGCTGCTGGCCTACGTGGTGTTGATCAGCCTGCTAAGCCTCGGCGTGTGGCGGGTGGAGCGCAACGGCAGCAATCCCGCCCGGTGGGAGGTGGGTCGGCGGCGCGCCTTCGCCCTGATCTTTCAGGTGCTGGCCACCGGCCCCGGCACCAACACGGTGGTGGTGAGCTCCAGGGGTCACACCCTGGTGTTCCTCGCCTATCTGGTGCGCATCGTCACCGCCTCCCTGCTGGTGAGCTACGTCACCCTGAATGTGGTGCGGGGCAACCAGGAGCTCAGCAACCGCAACCTGCGCAACCTCCAGGACCTGGCGGGTCAGCGGGTGGCGGTTCGGCCCGGCACCGTCAGCGACGAGCTGCTGCGGCGGCTGAATGCCACCGGCCTGGAGCCAGCCATCCAGCTGCGCAAGCTGGATCGCATCACCCAGGCCGACGCCCTGCTCGGCAGTGGGGCGGTGGATGCGGTGATGGCCGATGACATTCAGCTCGACTACCTGCTGCACCAGCTGCCCCACAAACGCTACGGACTGGCGCTGCGCCAGCTCAACCCCCAGTCCCAGGCCTTTGCCCTGTCACCGGCGCTCAGCGACAACCAGGTCAACCGCATCAACGTGGCCCTCGGCCGCCTCAAACGCGATGGAGTGGTGACGCGGCTGCGGCAGCAGGCAATGAACAAGTCTTAAGCAGCAGGCGCCCGCAGCGATCGGACCCGGAAGATGGGGCGTCGGCATCCGTTCCATGATCGCTCCGCTTCTGGCTCTGGCCCCCGCCTCCATCACCTGGTCTCCCAAGGTGGCGCTGGTGATGATCGTCTGCAACGTGATCGCCATTGCCATCGGCAAGGCCACGATCAAGCACCCCAACGTGGGCCTGCAACTGCCCAGCCCCAGCCTGTTCGGCGGCTTCGGCCATGGCGCCATGCTCGGCACCCTGAGCCTGGGCCACATCCTCGGCATGGGCGCCATCCTCGGCCTGGCCTCCCGCGGCGTCGTCTAAGCGAGAGGCACGATCGCCTTCACCGCCAGCCCAACAGATAGGGCAACGCTTTGAGCCCATAGCGCTCAAAGCGGTAGTGAAACAACAGGGCGGAGAGATCCTCCGCCTTTCTGGTGTGCAATCCCTGCAGCAACCGCTCCAGGCGACGATCCCCCCGCTCGCTGGCCAGGCCGAGCCAGGTGCGTCGGGCCAATCGACCGCTCAGGCTCCAGCGCCAGCCCAGCTCTCGTCGCAGCAGGGCTGGGTAGCGGTCCAGCTGGGCTGTGTCCTGCGGGTGGGCCAGAGCCTGCAGCAGCAGGGGCGCCAACACCCGGGCACTGGCCAGGGCATGGCGAATCCCCTCGCCGCCCAGCAGGTTGGCGGTGCTCACCGCATCCCCTAGGCCGATCAACGGGCCCTGGCGATGCCGCTCCCGACGCCGCACCGTGCTGCGGATGCGTCCGCCGTGGCGGTCAAGCACCAATGCTCCCTCCAGGCCGCTGCGCTGCAGCAAGGCCCCGAGCTCCTGCCCCAGCGCAGATTGATCACGTCTTGGATCGTGGAGGCGGCACACCCCCACCTTGAGCCGCCCCGGTGCCATCGGGAACACCCAGCCGTAGCCCTGCTGCACCCAGTGGCTGCCGAGGAAAAAGCTGAGCCGATCCGCCCAGGCGGCGGAGACCTCGGGGCTCACCTGCAGCAACCACTCCACCCCCACACCCGCCACCAAGGGATCGTTCTGGCAAGGGGGCTCCCCAATCAGGGCCCGGCCTTCGCCGCTGGCATCCACCACCCAGCGGCTGCGGATCTGGTGACGGACACCTGAGGCATCCCGCACCTGGGTGAGGCAGGTGCCTGAAGGCTCCATCTGCCAGCCCAGGGCCGTGACCCCCAGTTGCAGCCGCGCGCCCCAGCCGAGGGCCTGATCGGCCAACCACTGGCGCAGGGCGCCGAAATCCAGCACGGCCCCCAGGGGCTGGGCCGCACTCCAGTGACGCCGCTGATCCCCCGGCCCCACCAGCTGCCAGCCGCTCCAGCGGGCGGCCACCACCTGGGGCGGCAGTCCGTAGCGCTCCACGGCATCCAGGGGCAGGGCCGCACTGCTGAAGGCGGCCTGACGCAGGTCGCTGAGGCGATCCACCAGCAGCACATCCACACCGGCGAGCGCCAGGAGCCGGGCCAGCTCGGCACCGGCCGGACCGGCCCCAACCACCAGCACCTCACAGCACGGCAGGGTCAGACGGCCACAGGCTGGGCAGCACCGGTGCGCTGGGACGGCAGCACGGCGGCGAAGCGCTCCAGGATGCGATCGGCCATCTGGGGCGGGGTGAGGCCCAGGCTCTGCTTGCTCTGATCAGGGCTGGCATGGTCCACGAGCACGTCGGGAATGCCGATCCGCAACACGGGCACCAGCACGTCGTGGTCGACGAGGATTTCCACCACCGCGGCCCCAAAGCCTCCGGCCAGGGCCCCTTCCTCCATCGTCACCACCTTGCCGATGCGCTGGGCCATCGGCAGGATCAGGGCCTCATCAAGGGGCCGCAGGAAGCGGGCATTGATCACGGCGGCCCGCACGCCCTGCTCCTGCAGCAGGCCGGCGGTGGCCATCGCCGGCGCCACCATGGCGCCGTAGGCCACGATCAGCAGGTCGTCGCCATCGGTGAGCAGCTCTCCGCGGCCAATCTGCAGGGGTTCGAAGCCCTCCTCCGCCAGGGGCACCCCCTCCCCTTCTCCCCGGGGAATGCGCAGGGCACAGGGACCGCTGTGGTGGATGGAGGTCACCAGCATGCGCTGCAGCTCGGCCTCGTCCTTGGGCGCCATCACCGTGAAGTTGGGGATGGCGCGGAAGTAGCTGATGTCGTATTGGCCCTGGTGGGTGGGGCCATCCGCCCCCACCAGGCCCGCCCGGTCCAGCACAAAGGTGACCGGCAGGTTCTGGATGCCCACGTCGTGGATGAGCTGGTCGAAGGCGCGCTGCAGGAAGGTGCTGTAGATCGCCACCACGGGCTTGAGGCCCTCGCAGGCCATGCCCGCCGCCATGGTGACGGCGTGCTGCTCGGCGATGCCCACATCGAAATACTGATCCGGCAGGGCCTTCTCGAGCAGATCCAGGCCGGTGCCGGTGGCCATGGCGGCGGTGATGCCCACCACGGTGGGGTCCTGTTCGCAGAGCTTCACCAGCGTCTGGCCGAACACCTTGCTGTAGCTGGGGGGTTTCGGCTTGCTGGAGGGATAGGCCTTGCCGGTGGCCAGGTCAAAGGCACTCTGGGCGTGGTAGCCCACCTGGTCGGCCTCGGCGTAGGCGTAGCCCTTGCCCTTGGTGGTGGCCACATGCACCAACACCGGACCCTCGGTGCGGTGGGCCTGCTCGAAGGTGCGCACCATGCCGGCGATGTCGTGCCCATCGATCGGACCGATGTAGGTGAAGCCCAGCTCCTCGAACACGGCGCCCACCTTGGGCACCGCCAGGCGCTTCATGCTCTCTTTGAGGGTTTTGAGCTCGGTGGGCAGCTCGCCGTGGAGGAAGGGCAGGTGCTTGATCGCCTCCTCGGCATTGCCCTGCAGAAACTGGAGCGGCGGGCTCAACCGCATGCGATTGAGATAGGTGGAAAGGGCCCCCACCGGAGGACTGATCGACATGTCGTTGTCGTTCAGCACCACCAGCAGCTTGGTGGTGGGCAGGTGGCCGGCGTGGTTGATGGCCTCGAGGGCCATGCCGCCGGTGAGGGCGCCATCGCCGATCACCGCCACGCATTTGAAATCTTCACCGCGGCGATCCCGGGCCAGGGCCATGCCCAGGGCCGCCGAAATCGAGGTGCTGGCGTGGCCGGCGCCGAAGTGGTCAAAGCGGCTCTCGCAGCGCTTGAGATAGCCCGCCACACCGTCCTTCTGGCGCAGGCTGTCGAAACTTTTGTAGCGGCCCGTCACCAACTTGTGGGGATAGGCCTGGTGCCCCACGTCCCACACCACCTTGTCGTGGTCGAGGTCGAGGGTTTGGTAGAGGGCCAGGGTGAGTTCCACCACCCCCAGGCCCGGGCCGAGGTGACCGCCGCTGGTGCTCACCACCTCGAGGTGGCGCTCCCGGATCTGGCGGGCAATGGCTTCGAGCTCCGGCGTGCTCAGGCCGTGCAGCTGATTCGGATGATTCAGCTCACTGAGATGCATGCACAACCCTGGAGGTGGGGTGCAATCTAGGCCTTTGCACCCTCCCAAAGGTGCCGATTGCGACACTGGTGCCATGAGCGAGGCCCCCCAGAGCTATTTGCAGCGCATCCTGCGGGCGCGGGTGTACGACGTGGCGATCGAATCGCCCCTCGATCCAGCCCCGAATCTGTCGGCGCGTCTGCACAACCGGGTGCTGCTGAAGCGGGAGGATCTGCAGCCGGTGTTCAGCTTCAAGCTGCGCGGCGCCTACAACAAAATGGCTGGCCTGAGCGCCGCCGAACTGGAGCGCGGCGTGATCGCCGCCAGCGCTGGCAACCATGCCCAGGGGGTGGCCCTCGGGGCCCAGAAACTGGGCTGCCGCGCCGTGATCGTGATGCCGGTCACCACGCCGGAGATGAAGGTGAAGGCCGTGGCCGCCCGCGGCGCCGAGGTGGTGTTGCACGGCGACAACTACGACGCCGCCTGCACCGAGGCCACCCGCCTGGGGGCGGAACGGGGGCTCACCTTCATCCACCCCTTCGACGATCCAGATGTGATCGCCGGCCAGGGCACGATCGGCCTGGAGATCCTGCGCCAGTGCTCCTCCCCTCCGGATGTGATCTACGTGGCCGTGGGCGGAGGCGGCCTGATTGCGGGGATCGGCGCCTACGTGAAAACCCTCTGGCCCCAGGTGCAGATCGTGGGGGTGGAGCCGGTGGATGCCGATGCCATGACCCGTTCCCTGGCCGCCGGAGCACGGGTGCAGCTGGAGCAGGTGGGCCTGTTTGCCGACGGGGTGGCCGTGCGCCAGGTGGGCGAGCACACCTTTGCTTTGGCCCAGCAAACGGTGGATCGGATGGTCACGGTGGACACCGATGCCATCTGCGCGGCCATCAAGGACGTGTTCGAAGACACCCGCTCGATCCTCGAACCCGCGGGAGCCCTGGCAGTGGCTGGCATGAAACGGGATGTGGCCCAGCAGGGGCTCCATGGCCTCACCCTGGTGGCGGTGGCCTGCGGCGCCAACATGAATTTTGATCGGCTGCGGTTCGTGGCTGAACGCACCGAAATCGGCGAAGACCGCGAGGCCATGCTGGCGGTGGAAATCCCCGAGCAAACCGGCAGCCTGCGGCGCTTCTGCGGCGTGCTGGGCCAACGCAGCCTCACCGAATTCAGCTACCGGTTGGCCGATCCGCGGGTGGCTCACATCTTCGTGGGGGTGCAGACCAGCGGCACTGCCGATGAACAGGCCCTGATCGACGACGTGCGCCGCGCGGGCTTCCCCTGCCTCGACCTCTCCAAGGACGAACTGGCCAAGCTGCACCTGCGCCACATGGTGGGCGGGCGGCTGCCCGCCAGTGCCGCCGCCGCCCTCGAGCAGGGGGAGGAACTCCTCTACCGCTTCGAGTTTCCCGAAAAACCCGGAGCCCTGATGGCGTTCGTGAACGCCCTGCACGCCAGCTGGAACATCAGCATCTTTCACTACCGCAACCACGGGGCCGACGTGGGGCGCATCGTGGTGGGGGTGCAGGTGCCCCAAGGGGAGAGGGCTGCTTGGCAGGCGTTCCTCAACGGACTCGACTACCAGCACTGGGATGAAACCGACAACCCGGCCTACCGGCTGTTTCTCGGCCCCAGCACCGCCTCTTTACCAGCCCTGGCCTGAGCCCGAACAGCTGCGGTACCGTGCGGCCATGCACACAGGCTCAGCGGCCACAGAGGCGATCCAGGGTCTCTCGCTGCCGGCGCGGATGGAGGCCATCCTCTATCTAAAGGGCCGGCCCGTGAGCCTGGCCGAGCTGGCCGAGATCGCCGCCGTCAGCCGGGAAGAAGCGGAACTGGGGCTGATCACCCTGATCACCGATTACGCCCACCGGGACACCGCCCTGGAGGTGCGCCAGGAGGGAAACCGCTACAGCCTGCAGCTGCGCGACGGCCTGGGCGACCTGGTGCAGAACCTGCTGCCGGTGGACCTCTCCACCGCCGCCCTGCGCACCCTCGCCACCATTGCCCTCAAGAAGCGCATCCTCCAATCGGATCTGGTGGAGCTGCGGGGCTCCGGCGCCTACGACCACATCAAGGAACTGCTGGCCCAGGACTTCATCGAACGCAAGCGTCAGAGTGATGGCCGCTCCTACTGGCTCACCCTGAGCGAGAAATTCCACCGCACCTTCGCCGTTAAGGCCGCCGACCTGCAGCCCCGCGCCAGACCGGTCAAGCCCGAAGGGTCCGAACCCCAGCCGGCACCAGCATCAAGCGAGCCTGAAGCCTGGGAAGAGGCTGCCTAGAGTTCCCCCACCGAGCCTTCCGCCGACGAGCACCATCCATGGACGCGCTGAGTTTTCTGCTGCAGGTGCTGGCCCAGACCCTGAGCATCTACACCCTGGTGCTGCTGGTGCGGGTGCTGCTCAGCTGGTTCCCCAACCTCGACTGGGGCAACCCCGTGCTCTCCACGGTGAGTTCGATCACCGACCCCTACCTGAATGCCTTCCGCGGGCTAATCCCCCCCCTGGGAGGCCTCGACCTCTCCGCCATCCTGGCCTTCATCGTGTTGCAGCTGGCCCAGAGCCTGCTGGAGGGGGCCAGTGTGTCGCTGCTCAGCTCGGGTTATTGAGCTGGACTTATTGAGCGGCCAAAGCCTGTTCCAGCGGCAGCAGTTCGTCGTCGTCTCCAGCCCGGGTGCGCACCGGGGCACTGAAGCCGCGGGCCTTGACGTTGCGGAAGCTCAGCGGACCCGGGGTGCCGGCCGGCACGGAGAGACGCAGGGCAAAGGCTGAGCTCCCGGGGGGCACATCGCCGATGGAGCCCACCCGGGTGCGGTTTTGCAGCACCGGTTCGCCACTGGAATCCACGATCAGGGCAAACACGTCGGTGTCCACCACCGGCTTGCGGCCCGGATTCAGCACCGTGCCCCGCAGGGCGTAGCAGCTGGCCCCTGAGGGGCGCCGCAACTCGGGCTGGGCGCCCACATCCTCCGCGGGGCAGGGCTCCAGGGTCACCTCCGACACCTGGAGGTCAGCGGCCCAGGCGGAGGGGGGGGCCAGCAGCAACAGGGCCGCCAGAAGGGGAGCCAGCACAAGCATGATCACCGCGTATCCCCGCTGCCTGCGATCACGTTACGGGCGGCACGGCTGGCGAGTTTGTCCAGGTTGGCCTGGGCGATCTGATCGAGCTCCAAACCCAGCTCGGTGGCCAGCTGGGCCACGTACCAGAGCACATCGCCCAGTTCCAGTTCCAGGGCGGCGATCACCTCCGGGCTGAAGGAGCCGTTCTGGTCGCGCAGCACCTTTTTGACCTTGTCGGCCACCTCGCCGGCCTCACCGCACAGACCCAGGGTGGGGTAGATGGGGTTGGCACCCGCCTCGGGGTAGCGGGCGGTGGCGCGGGAGCGCTCCTGGTAGGCCTGGAAATCCAACTGGGGCAGCCCATTGCAGGCCTGGATGGTAGTTTCCAGCTGTCTGATGGCGTGTTGATGCCCCAGCCCGATCTCATGCGTCGCACCAAGATCGTGGCCACGATCGGGCCCGCCACGGAATCCCACGAACGGCTGCGCGAGCTGATCGCCGCCGGTGCCACCACCTTCCGCCTCAATTTCTCCCACGGCGACCACAGCGAGCACGCGGCTCGCATCGCCACGATCCGTCAGGTGGCCACCGAGCTCGGCATTGAGATAGGCATCCTGCAAGACCTGCAGGGGCCCAAGATTCGCCTGGGCCGCTTCGCCGATGGGCCCATCACCCTGGCCAAGGGCGATCCCTTCACCCTCACCTCAAGGGATGTGGCCTGCAATCAGACGATTGCCACGGTCACCTACGACAAGCTGGCCGACGAGGTGGTGCCAGGCAGCCGCATTCTGTTGGATGACGGCCGGGTGGAAATGGTGGTCGATCGGGTCGACCAACCTGAGCAGACCCTGTATTGCAGCGTCACCGTTGGGGGGGTGCTCTCCAACAACAAGGGGGTCAACTTCCCGGATGTGCAGCTCTCAATCCGGGCCCTCACCGAGAAGGATCGCATCGACCTGGCCTTCGGGCTCAAGCAGGGGGTGGACTGGGTGGCGCTCAGCTTTGTGCGCAACCCGTCCGACATGCGCGAGATCCGGGAGCTGATCCGCAGCCACGGCCACCAGACCCCCGTGGTGGCCAAGATCGAGAAATTCGAGGCCATCGATCAGATCGACGACATCCTGCCCCTCTGTGACGGGGTGATGGTGGCCCGCGGTGACCTCGGCGTGGAGATGCCCGCTGAGGAAGTGCCCCTGCTGCAGAAGGAGCTGATCCGCAAGGCCAACAGCCTCGGCATCCCGGTGATCACCGCCACCCAGATGCTGGATTCCATGGTGAGCTGTCCCCGGCCCACCCGGGCCGAGGTGAGCGACGTGGCCAACGCCATCCTTGACGGCACGGACGCCGTGATGCTCTCCAACGAGAGCGCCGTAGGGGATTTCCCCGTGGAAGCCGTGGCCACCATGGCCACCATCGCCAGGCGCATCGAGCGCGACTATCCCCAACGGGTGCTGGACAGCCACATGGCCACCACCATCCCCAATGCCATCTGTCAGGCGGTGAGCAGCATCGCCCGCCAACTCAACGCCGCCGCGATCTTGCCGCTCACCAAGGGGGGATCCACGGCCCGCAACGTCAGCAAGTTCCGTCCCAGCACCCCGATCCTGGCGATCACCAGTGAGGTGAGCGTGGCCCGCCAGCTGCAGCTCTGCTGGGGGGTCAATCCCCTGCTGGTGGAAGAACAGAGCTCCTCAACCAGCACCTTCAGCCTCGCCATGGGCAAGGCCCGCGAACTGGGCTTTCTCCAGGATGGCGATCTGGTCGTGCAGACCGCCGGCACCCTCGCTGGCATCAGTGGCTCCACCGATTTCATCAAGGTGGGCATCGTTTCGGCCGTGCTGTCGAAGGGCACCGGCATCGGCAGCGGCTCGGTGAGCGGCCGGGTGCGCCTGGCGGACACTGCGGAAGCGGCCGCGGCGATTCAGCCCGGCGAAATCCTGGTGGTGCGCGACAGCACGGCCGCCTACGTGGAGGCGATCCGCAAGGCCAAGGCCGTGATCGCTGAAGCAGACGGTGTGGAGAGCCACGCGGCCGTGATTGCCCAGCGCACCGGCATTGCCGCCATCGTGGGGGTGGACAACGCCTTTGCCAGCCTGCGCCAGGGGGAGATCGTCACCCTGGATCTGATCCGCGGTGAAGTGCATCGCGGGGCCCGAAGCCACCACGCTGACCCCAACGGCTCCATCGTCTAGGGCCCACCCGCCGCACAGCCATGGCATCCAAGCTCCCCATGCGGGAAACGGTGGGGATGGCCCTCTCCACCCTGCGCGCCAACCGGCTGCGCAGCCTGCTCACCATGCTCGGCATCGTGATCGGCAACGCCTCGGTGATCACCCTGGTGGGGGTTGGTCGGGGCGCCCAGAACCTGGCGGAAGGCCAGCTCAGCAATCTGGGGGCCAACGTGCTCTTCGTGGTGCCAGGCAACAACGACACCCGCCGCCAGGGGATCGACTTCCCCAGAACCCTGGTGCTGGAGGACGCCGAAGCCATCGCTGAGCAGGTGCCCAGCGTTAAACGGGTGGCGCCCCAGATCACCCTGAGTGAGGTGATCCAGGCCGGTGGGATCAGCAGCACCGCTTCGGTGTCGGGGGTGACGCCGGAATTCCTGCCCGTGCGCCAGTTTGAAGTGGCCCAGGGCCGCTTCTTCTCCGCCAGCGACCTGAACAGCGCCCGCAATGTCACGGTGGTGGGCCCGGATCTGGGCGTCAAGATGTTCCCGGGCAAGGCTCCGGTTGGCCGCCAGCTGCGCATCCGCAACCAGCTGTTCGAGGTGATCGGCGTGCTGGAACCCAAGGGGGCCGTGTTCGGCCAAAACCAGGACGAGAATGCCTATGTCCCCCTCACCACCATGGTGAGCAAACTCTCCGGCCGGGACCCCACCTACGGCGTCAACCTCAACTTCATCAGCGTCGAGGCCCGCGACGAGCAGAGCACCGGCGCCGCCGCCTTCCAGATCACCAACCTGCTGCGCCAGCGGCACCGGATCCTGCGGGAGGACGACTTCGCCGTGCGCTCCCAGAAGGATGCCCTCACGATCGTCAGCACCATCACCGGCGGGCTCACCCTGATGCTGGGTGCCATTGGTGCCGTGTCCCTGCTGGTGGGCGGCATCGGCATCATGAACATCATGTTGGTGTCGGTGAGTGAGCGCACCGAGGAGATCGGCCTGCGCAAGGCCCTCGGCGCCCGCAGCGGCGATGTGCTGCTCCAGTTCCTGGTGGAATCGCTGGTGCTGGCCAGCCTGGGAGGGGTGATCGGCAGTGCGGTGGGGATCGGCACGGTCACCTTGGTGGCCGCCATCACGCCCCTGCCGGCTGCCATTGGGGGTGCCACCGTGCTGGGCACGGTGGTGCTCTCCGGCTCGATCGGCCTGTTTTTCGGCGTGGTGCCCGCCCGGCGGGCGGCCCGCCTCGATCCGATCGTGGCGCTGCGCAGCCTTTAGACCTCCGCCGAGAAACCGAAGAAACTGTTAAAAAGCAAAAACCGTGGCCTTCGTCACCAAACCCCAACGCAGGCCAATGGCTTGATGGATGGATTGGATTGGTTTGGAACGGCGTGGCTCTGTTGGCGTGCGGCTACCGCAACTCCAGTGATCGGATGGTGATCCTGCGTTGCGTGGGACCCGAGGAGTTCTTTCTCGAGCGGGTGGTGTTTCCCTTTGAGCTCTTGAGCTTCCAATGCCCGCCCCAGAGTGAGGTGAAGATCTGGACCCACGGTCTGGGGGGACCGGAACTGGTGGAGACCATCCAGACGGAGGAACTCCTGATCGAACCGGCGGCCAGCACCGGACCCCTGGAAGCCCTGCCCGGCAGCGGCCAGCACCAGGCCGATGCCGACCCCGAAGACGATCTGGGGCTCTGGGCCATCGCGGGTTAATCGCAACGCTCCTGGGGCGTCCGCGGCGCCGTTACACTTGTTAAGAATGTGTCTCAGCTATGAACCAGCGCTGGCGTCTGATTGCCCTCTGGCTACTGCCCCTGGCAGTGGTGGCCTTCCTGGGATGGCAGCTGCTGAGCAACGGAGGCACGGCACGGTTCAACCCCAATAGCGCCTCCAGCCCCACCGTGGCCCCCCGCAATGCCGCGGTGGCGCGCATGAGCTACGGCCGCTTCCTCGACTACGTGGATGCGGGCCGGGTGACGGCCGTCGACATCTTCGACGGTGGACGCAGCGCGGTGATCGAGGCGGTGGACCCCGATCTCGATAACCGGGTGCAGCGCCTGCGGGTGGATCTGCCCGGCGTCGCACCTGAGCTGGTGAACAAGCTCAAGGACCAGGGCATCAGCTTCGACATCCATCCCCCCAAGAGTGCGCCACCGGCCCTCGGACTGCTGGGCAACCTGCTGTTCCCCCTGTTGCTGATCGGCTCCCTGATCTTCCTGGCCCGCCGCGGCAACGGCATGCCCGGTGGCCCAGGCCAGGCCATGCAGTTCGGCAAGACCAAGGCCCGTTTCGCCATGGAGGCTGAAACCGGGGTCAAGTTTGACGATGTGGCCGGGGTGGAGGAGGCCAAGCAGGACCTCCAGGAGGTGGTGACGTTCCTCAAAACCCCCGAACGCTTCACCTCGGTGGGCGCCAAGATCCCCAAAGGTGTCCTGTTGGTGGGCCCTCCCGGCACGGGCAAGACGTTGCTGGCCAAGGCGATCGCCGGCGAGGCGGGTGTGCCTTTCTTCTCACTCTCCGGTTCGGAGTTCGTCGAGATGTTCGTGGGCGTGGGCGCCAGCCGCGTGCGCGACCTGTTCAAGCGCGCCAAGGAAAACAGCCCCTGCCTGATCTTCATCGACGAAATCGATGCGGTTGGTCGTCAGCGGGGCGCCGGCGTGGGCGGCGGCAACGACGAACGGGAGCAGACCCTGAACCAGCTGCTCACCGAGATGGACGGCTTCGAGGGCAACAGCGGCATCATCATCATTGCCGCTACCAACCGAGCCGATGTGCTCGATTCAGCCCTGCTGCGCCCGGGTCGCTTTGACCGCCAGGTGCAGGTGGACGTGCCCGACATCAAGGGGCGCCTCTCGATCCTCAACGTGCACAGCCGCAACAAGAAGCTGGCCGAGGACGTGAGCCTCGAGGCCATTGCCCGCCGCACGCCGGGCTTCTCCGGCGCCGATCTGGCCAACCTGCTGAACGAGGCGGCCATCCTGACGGCCCGGCGTCGCAAGGAAGCCACCACCCTGGCTGAGATCGACGACGCGGTGGATCGGGTGATTGCCGGCATGGAGGGCAAACCCCTCACCGATGGCCGCAGCAAGCGCCTGATCGCCTACCACGAAGTGGGCCATGCCCTGGTGGGCACCCTGGTGAAGGCCCACGACCCCGTCCAGAAGGTCACCCTGATCCCCCGGGGCCAGGCCCAGGGCCTCACCTGGTTCTCCCCCGATGAGGAGCAGATGCTCGTGAGCCGGGCCCAGCTGCGGGCCCGCATCATGGGAGCCCTCGGCGGCAGGGCCGCTGAGGACGTGGTGTTTGGCTATTCCGAGGTCACCACCGGCGCCGGTGGTGACATCCAGCAGGTGGCTTCGATCGCCCGCCAGATGGTCACCCGTTTCGGCATGAGCGATCTCGGCCAGGTGTCCTTTGAAGCCGGCAACCAGGAGGTGTTCCTGGGCCGCGACCTCATGACCCGCAGCGACGGCTCGGACCGGTTGGCCAGCAAGATCGACGATGCCGTGCGGGAGATCGTGCAGAGCTGCTACGCCGACACGGTGAAGCTGGTGGCCGCCCACCGGGACTGCATGGATCGGGTGGTGGAACTCCTGATCGAGAAGGAGAGCCTCAATGGCGACGAATTCCGCGCCATCGTGGCGGAATTCGCCCCCATTCCGGAGAAGGAACGCTTCTCCCCGCTGCTGGCTGGCTGATCAGGCGACGGCGCTGGCCATCACCGGGCCAGCGTCCACCCGGCTGGCCGTGGGTGCGGTGCTGGGATGCTCGGCCATCCAGCGCTGAACCCACTTGGCGGCAACCCGGTTCGATTCCTCCGCGGCCTCGCTGGTTTCAAACACGCTGAGGGAGATCATGCGGTCTCCAGCATCACCCACATCCACGAAGTAATAGGACACAAAGCCCGGCAGGGCCTGCATTTCAGCCAACAACCCATCGAGCAGGGGCTGGGTGGCCTCCGCTGGATCCTGGATTCCCTCGTACTCCCGCAGGGTGGCGTACATCAACAGGACTGGCGGAGTGCCCACCAAATCTGGTGAGCCCGCCTTCCACCGTCAAGCAGCCACCGTCAAGCAGCCACCGCCACCCACAAGGGCCGTGATTTGGCTCAGACCGGACGAACGGGCCGCTTCTCGATCACTTTGTCGATCAGGCCGTAGCTGACGGCTTCCGCCGGCGACATGAAGAAGTCGCGGTCGGTGTCCTCCTCAATGCGGGGCAGGGGCTGGCCGGTGCGGTCGGCCAGCTCCGTATTGAGCTTCTTCTTGAGGTAGAGAATTTCGTCCGCCTGGATGCGGATGTCACTGGCCTGACCGCGGGCACCACCCAGGGGCTGGTGGATCATGATCCGGGAGTGGGTGAGGCTGCTGCGCTTGCCCTTGGTGCCGGCACAGAGCAGGAAGGCACCCATCGACGCCGCCAGACCGACGCACACCGTCTGCACATCGGGCTTGATGTGCTGCATGGTGTCGAAAATGCCCAGGCCGTCGTACACCGAACCACCTGGGGAATTGATATAGAGGAAGATGTCCTTCTCCGGATCCTCCGCCTCCAGGAACAGCAACTGGGCCACCACCCGGTTGGCGGACTCGGACGTCACCGGCTCGCCCAAAAAGATGATGCGCTCCCGCAGCAGGCGGGAATAGATGTCAAACGCGCGCTCACCCCGGCCCGACTCTTCAATGACGATCGGGATCATGGAGCTGCTGGGGCGGTTGAACCCGATCTTACTGAGCCTGGGCGGCTAGGGTCGGCCCACCTTGGCCTGATCCCGCGTGAGTGCAGCTCTCACTGTTGCCGACAGCAAGCGAGCCTTCCACGCCGCCTTCCCCCACGTCATTGCGCCCCTCTACCGGCGCATGGTGGATGAGCTGCTGGTGGAGCTTCACCTGCTCAGTCGCCAAAAGGGGTTCCGCAGCGATCCCCTGTTCGCCTGTGGACTGATCCAGGTGTTCGACAGCTTTGCCAAGGGGTACAAACCTGAGGCCCAACGGGCTCCGCTGTTGAGCGCCCTCTGCGCCGCCTCGGGCTTCGATGCCACGGCCCTGCGCCAACAGCGCGACGCCGCCATGGCCGCCATGGGCAGCCACAGCGTCGAGCAGGTGAAGCATTGGATTGAGCAGGAGGGCAACGGCGCCCCGGAGCCGGTGGCGGCGGCCCTGGCCAGCATCCGGCGCAGCGATTTTCACTACTCAAGGCTGATGGCGGTGGGATTGCTGAGCCTGCTCGAGCAAGCCCAGGGCGCCGATGCCATGGATCCCATTGCCCTGCGCAATTACGCCCACGACCTCGGCGGCGCCATGGGCCTGCTGCGGGAGCGGCTCGACAAAGACCTCAACCTCTATGCCGGCAACCTGGAAAAGATGGCCCAGGCGGTGGAGCTGATGGAGGAAACCGTGGCTGCCGAACGGCGCAAACGGGAACGCCAGCAGCAGGGGCTGACTAGCGGGCCGGAGAGCGAGGCTGCAACTGAATCGACCCCGTCAGTTGGCTGAGCGGGGACAGCAACACCCGTTTGCCCGGCGCTGAACTGGAGGCCACCAGGCTGAGCTGGCTGGCCTGGCGCACCAGCAGGGGAAACTCCGGTGGCAGCAGCCCGGCTGCCGCCAGCGTCGCTGGCCTGGCCCGCAACTGGGACTCGCGGCCACCGCCCTGCAGCGGGGGGATGGCGGCTGGGGAACTGCTGGGTTCGGGGCCGAGGTACAGCAGAAGCGCGGGGGGGGCAGATCGGGGCAACACCCAGCGCCAGCCACCCACCACCTGCCCATCCTCCCGCCGCCAGCGCAGGGCGGGCAGGGACGTCGAGCCGCCACTGGTGGCCTCAAGCCCCTGGGCCTCCAGCGGGGCCTTCAGCCCCTCCAGCAGCCGATTCCAGGGCCGGCGGTCCCCCGTCACCTCCAACTGCAGGGCCAGACCCGCCTGAAACGGGCCCTGGGCAAGGGAACGCAACTGCAACACAAAGGGCACCCGGCGCACCAGGGCCAACTGGCCTTCGCCGATGCCATAGCGGGCGGCCAGGGGGTCACGGATCAGCTGACGGCTGAGCAGCCCCTGCAGCACTCCCTCCAGGGCCGGGCCGCGCCACTCCAGCAGCAGATCATGGGCCAGGGGCTCAGGCAAGGAGGCCGCAGCGCTGGGCCCCGGATCGGCCAGGAAGCCACCGGCCGCACTGGCTTCCCCCGACAACTGGAGGCTGGTTCCCTTCAGGCGGAGGCTCAGGCAGCCCTCCTGAAAGCGCTGCAGCAGCGGCGCCATGGGCCCGGCCATCACCCCCAGGCCCAAGGGTGCCCAGAACACGGCCTGCTCCTGCTGGAGCCGCTGCAGGCAGCGCTGTTCGAGCCCCCGGCGCTGGCGCTGGGCCAACTTGAGCTGATCCTGCAGAAGCCGCTGGGACAGGGGGTCGGGGGCCACCACGATCAGGTCATCCACCCGCAGGGCATGGGCTGGTGGGGCCGTTGGCAGATCCTGGGCGGGGAAAGCCAGAAAGGCGCCCCCATCGCCATCGCGGCCCCAGAACTGCCACCACACCCGGCTTTGGCGACGCCAGACCCGGCGGGCCAGGGGCTCGCCAAGGCGCTGGGTCCAGAGGGCGGGCACCGGACGCTGGGGCGCCGCGGGAAAACTCTGCAGCAGGGCGGACTGGGACAACAGCCGCTCCAGCCCCTCGGCCCGGGGCCGGGGCCAGCGCAGCAAGACCCCGGCGGGCACCAGCAGCAGCAGGGCCGTGAGGGCAGCGCTCCACCGCAGGGGGAGGGAGCGGGTCGCCGCCAGGGTGTTCATGGGCATGCCCCGTAGAGGGTGGTGCGCCGCCGCACCGAACGCCCCAGGTGACGGGCGGCCCCCTCCAGGGCCTGGGGCGACTGACGGGTGCCACCGCTGGCGCCCGCCATCGTGGTGATGTGTTCCTCCATCAGGGTGCCCCCCAGATCGTTGCAGCCCCAGCGCAGAGCTTCGGTGGCCCCGGCGAGGGTGAGTTTCACCCAGCTGGGCTGATGGTTGGGAAACCAGGGCCCCAGCAGAATCCTGGCCTGGGCCGTCAGCCGCAGCATGGCCCTGCGGTCGGGCTGGTCCCGGCACACCCGGGCCCGCAGGGCAGCAGGCGCCGAAGCACCCACAAACGGCAGCAGCACAAACTCGGTGAATCCCTGGCGGTGATGCTGGCAGGCGTGGCGCTGCAGTGCCACCAGGGTCAGCAGGTGGGCTGCCAGATCGGCCGGTGCCTCGATGTGGCCGGCCATCAAGGTGCTGGTGGCCGGCAACCCCTGGGCCTGCACCTGGAGGATCACGGCCACCCACTCGCGGGCCGAGAGTTTCTCAGGGCAGAGCACCCGACGCACCCGCTCACTGAGCACCTCCGCGGCCGTACCCGGCACGGACGCCATCCCCACCGCCCGCAACCGCTCCAACACCCGATCGAGGGGCAGCCCATCGTGCTGGGCCATGTAGAGGAGCTCCTGGGGGGAAAAGGCATGCAGGTGGATCCCCGGAGCCGCCCCCTGCAGCAAGCGCAACAGCCCCTCGGCGTAGGCCAGCTGGCTGCCATCCACGGTGGCGGCTGGGTTCAGCCCCCCCTGGATGCACAGTTCCGTAGCACCGGCAGCCTGGGCCTCGGCGGCCCGCTGCTCCAGCTCCGCTTCCGTGAGCCAATAGGCCCCGGGTTCGCCGGCGTCCCGGCGGAAGGCGCAGAAACTGCAGTGCTTGATGCAGTGGTTGGAGACGTTGAGGTTGCGATTGACCACGTAGGTCACGGCGTCACCCGCCAGCTCCTGGCGCAGGGCATCAGCCGCCTGACGCAGCTGCTCGTCCTCGTTGGCCGAGGGAACCCGACTCAGCAGGGCCAGGGCCAAGGGCCCCAGGGCAGCAGGGCAGGCGGGCTCTTCAGCTGCAACGCCGTGGGCTGCGGCAATGGCGCTCAGCAGGCTGGCGAGGGGGATGGGGTCATCGCCGCACCCAGGGTGGGGCGTGGGGGGCAGGGCAGGGGGCGGAACCAACAGCTGGTCTGCAAGCTGCCAGGCCCAGTCGGCCAATCCCGCAGGAGTGCCAGCCCTCACGGGCGGCGTTTGGCTTCAAGGGCCTTACGGCGCCGGCGATCCCGCCACTCAATCGTGGAGAGGTAGAGGACGCCTCCGCTGACAAAAACCAACAACAGGGCTGCCACACCAGACAGCACCTGGGAGGCAGAAATGGGCAGCTCAGGCACTGAAATTGGCCACGCCGCGCTCAGAACTTGATGCTGTTGTCGCCATGACGACCCCAGACCACCATGGCGATCGAGAAGCTGAACAGGGCTGCCAGAGAAGCCCAACCCACGGTGTTCAACATGGCGCAGCCATCAGTCGTTGGCGGCACTTTACCTAGGGTGGAGCCTGCCTGGCATCTGCAGTTGTGGTTCTGGACCTCGGTCTCCGTGGGGTGATGGCCAGTTCCTCCCCCAGCCCTGTGCAGGAGCGGCAACGGCTGCGCCAGCCGTACCCCCACTTCAAGGTGGTGGTGCTGGACGACGACGTGAACACCTTCCAGCACGTGGTGGAGTGCCTGGTGCGGATCATTCCCGGCATGCAGCCCGACCAGGCCTGGGATCTGGCCCACCGCATCGACAGCGAAGGCTCGGCCGTGGTGTGGTGCGGCCCCCAGGAGCAGGCCGAGCTCTACCACCAGCAACTGGGGGCAGAGGGCCTGACGATGGCCCCCCTGGAGCCCGCCTGATGGGACGGGTGGTGATCACCCACAGCACCTACATCGAGGGGTTGATCCCCCTGTTGAAGCGGTTGGCCCACTGCCCCGGGATCGACACCGTCACGCCCGCGGTGATCAGCCGGGTGCGGGGCCGCAGCGCCCAGCTGCGGCTGCGGGTGTCGGCACCGATCACCGGCGGGCACAAGCTGGTGGCCCGGCGGGGCAGCAGCGTCCAGGAGGTGTTCGTGGTCACCGACTGGAACCGCGAGCAGCTGCAAGGGCAGCTCGATCAGCTGCTGGGTCAGGCCCCCCCACCCAACAGCAGCTCGCCGGACGGGGCGCGTTCATAAACCGCCGCCGCCCCGAAGCGGGCATAGGCCCCGCCCTCCCGGAACCAGCTCTCCTCCTCCAGAGTCAGACCATCGGGATGGAGGTCCCAGCGCGCCTGGAGGTAGCTGGAGTAGTCCTCCAGATTGGTTTGGGGGGCCTGCCAGTGCACCACGGCAAAGGCCACGGCCCGCACCCGCACGATCCCTCCCGGGGCCTCCTGGATCTCCTCCTCCAGAAGGAAAGTGCGAAACCGCGCCGAGCCCACAGCGGATTCGGCAGCGGAACCAGCCTCTGCCAGTCGACCCTCGAGCGGATATTTGCGCAGGTAGAGCTCGCGGGCCCGGGGAAACACGGGGCCCGGCGCCACGGAGAGCAGGGATTCAAAGGCCTGCTGGAACGGGTTCATCAGCACAGACGAGCCAAACCCTCTTCGGGTCACCACCCCATCCAGAATGCCGCCTGATCCCGCCTGCTGTCGTCGCCCCCATGCCGCTCACCCCAGCCCAGCTCGAAGGGGCCCTGGCCTGGCGTTACGCCACCAAGGTGTTTGACCCCAGCCGCCCAATCGATGCCCGCACCTGGGGAGCCCTGGAAAATGCCCTGGTGCAAAGCCCATCGAGTTATGGCCTGCAACCGTGGAAATTTCTGGTGATCCGCGACCCGGACCTGCGCCAGCAGCTGCGTCCCGAATCGTGGAACCAGAGCCAGATCACCGATGCCTCCCATTTGGTGGTGTTCCTGGCCCAACGGCGCATCGGCGCCCCCGAGGCCGACCGCCTGATTGAGACGATGGCGCGCATCCGGGGACTGGCCCCAGACCAGCTGGCCACCTACCGCGAGATGATCGACGTCGATCTGATCCGGGGCCCCCGCAGTCAGCAGATCGAGCGCTGGGTGAGCAACCAGGTGTACATCGCCCTGGGCACCTTCATGGCGGCGGCGGCCCTGCTGGAAGTGGACACCTGCGCCATCGAGGGCTTCTCCCCCGAGGCCTACGACAGGATCCTGGGACTGGAGGATTCGCCTTACCGCAGCTGCGTGGTGTGCGCCGCTGGCTATCGCTCTGCCAGCGACGCCTACGCCAACCTGGCCAAGGTGCGTTACGCGGCCAGCGAACTCATCGAAGTGCGGTGATTGCCGAGGCCCAGACTCGTCAACGGGCTGCCTGCAACGCCGCCACCAGGGGCTGGAGTTTGCGACGCCAGGCGTCTGCTGGCTGACGGCCTTGGTCGGCCTCGGCAGCCCGCAGCAGACCGGCCAACTTGTGAGCCATCACGGCGTGGGCGCGCTCAGAACCCAAAACTGAGGGAGTCACGAAAGCAGCTGGTTAATTACCTCTCCAGCGTGAAGACGCAACCCCTGAACGTCAGCCAAGCCAGCAAGTCTTGGAGGACAGTTTCTGAATCGTCCGAGAAAAGGGTGGACCGCCGTGCCGTTTTGCCCCAGTGTTCGACCTGGTGGAACCAGAAGGGGGATCAAGGACGGGGCGCCGTTTCCGGCTGCAAGGCCGGCTTACGTTGCTTCCGCTGCAGACCCCCCATGTCGAAAAGGGAGTCAGATCAGAAAACTGTAAAAGGCAGTCACCAACAAGGCAGTCCGCCGGAACTTTACGCCCCTTTGACCAGAACTGGAGCCGGCGGCGTGGGCAACAGGGGGGGCAGGGGCCAGATCCGACGCACCTGCTCCAGCAGCTGCTCAGCCTGGGGGCCGCGCTCCTGGGGTGTGGTGCCCTGCAACAGCAGGGTGATGTGGCCCAACTTGCGCCCGGGACTGGAGCCCTGCTTGCCGTACCAGTGCACGCTGGCACCGGGCAGGGCCGCCAGGGCGTCGCGCTGGACCAGGTAATCCGCCTCGGAGCTTTCAAAACCGAGCAAATTCACCATCAGGGCGCCGGGCACCTGCAGGTCCACCGCCCCCATGGGCAGGCCCGCCACGATCCGCACCTGCTGCTCAAACTGGCTGGTGCGGGCTGCTTCGATCGTGTAGTGACCGGAATTGTGGGTGCGGGGAGCGATTTCGTTCACCTGCAGGCCACCGGGCCCATAGAACAGTTCAATCGACAGCACGCCGACGTAGTTGATCGCCGTGAGCAGGGAGGCCGCAATGTTGCGGGCGTAGGCCTGCACCGCATGGGGCACCGCCGCCGGTGCCAACACCCAATCGCAGATCTGCTGGTGCTGGTGGGTCTGCACCAGGGGATAGCACTGCACATTGCCATCACGGTCGCGGCAGGCGAGCTGGGAGAGCTCCTGCTCAAACAGCACCAACTCCTCCAGGATCCAATCGCTGGCGCTGACGCGTGCCAACAGGGCCTCGAGATCCTCCGCGCATCGCAACACGGCCGTGCCCTTGCCGTCGTAGCCGCCCGTGGTGGCCTTGGCCATCACGGGGTAGGCAAAGCCCTCGGGCAAGGCGCCGTCACTGGGCAGCTCGCTCCAGCGGGGGCAGGGCAGGCCGAGGGTCTGCAGCAGTTGACGCTGGCTGCGTTTGCACACCAGGGGGGAAAGCGCCTCCAGGCTGGGCAGAAAGGCCACCCCATCGAAACTGAGGGGGGCCAGCGCCGGCAGGTCGACCCACTCGTTCTCAAAGGTGATGGCGCTGCTGCGACGGGCCAGCTCCCGGGTGGCCGTCACGTCGTCGAGTTCCGCCTGCACCACGCTGGTGGCCAGGGTCGTGGCCGGGTCGTGGGTTCCGGGGGTCTGCACATGCAGGGGCACGTTCAGGTTGCGGGCCGCCGATGCCAACATCCAGGCGAGTTGCCCCCCTCCCACAACCCCGATGGATGGGGCGTCCGGGGGAGTCCCCTGTTGTCCCATCTGGATCTGCACCATCTAGATCAGGACGCCCCGTTGAACTCGTACCAGGCCACCAGCAATTGATAGGCGGCGCTGCGGCGCGACCACAGCCTGGGGTCACCCCCCTGGTCTGGATGCCAGTGCATCAGGTTACGGCGCCAGGTGGCCCGCACCTCCTGCCAGCCACTGCCGGGCAACACGCCCAGCTCCTCGCAGGCCTCCCGATAGCAGCTCAGGAAAGGATCGCCGGCGACGGTCGACCAGCCCTCCTGGGCTGCTGGGGCCGCGAAGGCGCCCTGTTCCAGGCGATCCACCAGGGCCTGGGCCTCCTGGCTGGCCTGGAGGGCCGCGGCCAGCTGCTGGCGGGCCTGGTCCATCTGGGCCGAGAGGCTACCGGCCAACTCCTCCACCCGCCGCTGGGCCTGCTCGGCGCCGATCCGGGCATCGGCCTGCACCTTGCCGGTGCTGGCGACCGCCGCGCTGAGGGTCGCTTCGGCCCGGGTGCAGCTCTGCTGGGCCTGCTGGATCCGTTGATCCATGGTGGCCATCTGGCCAGTGACGCTCTCGGCCACCTCCTGCGAGCGCACCTGGGCCAGCTGGGAGGCCTGGATGGCCGCGGAGGCATCGGCCCGCACCTGGGCCAGCTGGGCATCCTGGTCGGCACGCAGACGGTCGAGGGCCGTGCGAGCCTCCGTGGCCTCGCCCCGCAGCCGGTTGAGCTGCTCCTCCTGGCGGCGGATCAGTTGGTCGAGTTGGTCGCGGGCGCTGGCCATCTGATCGTTGAGGCCTACGGCCAGCTGATCCACCTGACCCTCCACCAGCTGCACGGCGGCCAGGGCGCCACTGGCATCCGAGGACTGGCTGACAAGCGAACGCCGCAAATCAGCATCGAGGGCAATCCGGGCCTGGCGAACCTGGGCCAGTTCCCGTTCGAGCTCGCGAATCCGCTCGGCAGCCTGGGCCGCAGCCCGATCCCGCTCCGCCTCCAGACTGCGCAGCGACGCGAGAGCCGCCGCCGCTTCCTCCCGGGCACGGGCAAGCTGCTGCCGGCTGTCCGCCTCCACCCGGGCCAGCGACGCCTCGGCGGTGCGGGCGGTGCTGGAGGACTGCTCCAGAGCCCGACTCACCTGGGGACGCATGACCACGGGCGCCCCGCCACGGCGGCCTGGCCGCGCTGGTGTCCCCCCCTTCGGCGCCCGAAGCAGGGCGACCCCAAAGGCGGAAAACACCAGGGGGGACACCAGCACCCAGTAGGTGTCGTTGCGAATTTCCTGATTGCCCTCCCGGGCCGCCTGCTGGCCCCGCACCAGGATCAGCAGAAACAGGACCACTCCCAGCCCCAGGCTGAACAGGCCGACCATCTGCCGCTCGCTCAATCTGGAGCTGGGTCTGCCACCGGAAGGCGCCATAGCCGGGATTTCAGGCGGGCGAACCCTAGGCGCCCCAAGCGGGTTGGTCCAGGGTCATGGGGCGGCCGGTGAGGGTTTCAGGTGAGGGCACGGTCGCCAGCGAACAGGTAGCGCACCAGACTCAGCAGCAACACGATCAGGAACAGGGCCAGGCCGATGGTGCAGGCATAGCTGATCTCCAGCTCGGAAAAGGCCTGGTCGTAGACGTAGTACACCAGGGTGCGGGTGGAGTCGGCGGGTCCGCCCTGGGTCATCAGATACACCTCCTCGAACACCTTGGTGGCGGCAATCGCCGAAATGACGGCCACCAGGGTGATGTAGGGCCGCAGCAGGGGCAGGGTGATGTCGAAGTGCTTGCGCAGGCCTTCACTGCCATCCAGGGCAGCCGCCTCGTAGAGATCCGGGGAGATGCCCTGGAGCCCCGCGAGGAAGATCACCATGTAGTAGCCCAGGCCCTTCCAGAGGGTCACCAGCATCACCGAGGGCAGGGCCAGCAGGGGGGAGGTGAGAAAGGCAATGGGCTGAAAGGAGCCGGGTAACAGGGCGCTGAGCCAGCCATTCACCAGGCCGTTTTCGGCATAGATCCAGCGGAAGGCGATCGCCGCCACCACGATCGACACCAGCACCGGGGTGTAGAAGGCGCCGCGAAACCAGTGAATGCCGGGCAGCTGGCGGTTGACCAGCACGGCGAGGGCCAGGGCGCCCAGCACGATGGGCGGCACCACCCCCACCAGATACAAAAACGTGGTGCCCGTGACCCGGAAGAACATCGGATCGGCCAGCAGGCGCCGCACGTTGGCCAGGCCCACAAACCGCAACGGCTCACTCACATCGAGGCCCGCCTGGCTGACACTCATCACCAGGGCCATCGCCGCCGGAATCAACACCGACAACCCCACCAGCACCAGGGCCGGAAGCAGGAACCCCCAGGCCGTGGCGGTGCGGGGGGCGGAGCTGGACATCACGACTCTCTTGGTGGGGGCATTGTGGAACCCGGGTCTAACGGACAGCCACCCCCCGGCTCCGGCCTCCAGCCCAAGCCGGGGGGCACCTTTAGCCTCGGACAAACCCACAGCTGCCGATGACTGCGACCCCAGCCGCCCGCCCGCTGTGCTCCATCACGGTGGCCCTGCAGGCCAATCCCTATCCGGTGGTGATCGGCGCCGGAGCCCTGGGCGGGCTGGGTGAGCAGATCCGCCAGCGCGGCTTCCCGTCGGGCACCAAGGTGCTGATCGTCACCAATCCCGTGGTGGAAGCCCATTACGGCGCGGACGCCTTGGCCAGCCTGCAGGCCGCCGGCTTCGAGGCCAGCACCCTGGTGATCGAGGCGGGCGAAGACCAAAAGACCCCGGCCACCGTGGCCCTGATCCACGACGCCGCCTTCGCCCGCAAACTCGAGCGGGGGTCGCTGATCGTGGCCCTCGGCGGCGGCGTGGTGGGCGACATGGCCGGATTCGCGGCAGCCACCTGGCTGCGGGGCATCGCCGTGGTGCAGGTGCCCACCACCCTGCTGGCCATGGTGGATGCGGCCATCGGCGGCAAAACCGGCGTCAACCATCCCGGCGGCAAGAACCTGATCGGCGCCTTCCACCAGCCGCGGCTGGTGCTAGTCGATCCGACCGCCCTGGCCACCCTGCCGGAGAGGGAGTTCCGGGCGGGCATGGCCGAAGTGATCAAGTACGGCGTGATCAGGGATCGGGACCTGTTCGAGGCCCTGGAGGCCGCCGGGGATCTCTCCAGCATGGGCGCGGTGGGGCCAGCCCTGCTGCAAACCCTGCTGGAGCGCTCCGCCGCCGCCAAGGCGGCCGTGGTGGCGGCCGATGAACACGAAGGGGGCCTGCGGGCGATCCTCAACTACGGCCACACCCTCGGCCACGTGGTGGAAACCCTCTGCGGCTACGGCACCTGGTTGCACGGCGAGGCCGTGGCGATGGGAATGGTGGCGGCCGGCGAGATCGCCCAGGCCATGGGGCTCTGGAGCGCCACGGATCAAAGCCGCCAGCGGGCGGTGATCGCCGCTGCCGGCCTGCCGCTGGACTGGCCGCGCCTCGACCCCGAGGCCGTGCTGACCTGCCTGCAGGGCGACAAAAAAGTGAAGCAGGGGCGGGTGAGGTTTGTGTTGCCCACCGCGATCGGCGCCGTGGAGATCCGCAGCGATGTCACCGAGGCCTCGATCCGTCAGCTCTCGCCGTAGGTGTCCTCGAGGGCCGTTTCCAGGGTGGTGATCAGCAGCACCAGGGCGGCACGGGCATCGAGATCCGGCCCGCTCACGGCCGCGATCCAGCGGTGGCAGAGCCCCTCAATCTGCTGAAACAGGTCTCCACCAGCCTGGAGGGTGGCCATCACCCGCTCGACGCTCTGCTCATCGGCCTCCGGCGGCAGGCCCACCACATAGCGGCGGCCATCGTCGCCGACATAGGTGAGTTGGCCCTGGCCATCGAGCACCGGCGTGGCGTGGGGCGTGATCGGCGCTGGCTGATCCGCCCCTGAATCGAGGGGTTGATCCCCGGGTTGATCCACCATCCGCCCGCCCCTGTTCCCCCTCCCTGCTAGGGCCGCCAGCGCCACTTGCCCATGCTTCGGGCCCGACGATCAGCAGCCCTGATCCTTCGGCGGTTCGTGCCCGCCCGAACCTTGCACCAACCCCGACCGCTGGCCATGGTGAGAGACCCGGATGGCGAGGCCATGAGCTGGAGCGAACTGGAACGGTTGGTGGACGACGCGGAAGGCGAAGGCAGCCTGAGGCGGGCCCTGCGGCACTGCCGCTCCCAACAGGAGCTGGTGCTGGCCGGCAGGCGGCTGGGCTACCGGATCACCCGGGTGGACCTGCAGCGCGCCTGGCTGCTGCACTGCCGTCAGGAACCCCTACAGCAACGGGGCTAGGACCGGGCATTGCGGGGCGGATGGCCCTCGCCTCGCAGCAACTGGCGCTCCCAGCGGCTGAGCTGGCGCAGCACCAGGGCCGTGAGGCCCAGCAGGAGCACCAGGGCCGTGCGGGCCGCGACCCCGGGGGCCCAGGCCGCCAGCACCAATTCCAGCCCCAGGGCCGCCAACAGCCAGGGCCGCCAGCGCCGCACACCGCGCAGGGCCCCGGAGCAGGCCCGGCAATGGCGGGTGTGGCTCTCGTAGCGATCCATCAGCGGAGCCAATCCCAGCCGCGGCGGCAGGGAGCCGGTGGGGAACGGACCCCCGGCCACGCCGGTGACCCAGGCATGCAGCGCTTGCACGTAGACATCGGCGCTGGTGGGCAGGAAGCAGGCCTGGGGAAAGGCCCCGCTGCCCCCGCGGGCGGCCAGGACCCGCTCCTGCCCATGCAGGAACACCTGGTCGTCCTCGAGCACGATGTGGTTGCCGAGATGCTGCAACCATTGGGGCCTAGCCCGCAGCAGCAGCCGCGGCAGGGCGGAGCGGAACTGGAAGGGGAAGCGGGCGAACAGGCGGCATTCCCCGGGGCGGATCGGCGTGGCGTACACCACGGTGAGGAAGCGGGCAAAGCCCTCGGCCGTGAGGTCATGCCACATCAGACCGGGGGCCACGAAGGTGGTGAACTGGCTGCCGAGCTTTCCCCGCCGCGGTCCCTCAGGCCAGGCGAGGGTGAACCCCTCCGGCCCAGACCCGGTGAGCGAGGCCGCCACCGGTGCGGCGTTCTCGCGACGGCCCACGGTGCGGTGGTGGGTGAAGGGCACGTGGCTCACGTCGAGCACGTTTTCCAGCAGGGTGAGGGCATCCATCGGCAGGTCGCGGAAGGTGTCCTGCACCAGCCAGCCGGGCTCATCGAGCACGGGCACCAGGGGCAGGGGCCTCTCCCCAGCTGGCTCCGCCCCGGCGGCGAACACGAACAGCAGCCCCTGGCCGGTGGCCGTGGGATAGGCGCGGCAGGCGCTGCGGAAGCTGGCGCAGGCGGTGGCGGCCTCCTCCGGCTCCGCCTGGGGAATGGCCGTGCAGCGACCCTCGCCGTTGAAACTCCAGCCGTGGTAAGGGCACTCCAGCTCGCCCCGATCGTTCAGCCGGCCTTCGCTGAGGGGCACGAGCCGGTGGGGGCAGACATCGGCAAAGGCGCGCCACTGACAGGCCGCGGCATCCCACCAGAGCACCAGGTCCTCACCCAGCAGGGTGAAGGGTGTGGGCCTGAGGCGGTCGAGGTCCTGGAGGTAGGCCACCGGATACCAGCGCTGCTGCCAGTGCTCCTGCCAGCGCTGCAGGCTCGCGGCATCGGCGGAGGGGGAAGCAACCATGGACGGACCGCCGGTGGGCAGGAAGGATGGCTGGATGATGGCGCGGCTCAGCTGGACGCCGAGGTGTAAAACCGCTGGGCAAAGCGCCACAGCAGGCGGCTGCCCGCCAGGCACAGCACTGCCACCAGTAGCGACCCGACGGCCCACAGGGCAGACCCCCGCCCCAGCAGGGCCTCGGCCGGCACGGTGGTGAGGAACGCCACCGGTAACACGAAGGTGAACAGCAGACGCAGTGCCGGCGGGTAGGCACTGATGGGATAGCGCCCAGCCACCAGGGTGTAGCGCAACACCTCGGTGGCATTCCACACCTTCACAAACCAGATGCTCAGGGCCGCCAGCACAAACCAGAGGCTGTAGAGAATCACCAGGGCGGCGAGCAGCAGCGCCAGGGGCAGCAGCACGGCCCCCGGCGCGAGCAGGCCTGGGCCAGCCCCCGGGCCGGCCTGGGCCAGGGCCCAGCCGATCAGCCCCAGGCCCGCCGCCATCGCCGGCAGTCCCCAAGGCGACACGGTGCGGGCCGAGAGCCAGAACTGGCTGTCGATCGGCTTGAGCAGCACGTAGTCGAGGGTGCCGGTTTGGACGTGGTTGACGATGCGGCTGAGGTTGGGCTGCAGCAGGCAGGTGGTGAAGCCATCCAGCAGGGTGTAGAGCCCGAGCACCACCAGGGCCCCACTCCAGCTCCAGCCCCCCAGGCTCAGCCCACCGGCAAACAGCAACCGCAGCACGAACAGGCTGCCGGCCAGATTGCCCAGCACCGACACCAGCTCGATGGCCGCGTTGAGCGGGTACTCCAGCTCGGCCGCAAGGGAGGTGCCCCAGAACCAGCGCAGGCTGCGGGCATAGCGGCGGATGTCGCGGATCAGGGGCAGGCGCATGGGTCAGGCCCCCATCGCCGAGTAGCGGCGCAGGCCGGCCCGCCACAGCAGGTGCGCGATCGGCCACAACAGCAGGCACCAGGCCGCGATGGCCCCAAATCCCAGGGCCGCATTCACGGGTTCACCGGCCAGCAGCCGGGCCGGAAAATCCACCATCCAGGGGAAGGGAGTGGCCAGGGCCAGCCGCCGCACCGCGGGCGGGAAGGTGTCCAGGGGGGCCACCAGACCGGAGAGGAAGAGGTAGGGGATCAAGAGCAGGCGGTCGAGGGCCGCCGCCCGCTCACTCCAGAAGCACAGGGTGGTGACGATCACCTGCAGCAGAAAGCGCAGCAGGAAGGCCGCCAGGATCGCCAGAGCTCCGAGCAGCAGGGCTCCCGGCGAGGGCCACCACAGCACCCCCGGTGCCGCCAGCCCCACCACCACCAGCATCAGCAGCACGAAGGGCACCCGGGTGGCCTGCTCACTGAAGTGGGCCGCCAGGTAGCGCCACAGGGGCGAGAGGGGCTGGAGCAGGAGGGGCGACAGCCGGCCCTGGAGGGCGTCCTCCTCAAACACGTGGATCAGCCACACCACCGTGAACTGGCGCACCACAAAGGCCGCCAGGAAGTAGTGGCTGAGCTGCTGGGGCGTCAGACCGGCCGCCGCGCCGGCGCCCGAGCCACTCCACACGCCCAGCATGATCAGGGGCAGCACCCCAGACAGGGCCCACAGGGCGATCTCGGCCCGGTATTCGAGCATCAGCGCGTACTGGCTGCCCAGCAGGGCCCAGGCGATGCGTGCTCCCCGACGTCGACTGCTCATACCGTCATCGTGGCGACAGCAGTCCGTGCTCCGGCGTCCTCCGGCTGCAGGCGACCGATGCACCGACCTGACAAAGGGGTTTCCCCGTGGAGACAATCACAGAGGTTCGCTGCCGGTCGATGGCTGCATTGTTTCGCCAGGGCGACTCCCGCCGCCGCATCCGCCTTGACAACTGCGCTCTGGCGGGTCTGCTGGTTTCGTTGCTGCAGCTCGGAGCGGCCCAGGCCCGGCCGGCGGAGGTGCTGCTGCTGCGCCATGGCCACAAACCCGCTGAGCGGGCCAACGGCATGACGCTCAACACCAATCTCTCCGCCAGGGGCTGGCTGCAGGCGCAGCACCTGGCGGAGATCATTCCTGCCTGCTTTGTACGAGGCAGGCGGCTGCGCCTGGCCAGTTACCGGTTCGATCCGGTAACCGGCAAGAACGCCCGCAGCTACCAGACCCTGGTGCCGCTGGCCGTGGCCACCGGAGCCACCATCCGGGTGTACAGCGATGCGGAGTCTGGCTCCGAAGCCGATGGGCGTCAGCTGCTGGCTGATCCTGCCAACGGTGGTGCCCTGCTGGTGATCGCCTGGGAGCATCGCCATCTGCCGGAACTGGCGCGGGGCCTGGGCTGGGAGGGGATGGGGCGCATCGACGACGCTGATTTCGACAGCCTCTGGCTGCTGCGCTACCCCGAGGCGGGAGGCGCTCCCCAGGTCACCCTGCTCTCTCAGGCGACCATGGACTCCCAACGCTGCGCCACGGGGCGCTGACGCTGCGCTCATAGGCCCCCCTGCCGAAACAGGCCCCCGATCAGCTCCTCGATCGGCGGGTCACTCACCTCCAGATCCACCACAGCGAACTGCTCCAGCAGGGCCGCCACCCGTTCAGTGAGCAGGGCGCGGGGCACCAGCAGGCGCACCTGGTGACCCTGGTGGGATTCGATCGCGCCGTAGCCGGCAAAGGCCTCCGGGGGATGGAGGTGGGCCAGCTCCAGCCGCACCTGGCGGCAGGGGGCCAGCCGCTGGGTGAGCTGGGCCAGGGAGCCGTCGTGGAAGAGCTGCCCCTGGTGGATCAGCATCACCCGCGGGCACAGGGCGGTGATGTCGCCCATGTCGTGGCTGGTGAGCAGCACGGTGGCGCCGGTGCGGCGGTTGTAGTCGGCCAGGAAATCGCGCACCCGCGCCTGGGCATTCACATCCAGCCCCAGGGTGGGCTCATCGAGAAACAGAACCGCCGGCCGGTGCAGCAGGGCGGCCAGCAGCTCGGCCTTCATGCGCTGGCCCAGCGAGAGCTTGCGCAGGGGACGCTGCAGCTCCGGGCCCAGCTCCAGCATCTCGGCCAGCTCGCCGATCCGCCGCTGGGCTTCGCGCTCGTCGATGCCGTAGACGGCGGCATTGACCCGCAGGGAATCGAGGGCCGGCAGGTCCCAGATCAGCTGCTGGCGGTTGCCCATCACCAGGGTGATCTGGCGCAGGAACGCCGCCTGACGCCGCCAGGGCTGGTGACCCGCCACCTCCAGCTCGCCGGCGCTGGGATGGATCAGGCCCGTGAGCATCTTGAGGGTGGTGGTCTTGCCGGCCCCGTTGGGCCCCAGGAACCCCACGATCTCGCCCGCCTCGATGGAGAAGCTGATCCGGTCCACCGCCACCACGTCGCGATGGCGGCGGTTCACCAGGTGGCGCAGGGTGCCGGCCAGGCCGGGCTGCTTCTCACTGATGCGGTAGGTCTTGGCCAGATCCCGGGCGCGGATGGTGCTCACGGGGCGCCCCTCAGGCGGCGCTCGACACCTGCACCCCTTTCCAGAAGGCCACCCGCCCCTTGATCTCGGCGGCGGCCTCTTTGGGCTCTGGATAGAACCAGGCGGCATTGGCATTCACCTGGCCGTCCACCACCACGTCGTAGTAGTGGGCTTCCCCTTTCCAGCCGCACACCGTGCGGTGGCTGGAGGGGCGGAAGCAACCCTCCACCAGGGCCTCCGGCGGGAAGTAGGCGTTGCCCTCCACGGTCACGATGGCGTCGCTGCTGGCGATCGTTGTGCCGTTCCAACGGGCTTCGGTGGTCATGGCAACTCCAGACAAGGTGCAGGCCGCGGTTCTAGCGGCTGCGGGCCAGCATGGGCGACAGCGAGTGGATGGGAACCATGACCGTGGTGGCCGTGACCGGTGCCTCCGGCAAGACGGGTTGGCGGGTGGTGGATGGGGCCCTGCGGCAGGGCCTTGAGGTGCGGGCGATCGTGCGACCCGGCTCGGTGCTGCCGGCTGCCCTGGCCGAGGCCGAACGGCAGGGGCGGCTGGCGGTGCTGCGGCTGGAGCTGGGGCAGACCGAGGCCCTGCACGGGGCCTTGAGCGGCTGTGACGCGCTGGTGATCGCCACCGGGGCTCGCCCGTCGGTGGATCTGGCGGGGCCCCTCAAGGTGGACGCCTTCGGCGTGCGGGATCAGATCCGGGCCTGCCAGGCCGTGGGGCTGCGGCGGGTGGTGCTGGTCAGCTCCCTCTGTGCCGGTCGCTGGCAGCACCCGCTCAACCTCTTCGGTCTGATCCTGGTGTGGAAGCGCCTGGGCGAGCGCTTGCTGGAGCAGAGCGGCCTCGACTGGACCGTGATCCGCCCCGGGGGCCTCAGCGAAGACGACAGCCGCACGGACCGTGAGGGCGTGGTGTTCAGCGGGCCCGATCAGCAGGAACGGGACAGCATTCCGCGGCGTCTGGTGGCCCAGGTGTGCCTGGAGGCCCTGGCCAGCCCAGCCAGCATCGGCCGGATCATCGAAATCACCAGCAGCCCGGAGCAGGAGCCCCAACCCCTCAGCCAGTGGCTGACGGCTGGGGCTCCCGGCTGAAGCGGGGCGCCTCCTCCGCCATCCCCCGGGCCAAGGCCACCCAGCGGAAGTCGCCAAGGGCGTGGGGGTCCACCAAGCGCAGCAGGGCCTCACGCCGGGCCAGCAGGGCACCGAGATCGGCGGTGCTGCCCCGCTGCAACCCATGCAGGCGCTCCGCCAGGCCCAGGGCCAGCAGGGCCTCCCCCTGGCGGGCCTGGCCCAGCAGCTGCCAGCCGCTGGCCCGGCCCGCCTCCAACAGGCTTTCAAGGCAGAGGTGGGCCGTGAGGTCCCAGCGGCCCGGCTCCTGCAACGGATCGCTGCTGGCCTCCTGGCTCCGGTAGGCCATCAGGGTGCCGGCGGAGCGCTGGGGCGCGTAGTAGCGCCAGGCCTCCAGGGCGTAGTCGATCACCAGCAAGGGGCCCGCCTCCAGGGCCGCAGCAGCACCCGCCAGCCAGGGGGCCAGGCCGGGATGGAGTTCGGTGCACCAGCCGGGCGGGCGCTGGGGCGTGGGGGGCAGGAGGCCCAGGGCTTCGAGTTGGGCGGCCGCTCCAGGCTCTAGGGGCGCGCCGGGTTCCAGCCGCAGCGAGGGCCCGGCGGCCGGATCCCCGTGCAGCGCCACCACCTGCTGGCGCCAGAGCGCCCCGTCCCATTCGATCCGCTCCACCGCCAGGGCATCGAGCACCTCATGGGCCAGCACCACGCCCCGCGCGGGCGCCGCCGCCAGCTCGGCGAAGCTGGCCCAGCGGCAGGGCATCGGACACCCCTGCAGGGTCGCCTGCTGACGCTCGGCCATGCCGGCGTTGGGCTCCACCAGCACCAGCTCCGTGCAGGCCGCAAGATCGGGCCAACCGGCCGCCAGGGCCTGGGCCAGCTGCAGGGCCAGGTGGCCCTCGCCCGGCCCCGTCTCCACCAGGGCCAGGGGAACCCCCGCCAGCTGCGCCAGCCAGTCGGCGATCTGGGGGGCCAGCAGGGCGGCGAACTCGGGTCCGAGGGACGGAGCGGTGGCGAAATCCCCCGCCGGGCCAATGCGCAGCCGGCCAGCCCCGTAGGCGCCTTGGTCGGGGTCGTGCAGCACCCACTCCATGTAGGTGCGGAACGGCACGGTGCCGCCGGCGGCTTCAAGGCGCTGCAGCAGCCAGGCGGGCACGGGGCCACGGGGGCACGGATTCACGCTCGGATGGCTGTTCAGGGAGAATGCATCTTCCCTGAGGCAGGTGAATGGGTCGCGTGCAAAAGGCCGTGATGGCCATGGCGGCCATGGTCCTGGTGTTGGGCTGCTGGCTGGGTGGAGGCGCGGCCCCTGCCCTGGCCTACGACAACCCCGACCTGCTGCCCGACCACCCCACGCCGGTGATCGACCTGGCCAAGGCCCTCACCGACAGCCAGCGGCAAGCGCTGGAGGCCGAGCTGGAGGAGTTTGAGCACACCAGCGGCTGGAAGCTGCGGGTGCTCACCCAGTACGACCGCACCCCCGGCCTGGCGGTGAAGGACTTCTGGAACCTGGATGAGCGCTCGCTGCTGCTGATCGCCGATGAGCGGGGCGGCAACCTGCTCAACTTCAACGTGGGTGAGGCCCTGTTTGCCCTGATGCCGCGCACCTACTGGGTGGAGCTGCAAACCCGCTACGGCAACCAGTACTACGTGCGCGACAACGGGGAGGATGCGGCCATCCTCGACGCCCTCCATGCCGCCAAGGGCTGCCTGGTGATCGGCGGCTGCCAGGTGGTTCCCGGGCTGCCCCAGGAGCAGTGGCTGCTCACCCTCTCCACCTCCGTGCTGGGGGGGCTGGTGGTGGGCTTTGCCGCCTATCCCCGCAAGGAGGGGCGCAAGGTGGAGTGGGCCTGGGTGCTGCTGCTCTCACCCCTGTGGCTGATCCTGTTCGGGGCCCTGGGTCTCGGGCCGGTTCTGACCCGCACCAGTGACCTGCTGCCGGTGGTCCGCAACAGCCTGGCCTTCCTGGGAGCAGCCCTGGCCGCCTACCTGGTGGCCGGAGCCACCGTGGGGAAAGCGCGACTCCGGGACCAGGACGGCACGGGCTGAGGGCAAGCCTCTCTCGCCCTAGAGGGAACTGGTGCGGGATTTCGGCCCCAGCCGCTCCAGGTTCTCGAGCTGACAGCGCAGGGAGGTGGCCGGGGTGCAGGCCGGTTTCGCCGGTTCAGCGGCGGCCACCGGAAGCTGGCCGCGCAGGCGGGCCAGGTTGTCGTCGTAGAAGCGCTTGAGATCGTGGAAGCGCTTCACCGGCTGGCCGTAGTAGCTGTGGCCCGCCAGGGTGGGAAAGCTGGCCCACTCGGGAGCGAGCTTGGCCGCGAGCTGGCGCGTGAAGCTGCCCTGATCGGCCAGGGCGAGGGCCCCGCGTCGCTGAATCAGGAAGATGGCGCCCTGGTCTTGCACCTGGGGGCCAAACTCGGCAATCCCCAGGGAGCGCGTTACCAGATTCCAGGTGAAGGGCATGAACTGGTAGGCCCCGGCGGCGGCGCTGGCATAGCGCGCCGTGCGAACCACCCGGTCGGGGTGGCGCTCCAGGGAGGGCATCAGGCCACCGCCAAACATGATGCGGTAACCGATGTCATCGCCGCCCGCCCAGGTGCCCTCGGCGTAGCGGATCGTGTTGAGCAGGGCCCGGCGCTCGGGGGTGATGGCGAAGATCCGCGGGGGGGGCGGCGGCAGGGGCAGGGCCATCGCCGTGTGGGGATGGCCGCCCGAGCCCACCAGCTCGAGGGCTTGGGCCTGGGCGGACGGAGCCTGCCAAGCCAGAGCGGCAACGCCCAAGGAGAGGGCCAAACCGGATCGGAAACGGATGCGGGGCGGGGTCATACCGGAGCGGATCAAACGGCAGACCGCCTGCAGGCGGCCGAATCTGGAAAAAGGAAGAAAAGATTCGATCGCGCCAATTTGCCTATCAATTCACCGAAACACGATGGTGATAGTGCCAATCACACAGGTGTCCACCAGTATCAACAATCACCGTTAATGGTTCAGATCACTGTGCTGCGCCCAATCTGCGCCATAAAATGCACCTCTTAGGGCGCAATGATCACGAATTCCGATCAGTCAATGGTCCCAGGCCGGCCTGGGAGCCAAGCAAAGCGTCGATGGCCAGGGCGGCCTGGGTGCTGCCATCGGCCTCGAGAGCCGGGCCCAGGGGCGCCAAAAGGGGCTGATCGAGTTGCCAGTCCCCCTGGAGGGCTTGCTCCTGGCTGAGCAGTCGGTGCCAGCCATGGCGCACCAGGGCCGCCTCCAGCACGGGGGCCTCGGCAAAGCCCTCCCGGTGCACCAGATGCACCCCCACCCCGGCCACCAGGGCCTCGCAGAAGGAGCTGTAGCCGGGCTTGGTGAGCAGACGGTCGCAGAGCCCCATCACCTCCAGGGGGCGCACCCCGGCAGGCAACAGGCGGGCATTGGGAGCTGCAGCCAGCTGGGGATCCGCTGTGATGAACACGTGCTCGGGCCAGCGCTGCAGGAGTTCCGGGGCCAGCCCGAGGCCCAGACCGCCAAAACTGATCAGCACGCAGCGGTGCCGTTCGGGCGGCAGGCCCATCTGCTCGGCCAAATCGGCGGGATCGAGCCGGGGCTGACCAACGGTGAGGCCGATCGCCACCTCGGGGATTCCCCAGGCCATGGGCATCGCCAACGGGCAGTGCAGGAGCAGATCGCCCTCGCGGTAGGCCGCCAGGGCGCGACCAGCCCAGCCAGCGAAGGCTGGGCCCATCGGGTCGTAAATGGCCTCCCAGCCGAAGCTGGCCAGCCAGACCAACGGGGCCCCCACACGCCGGGCCAGCTCGGCGGCGGCCGGTGGCACATCCCCCAGCACCAACAGCGGCTGGCCCTGGGCCTCCAGCCAGGCCTGCTCCCGCTCCCACTGCTGCGGCAGCTGGGTCTCCAGGGCCGTCAAGGCCTCCAGGGTGGCCGCGGCGTCGGCCCCGAGGGCATCGGCCTGCACCACCCCCACATCCCAGCGGCAGGAGCAGTGTTCGAAGGGCACCGGACCCAGGGCCGTGCGCAGAAAACTGACCGGCAGGGCCGTGGACACCACCAGGCGCCAATCGGGATGCAGCCCATGCAGGGCGGTGAGCACGGCGGCGGTGCGGGAGCCATGGCCGAAGCCATGGGCACTCACACACGCGTAGATCAGCACGGCGCGAGCTCTGGCGAGGGGGTGGGGGCCGTCCAGAGCCGCTCTTCGTAGAGCAGCTCCCCGCCGAGGCCATACCAGCGATGGCTGGCACTGCGCAGCTCCTGACCCACCAACTCCACCCAGCTCAGATGGCGCAGGGCCTGACCGGCGCCGTCGGTGCCATGGCGGGGCACGCAGGCCGTATTGAGATAGCCCGTGCCGGCCCGATCCCGGCAGAAGCTCTGACGATGGCCCTGGCCCCGTTTGAGGGCGTGGTGCATGTGGCCGAACACCACCAGCGGTACGGGGCGACGGCGGCGGATCTGCTGAATGGCCAGGGCCAGGTCGAGGTCACCCCAATCGCAGGCCGGGGGCTTCCAGTCGCGGCCACAGGGAGAGGCGGCGTCACTGCCGAGCCCGGAGGGACCGCTGTGGCCCAGCAGCACCAGGGGCCAGTCGTCGGGGGCGGCAGCAGCGGCGGCCGTAATGCGATCTGCCGATTCCTGCAGGGTCACCGGGCCGAAGGCCGCCTGCACGGCTCGGGAGAGGTGAAAGCCCCCGCCGGCGGTTCCGGGCCGTCCCCCCACCACCGCCAGCCCCGGTGGGCTCAAGGCGCGCAACTTCCAGCCGCAATGCACCTCCCCCAGCAGGTCGATCTGGCGCTGCAGGGTGCGGCCCGAGGCATCCTTACCCGCGTCGTGGTTGCCGAGAATGCAGGCCACGGGCAAGGGCAGCTGGCGCAGCAGGGCCGGGATGCGCTGCTGGCCATCGCTGAGGTCCCCCACCACCAGCAGGGCATCGGGCGCCACGGTTTGCAGCAGCGCGTGATCGCTGTGGTCCCAAGCCCCGTGAAGGTCTCCGGCGATGGCAATGCGGAGCGTTTTCCCTCCGCTGGTTACCACCATCTCTGATGCTTAGGCTCATGCCATCCTGCATCAGCTGAGGCCCCCGGTTGGTTTTCGCCGCCATCCAGAACCCACCAGCCGCCGATTTGCCCGGGGCTATTGCGGCGCTGAAGCACCAGCGCAAGGCCGTGATCCTGGCGCACTACTACCAGGAGCCTGAGATCCAGGACGTCGCCGACTTCATCGGCGATTCCCTCGAGCTCTCCCGCCAGGCCGCCGCCACCGATGCCGAGGTGATCGTGTTCTGCGGCGTGCACTTCATGGCGGAGACCGCCAAGATCCTCAGCCCACAGAAAACGGTGTTACTGCCCGATCTGGAGGCGGGCTGCTCCCTGGCTGACGCCTGCCCCGCCGAGGCCTTCGCCGCCTTCCGCGCCGAGCACCCCGACCACATCGCCGTGAGTTACATCAATTGCTCGGCGGCGGTGAAGGCCCTCAGCGACCTGATCTGCACCAGCAGCAATGCGGTGGATCTGGTGAACCAACTGCCCGCCGATCGGCCGATCCTGTTCGCCCCCGATCAAAACCTGGGCCGCTGGGTGCAGCGCCAGAGCGGGCGCGCCCTCACCCTCTGGCCCGGCAGCTGCATCGTGCACGAAACCTTCAGTGAGCAGGCCCTCCTGCAGCTCAAGCTGGAGCACCCCGACGCCGAGGTGCTGGCCCACCCGGAATGCCAGCAACATCTGCTCGATCTGGCCGATTTCATCGGCTCCACCAGCAAGCTCCTCCACCGGGCCGAAGCCAGCCCGGCCGAAAGCTTCATCGTGCTCACCGAGCCGGGGATCCTGCACCAGATGGGCAAGGCGGTGCCCCACAAAGCTTTCTATGCGGTGCCTGGCTCGGATGGCTGCAGCTGCAACGCCTGTCCCTACATGCGGCTCAACACCCTGGAGAAGGTGTGGCGTTGTCTCGACACGATGGCCCCGGCCATCGAACTCGACGAGACCATCCGGCTGAGGGCCCTCGCTCCCATCCAGAAAATGCTGGAGATGAGCCGCTGAGCCGCCTGCGTCGCCATCGCTGCATCACCCTGCTCGCCGCCCTGGGCCTGGCGGCCCCGCCGCTCGCGGGGGTTCAGGCCCAGGAGGAACCACCCGGCACACCCCACTGCTTCGACCTCTGGGAAGCCGCCCAGTTCGCCGAGGGGAGCGGCCGTACGGCCCGCTGGCTGGTGCCCAACGAACAGACCACCGCCACCCGCATCCTGCTGGAGCAGGGGGTCTGCCAGGTGGACCGCCAGCTCGACCTCAGGATCACCGAAGCCCGGCCCTGCACGGTGATGGGCGCCGGGCCCGAACCGGGGGATCCGCCCACGGCCTACACCTATCAGTGCCGCATCTTTTACCGGGTGGAAGCCCAGGAGCTGGTGAAATACAGCAACGGACCCAGCGGGTTCCAGCGCCAGGTCTACGGCCGGCTGCGCTGGTCCTGATCCCCTGAATCCCGTCAGTAGCTGTAGTTGGCCACAAACAGGGTGGCGTCATCCGAGGGCTCGGACCCCGCCACATAGCGACCGCGGCTGGCGGCGCCATTGGCCCGGGCCCGGGCCAGCAGGGCCGCCTGGCCGGCGGGCCGATCCTGGCCACCCCAGTGCTGGAGGCAGCTGTGTTGGAGGGCCCGGCCAAAGGAGAACCCCAGGTGCCAGGGCGCTCCCGTGTCGGCGGCGGCGGCATTGATGGCGTTGAGGCAGAGGCTGGCGTCTTCTTCACTCAGGCCGCCACTGAGAAACAGGATGGCCGGCACCGCCGCCGGCACGGTGCGGCTCAGGGTGCGCAGGGTGAAGTCGCCCACCTGCTCGGGCGAAGGACGCTCCGGGCAGTCGGCCCCAGCGGTGGTCATGGAGGGCTTGAGCAAACTGCCTTCCAGAAACACCCCGTGCACCGCCAGCGCCTCGTAGACGCTGCGCAGCACCCACTCCTGCACGGCGGCGGTGGTGGCGATGTCATGGTCACCATCCATCAGGATCTCGGGCTCCACGATCGGCACCAGGCCCTGCTCCTGCACGGTGCGGGCGTAGCGGGCCAGGCCCCAGGCGTTCTCCCGCACCGCCAGCTCCGAAGGGCAGCCTGCGGCGGAGATGCGCAACACGGCGCGCCACTTGGCGAATCGGGCCCCCTGGGCGTAGTAGCGGGCAGCCCGTTCGGCCAGGCCGCGCAGGCCGGTGCACCACGACTCCCCCTCCAGTCCCCCCGGCAGGGGTTCCACCCCCAGATCCACCTTGATGCCGGGCACGATGCCCTGGTGCTGGAACAGGTCCACGATCGGGGCGCCCCCCGCCTCGGCACCGCTGGTCTGAAACAGGGTTTCCTCGTAGAGGATCACGCCGGAGATCGACGCGCCCAGACCATCGGTGGTGGCCAGCAGGGTGCGGTAGGCACGGCGGTTGGCTTCGCTGTTCTCGAGTCCGATGGCGTCGAAGCGCTTGCCGATCGTGCCGGTGGATTCATCGGCGGCCAGCAGGCCCGTGCCCGGAGCGGCCAGGGCCGCCGCCGTGGCCGCCAGCTCGTCGCGAAAGGTGTCCAGAGCCATGGGGTGGGGCCTGCCGTGCCCCCCCGGCCTAGGTGGGCCCCGCGCCGCCGTCAACGGTGGCGTGCCTCCCTCGCCACAATCGGCCGATGGCCCTTCCCGCCGGCAGCCTGCTCGAGCTCACCCCCCAGGGGCTTTACTGCCCGGCGGCGGGCGCCTGGATCGATCCCCAGCAGCCGGTACCCCGCGCCCTGATCACCCATGCCCACGCCGACCACGCCCGGCCGGGCTGCGGCGAGTACTGGGCGATCGGCGCCAGTGAGACGATCCTGCGCCAACGGCTCGGCGCCACGATCAACCTGATCCCCGTCGACTACGGAGCGCTGCACCGCATCGGTGACGCCCGGGTGTCGTTCCACAGCGCCGGCCACGTGCTCGGCAGCGCCCAGATCCGGCTGGAGGCTGGCGGCGAGAGCTGGTTGGTGAGCGGCGACTACAAGCGCTGCGCCGACCCCAGCTGCACCCCCTTTGCCCCCGTAACGGCAGATGTGTTCATCACTGAGGCCACCTTCGGCCTACCGATCTACCGCTGGCAGAGCGGCGCCACGGTGGCCGGCGAGATCCTGAGCTGGTGGCAAGCGGCGCCGGAGCGGCCCTCGCTGCTGTTTGCCTACGCCTTTGGCAAGGCCCAGCGGTTACTGGCCGAATTGGCCGCCATCGGCGTCGCCGAGGAGGTGTTGCTGCACGGCGCCGTGGAGGCGCTGATGCCCGCCTACCGGGAAGCCGGCGTGGTGCTGCCGCCCACCAGAGCGGTGAGCGCGCTCGCCAAGGGGGAGTCCCTGGCGGGCCGCCTGGTGATCGCGCCCCCTTCGGCCCACCGGTCGGTGTGGATGAAGCGCTTCAAGCAGCCCCAGACGGCCTTCGTGAGCGGCTGGATGGCCGTGCGCGGTGCCCGCCGCCGCCGGGGGTATGAACGGGGCTTTGTGCTCAGCGACCATGCCGACTGGCCTGGCCTGATCCGGAGCGTGAAGCAGAGCGGCGCCCGCCAGGTGTACGTGACCCACGGCAACAGCGATGGGCTGGCCCGCTACCTGCGGGAGGTGGAAGGCCTCAGCGCCGCGCCGTTGGCGGGGCAAGGGGGACCATGATCTGGGGCGAGCGCCCAATCGCCAACCGTGCTGCCCCAACCCGAAACACCAACCACCAGGGGGCGAACTCTCCATCTCTGCGGCGCCCTTGGCTTGGCTTGGGTGACCCTGCTGGCCCCGGGCCCCGTCGCCCTGGCCCAGCCAGGCAAAACCATTCCCCTGCCGGAGCGTGAGGGTCAGACCCTGTTGCTGCAGAGCGTGGATCGCGCCGACTACGGCCCCCTCGCCGAGCAGTTCCTCACCCAGGCCAACCTGGCCTACTGCGGCGTCGCCAGCATGGTGATGGTGCTCAACAGCCTGGCGGTGCCGGCCCCGGCGGCGGCAGGTTACGGCAACTACCGCTTCTGGACCCAGCAGAACGTGTTCGAATCCGCCAGCACCCGGGCGGTGCTCGGCCCCGAGGTGGTGGCCCGCCAGGGCATGACCCTGGACCAATTGCGGGCGCTACTGGCCAGCCATGGGGTCCAGGCCAGGGCCGTCCACGGCGACCAGCTCAGCCAGGCCCAGTTCCGCCTGCTGTTGCGCAGCAACCTCAGTGATCCTTCGGATCGACTGCTGGTGAACTACGACCGTCAGGCCCTGGGGCAGGCCGGTGGCGGTCACATCTCACCGGTGGCCGCGTACCACGCCGCCACGGATCGGGTGCTGATCCTCGATGTGGCCCGCTATCGCTATCCCTCGGTGTGGGTGCCCCTGGCCGATCTCTGGCGGGCCATCCGCACGACCGACAGCAGCTCCGGCCGCAGCCGCGGGGTGGTGGTGGTGAAGCGCCCCTGACTGCGATGCGCCGTTTTGCCGCGCTGTACAGCGCGCTGGATGCCTCCAGCGGCACCACGGCCAAGGTGGGCGCCCTGGCGGCCTATTTCGACGACACCGATGCCGCCGATGCGGCCTGGGCCCTGCACGTGCTGCTGGGCAAACAGGGCAAACGCCTGATCACCGGACGGCGCCTGCGCGAGATCTGCCTGGCCGACTCGTCACTGCCGGAGTGGCTGTTTGACGACTGCTACGCCCAGGTGGGCGATTCCGCCGAAACCATCGCCCTGCTCTGGCGCCAGCTCCAACCGGAGGCACCGGCAGCACCAGGAGGGCGCGATGGTCACGGCAACGGCGAACGGCAGGAGACGTTGGCCGCCGAACCACTCCACCGCTGGCTGGAGGAGCTGCTGCCCGCCGCCGCCGCCCTCGAGGGCGAGGCCCAGGCTGAGGCGGTGCGAGAGCTCTGGCTGGGGCTCAGCGCCAACGAGTTGCTGGTGGCCAACAAGTTGCTCACCGGCGGCCTGCGGGTGGGCGTTGGACCGGGACTGGTGCTGCGGGCCCTGGCCCAGCTCAGCGGCCTGGAGACGGCCCTGCTGCAGCACCGGCTGATGGGCGGCTTCAGCCCCAGCCCCCAGGCCTACCGGCACCTGCTGGCCCCCGCCAACCAAACCGAGGCGGTGCCGAGCCGCCCCTATCCGTTCTTCCTGGCCTCCCCACTCGAAGATCTGCCGCCCGGCGCTGCCGAGGACTGGCTGGCGGAGTGGAAGTTCGATGGCATCCGCGGCCAGCTGATCCGCCGCGCCGGCCAGGCGTTCCTCTGGAGCCGGGGCGAGGAGCTGATCAACGGCGCCTTTCCCGAGTTGATCGCGGCAGCGGCCTGCCTGCCGGAGGGCACCGTGCTGGACGGCGAGGTGCTCGTGTGGCCCCAGGGGAGTGACCGCCCGGCCCCCTTTGGCCAGCTGCAACGGCGCCTGGGGCGCAAGGCCCCGGGCCGGGCCCTGTTGGCGGCCTGTCCAGCCGCGTTCGTGGCCTACGACCTGCTCGAGTGGCAGGGCGACGACTGGCGCCAGCGGCCCCTGCGCCAACGCCGGGCCGCCCTGGAGTCGCTGATCTCGGAGCTCCAGCAGGCGACACCCACCCCCGCAGCCGGGCTCCTGCGCCTCTCCCCCCGCCTGCCCCTAACGGCCTGGGACCAGCTGGAGCCCCTGCGCCAACAGGCCGCGGCGGCGGCGGCCGAAGGGCTGATGCTCAAGGACCTCGACTCCCCCTACCGGGCGGGCCGGCGGCGGGGGGCCTGGTGGAAGCACAAGCGCGACCCCTACACCCTGGATGCGGTGCTGCTCTACGCCCAGGCGGGCAGTGGACGGCGCGCCAACCTCTTCACCGACTACAGCTTCGGCCTCTGGGATGGTGACGGCCGGTTGGTGACCTTCGCCAAGGCCTACTCCGGCCTGGACGACGGCGAGATCACGGCCCTGGACCGCTGGATCCGCCAGCACACCACCGAGCGCTTTGGTCCGGTGCGGGCCGTGGAGCCCCTGCAGGTGTTTGAGCTGGCCTTCGAGGGCCTGCAACAATCGCCCCGCCACAAAAGCGGCCTGGCCGTGCGCTTTCCCCGCATTCGCCGCTGGCGCCACGACAAGCCGGCCCAGGAGGCCGACACCCTGGCCACCGCCCTGGCGCTGCTCGAGCGTGGCCCGTGCTGACACTGGAGTGCCTGGCCAGCCTGGATCTGTCCCTATGGCTCCGCTCCGGGCAGGCCGCCGGTCAGCGCCTGGGCCTCAACCAGTCGTCCGTGAGCCGCAAATGCAATCAGGCCCTCGAGCTGTTCGGCCTGGAGCTGGTCAAACAGGACCAGGAGTGGAGCCTGCAGGGTGATGCTGCCCTGCTCCAGCTGGAACGGCGGGTGCACCAGCTGGCCCGCTGGCAAGACCTGGCCCCGTTGCGTTTGGAGGCCACCTATTGGTCCGGGCCCCTGCTGGCCACGCCAGCGCCCGCGGGCTGGCTGCTCGGGACCTGCGACATCGTGGGGGTGGGGCTCCCGATGGCCCTGCTGCGCCAGCGGGTGATCGACGGCTGGATCGCCGCTGGGCCCGACTGGCCCGACCCCGACGACCCCGAGCTGGTGGCCCTGCCGTTGTGCCGCTATCCGGTGCACCTGGTGGTGGGCCCCAACCATCCCCTGCTGAACCAGGGGCCCATCAGCTGGGACGACGTGGCCGCCTTCCCCAGCCTGGCCCTCCCGCCGGGCACCTATCCCAAGGTGGAGGCCTGCCTGAAGCACTTGGGATTGTGGAACGCCCCGGTGCGGATGCGGCGCTATCGGCGGGAGCGCTGGGAAGGCCAGACCGAGGCCGACCTCACCATCGGCTACGCCACCGTGCTCAGTGAGCGGGTGGCCGGCAGCCTGGTACGGCTGCCTCTCGATCTGCCGCTCACCAGCGGCGAGTCCCTGGTGGTGCGGCGGGAGTTTGGCCCCCACCCCCACACCCTGGCCCTGGCGGCTGAACTGCACCGGCGCCTGGAGGCCTTCGCCGCGGCGGCGCCCGAGCTCACCCTGTTGCCACTGCCCCCAGCGCCATGACTCTGCTGGCGCCGATCGAAGCCTGGTTTTCTGAGCAGGGCTGGACGCCGCTTCCCTTCCAGCGCGCGTGTTGGCAGGCCTACCTGGCGGGGGAGAGCGGCCTGATCCAGGTGCCCACCGGCTCCGGCAAAACCTATGCGGCGGTGATGGGCCCAATCGCCGAGATGCTGCACCAGGACGCTGGCCAGTGGGGTGACCGGGCCAGTGTCTTGGATTCTGTACAGCTTGTACAGAACGCCACACGCTCGCAACAACGAGCCACCGTTAGCGGCCTGCGCCTGCTCTACCTCACGCCCCTGCGGGCCCTCAGCCGCGACTTGGCCCTGGCCATCCAGGCGCCGATCGATGCGATGGGCTGGCCGCTGCGCGTCGCGATCCGCAACGGCGACACCCCCAGCAGCGAGCGCACCCGCCAACTGCGCACCCCACCCCAAATCCTGATCACCACGCCGGAATCCCTCAGCCTGCTGCTGGCTAATCCCAAGGCCCCCGACCTGTTCGGGGGCCTGCAGGCGGTGGTGCTGGATGAATGGCATGAGCTGATGGGCAGCAAGCGCGGCGTGCAGGCCGAGCTCTGCCTCAGCTGGCTGCGGTCGCTGCGGCCAAATCTGCGTACCTGGGCAATCAGCGCCACGATCGGCAACCTGGAGGAAGCGGCCCGGGCAGCGGTGGGCGTCGGCATGGGGGAGGCCGTCAGCCGCGAACCACGTCTTATCACCGCCGATATCCAACGCCCCACGGCGATCCGCAGCCTGCTGCCCGAAAGCATCGATGGCTTCCCCTGGGCCGGCCACCTGGGCCTGCGCATGTACGAGGAGCTGGTGGCGGCGCTGGAGCCGGGGGTGAGCACCCTGCTGTTCACCAACACCCGCAACCAGGCCGAGCGCTGGCACCAGTGCCTGCGCTACGCCTGCCCCGAAATGGAGGGAGCCCTGGCCCTCCACCACAGCGCCATCGACCGGGCGGAGCGGGAGGCGATCGAGGCTGGGGTCAAGAGCGGGGCCTTGCGCTGGGTGGTGGCCACCAGCTCCCTCGATCTGGGCGTGGATTTTCAACCGGTGGAGCGGGTGGTGCAGATCGGCTCGGCCAAGAACGTGGCGCGGCTGCTGCAGCGGGCCGGCCGCAGCGCCCACAGCCCCGGCGGCACCTCCCAGGTGCTGTTCATGCCCACCCACGCCCTGGAGCTGCTGGAGCTGAGTGCCCTGCGGCGGGGCCTGGCCGGGGGCTTGGTGGAGCAGCGCCGGCCGCCGGTCGCTCCCATCGACGTGCTGCTGCAGCACCTCACCAGCCTGGCCTGCGGCCCTGGATTCGAACCGGCCCAGGCCCTGGCGGCGGTGCGCACGGCCTGGAGCTACCGCCAGCTCAGCGACGCCGACTGGCAGTGGTGCCTGCGCTTTCTCGAACACGGCGGCGACTGCCTCGGTGCCTATCCCCGCTACCGCAAGCTCGAGCGCGAGCCCATCAGCCCCGGCACCAGCAAGTCCTTTCGCTACCGGGTGAAGGACAAGACCATCGCCCGGCTGCACCGGCTCCACATCGGCACCATCACCGCCGACCGCGCCGTCACCGTGCGCTTTGTGCGCGGCGCCGTGCTCGGCCACGTGGAGGAGGCCTTCATCGGCCGGCTCAAAGCCGGGGATGTGTTCTTCTTTGCCGGCCGGCAACTGGAGTTTGTGCGGCTACGGGAGATGACCGCCCAGGTGAAGGCCACCACCAAAAAGAGCTCCACCGTGCCCGCCTGGGCCGGCGGCCAGATGGCCCTCTCCGATCTGCTCAGCCAGCACCTGCGGGCCGAGGTCGACCGCTGCGCCCGGGCCCTGGCGGGGGAGACGCGCCTCGACAGCCCGGAACTGCAGGCCCTGGAGCCCCTGCTGCAGCGCCAGGCCCAGCTCTCGCGGCTCCCCCGCAACGACGAGTTTCTAGTGGAGGTGTGCCGCAGCCGGGAGGGCAGCCACCTCTACGCCTATCCCTTTGAGGGCCGCTTCGTGCATGAGGGCCTGGGCTTCCTCTGGGCCTGGCGTCTGGCCCGCCAGCAGCCCAGCACGATCACCGTGTCGGTGAACGACTACGGCTTTGAGCTGTTGGCCCCCAAGGGCTACCCCTTCGAAGACTTGTTCGCCCAACACAGCGACGCCCTGCTCGACGGCGCCAACCTGGAGGACGATCTCCAGCAGGCGGTGAACCTCTCAGAGCTCTGCCGCCGCCGCTTCCGGGCCATTGCCCAGATCAGTGGATTGGTGCGCAATGGCTATCCCGGCCAGGCCAAGTCGGGAGGGCAATTGCAGATCAGCGCCGCCCTCCTCTTTGATGTGTTCAGCCGCCACGAGCCCACCAATCTCTTACTGGCCCAGGCCCGATCTGAGGTGCTGGGCGACCAACTGGACCTCCCCCGAATTACCGGCGCCCTCGAGCGCCTCCAACGCTGCAGCCTGCAGCTGGAGGCCACCCCCCGGCCCGGCCCCCTGGCCTTTCCCCTGCTGGCAGAGCGCCTCAACAACCGCATGAGCAATGAATCCCTGCTGGAGCGCCTGCAGCGGCTGATCGCTGAAGCTCGCAAGGCGGAATGGGCCTAACAACAGCCAATTCACTGGAATCAGGCCAGTATGGCTCGGCGGCCCCAACACTCCCGAAGGTGACCCACCAGCCCTCCTCACCATGGCTCTGATGGACACGGGCACCTTGGTCGCGGAATTGCGCCGCACCATGGGTCGCCTGGACACGGCCCTCGGCGAGATCGACGAAGGGCTCGTCCTGGTCAATGAGGCTGGGGAGGTGCAGTGGTGCAACGCCCCCTTCGATGCCCTGGTGGGCAGAGCGAGACTGGCCAGCCTTGGACACGATCTGCACAGTCTTCTTCCGCTGGACATCGTTGGGGCACCGATCCTCACCATCGAGCAAACCCGCGGCGGGATCACCAAAACCGGACGCATCACCGCAATCCTGAGCCGGGATCCGATCCGCGCCCTCGAAGTGGAGTGGCGGCCGATCCCCACCGAAGAGCCGAATCCTTTCCTGTTTGTCTTCCGCGACATCAGCACCCGCATCTCACTGGAAGAACTTCAGAAAAAAATCGACCAGGCCGAACAGAATTGGCAAACAACAAATGAATTTCTTTCCGATCGTCGACACCTCGTCAACCGACGAAGATCCTGGCTCAATGCCTGCAGAAAGACTTGGAAAAAGATCGCCAAAATCACAGCGCTGCCCTGGATCGTTTTGGTAGGCGGACTGCTGATCACGGCAGCCATTAGCGAACAGACACGCCGCTTCGGCGCCCAAGAGCACCTCCGCATCGAAAGCAATCTTCTCGAGGCTGTAACAGACGCCATTCAGAACAAGCTGGAGATCGATATTTCAGTTCTCGGCGCCCTGGCAGGCCTGTTCAATGCCTCCAATGAAGTCAACCGCGATGAGTTCAACACCTTTTACGAAACCGTCATTCTCAACACGCGGGAATTGAAAGGGGTCCAGGGAATTGGTTTTGCCCGCTGGATTCCAGCCACGGAACTGACCCGCTTTGAACGCAGAATTCGATCCGAAGGGTTCCCAGCCTTTTCCGTGCGCCCTCCAGGCCCACGCCAGGGTTACGGCGCCATTGAGTTTCTCGAGCCCTTTGATTGGCGCAACCAGAGAGCTTTTGGATTCGACATGTACTCCGAGCCGATCCGTCGTGAAGCGATGCAGCGGGCAGCGGAATCAGGCCGCGCTGCCCTGAGCGGCAAGGTGCGTCTGGTTCAGGAAACCGACGAAGACCTGCAGCGCGGAGCCTTGATCTATCTCCCGGTGTATGCCGAAAAGGGAGCGGCAACGCAAGCCAACAAGCGCCATCTGGTGGGATGGACCTATTCACCCCTGCGCCTCAAGGATCTGGTGAAGAGTGCCTTGGACACGGTGGACAACGCCGATCTGGATGGCACCGGAGTGCTGGTGTTCGACGGCGACCAGCCCCTCACCCCAAACCTCCTCTTCGATGACAAGAACCTCGTGCGCCGGAATGAGGTGCGGCACCCGTCCTACGAGCGCCTCAACATCGCCGGCCGCACCTGGCTTGTGGGGGTACAGCTCTCACCCCAGCTTGTGGGGCCAAACGGAATCAGTCCGGCGTTCTGGCTCAACCTCCTGCTCGGCGTCAGTGGCAGCGCCATCGCCGCCCTAGTCACCCGAATTCTGGTCAGCAACCATCTGGCCACCAAGGAGGCCCTGGCCGTCAGCGAAAAGGCAGGCCGGGAACGGGCCCTGGCCTCGACCGTGTTTGAAGAGAGCGGCCAGGCCATCGTGGTGAGCAATCCTGAGGGCCGCATCGTGCAGGCCAACAGTTCCTTCAGCCAGCTCACCGGCTACCGGATTTCAGAAATCAAAGGGCAGCGCACCAACCTGCTCAAATCCGGCCGCCACGACGCTGCCTTCTACAAGGCGATGTGGGATGGACTGCTGCAGAAGGGCTTCTGGGAAGGCGACATCTGGAATCGGCTGCGCAGTGGTGAGGTCCGTCGCCATCACCTCAGCATCACCACGGTGCGGGATGAAAATCTCCAACCCCGCTACTACGTGGGCATGCTGCAGGACGTGACTGAGCGCCATCAGGCCGAGGAGGCGGTGCGCTTCATGGCCCAGCACGACACCCTCACGGGCCTGGCCAACCGCGCCATGCTCATGGAGCAGCTGGAGCGCCAGCTGGCCCTGGCCAAACGCCATGGCCATGGGGTGGCCCTGATCTACCTCGATCTCGATGGCTTCAAGCCCGTCAACGACCGCTTCGGCCACCACGTGGGGGATCAGGTGCTGCAGATCGTGGCGCAGCGGTTTCGCCAGGTGATCCGCGACGGCGACCTGCTCTGCCGCCAGGGCGGCGATGAATTCGTGGTGCTGGTGCCGGAAGCGGGCAGCACCGACGAGCTGCTCAAGATGGGATGGAAACTGGTGGAGGCCAGCCGGGCTGCCTACAACACGCTCGATCCAGCCATCGCCATCTCGGCCAGCGTGGGCATCGCCCGGTACCCCGAGCATGGCAACAGCAGCGCCGAGCTGTTGACCGCTGCCGACAACGCCATGTATGCCGCAAAGCGCGACAAAGGCAACGCCGTACAGCTCTGCAACGGCAACCAAACCATGCCGGAGCCTGCCTCAGGCCTGCTCGAGCCGCTTGACGATCACCGCCATCAGCACCAGGGAGCCAGCCAGGGCGATGAGCAGGGCAATGGTCATGGCTGAAACGGAAGCATCAACAACGATTATCACCGGCCAAGGCACAACCACGGTGTTTGTCTACGGCAGCCTCAAGCGGGGCCAGCCCAACCACCACTGGCTGGCGGGGGCCACCAGGGTGGGCGAGGGCCAACTCGAGGGGGTGCAGCTGTTCGACCTGGGGCCTTTCCCGATGGCCGTTCGCCATGCCGGGGAACCCTCCTCCCCGGGGTGGCCGGCGCTGCAGGGGGAGCTCTACCGGATCCCCCAGGCCAGCCTGAGCCAGTTGGATCGCCTCGAAGGCACCCCGCGCCTGTTCGAGCGCCACTGGCTGCGCCTGAGGGACGGACAGGACGCCTGGGTTTACCTGGGACGGCCAACCCAGGTGCGCCACGCGCCCCGGATTGCCGATGGCCACTGGTGCGGTCCGCGCCACCCCCGCTGGCAGCGCTCGGAATCGCTGCGATGAGCCCCGCCGCCAAGCTGGCGTTCCTTGCACTGGGGTTTGGACTTGCCCTGGCCCGGCCCGGAGCAGCCCTTCCGCCGGGAAACCTGGAGCTCTGCGCCCGCTGGCAAGGGGCCCACGGGGCGGAGAAGGCCACCCTCGCCAACCGCCTGGGTGCCGGCAATGGCCTCACCAAAAACCAACGGTTCGCCGAAGCCCAGCCCGGTGATACGCACAGCCTGTATCGCAGCGCCGATCTGCGCCGCCTCTGCCGCACCCCCTGAGCCTTAAGAGAACCAAGCGGTTTGCCTGAAGCGTCGCCTGCGGTTCCAGAACACAGTCAGATTCCGGACGATGGGCGCGTGACAACGACAGGCAAGCGATCGACAGCCAAGACATCCACAAGCAAGACATCCACAGCGAAGACATCCACAACCAAAACCCCAACACCCAAATCACCGACCACGATCGACAACGGCCGGGCCCTGGCGCTCTGGACAGCTCTCGATCGCTCCAACGCCGTGGCCGAATTTGATCTCCAGGGCACGGTGTTAAGTGCCAACGCCAACTTTCTGGCGTTGATCGGCTCCAGCGAAGCCGACGTGATCGGCCAGCCCTACAGCCTGGTCCTCGATCCGGAGGAAACGCGCTCTGCGAAATGGAAACAGCTGTGGGCCAGCCTCGCCAAGGGAAACTCCCAAGGGGGCGAGTTCCTGCACCGCAACAAGGACGGCCAGGAGGTGTGGCTCCAGACCAGCTTCAGCCCGGTGTTGACCAGCAACGGCAAGCCCGAGAGCGTGATCGGGCTGGCCACCGACATCACCGAAACCAAGAACAGAAGTGCCATCGATGCCAGCACCATTGCGGCCATTGAGCGCTCAATGGCGGTGATCGAATTTGCTCCCGATGGCACCATCCTGCGGGCCAACCCCATCATGCTGCAGGTGTTGGGTTACGGCGAAGAGGAGATCAGTGGCCAGCACCATCGCCTGTTCGTCACCAAGGAGGAGGCGTCCTCCCCGGCCTACAAACAGTTTTGGACAGCCCTCTCCCGCGGCGAGAGCCAGCGGGGACAATTCCAACGGATCACCAAATCCGGTGAGCCAGTGTGGTTGGAGGCGTCCTACAACCCCATTGTTGATGCCAGCGGCACGTTGGTGCGGGTGGTGAAGTTCGCCTACGACATCACCGCCCAGTTCAACCAGGCCGCGGCACTGATGGGAGCGAAATCGGCCCAACTGGAATCGGCCCTGGAGGAGTCCCGGGAAGCCGAGCGGGTGCGCCTAGAGCTGGATCGCACCCTGCAGGAGATGTCAACCCCAGTGACCCCGATCTGGGATGAAATCCTGCTCCTCCCGCTGGTGGGAATCGTGGATTCCACCCGCACCGACGACGTGATGCGCAAGACCCTCGACCGCATCAGTCAGACCGGCTCCAAGATGTTCATTCTCGACATCAGCGGAGTGCCCACGGTGGACACCGCCGTGGCCAATCAACTGATCAAGATCACCAAGGCCACCCGAATCATGGGCTGCGAAACCCTGGTCTCCGGGGTGTCCTCTTCCATTGCCCACACCATTGTGGAACTGGGCGTGGACATCAGCGAGCTGCGCACGACCGCCACCTTGAAGGATGCCTTCTCCACCTGCCTGGCCGAAATGGGCGTGCTGGATCTCCAGCGGGGACGGATGCCCTTCCGCTCCCAGCAACCCACCTTGCACCGGCAACGCACCTATCGATAGAGGGGGCAATCATGGCCAGCCCCGCCATCGATATCCGAACCTCCATGGCGGCGGTGGATGGCCTGCTGGTGGTGTCGCTGCCAGGCGAACTCTCCGATGCGGTGCTGAACCGGATCGTGGCCGATGTAACTCAGCGGGTGACGGAAGACAGCATCCGGGGGGTGATCCTCAACCTCAGCACCGTCACCCTGCTGGACCTGGCCGAGTTCCAGGTGCTGCGCCACCTGGTGCAGACCAATGAGGTGCTCGGTGTGCCCACGGTGCTGATGGGGATCCGCCCGGGCATCGCCGCCTATCTCTGCCAGATGCCGATCACCATCGACGACCTCATCTTCCGGGTCGACATGGCGAGCGCCCTGGAGGCATGCGATGGATAACGTCAACACCCGCCAGTACCGAATCCAGCGGCGTTCCGACGTGCAGATCGCAGCAGTGTCGCTGCAGCGGGAGGATTACTACCCCGGCCTCAGTGCCCTCGACCGGACCGCCCTGGGCACGGTGATCGCCGAACTGGGCACCAACATCCTCAAGTACGGCCAGCAGGGCAGCATCCGGGTCAGCCAGGTGGAAGATGGCCATCGCGTTGGCATCCTGGTGGAGGCCGCCGACCAGGGCCCCGGCATTCCCGACCTGGACCGGGCCCTGCAGGAGCACTACACCACCGGCAACACCCTCGGGCTCGGGCTGCCGGCGGTGAAGCGGATGACCGATGAGCTGGGCATCATCACCGGCCCTGGCGAAGGCACCGAGGTGCGCGCCCTGCGCTGGGTGCGGCAGGAGCCCCCCCAGACAGGCAGCCGACGCACCACGATTCTCCCCTCAGCTGGGCCCCGGCTCGAACCCAATCCAGAGCCCCTCCCCGAAACCTCGGTGGTCCACGCGCCCTGCCAGCTGAAACTCGAACAACGGATCCGGGCCTGCTATCCGGAGCGTGTCAGCGGCGACCAGGTGCTGGCCCTCCAGCAGGGGGACCTGTGGTTGCTGGGTGTGGTGGATGGCTGCGGCCATGGACCCGACGCCCATGCGGTGGCCTGTGCCGTGGTGGAAGCGTTGCAGCAGCGCTTTACGACCCTGACCAGTGCTGCGGGATCTGGGTCGGGCCCACCCCTTGCACCCGCGTGTCCGGCAGAGGAGTGGTTGACCGACCTGTTGCGCACCGCCCACGAGCGGGCCTGTGGCAGCCGCGGCGCGGCCATCGGACTCTCCCTGGTGGATGGGCAGCGGCGGGACCTGTGGTTCAGCGGCATCGGCAACACGCGCATCCTGCAGTTCAAGCCCCGGGGATGGACCGGCGTGAGCCGGGATGGCCAACTGGGCGATCGATTCCCAACGCCGATGGTGCAGCACTTTCCCCTGCACGACACCGACACCGTGGTGCAATGTTCCGACGGCCTGCGGGAATCCCAGGTGCGCCAGCTTCGACAACACACCGACCCCCTCCTGCCGCTGGCGGCCCTCGCCGATCTGCTGATGAGCCAGGCCTCGCGCAGTGACGACGCCAGTGTGCTGGTGATGCGATGTCAACACTAATTGCGCTTGGTCGGGTGGACATGCAGCGGGACGCCTCCCTGGAGGAGACCCGCCACAAGATGCTGCGCATCCTGGGGATGCTGGAGGCCCGGGAAACCCAGCTCATTCCCTGCCTAGCCTTGATTTCCGATGCCCTGCGCTGGTTTCTGCACTGGCAGGCGGAGGCGGCGATCGAGCTCTACCTGCAAGCCCCCGAAGCGTCCGCAGCCCAAACCGCCCAACTGCTGGTGCGCCTCATCGCCGATGGGGTGGATTACCCCCTGCCGCCCCATCTCCAGCAGGTGATCGTGCGCGACTCCATCGGGGTGAGCAGTCAGAACCGCGCCAATCGGCATGACTACATCATTCCCATCAAGCTCTGGCAGACGCCCACCGACAACCAGGTGCAGCAGATCGGCGCGATCTTCACCGAACTCAGCCGCGATGAACTGTTTGACGCCCTCAAGGATGAAAAGGCCAAGGCCGAAGCCCTGCTCCACAACATGCTGCCCGATGTGATCGTCGAGCGCATCAAAGGTGAGGAGGGAACGATTTACGACTACCACCCCTCCGCCACCATCCTGTTCAGCGACATGGTGGGCTTCACGGAGATTGCCAGCCACATGGATGCCCACAGGGTGGTGTCCCTGATCGACCATATCTTCCGCTGCTTTGATGAACTCTGTGATCAGCGGGGCGTCGAGAAAATCAAAACCATTGGCGATTCCTACATGGCGGCGGCCGGGGTGCCCCTCGCCACGGAAGACCATGCCGAACGGATTGCCGACCTCGCCCTCGACATGCTCGCCACCCACAACAAGGTGGTGCAAGAGGAGGGCGTGACGATGGACATCCGCATCGGCATCCATACCGGACCGGTGGTGGCCGGGGTGATCGGCCATCGCAAATACGCCTACGACCTCTGGGGTGACAGCGTCAACGTGGCCAGTCGGATGGAGTCAACCGGCATCCCTGGCGAAATTCAGATCTCGGTGGAAACCAGACGACTGCTACCACCGCGGTTCCGCTGCGACATCCGCGGCAACGTGGCCCTCAAAGGCCACGGTTCCATTGAAGCCTTTCTGCTACGCGGCCGCTCAGCCGATGGCAACCAACCCAGCTCCCAGCTGGAACGCCGCCGCTGGCAGCGCCGCCACAGCTTGCCCATGGGACCATAGACAAGGAGATCGAACCTACAAATCAGGGAACATGGGCCGTGAACAACGAAGGCTGCATGCTGACAATGCGAACATCTTTGACACCGCCTGCCTTCAGCTCAAGGTGGAAGAGGAGTCTTGAGACCAAATCCCTGGTTCTGGGATGGGTTGCATAGTCAGAGCGCACAACCAAGGCATCGCCGACGGCAATGGGAATCACCAGAGGAAGCGGCTTCCAATCTGACTCATAAGTGCCAAGAGTCAGCGGTGAGGCAACACCCAAATAAAGATCCTCAACGGGCAACCCCGCGTCCATGGCATCCCCCAACAACCCATGGCTGAGTAATGCACGGCTATGGGAAAAGCCCATGCCATAAAAAATATCCTGAAACACTGGAAATGCCTGAGCCGGCAACGGAAGCACCGGAAACCGCACTGCATCATCAATCGTTAACGAGTCTCCGAGCAAAAAGAGGGGATGGTTTTGCTTTGCCACCAACAGGGTTGGCATTGAGCACAATTCAAAAGTATGCAGGTCGGCATCATCAGGGGCATCAGGCAAGGAGCACAGCCAGGCATCAATAATGGAGGATCGAAGCAGGTAGCGCGGGCGCCCATACTCTAGATAGTTCATATTTCCCGTGGTCCAATCCCCAAGGACCAGAGAGGAATAAAAATCGCGAACCCAGTGCTGGCAATCAAACCGTAGGGGGTGACCCTTTTGCCATCGCCAGCGTTGGTGCACCCTGCGCTCTGCATCAAGCAGTTCGGAGTTACCAGACACAATCCACTCAGCCGACTCCTTAACCAATTTTACATCAAAAACCTGCTCACATCTGGTGGCAGCACGACTAATCGTCGACTGGTGTCGCTGCAATTTTTCAGACGCGCGCTGGCCAGTCCTCAACCACTGGACGTGGTCAAACAAGGCAAGTGTATCCGGGTGAACCATCGCAAAGACGGGTCCCATTAATTTTGACCATAACGGGAGAATGAATTTCAGCGGCCTTAAGATCAAGAATTGCAGACGCCAATGCGGTTTCTGCATACGATGGGGAGTGGGCCGTTGCTCTGGAGCCCATGGAAAGCAGCGTGATGCCCAACCCCCTCTGGATGCTGGTGCCCTGGCTGGTCTTTGCCCTTGCGGCAGGGGTCAAGTTCTGGCGCCTGACCTCCCTGTTCCGCAAGCGCGTCCTGGGGATCCCCTCCAGAACGGAGCGGATGCGGCAGATGCTCGAGCGAATCTGGGAGAAGGACCAGCAGGCGGTGTGATGGAGCAACTGAACTCTGGATACCTCCACTTGGGTCTGGTCGCCCTGGTCGTTGGCGCTCTTCAGCTCTGGTGGATCAGAAGTGTGTTCAGACGACGTGACGCCGGTTCAGCAAACCCGTAACTGGACCAACCCACAGCGGCCAGCGAGACTGACAAACCTCCCATCACCACAGACCTCCATGGGCCTGACGCTGTACGGCGGCGCCCGCAGCCGCGCCTCCATGCCCCGCTGGTATCTGGAGGAGAAGGGGCTGGCCTACGACTGGATCCAGCTCGACATGGAGGCTGGCGAGCACCAGCAGCCCCCCTTCACGGCGATCAACCCCTTTGCCAAGGTGCCCGCCCTGGTGGACGACAGCCTGAGGGCGCCAGGCGGGGAGCCCCTGCAGCTGTTTGAAAGCGGCGCGATCCTGCTGCATCTCGCCGATCACCACGGCCACGACTTCCAGGGCACCCCAGCGGAGGTGGCCGCCCAACGGGCCCTGGCCACCCAGTGGATCCTGTTTGCCAATGCCACCCTGGCGGTGGCCCTGTTTGTGCCAGCCAATCGGGAACGGGAATTCCCCAGGCTGATGGGGGTGCTCGATGGCCTGCTGGAAGGGGGGCGCTCCCTGCTGGCGGGCCCCTGGGGCACCCCAAGCTGGACGGTGGCCGACTGCGCAGTGAACGCCTATCTGGCCTACCTGCCGATCTTCTTTCCCCAGATCGACCTCAGCCCCTGGCCCAACGTGCAGGCCACCATTGCTGCCACCCAGACCCGCCCGGCCTACCGACGCGGCATGGGGCTCGATGGCCGCTGAGCAGATCAGCTTCCACTGGCGGGGCGAGCCGCTGGAGCTGCTCGGCGCCAAGGGTCTATGGGATCCCCAGCGACGCCTGCTGCTGGTGGCCGATCTGCACTTGGGCAAGGCCGAAACCTTCCAGGCCCATGGCATTCCCCTGCCCAGCGACGGCGATGGCGCCACCCTCAACGACCTGCTGGCCCTGGCCCACCGCTGGCGGCCCCAGCAGGTGCTGGTGCTGGGCGACCTGATCCACAGCCGGCTGGGGCTCACCGGCGAGCTGCGCGCCAAACTCGCGGCCCTACCGGAGCTGCTGGGCTGCCCCCTGCGCCTGATCGGCGGCAACCACGAGCTGGGCAGCTGGATCGAGGGCCTGCCCCAGGAGCCCTCCCAGGCGGTGGGGCCCTGGTGGCTCAGCCACGCGCCCGACCCCCGGGACGGCCTGCTGAACCTCTGCGGCCACCTCCATCCGGTGGCGGTGGTGGGCGGGGGTGCCGATCGCCTGCGGCTGCCCTGCTTCAGCTACTGCGCACGGAGCGAACGGCTGGCCCTGCCGGCCTTCGGGCGCTTGACGGGAGGCCATCCCTGCTCCCAACGTGATCGGATCTGGCTGGTGGCGGACGGCGCCGTCGTGGATTGGACGCAAGCACCACCCAGCCGCGACCGGGCCGCCTGACCCCCCGACCCAAACGGCCGCTCTGGCGGCGCAAACGGATGCTCACGGTGGCCCTGCCGGCGAGCGTGCTCACCTTCCTGGTGGCCATTGCCCCGCCCCTGCCCGGTTCTGGCCCCCGAGCAGGGGCGCCCCTGCTCACCCGCGCCGACGGCCAGCCCTTTCGCTACCTCCCTGACGACAGGGTCTATGCCCTCGACTTCGATCCCCGAGCCGTGCAGATCGACCTGTTCGAAGGCTGGGATCGGGAGCAGGAGGCCTACGCCGACCGCCAGGCCCTGGCCTTCTTTTCAGGGCCCATGTATGAGCGCCACGTCGATGCGGGGGGACGGGAAATCACCGTGCCCCTGGGTGACATCAAGCTTGGCGATCGGATCTGGCGCGGCCGCAACCGCACCGCCGCCCGCCAGCGGGCCTTTGTGGGCATCCGCCGCGACGGTGGGGTCGACTTCGGTTACGGCGAGCTGACGGCCGATCGGGCACGCCAGTACGACAGCTTCATCGGCGGGCTGCACAGCGTCTACAACGACCTGGAACGGCCCCCGGCCGCCTATCGGGGGGCCTACAGCATCTCGATGGGCCAGCAGATCCGCTACTTCCTGCCCCGGATTCGCATGGTGATCGGCCTGCGCCCCGACGGCCGGCTGGAGGTGCTGATGAGCCGCGATGGCCTCACCCTGGAGCAGACTCGCTCCCTGGCACGCCAGCGGGGCTTACGGGCCGCCTACCTGCCCGACCACGCCTCCAAGAGCCGCTTCATCATTCCCGGCGAAAAGGGCTTCAGCGCCGCCGACGCCAATTGGATCAGCGGCGGTGCCACCAGCTTCGTGCACGTGCCCTACCTGCTGCGGCTGAGCCGGCGCCCCACCCCCCTCCAGGGCTCGCTGCTGGCCGGCCTGGCGGGACGCACGGCGGCGGAGGGCTGCGGCAACCCCTTCCAATGTGGCCAGACCCTGGGCGGCCAACTGGTGGATCGGGCCCTGGCCGGCTTCAACCGGCTGATGGAGCAGGGCGTGGAACCGATCGCCCAGCTGATCTGGGCCCCGCGGGGGCCGAAGGATCCCCTGCGGGCCAGCGCCAAGGCCCCCCTACGGGAGCCGCCGATCAGTGCCGACCCCCTGGCCCTGCGCACTCGCCAGGAACAGGCCGCCGCCAGCCCAGCAATCACGGGCGTGGAGCTGGAGACCCTGGGCCTGCCATCCGACCTACCCCAGCCCCTGGTGCTGCCGGAAGGGGAGATGCTGCCGGAGGAGGGCGCCGCGACACGGCAACCCTCGGGTTTCGATCCGATGGGCCCGGGTGCCGCCGAACTGGAGCCCGCCGAGCCGGCGGAAGCCCCGGTGGATAAGGCGATGGATTCGGCGGTGGGCCCCCTGCCCCTGCCCGGAGCGCCACCGCCCCTGCCCCTGCCGCTGCCCTGATCAGCGATGCCGGGGTTCAGCCCTCAGCCGCCAGGGCCCGCACCACATCGCCACGGGTGAGCACCCCCACGGGGCGCTTGGCGTCATCCAGCACGAACAGACGCTGGGTGCTGCGCTCGTGCAACAGGCCAGCCGCCGCCGGCAGGGGCAGGCCGGCGCTGCAGGTGTGCACCTTGGTGTTCATCACCTCGGCCACCGTGCTGCCGAGCACCTGATGCACCTCCTTATCCCAGTTGAGCGGGTTGCGCAGGTAGATCACCGCATCGAGCAGCATCACGTAGGGGCCCGGCTGAAAACCGCTCTCCCGCACCATCAGGTCCTGCTCGGTGAGTTCACCCACCAGCACCCCCGCCTGATCCAGCACCGGCAAGCCACTGATGTGGTGGTCGCTCATCAGCTTCACGGCCTCCTGCAGGGGGCTGGCCGCCGTCACGCTTAGCACCGGAGCCGACATCACGGCAGAAACCAGCTGTTGCACCACGGGCGCGAACTCAAGACTGGAGCCATTCTGGGGCCGAGCAGGGCACGCACCATGGCGAGGCAGGCGATCGGGCCGCAGAGGTGGCGCCAACTGGCCGATGGGCTCACGGTGGGCCGGGCCGTGCTGGGCCTGCCCCTAATCCTGGCCCTGGCGTGCGGCCAGCTGGCCCTGGCCTGGAGCCTGCTGCTGCTGGGTGGTCTGAGCGACTGGGCCGACGGCGTGCTGGCCCGTCGCGCCGGCGGCGGCTCCGAATGGGGGGCCCGGCTCGATCCCCTCACCGACAAGATCCTGATCGCCGCCCCCCTGCTCTGGATTGGTGCTGAGGGCCTGCTGCCGCTGTGGGCGATCTGGCTGCTGCTGGCCCGGGAACTGCTGATCTCCGGCTGGCGCAGCGCCGCCACCGGCGGCGGTCCGGCGTCCCTCGGTGGCAAGGCGAAAACCATCCTGCAGTTCCTGGCCCTGCTGCTGCTGCTGTGGCCCAACGGCTGGGGTCTCGGACTGGCGGCGGCATTCCACAGCGCAGGCTTCTGGCTGTTCTGGCCATCCCTGCTGCTGGCCCTCAGCTCGGCCTGGGGCTACCTGCGCCGGGGCTGAGCCAGGCCCGGCAGCCTCAGCCGATCAACGCCGCATCGGCACTGAAATCTGGCGTCGTCGGCATCCGCTTGGCGTAGTCGTTGGCGTAGCTGTCGGCCAGGGTGGCGTCCAGGTCGAATTCGGGCTCCCAGGCCAGCTCGCGCCGCACCCGGGTGATGTCGGTGAGGAAGTGGGCCAACCGCAGCGGGAAGGCCTTGCGGGCCTTCTTGTCGAGCCCGGCCGGGTCGAAGCTGCGGATCTCCACCGCCGCCGAATCCACACCAGCCGCCCGGGCGGCGGCGTGCACCAGGCCGCGGAAGGTGATGCCCTGGCGGCCGGTGCAGTTGTAGATGCGATTGGCGGCCGCATCCACCTCGATGCAGCGGGCCATGGCGGCGGCCAGGTCGCCCACATGGCCCAGCTGGGTGATGGTGCTGCCGTCACCCGGCAGGGGCACGGGCCGACCGTGAACGATCCGGTCAAAGAACCAGCTCTCCACCGGGTTGTAATTGCCCGGGCCCACGATGTAGGTGGGCCGGAAGCTGGTGAAGGGAATGCCCTGCTGACGCAGCCAGGCCTCCGTTTCCGCCTTGCCGGCGTGGCGGCTGTTGGGATCGGTGGGGCTGTCTTCATCCAGGGGCCACAGCTCGCTGTCGGCGTACACCCCGGCCGAGCTCACATACACAAAGCGATGGCGGGGGGCGCCGGTGCGCTCCACCACGGCGCGGGAATCCTCCAGGGTGCGGCCGGAACTGTCGACGATCACATCGAAGCTGCGGCCCTCAAGCTGCTGCAGACCTTCGGGAGTGCTGCGGTCGCCCACCAGGTGCTCCACGCCGGCCGGGGCGGGCTTGTTGCCCCGGGTGAACAGGGTGAGGCGATGGCCCTCTGCCAGCAGCTGCGCCACCAGCGGTTTGCCCACGAAGCGGGTGCCGCCCATCACCAGGATGTCCATGCTGCTGCCCACCGGGCCACGAAACTGGGCGCCATTCAAGCCCCCGGCCAGCAGCCGCGTTCACTCCACCAGCGTGATCCCCGTGTCGATCCGTTCAATCACCGGGGCTCCCAGCTGCTGTTGCCACAGGGCCAGCACGGCCCAGTAGCCCTGGGCCTTGGGCTTGGTGGCCACACTGGATTGCACCACCCCCTCGCGGATCAGGGCCACCAGTTCGGGCAGGTCGTCGAGGCCAACGGCCTGCACCCGCCCCTGGGCCCCCAGGCTGCGGATGGCACGCCCGATGCCGATCGGCCCGCTGGCGTCGCTGGCCACCCAGCCCCGCAGCGCGGGGTGGGCCTGCATCGTGGCCAGGGCCTCCCGTTCAGCGGTGGCGATGGAGTCCTGATCACTGGGGGTGGCCACCACCTGGATGGCCGGGTAGCGGCGGAACACCTCCTGGTGACAGCGGAACCGGATCGCATGATTCGGCGCCGTCGGCACCCCCTGCATGATCGCCACCTGGCCGCGGCCGCCCAGCAGGGTCACCAGCCGCTCGGAAGCCAAGGTGGCCTGTTTGCAGTAGTCGTTGCCCACGCTGGTGATGGCCAGATCCGCTGGTGCCTCGGAGTCGAACACCGCCAAGCGGATCCCCGCCGCCCGGGCCTGCCGCAGCAGGGGCGTCAACCGGGAGGCGTCGAGCAAATCGATGAAGATCCCGTCCGGTTTGGAGGCGATGGCCCGGCGGAGCACCTGCTGTTGCTGCTCAATGGTGGCCTCGGCCGGAGGCTGGTAGTCGACGCGCACCGCCCGGCCCGTCTCCGCGGTGATCATCCGCCCGGCCTCCAGGGCCCCCTGGCGCACCGCCTCAAACCAGGGGTGGCTCACCTTGGGAACCATCACCACGCGGAGCGCTGGTTTCGCCGGGGCCGCCCCGGCCGGCAGCGCCTGGGCACCCATCAAACCGCTCACCAGCACAGCCCCGGCACCGCGGCCGAGCAGGCGGATCAGACTCAACACCATCCCAAGGCCACGCAAGCTGACCCCCAATCTGGCGGCGGTCCAGGGCCCCAGCCCAGGCCGAAATGTTGAGTCACACCGGAGCCTTGGGGGCCCCAAGGGGCTCCACGGGGCCCACAATCCAACGGCCCGCGACGCTGCCGCCATGCGCCTGAGCCCTGCGTACACCGCCCAGCCCGCGCTGCTGGGCCAAACCCAGGGCTACCGCCACTTCGCCCTGCTGGGGGAGCGGGGCCGGGGGGCTGACCGGGCGGCGGAACTCCAGGCCGTGCTGGCGCCCGACTACCGCCTGGTGGTGCCGTTGCGCGACCTGCGCAATCGCCAGCTCTGGCAGCCTGGCTGGCAGCCCTTGCCCCCGGCCCCCTCCATGCAGGTGATCCCCGCCATTGATCTGCTCGACGGCCACTGCGTGCGGCTGCACCAGGGCGACTACGACCAGGTGACCCGCTTCAGCGACGACCCCGTGGCCCAGGCGCTCAGCTGGCAGCAGCAGGGGGCCCGGCGGCTGCACCTGGTGGATCTCGACGGCGCCCGCAGCGGCGAGCCGGCCAACGACGCTGCGATCAAGGCGATCACCGCCGCCCTCACCATCCCCGTGCAACTCGGCGGAGGCGTGCGCAGCGCCGAGCGGGCCGAGGAGCTGCTGGCCTGCGGACTGGATCGGGTGATCCTCGGCACCGTGGCCCTGGAGCAGCCCGAGCTGGTGGACACGCTGGCCGCCCGCCATCCCGGCCGAATCGTGGTGGGCATCGACGCCAAGAACGGCAAGGTGGCCACCCGCGGCTGGATCGAAGAGAGCAGCACCGAGGCCACCGAACTGGCCCGGCGCTTCTCCGCCAGCGGCATCGCCGCCATCATCAGCACCGACATCGCCACCGACGGCACCCTGGCGGGGCCCAACCTGGAGGCCCTGCGGGCGATGGCCGAGGCCAGTGCCGTGCCGGTGATCGCCTCCGGTGGCATCGGCACCCTGGAGCACCTGCTCTCCCTGCTGGCCCTGGCCCCCCTCGGGGTGGAGGGGGTGATCGTGGGCCGCGCCCTCTACGACGGCCGCGTCGACCTGGCCGAGGCCCTGCAGGCCATTGATGAGGGCCGGCTGCAGGATCCGGCCGGCGCGTCGATGATGGCCTGATCCACCCTCCCGACCCGGCCCGCCATGACCGATGCCCTGGGCACGCGGGCCGTGCTGGCGGTGCTGGTGCCCGCCACCAACACGATGGTGGAACCCGACCTGGCCTCCCTCCAGCCCCCGGGGGTGACCAACCACACCTTCCGCTTTCCGTTTCCGGAATTGCCGGCCAACCCGGAGCGGCTGCTGGAGCTGATGGAGCCGGCCATCGCCATGATGCTGGCCTGCGAGCCCGACCACCTGGTGCTCGGCTACTCCCCCGAATACATGCCGGGGGCGGCCGGCGTGGCCCAGCAGCTCAGCGCCACCCTGGAGGCGGCCAGCGGCCTGGCCGTCACCACCGCCACCGCCGCCGTCAGTGCGGCGCTGCGGGCCCTGAACTGCCGTCGGCTGGGCATTGTCAATCCCTTTCCCGAGCAGGCGAATGCCGCCGTGCTCAGCCACTTCCAGGCCGAGGGATTTGAGGTGGGGGCCATGGAATGCCTGGCCAGCGCCCAAAAGGGCAAGGTATTTTCAGCGCGGATCAGCGCCGAACGGATCCGGGAGGCCTTCCGGGCCGTGAACCACAGCGGCGTGGATGGGCTGCTCCAGGTGGGCACCAACCTGGTGGCCACCTCCCTGGTGGAGGAGCTGGAGCAGGAACTGGGCAAACCAGTGATCGCGGTCAACACCGCCACCTACTGGCAGGCCCTGAACCACCTGGGCCTGCACGCCCCGGTAACGGGCCTCGGCCGCTTGATGGAGCTGGAGACCCGTGGGGCCCTGCCCACACCGTAAGCGGATCGGTTGCGGGTTGGCCTATAACAGATTGATCACGATTTGAGGTGTGTCGCGTGCTCGCCGACGCCCTTTCCACCCCGGCCAGCCACGGGCACTCCAGCAACGTGGCCTCCAGCAAGGTGGCCTCCGGCAACGTGGACGACGTCTACCAGCGCTGCCGGGAGCTGGGCATGCGGCTCAGCCGCCAGCGCCGCATGGTGCTGGACCTGCTCTGGGCGGAGAAAAGCCACCTGAGCGCCCGCGACATTTTTGAAAAGCTGAACAACCTGGGGCGCAACATCGGCCACACCTCGGTGTATCAGAACCTCGAGGCTCTCCAATCGGCTGGGGTGATCGAGTGCCTGGATCGGGCCAGTGGGCGCCTCTACGGCTACCGCAGCGATCCGCACAGCCACCTCACCTGCGCCGAGTCAGGCGCGATCCAGGACCTGGATGTGGAGCTGCCCCGCGACCTGCTCGACCAGATTGAGCGCCACACCGGCTTCGCCATCGAGAGCTACACCCTGCACCTCACCGGTCGGCGGCGCGCCGGCTGAGCTGGGGTCAGGACGCCACTGGAGAAACCGAATCGGGCTCGTTAACGTTGGCCCATTCCTCAGCCCCACCCGTGAGTTCGCAGCTGCTGCTGTTTGCCGAACCACTGCTGCGCGATGGGCTCACCCGCCTGCTCATCGCCCAGGCTGATCGCTACACGGTGGCCCAATCCCCCGAGGAGCTGAACGGCCTGCCCCAACTGGTGCTCTGGCAGGTGAGCCGTGCGGGCGGCGGGGCGGCCTCGCTGGAGGGCCTGGCCCAGGAGCTTCAGCTGCTCCAGGAGCGCTGGCAGCCCGCGCCCCTGCTGGTGCTGCTGCCATCCGGCCATGGCCTGGCCCATGGGGCCCTGCTGCAGCTGCCCGCCGCGGGGGTGCTGGAGGCCCCGACGCCCCAGGAGCTGCTTGAGGCCATCGCCACCCTGCTCGCCGGTGGCCGGGTGCTGGCGGTGGCCTCCGGGTCAGCCCCAGAGGCGGCCCCCAATCCCACGGCCACCCTGGGGCTGGGCCAGTGGCTGCTGATCAGTGGCCTGCAGCAGATCGACGCCGACAGCCAGGCGATCCAACGGCTGCTCACGCCGCCACCCACCAACCTGGTGCACCTGCTCGTGCTGCAGGGCCGCCTGCGGGAGCTGGCGGCGGCCCGGCAGCTGCTGGTGCTGCTGTGGGGGCCGATGAGCCTGGCCTGGGGCCCGGTGGTCGAGACGCCGCGCCCCCCAGCAGCCGGCAGCTCCGCCGGTCCGAAGGATGGGGAACCGGTGCTGGCGATCACCCTGCAGCAGCGCAGCGCCGACGGCATCTGGCGGGCCATTCGCCAACGGTTGGAGGCCGGGGCCGAGGCCGGACTGACCAACCGCAGCGGCCAGCTGCTGGCCCTGGAGGGCCTCAGCCCGGAGCGCCGCCGCGACCTGCTGCGGGCCCTGCTGAGCCAGGTGGACAGCCTGCGCCAACGCCTGCTGGCGGAGGAGTTCCCCCATCAGCCGCTGCAGGAGCGCTGGCTCACCTGGCAGCCGGAACTCCGCCAGCAGGCCCTGCGCAGCCTGGTGAACCCCTACGTGCAACTGCCCCGGGAGGGCCAACTCCAGCCCGTGGCCGAGACCCTGATCCGCAGCAGCGAGCTGGGGGCCAGCGACCCGGAACTGCCCGATCCCCAGCCGATGCTGGCCGCCCTGGTGCGGGCCCAGCCCCTGCTGGTGGAAGGCCAGTTGGTGGCCGCCGACGAGCCCCGGGCCGTGCTGCACCTCGAGCTGCTGCTCAGCAACTGGCTGGTGCGCAGCGCCGAACTGGTGAGCGCCGAAGTGCTCGCCAGCTGCGGCAGTTGGCCGGAGCTGCGCCGTTATCTGCTCCAACCCGATCTGCTGGCCACCCGCAACCTCGAACGGCTGCGCAACCAGCTCAATGCCCAACAGCGCTGGACCAGCTGGGTGGAGCGGCCGATCAGCCTCTACGAGAGCCGCCGCCGGCTCTACTGCCTGCGCGATGGCGCCATCCGCTGCCAGGAGCTCACCGAGCCCCGCGATGCCGAATTGCGTCAGCTGGGCTGGCTGCAGCAACTGGTGACCCTCAGCCTGGAAACCCGCGATGCCCTGGCCCCCCAGGTGCAGGCCCTGGTGCGGGGCCTGGGGGATCTGGTGGTGGTGCTGCTCACCCGCGTGCTGGGCCGGGCCATTGGCCTGGTGGGCCGGGGCATCGCCCAGGGCATGGGCCGCAGCCTGGGTCGCAGCTGACGCCCCGTCACAATGGCTCCACTTGGCGGGCAGTTCGGGATGGGACGGATCGGGGGAGATCGCAACGGGATCGGGTCAGTGCCCACCAGCCTCACAAGCCTCCTCCAGGGCGTGCTCACCTCCGCCCTGGGGGTGCTGCTGGCGGTGGGCCTTTGGGGCCTGGTGCCCGCCGCCGCGGCCCAGGCCTCGCTCACGAGCAACAGCTACGACGGCAACATCTATGCCCTCTACGCCGGCAACGGCTCCCTGGTGCCGCCGCGCAGCAGCCTGGCCCAGGCCCTGGCCGACCACCGGCCCGCCGTGGTGATCTACTACCTCGACGACGACGCCGCCAGCAAACAGTTCTCGGCGGTGGTGTCGGAGCTGCAACGGGTGTGGCTCAACAGCATCGAGCTGATCCCGCTGGTCACCGACCCCCTGCAGAACCGCGGCGATGGCGGCCCCACCGATCCGGCCCACTACTGGCGCGGCCTGGTGCCCCAGGTGGTGGTGTTCAACGCCGAGGGGCGGGTGATCTTCGATGAACAGGGTGCCGTGGATGTGGATGCGATCAACGCCGCCGTGAGCCAGGCCACCGGCATCCCCCTGCCCGAAGGGGGCACCCGCAGCAGCACCGAGAGCTTCAACGAGCTCAATTCGGAGGTGGTGAGCCGCTGATGGGCCGCCTCGAAACCGACAGCATGGGGCCGATCGAGGTTCCCGAGCAGCACTACTGGGGGGCCCAGACCCAGCGCTCCATCCACTACTTCCCCTTCGGCCAGGCCATGCCGCTGGCGGTGGTGCACGCCTTCGGCCAACTGAAGGCGGCCTGCGCTGAGGTGAACCAGGCCAAGGGCAAGCTCAGCCCCGAGCGCACCGCCCTGATCGTGGCCGCTTCAGAAGAGGTGGCCGCCGGCACGCTCGATGCCGAGTTTCCGCTCAAGGTGTGGCAGACGGGCTCCGGCACCCAGACGAACATGAACGTCAACGAGGTGATCGCCAACCGGGCGATCGAAGCCGCTGGCGGGGTGCTGGGCAGCAAAAGCCCCGTGCACCCCAACGACCATGTGAACCTCAGCCAGTCGAGCAACGACACCTTCCCCGCCGCCCTCCACGTGGCCGTGGCGATCGAGCTGGAACGCAGCCTGATCCCGGCCGTCGAGGCCCTGCGCGCGGCCCTGGTGGCCAAGGCCGAAGCCTTCGCCACGATCATCAAGATCGGTCGCACCCACCTGCAGGATGCGGTGCCCCTCAGCCTGGGCCAGGAATTCGGCGGCTATGGGGCCCAGCTCGACCTGGCCCTCGACAGCATCCGGGCAACCCTGCCCCAGGTGCACCAGCTGGCCATCGGCGGCACGGCGGTGGGCACCGGCCTGAATGCGCCCCCCGGCTTCGGTGAGGCGGTGGCGGCGCGCCTGGCCGAACGCGTGGGCCTGCCCTTCACCAGCGCCCCCAACAAATTCCAGGCCCTGGCGGGCCACGAGCCCCTGGCCGCGGCCCATGGGGCCCTCACCGTGCTGGCCGGCAGCCTGATGAAAATCGCCAACGACATCCGCTGGCTGGCCAGCGGACCCCGCTGTGGCCTGGGCGAGCTGGTGATCCCGGAAAACGAACCGGGCAGCTCGATCATGCCGGGCAAGGTGAATCCCACCCAGGCCGAGAGCCTGACGATGGTGGCCGTGCAGGTGATGGGCAACAACACCGCGGTGCAGCTGGCCGCCAGCCAGGGCAACTTCGAGCTGAACGTGTTCAAACCGGTGATCGCCCACAACGTGCTGGAGAGCATCGCCCTGCTGGCCGGGGCCTGCACCAGCTTCCGGGAGCACTGCGTCGAAGGGCTGCAGGCCAATGAGAGCCGCATCGAAACCCTGCTGGACCAGAGCCTGATGCTGGTGACGGCCCTCACCCCGGCGATCGGCTACGACCGGGCCTGCGCCATTGCCAAACACGCCCACAACCACCAGCTCAGCCTCAAGGAGGCCGCCCTGGTGCTCGGCGAGATCAGCGCTGAAGAGTTTGATCGCTGGGTCCAGCCCAGCGAGATGGTCTGAACGGCTGAATTGCTGTCACGATGAACCCAAGGGCCCATTCCATCGGGGACCCGCAGCAGGTTTCACCATGCCCAAAGAACTGGGCGACAGCGCCTTTGCCGATGCGGGCATTCCGATGGCCTTTGTGGCGCCCAGCCAGGAACGCGGAGGCCTTGGCAGGATCCTGGCGGCGAACGGTGCCATGGCCTTCTTCACCGGCCGCACCAAGCAGGAGTTGGGCGGCCTCTCCTTCGCCGAGTTGGTGCACCGCGACGACGTCGCCCTCTTCGAAGACCTGATCGCCCGCCTCTGCCGCGGGGAGATGGAAACCTGCAGCTTCGAGAAGCGCTTCGAGCACGCCGATGGTCATCGCACCTGGGGACTGATCACGGTGGCGCGGGGCCATGAGCTGACGGGCGATCGCCAAGGGGCCCTGGTGGTGCAGGTGCATGACATCTCCGAACGCAAGCATTTCGTCGGCCAGCTCGAATACTTCGCCGACCACGACCCGCTCACCTCGCTCTACAACCAGCGGCGCTTCCGGATCGACGTCGACCGCCAGCTCGCCTACGCCCGTCGCCATGGTGGCGGCGGCGCCGTGCTGATGCTCGACCTCGACAACTTCAAGGGCGTCAACGACCAATACGGACACGCCGCCGGCGATGCCCTGATCATCGCCGTGGCCGCGGCCCTCAGCGGCAACTCGCGCGAAACCGATCTGGTGGCCCGGCTGGGGGGGGATGAATTCGCCGTGTTGCTGCCGGAATCCAGCCTTGACGAAGCCCACAGCCACGCCGAACAGTTGCTTCGAGCCATCGCTGCGGTGGTGGTGGAGGGGGCCGGCCTGAGCATCACCGTGGCCGCCAGCTGCGGCGTGGCGGGTTTCCAGAGCGACGACGGCCAGTGCGCCGACGACGTGCTGATCAACGCCGATCTGGCGCTCTATCAGGCCAAGGAGTCTGGCCGGGGCTGCGTGAAGGTGTTCACCACCGACAGCGGTCTGCACGAGAAGGTGACGGCCCGGTTGCTGTGGTCGGAGCGGATCCGGGACGCCCTCGACCACGACGGCTTCGCGCTCCATGCCAAACCGGTGATCGATCTGCAAACCGATGCGGTGGCCTTCTACGAGCTGGTGATCCGGCTGAGGGCGCCCGGCGGCATCCTGATCCCCCCGGCGGTGTTCCTCTACACGGCGGAACGCTTCGGCATGGCCATTGACATCGATGAGTGGGTCACCGGACGGGCCATCACCCTGTTGGAGGAGATGGACCCCGAACACCCCAGAGCCCTGGCGGTGAATCTCAGTGGCGCATCCCTGCAGGGGGAGCGGTTCGCCCAGTTTCTGGAGGCCCATCTGGCAAACGCCACCTTCCCCCGCGAGCTGCTGATCTTCGAACTCACCGAGTCGGTGGCGATGGCCAACCTGGAACGGGCCCGCCAGTTCGGCCGGGTGCTCCGCAAACTCGGCTGCCAGCTGGCCCTCGACGACTTCGGGGCGGCCTTCGGCAGCTTCTTCTACCTCAAACACATGCCCGTCGATCTGCTCAAGATTGCCGGGGAGTACGTGCGCGGCCTGGGCACGGAAAACGATCCCGCCGACCGCCTGATCATCGAGGCGGTGGTCAAGCTGGCCAAGGGGCTCGGCACCCTGGTGGTGGCGGAGTTCGTGGGCGACCAGGAGACCCGCCAAGACCTGCTGGAGATGGGGGTGCGCCTGGGCCAGGGGGCCTTCCTCGGCCCCGCGCGGGACGTGCTGGAGATTCAAAGCCTCCAGCCCCATGGCGCCCAGCCGGACCCGCAGATGGTCACATCCCCTACCGAAGCCGGGGCCTCCGGCCTGGTGGGATAGGGGCCATGGCCCATCCCACCACACCCCTGCTGGAGCGCGAGGCGCTGGCCAGCCTCAACCAGCTGCGCAATGGCCCTGCAGCCGTGCGCCTGGCCAGCCACCTGCTGTTCACCCTGGCGGGCGGGCTGGCATGGGCCCAGCAGCCCTGGCCCCTGGCCCTGAGGCTGGTTGGGCTGCTGGTGTGCGGCATCGGCCTGGCCACCTGCTTCGCCCCCCTGCATGAGTGCTGCCACCGCACGGCGTTCCGCAGCCGCCGCAGCAACGACACCGTGGCCTGGATCGCCGGGCTGCTGAGCTTTTACAACGCCACCTACTACCGGCGCTACCACCAGTGGCACCACCGCTACACCCACCAACCCGGGCTCGATCCCGAACTGGACGATCCCGTGCCCACCGACGCCTGGGGCTACCTGCGCGAGGTGAGCGGCTGGAACTGGTGGAGCGGCAAGTGGGGCGGTTACGCCCGGTTGCTCTGGGGAAACCTCAATGACCTGAGCTATCTGAGCCCGGAGGCCATCCCCCAGGTGCGCCGCTCGGTGCGGCTCCAGTTCGCCGTGTACGCCGCCCTGGCCCTGGCCTCCCTGGTGAGCGGCACGGGCTTTCTGTTCTGGTTCTGGCTGCTGCCCCTGGCGGTGGGGCAGCCCGTGCTGCGGGTTCTGCTGCTGGCGGAACACAGCGGCTGCAGCTTCAGCAGTGACGGCACCGAGAACACCCGCACCACCCTCACCCACCCGGCCGTGCGCTGGCTGATGTGGAACATGCCGTTCCATGCCGAGCACCACCTCTACCCCTCCCTGCCCTTCCACGCCCTGCCGGTGGCCCATGCCGCCATCGCCCCCCACCTGCGCCACTGCGATCGGGGCTACCTGGCGGTGCACCGACGGCTGCTGCGCAACCTGCCGGCCCTGGCCCTGCCGGCATGAGCGCCACCGCCGTCGCCCGCCGGGCCCAGCAACCCCTGGGCCCCTTTCCCCTGGCCTGCGGCCACACCCTGCCGCAGGCCCAGCTCACCTACCTCCAGATCGGTGAGCTCAACGCCCAGCGCTCCAACCTGATCCTGGTACCCACCTCCTACGGCGCCCGACCCGAGGATCTGGCCTGGCTGGCCGGCCCGGTGCTGGATCCGGAGCGCTGGTGCATCGTGATTGCTGGCATGTTCGGCAACGGCTCCTCCAGCAGCCCCAGCCACGGCGCCATGGGCCTGGCCGAACAGGGCTGGGTGGTGGGCCACCGCGACAACGTCGCCGCCCAACGGCACCTGCTGGCGGAGGCGTTTGGTGTCGAACGGCTCCCGCTGATCTACGGCTGGTCGATGGGGGCCCAGCAGGCCTACCAGTGGGCCGTTGATCACCCGGGGGCCGTGGAGCGGATCTGCTGCGTCTGCGGCACGGCCCGCACCTCCCCCCACAACCGCCTGTTCCTCCTCAGCCTGCGCCAGGCCCTCACCGCCGATCGCCACTGGAACGGCAGCGGCTTCGACGCCCCGCCGGACCAGGGGCTGCGCACCTACGCCCTGATCTACGCCAGCTGGGCCGCCAGCCAACCCTTTTTCCGCACCGTCGCCGAACCGGTGGAGGAGCACGTGGAGCGCCAGTGGCTGCCCCACTACCAGCGCCACGACCCCCGAGACCTGATCGCCATGCTCGACACCTGGCTGGCCCACGACGTGGCCGCCGGTGGCGACCTGGCCGCAAGCCTGGGCTCCATCACCGCCCGCACCGCCGTGGTGGCCGGCAGCCACGACCTCTACTTCCCGCCCGACGACCTGGCCGCCGACGCCGACGCCATCCCCGGCGCGGCGTTGCACGTGCTCCCCTCGCAGCTCGGCCACCGGGCGGGCAACCCCCACAGCAGCCCTGCCGAGCAGCGGCAGCTGCGCCGCATCGTTGACACCCTCCTCCAGCAGCCCTCCCATGTCTGATCTCGCCCAGCGGGTGCAGGAACTGAACCTGCGGTTCCTGCTGATCTCCTTCACCGACCTGTTCGGCATCCAGCGGGCCAAACTCGTGCCGGCCTCGGCCGTGGCGGCCATGGCCCGGGACGGGGCCGGCTTCGCCGGCTTTGCGGCCTGGCTGGATCTCTCCCCCGCCGATGGCGACGTGATGGCGATCCCGGCGGCGGCCAGCCTCACCCCCCTGCCCTGGCAGCCGGAGGTGGGCTGGGTGGCGGCCGAGCTGCAGCTCAACGGCCAGCCGATGGCGCAATGCCCCCGCCGCCTGCTGCGCCACCAGCTGGAGCGGGCTGCCGAGCGGGGGCTGGAGCTGCGCAGCGGCGTGGAGGCCGAGTTCTTCCTGCTCGATCCCACGGGTGCGCAGATCGCCGACAGGGCCGACACCCAGGAGAAACCCTGCTACGACCAGCTGGCCCTGATGCGTCGCTACCCCCTGATCGCGCCGCTGCTGGAGGCGATGGAGCAGCTGGGCTGGGGCCCTTACCAGGCCGACCACGAGGACGCCAACGGTCAATTCGAGGTCAACTGGACCTACGCCGAGGCGCTCACCACCGCCGATCGCCACGCCTTTTTCAAGGTGATGGTGAAATCCCTGGCGGAGCAGCAGGGGTTGCGGGCCAGCTTCATGCCCAAACCCTTCGCCGCCCTCACCGGCAACGGCTGCCACACCCACCTCTCCCTGTGGGGCGCTGCCGGCAGGGCCAACGCCGGCCAAAACCTGTTCCACGACCCGGCCGGAGCGCTGGGCCTCTCAGAGCTGGCCTACCAGTTCCTGGGCGGCCTGCTGGCCCACGCCCCGGCGCTCAGCTGCCTCACCAACCCCACGGTGAACAGCTACCGCCGGCTGGCCGCTCCGCCCACCAGCTCGGGCGCCACCTGGAGCCCGGGCGGCATCAGCTACAGCGGCAACAACCGCACCCACATGGTGCGCATCCCCGATGACCAGCGCCTGGAGCTGCGTCTACCCGACGGCGCCGCCCACCCCTACCTGCTCCAGGCGGCGATCCTGGCGGCGGGGCTCGACGGCATCGAGCGCCAGCTCCACCCCGGCCCCCGCCACGACAACGACAACTACGCCGCTCCCCTCAGCGCCGACGCCTGTGGCCGACTGCCCAACAGCCTGGGGGAGGCCCTCGACGCCTTTGCCGCCGACACCGCCCTGCGCCAGGCCCTGGGCGAAAACTTCTGCGTTGCCTACGAGCGGCTGCGGCGGCGCCAATGGAACGAGCACCGCTCCGAGGTGACCCCCTGGGAACGGCGCACCGGGCTGGACGGCTAGAGCAGGTTGGCGGCCAGCTCGGCCAGTTCACTGCGCTCGCCCCGCAGCAGGGTCACGTGGCCAGCGAGCGGCTGGCCCTTGAACCGCTCCACCAGCCAGGTGAGGCCATTGCTCTCAGCGTCCACGTAGGGGTTGTCGATCTGGTACGGGTCACCGGTGAGCACGATCTTGGTGCCCTCACCCACCCGGGTCACGATCGTCTTCACCTCATGGGGCGTGAGGTTCTGGGCCTCATCCACCACCATGAACTGGCGGGGAATCGAGCGGCCGCGGATGTAGCTGATCGCCTCCACCTCCAGCAGGCCCATGCCCTTGAGGTCGGTCCAGTTGCTGCGCGGACCCCGGTGGCTGCCGCCCCGGCCGCCTGCCCCACCGCTGCCGCCACCCCGGGGGGCGCCGCGCCCCTCGTCCTCGCCGCTGCCGCCCAGCAGGAAGTCGAGGTTGTCGATGATCGGCTGCATCCAGGGGCCCATCTTCTCCTCGAGATCCCCGGGCAAAAAGCCGATCTCCTTGCCCAGGGAGATCACGGGCCGGGTCACCAGCAGGCGCTCGTAGAGGCGCTCATCGGCCACCTGGTGCAGGCCCGCCGCCAGGGCCAGGAGGGTTTTGCCGGTGCCGGCCTTGCCCACCAGGGTGATCAGCTGGATCTCCGGATCCAGCAGCAGGTCCAGGGCAAAGGTCTGTTCCCGGTTGCGGGGCTGGATGCGACCGAGCTTGGCCTTGGGGGCCCGCTGCAGGGGCTGCAGGGTGGCGGTGGCGGCATTGAAGCGGGCCAGCAGGGTGTGGGCCGGCTGGGCCTGATCGATCAGGGTGACCCCTTCGTTGGCCTGCAGGGGACTCTCCACCGCCAAGCCCTCCACGGCGAGGCCCGGAGGCTGCTTGACCCGGTCCATCTGCTCGGCACTTACCCAGAGCTCACACAGGCCGGGATAGAGGTCGCCAAGGTCGACCCGATCGCTGGTGTAGTCCTGGGCGTTCAGGCCGACGGCATCGGCCTTGATGCGCAGGTTGGTGTCCTTGGTGACCAGGATCACCGGCGGCTGGCTGCCCATCACCGCCTGCAGCCGCTGCTCCTCCAGGGCCACCGCCAGGATGTTGTTGTCGCCGTTGCCGGCCTTGAGCTCGGGCGGCAGCTGGCTGAGGGTTTCAGCCCGGCAGAACACCACCTTCAGGGTGCCCCCCTGCTCCCCGTTGGGGACCCCATCGGCCAGGTTGCCCTGGGCCCGCAACGCATCCAACAGCCGTGACACCTGGCGGGCATTGCGGCCCTTCTCGGCGGGGTCGCGCTTGAAGCGGTCGATCTCCTCGACCACCTCAATCGGAATCAGGATGTTGTTGTCTTCAAACCGGGTCAGCGCCGCCGGATCGTGCAGCAGCACGTTCGTGTCGAGCACGAAGGTCTTGCGCATGCCCGGCACCGAAATCGCGACCGTTTGAAGCTAAGGCCGCAGGCCCCATTACGCTCCGGCGATTCTTGCCCGGTCGCAATTGGCTCCGACCCAACTGGCTTCGACCCAACTGGCCCCCGCCCTGGTCGCCCTGCTCCTGCTGAAGGTCGTGCTGGTGCTGGCCCTGCTGCTGGGCCTCACCCTGCTCTGGCTGGAGCTGCGCCACCGGCTGCGGCCCGCGTCACCACTGCAGCTGCGGGCCGATGGCTTTCAGGTGGAGCGAACATCTACGGGGCTGGAGGTGACCGGCACGGTCACGATCAGCAATCCCCATCGCCGCATGGAGGTGATGGTGCCCGAGATTGCCTTGCGTCCCACCCTGCTGGGCCGGGGCGATTTAACCGGGGTCACGGTGAGCAGTCGGATCGAGGCCCTGCACCCCGATGAGGAGTCGCGCCCCGATGGCTACTGGGCGGCCTACATCGTCAAGGGGCGCAAGAGCACCACGGCCCGCCTCCACATCAGCCTGGCCGGCGCCCCGGGCCAGACCCTCGACCAGCTGCTCGACACTTTGTGGCTGGAGATCCTCTGGATCAACTACGGCCCCTTCGGCCGGCTGGAGCGGCGCGATGGGGTGCTGGTGCCGCTGCAGAAGCCCAGTCCCCAGGCCGCCGCCAGCGCCCGCTGGCGCGAGGGCGACCGCTGCAGGGTGCTCCCGGTGGGCACCCACCTGCTGGGGGTGCTGGACGACCCCGAAGCGGTGTTGCGCCGTTACGCCGGCGAGCTGGTCCAACCCGGTGACGTGCTCACCATCGGTGAAACGCCCTTGGCCGTGATGCAGGGCCGTTACCACCATCCCGCCACCGTGCAGCCCAGTGGTCTGGCCCGGCTGCTCTGCCGGGTGTTCCACCCCACCAGCTCCCTGGCCACGGCCTGCGGCCTGCAAAGCCTGATCGACGTGGTGGGACCGGCGCGGGTGCTCGGGGCCTGGCTGGTGGGCCTGGCGCTCAAGCTGGTGGGCAGCAAGGGCTGGTTCTACCGGCTGGCCGGCGATCAGGCCCGGCTGATCGACGACATCACCGGCACCACCCCGCCCTACGACCAGACGATTGTGTTGGGCCCGGAACGGCCCGCCGCCTTCTGTGCGGCCATGGCCCGCTCCCTCGGGGTAGCTGTCGCCGTCGTGGATGTCAACGACCTGGGCCGGGTCAAGGTGCTGGCCTCCAGCCCGGGCTGTGATGAGGCCCTGCTGGAGCGCGCCCTCCGCCCCAACCCCGCCGGCAACGCCAACGAGCGCACCCCCCTGGTGCTGGTGCGACCACCGGCCTGAGCTCCATCCCCGCGGCGCCGATAGAGTTGGTCCACCCGGCAGCCGTCGCCACGCCCCATGCCCGGGATCCAGTCGTCGCCCAGCTCCAGTCCCAGCCCCCCGTCGGGGCCGGCGCGAACCGATCCGGAGAGCTGGCGCCTCCAACCCCTGGCCGGTTGGCACCTGCCCCTGCTGAGCGACCCCGTCTTCCTGCCCCTGCAGGCCGTGCTGCAACGGGCCGTCCTGCTCGGCCTGCCGGAGCGGCTGATGCAGGCCCTGCTGGCGCGGCCATCCCTGGCCCCCCAGGTGCTGGTGGCCCTCAGCGGCCAGACCCCGCTCGGGTTGATCGTGTGCCGCCGGTTGAATCGCAGCGGCACCTGCTGGCAGATGCAGCATCTGCGCCTGGCCCCCGGCGCCGCCCGCCAGGAATTGGCCGCCACCCTGTTGCGCGCCGCCATCCAGCGCGCCCGCGGAGCCGCCAGCTGGATCGCCGCCGCCTCCACCCTGGATGACACCCGCCTGGCCATGCTGCGCGAGCAGGGCTTCCAACCCCTGCGCACCGACCGGCTCTGGTGCTGGCGACCCAACCCGGCCGCCAGCGGCCCCGTTATGCCGGCCCTGCCCCCCGACCTCCAGCTCACCCCCCTCAACCGCCGCAGCGCAGCCCTGCTCTGGCATCTCGAACAGGCGACCTGTCCAGCCCAGTTGCGGCAACTGCTCGATCGCCGCGTTGAAGACCTGCTCGACCAAAGCCATGGCCGCGGCTGGATGCTTGTGGATTCCAGCCGGGAGCAGGCTGTAGCGGCGGTGCGCTGGATCGGGGAGCACGCCGGAGGTGGCCATGACGTGGAACTGAGCGTCCACCCCGGGTGGGAGCACCTGGTGGGAGGCGCCAGCGAGCTGCTGCTGCGCCAGGCCTACGCCGCCCTTGGCTCCAAGGAACCCCTCTGGCTGCGCTGTGACCTGCGCGATGGGGCCCAGCAACGCTGGCTGGCCAGCTTGGGCGCGGAGGAACGGGGGGAACGGGTGCTGATGGCCCGCAGTGTCTGGCGCCGTCAGGCGCTGCACGCCCCGGGGCGTGCCGGTCTGCGCCTCGAGGCCATGCTCGACCAATGGCAGCCACGGCGCCGCCCCCTGCCCACGCCCACACCCCTGGCGCCCACCCCGTGACGCCCCCCCGGCCCCGCTCGGTGCTGGCCCTCGACGTGGGACGCCGCCGCATCGGCCTGGCGGGCTGTGACCCCCTGGGACTCACGGTCACGCCGCTGCCGGCCCTGGCCCGGGGAGCTTTTGCGACCGATCTGGCGCACCTGGGCTCAGTGGTGCACCAGCGTCGGATCGAGGCCCTGGTGGTGGGACTCCCCCTCGATCAGGCCGGAGCCCCCACCGCCCAGGCCGCGCACTGCCGGCGCTACGGCGTACGGCTGGCCCAGCACCTGGCCCTGCCCCTGGCCTGGGTGAATGAACATTCCAGCAGCTGGGCTGCTGCCGAGCGCCACGGCCTCCACGGCGACCGCAGCGGCGCCCTCGACAGCGCCGCGGCGGCCCTGCTGCTGGAGCAATGGCTGCAGGAAGGACCGGAACCGGTGACGCCGGCGACCATGGCTGGCGGCCAGACGGCCGACGCTGCACCATCCTGAGGAGAGCCAATCCCAGCGCATGAGCCCCGAACCCCCTTCCTCCACGCCTTCGGAGATCCCCGCCGACGTGCCCACCGTGCTGGTGCACGACAGCCGCGGCCGCCAGCTGCTCTGCTTCCTCGAGCAGCTGATCCCCCTGGATGGCCACGACTACGTGTTGCTGACCCCGGTGGATACCCCGGTCTGCCTGTTCCGCCTCGACGACGACGAAGACCCGGAACTGATCGACACCATTGATGCCACCGAGCCGATCCTGTCGGTGGCGGATGTGGTGCTGCAGGAGCACGACCTCACCCTGGTGCGCTCGGCCGTCACCCTCACCGTCAGCGGTGAACTGGACGAGCCGGAGCCCGATGAACTCGAGGACGATGAGGACGACGATGACGATTCCGAGACCTACGAGCTGCTGGTGAGCTTCCTCGTGGACGAGCGGGAGTACGGGCTCTACATCCCCCTCGATCCCTTCTTCGTGGTGGCCCGCATGAACGGAGACGGCGCCGTGCTGGTGGAAGGCGAGGAGTTCGAACGGGTGCAACCCCGGATCGAGGCCGAGCTGGAGGAGCGGGAGGGCGACGACTGATGCTGCGCCAGCTGCTGCGCCCTAACTGGCTGCGGGACTGCACCCTGGCCGAGCTGCCCCTGCAGGAGTTGCTCGACCAGCCAATCCGGGCCCTGGTGCTCGATGTGGACCGCACCCTGTTGCCCCGCCGCCAGGCCGCCTTGCCCGACAGCGCCCGGCGCTGGCTGGAGACAGCGCAGCAGCACATGCCGATCCACCTGTTCAGCAACAACCCGTCCCGCCAGCGGATCGGAGCGGTGGCGGCCGAACTGAACCTGCCCTACACCATTTCGGCGGGCAAACCCCGGCGCAGCGCCCTGCGCAAGGTGCTGGCCGATCTCAAGCTGCCCCACGGGCAGGTGGCCCTGATCGGCGACCGGCTGTTCACCGATGTGATCGCGGGCAACCGCCTCGGCCTGTTCACCGTGCTGGTGAAGCCGATCGATCCCCTGGGCCGGCCCTGCCAACGGGATCGACTGCAGAAACTGGAGCTGCGCCTGGCCCGCTGGGTCGGCACGACCTTGGGCTGATGGCACGCGAGCAGGGTTCCATGCGCCGGGTGATCAAGGTGGGCACAAGCCTGCTGCGGGGCAGCAACGAACGGCCCACGGCGGCGGTGATCGCCGACCTGGCGGCCAGCCTCAGCCGTCAGCAGCGCCGCGGCGATGCGCTGGCGCTGGTCACCAGTGGGGCCGTGGGCCTGGGGTGCGTGGCGCTGGAAATGGGCCAGCGGCCCAGTGAGGTGGTGGCCCTCCAAGCCGCCGCTGCCGTGGGCCAGGGCCGGCTGATGGCCCTCTATCAGGACGCCTTCGCCGTGCGGGGCCTGGCCGTGGCCCAGGTGCTGCTGACCCGGGGCGACCTGGCCTCCCGCCGCCGCTACCAGAACGCCTGCCGCACCCTGGAGCAACTGCTTGCCTGGGGGGTGGTGCCCGTGGTCAACGAAAACGACACCCTGGCCACCGACGAATTGCGCTTCGGCGACAACGACACCCTCTCCGCCCTGGTGGCGGTGGCGATCGGCGCCGATGAGCTGGTGCTGCTCACCGATGTGGATCGGCTCTACTCGGGTGACCCCCGCACCGATGCCGATGCCCAGCCGATCGAGGAGGTGGGCAGCCTGGCGGAACTGGACAGCCTCCAGAGCGTCGCCACCGGCGGCGGCCAGTGGGGCACCGGCGGCATGACCACCAAACTCACCGCGGCCCGCATCGCCACCTCCAGCGGCATCCGGGTGCGGCTGGCCGATGGCCGGGATCCGGCGGTGCTGGAGGCCCTGCTGGCCGGCGAGCGGGTGGGCACCGTCTTCCAGCCCAGCCCCACCCCCCTGCCCGACCGCAAGGGTTGGCTGGCCCATGCCCTGTTGCCCAAGGGCAGCCTGCACCTGGATGCGGGGGCCGAGCGGGCCCTGACGCGTCAGGGCGCCTCCCTGCTGGCGGTCGGGGTGCGGGCGGTGGAGGGCGACTTCGGCCGCCGGGAGGCCGTGCGGTTGGTGGCCAGCGATGGGCGCGAACTGGGGCGGGGTCTGGCCACCCTCAGCAGCCGGGAGCTGCGGGAGCTGATGGGCCAGGCCGGCGTCGAAGTGGTGCACCGCGACCAGCTGGTGATCACGGGCTCCTAGGCCCGACCTACGATCCCGCCAGGCCGGTGCCCCTGGAATGCGCTTCAGCGAATTGCTCAGCCATCTCAACGAGGTGACTGAGGCCAACGCCCGCGACCTGGCCCACGATCCCGAGATCCGTGGCGCTGAGGCGCTCGATCGGGCCAGCAGTGGCCAGCTGAGTTTTCTCGAACCCGGCAATGCCCTGGCGGCGGCCCTGGCCGGCAGCGGCGCCAGCGCCGTGCTGATCCCCGCCCGTGGCGACGGGGCCGAGGCGCTGCAGCAGCAAGCCCGGGAGCGGGGCCTGGCCTGGGTCGCCGTCAACGATCCCCGCCTGGCCTTCGCCGAGGCTCTCGACGCCCTCCATCCCCGCCGCCGGCCGGAGCCCGGCATCCATCCCAGCGCCGTGGTCGATCCCACGGCCGTGGTGGGCATGGGCAGCCACATCGGGCCCCACGTGGTGATCGGTGCCCATGCGCAGATCGGCGCCAGCTGCACACTCCACCCCCAGGTGGTGCTCTACGACGATGTGCAGATCGGCGAGGGCTGTGAACTGCACGCCGGCGCGGTGCTCCATCCCGGATCCCGCCTGGGGCCTGGCTGCGTGGTGCACTCCAATGCCGTGATCGGCAGCGAGGGCTTCGGCTTCGTGCCCACCGCCCAGGGCTGGCGCAAGATGCCCCAAACCGGCCAGGTGATCCTCGAGGCGGGGGTGGAGGTGGGTTGCAGCAGCACCATCGACCGGCCCTCCGTGGGGGAAACCCGCATCGGCGCCGGCACCAAGATCGACAACCTGGTGCACATCGGCCACGGCGTGACCACCGGCCAGGGCTGCGCCCTGGCGGCCCAGGTGGGCATCGCCGGCGGCGCCCGCCTGGGCAACGGCGTGATCCTGGCCGGTCAGGTGGGCCTGGCCAACAAGGCCGTGATGGGGGATCGCTCGATCGCCAGCTCCAAATCGGGCATCCACGGCGAGGTGGCCGCCGGCGAAGTGGTGAGCGGCTACCCGGCCATCCCCAACCGGCTGTGGCTGCGCTGTTCCGCCGCCTTCAACAAACTGCCGGAGCTGGCCCGGGCCCTGCGCCAGCTGGAAAAGCAGGCCAGGCCGTAACCTCGCGCCCAGCCCCAGCGCCCCCATGACCTCCAGCTACCGGATCACCCTGCTGAGCGGCGACGGCATCGGCCCGGAGATCACGGCGGTGACCCGCCAGCTGCTGGATGCGGTCAGCGCCCGCCATGGCTTTGGCCTGGTCTACGACGAACAGCCCATGGGCGGCGCCGCCATCGACGCCACGGGTGAACCCCTGCCCAACCGCACCCTGGAGGCCTGCAAAGCCGCCGATGCGGTGCTGCTGGCCGCCATCGGCTCACCCCAATACGACACGCTGCCGCGGGAGCAGCGGCCCGAAACCGGCCTGTTGGGCCTGCGGGCCGGACTGGGGCTGTTCGCCAACCTGCGACCCGTCAAGATCATTCCCGCCCTGATCGACGCCTCCACCCTCAAGCGCGAGGTGATCGAAGGCGTCGACCTCCTGGTGGTGCGCGAACTCACCGGCGGGGTGTATTTCGGCACCCCCAAGGGGCGCGTCGAAGCGGAGGGTCGGGTGCGGGCCTTCAACACCATGGCCTACTTCGACGACGAGATCGATCGCATCGCCAAGGTGGCGTTCGACCTGGCCGTAGCCCGGAGCGGGCGGCTCTGCAGCGTGGACAAGGCCAACGTGCTCGATGTAAGCCAGCTCTGGCGCGACCGTGTCACGGCCCTGGCGGCCGACTACCCAACGGTGGAGCTCAGCCACATGTACGTCGACAACGCCGCCATGCAGCTGGTGCGCAACCCGCGCCAGTTCGACGTGCTGCTGACCAGCAACCTGTTCGGTGACATCCTCAGCGACGAGGCCGCCATGCTCAGCGGCTCGATCGGCATGCTGCCCTCTGCCAGCCTGGGGTCCAGCGGCCCGGGCCTGTTCGAGCCGATCCACGGCTCCGCACCCGACATCGCCGGCCAGGACAAGGCCAACCCCATGGCCATGGTGCTCAGCGCCGCCATGATGCTGCGCATCGGCCTGCACCAGGAGGCCGCCGCCGCCGCCCTGGAGGCCGCTGTCGACCGGGTGCTCGCCGCCGGCTACCGCACCGGCGACCTGATGGCGGAAGGCTGCATCCCGCTGGGCTGCAAGGCCATGGGCGACCAGCTGCTGGCGGCCCTCGAAGCCTGACCACCAGCCGCTTCGCGGACCCAATTCCTTCAGAAGCCCCGTTGAGGCAGAGGACGGTCCGGCGACCTGCCAAACTCACGGTCGGTTTCTGGATCCCTGCGCATGTCGAAGCGTCACCCGGTTGTGTCTGTCACCGGCTCCTCCGGCGCTGGGACCAGCACCGTCAAGCGCGCCTTCGAGCACATCTTCAAGCGTGAAGGCATCGTGCCCGCCGTGGTGGAGGGCGACAGCTACCACCGCTATGAGCGCGGCCCCATGAAGGAGGCCATGAACGCCGCCCTGGCCAAGGGCGAGAACTTCTCCCACTTCGGCCCCGAGGCCAACCTGTTCGACAAGCTGGCCGAGCTGTTCCAGACCTACGGCGAAACCGGCAGTGGCCAGAAGCGCTACTACCTGCACTCTGTCGAAGAGGCCGCCGAGCACAATGCCCGTCTCGGCACCAACCTCGAACCCGGCCAGTTCACCCCCTGGGAAACCATCCCCAGCGGCACCGACCTGCTCTTCTACGAAGGCCTGCATGGCGGCGTGCAGGGTGAGGGGTACGACGTGGCCGGCCTCGCCGACCTGCTGGTGGGCGTGGTGCCGGTGGTCAACCTGGAATGGATCCAGAAGATCGCGCGGGACAACAAGGAGCGTGGCTACTCGGCCGAGGCCACCGTGGACACGATTCTGCGCCGCATGCCGGATTACATCAACCACATCTGCCCCCAGTTCAGCCGCACCGACATCAACTTCCAGCGGGTGTCCACCGTGGACACCTCCAACCCCTTCATGATCCGGGATATCCCCACCCCGGATGAATCGTTCGTGATCATCCACTTCCGCAAAGGAGCCCGGGAGAAGTGGGGCATCGACTTTGCCTACCTCCTCGACATGATCCACGACTCCTTCATGTCCAGCCCCACCTCAATCGTGGTGAACGGCGGCAAGATGGGCTTCGCCATGGAGCTGATCCTCACCCCGATCATTCACCGCATGATCGAAGAGAAGAAGAAGCTGGCCTGATTGCAGCGGCAGCCCCTAGTCTGGGGCTGCCCAGCGTTCTGGTGAGGCCGATCTCCTTCGCCACACCCACAACGACATCGGAAGCGGCACTTCGTGCCGACAAGGGCTCTCCTTCGTTTTTGATTGCGGGAGCATCAAGCAAGGCCGCCCCTTCCCTTCGCTTGGACCGGATCAACAGCCGTCAAGTCATCCAGGCCGCACGTCGGGTGTTGTTCCAGTCCCTGGAGCTGGGTACGGCTGGGATGGATCCTTCAGGGGTGGTGCTCAGCCGTCTCCACGGTCGCCTTGTCTTTGATCTGCCCGTGCTGCTCCCGGAGGAACAGTTCGTGCCGATCGAGTTGATCCGCGGCCGGCAAAGCCGCTCCGGTCCGGCGCGCCTGCGCCTGCCCCGCAAACCCTCGTCCATCTGAGGCCCGCTTGAGCGCCGTCAGCCCGTTTCTGCTCTCCAGCGTGCCAGGTCTGCCGATCGTGGTCGCCCTGATCGGCGCCTGTGTGGGCAGTTTTCTGAACGTGGTGGCCTGGCGCCTGCCGCGGGAGGAGTCGGTGGTGCTGCCCCCCAGCCACTGCCCCCACTGCGGCAGCCGGTTGCGCTGGTTTGAAAATGTGCCCCTGCTGGGCTGGTTGCTGCTGCGAGCCCGCTGCAACCACTGCGGCGCCCCCATCGCCATCCGCTACCCCCTCGTCGAACTGCTCTGCTCCGGCCTCTGGGTGGCAGCCCTGCTGGCCCAACCCAGTGCCATGGGCCCCCAGCCGCTGTCGTGGCTTCTGGTGGCGGCTGGGTGGCTGCTGCTGAGCTGGCTGATTCCGCTGGTGCTGATCGACCTCGACCACCTCTGGCTGCCCGAACCCCTCTGCCGCATCGGCCTGGTACTTGGCCTGGCGGTGACGGCCGTGATCGGCTTCCAGCAAGGTGGCGCCGTGGGCCGGGAACTGCTGTTCCACCATCTGGTGGCCGCGGGCGTGGCCCTGGTGGGCTTTGAAACGGTGAGCGCCGTGGCCCAGAAGCTGATTGGCAAGCCTGCCCTGGGGCTGGGGGACGCCAAACTCGCCGCCCTGCTCGGAGCGTGGCTGGGCCTCACCGGCCTGGGCATCACGGTGTATCTCGCCGTGTTTGGCGGTGCCGTGGTGGGCAGCATCGGCCGGCTCAGCGGACTGCTGGGCAAGCACCAGCCCTTCCCCTTCGGCCCGTTCCTGGCGGCCGGCGGCGCGGCGGTGTGGCTGCTGGGCAACGACGTCTGGCTGCCGTGGCTCGGGCTGGTGTGGTGAAACGCCTTAAATAGGGATCAGCCGACGGGCCCCCGCGCCCCTGAGATCGCATGTCGTTGTTCGACTGGTTTGCGGATCGCCAGAAAAATGCCCCGACCGTGCGGGTCACCCAGGACGTGGAGGAGGGCGATGGGCTGTGGAGCAAATGCCCCGACTGCGGCCTGGTGGTGTATCGCAAAGACCTGGTGGCCAACGCCAGTGTGTGCAAGGGATGTGGCCACCACAACCGCATCGACAGCGAGGAGCGCATCGCCCTGATCGCCGATGCCGGCAGCTTCGAACCGCTCGACACGGCCCTCTCGCCCACCGACCCCCTGGCCTTCAAGGATCGCCGCAGCTACGCCGATCGGATCCGCGACAGCCAGCAGAGCACGGGGCTGCGGGATGCGGTGGTGACGGGCCTCTGCCGCACCAGCGGTCTGCCCCTGGCCCTGGGCGTGATGGATTTCCGCTTCATGGGCGGCTCGATGGGCTCGGTGGTGGGCGAAAAACTCACCCGTCTGATCGAAACGGCCACCGCCCGCCGCTACCCGGTGCTGATCGTGTGCGCCTCCGGTGGCGCCCGCATGCAGGAGGGCATGCTCAGCCTGATGCAGATGGCCAAGATCTCCGGCGCGCTCGAGCGCCATCGCCAGGCCGAATTGCTCTACATGCCCCTGCTCACCTACCCCACCACCGGGGGGGTAACGGCTAGCTTCGCCATGCTGGGGGATCTGATCCTGGCCGAGCCCAAGGCCCTGATCGGCTTCGCCGGCCGGCGGGTCATCGAACAGACCCTGAGGGAAAAACTGCCCGAGGGCTTCCAGACCGCCGAATATCTGCGCGACCACGGCTTTGTGGACGCCATCGTCGATCGCACCGCCCTCAAGACCACCCTGGCCAGCTTGCTGAAGATGCATGGCTGCCGCGAAACGGTGTCCGCGTGAGCACCCCGGCGTGAAACAGCTCCTCTCCACGATGGGGCACCGGTTGGCCGCCCTGCTGCTGCTGGCCCTCGTGCTCACCGTCCAAGCAGCACCAGGCCTGGCCGGCCCGGTGGACTGGCACGAAGTGCCCAGCACCAGCGAAGGCCGCCAGTGGTGGGATGGGGGCAGCCTGCGGCGCAGCCGCGGCGGCAACGTCTCGGTGTTGAGCCGGTTCCAACCTGCCGTCAGCGAGGACAAGCCCCGGCCCGTGAGCGACCTCTACGTGATGGAGATCGCCTGCGGCGAGGATCTCTACCGCGACACCTCGATCAACGGCCTGCCCCAGTTTGGAGCCGAGTGGCAACCAGCCGCCGGCGACAGCCTGATCAGCAGCATGATCGCCGAGGTGTGCGCCGCCGCCAGCAGCCAACTGCCATGACCGCTCCACTCCGGGTCGCCATCGCCGGTCTGGGTTTCGGCGAATCGGTGCATCTGCCCGCCCTGCGCAGCTGTTCCGGCACCGAACCGGTGGCGCTGTGGCATCCCCGCCCCGAACGGCTGGAGGCCGCCTGCCGCCAGGCCGAGCTGCCCGGCCATTGCGATTTCAACGCCCTGCTGGAGGATCCCAGCGTCGAGGCGATCGTGATCGCCACCCCCCCGACCCCCCGCTATGCCCTGGCCCGCCAAGCCCTGGAAGCGGGCAAGCACCTGCTGCTGGAGAAACCTGTGGCGCTCTGCGCCGACCAGGTGGAGGACCTGCAGCGCCTCGCCCTGCAACGGGGCCTCACCGTGGCGGTGGATTTCGAGTACCGGGCCGTCCCCCTGTTCCAGCAGCTGGCGGCGCTGGTGGCCAGCGGCGCCCTCGGGGAGCTGGTGCTGGTGAAATTCGACTGGCTGATGGGCAGCCGCGCCGACGCCAGCCGCCCCTGGAGCTGGTATTCCCAGGCCGCCGAGGGTGGGGGTGTGCTGGGCGCCCTCGGCACCCATGCCTTTGACACCCTCCACTGGTTGGTGGGACCGAGCCGGCAACTTCGGTCCCAGCTCAGCACCGCCATCCGCTCCCGGCCCCTGGCCGATGGCAGCGGCCGCCAGGCCAGCGTCGATGCCGAGGACATCGCCCTGGTGCAACTCAACCTGGAGACCCCCCAGGGGGGGAGCGTGCCCGCCCAGCTCAATCTGGCCTCGGTGACCCGGCGGGGCAGGGGCTGCTGGCTCGAGCTCTACGGCCGAGACGGCACTGCCGTGCTGGGCTCGGACAACCAGGCCGACTATGTGCACGGCTTCGGTCTCTGGCTTTCCCAGGCCGGCGAGCCGCTGCGACCGGTGGACAGCGATCCCCGCTGGAGCTTCGCCCGCACCTGGGAAGACGGCAGGATCGCCCCGGTGGAACGGATCCACGGCTGGTGGAGCGCGGCGGTGCGCGAAGGGCGGCCGATGCTGCCCGGCCTGGGAGAGGCGGTGCTCAGCCAACGCTGCTGTGACTGGGCCCGCCTGGGCCAGGGGGGTTCGGGATTCCCGCCGCCGGCCACCCCCGGGATTCAGTAACAACCGCTACCGTTTGACCATCGTTGGCCTCAGAGCTGCGGCTCTGCAGGTGGAAGTAGGGATCAGACCCGAAGCAACGCGCCATCCACCCACCCCATCGGGGTTTCCACGGAGGCACTGCCATGACCATCACCACCGCCAAACAACTCGTTCGCCAGGCTGAAGAAGCCCGGCGGGCGGCCCGCCAGAACGGCTACGCCGTGCTGGCCTTGCGCAAGCAGAGCCTGATCGACTGATCGATCCCGGCTGGGCCCCCAGGCCCAATGGCGCCCCGCTGGAGTGATTCCAGCGGGGCTTTTTGCGGGCCAGGGGCATCCCCTAGACTCCCCCCCAGTCCCAACGCCCGACCCCGAGAGGTTTTCCCATGGCGCTCGTTCCGCTTCGCCTCCTGCTCGACCATGCCGCTGAAAACGGCTATGGCATCCCTGCTTTCAACGTGAACAACCTGGAGCAGGTGCAGTCGATCATGGAGGCGGCCTACGAGACCGACTCTCCGGTGATTCTGCAGGCCTCCCGCGGTGCCCGCCAGTACGCCGGTGAGAACTTCCTGCGCCACCTGATCCTGGCTGCCGTGGAAACCTATCCCGACATCCCGGTGGTGATGCACCAGGACCACGGCAACAGCCCCGCCACCTGCTTCGGTGCGGCCGCCAACGGCTTCACCTCGGTGATGATGGACGGCTCGCTGATGGCGGACGCCAAGACCCCCGCGAGCTACGAGTACAACGTGGCCGTCACCAAGGAAGTGGTGGACGTGGCCCACGCCATCGGCGTGAGCGTGGAGGGCGAACTGGGTTGCCTCGGTTCCCTGGAAACCGGCATGGGTGAGGCCGAGGACGGCCACGGCTTCGAGGGCAAGCTCGACCACAGCCAGCTGCTCACCGATCCCGCCGAGGCCGCCGACTTCGTGGCCAAAACGAAAGTGGACGCCCTGGCGATCGCCATCGGCACCAGCCACGGCGCCTACAAGTTCACCCGCAAGCCCACCGGCGAAGTGCTGGCCATCAGCCGCATCGCCGAGATCCACAAGGCCATCCCCAACACCCACCTGGTGATGCACGGCTCCTCCTCCGTTCCCCAGGAGTGGCTGGACATGATCAACAAGTTCGGCGGTGCCATCCCCGAAACCTATGGCGTGCCCGTGGAAGAGATCCAGGAAGGCATCCGCAACGGCGTGCGCAAGGTCAACATCGACACCGACAACCGCCTGGCCTTCACCGCTGCGGTTCGCGAAGCGGCCTTCAAGGATCCCACCAACTTCGATCCCCGCCACTTCAACAAGCCGGCCCGCCAGTACATGAAGCAGGTGTGCCTGGATCGCTACCAGCAGTTCTGGTGTGCCGGCAACGCCAGCAAGATCAAGCAGCGCGACATCAACTACTACGCCGGTCTGTACGCCAAGGGCGAACTCGACCCCAAGACCGCCGTGGCGGTCTGATCCACCTGGCTCCACCAGAGCCAAGGGCCCCGCAAGGGGCCTTTTTTCATGGGTTCAGGGAGTTGTTTCGGCTGGGCTGGTGGGGGCGCCCGCTTGGGAAAGGCGAGGGTCCAGCAGGGCTTCAATGGCCTTCTCCAGCGAGGTTTCCATCGCCACCCGGCTGCCATCGCTCACCACCACCCGGGTGAGGGTGGGCAAACCACCGTTCCGGGCCTTGAGATACACCGGCTCCACATAGAGCAAGGCCTCTCCGACCGGAACCACGAGCAGATTGCCCTGAATCACCTCCGACCCCGCCCGATCCCAGAGACCGAACTGCTGACTGATGCGAGGGTTCTGGTTGATCAGGGCTTGGATCTGCTCGGGGCCAAAGATCGGCGTCTGGGTGGGGAAGCGGAGCAAAACCAATTCGCCGTAGTTGGGCGCATCGCTGCGGGCCGCCAACCAGGCGGCCAGGTTCGGTCGGGCCAGGGGGGTGAGCGGTTGCAGCAGCAGAAATTCGGGGGGGAGGTCTGGAGCCAGCTGGGCGCTGACGTGATAGGGCTTCACCGGGATCTGACTGCGCCCATACAGCTCCATGGGCACCTGCCACACGTCATCACCGCTGTAGAAGACCCGTGGATCGGTGACGTGATAGCGGAGCAGCTGGGCGGTCTGAAGCTCGAACTGACGTTGGGGATAGCGGATGTGGGCCCGCAGGGGGGCAGGCATCGAAGCCAGGGGCTGGAACAGGTCGGGGAAGAGCCGTTGCCAGCCCGCAATGATCGGATCCCGGGAATCCGACACGTAGAGCACCACCGAGCCGTTGTAGGCATCCACCACCGCCTTCACGGAGTTGCGCAGGTAGCGGATGTTGGGATCGGTGGGAACGGCGGCGCTGTAGGGGTAGCTCCGGCTGGTGGTGAAACCTTCCACCAGCCAGTACTGGTGCTGGTCGCGGGAGAAGGGCCCATTCCCGTCCAACTGCACCGACACCAGAACGGGATCCCCTTCAAACCGAACAAAGGGAGCCAACGTGCGCAGCCGCTCACGCACCTCCCGACGCAGAAGCAGTCGGGTTGCCGGTGTGATGGCGCCCTGCGCCAACAACTTCGGCTCCCCCAAATACAACGCGGCAGCCAACCGGCCCCAGGCCGACCCGATCGGCACACCAGCGCTCCCGTCGTAATGGGTGTAGAGGTTTTCGTCGCCCTGGGGGTAGTCGAACTCCTGCACCCGGGTCGGCGCCAGGGCATAGGGGGAGACCAGCGCTCCGAAATAGAGAGAGGGCTTGCCGATCGGGATGCCGGCCCTCACCTCAGAGGTGGAAATGCCCAACCGGTCATTTCCCTGCACCCGGGTGGAAGCCCCCAAGTCGCTGATGAAGTAGTCGGGCAAGCCATCGAGGCTGCTGGTGTTCACCGGTGAGACGGTGAATCCATAGCCGTGGGTGAACACCAGATGGGTGTTGAGCCAGGTGCGTGCGGCTGGCGGCAGGGAGGCCTGGTCCAGCTCGCGGGCCGAAATGATCACCAGCTGGTGTCGATCCTTGCCCCTGGCGTCATTGAGGCTGTAGCGATCCACCGCGGCGCCGGAGAAGCGGTAGTACACCCGCAGCTGCTGCAACTGACGGTTGGTCGAGAGCAGGGGCTGGCTGTCCCAGAGGCGGATATTGCGAAGGGTGGCCTCTCCCGCCTTGACGTCGGCCCGGGTGAGGCGGCGGCGGGGTTTGACATTGCGGCTGGCGATGGCATCCAGCTGAAACGCCGCGCGGGTGGCGCGGATCGAACGCGCCAGGTAGGGGGTTTCCCGTTGGAGTTCCCGCGGCTTCACCAGCAGCAACTGGAGAACAGGCGTCAGCAGGGCCTCAAGCAGCGGCACCAGCAGCAAGGCCAGGGAGACCCCCGCCAGCAGGGGCCCACGGATCCCCTGACGGCGCAGGGGCAAGAGCAGGGCTACGGCCGTCAACACAGCCACCACGGCCGCCAGGGTGCGCAGGGGCAGCACCAGATGCACATCCAACCAGCCGGCGCCCGGCACGCTGCCCGCGGTGCTGAGCAACAGCTGGTGCCGACCCAACCAAAAGCTGCAGGCCACCAGGAGCACCAGCAGGGCCAGAGGCACCCGCAGGTTCACGAGCTGGGTGGCCGTGAAGCCGTGGAAGCGGCCATCACTGAGCTGGGGCGTGCGGGCCAGGATTCCCCAGAGTCCCGCCGCCAGGTGGCAGATCAAGAGGGCCAGCAGCAGGGTGAGCCCGAACGCCAGGGCCGGGAAGCGCACCAAGCCAAAGCTGATGTCAGCCGAGAGCATGGGCTCCTGGATGCCGCTGTCGGGCGCCAGGAGCGCCAGCGACCACACGCCCCAGGACCGACCAAGGGCCGTCGCCGTGGCCAGGGACGCCATGCCCGCCACCACGAGGGGAGTGCGCTGCGGGCGGAGCAGCAACCCCACCAACAGCACTCCCAGGACCAGCAACAGCGGCCAGGGCAGGCCCTGGAGCATGGTGAGGCCGTGCAAACGGCTGGGATCGAAGGGACTGCGCACGAGCCGCTCCGCCAGGCGCAGCAACAGGGCCAGGGGCACCAGCTGGGCCAGGGCCAGCAGCCCGAGGCTGACCGCGTAGGGCCCAGGCGCCAGACCAAAGCGGAGAGTCTGGGAGCCATCCGACCCCGCACTCCAGAAGTCCCGCAACCACCACTGCAGGCCTAGGCCCAGCCCCAGCCCCAACAGGGCGCCCCCAAGCTGCAGCAGCCAGCGCCGCAGCAGCACCCCACCCCAGGAAAACTGCTCAAACCACTGCCATTCCACCCAAAGGCGGGCCACCAGGAGGATGGCTCCGGCCAAGAGCACCAACCCCAGGATCAGGCCAACCAGGAAAGGGAACTTGGAGGGCTTCGGGCGCCTCGGCATGGGGAATCGGTCCACCGACCGAGGCTAGGAAGCCCTGGCGCAACAGCAAGCCCAGCCCAGAAGCCGCCCATCACCAAGACGCTCCGGCAACAGAACCACATATCCGACTCTTAAAGTCGGGATTAAGCAAGGGGTCCGTTCCACGCTGTTAGCCTCCGTTGATCTGCCCGGGCGTGATCGTGACGGCCACCCTCTCCCGCTCCACCTTCACAGGCTTGCGCTGCAAGGAATGCGGCCACCCCTATGAAGCCGGGGCCCGTCACGTCTGCGAAGACGTCTGTTTCGGCCCGCTCGAAGTCGTCTACGACTACGAGGCGATCAAAAACCGCGTCAGCCGCGCCACGATCGAAGCCGGCCCCGCCTCGATCTGGCGCTATCGGGAATTTCTGCCGATCGAGGGCGAGCCGATCGACGTGGGCACGGGCTTCACGCCCCTGCTCAAAGCGGGCAACCTGGCCAAGCGCCTGGGGCTCAAGAGCCTCTACATCAAGAACGACGGCGTCAACATGCCGACGCTCTCGTTCAAGGACCGGGTGGTGTCGGTGGCCCTCACCCGCGCCCGGGAGCTGGGCTTCACCACGGTGAGCTGCGCCTCCACCGGCAACCTGGCCAACTCCACCGCCGCGATCGCCGCCCATGCGGGCCTGGATTGCTGCGTGTTCATCCCCAGCGATCTCGAACTCGGCAAGGTGCTGGGCACCTTGATCTACAACCCCACCTTGATGGCGGTGAAAGGCAACTACGACCAGGTGAATCGCCTGTGCTCGGAAGTGGCCAACACCTTCGGCTGGGGCTTTGTGAACATCAACCTGCGGCCCTACTACTCGGAGGGCTCGAAGACCCTCGGCTATGAGGTGATCGAGCAGCTGGGCTGGCAATTGCCTGACCACATCGTGGCGCCGCTGGCCTCCGGATCCCTATTCACCAAGATCCGCAAGGGCTTCGACGAATTCATCAAGGTGGGGCTGGTGGAAGAGAAGGCCGTGCGCTTCAGCGGGGCCCAGGCAGAGGGCTGCAATCCCATCGCCACCGCCTTCCGCGAGGGCCGCGACTTCATCACCCCGGTGAAGCCCAACACCATCGCCAAATCGATCGCCATCGGCAATCCGGCGGATGGCCCCTATGCCATTGACATCGCCAACCGCACCGGCGGCAGCATCGCCGATGTGACCGACGCCGAGATCATTGACGGCATCAAGCTGCTGGCGGAAACCGAGGGCGTCTTCACCGAAACCGCCGGCGGCACCACCATTGCGGTGCTCAAGAAGCTGGTGGACCAGGGCAAGATCAACCCCGACGAAACCACGGTGGCCTACATCACTGGCAACGGCCTCAAGACCACCGAGGCCGTGGCGGATTGCATCGGCGCCCCGTACACGATCGAAGCCCAGCTCGATAGCTTCAAAGCCGCCTGGGCCCAAGCCCAAGCGGCACACCACAACTGACCGTCATCCCCTCGTCGTCCACTTCACGCCATGGCCGTTCAGGTTCTGATCCCCACCCCCCTGCAGAAATTCACCAACGACGAGGCCAGCGTTGACCTCGAGGCCACCAGCGTGGATGCACTCATCGATGCCCTGGAGGGCTGCTACCCCGGCATCAAAGGACGCCTCTGCGATGAGGGCGGCAAGCTGCGTCGCTTCCTGAACGTGTACGTCAACAGCGAGGACATCCGCTTCCTCGACAACCAGGCCACCGCCCTGGCCGATGGCGACGAGGTGTCGATCGTGCCCGCCGTGGCCGGCGGCTGAGGGAGACGCCAGTCAAACCCGCCTGTGCAAACGGTGCCGAATGCGGCAGCCCAACAGCCACCGCTCTGGGCTCAATAGGGTACAGATCCTGCTTGGAGCCCCTCCACCATGACCCAAGCCCCGATGCAGCCAGACAGCCCCGTGCTGGAGAGTTCCTGGCAGGCGAAGGCCCAGCTGTTCGACTATCGCCAGGCCGCCAACCCCATCCGGGCCGGTCTCACCGAACCACTGCGCTACCACCAGTGGGGATCCGAGCTGCACCAGTCCGGACCAACGGCCGTGCTGCCCCTCGATCTCAGTGCTGAGCTGGGCTGCAGCGGACCGGCGACCAGCCCGGGGCTGGCAGCCCATTTTCTGCGCATCCAGGCGGGCGAGGGGCTGAAGGCCGCCGCCAACGCCACCAGCTCCCTCTTTTATGTGCTCCAGGGTGCCGGCGACCTGCACCGGGGTGGCCAGCACCTCGCGTGGGGCGCCGGCGACCTGTTCGTGCTGCCCGCCGGGGAGACTCCCCTGCTGGAAGGCCACCAGGACAGCGTTCTCTACTGGGTGCACGACGGCCCCCTGCTGACCCATCTCGGGGTGGAAGCCACCCTGCCCCGCTTCGAGGCCACCCACTATCCCGCCGTGCTGCTGCAACGGGAGCTCGACCAGCTGCTGGCGGATCCAACGGCAGCCCGCAGCAACCGGCTCAGCCTGCTGCTGGCCAACAGCGACCTGCCCGAGAGCCGCACGGTGACCCACACCCTGTGGGCCATGCTCGGCGTCGTGCCCCCCGGGGCCGTGCAGCCCCCCCATCGGCACCAGTCGGTCGCCCTGGATCTGATCATCGACTGCGATCCCGGCTGTTACACCCTGGTGGGCACCGAGCTCGATGGCAGCGGCCAGATCGCCAACCCCCGTCGCATCGACTGGCAGTCCGGCGGAGCGTTCATCACACCGCCGGGCCACTGGCACTCGCACGTGAACACCAGTGATCGGCTGGCCCGCCTGTTGCCGATTCAGGATGCGGGCCTACACACCTACCTGCGCAGCCTCGACATCCGCTTTGCCGGAGGGCTCCAGATCGACATGTGAACGGGCCACCACCGCCCGGAACGCCTCGCCCTCGATGGTCTCGTCGCGAATCAGCATCTCCACCAACGTGTCCATCAGGGCGCGCCTGGGCTGGAGCAGCCCCACCGCCTGGTCGAGGGCCCCGCAGGCCAGCCCCCGCACCAGAGCATCGATCTGACGACCGGTGCGATCGGCATAGCCGGCCCGGGTGTGAATCCAATCCCGGCCGAGGAACACCTCAGCCCCATCCCCTTCCAGGGCCACCGGCCCCAGGCTGGAAAAGCCGTAGCGGGTCACCATCTCGCGGCAGATGCGCGTCACCAGCTCCAGGTCACCACTGGCGCCCTGGGTGACCTCACTGGGACCAAACACCACCAATTCGGCCGCCCGGCCACCGAGGGCGACCACGAGCCGCGCCTGCAGATAGGCCTTGCTGATCAGACCCGAATCCAGGATCTCCTCATCGGGCATCATCCGGGCAAAGCCCCCCACGCCCCCGGCCCTGGGCAAGAGGGTGACCTTGTCGAGGGGGTCGGCGTGGGGCACCAGGGTGGCCAGCAGGGCGTGGCCTACTTCGTGGTACGCAATCAATCGCTTCTTGGCGCTGTCCTGCAGGGGCGCCGCCGACAGCCCCATGGTGATCCGCTCCAGAGCACCCGCCATGGCCCCATCGTCGATGGCGCTCTGGTGGTGCCGGGCCGTGAGGATGGCGGCCTCGTTGAGCAGGTTGGCCAGATCGGCGCCAGAGAATCCTGGGGTGCGGCTGGCCCAGGCGGAGAGGGACACCTCCGCCGCCAGGGGGCGGGTGCGGGCATGGACCGCCAGGATCGCTTCACGGCCGCGGCGGTCAGGCAGGTCGACGGTGATGCGGCGATCAAACCGGCCTGGACGCATCAGCGCCGTGTCCAGCACATCGGGGCGGTTGGTGGCCGCCAGCAGGATCACACCGGAGTTGTCGGCGAAGCCATCCATTTCGGTGAGCAACTGGTTGAGGGTCTGCTCCCGTTCGTCATTGCCCCCACCGATGCCCGCACCCCGCTGGCGGCCCACCGCATCGATCTCGTCAATGAAAATGATGCAAGGGGCCTTGGCCTTGGCCTTGCGGAACAGGTCGCGCACCCGACTGGCGCCCACCCCCACAAACATCTCGACAAATTCGGAGGCCGCCATCGAGAAGAACGGCACGCCGGCCTCCCCGGCGATGGCCCGGGCCAGCAGGGTCTTGCCGGTACCCGGAGGCCCCACCAGAAGCACCCCCTTGGGAATCTTGGCGCCCACCGCGGTGAAGCGCTCAGGCTCCTTCAGGAAGGTGACCACCTCCTGAAGCTCCTCCTTGGCCTCGGCAATGCCGGCCACGTCTTCGAAGCGCACGGCCACGGCACCCTCGTCCTGCAACCGCGGCTTGCTGCTGCCAAACCCCATGGCCCGGTTGGCCACCTGGGCGGAGCGGCGGATCAACAGGGCCAGCCCCCCCACCAGCAACAGCACCAGCAGGCCATTGGCCACCAAACCAGCCATGGCCCCATCGGCCCGGTCATCCCGCACGGTGAGGGGAACCTTGGCCTGCTCCGCGGTGCGCAACAGCAGCTGGTCGTTGCTGAACACCGGCACCGCCGCCTGGCGACCGTCGTCGAACTGGACCCGCACCTCGCGCTGGCGCAGGGAGAGTTCCAGGTCCTTCACCTTGCCAGCCCGCAGATCAGCCAGCAGCTGGCTGTAGGAAGGGGCCGGGTCCCGAGGCGAGAGCGAACTCAATCGGAAGGGCTGCCGGTCCGGAGGAAGGCTTCCTGACGGAAGGCTGTCCGGAGGAAGGCTGTTGCTCACAGGGTTCCGGCTTTGGCTGGAGCTTAGCGATTTGACGAAAGGCCAGGTGGCAGCGGAGGATCCTGGTTTGGCAGTGAGTGAGCGGGGATGGCTGTTCCCAAGAAGAAAACCTCCAAGGGCAAGCGCAACCAGCGCCATGCCACCTGGAAGGGCAAGGCTGCCGTGGCGGCCCAGAAGGCACTCTCCATCGGCAAGGCCGTGCTGAGCGGCCGGGCCCAGGGCTTTGTCTACCCCGTCGCTGAGGACGACGACGACGAGAGCTGAGGCCGAGGGGCGTCCAGGCCGGCTGGGGTCCTATCCCACCCAGCGGCGGCGGCCATCCAGCACAGCCACCCCCCTGGCACCCTTGATCAGGGGGTCCTGGTAAAGGGTCGGCGGCAGGGAACAGAGGCTGGATCGCACCAGCCGGTCGAGTTGCTGGGGGTGCAGCCAGGCTCCACCCCTGCGGCGTTGCCTGGCTTCGGCCTGGAAGCGCCAGCGCCTGGGGAGATCCCAGGTACGCGGCCGCAGCAGCCAGAGCTGGGCACAGGCCTGCCACAACGGCTGGTAGGTCTCCAGGGCCCGGTCCCAGTGGGGCAACCAATCGCGTTCCTCGGGGAGGAGGCATTCCAGCTCTGCCTCCGCCAGCCGCTCCGGTCCCACGGGTTGGCAGCCCAGCAGCCAGCCCTCCAGCAGCACAACGTCAACGTCGAGTCGCACCTCGCCGGCCCGATCCCCCTGGCCGTCCCGCAGGGTTTTATCAAAACGGGGCAGGCGTAAGGCAGCGCCCCCGCGCCAGTCCGCCAGGCAGCCCAGGGCCAGCTCCACGTCATGGCTGCCTGGCGGCACCCGCGAGACCCCGAAGGGATTGCCGGCCAGCGCCTGGCGGCGGCGCTCCCAGGGCAGATAGAAGTCGTCGATCGAGGCGACAGCCAGCCGCAGCCCCCGGGCGCGGGCCCGCTCGAGCAGCAGGGCTCCCAGGGTCGATTTACCGGCCCCGACCGGACCATTGAGGGCCAGCACCTGGCGCCCGCCGCTGCCAGCACCCGCCCCCAGGGCCGTGAGTTCGGCCAGCAGGGGCTGGAGAAAATGGCCATCGAGGCCTGGGTCGATCACGTGCCGAGCTTGAAGGCTTCAAGGACCACCGCGTACACCATGCCGATGCGCAGGTTGTCGGCGATCACCCAGCCGAGCCCGGGCTGGGCTGTCACGACACGGCCCCGCAGCCGCACGACCAGCTCCACCAGCAGCACCATCAACAGCACCGCCATGGGGCGCCCCCCGGGGATCCGCACCACCACGAAGACGGTGACGTTGCTGCCCACATAAAAGCCCAGCAGCAGGGCCAGCAGCACGCTGCTGCGATAGCGCCAGTTGCCCCGGATGTTGCCCAGCACCAGGGCCCCCAGCTGCTCGAGGGCACGGTTGAAGCGGGTGCGCTGAAGGGGCAGGCGCGTCACGGCAACGAAGCCTCCAGCAGATCCTGCAGATAGGAGAGCGTGATCCGCGGACCCTGGCAAGCGGGGCCCCGCAACACCACGGCACCCGTACCCAGCTGGCTGACGACCGCCCGGGCGGGCCACAGGCGCTCCGGCGACTCGGCATTGCCGTAGTGGCTGGGGGTGAGCAGGCAGGCCACTCCGGCCCGATCCGCCGCCTCCAGGCCATTGCCGGAATCCTCCAGGGCCAGGGCGGCCTCGGCGGGCAGGCCCAACTGCTGAAGGGCGCCCAGGTAAGCCTCCGGATCGGGCTTTTTGCGGGCGACATCCTCGCCACACACCCAGAGGCGGAAGCAGCCCGCCAGCTCGGCCAGCAGATGGTTGGCCAGGGCGGTCACGGCCGGGCGGCCACTGGTGGTGACGATGGCTTGAACCAGCCCGGCGCCGTTGGCCTCGGCGATCAGTTCGGCCACGCCGGAGCGCAGCCTCAGCTCACCGGCCGCCACCAAGGCGGCATAGTGCCGCTGCTTGCGGGCCTGCAGCTCAGCCACCAAGCCTGGATCGGCCGGCGCGCCCTGGGCCGCCTCAAGGGCGGCGGTGATCCGTTCCCGCCCGCCGCTGATGGCCAGCAGCGCGCCGTAGGAGTCCTCATCCCAGTGCAGGGGCACACCCAGATCGACGAAGGCCCGGTTGAAGGCCAGCCGATGGCCATCCCGCTCGGTCTCCGCCAGGGTGCCATCCACATCCCAGAGCAGGGCCTGCAACGGCATCGGCTGGTCCGGTGGGGCCCGTGCAGATTAAGGGGATGCATCCAGACGGCAGGCCCCGCACAATGGCGGAGCCCCTGGTGTTGCCCCGTTGCTGCCTGCCCTCGACCAGCAACGCTGGCATCTGCCGGCCCCACTGCCGACCAGTGCCGCGGGCGAGCCTGCGGCAACGGCCGGACTGGAAGCACCGCTGCCCGAGGAGTTGCTAGCGGTCCTGCAACGGCGCGGCTTTGACAGCCAGGCCCGCATTGAAGCCCTACTCGATCCGCCGGTGGCCCCGCCGGCCGGCCGCCATTTCCCCGACCTGGCCAAGGCCGTGGCCCGGCTGAAACAGGCCTGCCACCAGGGGGAACCGGTGGCCATCTGCGGTGACTACGACGCCGACGGCATGACCAGCACGGCGCTGCTGGTGGGAGTGCTGCAGCGGCTGGGAGCCAGGCCCATCGCCGCCATCCCGAGCCGCATGGACGACGGCTACGGCCTCAACGCCGCCATGGTGGAGCGGCTGGCCGCGCAGGGGGTGGCCCTGTTGGTGACGGTGGACAACGGCGTCTCGGCCCTGGAGGCGTTGGAGCGGGCGGAGGCCCTCGGTATCGAGGCGATCCTCACCGACCACCACACGATTCCCGATCCCCTGCCGCCCCATCTGGCCCTGCTCCACCCGGAACGCACCCCAGCCCAATCGCCCTACCGGGGCCTGGCCGGAGTGGGGTTGGCCTACGTGCTCGCTGCAGCGCTCTGCCGCCAGCTGAAGCGGGCCGATGGCCTGCAGATTGCGCGCGACCTCTTCTGCATCGGCACGATTGCCGACATGGCCCCCCTGGTGGGAGTCAACCGGCGCTGGCTGATCGACGGGCTGGCGGAGCTGGGCCGCAGCCCCCTGGCGGGCCTCCAGGCCCTGCAGCAGTTGGCCGGACTGGACGAAGCCCCCCTCGACGCCCAGGCGGTGGGCTTTCAGATCGCCCCCCGCATCAACGCCGTGGGCCGGCTGGGCGATCCCCAGCTGGTGGTGGAACTGCTGACCACCGACGATCCCGACCGGGCCCTGGCCCTGGCGCGGGAATGCGAAGCCCTGAACCGTCAGCGCCGGGACCTCTGCGACGCCATCGAAGCGGAGGCCCTGGCCCTGCTGGAGGCCGATGGCCCCGCGCGACCCGCCTTCCTGCTCCTGGCCCAGAACCACTGGCATCACGGGGTGATCGGCATCGTGGCCGCCCGCCTGGTGGAGCGCTTTGGCCTGCCGGCCGCCCTGCTGGCCGGCGAGGGCAACGGTCGACTGCGGGCCTCCGTTCGGGCGCCCAAGGGCTTTGCGGTCGACCGGGCCCTGGGCCACTGCGCCGCCCTGCTGGAGCGGTTCGGCGGCCATCCGGCGGCGGGTGGTTTCACCGTGCGGGCCGAACAGGTGGCCGCGCTGCAGGCCCAACTCAATGGGCTCGCCCAGGCCTGGCTGGAGCAAGCCGGCCCCGGCACGCCGGTGGAACCGGAAGCCCTGCTGTCCTTCGCCCGGATCGACCGCGACTTTCACCGCCAACAGCAACGGCTGGAACCCTTCGGCATCGGCCATCCCCAACCCGTGTTCTGGAGTCAGGGGTGTGAGGTGGCCTCCCAGAAACTGTTGCGGGGCGGCCATCTGCAGCTGGAGCTGGTGCAGGGGGGCCATCGGCTCCGGGCCATGGGCTGGCGCTGGCAGGGGGAGGCCAACCTGCCGTCCCTGGTGGATGTGGCCTACCGCCTACGGCTGGACAACTGGCAGGGGCAGGAGCGCCTCCAGCTGGAGCTGGTGGGACTGAGGGCCAGCGCCACCCAGGCCTGCGGCAGCACGGAGGTGCGGCTGCAACGGCGCGATCGCACCTACTGGTGTCGGCGGGAAGGCACCGGCCTGGTGGTGCGCAATGCGGCGGGGGAGGAACTCAGCTGCGCGGAGGGGGCCAACCATGCCCATCCCTACGTGCGCGCCCTGATGCAGGATGCGGCCATTGCCCTGGGGCTCGTGGCCTGAGATGGGATTCAGCTTGAAGCCAACGCCCCTCAAACCCCTGCTCCAGCTGCTGCTGCTCGGGCTGGTGGTGGGTCTGGCCTGCTGGCCGCTCAACCTGGTGGACCACGCCCAAGACCTCCTGCTGCACCAGCTGCCGGGCTTCAGCGGCGGGGGATGGAGCGGCCGCACCCTGGCCCTGGCCCTGGCGCCGGTGCTGACCATGCCGCTGCTGCTCGTGCTCCAGGCCGGGGGACTGGCCCGCGGCGCCGGCTCCGGCATCCCCCAGACCCTCGAAAGCCTGGAGACACCGGAGCAGGCCCCACGGCTGATGGCGCCTGGGGCCACCGGGGCTCGGCTGGCGTTATGGACGCTCGCCAGCCTGGCCCTGATGCCGCTGGGACGGGAGGGCCCGGTGGTGCAGGTGGGGGCGGCCGTGGCCCATGGCCTGCGCCAACGCTTCCCCCGACTATGGCCCGGCCTCAACACCAGGACCCTGATGGCCATCGGTGCCGGCGCTGGCCTGGCCGGCGGCTTCAACAGCCCCCTGATGGGCACGGTGTTCGTGATGGAGGAGCTCACCGGCCAGTTCCAACCAACCGTGCTGTGGCCGGCGGCCGTGGTCTGCGCCGCTGCGGCCCTGGTGAGCAACCTCGACGGCATTCCGGTCTTCACCCTGGGCCTGCTGCAGACCCTCCAACCGGAATGGCAGCAACTGCTCTGGGCCCTGCCACTCGGGCTGGTGGGTGGACTGCTGGGGGGGCTGTTCAGCCGGATCCTCTGGCAGGCCACCGCCCTCCTGCGTCAGCGGGTACGGCGTCGCCCCCTGACCTGGGGTCTGGGGCTCGGCCTTGCACTCGGGTTGATCGCCGTGGCCAGCGGTGGCTGGAGCGGCGGCGATGGCGAGGCCCTGATGGGTCAGCTGCTCGATGGCCAGGGCAGCCTGCCGGTTCCCGGAGCACCGCTGAGCATCCTGGGCTGGCTGCTGGTGCTGATCGCCCGGATCGTGGCGCCGGTCCTCTCGCTGGCCGCCGGTGTGCCGGGCGGCTTGATCGACCCGGCCTTCGCCATCGGGGCCCTGTTCGGTGGTGGCAGCCTTGAACTGCTGGGAGGCGATGCCCAGCTCGGTCTTGCCCTGGGCATGGCCGCCAGCCTGGCGGGAGCCACCCAGCTACCCCTGATGACCGTGCTGTTCGCCCTGCGCATGGCCGGCGATCAGCAGTGGCTGTTCGGCATCCTGCTCAGCGCCGTGGTCGGGGCCTACGCGGGCCGCCGGATCCAGGGAGAGCCGATTTATCACGCCCTCTGGGAACTGGGCAGGGAAGCCAAAGCAGAAACCGATCAGAGCGCGCCGCGGCGGTAGAAGAGCACGAAGATCACGGCGGGACCGGCCAGGGTGATCAGCGCCAGGGCGGCGAAATTCGCGATCAGGTGAAAGTCGATACCCATGGTGACGGCGACGCGGTGGTGGCGAGGAAGGCGATGCTGACGGCGACTGCTTAGGGGCAGAACACCTGCGCTGCCAGGTTAGGCGGCGGGCAGACTCCGCCAGGGCTGGGTGTGGGGTCTGTGACGGCTTGTCACAGCGTGCCGGGGCCGATGGGCTGTGGCTGAATGGAGGCCAGCCGCGTCGAGGGGATGGCCAGGGAGAACCACGGGCAGTGGCGCTGCATCAGTGGCTGCGGGGCCTGTTGCCGCCTCGATCCGGCCCTGCGCCAGGAGGCGATCGATGCCCTCAGCGCCGAGCAACAGGAGCGCTATCTGGCCATGGTGGGTCCGGACGGCTGGTGCATTCACTTCAACACCGGCTCCCGCAGCTGCCGCATCTATGCCGACCGGCCCGATTTTTGCAACGTGGCCAACCTCGTCAAGCTGTTCGGCACGGAGACGGATCCAGGCGCCGGCGACCGCCTGGCCATCGCCTGCTGCACCCAGCAGATCCGCAGTGAATACGGCGGCCGTGGCAGGGTGTTGAAGCGTTTCCTGCGCGCCATCCAACCGCGTTCATGAGCAGCGACCCCGAATCCAGCGCCAGCTCCACCGAGGGGGCTTCCCACGCCGGCAGCTGGGGAGCCGCCTTCGTCACGACCTTCACCACCGTCTTCCTGGCCGAATTGGGCGACAAGACCCAACTGGCCGCCCTGTTGCTGTCGGCCCAGTCGGGTCGGCCGGGGGTGGTGTTCGTTGGAGCCTCCCTGGCCCTGATCAGTTCCAGCCTGGTGGGGGTGCTGCTCGGCCGCTGGCTGGCCCGGGTGATGCCGCCGCAGCAACTCGAGCGCCTGGCGGGAATCCTGATGGTGGCCCTCGGTCTCTGGCTGGGGCGCCAGGCCGTGGTCGGCCTGGTGCCGGCCCCCACTGACCTACCCCTCACCTGACCCCTTCAGCCCCATGCCCATTGCCCTGTTGGCCTCCACCTTTGCCACGGTGTTTCTGGCGGAGCTGGGGGACAAAACCCAGCTGGCCATCGTGACCATCAGTGGCACCTCCACCCGCCCTGGGGCGGTGTTCGCCGGAAGTTCCGTCGCCCTGGTGCTGGCCAGCCTGCTGGGGGCGGCCGCCGGTGGATCGCTCTCGGCCGTCATCCCCACCAATGCTTTGCAGCTGGCAGCTTCCGTGGGCTTCCTGGTGATCGGCCTGCGCCTGATTCAGCGCTCGAGCACCAGCGAGACCGCCAACGCCACAGCAGACGAGGGGTCGTCAGCGGACTAATATCCATCTGGTAAGGCCTTGGTGGCCGTGGGCATCGCTCCGAGCCCAGTCCGCCATCCCCGGCCTCCCAAGCCCAAAGCCCGGCTCGCGGGCTTCCTCACCGCGCCAACCGCCACGCCCCCCGGGGCTGACCACGGTGGCCCACCGCCCACCAGCCTCCCCACCGATGAAGTTCACGGTCGCCGACCTGCTCGACCAGCTTCCCGCCGTTGAAGCCCTGCCCCTGCCGAAGCTGGAAAAGGCCCTTGGCCTGACCCAGAAAGCCGAGAAGCAGCAACTGCAGATCGGCCTTGAGGGTTTGGGAAAACTTGGCGTGCTGGAGGTGACCGAAGCCGGCATCGCCAGGCGACAGGATCCGGAGCTGATTCCGGCGCGCCTGCGCTGCTCCAGCAAGGGCTTTTGCTTTGCCCTGCGCGAAGACGGCGGCGAAGACATCTACATCCGGGACCACCAGCTCAACCACGCCTGGAATGGCGACCGGGTGCTGGTGAAGGTGACCCGGGAAGGGGGGCGGCGCCGCTCACCGGAAGGCGGGGTGCAATGCATTCTCGAGCGCCACACCACCTCCTTGCTGGCCCAGGTGGACCAGCAGGAGGAGCGCCTCATCGCCACGCCTCTCGACGACCGTCTCCTGACGGCGGTGGAACTTCCCCCCTCCGATGCCAGCCATCTCCAGGCTGAGCAGGCCTCGGTGGTGGAGGTGCTGGTCGACCGCTATCCCGTGGGCCAATTCGCGCCCCAGGGCCACGTGGCCCGCAGCCTGCCGGTGAACGGCGGCGAAACGGCCGACCGCGACCTGCTGCTGACCAAGCACCGCCTCCACGCCCGTCCCCAGCCCCCCCGCGCCACCCTCAAGGCCCTCGCGGCCAAGGAACGCACCGACCTCACCGCCCAGCCGGTCCTGCTGCTGGAACCCTGGGCCGGAAAGGACGCTCCGTCCCTGCCGGGACTCGGCCTGGAAGAACGCGACGGGGGCTGGACCCTGTGGGTGCACACCCCGGCCATCAGCGAGCGCTATGGCCCCGGCAGCGCCCTCGACACCTGGCTGCGTCAGCAAGCTGACGCTTTCTGCGTGGGGAACGAATGGCTTTCCCTGCTGAGCCCCGCCCTCACCAAAGCCGCAGCCTTCAAAACGGGGGAGGCCCAGGCAGCCCTCTCTGTGGCGCTGGAGATCGGCCCGGAGGGCCAGCTGGAGCACTACCGCTTCTGCCGCAGCCAAATCAAGCCCGTGGCTGCCGCTGGCCTGGACGCCCTGACCGCCCTGGCCGAGCGCAAACCCAAGAGCCGCACGGTGCCGCCGGCCCTGAAGGGCCTGAAGGATCAGCTGACCCTGTTGGACCAGCTGATCGCCGTCACCGGGTTGCTGCGGCACCAGCGCCAGGCCTCGGGCTCCCTGGATCTCAACCTGCCCCTGCCCGCCATTGCCAGCCTTGGCGACCTGGCCGTTCCAGGTCCGGATGCGGCCCTGGAGGGCTGGATGGTCAGCCTGGAAGGCCACCATCCCCTGGCGATCCTGCGGGAAGCGGTGTTGGTGGCCGAGCGTGCCCTGGGGCAGCACCTCGCCGCCCTGGCGCTGCCGGCGATTTACGCCACGAATGCCCCTGCGGATGCGGCCGATCTCAACGACGTGGCCCGCGCCGCCCTGGCCCTCGACATTCCCCTCGAACTCAGCGAGGAGGGCAACGCAAGTGCGGCAGAGCTGGCCACAGCCTTCGCCAGCACCGACCGCAGCCGGGCGCTCCAGCAGCAGCTGAAAGCCATCCTCAAACCAATCCTGCTCAGTGACAGCCCCGGCCCCCACGCCCTGGCCGGACTGACGGAGGAAGGGGCAGCCCTGGCCCCTTGGTGCTGCCCAACCCTGCACTACGCCGATCTCTGGAACCAGCAGATGCTCGTGGTGCTGCTCACCGAGGGGAAAGATCGTCCGAGCGTGCGCCACAAAACCAGCGTCGATCTGGCCTCCGATGCCTGCCATGGCGCCATCGACTGGCCCTTGCTGGCCCCCAGCCAACTCACCCCCTACCAGGAGGTTCTCGACCATGGGCTGGTGCAGCGCCTCAATGGACGCCGGCGCTTCCTCGCCGAATTCCAAGGCGACCTGCTCGCCATGGTGCAGGCGCGCCAGGCCGAACCCCTGGTGGGCCAGGTGCTGCCCGGGGTGATCAGCGGAGTGCAGAGCTACGGCTTCTTCGTGGAAGTGCCCCCCTCCCAGGTGGAGGGCCTGGTGCACGTCAGCTCCCTGAAGGACGACTGGTACGAATACCGCTCACGCCAGAACCGGCTGGTGGGGCGCAAGAACCGCCGCACCTACATGTTGGGGGACCAGGTGGACGTGGAAATCCAGAAGGTGGATGCCCTGCGCCATCAGATCGACCTGGCCGTGATTCTTCCCGAAGGAGAGGGCCCCTCCGAGGCGGACCCCTCCCGGGACCGCGACCCCCGCGAGGCCGATGAGGCCGATCCCTTCGCACCGATCCCCGTGCTGAGCGAGGCCTGAGCGATGGGTGCCGCGGCCGGAGCCGCTCCAGTCGTGCTGGCGGTGTCCGGCGCTTCCGCCCAGCCCCTGGCCCAACGGGCCCTGCAGCTGCTGCTGGAGGCGGACGAAGCGGTGGAGCTGGTGACCTCCCGCGGCGCCATTGGGGTGTGGCAGGCCGAACTGGGTTTACGGGTGCCGTCCGAACCCCAGGCCCAAGAGGCGTTCTGGCGGGAGCGCACCGGCATCCAGTCGGGCCAGTTGCGCTGCCACCGCTGGAATGACCAGGCGGCCGGCATCGCCAGCGGCAGCTTCCGCACCAAGGGCATGGTGATCCTGCCCGCCTCGATGGGCACGGTGGGACGCATCGCCTCGGGGGTCGCTCTCGATCTGGTGGAACGGGCCGCCGACGTGCACCTCAAGGAGGGACGGCCCCTGGTGATCTGCCCCCGGGAAACACCCTGGAACCTGGTGCACCTGCGCAACCTCACCACCCTGGCAGAGGCCGGTGCCCGCATCGCCCCGCCGGTGCCGGCCTGGTACCACCAACCCCAAACCATCGAGGACATGGTGGATTTCCTGGTGATCCGCGTCTTTGACGTGTTGGGCTTTGAGCTTGGCAACCTGCGGCGTTGGCAAGGGCCGCCCCAGCAGCCAGGATCCCCGGGCGCCCGGTCGCTCTAGATCCCCCCTACCCACCAGTCCGTCCGTTGGTTCTGCTGCAACGCCTGCTGCTGCTCCCCCTGCTCGCCCCGCTGGTGCTGGTGCTGCTGGTGGGCGCCCTGAACCCCAGGCCGGGCATCGCCCTGCGGCTGCTGGTGTGGACCTCTCCTGCCCTGCCGATTGGCGCATGGATCGCCCTCGCCGCCGGGGGTGGGGCCGGGCTGAGCGCCGCCGGTGCCGCCCTGGCCCTGGGAACGGCACCAGGGAGCCTGCGCCGCCAGGTGCGTCGATCGGCCCGCGATCCTCGCCAGGCCTGGAACGCGGACGGCCCGGAACCCTGGGAGGCGGCCGCCGATCGCACCCCTCCACCGCGGCAGAGCGCCCCAGCGGCCCCAGGCCCGACCGCCGGACCGCCCAGGCCGCCGGGCGATCCGGCCCCCACCGTGGCCGTGCCATTCCGGGTGATCCGCAAGGGGAAGCCGCCGGCAAGCCCCCCCTCCCAGGCCCCACCCGTGCCCGAACCGGTGGTGACCCAGGCGGCCGCCGTGGGCGAGGGCTGGGACAGCCCGGCCAACGACGACTGGTGAAACCGGCCCCTGGTCAAGGTCTGACCTGCGTAAAATCGATCGAGATGCCGCAAGGGGCCTGCACTGGTGAGCGAAGCCAAACCCGCCAAGGCCAAGCCGCCTAGCCCGGAAGATCAACCCTTCGACAGCTACGTGCCCCAGCTGTTGATGCCAGCCCTGGCCAAGGAAATTCAGGGCTACGGCGGCCCCGCCCCCGAGCTCTCCTTTGAGCAGGGGGCCATGCCGGTCGTGGGTGCGGACTGCTGGATGGTCAAGGGCACCCTGCCGGGAGAGCGCCGCTTCTGGCTCTGCTTCACCGGAGCCGACATCAATGCCGCCAAAACCGTGGCCGTGGCGGAGGCGGGCAGCGAACCCAGCCTGCTCGAATCTTTTTTGATCGACGAGAAAAAAATGAGCCTGGCGCTGCTGGTGTCCCGGCTGGTGCAGCGGCTGAACGGGCAGAAGTGGCTCGGCCCGAACTGAGGGCGAGTCCCTCTACGATGCAGGGACTGCCCTAAGCCGCAACGCTCGATGGTGCCTCCCGCCGCAACCGCCACTCCCGCAGCCCCCCCTACTGCCGCCACGGGCACCCCGGACGCACCGGCGACCAAGGATCCGGTCAAGGACACGATCCTGACCCCGCGGTTCTACACCACGGATTTCGACGCCATGGCGGCGATGGATCTGCGGCCCAACGAAGTGGAGCTGGAGGCGATCTGCGAAGAATTCCGCAAGGACTACAACCGTCATCACTTCGTGCGCAACGGGGAGTTTGAGGGGGCGGCCGAGAAGCTCGATCCCGAAACCCGCCAGGTTTTCATCGAATTCCTTGAGCAGAGCTGCACCTCCGAATTTTCAGGTTTTCTGCTCTACAAGGAGTTGAGCCGGCGCATCAAGGAGAAAAATCCCCTGCTGGCTGAGTGCTTTGCCCACATGGCCCGCGATGAAGCCCGCCACGCCGGCTTCCTCAACAAGGCCATGGGCGACTTCGGCCTGCAGCTCGACCTGGGCTTCCTCACGGCCAGCAAGGCCTACACCTTCTTCAAGCCAAAGTTCATCTTCTACGCCACCTACCTGAGCGAGAAGATCGGCTACTGGCGCTACATCGCCATTTACCGCCATCTCGAAAAGCATCCCGAGAGCAAGATCTTCCCGATCTTCAATTTCTTCGAAAACTGGTGCCAGGACGAAAACCGCCACGGCGACTTCTTTGACGCCCTGATGAAGGCCCAGCCCGACACGGTGCGCGGCCTGAGCGCTCGCCTCTGGTGTCGGTTCTTCCTGCTGGCCGTGTTCGCCACGATGTACGTGCGCGACGTGGCCCGCAAGGAGTTCTACGAAGCCCTGGGCCTCGATGCCCGCGAGTACGACAAGGTCGTGATCGCCAAGACCAACGAAACCTCCGCCCGGGTGTTCCCCGTGGTGCTGAACGTGGAGCACCCGAAGTTCTACGTTCGCCTGGAGCGTCTGGTGAGCAACAACGCGAAGCTCAGCGAGGCCGACGCCAGTTCCGCTCCCGCTCCTGTGAAGGTGCTGCGCAAACTGCCCTACTGGATCGCCAATGGGGCCGAGATGGCCAAGCTCTACCTGATGGCCCCGATTCGCAGCGAGCAGTTCCAGCCCTCGGTGCGTTGATTGCCTTGCGCTGATCGCGGTGCGCTGATCGAAGCCGCACCGCTCCCCTTCCTCTCGCTACTTCCCCTTGGTTGCCACCATGCCCGCCGTCGGCGCCATCGCCGATGGCTTCGATCACACCTGGCGGCCACGCCTCGACAGCCTGCTGGCAGCGGGGCGGGGAGCCGGGGCCGACCTCGTTGAGATCTTCCTGGAGCGCACCGACCACATCGGTGTGTTGGCGGAACAGGACACCATCACCAGTGTCAGCCCTGCCTTTGGCATGGGGGCTGGCATCCGGGTGTTCTGCGGCGAACGGGACGGGTTTGTCAGCACCAACGACCTCAGCGACCGCGGCCTGCTCCAGGCCCTCGAGCAGGCCCTGGGCATGCTCGGCCTGACCCGCACCAGCACCCCCGCCCTGGGCTTCGAGGGCCTGGGGGCCCTGGCTGACTTCGCCGGGGCCAAGGCCCATTGGCTCAACGGCTGTCCCTCCCTGACAGAGGCCACGCTCAAGCTTTTGGAGGGCACCGCCCGGCTGGCCCACCACGGGCGCCACCTCCAGGCCCGCCGCGCCAGCTACGCGCGCGACTGGCAGAGCGTGCTGGTGGCTGCCAGCGATGGCACCTTCGCCCAGGACATCCGCCTGCACCAGTCCCTGGGCCTGAATGTGTTGGCCGCCGATGGGGAGCACCGCGCCGGCCTGGGTCGTCGCTATGGCACCTCCGGCCGCCCCGATGACCTGCGCCAGTGGGACGCGGACGCCTCCGCCCAGGATGTGTGCGCCAGCGTGGGCACCATGCTCTACGCCGACTACGTGGAGGCCGGCCAGATGCCGGCGGTGCTGGCCAACCGCTTTGGCGGTGTGATCTTCCACGAGGCCTGCGGCCACCTGCTGGAAACCACCCAGGTGGAGCGGGGCACCACCCCCTTCGCCGACAAGGTGGGCGAACGGATTGCCCATGAGGCCGTCACTGCCATTGATGAGGGCCTCACCGACGGCGCCTTCGGCTCCCTCTCCATGGACGACGAGGGGATGGAACCCCAGCGCACGGTATTGATCGAGAACGGCGTGCTCAAACGCTTCCTCAGCGACCGCGCCGGCCAACGGCGCACGGGCCACGAACGCACCGGCAGCGGCCGTCGCCAGAGCCATGCCTTTGCGGCCGCCAGCCGGATGCGCAACACCTTCATCGCCGCAGGCCCCCACACCCCAGACGCCCTGATCGCCTCGGTGGACAAGGGCCTGTACTGCAAGTCGATGGGCGGCGGCAGTGTGGGGCCCACCGGCCAGTTCAATTTCGCCGTGGAGGAGGGCTACCTGATCGAGAACGGCCAGCTCACCAAGCCGGTGAAGGGGGCCACCCTGATCGGCGAGGCCAAGGAAGTGATGCCCCGCATCTCGATGTGTGCCAATGATCTGGAACTAGCCGCAGGCTTCTGCGGCTCCGTGAGTGGCAGCATTTTTGTCACCGTCGGCCAGCCCCACATCAAGGTGGATTCGATCACCGTGGGGGGCCGTTGACCATGGCCAGCCTCCCCACCCCAAACCCACAACCCACCAAGCAGACCCCGGCGACGCTCAACCCCGAGGCCCTGGGCGAGCGCCTCCAACAGCTGGCCCGCAGCTCCGGCATCCAGCGCTGGGATCTGGGAGCCTCCTGCAGCACCGACACCTCCGTGCAGGTGGATCGCGGGGAGGCCAAACAGATGAAGGGGGCCCAGCGCAGTGCCATCACGGTGCGGGTGTGGAACGGTGATGGCCTGGTGGGCATCACCAGCACCTCGGATCTCTCCGATGGGGGGCTGGCCCGGGCCCTGGCCGGGGCCCGGGATGCCAGCAGCTTCGGCAATGCCGAGGAGACCCCGGCCTTCTCCCCGCTGGCCACGGCACCCCTGGCCAGCCTCGAGCAACCCCTGCACGAACCCCAGCCGATCCTCACCCTGCTGGACACCCTCAAGCAGGCGGAACGGGACCTGCTGGCTCGCCATGCCGCCATCGGCACCGTGCCCTACAACGGCCTGGCCCAGCGCAGCAGCGAGCGGCTCTACCTCAACAGCGACGGAGCCCGCCGCCACCAGGTGCTCACGACGGCCAGCATCTATCTCTATGCCCGCGCCGAGGAAACCGGCCGCAAACCCCGCAGTGCCGGAGCCGTAAGGCTGGGCTACGGCACCGCCGACCTCGACATCGCCGGCTGCATCGAGGAAGCGGCCGAGCGCACCATTGCCCACCTGGATTACGCCCCGATCGAAACCGGGCACTACACCTGCGTGTTCAGCCCAGAGGCCTTCCTCGATCTGATCGGCGCCTTCAGCAGCCTGTTCAATGCCCGGGCCGTGCTCGATGGGGTCAGCCTCAGCCAGCGCGACTCGCTGGGATCCAACCTGGCGGTGCCGTTCCTGAGCATCCGCGACAACGGCCTGCACCCCGGCAACGTGGGGGCCTCGGCCTTCGACGGTGAGGGAACCCCCACCGCTCCCCTGGATCTGGTGGAGGGAGGGGTGCTCAGGAATTTTCTGCACTCGGAGGCCACGGCCCGCGCCTTCGGGGTGGCCCCCACCGGCCATGCCGGCCTGGGCGCCAAGGTGTCCGTCGGGGCCGACTGGTTTGAAATCGGAGCCACCCCGGGGAGCGACGGCGGCCAACAGGGGCTGAACCGCTTCAGCCACGCAGGGCCGTTGGTGGTGATCGATTCCCTCTCGGCCCTGCACGCCGGGGTGAAGGCCAGCCAGGGATCCTTCTCCCTGCCCTTCGACGGCTGGCTGGTGCAGAACGGCGTCAGCCGCTCGATCGAGGCCGCCACCGTGGCCGGCGACATCCGTGCGGTGCTGCAGGCGATTGTGGGCTTTGAAGGCGACGCCAAGATCACCCCCGATGGCCTCTGCCCCTACGTGTGGGTGGAGGGCCTCTCCATCACCGGCGAGGCGTGACCCCCTAGCCCGAATGTGGCCCCTGTGAAGATCCTGTTCTGGGGAACGCCGGCCTACGCCGTGCCCAGCCTGGAGGCCCTCGTGGCCGCCGGCCACAGCCTGGTGGGTGTGGTGACCCAGCCGGATCGGCGCCGCGGCCGGGGCAAGGAGCTGCAGCCCAGCCCCGTGAAGGCCCGGGCCCTGGAGTTGGGGATCCCGGTGTTCACCCCGGAGCGGATCCGGCGCGAGCCTGCCTGCCAGCAGCAGCTCGGCGCCCTGGGGGCCGACGCCTATGTGGTGGTGGCCTTTGGCCAGATCCTTCCCCCGGAGGTGCTGCAGCAGCCCCCCCTGGGGTGCTGGAACGCCCACGGCTCCCTGCTTCCCCGCTGGCGGGGGGCGGGGCCGATCCAGTGGTGCCTGCTGGAGGGGGATGCCGAGACCGGCGTGGGCATCATGGCCATGGAGGCAGGACTCGACACCGGACCGTTGCTGCTGGAGCGCTCGATCGCCATCGGACTGCTGGAGAACGCCCACCAGCTGGGCCAACGCCTGGCCAACCTCAGCGCCGAACTGCTGGTGGAGGCCCTTCCGGCCATCGCCGCCGCGGGACCGGGCCCCGAACCCGAGCGCCTCAGCCGGCTGCAGGTGCGGCCCCAGGCAGAGGAGGGCCTGAGCTACGCCCGCATGCTCACCAAAGAGGACGCCGTGATCGACTGGGGCGCCTCCGCCCTGGCGATCCACAGGCGGGTGATGGGGCTGTATCCAGGGGCCCACACCAGCTGGCGGGGCAAACGGTTGAAGCTGCTGGCCACCGAACCCCTCGTCGCCCGGCTGGCGGAGGGGCTGAGCGCGGAAGCCCGGACCCTGCTGGGCACCACCCCCGCTGACGCCCCGCCGGGCAGCGTGCTGGCGATCGTCCCCGGGGTTGGCGTGGTGCTGGCTAGCGGCGGATGCCCCCTGCTGCTGCGGCAAGCCCAGCTGGAGGGTAAGGCCGCGGCCCAGGGGCAGAGCCTGATCCAGCAGCTGGAGGCCAGGCCGGGCGACCGCCTGGGTGACGGCTCGTAACGGCCAACTTACGTTCTGTGTTGTTAGGACTCACACACTTTGATGCCCCCCGGACTCTGGCTAGAGAGGAGGAAGAGTTCGCATTGGATCCATGGGGAACGAGCTGTCCTACGTCTGTGAAACCGGAAACGGCTGCCTGATTTACCGGGAAACCTCAGGCCGATACGTGGTCAGCCACGAGCAACAGCCCCAACAACGCCGCCGGGTTGCGACCCTGGCCAGCGCCTATGCGACCTGTCACGGTCTCGAGATGGGGCAGGCCCTCGACAGGGCACGGCAGCCGCTGGTGGTGAGCGGATCACCAGCGGGCTGAGCGCTCAGGCCCCAGCCGGGCTCTCGGGCGGAAGCGACGCCTTGCGGTGCAGGGCATGCAGACCTTCGAGCTGGTTATGGACGGACACCAGCTGATCACGGATGTGCTGGCTGTTGTCAATGCGGCCCAGGGCCAGCAGCATCGACTCGATCTGCCCCTTGCAGTCGATCAGCACGCGGCACTCCGGAGATCCGGGCTCGTAGGGCATGGCAATGGCTCCAACAAAGCCATTCGAGCCCACAACCCCCGAGGCCAATGTGTCGACCGCTGCTGTTCAGCGCAACCTGAGGGTCAGCCTTGGCGGGAACCCTCGCTCAGCGGCCGGAACCGCCGGGACGGCGGGGGCGACGCCCCTCGACTCCCCCACGGCGAACGCCCCCAGCGTGGCCACCGCCACTACGGCCGCCGCGCCCGCGGCCCCCGCTGAGATCCAGGGGGGGAGCGGAAAGCACCTTGGGCTCGAAGCCCGGCACCTCCTGGCGGGGCAGACGGGTACCGATCATGCGCTCAATGGCCCGCAGCAGTTCACTCTCTTCGGCTGCCACCAGGGAAATGGCGTGGCCGTTGTGGCCGGCACGGCCGGTGCGGCCGATCCGGTGCACGTAATCCTCCGCCTGGTTGGGCAGGTCGAGGTTGATCACGTGGGGCAGCTGGTGAATGTCGATGCCCCGGGCAGCCAGATCCGTGGCCACCAGCACCCGCAGGGAGCCGGCCTTGAAATCGGCCAGGGCCCGGGTGCGGGCCCCCTGGCTCTTGTTGCCGTGGATGGCCGCCGCCGTCATGCCTTCGCGGCTGAGGCGCTCGGCCATGCGGTTGGCGCCGTGCTTGGTGCGGGAAAACACCAGCACCTGCTGCCAGTCGTTGCTGCGAATCAGATGGCTGAGCAGATCCCCCTTGCGGTCCATGTCACAGGGATGGAGCAGGTGCTCCACCGTGGGTGCCGTGCGGTTTTCCGGGGTGGCCTGGAGCTGCACGGGGTTGTGCAGCAGCCCCGTGGCCAGCCGGCGAATGTCGCCGGAGAAGGTGGCCGAGAACAGCAGGTTCTGGCGCTTGGGCGGCAGCAGGGCGAGGATTTTCTGGATGTCGCGGATAAAGCCCATGTCGAGCATCCGATCAGCCTCATCGAGCACCAGGATCTCGACCCGATCCAGCCGCAGCGCTTTCTGCTGGTAGAGATCCATCAGGCGGCCCGGGGTGGCCACCAGCACGTCGGTGCCCCGTTGCAGGCGGCTGATCTGGGGGTTGACCTTCACCCCACCGAACACCACATCGCTGCGCAGGTCGAGATAGCGGCCGTAGGCCCGCACGCTCTCACCCACCTGGGCCGCCAACTCGCGGGTGGGGGTGAGCACCAGGGCCCGCACCACCCCGGCGCGGGCATGGGGGCCGTGGCGCAACTTCTCCAGCATCGGCAGGGTGAAGCCCGCCGTTTTGCCGGTGCCGGTCTGGGCCGCCGCCATCACGTCATGGCCGGCCAGCACGGCCGGGATGCACTGACCCTGGATCGGCGAAGGGGTGGTGTAGCCCTTCTCGGCCACCGCCTTCAGGATCGGCTCGCCAAGCCCAAGGGATGGGAAGTCGACCACGGCAACGCTGGGCAGCGGATCGGCGGCCACGGGTTGGGGACTGGCGACGGCCGTTGCGGTGCCGGATCGGGGAGCGGACTGACGGATCGCTGGCGCTGCGGGATCCTCCACCCTAGGGGGCACCGCGCGATCCACCGTCAGGGTCCGTAGAGCTGCCAGGCCCGCTCACAGCAGAGCCGCAGATCCCGATCCGACAGCGCCAGGGCCTCGGGCCAGGCGGTCTGCAGCCAGGCGCGCAGCTGGGATGGATCCAAGGCGCCGCTGTGGGGAACGCGGAAGTCCCTAAAAAAGGTGTCCTGGGCGGCCAGCACCCGAAACTTGAAAAACTCCAGCAACCGGGCCCGCAGCCTGGCGCCATCGATGGTCCAGAGGCGCTCGGGATCGACCCCAAGGCTGATCGAGGCGCCGGGCTCCAGTCCGGGCAGGAAAGGGGCCAGCACCTCCACCACCGCTGCCGGCTGGTCGTGGCACAGCTTGGTATCGGGATCGGGCTGGTAAATCCAGCCCGCCTGGGGGGCACAGTCCCCGTGCCGCACCAGCACCCGCCAGAAGCGGAAGGTCTCCGGCGGGTGGCGGTCGGTCCACGCCAGCCGCTCAAAGCAGTGGTCGGGGTGCTCGCTGCGCAACTCCAAGGGGGCCAACGAGAGGTTGAGGGTGCCGGCAAAGCAATCCGACAGATCCAGCCCCTGCTCGGCAAAGCGCGGGCTCTGCAGGCTGATGGTGCCGGCCGGGTAGGGGGAGCCGGGATCACGGCCGGAGGCCACGCCGTGGCCCTCCACCCGCTGCCCCTGAATCCAGCGGATCGGGGGCTCAGCCATGGGGCGGGGATCCGTTGGCCGCGAAGTGGCTGCAGCGCTCGCAGGGGCCATCCGGCAGCACGGCACAGCGCAGCAGCGGACTGCGGGCGTTGAAGCGGCAACGGGGATCACCGATCACCCACTGGTTCTGCCACCAGCGGGCATCGGCGGGTTGGCGCTGGGCCTTCACCTGCAGGGCCACGCTGGCGAGTTCATAGCGACCGTTGCGTAGCTGGTAGCGGTGGCGGCGCTGCAACACCAGGTAGCTGCGACCGCCGGCCTCGAGCCAACGGCCCGGATGGGGCACCTCGCCAGCCTCGGCCAGCTCGAGCACCTCCAGCAGGCGGTCGCTGCCGATCTGGCGCAACTCGACCCTCACGGCTCGGCGGGGGGCTCCAGCTGGGGCGAGCGCACCGAAAATCCCCAGACAAACAGGGCCGCCACCATCAGCAACAGCAGCCATTCCGGCGGCACCACCTGGGGCAAGCCGAGCCGCAGCAGCAGGCGGATGCCCACCAGGCCCACCGCCAGATAGCCAGCCGTTTCCAGGTGCTGGTATACCTCCAGCCAGCGGATGAACAGCTCGGCGGTGAGACGCAGGGCAATCACCCCGATCACCCCACCGGCCATCACCAGCCCCAGGCGATCGCTCACCGCCACTGCCGCCGCGACGCTGTCGAGCGAAAAGGCCAGGTCGGTGAGGGCCAGGGTGACCACGATGGAGCCCAGGCCGGCATGGTGCAGGGACCCATGGCCGCCCGGCTCAGCCTGCGCTCCAGCCGGGTCGTCCGGGTCCGTGTTGCCTTCGGACCACACCAACACCAGATGGCGGCCACAGAGCCAGAGCAGGTAGCCCGCCGCCGCCAACTGCAGGGGCCAGAAATTCAGCACCCACCGGGCCGCCACGATCAGCCCGAGCCGAAACACCAGGGCCAGGGCCAATCCGAGGTTGAGGGCCTGGCGCTGGCGGGCCGGGTCCTCCAGACCGCGGGCAATGGCCGCCAGGGCAATGGCGTTATCGGCGGAAAGCACGGCCTCGAGCGCCACCAGCAGGGGCAGCAGCAACAGCACCTCCCGCCACTGGTCGGCCTGGCGAATCAGCGGTGTGAGGGACTGGATCGACTCCGCTTCCACGGGCTGCAGCGGGTCAGGATGGACATCAGTCTAGAAAGTCAGCTTCAACAGGCCGGGACCTGGGGGAACAGCACGTGGGCATGGCAGGGGACAGCTCCAACCGAACGTCGGAACTCGACCTGGAGGTTGAGCTCGTGCATGCCGAAACTGGCAGCCGGGTGGTGCTGGTGCGGGCCCGCCGCGGGGGGCGGATCCTCGAGGCCGCCCTGGGAGAGGGCCCCACCGCCGAGGAGGCGGAAGACCGGGCCCGCCAGCGGCTGCAAAGCCACCTGCCGGATGCACCGGCCAAGCCAGCTCGGGCAGCCGAGCCCATCAGGGCACCAAGCCCCCATCCACCAACCCTCCCTGCCCCAAACATTCCCTCCCCGAGCATCCCTTCCCCAAGCATCAATCCACCAACCAGCGCTCCACCCAGCGCCAAGCCCAGTGGGGACCCCGTCGCCCCGCCCAGCCCCCAACTGCCGAGCCTGGCCCCGGACACGGTGGAGCCCCCCGCCGATCCCGAGGACTGGAGCAGCGAACTGGCCCGGCTCGACCTGCAGCTGCAACGACTGGGCTGGGACCGGGCCCAGGAGGGCACCTACCTGGAGCGGGTGTTTGGCCATCCCAGCCGCAACCGGCTCACCAGCTACGGCGATCTGCTGGCCTACCTGCAGGCCCTGGAAGGGCTGGCAGCGGGCCAGGATCCCGCCAGCGCGCCGGCGCCCCTACGCCGCCGGGAACTGCTGCGTCAATGCGACCAACTGCTGGAGCAGCTGCAGTGGGATCCGGGCCAGGGGCGCAGCTTCCTCGAGCAGCACTTCAGCCTGGCCAGCCGGCAGCAACTCAGCGATACCCAGCTCCTGCAATTCAACATGCTGCTGGAGAGCGAGTGGCTGGCCAGGGCCGAAGCGGGAAGCAGCTCAGAGCGCGCGAGCCTCCACTGAGGCGGGAATCGGAGCGGGACGACCGAACAGAAATCCCTGGGCCTTGCAACAGCCCATCGCCAGCAGGGCCTGGGCCTGGTCTTCCTGCTCCACCCCTTCCGCAATCACGTCGAGACCCAGATCCCTGGAGAGGCGAATCATCGAAGCCACCACAAGGGCGCGGCGGGGATCGGTGAGCAGGCCCATGACAAAACTGCGATCGATCTTGATGGCATCAATGGGCAACTGGGCCAACCAGGACATGCTCGAGTACCCCGTGCCGAAATCATCGAGATACACCCGGCAGCCCACCGCCCGGAGGGACTCCAATTCCCGCATCGCCTCGATGGGTCGATCAATCAGTACCGATTCCGTGACCTCGATCGCCAAGGCCGAGAACTCCACTTGGGCCCGCTCCGCCAGTTGGATCACCCGGGCTGCCAGGCCTTGCCGGCAGATCTGCAGGGGACTGACATTGATCGAGATCACCTGATCAGTGCTCGGATGCCCCAACAGGCGCAACACCTCCAGGCAGCGCCGCAACACCAGATCCCCCAGGGGATCAATCAGGCCCACGCTTTCAGCGACGGGAATGAAGTCGACGGGTGAAATCCAACCACCTTCAATATCCCGGACCCGGGACAGGGCTTCATAGCCCACCGACTCTCGGGTTTCCAGGTTGACAATGGGCTGGAAGTCCACCCGCAACAGGTCACTGTCAATCGCATCCTGCAACTGGCGTTTGATCAGGATTCCCCGCTTGACCTGTTCATCAATGACATGGTCAAAGATGGTGATCGAGCGCTCGGCGTTGCCCTTGGCTGAATACATGGCCAAGTCAGCACGACGCAACAGTTCGTCGACCGTCATCTCGGCATCATCCGTGGAGGCGATGCCGATGCTCATGCTCGGCGTGATCACGTAGTCCTGGATCTTCCAGGGCACCGCGAGGGCCGCCTGCAGGCGTTCCGCCACCTGCACGGCCGCCATCGGCGTGGGGATGTCGGGGCTGAGCACGACAAACTCATCGCCACCAAGACGGGCCAGCACATCCTCCGGCCGGAGGGTGGCCTGGAGGCGCTTGCCCACCTCAATCAGCAGTTCATCCCCCACCTGGTGGCCATAGACGTCATTGACCTCCTTGAAGCGGTTCAGATCACAGAACAACAGGGTGACATTGCCGGGGGTGCGACGCAGGTGGCGCAGGGCCGCCGCCATCTTGGAGCGCAGGCCCCGGCGGTTCGGCAGCCCGGTCACCGGGCACTTCATCACCTTGGCGGCCAAGGCCAACTGCTTCGACTGCAGATCGAGATACATCTGGTTGGCCTTTAACCATCTCTCTTCGGTCTGCCGGCTCTTCTGCTGAAGCTCATCAAAGGAGATCCGGGCACTCACATCCCGGAAGCAAAACATCAGGGGATTGGGCACCTCGGTCACCACGGGGCGCCATTCAATTTCGAGAGCGGAAACCGGATCCTCACAGAGAATGGCCGTCACAAAACCTGTTTTTAAAAGCCCTCCTCGGGTCTGTTCAATCGTGAGAATCGGCTCATCAACAAAGTTGCGCGGCAGCAGCTGATGGAGATCCACACCGAGGATCTCCAGGCGCGACTTCCCCACCAGCCCATCGAAGGCGGCATTCGTCCACAACACCTGGCCGATCGCGTCAACCAGAACCAGTCCCTCACTGATCTGGCCGAGGGCCGAATCCAGCCGGCCAAGGGTGCGGCGCAGCTCCTGGATCAGCGTGTCATCAGGCATCGGTTTCGACACAGTCCGGCAGCGGGGTGAGGGTGGCTCCAAACACCCAGCCGGTCTCTCGCTTCTCGCCGAGGATGAAATGCTCCGACACCACCTCCGTGCCGTCGGCACACACGGTCTTGAGCCGCAGGGGATGGGCCAAAATCGTGGACTGTTCCGTGGCCTGGAAGCGGGAGAATCCCAGCTGGTGGGACATCTGAAAGGATCCCGGAAGAATCAAGCTCAGTGACTGACCACGCAGTTGATCCTCCGTCCAACCGTAGGTGGCTTGAAAGGCTGCATTGATCGACACAACCTCTCCAAGGGAATTGGCCAGCACGAAGGGGCGATCGCTGTTCTGCAGGGCCTCGATCGTGGGTATCCCCTGGCTGCCAGGGTCGGGGTCGACAGGAAGGTAGGGAGTCTGAGCTTGAACAGGATCCACCCAGGTCTCCAGATTTTGATTGGATCCTAATCACGCGTTTCGAACAGAACTGCGCCGCGCCTCAGCAGTGGCGGCGCACGAGCTGGGCCCCGAGCCCGAGACGCTCCTGGTTGGCATAGGCCTCCCGCTCGAGCTGCCGAACACGTTCAGACGCGGTGCGGTAGATCGGCTCCTCCAGGATGGCGGCGAGATGGCTCGGCACCTGGGAGGACAGACCAAGGGGGCGAGGACTGGAGCGCAGCCCCCGATTACGGCAGCTCTGGGCCACATGGATGGCCTCATGGTTAAGCACCCGGGCGAACTCCAGGCTGCCCTTGCCCACCACCCTCGGCTGGATCCGCAGGGTGCGGGCCGACGGATCCCACTCCCCCGCTGCCCCGGTCTTGCGTGGCTGGGTCAATTCCAGGCGCACCCCAGCGGCAGCGAGCACGGTTAACAACTCTCCGATCGCCAGGCGCTCCGCCCCGAAGCGGGGGGGGTTGGCGATCAGGGCCCGCAGCTCGGCCACCGACAGCCTGGGCTCCCCGGGGCGGCGGCGGTAGTGGTACCGGGTGGCGCCATTGGGCAGGATCTCGGCCCGGGGCAACCACTGCCGGTCAGCAACGGCCAAGTGCTGCAGCAGGGTCGCCTCCGCCGCTGGCGAGAGCCCGGCGGCCGGAGAAGCCGACTTGGCCAACACGGAGGACGCCCCTGCAGGGGGCCGCAGCGGCCAGGCGGCCCATCCGGCCCCCAGCAGCAGCAGCAGCCCCCCCAGTAGCAGGACCAGGGGTGCGCGAGACGGGCGGCGGGATCGGACCAGACAGGGCAAGCAACCGAGTTCAGTCTGGGGCCAGTTGCGAAGATCGGAGCCACCTGCCCTCCGCACCGCCCATGCCCCTCTCCGCCCTGGTGCGCCAACTGCAGCAGGTGCCGCTGACGGCGGAGGTGCGGGCCCGCCTGGAGCGCCCCGAACGGCTGCGGCTTTCCGGCGCGGGACGGGCCGCGCGGGCCCTGGTGAGCAGCGCCCTGGCGGGCAGCAGCCAGGCGCCGTTGTTGGTGATCGTGCCCACCCTGGAGGAGGCCGGGCGCTGGGCGGCCCTGCTGGAGCTGATGGGCTGGGACAGCTGCCAGCTGTACCCCACCAGCGAGGGCAGCCCCTACGAGCCCTTTGACCCCACCAGTGAGATCACCTGGGGGCAGCTGCAGGTGCTGGGCGAGCTGCTCGATCTGCCGGCCCAACCCGGCGCCCGCCGGCTGGCGATCGTGGCCACCGAGCGGGCCCTGCAACCCCATCTGCCCCCGCCCGCCGCCCTGCAGGCCCAGTGCCTCAGCCTGCGCAAGGGCGAGTGCGTCGATCTGGAAGCGTTGGGCACCACCCTCACCCGGCTTGGCTACGAGCGGGTGCCCACGATCGAACAGGAGGGCAGCTGGAGCCGGCGCGGCGACATCGTCGACGTGTTTCCGGTGAGTGCCGAGCTGCCCGTGCGGCTCGAGTTTTTTGGCGAGGAGCTGGAGAAGTTGCGGGAGTTCGATCCCGCCTCCCAGCGCTCCCTCGATGCCATCGAGGTGGTACGCCTCACCCCCAGCGGCTACGGCCCCCTGGTGGCCGATGCCCTGCGCGACTCGATGCCCGATGGACTGGAGCGCCTGCTGAGCCCGGAAGCCCTTGAACGGCTGCTCGAAGGGGGCACCCCGGAGGGCATGCGACGGCTGATGGGCCTGGCCTGGCAGCGGCCCGCCTCCCTGCTGGACTACCTGCCCCCCAACACCCTGATCGCCATCGATGGGCGGCGCCACTGCCTCTCCCACGGCCAGCAGTGGTTTGACCACGCCGGCGACCACTACGCCGACGTGGTGCAGGATCTGGGCCTGGATGCCAGCAGCGCCCCAGAGCTGCTGCCCCCCCTGCTGCACCGCCCCCCGGCGGAGGCGCTGGAGCCGACCTCCGCCTTCACCGGCTTCGACCTGGAGGAGCTGCACGAAACCGACAAGCACCCCAACAGCTTCGATCTGGCCTCCCGCGCCGTGCCGGCCTACCCCAACGCCTTCGGCAAGTTGGCGGGCCTGGTGAAGGGCTTTGTGGCCGAGAGGGCCACGGTGTGGCTGCTCTCGGCCCAGCCCAGCCGGGCGGTGGCCCTGCTGGAGGAGCACGACTGCATCACCCGCTTCGTGCCCAACCCCTCCGACTTCCCCGCCATCGAGCGGCTGGTGGAGCAGGGCACCCCGGTGGCCCTGAAAACCCGCGGCACCGCCGAACTGGAAGGGCTGCAGTTGCCGGCCTGGAAGCTGGTGCTGATCACCGATCGGGAATTCTTCGGCCAGCACGCCCTGGCCGCCACGGGCTACGTGCGCCGCCGCCGCAAGGCCGCCAGCCGCACGGTGGATCCGGGCAAGATGCAGCCGGGCGACTTCGTGGTGCACCGCAACCACGGCATCGGCAAGTTTCTCAAGCTCGAGAAGCTGGCCATCAGCGGCGAATCGCGCGACTACCTGGTGGTGCAGTACGCCGACGGCCTGCTGCGGGTGGCGGCCGACCAGCTGGGCAGCCTGGGCCGCTACCGGGCCAGCACCGACACCCCGCCCGACCTCAACCGCATGGGCGGCACGGCCTGGGCCAAGGCCAAGGAGCGGGCCAAGAAGGCCGTGCGCAAGGTGGCGGTGGATCTGGTGAAGCTCTACGCCGAGCGGCACCAGGCCCCGGGCTTCGCCTTCCCCGCCGATGGCCCCTGGCAGAGCGAACTCGAAGACTCCTTCCCCTACGAGCCCACCCCCGACCAGCTGAAGGCCATCAGCGATGTGAAGCGCGACATGGAGCAGCCCCAGCCGATGGACCGGCTGGTGTGCGGCGACGTGGGCTTCGGCAAAACCGAGGTGGCGATCCGCGCCATTTTCAAGGCCGTCACCGCCGGCAAACAGGTGGCGATGTTGGCCCCCACCACGGTGCTGGCCCAGCAGCACTGGCGCTCACTCACCGAACGCTTCGCCCCCTACCCGCTGAAGGTGAGCCTGCTCAACCGCTTCCGCACCGCCGGCGAGCGCAAGGTGATCCAGGAAGGGCTGGCCGCAGGCACCGTGGATGTGGTGGTGGGCACCCACCAACTGCTCGGCAAGAGCACCACCTTCAAGCAACTGGGGCTGCTGGTGGTGGATGAGGAGCAGCGCTTCGGCGTGAACCAGAAGGAAAAGATCAAGGCCCTCAGAAAAGACGTGGACGTGCTGACGCTGAGCGCCACGCCGATCCCGCGCACCCTTTACATGAGCCTCTCGGGTGTGCGCGAAATGAGCCTGATCACCACGCCACCGCCCCTGCGCCGGCCGATCAAAACCCACCTGGCCGCCCTCGATGAAGAAGCGGTGCGCAGCGCCATCCGCCAGGAACTCGATCGCGGCGGCCAGATTTTTTATGTGGTGCCCCGGGTGGAGGGCATCGAGGACGTGGCGACCCAACTGCGGGCCATGATCCCGGGCCTGCGGCTGCTGGTGGCCCACGGCCAGATGGCCGAGGGCGAGCTGGAGAGCGCCATGGTGGCCTTCAACGCCGGTGAGGCCGACCTGATGCTCTGCACCACGATCGTGGAGAGCGGCCTCGACATCCCGCGAGTGAACACGATCCTGATTGAGGACGCCCACAAATTCGGCCTGGCCCAGCTCTATCAACTGCGGGGCCGGGTGGGCCGCAGCGGCATCCAGGCCCACGCCTGGCTCTTCTATCCGGGCGATGCCTCCCTGAGTGAGGCGGCGCGCCAGCGGCTGCGGGCCATCCAGGAATTCGCCCAGCTGGGCAGCGGCTACCAGCTGGCCATGCGCGACATGGAGATCCGCGGCGTGGGCAACCTGTTGGGGGTGGAGCAGAGCGGCCAGATGGAAACCATCGGCTTTGACCTCTACATGGAGATGCTGCAGGAATCCCTCGCCGAGATCCAGGGCCAGGACATTCCGGCGGTCGACGACACCCAGATTGACCTGCCGATCACCGCCTTCATCCCCGGCGACTGGATCACCGAGAACGACGAGAAGATGGCCGCCTACCGGGCTGCCGCCGACTGCACCAGCAAAGAATCCTTGGTGGAGCTGGCCGCCGGCTGGGTGGATCGCTACGGCGCCATCCCCGCGCCGGTGCAATCGCTGCTGCAGCTGATGGAGCTGAAATTGGTGGCCAAGCGCTGCGGCTTCTCCCGCATCAAGCCGGAGCCGCCCAACATCGCCCTGGACACGCCGATGGAGGAGCCCGCTTTCCGGCTGCTGCGCCAGGGCCTGCCCCAGCACCTGCACGGGCGGCTCGTGTATCAGGCGGGATCGGGGAGCACCGCCAAGGTGCTGGCCCGGGGCCTGGGGGTGCTGGCGCCCGACAAACAGTTGGAGGAACTGATGGGCTGGCTCAACCAGATGGCCGAGCAGCTCCCGGGCGCCGACGGCCTCACCGAAGCCCAGCGGCGCGAGCAGCTCAAGGCCCGCAACGAAGAGGTGTTGGCGGTCTGACCACCCAGGGGCACCCAGTCGCGCAAAAGTTCGTTACAATCCTGAGAACGACGCCGGCCGCCTCCATGGGAGAACTGACTGAACTGAGCTCCGGCCTGCTCGATGGAACGGGCTGGATCTCAGCCCTGATCAGCATGGCGGCCCTGGGGCTCTACGCCGTGATGGGCGGCAATGGCGAAAACAACAACGACGACGACGACTCCAGCCCCGGTGGCGGCCTGATGCAGCCGGTGGCCTGACGGCCCCCTTCCCTCAGCCGTTGCTCTGATCGTTCTGGTAGGCCCGCGGCACCAGCACCAGGAACAGCCACCACCACACCCCGACGCCGGCTGCGAGGGGTGCGGTGATCCACCAGCGCTGCAGCAGCAGCCAACTCGCCGAGGGCACCATCAGCCCCGTGAGCACGATGCTCCAGGGCTGGCACCACCAGGGCTTGTGCGTCCAGATCGACTCTGAGGGGGCAGTCAAAGAAAACTCAGCGCGTCACAGGTGCGGGCTTGGCCAGGGCAGCCGGCAGGTTGGCGCTGGCCGGGTTGTAGGCCTTGTCCACCCCGTTGGCGCTGCGCAACCGCTTCACCAAGGTGGACTCCGCCACCCGGTACTGGCTGTCCTTCTTGGTGCCGAGATCCTCCAGCTTGAGACGCTGGGCCTCCAGCTCGGTCATCTTCGCCGACACGTCCGGGTCGATGCCGTGCTTGTGAATATCCCGGCCGCTGGGGGTGAGGTACTTGGCGATGGTCACGGTCATGCCGGAGCCATCGGAGAGCCCTCGCACCGACTGCACCAGACCCTTGCCAAAGGTCTTCTGGCCCACCAACACCGCCCGCTGGTTGTCCTGCAGGGCACCGGAGAGGATTTCGCTGGCGCTGGCCGAACCTTCATTCACCAGCACCACCAGGGGCTTGGTGGTGAGGGCCCGGCCGTTGGCCCGCTTCACGTCCTGGATGCCATCGCGGGTTTTGGTGGACACGATCGTGCCCTCGTTGAGCCACTGGCGGGCGATCTCCACACTGGCCATCAGCAGGCCGCCGGGGTTGCTGCGCAGGTCGAGCACGTAGCCCTGGACGCCCTTCTCCTCCAGGTCCTTCACCGCCAGGCGCATGTCCTTGGTGGCCGTGGCATTGAACTGCTTGAGGCGGATGTAGCCCACCTTCACGCCATCGCCCGTGGTGTTGATCTGATGCTCGACCGCATGCAGCTCAATGCGCTCCCGGGTGAGGGGAACCTCCAGGGTCTGGGCCTTGCGCTTGAGGGTGAGGGTGACCGTGGTGCCGGCCTGGCCGCGGATCAGCTTCACCGCGTCCTCGGTGCTCATCCCCTTGGTGGGTTTGCCGTCGATCGCCACGATCACGTCCTTGGGCTGCACACCGGCCCGGGAGGCGGGCGAGCCCTCAATCGGGGACACCACCACCAGGTTCTTGGTGTCCTTGTCGAGACTCAGCTGGATGCCCACCCCGGAGAGCTCTCCGGAGGTGTCGATCTGCATCTCCTTGAATTCCCGCGGATCGAGAAAACGGGTGTAGGGATCATCGAGGCTGCCGAGCATGCCGCGGATGGCCTCATAGGCCTCCTTGGGATTGCCGTAGCTCTTGGCCAGCACATCGCGCCGCATCTGGCGCCATTGGGCCGGCTTGTACTTGCCGTTGATGTCGAGGTAATCGCGGAAAACGATCTGCCAGGTCTGGTCGATCACTTCCTTGGGGCTGTCGCTGATGCGCGACGTGCCCCCTGGGGGGGTCACCATTTCCCTGGCCACAACTGCCGTGGCCGCACAGGCGCCGATGCCAACCAGCACAAGCAGGCTGGCGCGGGGGCTGGCCATCTGAAAGAGCCGTCAGGGCTCGGGAAACGTGGTCTCAAGCTAGCGCCGTTATCCCGCCCCAACCGGGGCGGGTAACCGGATGACAACGGGGGCTCAGGGGTCGACCCAGCGGCCATCCTCCTGAATCAGGGCAATCAGGGCTTCCACCCCTTCCGCCTCAGGCACCCGACGGATCTCGTCGCGGCCGCGGTAGAGGGAGATGGTGCCGGGGGTCTTGCCCACATAGCCGTAGTCGGCATCGGCCATCTCGCCGGGGCCATTGACGATGCAACCCATCACGGCGATGTCGAGACCGGTGAGGTGGGCGGTGGCATTGCGCACCTTGTGCAACACCTCCTCCAGGTTGAACAGGGTGCGGCCGCAGCTGGGGCAGGCCACGTATTCCACCATTGTCTTGCGCAGCCCCAGGGCCTGCAGGATCGAGTAGCAGACAGGGATTTCCTTCTCCGGGGCCTCGGTGAGCGAGACCCGGATCGTGTCGCCCAACCCTTCGGCCAGCAGGGGGGCGATGCCGGCCGTGCTCTTGATGCGGCCGTAGTCGCCATCGCCGGCTTCGGTGACACCCAGGTGGAGGGGGTAGTGGAAGCCCTCCGCATCCATGCGGGCCGCCATCATCCGGTAGGCGGCCATCATCACGGGTGCCCGCGAGGCCTTCATCGACACCACGATGTTGTGGAAATCGAGCCGGTCGCAGATGCGGATGAACTCGAGGGCACTTTCCACCATGCCCAGCGGCGTGTCGCCGTAGCTGAACAGCATCCGCTCGGCGAGTGAGCCGTGGTTGACGCCGATGCGCAGGGCCTTGTCCTGCTCCTTGAGCAGGCTCACCAGGGGCTCAAAGGTCTCGGTGATGCGCTCGCCAATGGCGGCGATCTCCTCGGCACTGAACTCGGTGCGGTTGGGATCGGGCTTGTCGAACACGAACAGCCCCGGGTTGATCCGCACCTTGTCGACGTGCTGGGCCACCTCCAGGGCAATCTTCATGCCGTTGTGGTGCACGTCCGCCACCAGCGGCACCGGCTGGTAGCTGTCTTCCAGGCGCTGGCGGATCTCCTTGACGGCCTTGGCATGGGCCAGGGAGGGCACCGTGAGCCGCACGATCTCGCAGCCGGCCTCGTGCAGGCGGCGGATGCCGGCGGTGGCTCCGGCGATGTCGAGGGTGTCCTCGTTGATCATCGACTGCACCACCACCGGGTGGTCGCTGCCCACCCAGATGTTGCCCACCCGCACGCTGCGGGTCTTGCGGCGGTGGATCTGGGTGTCGAAGCGGGGGTCGCTGGCCCAGTCGGCTGCGGAGGCTGTGGCCCGGTCGGGAGAGGAGGCGTCTGGGCGGGCCAGGGTGCCGGTCATGAATCGGGGCCGGAAGGTGGGGAAAGCCTGTCACAGCCACCGCTGAACTGGCGACCGCCGCTCAGCCGCCAAGGGTGGCGAATGCCGAGAGCAGCTGGTGGAGGCGATCGGGATCCGCCAGAGACACGTATTCAGACGGGATGCGGATCGCAGCGGGCTGGCCCGCAATGGCGCGGAGGGATTGATCCACGATCGCGGCGCCGAGCTGGTCGAACAGGATCGCCGCCGACCCCTTGTAGTGCAGGCCCCGGGCGATCTCACGCAGCCCCTCCGGTGCCCCGTCCTGACCGCATACAAACGAGCGGGACGGATCCTTGCCCGCCGCTTCAAAGGCCTGGGCCGCCCCCACCGCATACTCGTCGTTGATGCCGACCACGATCGCCAGGTCGGGGTGCTCCCGCAGCGCCTCCTCGGCCTGGCGGCGACCGATCTCCACCGTGGCTCCGTCGCCAAGGGCCACGATCTGTCCTCCGGCGGCCTCGATCGCGCGGATCGGCTCGAGCCAGCGCGGGGCGAACAGGGGGGCGGCCGCCAGGGCCCCCACCAGGGCCTTCGCCCCCCCTTGCGGAACATGTTCGGCGATGAAGGCGGCGGCAGCGGCCCCGCACTGGCGGCCCGAGAGCACCGCATCGAAGCCCGCTTCCCCATCACTTCCCTCCAGGGGGAAGGCGTAGCTGAGAAAGCGGATGCCCTTGGCCTGGGCCCGGGCCATCAGCGGCTGGAGCGCGGCCCCATCGATCGGCATGGTCACGATCGCCGCCACGCCCGCATCAATCCAGGCCGACACCTCCGCCAACTGGTGGGCCAGATCGCCGTTCCGGGTGGTGCCATGGATCAGCGCCACGCCACCCACCTCGTTGGCACGCCGGTCGGCATGGGCCCGGACGCTCTGCACCACCAGCAGCTCCGAGAAAGCGTGGCTGAAGGCGATCCGACACGGGGATGGCGAGCTGGCTTGACCCGAGCTGGCTCCAACGGATTCGGTCATGGGCCCGGGCTGAATCCCCCACCTTGGCTCGCTTGAAACGCCGTGTCACGCCTGAACGGTCTTGCCCCCCTCAGAGCGCCGTCAGGGCTCGCCGCACCTCCCAGAAGTCGGCGGCGGTGAGGGCCCGGGGAGAGCCCTCGGCCGGGGTGGGAAAGCGCAACAGGTAAGAGGGATGGAGCACCGGCATCAGCCGCCGGCCCCGCAGCCACTCCACCGGGCTGCTGAGCCACTGGCCCCGCCGCTGGGTGATGCCTCCCCGGATCCCCAGCACCGCCTCAAGGGCCGTGGCCCCGAGCAGCACGACCAGCGGGGGATCCACCACAGCAATCTGCTGCTCCAGCCAGGGGCGGCAGGCGGCCATCTCCCCGGCCGTGGGTTTGCGGTTGTTGGGGGGCCGGCACTTCACCCCATTGCAGATGTAGACGTCCGCCGCAGGATCCAGACCGGCCGCGGCCAGCAGCTGATCCAGCAGGCGGCCAGAGCGGCCCACAAAGGGGAGGCCCTCCGCGTCTTCCTGGGCTCCGGGAGCCTCGCCGATCACCATCAGCCTGGCCTCAGGATTGCCGCGAGCCACCACCACCTGCTGGCGGCCCTCGGCCAGCCCGCAACGGCGGCAGTCGGCGCAGGCCAGGGCCAGCTGTTGCAGGGAAGCGGACGGGGCAGGCGGGCGGGCCATCGGCGCGGAGCCATCAAGGTGTGACTGGTTGGCCGTTTCGTGCCGGCTTGAACCGTACGCGGGAAATCGGTGCGGCAGGATGGTTTCCAGTGCTGATGCCGCGCGTCCCGATGCCGGACACAGGAGGGATGATCGCCGCACCCACCGCCACCCCTTCTCTGTCTGCTCGGGCCCAGGCCCTGCAACCCTCCCTCACCCTGGCCATCGCCGCGCGGGCCAAGGCCCTCAAGGCCGACGGCCACGACATCTGCAGCCTCAGCGCCGGCGAACCGGACTTCGACACCCCGGCCTTCATCCGCCAGGCCGCCGCCGCGGCCCTCGAGGCCGGCCATACCCGCTACGGACCCGCCGCTGGCGAGCCGGCGCTGCGGGACGCCATCGCCGCGAAACTGAGCCAGGAAAACCAGGTCCCCACCGCCGCCGACCAGGTGTTGGTGACCAACGGCGGCAAACAGGCCCTGTACAACCTGTTCCAGGTGCTGCTCGAGCCCGGCGACGAGCTGCTGCTGCCCGCTCCCTACTGGCTGAGCTATCCCGAGATCGCCAAGCTGGCCGGTGCTGCGGTGACCCTGCTGCCCAGCTCGGCGGCCCAGGGATTCCGGCTGGATCCCGCCGCTCTGGAAGCTGCCATCACCCCGGCCAGCAAGCTGCTGGTGCTGAACAGTCCCGGCAACCCCACCGGCATGGTGTTGGGCCGGCCCGAACTGGAGGCGATCGCAGCCGTACTGCGCCGCCACCCCCAGGTGGCGGTGGTGTGCGATGAGATCTACGAGTTCCTGCTGGCCCCCGGCCACACCCACCACAGCTTTGCGGCCGTGGCCCCGGACCTGGCCGATCGCATTTTCACAGTGAATGGCTTTGCCAAGGGCTGGGCCATGACCGGCTGGCGCATCGGCTGGCTAGCGGGCCCCCGCTCCGTGGTGGCCGCCGCCAGTGCCCTGCAAAGCCAGAGCACCAGCAACGTCTGCAGCTTTGCCCAGTTCGGTGCCCTGGCCGCGATCAGCGCCTCCCGCGACTGTGTGCGGGCGATGGCGGCCCAGTTTGATGAACGCCGCAGCCTGCTCACCGCTGGGCTGATGGCAATCGATCGGCTGAAGCTGCTGCCTCCGGAGGGGGCCTTCTACGCCTTCCCCGATGTGAGTGCCTATGGCCTTGATTCGATGACCCTGTGCAACCGCCTGCTCGATGAGGTGGGGCTGGCGGTGGTGCCCGGTGTGGCCTTCGGCGACGACCGTTGCATCCGCCTGTCCTGCGCCGCCGGACCTGTCACCATCGAAAACGGTCTCGAGCGCCTCCAGCGCTTCCTGGCCACCCTCTAGAAACCCAAACCCACCCCGCGCGACCCACCGCCATGCCTGCTCGAGAACGTTGGACCGCCGCGCTGGCGGGGCTCTGCCTCACCCTGCTGCCGGCGGTCCTCCCAGCCCAGAATGGGGGCCTGGTGCCGCCCGGCCTGGCGCAACAGACAACCCAGCCCAAGCCAGCCCAAGCCAAGCCAGCCCAATCCAAGACGGTGCTGCGCATCGGGGCCATTCCCGACCAGAACCCGGAAAAACTCAACCGCCTCTACGGCCTGGTGGCCGATGAGCTGGGCCGCCAGCTCGGCGTGAAGGTGAGCTACGTGCCCGTCACCGATTACGCCGCCGCCGTCAGTGCCTTCCGCACCGGCAATCTCGATCTGGTGTGGTTCGGCGGCCTCACCGGCGTGCAGGCCAGCCTGCAGAAACCCGGGGCGCAGATGATCGCCCAGCGGGACATCGACGCCCAGTTCTACAGCGTGTTCATCGCCAACACCCGCAGCGGTCTCAAGCCGATCCAGAACCAGAAGGGGCTGGCGGTGTTGAAGGGCAAGCGATTCACCTTCGGCTCGGAGAGCTCCACCTCCGGCCGGCTGATGCCCCAATACTTCCTCAGCCAGGCGGGCGTCAAGCTGGGCGACTTCGCCGGTGGCGCCCCGGGCTTCAGCGGCAGCCACGACGCCACCATCGCGCTGGTGCAGAGCGGTGCCTACGACGCCGGCGCCGTGAACGAACAGGTGTGGAAGAGCAGCCTGCGCAGCGGCAAGGCCAACCGCAGCAAGGTGACGCAGATCTGGCGCACCCCCAGCTACCCCGACTACCTCTGGCTCGGCCAACCCAACCTGGATCAGCGCTTCGGCAAGGGCTTCACGGCCAAGTTGCGCGCCGCAATTGTGAGCTGGCGCCCCAGCGACGCCGAGCAGAAGCGCATCCTCGAGCTGTTCGGTGCCCAGCAATTCACCAGTGTGAAAGCGGGTGAATACAAAAAGATCGAGCAGGTTGGACGCCAGATCGGCAAGATCCGCTGACAAAACGGGGCCGCTCAGGCCCCACACCCTTCAGAATCAGCACACTCCGGCCCATCAGCGTCGTGGTCTGGTTGATCGATCTGGTGCTGCTGCTCGCCGGCCTGGTGATCTGGACCCGGGCCAGCAACGAGGGCGATGAGGCCTGGTCGCTGTTCCTGCGCTCCATTGCCTGTCTGGATCTGGCCTTCATCACCTTTGGGAACGGCCAGTTGCTGATTGAGATCCCCGTGCTGGTTCTGGCCCTGGCCCTGCCCTCGGCCGCCAGCCTCGAACGGCGGCGCCCCTAGAGACGGCCATGAACCCCCGCGGCCCCGATCTGGTGGAGGTGTCCCTGGTGGCGCTGATCCTGGCGTTGATCGTCTACCGGCTCACCTCAGCCTGAGGACCGGCCCAGGGGATCAGCAGGCAGCGCCGACCTACCGCCATCCCAAAGGGCAGGATGGGTGGTTGCGGTCCAGCCCGGGACTTGCCCAGAACCTGCCCTTGACTTCCCTGCTGACCCTCCAGGACATCACCGTGCGGGGGCGCGGCCAGCCGCGCCTCGATCGGGTGAGCCTGAGGCTCGAACCCGGCGAACGGCTGGCCCTGCTGGGTCCCAGCGGCGCCGGCAAAAGCACCCTGCTGGCGGTGGCCAATGGCCTGCTGGAGCCTGATCAAGGCCAGGTGCTGTGGCTGGGGGAACCCAGGGCCCGCGGAACCCGGGCGCGCCGCCGCCAACAGGCCCGCATCGGCACCCTCTGGCAGGACCTGCGCCTGATCGAGGAGCTCACCGTGCAACAGAACCTCAACGCCGCCCGCCTGGCGGCATGGGGCTGGCCGCGGGCCCTGCTGAATCTGCTGCTGCCCCTCGACACCACCGCCTGTGGGGCCGTGCTGCAGCGGCTGGACCTCGATCCAGCGCTGCTCAACCAGCCGGTGTCCGCCCTCTCGGGCGGCCAGCGGCAACGGGTGGCCCTGGCCCGCCTGCTGCGCCAGGAGCCCCAGCTGCTGCTGGCCGATGAGCCCCTGGCCAGCCTGGATCCCCGCCTGGCCGCCGACCTGCTGGCCCTGCTGCTGGAGCTGGCCAGTCCCCCGCGGGCCCTGCTGCTCAGCCTGCACCGCCCCGATCTGCTGGCGGGGTTCGATCGGGTCGTGGGGCTGCGGGCCGGGCGCCTGGTCTTCGACCAGCCGAGCGCCAGCCTCCAGCCGGCCCAGCTTGAGGAGCTCTACGCCGGCAGCGAGGAGCCATGAAGCCCGCCGCCCCCCTGTGGGTGCTGCTGCCCGCCCTCGTGCTGCTGCCCGTGCTGGCCCTGCTGCCGGGGATCAGCCACGGCGGTGGCTGGGAGCTGGTGGGGCAGTTCGCCGCCGCCGCCCTGCGGCCCTCCCTCGATCCGCTGGTGCTGGGGTCGGTGCTGGGGGGGCTGGGCATCACGGCGGGCATTGCCCTGCTGGGCTGGGCCGGCAGCCTGGCCCTGGGCGTGGTGCTCGGCATCGCCAGCTCCCGGGTGGTGTGGCGCACCTGCACCGGCAGCGCCGGCCCGGCCGGCTGGATCCGCCGCCTGCTGGCCCTGCCCCGCTCGATTCACGAGCTGCTCTGGGGCCTGCTGCTGCTCCAGCTGGTGGGGCTGCAACCGGCGGTGGCGGTGGTGGCAATCGCCATTCCCTTCGGGGCCCTGGTGGCCCGGGTCGTCAGCGACCTACTTGATGCCCTGCCCACCGCCAACCTGGAGGCCCTGCGCTGTGGCGGGGCCGCGGCGCCGGCGGCCCTGCTCACGGCCCTGGGCCCGCCGCTGCTGCCCCAGGTGATCAGCTACAGCGGCTACCGGCTCGAATGTGCCCTGCGCAGTGCCACCCTGCTGGGCGTGTTCGGCCTGGGGGGCCTGGGCACGGAACTGCGCCTCACCCTGCAGTCGCTGGCCTTCCCTGAGCTTTGGACCGGCCTCTGGCTGCTGCTGGCGGTGATGCTGCTGCTGGAGGCCCTGCTGGGCTGGCTACGGCGGCGCTGGGCCATGCCGGCCCGGTTGGGGCTGCGCCAGCGGGCCGTGGGAGGGCAGGGGCGGGAAATGGTGGGAGCGGGCCTGGTGCTGCTGCCCCTGCTGGGGGCCGTGGCCTGGGCCCTGGACGTGCGGCCCGCCGCCCTGTTGCAGTGGCAGGGGCTCCCCCCCCTGGGCCCTGCCGACTGGAGCGCAGTGGCTGCCCTGCCCTGGCCGCTGCTGATCGGCAACACCCTGCTGCTCACCCTGATCGCCGCAGCCCTGGCCGTGGGCCTGGCCCCCCTGTTGCTGCTGCTGGTGCAGCCCTGGCCCGCGGGGGGCTGGCTGGTGCGGGGGCTGTGGGCCCTGGGCCGGCTCTGGCCACCACCGCTGACAGCCCTGCTGCTGCTGTTTGTGCTGCAGCCGGGCGTACTCACCGGCGCCCTGGCCCTGGGCTTCCACAACCTCGGCATCCTGGGCCGCCTGCTGCTGGAGGCGTCAGAGACCAGTGGAGTGGCCCAGCAGCAGGCCCTGGTGGCCGCCGGCACCGGGCCGCGGCTGGCCCTGCTCTACGGCCGCTTCAGCGGCCTGGCCCGTCCCTACCTGGCCTATGGCGCCTACCGCGCCGATGTGATCCTGCGGGAATCGGTGGTGGTGGGGCTGGTGGGGGCCACGGGCCTGGGCAGCCAGCTGCTGGAAGCCCTCAGTTCCTTTGCCGGGGACCAGCTGCTGGCTTTGGTGCTGGCCTATGCGCTGTTGACCTTGCTGGGGGAAGATCTGAGCGACCGCGCACGGCTGTGGCTGCTGGAGACCCCCCATGGTGATGGCCATCCCCAGGAAGCTGGTGGCACTTGGCGATAGCGGTGTGTTCGGCTGGGGCGACCCGCTGGAGGGGGGCTGGTGTGAGCGGTTGCGACGCCACTGGATGGACCTGCCCGGCGGCCCGGTGCTCTACAACCTCGGCGTCCGCGGTGACGGACTGGAACGGCTGGCCGCACGCCTGGGCGCCGAAGTGGGCTGCCGGGGCGAGCTGCGCCGCCAGCTGCCCCAGGGGATTCTCCTGGGCGTAGGGATCAACGACTCCGCCCGGGTGGGGCGCGCCGATGGCCGGCCCCAGCTGGATGCCGATGGCTTTCTGTTCGGCCTGCAGCAGCTGCTGCGCCAGGCCCGAACCATAGCCCCGGTGCACGTGATCGGCCTCACGCCGGTGGATGAGGCCGCCATGCCCTATGCGGAGGTGCTCTGGTATTCCCAGACCGACATCCGCCGCTACGAAGGCCTGTTGGAGGAGGCCTGCCTGGAGGCCGATGTGCCGTTCCTGCCGCTGCTGGAGGGATTGCTTGCCGACCCCGACTGGCCCCAGTGGCTCAGCAGCGATGGCCTGCACCTCAACAGCGAGGGACACCGCCAGGTGTACCAACGGGTGCGCGACTGGCCGGCCCTGCTGGCCTGGGCCGATCTCCAGCCCCTGCACGGCCAAACCCCCCTGATGGCCTGAGGGCAAGGCGGGAGCCAGGCCCATCCCCCATTCGGGTGACAGCCAATCCCTCGGCGAGGGGAACGGGCCGGGGGGATGCCGCGGCGACGGTGAAAACACCGACGTTTCATCCCCATGCCCCACGCCCCCCTGCGCCGCTCCGCCAGCCCCTGCCCGCCCCAGCACGGCGGCGATGATCTGGGCCCCTCCCAGCTGCATACCCGCAACCGCAGCTGGCTCGAGGCCATGGCGGCCAGCCCCGATGCCGCCACCCGCCTGTGGTGGCGCAATGCCCTGGTGGAGCACAACCTCGCCCTGGTGCGGATGGTGGCCCAGCGCCAGAGCCAGCACAGCGGCCAGCCCTTCGACGAGCTGGTGTCGGCAGGGAGCCTGGGCCTGATCCGGGCCGTGGAGGCCTTCGACCTGCGCCAGGGCTGCAACTTCAGCAGCTTTGCCGTGCCCTACATCCGGGGCGCCATGCTCCACGACGTGCGCGACCACGGCCAGCCCCTGCACACCCCCCGGCGGCTGCGGGAACTGCAGCAACGGGCCCGCCGCCTGCAGGAGCAGCGCCGCAGCCAGGGGCTGGACCCCCTGGCGCCGGCGGCCCTGGCAGACGCTCTCGGTTGCCGCCCAGCCCAGCTGGACGAGGCCGCTGCGGTGCAGCGGGCCCTGCAGGTGCGCAGCCTGGATGCGCCCCTCAGCGAGGGTGATGGCGAGGCAGGCGGCTGCCTGCTCGACCAGCTGGCCGCACCGGAAACCGGCCAGCGGGAGCAGAACCCCAGTCGCTGCCGCTGGCTGCACGCCCAGCTGACCCAACTCAGCCAGCTGGAGCAGCGGCTGCTGCAGGGACACTGGTTCGACGGGCTGAGCTGGAGCGAACTGGCCCTGGAGCTACAGCTCACCAGCCGCCAGGCCCAGCGCCAGGGGGAGGCCCTGCTGGTCTGGCTTCAGGAGACGGCCACCCGCACCAACGGCGCCAACAGCAGCGCCAGCCCTGCGGCAATCGCCGTCTGAAGGCCGTTCACCAGCTCGTTGCTGAGCCAGGGCCAGCGCTGCTGGGCACTGGCGCCGATCAGGCTTTCGATCAGCGTGGCCCCCAGGCCCACCAGGGTCACCAGCAGCCAGGCGTCACGGCCGGCGATCAGGCCAAGGCCCGCCATCAGAGCCGCCATCAGGGCACTGCCCACCAGGCTGGCGGCGGTGCCTTCCAGGCTGATGGCCCCTTCCGTCCCCGGCGGCACGGGCCGCAGGGTGGTGATCAGCACCGTGTGGCGTCCCCAGCGCTTGCCGATCTCACTGCCACAGGTGTCGGCCAATTTGGCGGCAAAACTGGCGGCAAAGCCGAGCAGCAGCAAGGGGTGGAGCGGGGGTGTCGCCAGGGCGGCGGCCATGGCCAGCAGGGCACCCGTTGCCGCCGAGCCCCAGACGTTCTCCGGCCCCCGGGCCCCGCCGCGGCCCTCCGCCAGGCCGCGGGCCTGCTTGGTGCGAAAGCCCAGGCGGGTGACCAGAGATCCCAGGGCCAGGTACAGCACCACCGCCAGCCACCCCCGGGGGCCCAGGCAGCCCCACAGCAGGCTGCCAAGGGCACCGGCATGCACCCAGCCGGCCCGGGTGAGCAGGGGCAGGCGCTGGGCCAGGGCGATCAGCACGGTGTTGAGCGCCAGGGCCACCAGCCAGTGGCTCCAGGTCTGGGGGGCCACCAAACCAGTCGCGGTGGCCAGGTCAGGGGCGAAGAGCACTGGAACAGTGAGCACGGAAGGGCTGAGCACCGGGGCGGAGAGGAGCACGAATGGGCGGGTTGATTCGGTGCGGGGGCGCCATCAAAGTGTGTTGCACAGCGCGACGGCCCAGCCGCCCGGGCAAGCGGGCAGCGGATAATCGCCTTACGACGCTGCTGCCGTGATGGTGTTCAACCGCAAGGCCTCCTTTTTTCTGGACCTGGGCAGCGAGGGCGCCACGCCGGCCACGGTGACCATCGCCGAAGCCAAGCCGGCCAAGGCCGACGCGAAGCCAACCGCCTCCAACCCAGGCGAGGCCAAGGCGGCCGTCGCCAAGCCAGTCGAGACCGCAGCCAGCACCCAGCCCCTGCCGGGCAACGCAGCGGCCAGCCCCACCACCGCCGAGGCCATCGCCGCCGAACTGCGGGCGGCCCAGGAGGCCCTGCCCCCCCCGAGCCTGGCCACCTTCGCTCCCGACTGCCTCAACCCCGCCAACGCCCTGCGCAGCCGTCGCCGCCTGGCCGGCGCCAACCTGGCCGGCTTCAAGGAGATGGCCTCAGGCATGTTCCGCAACTGAACGCCCAGGCCCCAGCAACGCCGCCAAGCACCTAGCCCCCTACCCAGCCAACTGCTCACGCCAACAGCTCACGCCAACTGTTCACGCCAATGGCTGAGCAGTGCCGCGGCGGTGACCGCGGCCGTGCTGGAACGGAGAATCGTTGCCCCCAGGCTCACGGGCTGCCAGCCGTGCTCCAGGGCCAGGGCCTCCTCCGCCGGACTCCAGCCGCCCTCAGGCCCGATGGCCACGGTGACGCCGGCCCGCAGGCGCTCCGGATCGGCAGCCAGGTTGGCCAGCGCCTCCAGCAGCAGGGGAGTGCCGCTGCGGCGGGTGGTGGCCAGCAGACCCCGCCCCGGGCCAGACGGCGGCGTTTTCGCCAAAAGCGCCAGGGCTTGCTCGGCCGCGGCCAGCTGGGGCTGCCACAGGCGCTCGCACTGCTCCAGCGCCTCCCGCAGGATGGTGGCCCCACGCTCCGGCTTGAGGGGTTCAGGCCCGACGCTGCGCTCGGCCTGCAGCGGCGTGAACCGATCGATCCCCAGTTCAACCACCATCCGCAGCAGCACGTCCCCATCACGGCGTGGCAGGGCCACCGCCAGCTCCAGGGGCGGAGCTGGCGCCGGCGCCTGCTCCAGCGGGGCCGCCAGGGGCTGCTCGAGCTCGGCCCGATCGGCCTGACGCAGGACCGCGCTCCAGAGCTGACCCACCCCATCCACCACGGCAAAGCGATCGCCGGGCCGCAGCCGCAGCACCCGGCCCAGGTAGTGGGCCTCCTGCCGCTCCAGCGGCAGCGCCCCACCGCTCGCCGCCAGCCGCCCGGGAGGAATCAACAGCCGCCGTAGTTCCCGCACCACCGGGGGCCTAGTCGTCCTCGGGGTCGCCCGAGTCGAGGCCATCGAGACCGGCAAACATCGCCTCGGGCTGGTCTTCGATCGGCCAGTCGTCGTTGAGCCCGCCGATCAGCAGCTCCTCCAGTTCGAGCACGTCGTTGTTGAGCTGCCCGAGGGCATTGATCAGCACATCGAGGGCAAAGGCATCACTGGTACCCAGGTCCACCCAGCAGCGGGCCCAGTTGTCCTGGTATTCCATCGGGCCCATGTTGTGCATCAGGGCCGGCAGGGCCGCCGCCGCACTGTCGTGGTTGTAGGCAATCCAGCCCAGCTCCGCCCCCTCCTCATGGGCCTGGAGATTTTCGGCGTTGAAGCCGCCCAGCTTGCCGAGGAAAAACCAGCTGTCAAAGGTGGTTTCCAGGTACCCCCGCTCACCCGCCCCAACCGGGTGGGGGAAGCGCATCCAGATCCAGCAGTTGAAGGGGTTGAATTCGCGGAAGCGCACCTCCATGACGACGGGGCAACAGGAAACGGTGCCCCCATCAAACTCGCCCGCCGGCATGCTGGAGCCATGCTCGAGCTCCGCAACGTCAGCTACCACCCGGCCACGGCGGCCCAACCGGTGCTGCGTGACGTCAGCCTGACCGTGCCGGCTGGCCGCGTCGCCCTGGTGGCCGGCCGCAGCGGCAGCGGCAAAACCACCCTGCTGGACGTGATCAGCGGCCTGGCCGAACCCAGCAGCGGCACCGTGCTCTGGGAGGGCCAACCGCTCAACGGCCGCCAGCGTCGCTGGCTGTGCGGGCTGGTGTTCCAGTTCCCGGAGCGCCATTTCCTCGGCCTCAGCGTGGGCCAGGAGCTGAAGCTGGGGCACCGGCGGCTCACCGCCGACCAGGCCCAGGAGGTGCTCACCCTGGTGGGGCTGGAGGGCCTGTCGCTGCAGCAGGCGCCGGAGCAGCTCAGCGGGGGCCAACAGCGGCGGCTGGCCCTGGCGGTGCAGCTGCTGCGCAACCCCCGGGTGCTGCTGCTGGATGAGCCCACCGCCGGCCTGGACTGGGCCGTGCGGGGCGAGATCCTGGAGCTGCTGGCCGCCCTGGCCCAGGAGCGGGCGGTGCTGGTGGTGACCCACGAACCCGACCTGTTCCGGGGCGTCAGCAACGACGGCTGGCGCCTCGAGCAGGGCGTGCTCCAGCAGCCAATCCTTACGATGCCTTCACCCCAGGACGGAGAGCCTTGAGCGACCAGCTGCTGCGGGCCACGGCCGCCGGAGGCGGCATCCGTCTGGTGGCCGTCAGCACCAGCCACACCAGCCGCTGCGCCCGGGAGCGCCACGGCCTCTCCTTCCTCACCAGCGCCCTGCTGGGGCGCGCCATGACGGCCGGCTTGCTGCTGGCCAGCTCCATGAAGGTGGCCCACGGCCGGGTCAACCTGCGCATCCAGTCGGATGGGCCGCTTCGGGGGCTGATGGTGGATGCGGGCCGGGATGGCACGGTGCGCGGCTACGTGGGCCATCCAGCCCTGGAACTCGATCCCGTCACCGGACCGGACGGCCTGTCCCAGTTCGACTTCCGCACCGCCACCGGCACGGGCTACCTGCACGTGGTGCGCGACCTGGGAGAAGGGGAACCGTTCAGCTCGACGGTGGAGCTGGTGAGCGGTGGCATTGGCGACGACCTGGCCTCCTACCTGCTCCACTCCGAGCAGACCCCCTCGGCGGTGTTTGTGGGGGAGCAGATCGACAGCAGCGGCGTGCGCTGCAGCGGTGGCGTGCTGGTGCAGGTGCTGCCCAAGGCCGCCCGCGAGCCGGCGCTGGTGGCCCTGCTGGAGGCCCGCTGCCGGGAGGTGCAGCACTTCAGCCAGCGGCTGGCGGAGTGCGAGGGCCACCTGCACAGCCTGCTCGAAGACATCTTTCCCGACCTCGACCCCCAGCCCCTCGACGATGCCGCCGCCTGCACGCCGGTGCGCTTCCAGTGCCGCTGCAACCGCGAGCGCAGCGTCGGAGCGCTGAAATTGCTGGGGCGCGATGAGCTCAGCGCCATGCTGGCTGAGGACGGCCAGGCCGAGCTCACCTGCCACTTCTGCAGTGCGGCCTACATCGTGGAAGCGGCGGAACTGGCCGGGTTGATTGACGAACTGGCGCCCGTGGCCTGAACGGGGTGCGGACCACCGCTCAACCGAGCAGCAGGGCCCCCAGCAACAGCAACAGCAAAGCCGGCAGGCTCTGCACCTGCAGGGGGGAGAGGGGCAGCCCCAGGGGGAGGGAACTGGAGAGGGCTCCCGTGAGGATCGCCCCCAGCAGCAGGCCCAGGCACAGCAGGGCAAAGCCCCAGCCCACCGCCGCCAGGAAGCGGCGATGGCGCCACTGGAGGTTGATTACCGCCATGGCGGTGGCCAGGGCCAATACGAGGTCGGGGGGGAAGCCGGGGGCCAGCAGCAGCACCAACAACAGCACGCCCGAGGTGGCGAGCGGGAACCACAGCTCTCGGCCCGTCGCCAGGGCCAGGCCCGGCAGGGAGAGCTGGGGGGCGGCCACCCGGGGCAACTGGAGCTGGGGCAGGGAGGGCACCGCCAGGCGGGGCGGCGGCGGCGCCAGTTGTTCGCGCTGGGAGGCCGTCTTGGCTGCGCTGCTGACCCTTCCCTGCTGGCGCTCCTTGAGTCGCTCCATCAACACCGCGTCGTAGGCCGCCTCGATCCGGGAGCGGGCCATGGTGTCGTCCCCCACCTCCTCGAGCCGGGCGAGCTTGGCGGCCTGCACCTCATCGAAGCTGGCATCGGCCGCAACGCCCAGCCGTTCATAGGGGCCGGAGGGCTCGGCCGCCGGAGCGGGCTGATCGGAGCGTTGGGTCATGAGAAGCCGGGAGGCGGCACCAGGGACATCAGCGGAGGAGATCCGCTGGGTGAAGCCAGGGGAATTCCCTGACTGGAGCGTATCGAGGACCGGCTAAAAAAGGGGCTCACTGGAGCGAAAGCCCGCCTCTTGTTGCAGGCGGCGGCGACAGTGTTCGGCCTCCTCGGCCCCGAGACGCTTGCGGTGCTTCAGCAGGGGGAGCTGGGGGGGCAGATGGCTGCCTTCCCGCATCTCCACCGTGATGGCGCCAATGGGTCCCTGGGCGGGCAGGAAACTCACGTAATCGCAGCCCCCGTCCGGGCGGGGACGCACCAGCCAGAGAGGCTTCGGCATCGCTGTGATGGTTCGTTACGTCCCAGTCTGGCGCGCCCGGGCCGCTGGCGTGGCTCACTAGAGGCTGATGGGCTCGACCCCGCTCACCACCGGTGCCACCGCACTGAGCTCCAGATCGGCATGGTCCTGGGCCAGCTGGCCCAGGTTCCAGTCGTTCTTGAACAGCAGCACCGGCCGGTCCCAGGCATCGCGCACCGTCTTGCAATTAAAGATGCGCCCCACCTGCTCCAGGGCCGGCCAGCCGCCCACCACCCAGCGGGCCACCGTGAAGCCGAGCGGCTCGAGCCGGGTCTGCACGCCGTATTCGTGTTCGAGCCGGTACTGCACCACCTCCAGCTGGAGCTGACCCACAGCCGCCAGGATCGGATCGCGCTTGCTCTGGTCGGTGTCGTACAGGATCTGCACGGCCCCCTCCTCCCGCAGTTCGTTCACCCCCTTGCGGAAGCTTTTGAAGGCCGAGGGGTTGGGATTGCGCAGCCAGGCAAAGATCTCCGGGCTGAAGCAGGGGATCCCCTCGTATTCCACCTTCGGGCCGAGATAGAGGGTGTCGCCGATGGCAAACATGCCGGGGTTGTTGAGGCCAATCACATCGCCGGGATAGGCGTCGTCCACCACCTCCCGGTCCTGACCAAACAGCTTCTGGGGGCGCGACAGCCGAATGGCCTTGCCGGTGCGGGCGTGCTGCACCGTCATGTCCTTCTCGAATTTGCCGGAGCACACCCGCACGAAAGCCACCCGGTCGCGGTGGCGGGGGTCCATGTTGGCCTGGAGCTTGAACACAAAACCGCTGAAGCCCGGCCGGATCGGATCGATCACCCCGGCACTGCTGGAGCGGGCCACGGGCTTCTGGGCCAATTCCAGGAAGGCATCGAGGAAGGGCCGCACCCCGAAGTTGGTCATGGCCGAACCAAAGAACACCGGGCTGAGCTCCCCGGCGTGCACCTGGTCCAGGTCGAGGTCGGCGCCGGCGCCCTCCAGCAACTCCAATTCCTCCAGGGCCAGGTCCAACAGCTCCGGCTCCACGGCTCCGGAGGCGCGGGCCTCGGCCACCGAGAGGCGCTTCTCCTCACTGGTACGTCCCCGTTCAGCCCGCTCAAACAGGATCAGATCGTGGCTGCGGCGGTCGATCACGCCGCGGAAGCGATCGCCGCTGCCGATGGGCCAGTTCACCGGCCAGCAGGCCAGGCCAAGTTGTTGCTCGATTTCATCCAGCAGCTCCAGGGGCTCCCGCCCGGGGCGATCCATCTTGTTGATGAAGGTGAAGATCGGGATGCGGCGCAGGCGGCACACCTCAAACAACTTGCGGGTCTGGGGTTCGAGGCCCTTGGCGGCATCTTCGAGCATCACCGCGTTGTCGGCGGCGGCCAGCGTCCGGTAGGTGTCTTCCGAAAAGTCCTGGTGGCCTGGGGTGTCCAGCAGGTTGATCGTGCTGCCGCTGTAGTCGAACTGCAGCACGGTGGAGGTGATCGAGATGCCCCGCTGCTTCTCCAGCTCCATCCAGTCGGAGGTCACCTTGCGCTGCTCCCCCTTGGCCTTCACCGCACCGGCCTGCTGGATCGCTCCCCCGTAGAGCAAGAGCTTCTCGGTGAGGGTGGTCTTGCCCGCATCCGGGTGGGAGATGATCGCGAAATTGCGGCGGCGGCCCACCGCCTCGGCCAGGGCCGCCAGTTCGGGAGGGGTGGTGCTGGCGGTGGTGCTGGTGGTCATCGGCCCAGCCTGCCAGGCAGGGTCAGCTCAGCAAAGCGGGGCAAAGAAAGATTCCTGACACAGCACGCCCGCAGACACGGGGGGGGCATCGGAGCGGGGCAACCGATCCCAGGGCACCAACCAGGCCGATGGGGGCGTTTGCCGAAGCAAGGCCTCCGTTTCCGGGGTGGACAACACCAACAGACGCCGATCCCGCAGGCGCAGGGTCTGCTTGAGCCAGGGCGTGAAAAAACGCTGCTGCAAGAGGCGCCGCTGGCTGCCATCCGCCATGGCGCGGGCTAGCCCGCGCTCCAGGGCCAATTTCAGACGCTGATTGTCGGGGTTGATGACAAACACAAAGGCATTGGGGTAGGCGATCAACAGATGGCGGTCAACCGTGACATTGCCATAGCCCAACTGGCCGGCCCTCGGCCCACATTCTTCTTCTAAATTGGCCAGACCGCGGGGTAGATAATCAACACGCTCCTGGTCCAATAAGTTCAGATAGGAGCGACCTGCGGTTTCATAGGTTGGCAGCCCACTGCCAACGAGCACGCGGACGTCGCTGAAACCGCGCGCCTGTACCGCCAAATAGGACTTGAGATCGGGAACTGATTTCACCGACTTGAAACGATCGCCATGCCGTACGTTGACGCAAGAGAAGCGCAAGCCAAGCAAGCCTCCGTCAACAGGAGTGGGGAGGCGGAGAACATCGGGCTTGAAGACGTCGATCGCACCAAACAGTCCAACGCTGAGCCCTGTGGGGTTGCCAGCAGACAGCCCCTTGGACGCGGCAATATGCTGAATGGAATCCTTGGTATCCATTACCGTCTCTCCATAACCCAAGGCATACTTTTCTCCGCTGCGCGACAAAACAAGCTTTAACATTAAAAAAGGCAGGGAGTTTTCATCATTCCAAGGACGCTGCAATAACACCACCGGCATCACATCATCCGGCAAGGCGCGTTGCTCATCGACCGTAAGCACAAGATCATCCTTGATGCTGGGACGATCTTGGAGTTTGGCGCGGATCAGCAGGCCTCCAAAACCCAAAGCCAACAAGGACAACCCAACTGAGAGCAGCTCGGGCAAGAGGTGAGATCGCTTCATGGACAGGCGAAAGGATCAGGAATACAAATTAGAGGGCAATATCTGATAGACCGAAACCATGGTCGCCAGCACATAGCTGGGCAATAAAACGGGGCGCAGATAGCGCAGCACTGATTCGGCCTGAGAAGAGAACACGCGATCCAACAACTCATCCGCGATCACAACATAAACGATGCCCACATAAATGATCACTTGAAATTGACCCGCAAAACCCGAAAGGGCAGAAGCCGGCAAGAGCTGGGCCAAATAGATGGAATTACCAGCCGCTGAAAACACCGCGCCAAGAATGAGATCATCACGGCTATCCCGAATGATCAGCGCAAGAATACAAAGCCCAATGGCCAGGAAATTCCCCAAGAAGCTAGACCAAAGCGCCAGTTCACTACGACGCCGAATCACAAGAGAAAGATCAACGACCGGCCTGGAAGAGACGTCATGACCACCCTCATCTGGCAGCCCAAGACGGCCCTTAAGACTCAGAGTGGAGACATCAATTCTCAGGGGCGAAATGCTCCAGTCGTAGAGGATGAAGTCAGGGTCGATATAGGATTGTGCCTTGTCCACCTTAAAGGCGATCCCCTCCACAAGGGGGTTTTCCAAGCCTATTTTGATCTGCAGGTGATGGCGATCCAACGGATAATCGTTTAACCGCCAAGGCATCGCCACTTGGCACCGCACCTTGTAGAGGCTCCAGCTGACTGCGCCCAGCTGACGCCGCTCCAGCAACTCGAAGCGATCGATATCATTGTTGCTGGGTGCATTGAGAACGGTGAGGCGATCACTGGGATTGGTTGCGGCGGAACCTGCCCAGCGGGTCCAGAGGAAAAACTCAGCCCCAAACTGATTCCCCAGCAGATTGATGTCATCAATCACGGTCAGATAGACACCCAGCTGCAACACCCCAGGAGCCAGAGGATCGCCCCCCCGCCCGAAGGGCTCCAATCTGGTGGGGGGTGCTGGGCTCGATTGGGCAGGGGCGGCAGCGGAGCTCCAACCCTGAAAGCCGCTGCCCCAAAACAGCGTCACCGCAAGCCCGAAAGCCACGAGAGCCGCCCAACGCCAGCGGTGACGCCTTGGCCGGCGTGGATCCAAAAAGCGCTCGACCACGCCAGGGCCTATCGAAACAACCCATGCTGCCTGCTCTGCAGCCAGGCGGCCATCTTGGGGAACAACCGAAAACAATGAAAATCAGCTCCAGGGAAGCTGATGATCAAAGCCCTCAATCAAAGCTCCGGTTACAAACCATGTGGAGCAGGAACGGTGCCATTGCACAGTGCTAGACAGCCGAAGACCAACCTAAAAACGATAGCGCTGACAAATCATGACCTCATCCGTATCATCATCCGTATCGTCATCATCGAGCTCTAGGCCTTCCCTGTTGAACCGCATCGCCAGGGTTCTTCTCTGCCTGGTCTTCATCAATGCGGTGATTGGAAAGTTCGGGGGCTTTGCCGATACGGCGGGCGCGATTGCGGCCAAGGGCCTGCCCTTGGCCCCTGCCTTGGTGGTGGCCTCCATGCTGCTGATGGCTGCGGGCTCTGCGTTGGTGATGAGCGGCTGGCGATCCCGCCTGGGAGCGGTGCTGCTGCTGATCTTTCTGATCCCCACAACCCTGCTGTTCCACGGCAACGCCGGCGATGGGGCAGAGCGGATTCAGTTGCTGAAAAATCTGTCGATCATGGCGGGGCTCCTGTTGGTCATCGAGCAAGACGACGCCTAACCCAGCCGGCCCCACACCTCCAGGTAGCGCTCCTGCCGCGGTGCCACCTGGAGACCGGCCAGGCAGGCGTGCTCGAGGGCCGAACGCTCCAATTGCTCCTGCACCTCCCGCACGCTGAAGGCCGCATGCAGGGAGGCGCGGTAGTCGTGGCGCAGCACCTCGGGCGCTCCCTGCGTCTGGGAGACCACCAGCGCCTCCAACGCCTCGGGACTGGCGGGACGCCGCAGGTCCTGGATGTACACAAAGGCCCCAGGGGCGCCCAGTTGGGCCACGGCCTGCCAGAGCGCCGCCGGATCATGCAGGTGGTGCAACAGGCTGTTGCTCACCACCGCCGTAAAACCGCTGGCCAGGGGTCCAGGGCTCTCCAGGGGCAGCACCGCCTGCTCAAAGCCCAGTCGCGCCGCCAGCTCCGGCGGCGCTCCCGCCAGGCGCTCCCGGGCCACGGCCAACATGCGGGGGGCGCCGTCCAGCCCAAGCACCGACGCTTCAGGCCAGCGGCGGCCTAGGCGGAAGGTGATGTTGCCGGGGCCGCAGCCCAGATCCACCAGCCGCAGGCCCGGATCGCCGCCGCAGAGGTGGGCAAGCCGCTCCACCATCGCCGCGTCGGAGGCCTCGAAATCGGCCGCGGCATAGGCCTCCACCTGGGCAGGCCCATCCATCAGCTCGGGCTCGGGAATCCGCTCCATCAGGCGCCTCAGCAGCAGCAACCAGTCTGCCCACCCCGCTCCAGGGCCCACTGTTGCTGGTGTCAACGGCTTCTTGCACACCCCACCGGTGGCGTTATGGTTCGGCTCACCCCAGGGCCGTACCGCCTGTGACCCTCTCCGCCACGCCCCCCTCCTCGATCAGCGAAGCCGCCGAAAAGGCTGCAGCTGAAAAGGCCTATGCCGCCGCCAGCGGCAGTCCGGCGGGCGAGGCCCTCGACTTCCCGGCCACGGCACCGGCCGCCAACCCGGTCTTCTACCGCACCTACAGCCGCAAAACCGAAACCGGCCGGGAGAGCTGGTTTCAGGTGGCCGAGCGCAACCTGGGCGGCCTGCGCCGCCTGGGCAACCTCAACGACGAGGAAGTGGCCCTGCTGCGCCGCATGCAGCAGCAGCAGAAGGCCCTGCCCTCCGGCCGCTGGCTGTGGATTGGCGGCACCGAGTGGATCGAGCGCAGCGAGAACTTTTCCGGCTCCTACAACTGCACCTCCACCAACCTGGTGGATTGGGAAGCCTTCGGGCTGATGATGGATCTGGCGATGATGGGCTGCGGCACGGGCGCCATCATTGAGCCCCACCTGATCAACCGCCTGCCGGCGGTGCGCAACCAGCTGACCATTACGGGCGTCACCGACATCGGCGCCACACCCGCAGGCCAGCGCCAGGAACACACCAGCCACACCATCGATGGCAACCGCGTGGCCATCAAGGTGGGCGACACCCGCCGCGGCTGGGTTGACAGCTACCAGCTGCTGCTCAACCTCTGCAGCGATGAGCGCTTCGACCCCGCCACCCCCATCGAAATCTCGGTGGATCTCTCCGACGTGCGGCCGGTGGGGGAAACCCTCAAGGGATTTGGCGGCATGGCCAACCCGGTGAAGCTCAAGGACCTCTACGGCCGCGTGGCCCAGATCCTCAACAGGGCCCAGGGCCGCCAGCTCACCTCGGTGGAGTGCTGCCTGCTGATCGATGAGGCTGCCGTCACCATCGTGGCCGGCAACATCCGCCGCAGCGCCGGCATGCGGCAGTTCAGCGCCGAGGACAACTCCGCCGCGGGAGCCAAGGAAAACCTCTGGCAACAGGACAGCGAGGGCAACTGGCGCATCGATCCCGAGCGCGATGCCCTGCGCATGGCCAACCACACCCGCGTCTTCCACAGCCGCCCCTCGCGGGAGACGGTGTTGGAAGCTGTGAACAAGCAATTCCAGAGCGGAGAGGGCGCCATCCAGTTCGCCCCCGAAGCCATTGCCCGCTCCAACGCCGACCTGCTGACCACCCCAGAGCTGCGCACGGAGTTCATCGGCATCTACTGCGACCAGGGCAGGGAGCAGGCTGGGATCTGGCTCACGACCCACCACCCGGAGATCGGTGCCGCCGAGCTGGAGCACCGCCTCGGCCGTTACGGCCTCAACCCCTGCGGCGAAATTCTCGGCGCCGACTTCCACTGCAACCTGGCCGAAATCCACCTCAACCAGATCGACCCCGCCGACTTGGTGGCCCAGGAGGAAGCCTTCCGGGCCGGTGGGCTCGCCGTGGCCTGCCTGCTCAACCATCGCTTTGAGGTGGAGCGCTACCGCCAGAGCCGGGCCTGGGATCCGATCGTGGGGGTGAGCTTCACCGGCCTGTTCGACTTCTTCGTTCACGCCTTCGGCACCCCCTGGCTGCAGTGGTGGGAAGCGGGCCGCCCCGAAACGGAAGCGGGCCTGGCCTTCAAGGCCCAGGAGGCCGAATTCCTCAGCCGCTGGAAAGAGATCGTCAACCAGTCGGTGTGGGACTACTGCGATCGCCACGGCCTGCGCCGCCCCAACCGCTGCACCACCGTGCAACCGGCAGGCACCAAGAGCCTGCTCACCGGCGCCTCCCCCGGCTGGCATCCCCCCAAGGCCCAGCGCTTCATCCGCCGCATCACCTTCCGCAAGAACGATCCGGTGGCCCTGGCCTGCATGGATTACGGCTACACGATCGTGCCCTCCCAATCCGACAAGGACGACCAGGGTCGCCTGCTCGACGATGCCTTTGATCCCCGCTGCACGGAGTGGCTGGTGGAGATCCCCACGGAAGTGAGCTGGGCCAACATCCCCGGCGCCGATCAGGTGGAGATCAACAACTTCTCAGCCCTGGCCCAGTTCGATTTCTACATGCAAGTGCAGAAGCACTACACGGCCCACAACACGTCCGCCACGGTCGAGTTTCGGGAGCATGAAATCGAACCGCTGGCCGAGGCCATCCACAAGGCCATCGACCAAGGCGAGGGCTACATCTCGGCGGCCCTGCTGGCCCGCTTTGATGCCAACGCCACATTCCCGCGGCTGCCGTTTGAGCCGATCGATGCGGCCACGTACCAGCGCCTCACCGCCGAAGTGGCCGAGCGACGCAGCACCACCTGCTTCTTTGAAGCGCTGCAGCGCTACGACCGCGGAGAACTGGTCGAAGCCGGCCCTGCGGGCTGTGACTCCGACAAGTGCCTGCTGCCTCTGGCCAAACCCAGCAACAACTGAGGGCCCCTAGGGGTTCCTCAGTCTCGAGCGGGCGGGTCGGCGATCACAAACTGGTCCCGGCCCGACTGCTTGGCCAAAAGCAGGGCATCGTCAGCCCGTTTGTAGGTTTGGGTGTACACCTCACCTTCGGCCCGTTCAGCCACGCCAATGCTGATGGTGGCCCGCAACACCTCTTCGCCGACCTTGATTCTCAGAGCCCGGGTATTTTCCAACATGCGTTGGGCAACATCAGAGGCCGTATCGAGGTCAGCATTGACCAAGAGGGCAAGAAACTCTTCCCCACCCCAACGGCCGCAGGAGTCGTACTCACGCAGGCTCTTGGTAAAGGAATTGGCCAACTCAATCAGCACCTCATCACCCACGTCGTGGCCATAGACGTCGTTGAACTGCTTGAAGCGGTCAACGTCCATGGTGAGCAGGGAGTAGGTGCCCTCTTCACGTGCCAGCCGCTCATCCTCAATGCGACAACGCTCGGACATCAAGCGACGGTTGGGGATCGAGGTGAGCAGATCGTGGGTCGAGGCCTCCCGCAGAGCCTTGTTGAGGTCGTTCAGCATCGACTGGTAGCGGTCAGAGATGCTGATGGCACGCTCTAGGGTGCGAATCTGCCGGTCATACCGCCGGGACAGGTTTCGCACCCGTTCCTGCACGCCAGTTTGGTAGCGATCAGAGATCTGGGTGATCCGCTCCAGACGTGACACCTGCTGCGTCATGCGCTCCATGAGCTCTGCCAAGGCTTCCCTCAGGGGATGACCCAAATAGGCTTCATCGGCTAAAAGCTCAGCAATGCGCTCATCAAAGGCATCGGACGAACGGAGATCACCGGGTGAAGGCATGACGGCAAAAGCTAGGCCGCGACGGCAGCGATCTCAAAATCAAAAGTATAATCTTCTTTGAACTCTTCACCCAACTCGGCCGAACGGGGGTTACGACTGTCGTAGAACCAAAACACAGTTATTGACCTGCCATCATCAGCAGCAGACTGAAGCCTGTCAAAAATATCGATCATGGCGCGAATACTACTGGTATTTAAGTAATTAAGCTTCAACTCAACCTTTAGTGGTCGATCTTCAGAACCAAGAAACTCTTCCACCCAGCCTATGATGGAGTCAAAAATTTCATAGGTATTTTCTGGGTAGGACTCTCCCGTCATGACGAGCAGCCCTGTGTCCCACTCACCTTTGACTGCGGGGGTGGACTGGGTTGGGGCCAGACTCAGATTTTTCTGGAAATCAGTGTTTGTCATGACCCTCAGATTGTGGCACGGAGTGTGAAAAAGGCCTTGCCGGCGCCAAGCTCATCGAGGCTGGCTTGCAGGGGCTCAGACGACTTACGGGCAACATCAATTAACCCAAGGCCGGCACCGGTCACAGCCCCCTCTTCCCGGGGCCGCCGCAGTTGCTCCTTGTAGAGAGACTTCAGCTCTGCCTTGTCGAGTCGAGCCAGCTCTAAAACACGCTGCAATAATTGCTGACCGTCGGACAACTCAATCATATTGCCAGCAGAAACAATATAACGATCGACTCCAGACTCGGCGATCACGACAGTTGCCGTCGCATCCTGATCGTTGTAGCCACGTGCCGCCGTGTAGTGCCTGATATTTTGACTCATTTCGATGTAGACACTAAAGACATCCATTGCGGATGACATGCACTCCCTGGTGGATTCAATGTGCTCTTTTAGAGCCGCTCCGATTTCACCAATCAGAGTTCGCGAGGTTGGCCCATTGAAACAGATCAAAATCCGCTCGTGGGTGAAGAAGTCTCTCAAGGAGGAGAGGCTTCGACTGGTTGTTAGGGAGCTGTCCATGGGCTGTTTGCTGACTTCGATTTTACCATCTGAGGGGGATCAGGGATGCTTGAACTGCATTAGCTGAAACGGAAGGAGAGCATGGTGATGTCATCGCGCTGGGGATGGTCCCCTTTAAACGCGTCCAAAGCCTTGGAAAAGGCCTCATGCTGTTCACCAAGTGGCTTGTGGGCATGTTCCAGAATCCACTGGGAAAACCGATCAGACCCGAGTCCAAACCCATGCTCACCCCCCGCCTGGTCCAGGAAACCATCGGTGGTGAGGTAGTAGGTGTTGCCAGAGCTCAACGGCACGTCATGGTCGTGATAGTCGCCGGTGCGGCGATCCCACAGGCTACGGTTATCGCCCTTGATGAAGTGAACGGTTTTGCCGTCACTCCAATAGAGCCAGATCTTGGCACCGGCGAAACGGAGTAGCTGAGATTCGGCGTCAATCAGAACAAGCCCCACATCCATGGTTGTGGCGATTGCCCGAGACAATTGGGCCTCACTCAGAATGCTGTGCATCCCATCATTGGTAGCTTTAAGCACGGCAGCTGGTGAGCCGATTCCCTTGAGTTGAATCGAGCGATCAATGCCCGCTCGGGCCAACATGGTCATCATCGCCCCAGACACCCCATGGCCAGCGCAATCAGCCACTCCGGCGAGGCAGCGTCCACCCTCTTCGTGGAAGACGTAATAATCCCCTCCAACCGTATCGCGCGGCTGCCAAAGGATGAAGTGATCGTTGCCAAAGCGCTCGCGTAGCTGCCGATTGGGAAGAATCGATTTTTGAAGCAGGGCAGCGTACTGAATGGAATCATCAACCTGTTTGGTGACGTCCTTCAGGCGTTGGTGTGCCGAATCGACCAGGTCATAGGCTTGGCGTTGACGGATCAGAACGGCGTTGAAGGCTTCCGTGAGGCGGCCGATCTCATCATTGCCCCGCAGGGTCAACAATTCATTGGTATCGGTTGAGGCAATGGCATTCGCCTGACGCACCAGACGGCCCAGGGGCTCGACCACCCGCAAGGAGAGAATTCGGTAGGAGATCGTGACGCCGATCACCAACAGTACGGCCAAGAAGATTGTTGTTTGTGCCTGAACCTGACTGGAGCTCGGATTACTCAGCAACGTCGAAGCTGAATAGATCAAATAGCCGAGTACAATTCCATTAAGAATGGCCAGAAGCAAAAAGATCTGCTGGATGGAAAGGACTCGCTTTCGACGAGTTGGTCGCGATACCACCATCCGGATCCCCTTGGGCCCTGTTCCCCTTTGAGTTTAGTCAGATTGCTCCCATGGGGCAGCCTGCTCTCAGCAAGTTCTCAGATCCCCCAAGGGCGGCCAGTCATGAGACCATGGTGCCGGCTCGGCCCTGTACGGCCAGCCCCCTGGAGAGGTGGTCGAGTGGTTGATGGCTCCGGTCTTGAAAACCGGCGAGGCGCAAGCCTCCGTGGGTTCGAATCCCACCCTCTCCGTTTCTGGCCCGGGTATGCCGGGGCTTGAGCCGCTGATCCCTCAGTCCTGAGCCGTGATGGGCCGCAGCTGGGCAGGCCGCTCAGCACTGGCGCGGTTGAGTTCGCGCTCCAGGTTGACGATGCGCTTTTCGCGCAAGCAGTACTTACAGCCGCCGGTGGTTTGCAGGTGCTTTTCCGGGGTGATGGAGATCTCCTTCACCGGATGGGTGGTGCAGCGAATCCGGATCGGCGTCTTGTAGCTCTTGTAGACCATCGCCCCGTAGTCGTATTGATCCCCAAACCGAGAGCGGGCCCGCTGCAGAAACAGCTCGACACTGATTGGGTTTCCCATCTGTGAACCCCGATCCCCACGGCCAGCGGCCCAAACGCTAGGGGACTTCCCGGCAGGGAGCGCCAGGCAGCAGAGCGGCTTCACGGTGTGTGATGCAGTGGAAAAGCGGTGGATTGGCAGCCCTGGCTGGCCGCCTTCCTAGGGTCCACTCGAGCGCCATGAAGGGAGTGGTGATCAGGCAGGGAGCAATCCCTGCTTTTTTATGGCAAGGCCAGGCGGAACCAATGCGAGTGTGGGTGGGCTGAGCCCCATGTCCTACCCATGCGCCCCGAGGCCCCCCAGCGTCCCCCCTGGTTGAACTGGCTGATCCTGCTGGCCTTCCTCTGGAGTTCCTACCAACTGGCGGGCCTGTGGTTCCAGCGCCTGCACGGGTAAGCGCTAGGGATAGTGGTTGGGCACAAAGAACTGCTCGTTGCGCGGCGGCCGCTGGGTGTGTTGGGCCGGTTTGCGGGGCGGCAGTTTGATCGCCGGCGGGGTCATGTCCTCGTAGGGGATCTTGCTGAGCAGGTGCTGGATGCAGTTGAGCCGGGCGCGGCGCTTGTCGTCGGCCTCCACCGTGAACCAGGGGGCTTCCGGAATGTTGGTGCGGGAGAACATCACATCCTTGGCCCGGGAAAAGCTCTCCCACTTGCTGCGGGCTTCCAGATCCATCGGGCTTAGCTTCCAGCGGCGGGCGGGATCGTCGATACGGGCCTGGAAGCGGGATTCCTGCTCCTCATCGCTCACGGAAAACCAATACTTGAGCAGCACGACTCCGGAGCGCACCAGCATCCGCTCAAACTCCGGACAGCTCTGCAGGAATTCCTCCAACTGGTCGGCGGTGCAAAAGCCCATCACCGACTCCACCCCGGCCCGGTTGTACCAACTGCGATCGAACACCACGATCTCCCCGGCAGCGGGGAAGTGCTCGACGTAGCGCTGGAAATACCACTGGGTCTTCTGCTGGTCGGAGGGGGTGCCCAGGGCCACCACCCGGCAGCCCCGCGGATTGAGGGGTTCGGTGATCCGTTTGATCGTGCCGCCCTTGCCGGCGGCATCACGGCCCTCGAACAACACAATCAGGCGGAACCCCGACGCCTTTACCCAGTACTGCATCTTGACCAGTTCCACCTGGAGGCGGGTGAGCTCCCTTTCGTAGAGCTTGCGGTCAAGCCGGCCGCCATTGGGCGCCGACCGGGCCTCGGCGGCCAGATCATCGAGCAGGGCCGACGGGTAGTAGCGATCGCTCAGCGGCCCGAAATGGGGAGGACGGGGCGCGGCGGGGGGCTGGTCGTGCTTTTTGGACTTGCCCATGGTGTGCGGCGGCCGCGCCTCAGCGGGGACGGGAGGGCTGGGGCCAGAGGGCGCGCACCAGCCGGATCAGCCCCGTCACCACCAACCCCAGGGCCAGGATCACGGCCAGCACCACCAGCACCACGGCCAGCAGCTGCAGCACCCCCAAAAGCGCCTGCTGCACCCCACCGATCAGGTTGGCCAGGGCCGTGCTCAGCATCAGGAAGGTGTCAAACCGATCCGGCAGCTGCAGCAGGCCCAGCAGCAGGAGCACCCCGGCGGCCCCCAGCAGCAGGGCAATGCCGGCCTGGCGCCAGCGGGCCGGCCGCCGTTTGCGACGGAACACCCGCCGGTTGGCATCCCCGGGGGTGGGCAGCTGCAGGGCGCGACGGCGGGGCGAGGTCATACCTCGAGGGCGTAGCCCGCACCACGCATCCAACGCTCGAACTCCATCAACACCAGTTCGTTGGGGCAGTCGATCAGGGAGAGATCGGCGACGGTGCAATCCCCCTGGCCGCCATGGTGGAGGGAGAGGCGAAAGTTGTCGCCACTGAGCCCGCAGACCTCCGGATCGCTGCGCACCACCACGCCAAGGGCAGCCCCGATCCTCGCCACCCGGATGCGCAGTTCCGACCAGGTCATCGTGGCCATGGCCCTATCGACTCCCGCTCAGTGTGACCAGCGGACCGTCGACGTCAAGGGGCGGGCGCCGGCGGGGTGGCGGCAGGCTGGGTGGCCGCCGGCCGGGTGGCGGGGCCAGCCCCAGGCTTCGGTTCGGGAATGAGCAGCCCCAAGCCGGAGGCCACCACCACGGCCAGCAGTCCGCCCACCGGGGCCGCCAGGCGCTGGACCAGGGGCCGGCGCTCGAGCAGGTCCCTGGCCCGGAGCGGCTGGGGCTGGGGCAGCTCGAGGGGCAGCTGCAGCCGCGGGTCGAGGCGCAGCTGGTCGAGCACCCGCACCAGATCGGCCAGCTCGGCATCGTCGAGGGCGAGCTGCAGCGGCGGGGTGTCGGGCTGGCTGCTGCGCAGCAGCAGGGTGTGACCGCCCTGGGGATTGGGGGCGATCTCCACCGGCTGGGGCTCGGCGCCGAAGCGCCGGGGCACGCCGCTGATCAGATAGCGGGCATAGGGCAGCACCACCTGCATCAGGGCCAGCAGGTGCTCCTTGCGGCCCTCCAGCTCGGGACGGCCGGCCCACTGCAGGCTCCAGCCGGTGATGATGCCAAGGGCGTCACCGCTCTGGCCCACGGACACGTCCGGCAGACCCTCGACCTTGAGGCGACAGCTGAGTTGGTCGTATTGGAGGGTCTGCTTCATGGGGTGGGCCGGTTCAGGGTTGGGCGTCGAGGAGGCTGGCCCGCAGGCGCTCGAAGCCGCCCACACCGGCACCGAGGGCCAAGGCCTGGATCAGCAGGCGGGCCTGGCGGGCGCCCGATTCCGGATCCAGCAACTGCTGCACCCCGCCGCGGCGGGGGTTCATGCGCGCCCGGATCAGATCGGTGAGCCGCCCCCGGAACAGGGCCCAGCGCTGGCTGAGCACCTCGGGGGGCTCGGCGCTGGTGAGCAGCCCCCGCAGCAGGGGGTAGAGGCGGTCGGCCAGGGCGCAAAGGATGCGGATCAGGGCGTCGGTTTCCGCCGGCGCCAGGGCTTCGCGGCGGGTGGTACGGCGCAGGGGATTGGTGCAACGGCGCTTCCACAGCTCCACCCGGTTGGGAAAGAGGCTGGTGAAGCCCATCTGCTCGCTCATCCACACCATCGCCTCCCCCCCATTGAGGTCGAGGGCTTCAGCGCTCAGCAGCAGCAGATCAAGCCGTTCCAGGCCGCGGCGGGGGAGGGGGGCGCTGGATTCAGGCGCGGTTGGGTCCTGGGGCATGGCTGCGATGATGCCAGCAAGTGCACCCCACCGTCACGCCCATGGCCCCAGACCTGCGGGAATTCGTGCGGGATGTGCCCGATTTTCCCAAGCCCGGCATCCTGTTTCGCGACCTCACGCCGCTGATGCGCGACCCCGAGGGCTGGCAGGAAGTGATCCGTCAGCTGTCGGCCGTGTGTGAGCGGCTGCAGCCCGACCTGATCGTGGGCATCGAGTCGCGGGGCTTCATCGTGGGCACGGCCCTCGCCACGGCGGTGCGGCTGGGCTTTGTGCCGGTGCGCAAGCCCGGCAAGCTGCCCGGCGCGGTGACCGGGGTGGACTACGCCCTGGAATACGGCAGCGACCGCCTGGAAATTGCCAGCGATGCCCTGGCCGACGGCTCCAAGGTGCTGATCATTGACGACCTGCTGGCTACCGGGGGCACCGCCGCCGCCTGCGCGGAGCTGGTGGCGGCCGCCGGCGGCCAGCTGTGTGGCTTTGGCTTCGTGGCCGAGCTCGCGGCCCTGGAGGGGCGCCGCAAACTGCCCGACCACCAGCCCGTGGAGTCGCTGATCATCTACGCCTGATCCCCACCGGTGTCCTGCCAGGTGAGCAGGGCGTCGAACTGCTCCAAATTGATCAGGCCGAAGCGCCAGAGCACCACCGGCAGGGGGGCCTGCTCCTGCTGGGCCTGGCGCAGGCCCAGGGCCAGGGCGCTCTCGCTGAGGCCGAACTGATGGCGCAGCAGCCGCAGCAAGGCCTGGGAGGGGGGCGGTTGGCTGGCGGTGCTGATCACCATGGGCAGCGCTGCGGGGTGAAGACCTCCGGAATCGCCATGCTGATCAGGGCCGCAGCAGCTGGCAAGGTCCCTGGGTCATGGCCGCCAGGCTCAGCCGCCTCAGGGGGGCCAGGCGGGCCAGCAGCAGCAGGGCCAGGCGGCGCAGGGGCAGCAGCAGGGGGGAGCGGTTGGAGAACAGCCGCACCAGCAGATCGGTGGCCACCAAGGTGAGCAGCAGATCGGGCCAGCGACGCAAGCCATAGGCCGCCGGCAGCCGCTCCACTGCCAGCCCACCGGCCCGCACCCGGCGGGCCAGGCGATGCAGCTGGGCCACATCGCGCCAGCAGAGGTTGAGCCCCTGGCCGCCAACCGGGTGGCAGCGGTGGCCGCTCTCCCCCACCAGCACGGTGGTTCCCCGGTGCAGGCGGTGGGCCAGCAGCAGGCTCACCGGAAAGGCGCGCGGGTCGTCGAGCAGGGCATCGGGCTGGAAGCGATCCGGCAGGGCGCCGGCAAGGGCATCGAGGAAGGCCGCGTCCCCCAGGCTCTCCAGCTGGCGGCAGCGGGGAGCCGGAGCGCTCCAGACCAACTGGAACAGGCCCTCCCCCAAAGGCAGGATGGCAAAGGGGCCCTCCGGGCGGAACAGCTCCCAGGCCTGGTCGTCGGCGGAGCCCCGCAGCTGCACCAGGGCCGTGAGGCAGTTCTGGCGGTAGGCCCACTGCAGGGCCCCGATGCCCAGGGCCGAGCGGGTGGGGGAGTGGGGCCCATCGGCGGCCACGATCAGATCGGCTGGGGCCGAGCCCGCGGCGGACAAGGATGGCGTCCCCAACGCCAGGCGGATGGCGGGGTGGGCGGCGAGGCGCTCCAGCAGCACCGTCATCAGGGGGCGGTGCTGGGCCACCCAGCCCACGGCGGCGCCGGGGGCGGCCGCCAGCCGGGGGCCCAGGTCGGCCAGGCCGAAGGGCACCTGCTGGCCAATGGCCAGATCCAGGAGCTGCAGTGAGCGGAAGGGCACCATCGCCTGCTGGAGCGGCTCCCAAACACCCAGGGTGGTCAGGAGGCGCTGGCTGGAGTGGCTGAAGGCGTAGGCGCGGCTGCGCTCCAGCAGGGTGGCGGCGGGCAGGGGATCGTGGATCTCCACCTGCCAGCCGGCCTCAGCCAGGGCCAGGGCCGCCAGGGCACCGGTGGGTCCCGCCCCGTTCACCTGGGCCCGAAGGACCGGATTGGACTCGACCATCGCGGGGGCAGGGGGCGGGGAGGCTACCCGGCGGAGCGGGCACAAAAAAGCCGCAGCAAGTCTGCTGCGGCGTGCTTCAGGAGTGGCTCAGCAGATGGCGCTCAGTCAGCCAGCAGAAACCAGGGGCACTCGGGCTCAACCGATGCCGAGCAGGCCGCGGGTGAAGGACTCACCGCCCAGGGCGAACTCGGTGGCCAACAGGGCAATGAAGCCGAGCATGGCCATGCGGCCGTTGAGCTTCTCGGCGCGCTCGTGGAAGCCCCAGCCGCTCTCGGTGGACACCACTTCCATGCGGGGCTCGGTGGCGAAGGCGTTGAGACGGCCGCCGTCTTCGGTAGTGACGGTGGCGCCGCGAATGGTGGCGGCTTCAGCGGCGGTGACTTGGGGCATGGGGACCTGGGTACGGGGTGATGTGCGAAGTGTAACGCAATATTGCAGCTTGTAACGCAATCGGGAGGTTTTGGTCCGGGGCTGGGCGGGCAGCAGCGGCGACGGCGGGCCTGCTGAGCTCTGTACAGCCTGTACAAAGTGCAGACACAACAGGCGGACAGCGACTCCCCGGCTCAGCGAAACCGCTTCAGGCAGAGCTCCTCAAAGGCTGGCCGCAGCAAGAAGGGGTACTCCCCCACCCACAGCTTCAGTTGGGGCAACCAGGCATCGCTGATCGCCCCGATCCGGGAGAAGTCGTTGCGCTCGCTGAGCACCAGCACCCGCACCACCATGCCGGCCCGGATCTGCTGGTGTTTCTTCTCAAAGGGGAAGCGCACCTTGCCCAAGTAGCCCTCCTCGTCCTCGAGCTCCAGGGTGAGCCAGGTGCGGCGGTTTTCCACCAGCTCCAGCCGGCCGCTGTTGTTGGCCTGTTCGCGGCGCTCCTCCACGATCTCGCGGGTGTAGAGGTCGGCGATCTCCCCCTCAAACAGGGCCGCCGCCGGGTAGCGGCGCAGGGTGGCATTCTTCTGGCCCGCCTCCAGGATTGGGCCCCAGAGCAGGTAGAGGGCAAACACCACACCCACCACCAGGAACACGGGCCCGAACTGGCTGGAGAACAGCAGGGTCTGGCTGATCAGCAGGGTGATCACGGCGCCGATCACCGAGATCAGCACCCGCTGCAGCACCTTGCGGGGATTGCCGGTGCAGGCGTTGAACTGGGGGCCGGTGGCCACCGCGGGAATCAGGCGCGGCAGCTCACCGGGGCGAAGTGGAATCAGCATGGCGCCAGTGTGTGCGCAGGCCAGGCTCAGAGCAACCGCTCCAGGCCGTACACCAGGCCGCCCAGCTGGCGCACCTTACGCACGGTGAGCAGCACGCCAGGCATGTAGGCGGAGCGGTCGATCGTGTCGTGGCGCAGGGTGTAGGTCTCCCCTGGGGCGCCGAACATCACCTCCTGGTGGGCCACCAGCCCCGGCAGGCGAATCGAGTGGAGGCGCAGGCCGCTCTCGCGCTGGCCGCCGCGGCAGCCGGCGAGGGTTTCGTGCTCCTCCACCTGCTGGGGGTTGAAGGCCTTGCCCAGCTCCTCCATCAGCTCGGCGGTCTTGATGCAGGTGCCGCTGGGGGCATCGGCCTTGCGGTTGTGGTGCAGCTCGGTGAGCTCGGCGCAGTCGTAGAAGCGGGCGGCGGCGGCGGCGGCCTGCTGCAGCAGCACCATGCCCACCGAGAAGTTGGGAATCACCGCCCCGCCCACCGAGGCCTTGTCGGCAAAGGCCGCCAGATCGGCCAGCTGGGCGGGCGACAGGCCGGTGGTGCCGATCACCGGATGCACGCCGTAGGCGATGGCGGCGCGGGTGTGCTCGTAGACCACCGAGGGGTGGGTGAAATCCACCAGCACCGCAGCTCCCCCCTGGCGGGCGGCCTGGCTGGCCTGGCAGAGGGCCCCCTCGAAATCGGCGGTGATCGCTACCTCCAACTCACCGAGGCCGAGCTCTAGGCCCACATCGGCCCCCTCCTTGCCGGGAGTGGTGTCGATGGCGGCCACCAGGGTGCAGTCCGCCGCGGCGCCCACCGCCTTCACCACCTCGGCCCCCATGCGGCCCAGGGCTCCGGCCACCACAACGGGGATCGGCGTGGAGGCGGCGGAATCAGGGGCCATGGCGGAGGCGAAACGCGTCTGGGGCGAGCCTATGCGGCACCCCGAGGGGCCCGCAGCCGCTCGAGCAGGGCCGCCAGATCCACCCCGTCGCGCTGCTCGGGGGCCAGGAAGCGCTCGGCATAGGTGCGCCAGACGCCGGCCTCAAGGAACAGCTCCAGCAGCTCCCGATCGAGGTGCCGCTCGGCGGCCATCGTCACCAGGATGTCGAGAGCCACCGACAGGGGCTTGCCGCTCTTGTAGGGCCGGTCGGCGGCGGTGAGGGCCTCGAACACGTCGGCGATGGCCATCATCCGGGCCAGGGGGCTCATCTGCCCAGCCGTGAGGCCGCGGGGGTAGCCCCGGCCGTCGGTGGTTTCGTGGTGCCCCCCGGCGATCTCGGGCACGGCCGCGAGGTGGGCCGGGAAGGGCAGGGCCGCCAACATCCGGATCGTCTGGATGATGTGCTCGTTGATCTTGTAGCGCTCCTCGGCATTGAGGGTGCCGCGGCTGATCGCCAGGTTGTGCAGCTCGCCGCGGTCGTAGAGCAACTCCGGCTCGGCCATGGTGATGCCCCAGGGGTTGTCCTTGGGCAGGCGCTGCTGGGGCAGGCGCTCGATGCGGTGGTGGGGTTGGTCGGCCAGCAGGGGCTCCCACACCGGCAGGGGCGGCTGGGGCTGACGCTGGCGCCGGCGCAGCTCCTCGGCGCTCACGCCGGCCCGGTCGTCGAGGGTGCGGCGCCAGCGGCGCGCGGCGATGGCCTGGAGCCGCTCGATGCGCTCCGGGGCCATGAACTCGCCGCCCAGGTTGCATTCGGCCACGAAGGCGAAGTCGGCATCGAGCTCGGCCCAGAGCCGCTCCAGCTCGGCTTGCAGGGCCTGCCGATCCCCACCGGCGGCGATGGCCCGCCAGGTGTCGGTTTCGGCCGTGGCCTTGAGCAGCTCGAAGCGCATCCGCACCTCGTGGATGCGGTCGTGCAGGGTTTCGAGCTTGGTGGCCTTGTCGACCACGTATTCCGGCGTGGTCACCTTGCCGCAGTCGTGCAGCCAGGAGGCCAGGTGCAGGGCCTCCCAGTCCTGCTCCGAAAGGGCAAAGCCGGCGTAGGGGCCGCTGCGGGCCTCACAGGCGGCGGTGGCCAGCAGCTTGGCCAGCTCCGGCACCCGGGCGCAGTGGCCGCCGGTGTAGGGGCTCTTGGCGTCGATCGCATCGGCGATCAACTGGATGAAGGCCTCAAACAGGGCCTTCTGGGCCGCAATCAGGCTGCGGGTTTCCAGGGCTACCGCCGCGTTGCCGGAGAGGGCCCGGCAGAAGGCCACCCGGGCCGGCTCGGGCGGCCCCGCAAAGTGCAACACCAGCTCGCCGAGGCTCTCGCCCCGGCGGCTCAGCAGGGGCAGGGCCAGGCCGTCGGCGGCGCCATCCCCGGGCCCGGCCTCCACCTCGCCCTGCACCAGGCGCCGGTCCGGGGGCACCACCAAGGTGCCGCCGCGGGCGCCACTCACCTGCACCGATTCCTCCAGCAGCTGCTCCAGCAGCCGGTCCACGTTCTCCTCGGCGGCCAGCAGGGCCGACATGTCGAGGAAGCGGCGGATTGTGCCCCGCATGCCCTCGAAGGTGACCACCAGCCCATCCACCTCGGCGATGCGGGACCGGGACACTGGCTCGCCATCGAGCTGGAAGCCCCGGATCGCCTGGGCCTGGCGGGCCAGGCGGCGCAGGCTGGCCGAGAGCCGGCGGGACAGCAGCACCACCACCGGCACGGTGAGCAGCAGCACCAGCAGGGTGGCCGCCCCACCATCGCGGGCCAGGCGCCGGGAGTCGGCCAGCAATTCCCGCTCGGGCAGGGCCATCAACAGGAAGGTGCTGCCGCCCTTGAGGGGGGAGGGCAGCCCCACCACGGCGCCGCGCCAGATCTGCCCCCCCGCCTGGAAGCGGCTGAAGCCCGGCGCTCGCTCCACGGCATCGGCCTGGGCCACCGCCGCCTGCAGCCTGGGCGCGAGGGCGGCCAGGGCCGGCATGCCGAGCTGGGCCAGGGTGGGCATCACCACCTCACCCCGCGGCTCCTGGCTGAGCAACCCCATGCCCGCCATGCCCGGGGTGGCCACCACCGAGCCCCCGGGGGTGACGATCGCCAGCTGGGTGCCCGGAGTGATCCGGTAGTGGCGCAGCAGCTCACCCAGGTTGCTGAGGGGCAGGGCGGCCCCCACGGCCCCGCCATCGGCGGTGGCCAACGACAGCGTCACCCCCATCTGGCCGCCGAAGCTGAAGCGGTGCACCGGCGCCAGCACCGGGCCCTTGGCCGTCTGGGCCAGGCGCACCCAGGGGCGGTTCGCGAGCACGAAGCCAGCGGGCAAGGGCACCTGCTGGTCACTCAGCTGACGCAGGGCGGCGTCGAACACCAGCCGCCGCCCCTGGCGCTGGCCGGGATCGATGCCCTGCACGAGCAGGGCGGCAGAGGGCGGCAGGCCCGGCACCATCACCCCCTGGCGGCCCCGCGCCCGGGCCACCAAAAAGAAGCGACCGCCCCGATCCGCCACCAGGTAGGCCGCGTAGGCGGGGGTGTTGGCCAGGGCCTCGGCAAAACGGGGTAACAGGACCAGCCGCTGGTCAAAGCTGAGGTCATCGGCCAGAACTTCGATCCGCTCGAGCTCCAGCACGGCCTTGGCGGGATCGAGGGCCCGGCCGAGCTGGGCCCGCAGCTCCCCCACCAGGGCCTGCAGGGTCTGCTCACTGGCGCTGGAGAGCACCTCCTCGGTGCGGCGCACCCCCAGGGCACTCACCAGCAGACCGGTGCCGCACACCAGAGGCAGAAACAGGCCCACGAGGGCTGTGGTGAGCCCCACCCGGGGGAAGCGTTTGGGCATGCCCCTTGGTAGCAACGCCGGCCAGGGCTCGCATCTGGGCGTGGCCCTCCGTAGATTCGCCACCAGTGCTCACTCCACCGCGCGCATGTTCACGCAGGTCCGCTCCACCAACCGCCGCGTCACCCCCGGCGACGTGAACGGCCGGGCGGTGATGAAAGCCGTGTATGTGGTGCTCGAGCCCCAGTACCAGAACGCCCTCACCCAGGCGGCCACCTCGCTCAACGCCCAGAACGGCCCGCTGGCGATTGAGCTGAGCGGCTATTTGATTGAAGAACTGCGCGACCCCCAGAACTACGCCGACTTCCAGGCCGATGTGGCCGCTGCCGATGTGTTCATCGCCTCGCTGATCTTCATCGAAGATCTGGCCCAGAAGGTGGTGGAGGCGGTGGCCCCCCACCGCGACCGGCTCAAGGCGGCAGTGGTGTTCCCCTCCATGCCGGAGGTGATGCGGCTCAACAAACTGGGCACCTTCTCGATGGCCCAGCTGGGCCAGAGCAAGAGCGCCATTGCCAGCTTCATGAAAAAGCGCAAGGAGGCCGGCGGCGCCGGCTTCCAGGACGCGATGTTGAAGCTGCTCAACACCCTGCCCACGGTTCTCAAATACCTGCCGGTGGAGAAGGCGCAGGACGCCCGCTCCTTCATGCTCAGCTTCCAGTATTGGCTGGGCGGCACGCCGGACAACCTCAGGAACTTCCTGTTGATGCTGGCCGATAAATACGTGTTCCCGAAGGGCGACAGCGACCGGCCGGCGGTGGTGGTGGCCGAGCCCGAGGTGTTCCCCGACCTGGGCATCTGGCACCCCCTGGCGCCGGGGATGTTCGAAGACCTCAAGGAATACCTCAACTGGACCTCCAGCCGCAGCGATCTCTCAGAGGAGGCCCGCAAAGGCCCGGTGATCGGCCTGGTGCTGCAGCGCAGCCACATCGTCACCGGCGATGAGGCCCACTACGTGGCAATCATCCAGGAACTGGAATACCGCGGCGCCACCGTGATCCCGGTGTTCTGCGGCGGCCTGGATTTCACCAAGCCGGTGAACGCCTTCTTCTACGACCCGCTCAACCCCGACATCCCCCTGGTGGATGGGGTGGTGAGTCTTACGGGCTTTGCCCTGGTGGGTGGCCCGGCCCGCCAGGACCACCCCAAGGCGATCGAGGTGCTCAAGAAGCTCAACCGCCCCTACATGGTGGCCCTGCCCCTGGTGTTCCAAACCACCCAGGAGTGGGAGGAGAGCGACCTGGGCCTGCACCCGGTGCAGGTGGCGCTGCAGATCGCCATCCCCGAACTCGATGGCGCCATTGAGCCGATCGTGCTGAGCGGCCGCGACGACGCCACCGGCAAGGCCCACACCCTGCAAGACCGGGTGGATGCGATCGCCGAGCGGGCGATCCGCTGGGCGTCGCTGCGGGTGAAGCCCAGGGCCGAGAAGAAGCTGGCGATCACCGTGTTCAGCTTCCCGCCCGACAAGGGCAACGTGGGCACCGCCGCCTACCTGGATGTGTTCGGTTCGATCTACCGGGTGCTTGAGGAGATGAAGGCCAAGGGCTACGACGTGCAGGGCCTGCCCCGCGATTCCAAGGCCCTGATGGAAGCGGTGATCAACGATCCGGAAGCCCTGCAGGGGGCGCCGGAGCTTTCGATCGCCCACCGCATGAGCGTGGAGGAGTACGAGCGGCTGACGCCCTATTCCGAGCGGCTCGAGGAGAACTGGGGCAAGCCCCCCGGCAACCTGAATTCCGACGGCACCAACCTGCTGATCTACGGCCGCCACTTCGGCAACGTGTTTGTGGGGGTGCAGCCCACCTTTGGCTACGAGGGCGACCCGATGCGGCTGCTCTATTCCCGCAGCGCCAGCCCCCACCACGGCTTTGCCGCCTACTACACCTACCTGGAGAAGGTGTGGCAGGCCGATGCGGTGCTGCACTTCGGCACCCACGGCTCGCTGGAGTTCATGCCCGGCAAGCAGATGGGCATGAGCGAAACCTGCTACCCCGATTCCCTGATCGGCGCCCTGCCGAACCTCTATTACTACGCCGCCAACAACCCGAGCGAGGCCACGATCGCCAAGCGGCGGGGCTACGCCTCCACGATCAGCTACCTCACGCCGCCGGCGGAAAACGCCGGCCTGTATCGGGGCCTCAAGGAGCTGGGTGAGCTGGTGGGCTCCTACCAGCAACTGCGCGAAGGCAGCCGGGGTGTGCAGATCGTGAACGCGATCGTGGAAACGGCCCGCCAGTGCAACCTCGACAAGGACGTGACCCTGCCCGAGGGGGATGCTTCGGAGCTGGATCTGGACGGCCGCGACGGCGTGGTGGGAGCGGTGTACCGCCAGCTGATGGAGATCGAAAGCCGGCTGCTGCCCTGCGGTCTGCACACGATCGGCAAGCCCCCCACCGCCGAGGAGGCGATCGCCACCCTGGTGAACATCGCCGCGCTGGAGCGCGACGAAGACGGCCTGCGCTCCCTGCCGGGCCTGCTGGCCGAGAGCCGGGGCCGCACGATCGCCGACGTGTACAAGGGCAACGACAACGGTGTGCTCGCCGATGTGGAGCTGAACCGCACGATCACCGAGGTGTGCCGCGCGGCGGTGGGCTCGATGGTGAAGGCCGTCACCGGCGCCGATGGGCGGGTGACCCTGCGGGAAAACTTCGGCTGGTTCTTCAAGCTGCTGGAGCAATTCGGCTTCCAGCTGCCCAGCCCCTGGCTGAGCGCCTGCCGCGCGGCCGGCTTTGGCGATGTGGATCAGGCCGAGCTCGACAAGCTGTTTGGCTATCTGCGCTTCTGCCTCGAGCAGATCTGCGCCGACATGGAAATGGAGAGCCTGCTCAAGGCCCTCGATGGCGAATACGTGCTGCCGGGTCCCGGCGGCGACCCGATCCGCAACCCGGGCGTGCTGCCCAGTGGCAAGAACATCCACGCCCTCGATCCCCAGTCGATCCCCACCCGCGCCGCGATCGCGGCCGCCAAGGTGGTGGTGGACCGGCTGATCGAGCGCCAGAAGGCGGAGCAGGGCGCCTGGCCCGAAACCATTGCCTGCGTGCTGTGGGGCACCGACAACATCAAGACCTACGGCGAATCGCTGGCCCAGATCCTCTGGTTCATCGGCGTGCGGCCGGTGGCCGACTCGCTCGGCCGGGTGAACAAGCTGGAGCTGATCCCGCTCGAGGAGCTGGGGCGGCCCCGCATCGACGTGGTGGTGAACTGCTCTGGCGTGTTCCGCGACCTGTTCATCAACCAGATGGGCCTGATCGACCAGGGCGTGAAGATGGCGGCCGAGGCCGATGAGCCCCTGGAGATGAACTTCGTGCGCCGCCACGCCCAGGAGCAGGCGGCGGAGCAGGGCATCTCGCTGCGCGACGCGGCCACCCGGGTGTTCTCCAATGCCAGCGGCAGCTACTCCTCCAACGTGAACCTGGCGGTAGAGAACAGCACCTGGGAGGAGGAGAACGAGCTGCAGGAGATGTACCTCTCGCGCAAGACGTTTGCCTTCAACGCCGACAACCCCGGCGAGATGAACCAGAACCGCGACGTGTTCGAATCGGCGATGAAAACCGCCGATGTAACCTTCCAAAACCTGGATTCGGCGGAGATCTCGCTCACCGATGTGAGCCACTACTTCGACAGCGATCCCACCAAGCTGATTGCGGGCCTGCGCGATGACGGCAAGGCGCCGGCGAGCTACATCGCCGACACCACCACGGCCAACGCCCAGGTGCGCTCGTTGAGCGAAACGATCCGGCTGGATTCACGCACCAAGCTGCTCAACCCCAAGTGGTATGAGGGCATGCTGAACAGCGGCTATGAGGGTGTGCGGGAAGTGGCCAAGCGGCTCAACTTCACCCTGGGCTGGAGCGCCACCAGCGGCGCGGTGGACAACTTCGTGTACGAAGAGGCCAACGACACCTTCATCAACGACCCGGAGATGCGGAAGCGGCTGATGGAGCTCAACCCCCACAGCTTCCGCCGCATCGTGGGCACCCTGCTGGAAGTGAACGGCCGCGGCTACTGGGAAACCAGCGATGAAAACATCGCCCAACTGCAGGAGATCTACCAGGAGATCGAAGACCGGATCGAGGGAGTTACGGAGGGGTGAGCACTCTTTTGCAAGACTTCCATGGCTAATTCGGGGGAGCGCGTTGTAGGGGTCCGTGTTTCCGAGGACGCCCTCTCTGTCGACTTGGCTGACGGACGCACCATCAGCGTCCCCTTGGCTTGGTACCCAAAACTATTGCACGCAAGGCCCGAAGAACGCGCTAACTGGGTGCTCGCAGGTGCAGGCTATGGAATCCACTGGCCTGAGATTGACGAAGACCTCAGCAGCGAAGGCCTGCTTCGCGGAGCTCCTGCATCAAGAACGCATGCAGGCCGGACCTGAACGAACCCAATGGCCATGGGATCGTTATCAGCACAAACCGATTCGACACCGGGTGACGACTTGCGCCAGATGTTGGAAGCGGCACTGGAAGCCTTTGAGCCAGGATTTGAACTCAGCCGAGATCAACCGGTTACGGGGCCATTGGCTGGTGACCGCACCATCCGCCGTGCCCACCTGAGCCGTCTCGCAGCTCAGCCCGCTACCGATGAGCTCTTGACCTGTCAGCGGGAGGAGTTGTACGAGTGATGCCCAGCTTCAGTTGATCTCCGCCGACAATTACCCCTCCGCCAGTGCCTGCTCCAACTGGCTGCGGAGGGACCCGATCTGCTCGAGAATCAAGCTGCGATCAGCCGTGAGCGGGGAGGGCCCTTCCTCCTAGCGGGCTTCCACCGCATAGGGCTGGAGACGGAGAAGGGCATGGTCCAGATCGAGTCGCGCCAACAGTGTCAACTCCTGCAGCATTTGAGTGTACGGAGGGCGCTGATCATCGAGCACGATGGGAGCCTTGAGGAGCCTTTCCACGGCCTGCGGCGCGGTGCAACCCCACTCCTCATCGGGGTAGGCGGGATCCAGGTTCAGCCTCAGGGCCCGCAGGTGTCGATCCACCAAGGCCATCAACACCCTGGCGTCCTCCTGGGGTGTCATGGCTGCACCACCAGCACCCGGCCGTAGCGGGCCGCCTCACTGATTACATGCAAGCGGGATCCCGTCAGCCGCACCGCACCTACCGCTTCAGCCGAGGCGAAATGGTGATGAAGCAATTCTGCAACGGGGAAGCTGGTTGCAGATCAGCGCGCGGCAGGGCCGCAGGCGAGCCCTTCGTGATCTGCAAAGCCGGGCGCCCGATGGGACGCGTCACCCCACTGATTGACACGGGACAACGTACCCTTGCCGAACTCTGAGATACAGCCACTGACGGCATTCCTTGAGGTGGGGAGGGGGAGCTGACTACACCAGGGGTTATTTCAACATGAACCCCACGCCCCGCACCGTGTGCACAAGCGGGTCCAGCTCGGGGCGTTCGATCTTCTTGCGCAGATAGCGGATGTAGACATCGAGGAGATTGTCGTCTCCCACCCAGGTGTCACCCCACACGGCGGTGAGGATCTGGTGGCGGGAAAGCACCTGCTCCTTGTGGCGCAACAGGTACAGCAGGAGCTCGTATTCCTTCACGGTGAGCTTGAGGCTCAGGCCAGCGCGGCTCACGAGGCGCTCATCGGTGTTGATGGTGAGGTCGCGGTGGATGAGCTGGGCGCCATCCGCATCATTGGCGCCCATCCGGGAGCGACGCAAGAGAGCTCGGATACGGGCTGTGAACTCCTCGAGGGCAAAAGGAAACGCAAGCGCCTCGTCAGCGCCGGCGTCTAAGGCCGCCACCCGTTCGCTGTAGCGATCGGAGCGGCAGAGCAGCATTAAGGGAAGGGTGGAGCCATGGTCCCTCAGCCGCCTGGTGATGTCGATGCCCGTGAGGGTGGGAAGGGAGGCGTCGAGAACGGCGAGATCTGGTGGCGATTGAAGAAGGTGCTGCTGGGCCTGAAGGCCATCCACTTCCAGGTGGAGCACACAGCCCAAGGCACTGAGATGCTTTTGCAGCAAGTCAGAGCGTCGGGCATCGGCATCGGCGAGTAAGACGCGGGCGGTGATCGACACGCCAACAAGCCTGCGAGGGGGGTCAAAAAGAAAAAGGCCCCGACGAAATACGCCGGAGCCTGAGTGTAGACCTAGAAAACGAGAGGATCAGACCATCGAACCGGGATCGTCGTAGCTGTCAACAGGCACCACATGGGCATCATGGATTTCCATGAAGTGCTGATCCAGGGCGGCGAGTACGTCGGCGCCATTGGCATCGCCGGCAGCATCGAAGGCGATATCGATACCGTCGTCCACCGAGAGATCATTGAGTTCGTGGGCGAGTTGGTTGTACACATCCTGCTGGATCACCGCATGGTCTTCGATCGACAATCCATAGCTGTCGACGAAGGACGACACCATGTAGTCAAGGCCGTAAGCCAGCTCGGCAACACTGAGGTCGCCACTGCCATCGGTATCACCCGATGAGGCCATGGTGTCGAGATAGGACGCCACCAGCTGATCAACTGGATAGCTGGTGTCTGCAGCCTGAACGGCGAAGGCCATGTCCTCGGCAAGACCAGTGGTGCCGTCGTCGTAGGTAACGGTCATCTGACCGTAAACCTGGACGGCGCCATCAGCAGCGCTATAGGCCGTGCTGTCGTCGTCGTAGCTGAGCGCAATGCTCTCGATTCCCCAATCGCCAAGGGAGGCATACTCGCCTTCCTGTTGAATGCCATCGACGTTCAGATCCTGCCAGACCCCGAAGGAATCCCAGGCATCATCCTGTGAATCAAAGACACCATCTTTGTTCGAGTCGAAGTAGGCAGCCAAGGCCTGCATGTCGGTGGTAACATCAGGATTGTCGCCCCACATGGTGAAGACGAATTCCCTAGCTTCGCTGATCCGGCCGTCGTTGTTGTAGTCGTAGACGAGCAGGCCGTCTGAGGAGCCAACCCAAGCCGCTGCTGAAAGAATAGATTCAGAACTAAACGCAGAATCCGAATGCGAAATGTAGGAGATTGAATTATCGCGATCAAGATCGATGGCAACAGGGGGGACAAGAACAGAGCCATCTACACTAGCAGTAATGTCTGAAACAGAGGAATCATTAAGAGACAGGGAAAAAGAGGCGGAGTCTTGATCGCCGTCATTGTCTGTAACGACAAGATCAAAATTAACCGCAACCGGAGGAACTGGAATAGCTTGAGGCTCGGCGTAAGAAGGGGTATTAACTCTAAATCCGCCTTTGTCTCCTTCGTTGATAACTTCAACAGAATGAATTAACCAATCACCAGCTTTGCCAGAAGAAAGGTCATCAGCCACGAAAGAGAAACGCTCTCCATCAAATGCTTTATCGTACAAACCGCTGTCAAGCTCAACGGAGAATGTCTCATCCGAGGAATTGATCAAGACGACGACAAACCTAACATCAATCTCCTTGGCTCCTCCCGTAAAATTATTAAGAGTAAAGGATACCTTCTCGGTACCAGCACGAGCATCATCAGTCACAACATAGCCATCAGAAAGAGATCCATTCGCAAAGAATTTAAGAGCGATGGATTCATTGGGATCCACAGTTTGCGCAGAATCTCCTTGTGTTGAAGCTTTAACACCCCATCCAGGCGAGCTGGTATTAACAAGAGCAGGTTTACCCAGGTTATCGGTAGGAACAACAAGTAGATCGACAGATTCGCCCACCGGAAGCACTGTATAACCTTCCGGTCCTCCAGGAATCGCCGACTTCTGAGCAGTATCGATGAAAAACTCCCCACCTGTCTGCGTACCAACCAAAACAGTATCGGCAGAGTCTCCATCTATAGTCATGGTATAAAGAGATCCCTTATCAGTCGCAACGCTAAAGGAGATCTTACCGTCTGCATCAATATACTCATAAGTAAAAGTATAGACCGTGTTAACAGATGTGCCCGAGATAACTTGAGTATAAGTGGCCTTCCACTGATTCTCGGCAACTTGGACAAGCAGAGCCGGTGTCGAAGATCCAGCGAAATAGACGGTCAAGTTAGACATATCAACAGAGGCAATACCGTCAGGATTTGAAGTCCAATCAAGAAGCTCAAGGTTGGTCGGTCCTAGGTTGGCATTCGGAGTTTTAATAACGATTGTAGAGCTATCAAAAGAAGGATCCGTATCGCTGATCGTCAGGCTCAACGGTGTTGATGCACTGCTCGAATCCACAATGCTGTCGTTATCGCCATCCACCGTCGTCACCGTCGCCAACACACTCACCAGCGA
>NZ_JACJRT010000007.1 GCF_014697415.1 Cyanobium sp. FACHB-13342 | reverse complement strand
GATCCATCTCGAACTCGGTTGTGAAACGCTGCAGCGGCGACGATATTTGGGGGGTAGCCCCCTGAGAAAATAGCTCGATGCCAGGTAAAACATTCATTCCAAGCAAGTCAGATTCCTGCTGAAAGAGCAGGAGCTGACGCAAGAGAAGCCACCCGAGAGGGTGGCTTTTTTGTTGGGTTTGGTGCAGCGTTCACGAGCGATGGGCGTGCACGTGCTTCCAGCCCCCGTTGATGTACTGCCAAATGCGGGTTTCGCAGCAACTGGCCGTGATTGGAGACCCAGCAACCACCTTCTGGGTGAGGCGGGTGTAGCTCAATACCGCGGCGTCTGCTCCGATCCAGCGGATGTGGGGGCGTGCCATGGTGACCTGAACCGGTGTCGCGGCGGCACTCGGGTCTGACGGTAGATCGAAATAGAACCGATGGAATGGCAATCCTTCCCCCAAGACGCCATTGGTTTCTGCTTCGAAGCAGGTGAGATTGGCGCTGCACAATCCCGCATAGGTGTCCCAGTCACCACGCACCACACTGTCCAGCAGCGTCTGATTGAGAGCCAGGAGCTGTTGATCCCGATTGGGATCCGATGGCGCCAAATCGTCGTTCATGCCAGGAGCTCCACATCGTCAAGCGACCTGATCCTCTCAAATCGCCCCGGGTCGCGGCAGGGATTGCCGTCGCGATCGCTAAAGAGAACCTGCATTCCGGTCGCCTCTGCGGCTTCACATTCCGCGACGGCATCGCTGATGAACAGCACTTGCTTGGGTTCCGCCTGCAGCTCCTGGGCGATGGCGGCATAGCTGGCCGGGGCTTGCTTCGGCCCGATTCGGGTGTCAAACCATTGCTGGAACAGGGGTCTGAGATCTCCTGCGTTGCTGTGGCCATACAGCAGTTGTTGGGCGGCTACCGACCCCGATGAATACACCGATAGCTCCAGCCCTGCACCTCGCCAGCGCCGCAAGGCCCCGGGCACATCGGCAAACAGGGGGCCCACCAGAGCGCCTTCCCGGTAGCCCTGCTCCCAGATCAAGCCCTGCAACTGCTTGAGCGGCGTGAGCTTGCGGTCGCGCGCGATCAGCCAGCGCAGGTAGGGCACCACCTCAGGATTGTTTCCTTGGCGGAGCGCCTGCGCCTCTGGATCGGGATCCTGCTGCCACGCTGCGTCGACGTCGGCGAGCAGCTCCTGCACCGTTGGGTTGCTGGCGTGGGCCTGGAGAAACTCCTCCAGCCTGTTGGCTGCGTAGGGAAAGAGGCAGCCGGCCACAAAGCTCACCGGGCAGGTGGTGCCCTCGATGTCGAGCAGCACATGGCGGACCCCGCTCACCCGCACCCTGGAGGGTGCGCTCCCCTGGGGCTGAGTGGCGGTTGCCCTTTCCCCCACCAGGCTTCGCAGCAACAGTTGGCGCCAATGCTGCTCCAGCAGGAATTCCAGAATCTCCAAATGGCGGCGGGCCGCCCCCAGATCTCGTCCCCAGGCATAGAGACCGTGGCCGGCGATCAGCAGCCCATAGGGAGCCTGGGCCAGGTGGGGTTCGGCCGTCGCCCTGAGGCGGTGCAGGTCTTGGTCGTTGGCGAGTACGGGAATGGCGACCCTGCTCTCGTGGCTGGGGATCCCCTCGAGTCCCTTCAGCATTTCCAGGTCGTGCAGGGAGAGGTAGGCCACCGCCCCGTTGGCTGTTGTGGGCAGTCCCTGGGGGCCATAGTGCTGGGAGAGCAGGGTGCCCGCCTGGGAGTGGGTGTGGAGCACGGCGCCGGCCCCACAGGTTTCCACCAGGGCCAGATGGAGCTGGGTTTCCGCGCTGGCCCGCCCTTCCCCCCGGACCACGGTGCCGCTGGCATCCACCACGATCAGTTGCGCCGCCGCCACCGTGCCCTTGTCGACCCCACTGGGGGCCATCAGCAGCTGGAGGGGCTGGCGCTGCAGCACGCAGCTGAAGTTGCCCCCGGTGCCATCGCACCAGCCGCGGCGGTGGATGGCGGCCATGGTGTCGCTCAGTTGCTGGGCCAGGGCGGCTGGGCTGGGCGCTGCAGGGTCCACGCTCGGGTGCGGTTGGCTTAATGCTGGCAGTTCGGGCACCAGTGGCTGCTGCGTCCCCCCAGCTTGTCGCGGTGAATGGGGCTGTGGCAGCGACGGCAGGGCTCCCCGCCGCGCCGATACACCCAGGCCACGCCGCCATAGTTGCCATTGCTGCCGGTGAGGTCGCGGAAGTCGCTGAAAGTGGTGCCCCCGGCTCCAATGCTGGTTTCGAGCACCGCCACTAGGGCATGGTGCAGTTGGTCCAGTTGCGTGGTGGTCAGCCGACCACTGGGGGTGTGGGGGCGGATGCCCGCGGCAAACAGCGATTCGTCGGCATAGATGTTGCCAACCCCTGCCACCAGGGACTGATCGAGCAAGGCGTTCTTGATCGGCCTGCTGGAGCCCTTCAGCCGTTGGCGGAGATAGCAGGGGTTGAAGGCCGCGCTGAAGGGTTCCGGCCCCAGTTTTTGCAGGCCGGTGATCACGCTCTCCACGGGTTGGCCCGGCGGCACCCACCACATCTGGCCGAAGCTGCGGGTGTCGATGAAGCGCAGTTCCTGGCCAGCTCCATTGAACAGTTGCACCCTGGTGTGGGCACAGGGCGGGCGCGGGCCCTCGAGCCAGAGGAACTGGCCGGTCATGCGCAGGTGCACCCCCCAGGTGCCGGCGTCATCGCCATCGCGGCTGAGCTGGCCCATCAGGTATTTGCCCCGCCGCAGCCAGGCTCCCACTTCCGTCTCGCTGAGGGCGGCGGCGAAGGCGGCGGGGGGCGCCGGGCTGGCAATCGCCCGGTGCCGATGCACCTCCACCCGGTCGATCACAAAACCCCGGGTCTGCCGTTCCAGGCCGCGCCGCACGGTTTCGACTTCAGGCAGTTCCGGCATGGATGCAGGCGCAGTGGGGCCCAGCAAAAAGCCCGTGCCACCAAGGGTTGCACGGGCGTCTCTTGGGCTGCGTCTCGGGGCGCCCTTTGACTTGGTTGGGAAGGCCAGCCTGAGGCTCAGGCCTTGTCGAGCTCGCTCTCGGCGAAGTTGTTGGTGTTGATGCCGCCTTCGGAGCCGCTGAAGCCGTTGTAGTTCACCTTCTCAAAGCGAACCACCACCGGGTAGCGGATGCCGGATGTGTCGATCGAAGCGACGGTGCCGACTTCGTTGAACCAGTAGGACTCGGGGCGCTTGATGCGCACCTTGTCGCCGCGGGAGATGGCCATCGCTGCGCTGTAGATCGGGTGGCTGCCAGAAGTAAGATAGCCGCGGCGTTGGGGGGCTCTAGCGCCGGCGTCACGATTCGTCGCCCTTGCAGCGCGTGGCGCATGAGGGCGGCGCCCGGCCCGTGGCACGATCGGCCCTTCCGCAGCCCGTCTCCTTCCCATGGCCATGGCCCCCACGGAGGTGCCGGCGGCGCCGGTTTTGAGCCTCGAACTGCCCGATCCCGACAGTGACACCATCAGCACGATGGAGTTTCTGGCTCGGCTCGAGGAGGCCTGGGCCGTGTGCGATCGCTTCGACCTCCAGACCGAGATCTGGCGGGGGCGGATTCTGCGGGCGGTGCGGGATCGGGAAAAACGCGGTGGCGAGGGGCGTGGCACCGGCTTCCTGCAGTGGCTGCGCGAGCGGGAGATCAGCAAGACCCGGGCCTACACCCTGATCCAGCTGGCCGAGTCGGCCGACAGCCTGGTGGGTGAGGGGATGCTGGCGGAAACCAGCGTGAACAACTTCTCCAAACGGGCCTTTCTGGAGACGGCCCAGGCCGATCCCGAGGTGCAGCAGATGATCAGTGAGGCGGCCAATGAGGGTCAGCAGATCACCCGCAAGCAGGTACGGCGGCTGAGCGATGAATTCACAGCGGCAACCAGCCCCCTGTTGCCCGAGGAGATCCGCCAGCGCACGGCGGAAAACCTGCTGCCACCGCGGGCCGTGGCCCCCCTGGTGAAGGAGCTGGCCAAGTTGCCGGAGGAGCAGCAGGAGGACCTGCGGCGGGTGCTGCGCGAGGAGCCCGAGCTCGAGCGGGTGAAGGATGTGACCAGCACGGCCCGCTGGCTCAGCAAGGCGGCGGAGGCCGCTCTGGCGGTGCGGGCCTTCCAGCAGGGGGAGCTGGATTTTGAAAAGGCCCTGCAGGAGGCCCAGCGGCTCGATGCCCTGGGCCTGTTGGCCGATGCGGTGGGTCAGGCCCAGGCGCTGGAGAGTGCCGTGCTCAAGCTCCACACCAGCTGGCGGCGGCTGGGCGGCCTGCAGGAGCGCCTCTGGGTGGAGAGCGGCAGCAGCACGCCCCACCTGCGGGACCTGCTCACGGCCCTGCAATCGCTCAGCGGCAGCACCCTGCGGGTGTCCCTGGGGGAGCTGGCGGGTGGCAAACGGGTGCGTCTGCAGCTGGTGGAGGAATCGCCGGACCAGCTGGAGCCGCCACCCCTGCCCTGACCCTGCATCTGGTGGCGGCTAAGGTCATGTCGCACTACCGGTAGGGCCCATCGCTGAGCAGGACCCCACCAAGCCTTACCCCATCAAGCCGGACCCCATCGAGCTGAATGCCCTCGATCGCGATCCCCTGGAGCGGGCCCTGGAGCGCCACTTCGGCTGGACGGATTTTCGGCCCGGCCAGCGACAGGTGGTGGAGGCCCTGCTGGCCGGTCAGGACTGTCTGGCCGTGTTGCCCACCGGTGGGGGCAAGTCGCTCTGTTATCAGCTGCCGGCCCTGGTGCGGGGAGGGTTGGTGCTGGTGATTTCGCCCCTGGTGGCCCTGATGCAGGACCAGGTGGGGCAGCTGCAGCGCCGCGGCATTCCGGCGGCCTGCCTCCATGGCGGTCTGGCCCTGCCGGAGCGCCGCCGCCTGTTGGAGCGCCTGCGGGACAACCAGCTGCGCCTGCTCTACCTCGCCCCGGAGCGGCTGCAGGCGGAGGCCACCCGCCAGCTGCTCGACGACGTGCTGGACAGCGGCCAGCTGGTGGCGTTGGCGGTGGATGAGGCCCACTGCATCAGTGCCTGGGGCCATGATTTCCGCCCCGATTACCGCCGCCTGGGCCAGTTGCGGGCCCAATGCCCGGGCGTTCCCCTGGTGGCGCTCAGTGCCACGGCGGCGCCCCAGGTGCGGGCCGACATCATCCGCCTGCTCCAGTTGCGCCGGCCGCTGATCCAGGTGCGCTCGGCCCGTCGCACCAACCTCGTGTATGGCATGCAGCGCCGGCCCGAAGACCCCTTGCCGCTGGTGCTGGACGCGGTGCGGGCGGCACGGGGGGCGGTGTTGATCTACGCCCGCACCCGCCGCACGGTGGAGCTGTGGGCGGCCCGTTTGACGGGGGCCGGGCTGGAGGCGATTGCCTATCACGCCGGCATGGATCCGGAAAGCCGCCAGCTGGCCCTGGAGCACTTCCAGCACCAGCCCCGGCCGGTGCTGGTGGCCACCGTGGCTTTTGGCATGGGGGTCGATCGTCCCGACGTGGGCCTGGTGCTGCACCTGGACCTGCCCGCCAGTGCGGAGGGCTATTTGCAGGAGTCGGGCCGCGCGGGGCGGGATGGTCTGCCGGCCCGCTGCCTGGTGCTCTACGACCCGGCCGATCGCACCAGCCTGGGCTGGGCGATTCGCGGGGTGGGGTCGGCCCAGGGCCAGCAGGAGCAGCCACGGCTGGAGCTGGCCCAGCAGCAACTGCGGCGGATGGAGGCGGTGGCGGAGGGCGAGGGCTGTCGGGAGCAGGCCCTGTTGCTCGCCGTTGGGGAGCTGGCCGCGGCCTGCGGCCGCTGCGACAACTGCCAGAGCCAGGCGGAGCGCCGGGATTGGGGTGGGGAGGTGGCTGAGGCGTTGGAGGCCCTGGAGGCCAGGCCGGGGCGGGATCTGCGCAGCCTGGCTGAAGACCTGGCTGCGGGGGCGGCCGGTGGAGAGCGCTTCCACCAGGAAGCCCGCTGGGGCTGGCTGCTGCGGCGGCTGGTGCAGGAGGAGTTGCTCAGGGAGAGCGATGACGGGGCCCAGCGCCTCTATCTGCGGGCCTCGGGCCGGCGCTACCGACGCCAACCCTGGCCGTTGCACTGGGCCGCCTGAGCCCTCGGCATGCCTAGCTGGCGCGGGCTTTGCAGATGTCGCTGATCAGCTGCTCCTCGAAGTCGGTTTGGGGGGCATCCCAGCTCTTCCACTGGCCCGACTGGCTGGTGGCGTTGAGCTTGCGGGCTCCGCAGTTGACGGCCAGATAAACCGGTTTGCCATCGCTGTTGAGCGTGGGTGCCACGTAGCTGCCGCCCATGGGCTGCCAGTTGGCCCAATCCACCTGGAGCGGGCCGTAGCTGCGCCAGTCGGGCCCCAGCGGTTTGCTGGCGGCCACCTTGCTGGTGGCGCTGGGTCGGGCTGCGGTGGCTGGTTTGGTGATGGCTGGCTTGGGCTTGGCGGCTTCTGGCTTGGGCGCGGTGGTTGTGTTGGCGGCTGTCATGGCAGCAGTTGTTGCTGCGACGCCCGTGGTGGCTTTGGCGAGGCTGGTGGCGGGCTTGCTGGCGACCGCGCTGCTGGAGGGGTTTGCTTGAGCCGTAGCCGTAGCCGTGGGCTGGGGACGGGGAGCGGACTGCATGGCTTGCACAGCGGGCTGCACAGCGGGTTGCACAGCCGGTGTCGCGGTCGCCGTCGCCACTGGTTTCGGAGCTGCGGGCGCTGATGCTGATGCTGTGGCTGCGGTGGGTTTGGGCTTGGCTTGGACGACGGGTTTGGCTGCTGCCAGTGAAGGGGCTTTGGGCGAGGGTTTGTGAGTTGGCTTGGCAGCTGTTTTGACCGGGGCTTTGACGGGGGCCTTGACGGGGGGCGGGGCCTGCAGTTTCAGCCGGGTGCCGGAGACGACCAGGTCGGGGTCGTCGAGCTTGTTGAGGGCCACCAGCTTCTCAACGGGCAGGCCGTAGCTGTCGGCAATCGTGGAGAGGCTTTCGCCGCTGCGCACCACGTGCTCCTTGGCACCGGCCTTGCTGCGTGGGGTTGCTGCCGCAGAGGGCCGGCCTGGGATGGCCAGGCGCGTGCCAGCCACCACCAGGTTGGGGTTGGCGATCCGGTTGAGCTGGATCAGGCGGTCGGTGCTGGTGCCGAAGCGATCGGCGATTTCGGAGAGGGTTTCCCCGCTTTTGACGGTGTACGGGGCCGTGGGCAGGGGGCGTGGGACAGCTGCGCTGGCGCTGCTGCGGGCCCCCGGCACCACCAGCGTCTGGCCCGCCACCACCAGGTTGGGATTGCTGATGCCGTTGGCCTGCATCAGCCGGGTGAGGCTGACGCCGTGGCGGTCGGCAATTTCCGAGAGGGTCTCACCCGGCTGCACGGTGACACGGCCCGTGGAGCGCCCGGAGCTCGGTGCCGCTGCGCTGCTGCGGGCTCCCGGCACCACCAGCGTCTGGCCCGCCACCACCAGGTTGGGATTGCTGATGCCGTTGGCCTGCATCAGCCGGGTGAGGCTGACGCCGTGGCGATCGGCAATTTCCGAGAGGGTTTCCCCCGGTTTCACCACCACGTCAGCCAGGGCCGCAGATGGGGCCAGGCCGGGCAGTGGCAACACCACGGCTAGGGCCAGGGCGGCAAGGGAGCGACGCATGGACACTACGCATAGCTGCCGGAACGTTAAGGGGGCTGTCCTGTCCCATCCAGTCCCCGGCCCTGATCGGCGCATCAAAGGTTCTGATCGCCCCAGCCCGATCAGCCCAACAGCCGTTTCACCAAGGCCAGTTTCCCGGCATAGGGGGGATAGCGGAAGGGCAGATCCAGCCAGAAGGGGCGTCGCAGCACCGCGCGCTGGTGGGAGAAGGTGAGGAAGCCGGCCTGGCCGTGATAGTTGCCCATGCCACTCTCCCCGACACCGCCGAAGGGAAGGCCGGTGCAACCGACCTGCAGCACCACGTCGTTGAAGCACACCCCGCCGGAGCTGGTGGTGGCGAGGGTGCGGTCCTGGGCGGGGCGGTTGGAACTGAACAGATAGAGCGCCAGGGGCTTGGGCCGGCTGCGCACCTCGGCCAGGGCGGCCTCCAGGTCGGAGACCTCCAGCACCGGCAGGATCGGACCAAAGAGCTCCTCCTGCATCAGCGGATCGTCGCTGCTCGCCACCGCCACCAGCGTGGGTTCGATGCGGCGGTGCTCCGGATCGCAACGCCCGCCCGCCAACACCTGGCCGCGCTCGCGGGCGCCCGCCAGCAGGCTTTCCAGTCGCTGAAACTGGGCGTCATTGACGATGGCCCCCAGGTCGTCGCTGGTCAGGGGATCGGCGCCGTAGAAGCGGGTCCACTCGGCGGCGATGGCGTTCACCAGGGCTTGGCGTACCGCGGGCTGCACCAGCAGGTGGTCGGGGGCGATGCAGGTTTGGCCGGCGTTCAGTCCCTTGCCCCAGGCCAGTCGCCGGGCGGTGGTGGCGATGTCGGCATCGGCGAGCACGATGGCTGGACTTTTGCCCCCCAGCTCCAGGGTGACGGGGGTGAGATGGCGGGCCGCGGCTGCCATCACCAGCCGCCCCACCCGGCCGCCGCCGGTGAAGAAGATGTGGTCGAACCGCTCCTCCAGCAGGGCGGCGGCCACGGTTCCATCGCCGGTCACCACCTGCACCACATCGGCGGGGAAGGCCGCCGGAATGCAGCGCGCCAGGAGTTCGGCGGTGCGAGGGGCATGCTCGGAGGGCTTGAGCACGGCGGTGTTCCCCGCCGCCAGGACACTCACCAGGGGTTGCAGGCAGAGCTGGAAGGGATAGTTCCAGGGGCCGATGATCAACACGCAGCCGAGGGGTTCGGCCTGCACCCAGGCTTGGCCCGGCCGCAGGCTCGCGTCTACCCCGATCACCCGCGGCGCCATCCAGGCCTTCAGTTTTCGGCGGGTGAGGGCCAGCTCCTGGCGCACCGCCACCAGTTCAAACGTGGCCTCCAGCGGTGGTTTGCCCAGGTCGGCGGCCAGGGCTTCGAGCACCTCAGCCTCGTGCTCGCGCAACAGGCTGCCCAGGCGATCAAGCTGCTCGAGGCGCCAGGCCAGGGGGCGGGTCTGGCCCGCATCCACGGGGGCCCGCATCGCCGCGATCGATGTCACCAGCAGGGGGGTGGTGGTGAGGGCTGGGGACAAGGATTTAGGGCAACGGTCTCCACGCTGGCAAATGGGCGCGACTTCTGTGGCGGCTCAGAGCCAGGCCAGCGTCGACTGGTGCCGGTAGGCGTCGCGGTAGGCCTGGCGGATCCGGCCCAGGAGGTGCTGAATGGCGGGGTGATCCAGGTGCTCGTGGAGCAGCACAACCGCATCCAGATCGCTGCCGCAGGGGAGCAGGGGCGCGTCGTCGTCAACCCTGGGCCCTGGCTGGTGCAGGGGGTGGTGATCGGAGCGAGAGCTGCGTGTGATCGGGTAGCGCACCAGGCCGATGGCCACCCAGTCGCCGAAGCGGAAGGGCCAGCGGCTGTCCTCCCAGCCTGGGGGCAAGGTATCGAGGCCGTTGATCACCGCCAGATCCAGCACCCGTTCGCGCAACAGCTCCAGCGTGCGCTGTTCCCCGTGCCAGGGGCGGGGCAGGGGCCCGGTGCCCCCCACCGACTGCAGGGTCTCGCTGTTCCAGGGGTTCCCCAGCCAGCGTGGCTGGCCGCCGGCCTGGTTCAGGCGCAGGAGCTGGGAGGCCTGCCGCAACGACCGCAGGATGGCGAGGTTGGCATGGGCCCGGTAGTGGCCGTTGGTCTTGCGGAAGTCCAGGCCGAGCTGCTGGCTGGCATGCCGGTAGAGCCGGGAGATGGAGCTCTGGTCGCAGCGGGTGAGGGCTGCCACGCTGCCGGTGCTGGCGGTGATTTCCAGCAGATCCAGCACCGGGATGCCGTCGATCAGGATGTCGCGCATACCGATCAGCCCTGGTTCGTCGACCGTATGGAGTCGGTCAGCCCCTCCAAGGACCAGCTACACCGTTCTGGGTAGGTAGATAGGCGTATGCATGTGCTGGGTGACCTGATTCACCCGGAGGGCCTCAAATCGGCTGGGCTGGAGCTTGGGGAAAGCGCAGCCGCACCTGGGCTCCCCCTAGGGCCGAACGACCGATGTCCAGGGTGCCCCCGTGGTTGTCCATGGTGGTTTGCACCACAAACAGCCCCAGGCCGCTGCCCAGGGGTTTGCTGGTCTCGAGGGGTTCGAGGGCCGATTCCGGGGCCAGGAATCCGGGCCCGTTGTCGTCCACGGTCAGCACCACGGTGTCGCCGTGGTCGTGGAGGCTCACCGCGATTTCGGCCGGGCTGCTCGTGGCACCCTCGAGGGCCTCAAGGGCGTTGCGCAGCAGGTTGACGAGGGCGATCTGGATCTGGGCGGCGTCCCCCAGCACCGGATGGTTTCCCTCCAGCCCTTCGCGCCGCACCGTGATGCCGGCAGCCTGGAGGCTGGGAGCGACGTAAAGCAGGGCGCTGCGGGCCACGTTGGCCAGGTTGAGCCTCTGGTGGTGGGTCTGCACGTTGCGCAGCAGGGTGCGCATTTTTTCGATCGTGGTCACCACCGCATCGGCGTTGTCGGCGATGGAGCGCAGGTGGCTGCCCAGGGGAGCGGGCAGGGACACGTTGTTCTGACCCAGCAGCAACTTGCTGTTCAGCAACAGGGTGCTGAGGGGCAGGTTGATTTCATGGGCGATGGCGGCTGCCTGGAGGCTGCTCTTGAGTTTGTCCTCAAGCACCAGCACGGTTTGGGCATCCTTGAGGCGTTCCCGCTCGATCGCCTCCCCCAGCTGCCGTCGGGCCTGGATCAGCCGCTCCACCAAAGTCGCGAAGGCCTGGGATACGGCCTCGATTTCGGTGGCGGTGCCTTCGGGAAGTTGGGCTTCAAAGCTCAGCGCAGCGTCCTGCTGGCCCACCTGTGCCGTGGCGCTCTGGCAGCGCCGGCGCAGCAGCTCCAGCGGGGCCAGGAGCCAATCGCCCACCCGGATGGTCACCACCACGGCGGTGGTCACGGCGGCCAGGCTCAGCAGCAGGGCGATCAGGGTATAGCGCTGACTGGCCTGCACGATCTGATCCGATCGGGTGGCCGTGATCAGCAGCCAGTTCAGGCCTTCCGCCTGGCCCCAGGGATGGACATCCACCAGGTAGGTGGTGCCCTTGAGGTGGATGGCCTGGGCGCCCTGCCGGTTGGGCTCAGGCAGCGCCGGGGGCTGGAGTTGCAGGCTGCCCGTTGGCGTCTTGGCGAAGAAGCGGCGGCTCGTGGCTTGCACCAGGGGGTTGGGGAGTTGGTCAAGCCGCACCCGCTTGGCGGTGGCTTCCTGGCCGCTGCTGGTGAACCCGGGCCTGGAGCTGGCGACCACCATGCCGTCGCGTTCCACAATCAGGGCGAAGCCCTTCTGGTCTTGCCACACCTCCGCCAACCAGGCGCTGAGCTGGCTGAGCACGAAGTCGACGCCGATGACGCCCAACAGCCGCCGCTGGGAGTCGTAGATCGGTTGGTTGTAGGAGATCGCCAGCACCTCGGGCTTGTCTTCCCACTGGTAGATCGAGCTCCAGGTGGCTTTGCCGGCCTTCACGGTCTCGACGTACCAGGGCTCCTCATGGGTGGCGGTCATGCCGGACACCTGCTCCAGCAGCCGGCCCCGCTCCCCTTTGGGCCCCAGGGCGTAGATGCCGAGGGTGCCCTTGCCCAGCGGGCTGGCGAGGGCGTCTTCGTTGAGCACGAAGGCACCGCTGTCGAGCCGCTCCACGCCGAGAAACTCCCCGCGGGTGTTGCCCCAGTTGATGTAGCCCACGGGGAACAGCTGCATCTGTCGCCAGAACCGCTTCCCCATGGCGTCGAAGTCGCGCAGGGAAAATTCCCCCTGCTCGATGGCGAGCACGTTGAGGTTGTTGATCAGCCGTGGCGCCATCAGGCGGCCGGAGAGCTGGTCGGAGAGGTCGGTGATCGCGTCCTGTTGGCGGTAGGCCTCGGCGTGGCTGAAGCCGCTGCGTTGGCCACTGAAATAGGCCAGGCCACCTACCGCGCCACTCACCAGCAGCAGCTGCAGGCTGGTGGCCCCGATGATCCGCTGGCGCAGGCCCCGGTTCTTCATGGCATCTGCCCCAGATGCAGGGCGGCCCGGCGCACCAGTTCGGCGCCGCTGCATCGCAGCCGGCGGGCAATGGCCTTGCGGTGGGTTTCCACCGTGGCCAGGGACAGTCCGGTGCTGTGGGCGATCGCCTTGTTGGTCAGCCCCTTGCCGATCAGGGCGAAGATGTCCCGCTGGCGGGGGGTCAGCCCCTCCACCCCGTGGAGTGGTCCGGGGTGGGTCCCTCGCGGCTGCAGCAGGGCCGTTTCCAGCACCCCCTGCAGCGTTTCGTAGGTGGAGGTCTTGTCGACCACGCCCACCAGCATCGGTTCCAGGTCTTCGGGGCACACAAAGCTGCTGGCCTGGGCCGAGAGCACCAGCGCCTTGGCTTGGGGCTCGAGCATCCGCAGGAACCGGGCCACGCTCAGCCCGTCTCCGTCCGGGAGGGCAAGATCGAGGATCAGGACGTCTGGATGGTGCAGGCGGCAGGCTTCCAGGGCGCCATGGCACGTGGAGGCCGTGGCCACCACCTCAAGTCCATCCACACCCTGCAGCATTTTGTACAGCAGCTGCAGAAACATCACCTGGTCTTCCACGATCAGGCAACGCCGAGCCACCGGGTTCTGTCGACTGGCGGAACTTTGCCTGGGGACCAGGGCCCATGACTGCAGAAGCGGTGCCAGCTCCACAGGTTGTAAGCCCTTGACGAGACTTGAACTCGTGACCTCTCCCTTACCAAGGGAGTGCTCTACCGCTGAGCTACAAGGGCATGTGGAAGGTGGGCCGGGTTGGATTTGAACCAACGTAGGCAGAGCCAGCGGATTTACAGTCCGCCCCCATTAACCACTCGGGCACCGACCCGAACCACACCCGAAGAACTTACCAGCCGGGGGTTCCGCTCCTGGCACCGCTGCCTACGATCGCCGCAGTGGAGACCGGATCGCCGCGGTTCCGATGCGCCTGCTGCTGCTGAACGGTCCCAACCTGAACCTGCTGGGCCAGCGGGAGCCGGGCCTCTATGGCGCCCAGACCCTCGCCCAGATCGAAGCCGACCTGGGCCGTCAGGCCGGCGAGCTGGGGGTGGAGCTGGAGTGTTTTCAGAGCAACCATGAAGGGGCCCTCGTGGATCGCATCCACGCGGCCCGTGGCCAGGCTGACGGGATCCTGATCAATGCCGGTGCCTTCACCCATAGCTCGATCGCCCTGCGCGATGCCCTGCTGGGGGTGGCGATCCCCTTCGTGGAGCTGCACTTGAGCAACGTGCACGCCCGCGAGTCCTTTCGCCACCACTCCTATCTGGCTGACAAGGCCGTTGGCGTGGTCTGCGGCTTCGGGCCCGCCAGCTACGGCCTGGCCCTGCAGGGCCTGGTGCGCCATCTGCACGGTTTGCGATGACGGCCCTGCTGGAGAGCCCCACGGCCCGGGTGAAGTGGCTGGCGGCGCCGAGCTGTGCCCGCTGGGTGGAGCAGGCCCAGGCTCGACCCGATCTGGTGCTGATCGATCACGCCCACTGCGAGCGCAAGGCGGCCGGTGTGGCCCTGCAGCTGATGTTCCGCTATCCCGCTGACGCTGGGTTGGCAGCGCTGCTCAGTCCGCTGGCCCGCGAAGAGCTCGAGCACTTTGAGCTGGTGCTGCAGCTGCTGCAGCGGCGGGGTGTGGCCCTGCGGCCCCTGGCGGCCCCGGGCTACGGCGCTGCCCTCTCGGCGCAGGTGCGCAAGGCGGAACCCGAGCGGATGCTGGATTCCTTTCTGGTAGCCGGCTTGATCGAGGCCCGCAGCCACGAGCGCATGGCCCTGCTGGCGGCCCATAGCTCCGATGGCGAGCTGCGGGATCTGTATGGCGAGCTGCTGGCCAGCGAAGCCCGCCACTTCGGCCTCTACTGGGTGCTCTGTGAGGAGCGCTTTGGCCGTGAGGCCACGGTGGCGCGGCTCCAGGAGCTGGCGGTGGCGGAAGTTGCGGCCCTCACCGGCGACCTCGCCGTCCCAGACCAGGTGCGCATGCATTCGGTTGGGGTGGGTGCAATCTGAGCGACCGTTGCCAGACTGGCCGCAGCGCATCGGGATCGATCGGATCTCGCCGGGTCTGATCCGTGCTGTTCGTTGGCGTTGGGTGTGGGGTTTTGCCCTCGCGGTTGGGCTGATCGTTTTGATCGGCCTGTTGGGTCTCGGAGCCCGCAGGGAGGCTTCCAATCTGCAGCCGGTGGTGGTGAGCGAACAACTCGTCCGCGAGCACCCCACCATCAGCTGCGGCATTCATGTCGATCAGATCTATGAGTTGAATCTCAACTCCCGCACCTTTACAGCGGATGGTCAATTCTGGCTGGTGTGGCCTGCGGCGGTGCAGGACTTGATGACGGCCCATGCCACCACGCCGCTGGATCTGGTGCGCATGCTCAACCGGATCGAAACCTGGGATTCCACCTTCGAAGTGGCCACGCCCGCTCCCGTTCCCCTATCCGGTGGCCGTCAGTACCAGCTTTATACATTTTCCAGCCGCTTTTACGACGACACCATCAGTTTCCGGCGTGATCCCTTCGACTCCCTCAGTTTGCCGATCATCCTGCAGGCAGCCCAGCCCTGGATGGCCAACAAATATGCCGACATCCGGATGATTCCGGAACGGCCGATGGGGGCCCTGGTGGGGGAGTCTGGCGACCTCAGTGGCTACGAACGGGGTGGTGCCAGCTTCAAACCCTACCTATCCAGAGCCACAACTCGCTTTGGTGGTTGGTTCCAGCCCGTGATGGCCCAGATGCGGCTGGAGATGGTCTACCGAACCAATGTGTGGTCTGCCTTGATCAATTGGGTGTTGCCCTTGATGATCGTCAACTCAATCGTGCTGATGGCGCCCTCCGTCGAGGGCTCCCTGGGTGATGTGCGTCTGGCGATCCCTTCAACCGCCCTGCTCACCTTGATTTTTCTGCAACAGTCCTATCACAGCAGCTTGCCAAGGCTCCCCTATTCCACCCTGCTGGATGATTTGTTTGCCTGCAGTTATCTGGTGGCGATGACCCTGTTTGGCCTGTTTGTATGGGGCACGAATCTCTACTCCGCGGCCGCTGAAGATCAGAGAATGGCCGTAATGGAACGGATCAATCGCGTCGATCGTCGTTTTCAGTGGTGTTCGTTATCGGCCTTCGCGGTGGTGGCGGCCTTCAGCTGGTGGAGGGCCTGAGGGCTGGCAGGGCACCGTCAGTTCGGCGTGACCAGTTGGTCGAGCAGGGGGTAGCTGCTGGCGATCGGGTCGCCGGTGAACTGGGCCACCCAGCCCTCCGGATTGTCAAAAAAGCGCAGGGCACAGAAGTGGGGTTCGGGTCCCATGTCAAACCAATGGCGGGTGCCGGCGGGCACGGCGATCCAGTCACCCGCCTCGCAGAGCACCTGCAGCACCTCTTCGCCGAGGTGCAGGCAGAACAGGCCGCGTCCCTCCACGAAGAAGCGCACTTCGTCTTCGCTGTGGGTGTGTTCCGCCAGGAATTTCTGGCGCAGGGCCTCGCGATCGGGGTGGTTCGGCGTCATCCGGATCGCATCCACTGTCGGGTAGGCCCCGCCGGCCTGCACCCGGGCCACCTGATCGGCGTAGGCCTCCAGGATTTGCTCCGGGCTGGCCTCGGCCGGCAGAACGGCCTGGGCGTTCCAGCGCTGGAACGCGATGCCCCGCTCGGCCAGCTCCCGTTGGATCCTCTCGCCGTCCCGGCTCAGCAAGCTGGCGTCCCGCTGGCTGGGCGGGCCCTGGTGGATGGCCAGAAGAGTCACGGCGGCAGAAGGGCTGGTTTGACGCCAGCCTAGAAACGGGATTCCTCCGAGAATCCGAACCTGACAAACGACGCGGCCAAATCGCCGGCGGGTCTCACCCTGGTGGGTGTGGGGCCTGGCGATCCCCAGCTGCTCACCGTGGCGGCGGTGCGGGCGATCGAGGCGGCGGCGGTGGTGGCCTACCCGGTGGCCCGGCTTGAGGCCGACGGGATGGCGGCCCGGATCGCCGCCCCCTGGATTCGTCCGGAGCAGCGCCGCCTGCCGCTGGTCTTCCCGATGGTGGCGGAGGCCGAGCCCCGGCGGCAGGCCTGGCATGCCGCCGCCGATGCCCTGGCGGCCGAGGTGGCCGCCGGCCAGGCCGTGGTGCTGCTCTGTGAGGGGGACGCCTCCCTCTACGCCAGTGCCTCCTATGCCCTGCTGGCCCTGGCGGAGCGCCATCCCGCCTGTCCGGTGGCGGTGATTCCGGGCATCACTGCGGTGGCGGCGGCGGCGGCGGCTGCCTCCTCCCAGGGCTTGCCCTGGCCCCTGGCCCTGCAGCAGGAGCCCCTGCTGATCCGCCCGACCCCCGACGGCCCTGGGGAGCTCGAGGCCCTGCTGCAGCGGGCTGCCGGGGAGGGCACGGTGCTGGCCCTGCTGAAGCTCGGGCACCGTTGGGCCTGGGTGCGGCCGCTGCTGGAGGCCCGGGGTCTGCTGGCCGGCAGCCTGTTCGCCCAGCGGGTGGGCTGGCCCGACCAGCTGGTGGCGGCTGCGGCTGCGGTGCCCGCTGAGGAGCAGCCCTACTTTTCCCTCCTGTTGATCCGTCAGGGCTGGCCGGAGGTGTTGCCCTGAGCCAAGGTCGGGATCGGCTGCCCACCCTTCCGGATGACCCCGATCGACTGGTTCTCCCTGCTGCACCCCGTGCTGGTGATCCTGTTCGTGTACCCGGTGGTGGGGGCCACGATCCGCCTGGGGATCCTGGTGCGCGAGAAGCGTCTCGGCATCACCCAGCAGCCGGCCCTGGTGCCACGGGAGCACGCCGACCACGGCCGCTGGCTCACCGCCGGCGTGGTGGTGGCGGTGCTGGTGGCTCTGGTGTACTCCTTCATCGGCAAAGCCGTTGAGCCCGCTGCGGCCTTTTCCGGCGGCGCCCTGCGGCTGGCGCTGTTGCTGCTGGTGGCCGCAGGAACGCTGGTGGCCTTCGGGGCGCTGCTGAAGGTCAAGCGCCCCGCCCTGCGGGCCAGTTTCACCGTGCTCACTTGGGCCGGGTTGCTGGGGCTGGGATCCCAACCGGAGATCTGGCGCCTGTCCGACAACCCCTTCAGCGGGGCGTTCTGGAGCTCCCACTACTGGAGCGGCGTGCTGCTCACCGGTCTGTTGCTGTTCAATCTGGCGGCGCGGCCGGAGATCACCCGTCTGTTGCGCTGGCGGCGCCTGCATGTGGCCTCGAATCTGCTGATCCTGGTGTTGCTGGCGGTGCAGGCGATCACCGGCAGCCGGGATCTGCTGGAGATCCCCCTGAGCTGGCAGAAGCCGGCCATCGTTCGCTGTGATGTGCTGAATCGCACCTGCCCTGAGCCAGCTGCTGCGGCACCAGCCTCAGGCGCTGCTGCAGCCGCCCCCACCCCGGGTTGACCAAGCAGCCCAGCAGGCAGCGCTCCAGCACTGGCAGGGGTTCGCCGCAGGTGGGAATCAGCACGTCCACCCAGGGGCGCCACAGCTCGGCAGTCATCCCAGGCCGGCGGCAGCGTTCTCGAGCAACGCCAGGGCCGTATCCGGCGTGGGCGCCCGCATCAGGGCATGGCGTAGCTGGGGGGCGCCAGGGAAGCCGGTGCAGGTCCAGCCCATGTGCTTGCGGGCGATCAGCAGGCCGTGGTCGCCCTTGGCGGCCACCAGGGCCCGCAGCTGCTCGGCCGCCAGGGCCAGCTTCTCGGCGGGACCCGGAGTGGCCGGGATCGGCCGGCCGCTGAGGGCCGCATCGAGCTGGCCCACCAGCCAGGGGGCGCCCATGGTGCCCCGGCCCACCATCACGCCATCGGCGCCGGTGAGCTCCAGGCAGCGCAGCGCATCGGCGGGGCTGTGGATGTCGCCGTTGGCGATCACTGGAATGGCCAGGGCGGCCTTCACGGCGGCGATGGCGCCCCAGTCGGCCTGGCCCTTGAAGCCCTGCTCGCGGGTGCGGCCGTGCAGGGTGAGCAGCTGGGCGCCGGCGCTCTCCAGCTGGCGGCACCAGCCCACGGCCGATGCGTCGGGCGCGCCGCACCAGCTCAGCCGGGTTTTCACCGTCACCGGGATCGCCACGGCCGCCGCCACCGTGTCCACGATGCGGGCCGCCAGGTCGGGGTCGCGGATCAGGCCGCTGCCGCCGCCCTTGTTGGCGATCTTCTTCACCGGGCAGCCCATGTTGATGTCGACCAGGAAGGCGCCGGCGGCCTCGGCCCGCCGGGCCGCTTCGGCCATGGCGGCGGGGCGGTGATCAAACAGCTGCACACCGATCGGGCCGGCTTCGCTGGCGAGCTCCTCCACCTTCTGCAGCCCGAAGCCCAGCTCCAGGCTGGTGGCGTTCACCATCTCGGTGAACAGCAGGGCATCGGGGGCCCAGCGGCGCACCAGCGCCCGGAAGATGCGATCGCTCACCCCCGCCAGCGGCGATTGCAGCACGCGGCAGCGCAGGGCCCGGGGGGTGCCGCGGCCGGCCAGCTGGAGCTCCGGCAGGGGGTGGGGGGGAGCGTTGATCATGGTGATCCGATTGTGATGCTCCAGGCCGATGGCTTCCGACCAGGCCGCCGCCAGCCCCGCGGCCTTCCCCCTAAGCCGCCCGTTGCTGGAAGCGGTATTGGCCGACCGCGTCAGCGATCGCTTCGTGTGTGAACTGATCTGGCCGCGCCTGGGCTATGCGCCCGATGGCTCCGGTACCTGGAGCGCGGGCCCGGCGACAGGCGACGCCTGGCGGGAGTCGTTCCCGATCGAGCCCCAGTTCATCGCCCAGCGGCCCCCCTCGGTGGCGCTGACCCGCGCGATCGCCAAGCAGCACAAGCAATTGCTGAAGGAGCAGCTGGGCTTTGCCGGCTACCGGATCGGCGAGCTCTACCCGCGCCGCACCCGCCGCGCCACCGCCGTGAACTGGCTGCTGGCCCACCTGGCGGAGCGGGGTGAAGCCCTGGCCGAGGCTGGTCCGCTGCCGCCGCTGCTGGATCAGCCGGCCGATCCGGTGGTGGGCCATCCCGGCGATCTGCCGATTTCCTGATGGCTGCCCCTGGGGCTGCTCTGTAGGGTCAAGGCAGGACAGACGTCGGCATACCTTCCTTGGCCCTACCGGTCGTTGCCATCATTGGCCGCCCCAACGTGGGCAAATCCACCCTGGTGAACCGGCTCTGCCGCAGCCGCGAAGCGATCGTGCACGACCAGCCCGGCGTGACGCGTGACCGCACGTATCAGGAGGGCTACTGGGCCGATCGCACCTTCCGGGTGGTGGACACGGGCGGCCTGGTGTTCGATGACGACAGCGAATTCCTGCCGGAGATCCGTGAGCAGGCCAACCTGGCCCTGGCCGAAGCGGCCGTGGCCCTGGTGATCGTCGACGGCCAGCAGGGCTGCACCGCCGCCGACCAGTCGATCGCGGAATGGCTGCGCGGCCAGGGGGTGCCCACCCTGCTGGCGGTGAACAAGTGCGAGTCGCCCGATGCGGGCCTGGCGATGGCGGCGGAGTTCTGGGGCCTGGGCCTGGGCGAGCCCTTCCCGATCTCGGCCATCCACGGCGCCGGCACCGGCGACCTGCTCGACAAGGTGGTGAGCTTCCTGCCGCCCAGCGAGGAGCAGGAGGGCGAGGAGGAACCGATCCAATTGGCGATCATCGGCCGCCCCAATGTGGGTAAATCCAGCCTGCTCAATGCCGTCTGCGGCGAGAACCGGGCGATCGTGAGCCCGATCCGCGGCACCACCCGCGACACGATCGACACCACGATCGAGCGGGAGGGCAAAACCTGGAAACTGCTGGATACGGCGGGCATCCGCCGCCGCCGCTCGGTGAGCTACGGCCCCGAATACTTCGGCATCAACCGCAGCTTCAAGGCGATCGAGCGCTCCGATGTGTGCGTGCTGGTGATCGATGCCCTCGATGGCGTCACCGAGCAGGACCAGCGCCTGGCTGGCCGCATTGAAGAGGACGGCCGCGCCTGCGTGGTGGTGGTGAACAAGTGGGACGCCATCGAGAAGGACAGCCACACCATGCCGGCGATGGAGAAGGAACTCCGGGCCAAGCTCTATTTCCTGGATTGGGCGCCGATGCTGTTCACCTCGGCCCTCAGTGGCCAACGGGTGCAGGCGATCTTCCCCCTGGCCCTGCTGGCGGTGGAGCAGCACCGCCGCCGCGTCACCACCTCGGTGGTGAACGAGGTGCTCACCGAAGCGCTGAGCTGGCGCACGCCGCCCACCAGCCGTGGCGGCCGCCAGGGCCGGCTCTACTACGGCACCCAGGTGGCGGTGCGCCCCCCCAGCTTCACGTTGTTCGTCAACGAGCCCAAGCTGTTCGGTGACACCTACCGCCGCTATGTGGAGCGCCAGATCCGCGAGGGGCTGGGCTTTGAGGGCACGCCGATCAAGCTGTTCTGGCGGGGCAAGCAGCAGCGCGATGCGGAGAAGGAGCTGGCCCGCACCCAGAACCGTGGGCGGTGAGCCGTGGACGTTCTGCGCCAGATCCCCATCGGCCAGTACGCCGCCCCCGATCCGGCTGAGCCGCCTGGGGGTGCCAGTTGGCTGCGCCGGCTCGATCCGCGCCTGAAGCTGGCCTGGAGCCTGGTGTTCCTGGTGACGCCGATCCTGGCGGGACCGCTCTGGCGCCTCAGCCTGGTGGGGCTGTTGTTACTGATCACCGCCGTCAGCGGGCTGAGCTGGCGGCTCTGGCGCCGCAGCCTGCCCCTGCTGCTGGCCCTGGCCCTGCTGGTGGGTGGCCTGGCGGCCTTCTTGCCCGCCGGCTCGGCGCCCCCGGCCGCGCTGCAGCGGCCCCCGGCCGAACTGCGGCTAGAGCCCGGCCCGCCCGGCACCGCACCGCCGGAACGCTCCGGCACCCCCTGGGTGCTGCTGCGCCAGGGCCCCCTGGTGGTGACCCGGCGCTCGGCCGAGCTCGGCCTCAACGGGGCCACCCTGCTGTTCACCCTGGTGCACAGCGCCAACCTGCTGCTGCTCAGCACCTCTCCGGAACAGCTGGTGTGGGCGATCAGCTGGCTGCTGGCCCCCCTGGCACGGCTGGGCTGGCCGGTGGAACGGCTGGGCTTCACCCTGCTGCTGGCCCTGCGTTTCCTGCCCCTGGTGCAGGAGGAGCTGCAGAACCTGTTGCGATCTGTTGCAACCCGCGCCGTGAATTTCAAGCGCTTGGGCTGGAAGGCCGGCCTCGGCCTGGTGTTGGCGGTGGGAGAGCGGCTGCTGGCCAATGTGCTGCTGCGGGCCGAGCAGGGGGCGGAGGCGCTGCTGGCCCGCGGGGGCTGCTGGCTGCCGCCCCAGCAGTTGCATCGCCCCGCCGCGGGGGCTGGCCGCGCCCTGCTCAATGGCACGGCCGCTGGAGTGCTGCTGGGGCTGCTGGTGCTGCGTTGGAAAGTCGGTGACCTTTAATGGCCCCAGACCGACCGGATTGGCAAGCAACCCACTGGCGAGCAACCCATTGGCGAGCAACCCATCGGTGAGCAGCACCTTGGTAACGAACGAGCGCTATCTCAACCATCCGACGTTCGGGATGCTCTACCGGGTGGCTCCGGTGGGGGAGGGGCGTGATCTGTTTGCCACCCTCTATGCCCAGCGCATTTTCTTTGTGGTCACGCTGCAGCCCCGTGGAGCCGCCTTCGAGGTGGTGCCCCTGATGGATGCCCGCCATTACGCCGAGCAGAATCTGGCCCGGGCCCGCCGTGAAAGCGCGGAGGTTCACGCCCACTGGCGTCAGTTGTTTGACCAGACCTTCATCTGATTCCCTGGCGGAGCGGCTGGCCGCTCTGCGCGCCGGGCTGCCGCCGGGCTGTCGCCTGTTGGCGGTCAGCAAGGGTCAGCCGGCGGCCCGGATCCGTGAGGCGGTGGCCGCTGGCCAGCGCAGCTTTGGCGAGAGCCGGCTGCAGGAGGCTGTGGCCAAGCAGGGGGAGTTGGCTGATCTGGAGCCCCTCGACTGGCATTTCATCGGCCGCTTGCAGGCCAACAAGGCCCGTGGTGTGGTGCGCCATTTCGGCACGATCCACTCCCTCGACAGCCTTGAGTTGGCCCGGCGTCTCGCCCGCCTGGCCGCCGAAGAGCAGCGCCAGCCGGCGGTGCTGTTTCAGGTCAAGTTCCGCCCCGATCCCGCCAAGACCGGTTTTGAGCCCGCCGAGCTGCGTCGGCACTGGCCGGAGCTGGCCGGGCTGGCCCCCCTGCGGCCCGTTGGGCTGATGACCCTGCCCCCCCTCGGGCTCACGCCGGAGGAGCGGGGTGAATTGTTTGCCGAGTGCGCCGCCCTGGCCACGGAGCTGGGGCTGCCGGAGCGTTCGATGGGCATGAGCGGCGACTGGCCAGAGGCGGCCGCGGCAGGCAGCACCTGGGTGCGCATCGGCAGCGGTCTGTTTGGGCCGCGACTCGCACCGCCGCCCTGATCCCTGGCCAGGGCCTCCTGTGCCGTGGCGCCAATTTCACAGCTGAAACCCTTGCGACCATTGGCGTGGGACGCTATTCAGGTGGAAAGCTTCCTGAGAGGTTCGCTCCGTGTCGTTGTTCTCCCGCCTGCGTGCTGTTGTCTCCGGAGACGACTATCTCGATGGCGACTACGACGATGAGCTGGATTACGACGGTGGTGAGCTGCCTGAGCCCAGCTACACCAACCGTTCCAGCGCCCTGGCCCTGAGCTCGGATTTCTCAGCGGACGACCCCTTTGCCGGTACCAACGTGATCGGCATGCCCGGCCTTTCTTCAGCCGCGGCCGAGGTGACCCTGATGGAGCCGCGCAGCTTTGACGAGATGCCCCGCGCCATCCAGGCGCTGCGCGAGCGCAAGACCGTGATCCTCAACCTCACGATGATGGAGCCGGATCAGGCCCAGCGCGCCGTGGATTTCGTGGCTGGCGGCACCTTCGCCATCGACGGCCACCAGGAGCGGGTTGGCGAGAGCATCTTCCTGTTTGCCCCCAGCTGCGTCACGGTGACCACCGCCGCCAGCGAGGAGGCCTCCTCCCCCACGATCGTGGCCCGCGACAGTGAGCCCCAGCAGGAGGCCGCCCCCAGCCCCGCCTGGGGTCGCCAGGACGCCGCCATCTAGGGCCTCCGTGACACGCACCTTCGGCGTGGTGGGCCTGGGCCGCATGGCCCAGGCTTTGTTGTTCCCGCTGCTGGAGGCGGGCCTGGTGGAGGCCGATGCGGTGCGGGCCGTGGTGGCCAGCGAGGCTTCCGCAGCAGCCCTGCGCCAGTCCCATGGCCTGGCTGTGGACACCGATCCCGCCGCCGCCTGGGCCGCGCCGGCGGTGCTGCTGGCGGTTAAGCCCCAGCAGCTGGAGTTGGCGGCCGAGGCCGCCGCTGGGGGTTCGGCTGGTCTGCTGATCTCGGTGCTGGCGGGGGTCACCCTGGAGCGGCTGCAGCGCCTCTTCCCGCAGCGCCAGTGCGTGCGCGCCGTGCCCAACACCCCCGCCCTGGTGCGGGCCGGGCTCACCGGCCTGGCCTTTGGGGCGGGCGTCGACCCAGACCAGCGCCAGTGGGTGCGGCAGCTGTTCGTTCAGGTGGGGGAGGTGCATGAGCTCCCCGAACCCCAGCTGGATGCGTTTCTGGCCCTCACCTCCTCCGGACCGGCCTTTGTGGCGGTGGTGGCCGAAGCCCTGGCCGATGGCGCCGTGGCGGCTGGCTTGCCGCGGTTGCTGGCCCAGCGGCTGGCCCACCGCACCCTGGCCGGCAGTGCGGCCCTGATGCTGGAGCGGGATCTCCACCCCGGTGAGCTCAAGGACATGGTGAGTTCCCCCGGCGGCACCACCATCGCCGGCTTGCGCCAGCTTGAGCAGGCTGGTTTGCGGTCCGCCCTGATCGAGGCCGTGGTGGCGGCCGCCCAGCGCAGTCGCGAGCTGGCCTGAGGGTGGTTGGGTTGTGGGGCGCCGGCCTCAGCCTTTCGGGGCACCCAATTGGGGTTCGGTGCCAGCCAGCAGCCGTTGGATGTTGCTGCGGTGGCGCCACACCACCAGCACGGTGGTGAGCAGGGCCAGGGCCAGGTAGGGCCAGCGCAGGCCCAGGCCCTGGTCGGCGAACCAGCCCAGCATCAGCAGGGGCAGGGCCAGGGCGGCCACCACGCTCGATAGCGACACGATCCGGCTCAGGCTCAGCACCGCCAGGAAGATGCCGAAGCAGGCCAGGCCCACCGGCCAGGTGAGCCCCAACAGCATGCCCAGCCCCGTGGCCACGGCCTTGCCCCCCTTCCAGCCCAGCCATACCGGCCAGATGTGACCAGCCAGAGCCGCCAGGCCGGTCAGCACCACGCCAACCCCGTAGGGATCGAGCACGGCCTTGGCCAGGAGCACGGCGGCGCTGCCCTTGAGCACGTCCACCAGAAACACCACCAAGGCCGGGCCCTTGCCCACCACCCGCAGCACGTTGGTGGCGCCGGTGGAGCCGGAGCCTTCGCGGCGAATGTCGAGGCCAGCCAGCCAGCGGCCCGCCAGGTAGCCGCTGGGGATGGAGCCCAGCAGGTAGCCGGCAAGCAACAGGGGCAGGGTGATCAGGTGGGGCATGGCAGGGAGGTCAGTAGGACTCGTCGCTGGCGAGTTCGCCGGGACCGGCGGCGAAGGCCAGCCATACCGGGAACTGCAGGATCGGGATGTCGATCACCTGCTCGCCCGCATCCACCACGATGAAGGGCAGCTCGCCCCGCTCTTCAAGGCGGTCGGCCCGCTCCACCAGCGCATCGGCCCGTTCGAACAGCACGATGCCGCTGGTGGGGCCGAAATCCTCCCGCGACAGGCCCAGGCAGTCCTGCAGGCCCCGGCGCCATTCCCCCAGGCGCTCGGGCTGGCCCGCCAGCACCAGGGTCTGGAATCGCTCGCCATAGAGCTCGCCGAGGATGGCGATGGCGGCGGCGGTGACCAGGGCATTGCGGCTGCGGCTCCCGCAGCTGGGTTGGGCACCCCGGCCCCCTTGCCCCAGAAACCAATCGTCGAGCAGGGAGGCGCCACTGGGTTCGAGGGTGCGGCGCAGCTGCCAGGGATCGGCGTAGAAATCCGGCTGGCCGCCGAAGCCCGCCAAGCGCTCGCGGATCAGGGCTTCGTCCTGGCTGAACAGCCCCGCCGCGGCGACTGGAGTGCCGGGTTCGGGGGCGGGGGGGACGCTGCTGGCCTGGTCGAGGGGGGAGGGCTGCACCAGCACCTGCTGGGGCACCAGGTCCACCTGTTCGGCCGCCACGGCCAGATCCTGCAGGGCGCCCACCAGGTAGTCCTGGAAGCCCTTGAGGCGCCGCGCCACCGCATCGGCCTGGCCCGCAAAGCTGCTTTCGATCTCCTTCTGGATCAGGCTGCGGCGGCTTTCGAGTTGCTGAATCTCCTCCTGCAGGGCCTGCCGCCGTTGGCGCAGTTCGGTGAGGGCCAACGCCGGCCAGTCGGGTTCGGAGCTGGCGGCATCGGGGCCGGGCCCTGGAGAGCTTGCCTCTTCAAGACTGGGGTCGGCAGGGCTGGGGTCGTCAGGCATCGCTGGGGGGATCGGAACGCTCCGGGGGGCTGGGCTGGCTCAGGTGCTGCTCCAGTTGCTCGCGCAGTGTGGCGGCATCGAAGAGCACTGGCAGCAGATGGATGCTGGCCTGTTCACGGAAATAGAACAGCACCGGTAGTCCTGGCCAGAAGAGTGTCCAGCCCAACCAGGCGGCATAGGGGAAGCGGCGCAGCAGGCTCTGCTGACGCCACACCAACAGGGCATCCGGGCCGAACTCCAGCCGCAGCAGCCAGGTCTGCAGCAGCAGAAACAGGCCAAACAGGGCCACTCCCAAACTCAGCCAGGGGGCGCCGCCCCAGAACGGCCACAGGCCAAGGCAGGCCAGTCCCAACACGATCACCCCGAGGGGCACGCCGATGCGCGGGGCCAACACCACGCCGCTGGATCCAGGAGAGAGGGCAGTCATCAGCTGAACAGCAGTTTGGTGAGCAGGGCGTCCATCAGGGCGACGGTGACCAGGATCATCACCACGGCGCCGGTGGTGCTGGTGCCCACCTCCTTGGGACCGCCCCGGGTGGTGAGCCCCCAGCCGCAGGCAATCACGGCGATCTGCAGGCCGAAGACCACCGCCTTCAACAGCATCGATGGCAGGTCGTCGGGCTCCATCCAGGTGCGCACCGAGTTCCAGAACACCGCGGGGGGAATGCTGTACAGCAGGGTGCTGCTCACCTGGCCGGACCAGATCCCCACCCAGAAGAAGAGCAGGCATTGCACCGGCGCCATGATCACCATGGCCACAACCCGGGGCACCACCAGGTACTCCACCGGGTCGGTGCGCAGCATGGTGATGGCGTCGATCTGTTCGGTCACCTTCATGGTGCCGATCTGGGCTGCATAGGCCGTGGCCACCTTGCCGGTGAGCAGGGTGGCGGTGAGCAGCGGAGCGATTTCCCTTGACAGCCCGAGGGCCAGCAGGCCGCCCACCGTGGCACTGGCCCCCTGTTTGGACAACTCCGCTGCCACCTGGATGTTGAACACGGTGCCGGCCGCCAGGGCGGTGATCAGCACGATCAGGAAGCTGCCGGGCCCGGCTTCCATCAGCTCCTGCATCAGGTCGTTGAAGCCGATGCGCCCCTTGGCCACAGCGCTCATCGCCTGGCCACCGATCAGCAGGCTGGCCCCCAAGCGCAGCAGCCAGCGGGGGGCCTTCAGCCAGACGGGACGCTTCATGGCTGGAGGGCTGTCATGGCTGGGGGCCGGTCATGGCGAAGCGGGCCGGTGGAGATGCAGGCCTTTCTCAGGCCAGCGTCGCATCACCAGGAGGCCCACGACGATCAGCACGGCCGGAATCAGACCCATGCAGAGGCGGATGGTGGCAAGGGCGGTGCCCGGTTGCACCAGGCCTGCGCTGGCTTGGTAGCCACTCAGGCTCAGCACGTTGCCGAGGGCGAACACGGCCACGCCGATGCCCAGTTTCTGGGTCACCACCATCCAGGCGGTGTAGAGCCCGGCGGGCTTGTCAGGGTCGGCGTCGACCGCATCGGGCAACAGGGCCCAGGGAATCAGGTAGGCGGTGGAGGCTCCGAGGCCGGTCACCATGATCGTGAGCAGCAGCAGGCCCACGCCGATGCCATTGCTGACGCTGGCCAGGGGCGCGGTGTTGGCATCCAGGGGGATCAGCAGGGTGGCCCCGACGCAACCGGCGATCCACAGGCCCGTGCCCCAGCGCAGGGCACAGACGCGACCATGGCGGCCCGCCACCCGGCTCCAGAGCTGCAGTCCGGCCAGGGCGCTGAGCTGGAAGGGGATCAGGATCCAGGTGCTCCAGCTCTCCGGCAGGTGCATCACCACCGCCAGGAAGATCAGCGACACGGGCTGCATCAGCTGCAGGGCACACCACAGCAGCAGGTAGAGCCCCAGCACTTTGACGAAGCGTGGGTTGCCGGCGATCCGACGCAGCTGGTGGCGGATCGGTTCGGGCTGGCCGGTGGGTCGCTGGCAGCTGCGGGCAAAGGGGGCCAGGCCCCAGCAGCACAGCAGGGTGAACACCGTCAGGGTGAGCCCGGACACCAGGCCCATACGGAGGTACCCCGTGGCTCCCTGTCCGAGCAGCAGGGCGCCGAGGACCAGGCCCGCCAGGCCCGCCAGGATCGACCCGGTGAAGCGGCTGGCATTGAGCTCGGTGCGCAGCTGGGTGGAGCTGGTGAGTTCGGAGGCGAGGGCGGAATAGGGGAGGTTGACGCAGGTGTACAGAGCCATCGCCACCAATTGGATCGCCACCAGCACGGTGAACTTCTGCCAGTCCCCGCCGGGTGGGACCCACCACATGGCCACGAGGGCCAGGCCGAGGGGGATGGCGCTGCCGGCCATCCAGGGCAGACGGGGGCCCCAGGGATGCTTGCTGTGGTCGCTCAGCCAGCCCACCAGGGGATCGTTGATGCCGTCCCACACCTTGAGCACCATCAGCACCAGGCCGGCCATCCAGGCCGGCAGCCCCACCACGGCGGTGTAGAAGACAAACAGATAGAAGCCCAGCTGGGTGGCCGCCATGCCGGTGCCGATGTCGCCCAGGCCATAGCTCCAGACCAGCCGCCGCCGGGCCCCCTTCCCTAGGGATGCAGGGGCTGCCGCTTGGGATTCAGGCGTCAAGGGCGGCGGTGGCGAGCTGGGGGCGCAGGCCATAATGCAGCAGCTTCAGGTTTCGGGCCCCCGGCGGAGGCGGCGAACCGGAGGCGGCACGTACATCTGTACTGCTGCGGGCGTAGTTTAGTGGTAAAACCTCAGCCTTCCAAGCTGATGATGCGGGTTCGATTCCCGCCGCCCGCTTCCCGTTCCGCCGTTGCTGGCCGCTGATGGCGCCCTGTCACTGAGCGCCTTCAGCGGGGCTCCCCCATGCTGCCGACCCGCACGGTGGAGCCCCGGTCGCTGGCGAGCACCTCGATGCCGCAGCGGATGCGCTCCCGGAGGCCGCCCACGTGGCTGATGATGCCGATCATGCGGCCACCCTCCCGCAGCCGGTCGAGTTCGTCCATCGCCAGCTGCAGGTTGTCGGGATCCAGGGTGCCGAAGCCCTCATCGATGAACAGGGCCTCCAGCCGCACCCCGCCCGCATGGGCCTGCACCGTGTCGGCGACCCCGAGGGCCAGGGCCAGGGAGGCCTGGAAGGTCTCGCCCCCCGAGAGGCTGCTCACCTCCCGCTCCTCGCCGGTATAGGCATCGAGCACCCGCAAGCCAAGGCCCGCTTGCCGTCCACCCCGGCTGCCGCCATCGGTGAGTCGCAGTTGGTAGCGGCCGGAGGTCATCAACTCCAGCCGTTGGTTGGCATAGCTGCAGATGTCCCCCAGGTAGGCCGAGAGCACCCAGCGCTGCAGGGAGATGTAGGGAGTGGCCCGGCCCTGGCAGCGGTCAGCCACGCCGCTGAGCAGCTGGGCCCGTTCCTGGACGCCGGCCAGGGCCTCGGCCCCCAGGCGGTGCTCGCCGGCGAGCCGCTGGATCTCGGCCTGGGCTCCCCGGGCCTGGGTGTCGCGCCGGGTGGCTTCCATTCGGGCCCGATCGGCCGCGGCCGTGGCGGCCTGGGCGGCGGCGGTGTCGGGCCGCTGCTCCGGCAGGTCGGCCAGATCGGCGCTGGCCAGTAGCCCCTTGAGTTCGATGACCTCGGTCTCGTAGGCCTGGATGCGTTGGGCCCAGTGCTGACGCACGCTGTCGTCCTTCAGAGCCTCCTGCACGGCCTGGCCATCGGCGAACTCCGATGCGGCCAGGTCCTGGGTCAGGCGGCCTGAGGCCTGCTCCAGCCGACTCGCGGCCGCGGTGCTGGCTGCGGTGCTGGTGGCGAGGTGTTTCAGGGCCGTCTCCAGGGGCCCGAAACCCTGCAGCACCTGCAGGGGATCGACGCCCTCACCCAGGTCCCGGCTGATCGCGGCGCCCAGGTTGGTGGCCCGCTCGCTGGCTTCGACGGCACTCCGCGTCTGCAGGGCCAGCTCCGTGCCGGCGCTCTGGATCGTGTCCTGCAGGGTTTGCAACGCCTGGTCGTCGGCCTGGATCGCCAGCTCCAGGCTGCTGGCCTGGGCCGCCAGCCCCTGGGCTGCGGCGAGGGCCGCCGCCGCTGCCCGAGCGGCCTCTGCGGCCGCCTCGGGATCCGTTGCGGCCACGCCGGCTTTCTCCAGCACCGCCTTGCAGTCCCCCTGGGCTTGCGCCACGGCCACCGCGGCCGCCTCAGCAGCCCGGCTGGCGGCTTGTACCGCCTGCTCCGCTGCCGCGAGTGCCGCATCCGTGCTGGCCGGATCCGTGGCTTGGGCGGGGGCGGGATGGTCCAGGGCGCCGCACACGGGGCACGGTGCCCCTGGTTCCAGGCCCCCGGCCAGTTGGGCCGCCATGCCCGCGATCTGACGCCGCCGGCACGCCTCGAGGGCCGCCTGGGCTTCGGCGAGTTGCCGGTCGGCCCGCCCCTTGGCGGCAAGGCTGTCCCGTTCGCGCTGCTGGGCTCCGGCCAGGGCCTCCGCTGCCCGGGCGCGTTCGAGGCACTCCTGGGCGGCCCGCTCCAGGCCGTTGAGCTGATCCCCCGCCGAGCGGGCCTGGGCCAACCCCTCAGCGGCCACCTGGCGGCTCTGCTGCCGTCGCTCCCGGTCGGCGACGCTGCGGTTGAGGCGTTCCTCCGCCTGGCCCGCGGCGCTGCGGGCCGCCGCCGCCTTGGCCCGGGCCTGCTCCGCCTCCTGGGCCTGGCTGACCAGGGCCGCCACTTCGGTTCGCCGCACCGCCAGGTCACTGCGGGCAGCCGCCAGGGCGTCCAGGCTGGGCAGCGCCATCAGATCGAGGGCTTCCACGGAGAGCGGCAGGGCCCTGGCCCCATCCCGGGCCCGGATCGTTTCCAGGCGCTGGCTCTGGAGGCCGCTCTGCAGGGTGGCCAGCGCCTCCCGGGCCTGCCGTTCAGCCTCCACGCTCGGCCGCAGCTGCTCCGCCCGCTCGGCCCGGCCCAGGCGCTGGCGGTAGTCCTGCACCGCCGGCTGCTTGGCCTCCAGGTCCGTCAGCCGGGTGCGGGCCACGGCCCGGCGATCCCAGCGGTCCGCCAGCTTGTCCATCGCCGCCTGGGCTGTTTGGGCCCCGTCCAGGTGAGCGCTGGCCTGCTTGAGGCCGGCCTCCGTGCTCGCCACCACGGCGCCGATCCGCTCCACCAGGCGCTCCAGATCGGCCTGGGTGGCGGGTTCGGCCTCGGCTTCGCTCTCCGGGGCGTAGGGGCTCCAGGTGTGGGCAGCCTGGCGCCGCAGCACCTCCTGGGCCCGGGTCTGTTCGGCCACGGCGATGCGGCCGGCCTTGGCCCTGTCGTCGAGCCAACCGGCGGCCTGCTCGTAGATCACGGTGTCGAAGAGGGTTTTGAGCAGGGCTTCCCGCTCCTCGGCCCGGGCCCGCAGCACCTCGGCGAACTTGCCCTGGGGCAGCAGAATCACCTGGCGGAACTGGCCCACATTCAGCCCCACCAGTCCTTCCACTTCCCGGCTCACCTCGGTGCTCCGGCTGGCGATCGGCTCCCACTCGCTCCCCGCCAGCCGGAACAGCACCCCCTGGGCCGCCTTCTCGGTGGTGCCAGCCCCGCGGGACTTCAGGGCGGTGTAGGCGGGGGAGCGCTCCACCCGATAGCGGGCCTCCCCAGCGGAAAACTCCAGGCACACCCGCGGCACCGCCGCCGGATCGGCGTGATCCGATCGCAGGGTCTTGATGCTGCGATCCCCCGATACCTCGCCATAGAGCGCAAAGCACAACGCATCCAGCAGAAAGGTCTTGCCGGCGCCGGTGGGGCCGTGAATCAGGAACAGCCCCTCCTGGCTGAGGGCGTCGAAACCGATGTCGACCGGGTCGGCGTAGGGGCCGAAGGCCTCGATCTGGAGCCGATGGGGCTTCACCGCTCCCCTCCCCGGTCAACCGCCTCCAGGGCCTCCCGCAGCAGCTGGGCTTCGGCCGGGTGGGCCTCGCGCCCCTGCTGATCGGCGAAGAAAGCGGCTGCCAGGGCCAGGGGGGAACTGGCCTGGCGCACCTGCTGGTTGCGGCTGCTGGCCGTGGAGCGGAGCACTTCCGGGGGGCGGTGGCGCAGCTCGGCCACATGGGGAAAACGGGCGTGCAGGCGGGCCATGGCCTGCAGGGGCAGCACCTCATCGGTGAGGACGACCCGCACCCGCGCCTCCACCGCGTCGGCGTACTGGGGCGCACGGCACAGCTCCTCGAGGCAGCCTTCGATCGTGCACAGCTTGCGCCCGACCCCCAGGGGCACCCGTTCCACGCTGGCGTTGCCGTTGGCATCGAGCTCGACAATCCGCACCGATTTGGTGTGGTGCTGCTCGGAGAACGAGTAGGGCAGGGGGGTGCCGGAGTAGGCCACCCGGGGACCATCCAGTTGCTGGGAGCCGTGCAGATGCCCCAGGGCGACGTAGTCGAAGCCAGCAAAGGCCTCCACGCTCACCCGGTCGACGTTGCCCAGGGTGAGTTCCCGTTCCGACTCGCTGGTCTGTCCGCCCGCCACAAAGGTATGGGCCACCAGCACGGCGTGGTGATCGGGCCGGCCTTGCCGATCCCGGTGGATTCTGCCCAGGGCGAGCCGGGTCACATCCTCGTGGCGCAGGCGGGTCGGCGCGGCGTTGTCCCCTTCAGGGCCGCGGGCCAGCCAGGGGCCATCCACCGCCGGTTCGAGGTAGGGCAGGGGGTAGATCGCCACCGGTGCCCCGCCTCGGCGGGGCTGCACCAGCACCGGCTGATCCGCCCGCCGCACGTCGCCCCGGATCGTCACCCCTAATGCGGCCAGCAGCGGGTCGTAGATGGACACCCGCACATGGGAATCGTGGTTGCCCGCAATCGCCACCACCGCTGCCCCGTCCTGACGCAGGTGGGCCAGGGTGTCGTTGAACAGCAGCACCGCCTCGGCCGGTGGGATGGCCCGGTCGTAGAGGTCGCCGGCGATCACCACCGCATCCACCTCGGCCTCCCGGGCCAGCTCGACAATCCGCGCCAGGGCCGCCGCCTGCTCCTCCAGCAGGGAGGCGCCATGGAAGTTCCGGCCCAGATGCCAATCGGAGGTATGGAGCAAACGCATCAGGCCATCCCGGCTACAGCTCGCGATCTTTGAGTAGGGGAGCGGCCACCAGCAGCATCAGGCTGCGGCTCTGCAGGGGGGCCCCGGTTGGGTGCCAGGCCTCGGGTCGGGCGGGCAGGTCGTCGCCGGCGGGCAGGGCCGTGTCGATGACCCGCAGCCAGCCCTGGGGACAGCTTGGCAACTCGAAGTGCATGGCCTTGCTGTAGGCGTTCAAGCCACACCACACCAGGGGGCCCTGCTGGCTGTCGTTGAGGCTCCAGGCCAGCGTGTGCGACCAGCTCGCCCAGTCTGGCTTGCCCAGTTCGACCCCGTGCCACTGGCGCCAGAGGTGACCGCGATCGCCGCTGCGGCGCTGGGGGCGATCGTCGAGAGGCAGTTCGGGGTTGAACAGTCCCGCCAGGTGGGCCCGCAGCCTCAGCAGACGCCGCAGGAACAGCTGAAGGGCCTGGTCGCCCGCGTCGGGCTGCCAGTGCATCCAGCCGAGGGGATTGTTCTGGCACCAGGTGTTGTTGTTGCCGCCCTGGCTCCGGCGCACCTCATCCCCCATCAGCAGCATTGGCACCCCCGGTGCCAGCAGCAGGCTGGTGAGCAGGTTGCGCAGCTGGCGTTCCCGCAGGGCCGTGATGGCGTGGTCGCTGCTGGGACCCTCCACGCCGTGGTTCCAGCTGTTGTTGTGGTTGTCGCCGTCGCGGTTGTCCTCGCCGTTGGCCAGGTTGTGCTTGCCGTTGAAACTCACCAGGTCGGCGAGGGTGAAGCCGTCGTGGGCCGTCAGGAAGGTGATGCACTGACCGGGGTGCACCGGGTTGGTGCTGAACAGGTCCGGGCTGCCGGAGAGGCGTTGCGCCATGGTCCAGCAGGTTTTTTCATCGCCCTTCCAGAAGCGCCGTAGGTCGTCGCGGAAGCGGCCGTTCCAGGTGGCTACCCGGCGTGCGGGGAAATCGGCCAGGCGATAGAGGCCGCCACAATCCCAGGGCTCGCTGATCAGCTTGAGGTCGCTGAGGTCAGGGTCGGCCTCCATGTCCTCAAACAGGGGGGGCGCCTCCAGGGGGGTCAGGTTGTCCCCCCGGCTCAGGGCGATGCCCAGGTCGAAGCGGAAGCCATCCACCCCCAGTTCGGTGGCCCAGCAGCGCAGGGATTCGAGGATCAGGCGGCGCACCAGGGGGCGGTTGGCGGCAATCGTGTTGCCGCAGCCGCTCACGTCCTGGTAATCGCCCTTGGCGCTCTGCTGGTAATAGAGGCGGTCGCAGAAGCCCCGCCAGCTGAGGGTGGGGCCGTCCTGGTTGCCTTCGGTGGTGTGGTTGTAGACCACATCCAGCAGCACCTCGATACCGGCCCGGTGGCAGGCGGTCACCAGTTGGCGCACCTGGTCGCGGGCGCTGAGCGGGTCCTCCCCCACCAGGTAGTCGGGATGGGGAGCCATCCAGCTCAGGGGGCTGTAGCCCCAGTAGTTGTGGCGGCCGGCCGGGGCATCGTGGGGGTCGAAGGCCATCACCGGCAGCAGCTCGATGGTGGTGATCCCCAGCTCGCGCAGGTAGGGCAGGGTGGGAATCAGTCCCAGCAGGCTGCCCTGCTGGTCCGCCGGCACCGGACAGCCCGGTCCCTGGGTGAAGCCGCCCACGTGCAGCTCGTAGATCACGCTCTTCTGCCAGCTGTGGCGTGGTCTGGGGGCGTGGTGGAAATCAAACCGGTCGCGCTCGGTCACCACCCCCTTGAGGCAATGGCCGGTGTTGGGTGCGGCTCCCACGGCGGCCCCGCGCTGGTAGCTGCCCCAGCCGGCGATGGCCCGGGCACAGGGGTCGAGCAGCACCTTCGAGGGGTTGAAGCCATGGCCGCCGGGCTGCAGCGGCCCAAACACCCGGTAGCCGTAGCAGCAGCCCAGGCCGACCCCCTCCACTTCCACGTGCCAGTGGTCGGCGGAGCGGTGCCGCTGGTCGAGTTCCACCACCCGCTCCGGTTCCACCGCATCGCCGTCGGAGAACAACAGCAACTCCACCCGGGTGGCCAGGGGGGCAACCACCGAGAAATTCACCCCCCTGGGGGTGAGGCTGGCGCCGAGGGGCCAGGGATGGCCGATGTGCAGGCCCTGGGCAAGGGCAGGACTGTTGAATTGGACAGTCAAGGCACCGAACCTGGGTGTTGCAACGTTAGGCAGCTCCTTTCGTGGGGGCACCCGCCACCCCGTTGCGGTGCCCATCTCCTGATCAATCCCCCCTGCCCTTGGCCCCGCTCTCCCAGCCCCCCGAATCCGGCCGCCCCCCCCAGCTGGTGCGCCCCGGGCTGTGGCTGTTCGCGCCCAGCCGCGACAGTCAGGGGGGCAGCAGCTGGCTGCTGGAGGCCGGGGCCTGGGGCGGCCGCGGCGATCTGTTGGTCGATTGCCCCGGGTTCACCCAGGCCAACCTCGACTGCTTGCAGCGGCGCACGGCGGAGGTGGGCCCCGGCACGATCGTGCTCACCAGCCGTGAGGGCCACGGCCGCTGTCGCCGCATCCAGGAGGCCCTGGGTTGGTCGGTGCTGGTGCAGGAGCAGGAGGCCTACCTGCTGCCCGGGGTGCGGGCCTGCACCAGCTTTGGGTCGGAGCACACCCTGGCGCCGGGGGTGGCCCTGCTTTGGACCCCTGGGCCCACGCCGGGAGCCTGCGTGCTGCATGTGCACACCGGTGCGCTCGATGGCTTGTTCTGCGGCCGCCTGCTGGTGCCGACCGGGCCTTCAGCCCTGGCCCCCTTGGCCACGGCGCGCACCTTTCACTGGGGCCGTCAGTTGGCCAGTGTGGAGCGGCTGCGCCGTTGGTTGCCGGCCGGCTCTCCCGCCTGGATCGCCAGTGGTGCCGGCCTTGGGGCGCTGCGCGGCGACAAGCTCGTGATGGGGGGTGCGGCGCTGCTGGCGGGCCTGGATCTGGCGTCTTTGGCCCCCGCTGGGCGTTGAGCTGAAAGCCTTCTGTGGGGAAATTGTCACGACAACCGTTGCAGCGGCGGACTTTTGTGTTGCAGCCCCGTCCAGAGCCCCATACCATTGGCGCGCTCATCTCAGGGCCGGTCGGGGTTTTCCGACTCGTCACCCTCATCGCGATCCGACCGTCGCAACTCCACCGCAACCCGACCGCCACCCCCGAGGCTTTCCCGTCCTATGAACAAAGCTGATCTCGTCAACCTCGTTGCCGCCCGCACCGAGCTCACCAAGACCGACGTCTCCCAGGTCGTTGATGCCGCCATCGAAACCATCATCGATTCGGTGGTGGAAGGCAAGAAGGTGTCCATCCTTGGCTTCGGTTCCTTCGAGCCCCGCGAGCGTTCCGCCCGCCAGGGCCTGAACCCCAAGACCGGCCAGAAGATCAAGATCCCCGCCAAGCGGGTGCCTGCCTTCACCGCCGGCAAGATGTTCAAGGACCGCGTCCAGGGCTGATGGCCCTCCTGGGCCCAGGCCCAGGCAACGCTTTCTGTAGCGGCCCTGCGGGGCCGCTTTTTGTTGCCGTGCCATGCCCCTGCCCTCCCATCTCCAGGCCCTGATTGACAGGGGGCAGCGCCAGCGTGAGCAGGCGTACCGCGGCCGTTTTGCCCCCTCTCCCACCGGCCCCCTGCACCGGGGCAACCTGCGCACGGCCCTGCTGAGTTGGCTGCATGCCCGGCTGCGGGGTGGCGCCTGGCTGCTGCGCATCGATGATCTCGACACGCCTCGCAATCGGCCGGGGGCGGAGGTCTCGATCCTGGCGGATCTGGCCTGGCTCGGCCTGAACTGGGATGGCCCGGTGCTGCGCCAGAGCGAGCGGCGGGGGCTCTATGCCAGCGCCCTCTCAGGTCTGCGCCGGGCGGGCCGGCTCTATCCCTGTCGCTGCAGTCGCCGCCTGCTGGCCGATGTGTCGGCCCCCCACGGCGCCCTGGCCGTGTACCCCGGCTTCTGCCGGGACCAAGCCAGTGGCTGGGGTGTTGAGCGGGGGCGGCTGCCCAGCTGGCGGCTGCGGCTGGAGGCCGGGCCCTTGGGCTGGGCCGAGGCCTATGGCCCCCCCGGGGTTCTGGATGGCCCTGCCGCCATCGGCGATGTGGTGGTGCGCCGGGCCGATGGCTATCTCGCCTATCACCTGGCCACGGCGGTGGATGAACTCAGCCTCGGCATCAGTGATGTGGTGCGCGGCGATGACCTGTGGACCGCCACCGGTGCCCAGGTGGCGGTGATGGCGGCCCTCGGTGCGACGCCTCCCCGCTACGGCCATGTGCCCCTCTGGCGCGACGGAGCCGGGCGGCGGCTCAGCAAGCGGGAGGGGGCGGAGGGGCTGGAGGGCTATCGGCAGCGCGGCTGGGATGCCGCCGCGGTGGTGGGCGACCTGGCAGCCAGTGCGGGGCTGGTGGCACCGGGCAGCCGTATTAGCGCCGCGGAACTCCTCCAAGAACTCGGCCCGGAGCACCTGGATCGCGCCCTGACGGGCCCCCAGACTTAAGGAAGCTTTCGGGATCAGGTGGGGAAAAGCGGACCACACTTATGGACAACAAAGTGTCCCCAGGTGGGGGTATCGCGATGACCGCCCATCCCTTCTCCAACCCTCTTCAGGCCAGTTCGGTGAGCCATTGTCGATGTCGCCAATGCGGAGGCAGCGGCATGCTGCGTCTCGACGACCAGCGCTACCGAACCTGCCTCGATTGCCTCGGCCAGGGCCAGGTGGTGCGGGCACTTGGGGTGACGCCCGCCGCCATCACGACCGCCGACATCCTGCAGCGACGTGCAGAGGTGGTGATCAGCCTTTCAGCTTCTTCTTCCGCCAGATGAAGAAGGCAGCGGTCGCCACCACCACGGCCAGGGGCGCCGCCGTCAACAGCAGCAGAATCACCGCGGTCCAGTCGGTGTACATCGCTCAGACGCCAAACCGTGGCCATCATCCCAGGAGGCGGTCCCTCTGGGGGCCAAGCCTGTGTGATCAGAACCTCTGTGCACCGATCTTCGGGGCACCTTCCTCGACTCCACCCGTCCTGACTCCCAGGTTCTGGCGATGACGTCTCAGCTCGCTCCGATCCGGCCCTTGCTGCCCCGTCTGCGGCTGGCCTTCCGCCTGGGGCCTGCCCTTGCCCTTGCCCTGGTGGGGCTGGGGTTGGCTCCCGTTCAGGCCGGCGTGGAATTTGACAACTGCCAGCCCGCCGGCGATGGCGGCATCACCTGCGACACCCGCCCCACCGGCAATACCCAGATGGACGATGAGGCGGCCCGCTACGGCCTGTTCAACGAGGCCAGTCCGGGCTGGAGTGAATTCGATCCCGACCAGGGTTTCGAGGACGATTTCGGTGGCAACGAAACCTGAGCGCCCTGCCCCCCACGGCCTGGGGGATTCGCTGGTCGAGCGTCTCCACGCCGTTCAGCAGGAGCATGGCTATCTGCCCCGGGAGGAGTTGCAACGGCTGGCCCGGGCCATGGCCCGCCCCCTCAGTGAGGTGATGGGCGTGGCCAGTTTTTATCACCTGTTTCGCCTGGTGCCGCCAGGGCTGCATCGCTGTGTGGTGTGTCGCGGCACGGCCTGTTTTGTCAGGGGTGCTGAGCGGTTGGAGGCCACCCTGCGGCAGCGGGGGGTGGCCTTTGAAACGGCCAGCTGCGTGGGGGCCTGCGGCCAGGCGCCGGTGGTGGTGCTGGATGGGGCCGTGGGCAGCGGCGACCCCGGGGAGCTGCCATGGCAGTGACCTGGCGCTGCTGCGATGCCACCGCCTGCCGGGCCGCGGGCGCGGCGGCCTTGCGGCAGCGGCTCGAGGCTGAGGTGGGTGCCGAGCGGGTCAAGCCGGTGGGTTGCCTGCGGTTGTGCGGCCAGGGTCCCCTGGCGGCGGCCGACCACGACGATGGCCGCAGCGAGTTGTTCGGTGGTGTGGCTGGGGAGCGTCGCCTCGATTGGGCCCATCCGTTCTTTGCCCTGCAGCGGCCGGTGGTGCTGGAGCGCTGCGGCCTCGTGGATCCGAGCTCCATCGACGACGCCCTGGCCCAGGGGGCTTACGCCACCCTGGCGGCGTGCCGCCTGCGCCCCGCCGCCGAGCTGGTGGAGGAGGTGGTGCGCAGCGGCCTGCGGGGCCGGGGTGGTGCCGGCTACCCCACCGGCCGCAAGTGGCAACTGGTGGCGGCCCAGAGCAACGCCTCCAAGGTGGTGGTGTGCAATGCCGACGAGGGTGACCCGGGTGCCTTCATGGACCGCAGCGTCATGGAGGGGGACCCCCACCGGCTGCTGGAGGGCATGGCGATTGCGGCCCAGGCCGTGGGCGCGGCGGAGGCTTACATCTATGTGCGGGCCGAATATCCCCTGGCGATCGAGCGGTTGCGCACGGCCATCGCCGCCGCCACCGACCGGGGGGTGCTGGCTGGCCTGCCGATCCAGCTGCGCATCGGTGCTGGCGCCTACGTGTGCGGGGAGGAAACGGCCCTGCTCCACTCGATTGAGGGCGGGCGGGGTACGCCGCGGCCGCGGCCGCCCTATCCGGCGGCGTCGGGCCTGTGGGGTTTGCCCACCCTGATCAACAACGTGGAGACCTTTGCCGCCATCCCCGCCATCCTGCGGGAGGGCGGCGACTGGTATGCCGCCATGGGCACGGCGGGCAGCAAGGGCACCAAGGTGTTTGCCCTCTCCGGCGCCATCACCCACACGGGCCTGATCGAGGTGGAGATGGGCACGAGCCTGCGCACCATCGTGGAAGCGATGGGGGGTGGCGGTTTGGGCGTGGTGAAGGCGGTCCAGACCGGCGGCCCCTCCGGCGGCTGTATTCCGGTGGAGCTGCTCGACACCCCGGTGGACTACGCCAGCCTGCAGCAGCTGGGCTCGATCATGGGCTCTGGCGGCATGGTGGTGATCGACGGGTCGATGGCGATGCCGGAGCTGGCTCGCTACTTCATGCGGTTCTGCGTGGCGGAGAGCTGCGGCAAGTGCCTGCCCTGCCGCGCCGGCACGGTGCAGTTGGAGCAGTTGCTGGATCGGTTTGTGGAGAAGCGGGCGTCGCCGGCTGATCTTGCCCAGCTCGAGCAGCTCTGCGGGATGGTGAAGGCCACCAGCCTCTGTGGCCTGGGCCAGTCGGCCCCCAACCCGGTGCTCAGCACCCTGCGCTTCTTCCGCGCCGAGTACGAGGCCGCCCTCGCCCCCGGAGTGGTGCCATGAGCGCGAAGCTGCCCGCGGTGCACGGGTCCATCAATGGTCAGGCCTTCACGGCCGCCGCCGATGCCACCCTGCTCCAGGTGATCCGTGGCGCCGGGCTGCAGGTGCCCACCCTCTGCCATCTCGATGGCCTCACACCCGTGGGGGCTTGCCGCCTCTGCCTGGTGGCGATCGAGGGACACCCCAAGCTCGAACCCGCCTGCGTCACCACGGTGGCCGACGGGATGGTGGTGCACACCCACACACCGGAGCTGGAGACCTACCGGCGCATGGCGGTGGAGCTGTTCTTCGCCGAAGGCAATCACGTGTGTGCCTTTTGCGTGGCCAACGGCTCCTGTGAGCTCCAGGACGTGGCCGTGGAGGTGGGGATGGACCACTCCCGCTTCCCCTACCAGTACCCCCAGCGCCACGTCGATGCCTCCCACCCCCAGTTCAGCCTCGATCACCACCGCTGCATCCTCTGCACCCGCTGCGTGCGGGTGTGCGATGAGATCGAGGGGGCGCACGTCTGGGATGTGGGCTACCGCGGCAGCACCTGTTCGATCATCGCTGGCCTGGATCAGCCCTGGGGCGACGTGGCGGCCTGCACCTCCTGTGGCAAGTGCGTGGATGTGTGCCCCACCGGGGCCCTGTTCCGCAAGGAGGACGGCACCGGCGAGAAGCACCCCCATCCGGAACGCCCTCGGCAGCTTGCAGAGGCGCGGTCGGAGCATCACTGGCAGAACCAATGACCACCCCTCCCCCCAAACTGCGATTCGCCACGGTGTGGCTGGCGGGCTGCAGCGGCTGCCACATGTCGTTCCTCGATCTCGACGAATGGCTCTTTGAGCTCGCCGAAGCCGTGGAGATCGTCTACTCACCGGTGGCGAGTGACACCAAGGTGTTCCCCCAGGGGGTGGATCTGTGCCTGGTGGAGGGGGCGGTGGCCAATGCCGACAACCTCGAGCTGGCCCTGCAGCTGCGGGCCCGCAGCAAGGTGGTGGTGTCGTTTGGCGACTGCGCCGTGACCGCCAACGTGCCGGGTCTGCGCAACCTCTGGGCTGGCGTGGATGGGGGTTCGCGCCAGAGCGTGCTCGATCGCGGCTACCTCGAGCTGGCCGACACCGGTGCCCAGCACCCCCATGCCCCCGGCATCGTGCCGGAGCTGCTGGAGCGGGTGTTGCCGCTGCACGAGGTGATCCCGGTGGACCACTACCTGCCGGGCTGTCCACCCTCGGCAGAGCGGATCCGCACCTTTCTCGAACATCTGCTGCGCGGCGAGGAGCCGGCGATGGAAGGCCCGGCCATGCTGGGTTTTGGTTGAGGGCGATCGCCATGGGCACCGATCCCACCCCCCGCACGATCACGATTGATCCGGTGACCCGGATCGAGGGGCACGCCAAGATCACCCTCCACCTCGATGAGGCGGGCCGGATCGCCGACGCCCGTTTCCACGTGGTGGAATACCGCGGCTTCGAAACCTTCTGCGAGGGCCGGCCGTTCACCGAGATGGCCGGAATCACGGCCCGCATCTGCGGCATCTGCCCGGTGAGCCATCTGCTTGCGGCGGCGAAAACCGGCGACAAGCTGCTGGCGGTGCAGCCCCCGCCGGCGGCCCGCAAGCTGCGCCGTCTGCTGAACCTGGCCCAGCTCACCCAGAGCCACGCCCTCTCTTTTTTTCACCTCAGCAGCCCCGATTTCCTGCTCGGCTGGGAGAGCGATCCGGCCCGGCGCAATGTGTTCGGCCTGATGGTGGCCGATCCCGACCTGGCCCGCGCCGGCATCCGTCTGCGCCAGTTTGGTCAGCAACTCATCGAGCGCCTGGCGGGGCGCAAGATCCACAGCGCCTGGGCGGTGCCCGGTGGGGTGCGCACGCCGATGACGGCGGCGACGGCGGCCTGGATCCGCGAGCGGCTTCCGGAGGCCCAGGCCACCGTGGCCAGGGCGCTGGAGCTCTACAAAGCGCTGCTGGATGGGCCCCTGCAGCGGGAGCAGCGCACGTTCGGCGACTTCCCGTCGCTGTTCATGGGGCTGGTGGCGCCCGACGGTGGCTGGGAATGCATCGAGGGGGCGATCCGCTTCATCGACTCCACGGGCCAGATCGTGGCCGATGGCCTCTCGGAAGACGATTACGCCAGCTTTCTGGGGGAGGCGGTGGAGAGCTGGAGCTACCTGAAATTCCCCTACTACAAACCCCTGGGCTACCCCGGCGGGATGTATCGGGTGGGGCCGCTGGCCCGGCTCAATGTCTGCGAGCGGATCGGCACGGCCTGGGCCGACCGGGAGCTGGCGGAGTTTCGCGCCCGCAGCGGCACCCCAGAGAGCGGCGGCCGGATTGTCACCTCGTCCTTTGCCTATCACCACGCCCGGCTGGTGGAGATCGTGGCCTGCCTGGAGGCGATCGGGCAGCTGGTGGAGGATGCCGAGCTGCAATCGCCCCATGTGCGGAGCCATGCCGGCCTCAACGCCACCGAGGCGGTGGGGGTGAGCGAGGCGCCCCGGGGCACGTTGTTTCACCACTACCGGGTGGATGACGACGGCCTGATCACCCGGGTGAACCTGATCATCGCCACCGGCCAGAACAACCTGGCGATGAATCGCACCGTGGCCCAGATCGCCCGCGCGTTCATCCCGGAGCCGGTCGCCGCTGGCGCCGAGATCCCCGAGCCCCTGCTCAACCGGGTGGAAGCGGGCATCCGCTGCTTTGACCCCTGCCTGAGTTGCAGCACCCACGCGGCGGGTCAGATGCCGCTGCGGATGGCGCTGGTGGATGCCGGTGGGCGGGTGTTGGCGGAGCGGGTGCGGGATTGAGGGAGCCCTTGACCTCAGCACGGCGTCTGGTGATCGGCATCGGCAACCCCCAGCGCGGTGACGACGGGGTGGGGGGCTTGCTGGCCGAGCAGGTGGGAGGCCGCAGCGTGCAGCAGCTCACCCCCGAGTTGGCTGCGGAGTTGGCCGAGCTGGAGGCGGTGTTGTTCATCGATGCCTGGCTGGCACCGGCCGGGGCCGGCCCAGAGCTGATCGCGATTGCCCCTACCAAGGGCGCGACAGGCAGCTCCGCCGAGAGCCACCGGCTCGAACCAGCCCAGCTGCTGGCGATCAGCCAGGCGCTCTACGGCCGCGCCCCCACGGTCCATCTGCTGCGGGTGCCGGCCGACAGCTTTGAACACGGCACGGCCCTGTCGCCCGAGCTGCAGGCCGCCCTGCCGGCGGCCCGTGCCCTGCTGCGCCAGTGGCTGAGCGGCCATGCATGAGCTCAGCCTGATGGAGGCGGTGCGCGATCAGGCGCTGGCGGCGGCCCATGCCGACGGTGCCATCCGCATCACGGTGATCAGCCTGCGGGTGGGCGAGCTGGCGGGGGTGGAGCTCGAGGCGCTGCGCTTCGCGTTCCCGGTGGCGATGGCGGGCACGATCGCCGCCGGCGCCGAGCTGCGCATCGAGAGCGAACCGGCCGAATGCCATTGCGCCGCCTGCAACGCCCCGTTCCCGGCCGCCGATGGCTGCTGCGACTGCCCCCGTTGCGGCGCCATCAGTCGCCAACTGTTGCGCGGCCGCGACCTGCGGCTGCTCGCCCTGGAGGTGGTGTGAAGGGGCGCCATCCTGCCCGGCCTCTCTAGCCTGGATGCAGGCCTTTGCTGATCGCCGTCATGTGCCGCGACTGCTCCTGCGGACAGCCGGCCCCTGAGTCCAACCCTGAGCCGCTCCCCGAACAACCGCGCCGGCTACCGCTGCACACGGCCCTGCTCCAGCGCAACGACGCCGGGGCCGCTGCCCTGCGCCAACGCTTCACGGCGGCCGGGGTCACGGTGGTGAACCTGCTCTCCTCCCCCGGCTCGGGCAAGACGGCCCTGCTGGAAGCCCTGGCCCAACGCCTGGGAAGCGCCGAGGGCGCCGCGCCGCGCCTGGCGGTGATCGTGGGCGATCTGGCCACCGACAACGACGCTCGCCGCCTGCAGGCCGCCGGGGTGCAAGCGGTGCAGATCACCACCGGCCAGGCCTGCCACCTGGAGGCGCCGATGGTCGCGGAGGGGGTGCATCGCCTCAGCCATCAGGGCGTGGCGCTGGGGCAATTGGAGCTGCTGGTGATCGAGAACGTGGGCAATTTGGTGTGCCCCGGCGCCTACGACCTCGGCGAAGGCCTGCGGGTGGTGCTGCTCTCCACCACCGAGGGCGAGGACAAGCCGCTCAAATACGCGCCGATTTTCCACGGCGCCGATCTGGTGCTGATCAGCAAGATCGACCTGGCCGAGGCGGTGGGCTTCGACCGCGCCGCCGCCCACGCCGCCATCGCCCGCGTGGCGCCCCACGCCCAGGTGCTGGAGGTGTCCGCCCGCAGTGGCGCGGGCCTCGACGCCCTGATCGCCGCCCTCGGGTTGGCCACACCGGCGGTGCGATGAGCCAGGCCCGCCTGCGCCTCTGGTGCCGCGGCGTGGTGCAGGGGGTTGGCTTCCGGCCGCTGGTGCACCGCCTCGCCAGTGAGCTGGCGCTGGTGGGGGAGGTGGAGAACGTCGCGGGCGCCGTGCGGCTCGAGTTGCAGGGGGAGCGCCGGTGCCTCGAGCTGCTGGTGCGGCGGTTGCCCGAGGCGTTGCAGCCCCCCGGCGCGTTGGAGCCATTGGAGCCGGACTGGCTCCCGCCCCGCGTTCCGGCGCCAGCTGGCCTGCGCATCGCCGCCGCTGCAGGTCAGCCGCTGGGGGAAGGCCTGGTTGCCCCGTCCCTCGCCGCCGACCTCGCCCCCTGCACCGCTTGCCTGGCCGAGCTCCACGACCCCGCCAACCGTCGCCACCGCTACCCCTTCATCAGCTGCAGCGCCTGCGGGCCGCGCTACTCGATCGCCACCGCCGAGCCCTACGCCCGCGCCCACACCAGCCTGGCGGGCTTTCCGCTGTGCGCTGCCTGCCAGCGGGAGTTCGATGATCCGGCTGATCGCCGCTTCCACGCCGAAACGATCGGCTGCCCCACCTGCGGCCCCCGGCTGGCGTGGCACGGGCCCGGTGGCGAGGCTGGTGGTGAGGCGGGTGGTGACCCCCTCGATCAGGCCCTGGACCTGCTGGCCGCGGGGGGCATCCTGGCCCTGCAGGGGGTGGGGGGCTTCCAGCTGCTGGTGGATGCCAGCAACGGGGCGGCGGTGGCCCGGCTGCGCCAGCGCAAGCACCGCCCCGCCAAGCCCCTTGCCCTGCTGGTGGCCGATCTGGAGGCGATCACAACCCTGGTGGAGCTATCGACGGACGAACGGCTCCAGCTGCAGCATCCGGCGGCGCCAATCGTGCTGCTGCGCCGCCGCCTCGGAGCGCCTGAGGCCCTTCCGGGTGTGGCGCCGGGCAGCGCGGCCCTGGGGGTGATGCTGCCCGCTTCGCCCCTGCACCAGCTGCTGGCGGCGGGGTTTGGCCGGCCCCTGGTGGCCACCAGCGGCAACCGCAGCGGTGAACCCCTCTGCTGCGATCCCGCCGAAGCCCTGGAGCGCCTGGCGGGTATTGCCGATGGCTTTCTGCTGCACAACCGTCCGATTGCGCGCCGCCTCGACGACTCGGTGCTGCAGGTGATCGAAGGGCGGCCGGTGCTGTTGCGCCGGGCCCGCGGCTACGCCCCCAGGGCCCTGGCCCTGCAGGCTCCGCCGGGCACCGCCCTGGCCTTCGGTGGCGACCTCAAGAATGCCCCCGCCCTGGCCCAGGGCGGCCGGGTGTGGCTGGCGCCGGTGCTCGGCGATCTGGCCGGCGGCCGGCAGATGCAGCTGATGCAGCAGGGGGTGGACCAGCTGTTGGGGCGCTATGGCTCCCAGCTGGATGCCCTTGTTTGCGATCTCCATCCCGGCTACGGCAGCCACCAGCTGGCGGCGGGGGCGGCCCGGCGGCGGGGGGTGCCGCTGCAGACGGTGCAGCACCACCGGGCCCATGGGCTGGCGGTGGCGGCGGAGCACGGTCTGGAACTGCCGCTGCTGGTGTGGGCCTGCGATGGGCTGGGCTACGGCGACTCGGCGGGTGGCCACCGGCTCTGGGGCGGGGAGCTGCTGCGGCTCACCGCTGCCGGCGCCGAGCGCTGGGCCTGCCTGCGGCCCTTCCCGCTGCCGGGAGGGGAGCGGGCGATGGCCGAACCACGCCGGGCGGCCCTGGGCTTGCTGGTAGCCACCGGGCCCGGGGCCCTGGCCCACCCCGGCGCCGCTGCTTGCCGCAGAGCCTTTGCGGAGGGGGAGTGGGAGCTGCTGCTGCAGGCCCTGGCCACGGGTTGCAACACTCCGCTCTGCTCCAGCACCGGCCGGCTGTTTGATGCGGTGGCCTCCCTGCTGGGCCTGTGCCAGCGCAGCAGCTTTGAGGGGGAGACGGGGCTGCGGCTGGAGGGGTTGGCGCTGCAGTCTGAGCCGATCCAGCCTGTGCCCATGCCCCTGCTGCCGGCGGCGGGGCTAGAGCTGGGCTGGCTCGATTGGGCCCCCCTGGTGCGCAGCCTGTTGGACTCCGGTGCCGCAGGGGTGTCGCCCCGGCAGCGGGCCGCGACGTTTCACGCCTCCCTGGCGGCGGGTCTGGCTGGGGCGGCGGCCCAGGCGGCGGCCCGCAGCGGCAATGGGCCCGTGCTGCTGGCCGGTGGCTGCTTTCAGAATCGCCTGTTGCTGGAGAGAACCAGCGCCGCTTTGCGGGCGGCGGGCCTGGAGCCCTACTGGGCCGAGCAGGTTCCCTGCAACGACGGCGGTCTGGCCCTGGGTCAGCTTTGGGCAGCTTTGGCCAATCTCCCTATAACGAAGGAAAGCGTGGAGGCCTCCCCATGTGCCTGGCCACCCCCGGCCTGATCCTCGCGGTGACCAGCCCCGCTGCCGCTGCCGGGCCCGGTGAAGCCTCTGAGCCGGACCTGTGGCGCCGCGCCGAGGTGGATTTCGGTGGGGTGCGTCAGTGGGTGAGCCTGGCCTGCCTGCCGGAGGCGGAGGTGGGGGATCGGGTGCTGGTGCACGTGGGCATCGCCCTGAGCCTGGTGCTGGACGAGCCATGAGTGCTGCCCTGGCCACGGCACCCCAGCTCACGATCGACGGCAACGAGGCCGTGGCCCGGGTGGCCTATCGCCTCAACGAGGTGATCGCCATCTACCCGATCACGCCGGCCTCGCCGATGGGGGAGTGGGCCGATGCCTGGGCGGCCGAGGGGCGGCCCAACCTCTGGGGCACGGTGCCCGCCGTGGTGGAGCTGCAGAGCGAGGCGGGTGCCGCCGGCACCGTGCACGGTGCCCTGCAGGCCGGGGCGCTCACCACCACCTTCACGGCCAGCCAGGGGCTGCTGTTGATGATCCCCAACCTCTACAAGCTGGCGGGGGAGCTGACGTCAGCGGTGTTGCACGTGGCCGCCCGCTCCCTGGCGGCCCAGGGGCTCTCGATCTTCGGCGACCACAGCGATGTGATGGCCACCCGCGGCACGGGCTGCGCGATTCTCGTCTCCTCCTCGGTGCAGGAGGCGGGCGACTTTGCGGCCCTGGCCACCCGGGCCAGCCTGCGCAGTCGCCTTCCGTATCTGCATGTGTTTGATGGCTTCCGCACCTCCCACGAAATCCAGAAGATTGAGCCCCTCAGTGACGACCAGCTGCGCCAGCTGATCCCCCCCACCGAGATCAGCGCCCACCGGGCGCGGGCCCTCAGTTCTGAGCACCCGGTGATCCGCGGCACCAGCCAGAACCCCGACGTCGCCTTCCAGGCGCGGGAATCGGTGAACCGCTTCGTCGACGCAGCGCCCGGGCAGCTGATCGAGGCGATGGACCGTTTCGGGGAGCTCACCGGTCGCCACTACCGCCCCTACGACTACGTCGGCCCCGCCGATGCGGAGCGGGTGCTGGTGCTGATGGGCTCCGGCTGCGAGACCGCCGTGGAAACGGCCGAGGCGCTGCAGGCTGCCGGCGAGCGGGTGGGGGTGCTGAAGGTGCGGCTGTTCCGCCCCTTTGCCGCCCGGCTGCTGGTGGAGGCCCTGCCGGCCAGCACCCGGGCGATCGCCGTGCTCGACCGCTGCAAGGAGCCGGGTGCCCCCGGTGAACCCCTCTACCTCGATGTGGTGGCGGCTTTGGCCGAAGAGTGGGTCGCGGTGCATGGCGCTGCGCTGCCGGCGGTGTTGGGCGGCCGCTATGGGCTGTCGTCGAAGGAGTTCACCCCGGCGATGGTGAAGGCGGTGTTCGATCACCTGCGGCCGCTGCTGGCACCCTTGCCGACGGCTCGGGAGGGCCGGCCGATCAACCACTTCAGCGTGGGGATTGACGATGACGTCACCCACCGCTCCCTGCCATTCGACGATGCCCTCGAACAGGGCTTCCACACCGACCAAGCCGAGGTGCGCGCCGTGTTCTACGGCCTGGGCTCCGATGGCACGGTGGGGGCCAACAAGGCGGCCATCAAGATCATCGGCGAGGGCACCGATCTTTGGGCCCAGGGCTATTTCGTGTACGACTCCAAGAAATCGGGGTCGGTCACGGTGTCGCACCTGCGCTTCGGCCCCCGGCCGATCCGCTCCACCTACCTGATCCAGCGGCCCACCTTCGTGGCCTGCCACCAGTGGGACTTTGTCGAGCGTTTCGATCTGCTGGCTGGCATCGAGCCCGGTGGTGTGTTGTTGCTCAACAGCCCCTTCGCCCCCGCCGACACCTGGGCGCGGCTGCCGGAAGCCCTGCGCGCCCAGATCCGCAGCAAGCGGCTCGCGGTGCACCAGATCAATGCCTATCAGGTGGCGCGGCAGGCGGGCATGGGGCCCCACATCAATACGGTGATGCAGGCCTGTTTCTTTGCCCTCAGTGGCGTGTTGCCGCGCCATGAGGCGATCGAACGCATTCGCGCCTCGATTCAGCACAGCTATGGCCGCAAGGGCGAGGCGGTGGTGGCGATGAACCTGGCGGCCCTCGACGCCAGCCTCGATCACCTGGAGCCCCTCGATTGGCAGGCCCTGGACGCCGCTGCCACGGCCCCGATCCCGGCACCGTTGCCGCAGGACCGCCTCGCCACGGCTCCGGCGTTTGTGCGCACCGTGATCGGGCCGATGCTGGAGCGCCGCGGCGATGCCCTGCCGGTGAGCGCCCTGCCTTGCGACGGCACCTGGCCGGTGGGTACGGCCCGCTGGGAGAAGCGCAACATCGCCGCTGCGGTGCCCGTCTGGGAAACCGACCTGTGCGTGCAGTGCGGCAAGTGCGTGATGGTGTGTCCCCATGCGGTGATCCGCGCCAAGGTGGGCGCCCCGGAGGCCTTTGCCTCCGCCCCCGAAGGCTTCCGCACCGCCCCCGCCCGCGACCCCGCCTTCGCCGGCCAGACCTTCACCCTGCAGGTGGCCTCAGAAGACTGCACCGGCTGTGCCCTGTGCGTGGAGGTGTGCCCCGCCCGCGACCGCAGTGAGCCGCAGCGCAAGGCGATCAACATGGCGCCGCAGCGGCCGTTGCGCCAGCAGGCCCGCGGCCACTGGGACTTCTTCCTGCAGTTGCCGGAGGTGCCGCGCGCCGATCTCAACCTGCACAAGATCGGCCAGCAGCAGCTGCAGCAGCCCTTGTTTGAGTTTTCCGGGGCCTGCGGTGGCTGCGGCGAAACCCCCTACCTCAAGCTCGCCTCCCAGCTGTTCGGCGATCGGATGCTGATCGCCAACGCCACCGGTTGCAGTTCGATCTATGGCGGCAACCTGCCCACCACCCCCTGGAGTGCCAATGCCGAGGGGCGGGGGCCGGCCTGGAGCAATTCCCTGTTTGAAGACAACGCCGAATTCGGCTACGGCATGCGGGTGGCACGCGACCAGCAGCGCCAGATGGCCCTCGATGGCTTGGAGCGGCTGGCGGGCCAGCTGCAGCCGGAACAACTCCCGCCTTCCCTGCTGGACGCCCTGCGCTGGGCCGACCAGAGCGATGAGGCCGGCATCGTCGAGCAGCGCCAGCGGGTGGCGGCCTTGAAGCAGCGGCTGCAGGCCGTGCTGGAGAGCACCCCAGGCGACGCCATCGCCGGGGAGGCCCGCCAGCTGCTGGAGCTGGCCGATGCCCTGGTGAAGACCAGCGTGTGGCTGGTGGGCGGCGATGGCTGGGCCTACGACATCGGCTTTGGCGGCCTCGACCACGTGCTGGCCAGTGGCCGGGATGTGAATGCCCTGGTGCTCGACACCGAGGTGTACTCCAACACCGGCGGCCAGGCTTCCAAGAGCACCCCCCGCGGTGCGGTGGCCAAGTTTGCGGCGGCGGGCAAGGCGGCCCCCAAAAAAGACCTGGGCCTGATGGCGATGACCTACGGCACTGTCTACGTGGCCAGCGTGGCCATGGGGGCCCGCGACGAGCACACCATCCGCGCGTTTCTGGAGGCCGAGAGCTACCCAGGGCCTTCGCTGATCATTGCTTACTCCCACTGCATCGCCCACGGCATCGACATGGCCCAGGGCATGGCGCACCAGAAGCTGGCGGTGGATTCGGGCCGTTGGCTGCTCTACCGCTACGACCCCCGCCGCGCCGAGCGGGGCGAGACACCCCTGCAGCTCGACAGCCCGGCGCCGAAGCGCTCCCTCGAGGAGGCGATGGAGCGGGAAAATCGCTTCCGCATGCTGCGCTACAGCCAGCCGGAGCGGGCCCGGGCCCTGGTGCGCCAGGCCCAGCGCGAGCTGGCGTGCCGCTGGGCCACCTATCGCGCCCTGGCGCAGCCCACCCCCAAGCCATGACCCCCGATCTCGCCACCACCTACCTCGGCCTGCCCCTGCGCACCCCCCTGGTGGTGGGGGCTGCGGCTCCCCTGAGCGACGATCTGGCCCAGCTGCAGGCCCTGGAGCGGGCTGGGGCGGCGGCGATCGTGCTCCATTCGCTGTTTGAGGAGCAGATCGAGCAGGAACAGCTCGACCTGCATCACCGCCTCGGCCAAGGGGCCGAGAGCTATGGCGAAGCGCTCACCTACGTACCGGAGCCATCCCTTTTCCATGGCGGAGAAGATCTCTACCTGCGCCAGCTGGAGCAGGCCCGCAAGCATCTGGCCGTGCCCCTGATCGCCAGCCTCAACGGCACCACTCCCGGCCGCTGGGTGGAATCGGCCCGGCGGATCGAGGCGGCCGGTGCCTCGGCCCTCGAACTCAACATCTACGCCATTCCCACCGATCCGGAGCTCTCCAGCGCCGCCATTGAGGCCGGGGTGGAGGAGATCGTGCGCCAGGTGCGTGCTGAGGTGGGCTTGCCCCTGGCGGTGAAGCTGAGCCCCTTCTTCACCAACCTCAGCGCCATGGCCAAGCGCCTGGCGGCGGCAGGGGCCGATGGGTTGGTGCTGTTCAACCGCTTCTACCAGCCCGATATCGACATCGAGACCCTGGAGCTGCGGCCCAACCTGCTGCTGTCCACCCCCCACGACCTGCGCCTGCCGCTGCGGTGGATCGCCCTGTTGCATGGCCGCCATCGCCTCGATCTGGCAGCCAGTGGTGGCGTGCACCGCGGCACCGATGTGGTGCGGCTGTTGATGGCCGGTGCGTCCGTCACCCAGGTGGTGGGGGCGCTGCTGCGCCACGGCCCCGAGCGCCTGGCGGGTTTGGAGGAGGAGCTGGCCACCTGGTTGATGGAGCACGAGGTGGCCTCGGTGGCCGAGCTGATCGGCTGCATGAGCCAGCGGCGCTGCCCCAACCCGGCCGAATACGAGCGGGCCCAGTACATGCGGGCCATCGCGGGGTACCGCCCGGCGGAGGCGCGCCAGGCGCCGGGGCCCTGGTGAGCCCCGCCGTGGCTGGTCGGGTGGGGGAGCTGGCGGCGGCGCTGGCGGCCACGGTGAGCCGTCCCTGGACGGTGATGGAGGTGTGCGGCGGCCAGACCCACGCGATCCTGCGCTGGGGTCTCGACCAGCTGCTGCCGCCGGGGCTGCGCTTGATCCATGGGCCCGGATGCCCGGTGTGCGTGACGCCGGCCGAGCGCCTCGATGCTGCCCTGGCGCTGGCGGCCCAGCCCGGGGTGATTCTCTGCTCCTACGGCGACATGCTGCGGGTGCCGGGCAGTGCCACCGCTGCTGGGGGGGCTGATCCCGTGGCGGCAACCGACCTGCTCGGCGCGCGGGCTGCTGGCGGTGACGTGCGGCTGCTGACCTCGCCCCTGGAGGCCATCGCCCTGGCCCAGGCTGCCCCCGATCGGCAGGTGGTGTTTTTGGCGGTGGGCTTTGAAACCACCGCCCCGGCTACGGCCCTGCTGCTGTGCCAGGCCCGGGCCCTGGGGCTCGCCAACCTCTCGGTGCTGCTGGCCCACGTGCGGGTGGCCCCGGCCATGGAGGCGCTGCTGCTGGAGCCCGCCAACCAGGTGCAGGGCTTCCTGGCGGCGGGCCACGTGGGCGCGGTGATGGGCACCACCGAGCTGCACCAGCTGGTGCAGCGTCACCGGGTGCCGGTGGTGGTGACCGGCTTTGAGCCGGTCGAGGTGATGGCGGGCCTGCTGCGGTTGGTGCAGCTGCTGGAGGCGGGCACGCCGGCCCTCGCCAATGCCTACGGCCGGGTAGTACGGGATCGGGGAAACGCTGCGGCCCAGGCCCTGCTGGAGGAGGTGTTTGAAGTGACGGATCAGCCCTGGCGCGGCCTGGGCCCCATCGCCGGCGGCGGGTTCGCCCTCGCCCCGGCCTACCGGCACTTCGATGCCCTGGCGCGCCTGGCCCCCCTGATGCCGAACCCGGGGTCTGCGGTCAGCGATGCAACTTCTGCCGCCTCCAGCCCCTGCATCAGTGGCCGGATCCTGCAGGGGCGGGCGATCCCGTCGGAGTGCCCGGCCTTTGGCGGCTCCTGCACCCCCGAGCACCCGCTGGGGGCGCCGATGGTGTCGAGCGAAGGAGCCTGCGCCGCCTACTACCGCTACCGGCGCCAGGCCGCATGAGGGGTGGCATGGCTGAGCGCATCCAGTTGGCCCATGGCGGCGGCGGCACCCTGATGCAGCAGTTGATCGACCAGGAGTTGCGGGCGCTCTACGCCGATCCGACCCAGGTGCTCCACGATGCCGCCCTGCTCCCGTTGCCCCCTGGCCCGTTGGCCTTCAGCACCGATGGCTACGTGGTGCAGCCCCTGGAATTCCCAGGCGGCGACATTGGCCGCTTGGCGGTAGTCGGCACCGCCAACGATCTGGCCATGGCCGGGGCCCGGGCGCTGCACCTGAGTGTGGCGATGATCCTGGAGGAGGGGTTGCCCCTGGAGCTGCTGCGACGCGTGGTGGCCTCGATGGCCGCGGCGGCCCGCGAGTGCGGCCTCACGATCGTCACCGGGGACACCAAGGTGGTGGAGCGGGGCAAGGCCGATGGGGTGTTCCTCACCACCAGTGGCGTCGGCCTGGTGGAGGCCCCTGAGCCGATTGATCCCCGGGCGATCCGCCCAGGAGACCAGCTGTTGGTGAGTGGCGACCTGGGACGCCACGGCGTGGCGATCCTGGCGGCGCGCTATGGCCTGAACCTGGTGCCGCCGGTGCTGAGCGACTGCGCCCCCCTCTGGCCCCAGGTGCAGGGACTGCTGGCGGCGGGCGTGCGGATCCACTGCCTGCGCGATCTCACCCGCGGCGGCCTGGCCAGCGCGTTGCAGGAGTTGGCCGTGGCGGCCGGCGTTGAGCTGGCGATCGAAGAGGCCTGTCTGCCGGTGGCCGAACCCGTGGCCCGCACCTGCGACCTGCTCGGTTTTGAGCCCCTGCATCTGGCGAACGAGGGGCGTTTCGTGGCGGTGGTGCCGCCCGAGGCCGCCGACCTGGCCTGCGCGCTGCTGGCCACCGGCGGTGGGGCCTGGATTGGCACGGTGCGACCGGCCCCGGGTGCCGGGGGACAGGTGTGGCTCACCACGGCCTTGGGCACGGACCGTCTGCTGATCCCGCTGAGCGGCGAGTTGTTGCCCCGGATTTGCTGAGGCCCGGTCCGGGCCCGTAATTGTTTAGATTTCACAACTGATCCGGTTGGCATCCGCCCCGGTGGAGGGTCCATGGACCTCACGCCTTTTCTCAACAGCCTGGAGGGCACCACCCTCGACCAGGTGCTGATTTCAGTGGCCATCAGCGGCAAGGTGGCCATCGCCATGAAGGGCCGTTTCCTGCTGCGCTCCGTGTGCGAGAGCTTCAAGGACCGCACCCGTATCGGCTGCGCCGTCACCGATGAGGTCACCTGCCTGAGCTACCTGGAGCGGGAGCCCTATGAGCTGCTGATCTGCACCGACTACCTCGAGGATGGCAGCGGTTTTGAGCTGGCCCGCAAGGCCCGCGCCGCCCAGCCGGGCCTGCGGGTGGTGGTGTTGGCTCTGGGAGATGTGATCCCGGCGCAGTATGTGGATGCCCCGTGGCTGGAGGCGGTAGTGGCGGAGGCCGATTTCATCGGCGATCAGCGGCCCCTGCAGGCGGCGGTGCTGGCGGTGATGGGACACCACTCCTACCGAAGCCCCTCGCTGCGCTCCGGCACCCTGCCCTATCTGAGTTGCCCCCGACTCACCAAGCGGGAATACGAGGTGCTGGATCTGCTGGCCAGTGGGCTCACCGATCGGGAGATCGCAGAGAGCCTGGTGGTGAGTGAGGAGACGGCGAAGACCTACACCAAGCGTCTGCTCAAGACCCTCGACGTCAACAATCGGCTGCAGGCGGTGCTCAAGGGCATGCGCTGCGGCATGGTCCAGCTTTAAGGGGCAGCCCCTCAATTGTCCCCGTATGGGGGGATCGGGAACCGGTCCGTTGGGCGCAAAGTGAATCCAGTGCCCACCTGGGTTCTGCGCTGACCCGAAGGCCGCCGGTTCCATGCCCCCATCCCTGCCTGCCCCCGCTCCCGGCCTCACCATTGGTGAGCTCGAAGCCAACTACTCCCTTTACTGCAAAGCCCTGCGCCTGCTGATCCGCGAGGGCAAGTCGATTGCCAAGGTGCGCCGCACCGTGTGCTGGCAGCGGCTGGAGATCCTCCACAACTGCCTGCCGGGCCAGTACCGCGAGCCCGACTACCTCTTTGCCCTGCTGCAGCGGGAGCTGAAAACCAGCCTGTAAGGGGTCACCGCCTGCCGCTCAGTCACCCAGGAGCCAGAGGGCCAGGCCACCGCCCCGTCCCCGGGCCAGGAGCCAGGCCGACTCCCCTTCCCCCTCCCGCGCGATGAGCGCGAAGAAGGGGCGCTTGCGGGGCTCCGGCGGCCCCGCAATGGCCTGCCGCCACAGGGTGTGATCGCCGCAGCGCACCTCGAGCTGGGTGAACCAGAACACCAGGAGAGGCCGCCGCCCCCGCAGCTGTCCTTCGCCGCTGAAGCAAAGCTGCAGGCCACCCACCTGCACGCTGTTGAGCACCGCCAATCCATCCCCCTCGGGGCTGGAGGTGATGGCCAGGGTGGCCTGGAGAGCGCGGAGCAGGGCGGCGGTTCGGATTTGGGGCTGGGTTTGCCGTTTGCTCCAGAGCTGATCCAGGCGCCAGCGGCCCTGAATGGTTTCGCGGGTCAGGCCGGAGCCCTGGCTGCGGCTGCGGCGCTCCCGTGCCAGCACCTCGTTGCCGCTCAGTTCAGGACGTGTCGGGCGGCTGGGGTTCAAGGTGGCTCAGTCGAAGTTGGCCTTGAGATATCGCTCCAGAAATGAGCCCGGAGGCAACTTGGGAGGGTCTTCAAACTTCATGCCCAGGTAGGTCTGGAAGGCGTCGTCGGAAAACCACATCAAGCGGGCCTGGAAGGTCACCAGACCCGTCCCCACCACTTCGGTGAGGGTGAGGTCGGCCAGGGTGCCCACCGGCAGATCCACCTGGCCATTGGCGATCACGCACAGGCCGGTGTTGCTGAGATCCCACAGGGTGGTGACCCATCGGCGACCGTCCGGGGCCTGGATCGATCCCCGGGGGGCGATGGCGAAGGGGATGACCTTGCGTTCGTCCTGACGATTGTCGGGGGTGCCTCGGCGGCTGATGCCGCTGCGGCGGTCCATGCCGCTGCGCCGTTCCTCCTGTTGCTCCTCGTTGAGCCAGTCTTGAACGCCCCGTCGCTCCTCATTGCTACGCCGGTCTCCGCCGCTGCGCCGCTCGGCCCCGTCAAGCTTCTGGAACCGACCTTCCCCCTCCATGGCTCTGCTGGTGACGTCGGTCGTGGGTCCCGACTCCTTTCATAGCTGACAGGTTCAGCCAGCGAAAGGGGGAACGGGCCACTCGCCCCAATGGCCAGCCGTTGGGGGCTAGATCGGGGTCCAAATGGACCGAAGCGAGTGAATTCCGGCCAGCCTTGGCTACTCAGCGAGGTCGGTCGCTTCTCTAAGGGTGGCTGGCGATGGCCAGAGCTGCCCTGCTGAAGCGTGGTGGTGCTGGTGGCCAGAGTGGAGTGATTCCGAACTCAGAAACAGAAGGGCAGGAACTGGGTGCGGCAGGCGGCGTAGCCGTCCACAAGGGCGCCCAGTCCGATCTGGTGGGCAATCCCCGAGCCCGTGAGTCCTTCGATCACGATGCCAATCACGATGCCGAGCATGGCGGCGCGACCGTTGAAGCGCTCCACCCGTTGGAGCTGTTCCATGTGAATCAGCTGTTCAGCACGATGCTGAAACCACTTGTCGTTGGCGGGGGTGTTGGTCATGGGGTGGGGGGATCAGCGGGATTTTGACGTCAGGTCGCTGGGGCGGCTCAGCACGTAGGTGGTCATGCCCGTGAGAACAACCACGAGGGCGATGACGGCGGTAATGGCAGCGGTGTAATCGGTGCTCATGGCGATCAACCCAGACCCAGCTGGGCGAGGATGGTCTGGCCGGTGAGCAGTTCGGTGCCGAGGCCGATCACGAAGCCGAGCATGGCCAGGCGGCCATTCCAGCTTTCGGCGAAGGCCACAAATCCAAAGCGGGGAGCGGGCTGGGCCATGGGTGTTGCGTTATGTTACGAAGACTGTAACAGATTTTTAACAGACTGAGAAGGACCCTGCCCCGTCTGAACGCCCCCTGATGGATTCGAACCATCGACCGGCTGCTTAGAAGGCTCAGGGTGTAATCACTGTAATCCCTTGCTGCATCTGGCGGTTGTGGCTCTAGTGCTTTGGGTGTGAGAAGTTATGTGAGAAGTTTTTCTGGTTTCCCGCGCTCCGGGCGCCTGGGGAATCTCTGGGCTTCGAGCAGCTGCTTCCAGGGCAGCTGCTCGATAGAGGGGATTGGAGAGGCATGCGCACATGCGCCCCGGAGGCTGCGGCGGGGCTAGAGAGCTGTGCTGGATGCGCTAACTCCCCCTCCCCCTTATTCAATGGAAGGGCCGGTTCCTTGAGCAAGGCGAGGGCTTAATCAAGGTTCCCGCGGAAGTGGCCCTGTCGATGTGCGGCGCCAAGTCACCAATCCGCTTTGAGCGCTCTTCTCCACAGCGTCCGGCTTGCCGATGTCAGCCGTGCCAAAAGTTCTGCGGGCACCGGCAAGGCTCCGTTCGGCAGCGGCCGTCCTTCAGCGTGCCACGGCAGTGCCGTGGCGTGTATCGGCCAGCCGCCGCCGCCCTCCGCGCCGGGGCCGGTGTGGGGTGGCGGGCTCAGCTGCTCTCCCGCGGCTGCGGTGGCCTAGGGGCTGCTCACCGGCGGTAGCTGCCATAGGGGCCCCAGCGATTCTCTCGCAGCTGCGCGGCGGGGCGGGTTGATTCGGCTCAGATCTGATGGTCTTGATTCTCAGCGAGCCGGGGCTCCTCTATGGAGCTCAGCTTTTCGTAGATCCATTGCATCGCAGTGGCTCTACTGCCTCCAGAGTGCATCTGTACTGGTAGAATAAGGGTTGCGCCAAAGGCCCCGAGCCCATCGCCTGCGGCAACCTCATCCCCTGATCTCGCCATCAAAGCCGCGTATCTCTGAGCGGTTGTGATGCCCCGATCAGTTGTCACTTTTGGCAGCTGATTCCATGGCTATTTGTCATTCACTCGAGCCACGTTCGGGCTCTGCTTACTCGCTTGTGATCGCGGCTGGTGGCGGCCGTGATCTGGCCTGGCCCCATCAACGGGTTGCCGCTGAGCTGCTCGCCCGTAGCGGCGGCCGGCTGGTGCACCTGCTGCTCCATGGCGGTGCCCGTGGCGCCGATGCCGCCATCGGCCGTGCTGCTCACCAGCTGGGCTGGTCGTCTCTGGTGATGCCGGCCCAGTGGGAGCGCCACGGCCGGGCCGCCGGGCCAATCCGCAATCGCGAGCTGCTCCAGCAGGCCATTGCCCGAGCGGAGGCTCACACCTCCCCCGGCTCGATCGCTTCGGTGCTGGTGGTGGCCTTCCCCGGCGGCGCAGGTACCGCCTCGCTGGTGCAGCAGGCCCGGAGCATGGCCGCCCGATCTCCAGTGCCGATCTCGGTTGCGCAAGTCAGCCCCTCGGCTGGGCTCTGGGCTGTTCCTGCCTCCGCCCGCTCCTGAAGCCTTCCGCCCTATCGGCGCTCCGTTCTGTATCTGGTCCATTCATTCCCCACACCCTCATGGCTGTTCTCACTCCCATCCCCGCCACTGCGCTGCCAAGCGCACCTCACGGTGCGACTGCTGTCCTGGAGTCGGCTCCCTCAGCGGCAGGTCCGGCCTGCTCTCTGGAGCGATCAGGCTCTCTCTGGCAGCTGGGCATCGAGGCCCAAGAGCTCACCACCGCGATCGGCCAGCTGGCCGAACAGCTCGAAACCGATGACCCCGAACAGCGTGCCCTGGCTCTGACTGAGCTAGAGGCGGCACTCCTTGCAGAAGAGGGAAACAAGGCGGCCCTGGCCGCTAAGGCCGATGCCACCTGCTGGGTGATCGAACACCTGCGTGGCCAGGCCGCTTACCGCCAGCAGCAGGCCAAGCGCCTCAGCGATCTGGCCCGCTCCGATGCAGGCCGAGCCGATGCCCTTGAGGAGTCGCTGATCTTTGTCCTCACCCAGCTGCAGCCCAGCGCCACCCGGTTCTCGTTCCCGAACCACGAGCTCAGCAGCCGCAAATCCACGGCCGTCGTGATCGACGACGAGCAGGCCCTCGATTCCGAATGGCTCGCCGTCACCACCACCAGCAAGCCCGACAAGGCAGCCATCAAGGAAGCCCTCAAGGCCGGCCGCCAGATCACCGGCGCCCAGCTCCTCTCCCGCCGCAGCTGGCGCATCCACTGAGGGGGGCAGAGCCCCCCGTCGACATGGGCCTGCTGCACGGGCGGGTCCACATCTCTCAAGACCGATCTCCAACCCTCCTCATCTCGGAGCACCGCCATGGCCCCCGCTGTCTTCTCCACTGAGCAGATCGCTGCTCTCTCCGCACCCCTTGATCGCGCCAAGGTCCAGACCCGCAGCCAGGCTGGTCGCTCCCTGGCCTACCTGGAGGGATGGCAAGCCATCGCGGAGGCGAATCGAATCTTTGGCTTCGATGGCTGGCAGCGCGAAACCATCGGCGTGCAGTGCGTCTCTGAGCGGGAGCGCACTCTGGGCAGCAGCAACCGCGCCGGCTGGGGTGTCACCTACACCGCTCGCGTTCGTATCCGTGTCGGGGATGTCATCCGAGAAGGCAGCGGTGCCGGCCACGGCATCGACGCTGACCTGGGCCAGGCCCATGAGTCCGCACTCAAGGAGGCCGAGACCGATGCCATGAAGCGGGCCCTGATGACTTTTGGCAATCCCTTTGGCCTGGCGCTCTACGACAAGCAGCAGCGGGAGGTCACCAGCTCAACTGCTCCCACATCAGCCCGCCAAGCACCGGCTTCTCAACGCAACAGCACTGCTGCCGAGCCCACGGCCGAGGTGGGTCTGGATCCCCTCGATCCGGAAACCGTCCAGCAGATTCTTGCCACGGTGCGGGGCCTGCCTCGCCCGGAGCTGGAGGGCTTCACCAAGGCGTTCCGCAAGCGGTTCCAGGTGCCAGCTGATGCCCCTTCGATCGCCGATCGGATCTGCCAGCGGCGTCACCACGACTGGATCGAAGCGTTTCTGGTGTCGCACCGATCGCTGCACCCTGCGGGCCAACGCCAGGCGCTGACGGCCTGAGCATCAGCGCTGCAGCAGCCAGCGCAGCAGCGACAGGCCGATGATCAGCCCGATGCCGGTGTTCCAAAGCCAGGACGGGCGCTCGGCCAACCGCTTCAGCCAGGCCGGCAGCTGATCACGCCACTGCTCCAGGGCCAGCACCGCCAGCAGCAGCACCAGCAGGGGGATGCCAATGGCCAGCACGAGTTCGCGGAGCATCGACACGCATCCTTTGCCTGAACCGTATTCAGGCTCAAGGGATGCGGCCGCCAACCCCAGCAATGCGTGCTAGTACAGACGTACGCATCTGGAGTCGGTCGTGGATGTTCCCTCGTCTCGGTCTATGGCCCTTGCGCCCAGGCTTGAAAACCCAATCGAGGAGTGGCCTTATCTCGACAGCGAGGTGCTGGTGAAGACCCGTAGCCGCAAGGTCTGCATGACCTGCCACTGGTTTCGCCACCACGCCGGGGTGAACTGCATCCCGGTGCTCACCTGCCAGCTGCACCAAGGGTTGATCGCCCATGGCGAGCATCTCACCAGCCGCTGTCAGGGTTGGACCGATGACATGACGCGTCAACAAGGCTGGGCGCCTGAGGTGGCTTGAACGGCCGATGAACGTGACGGGCAGGCACGGCCGACCGCCGCTTTCCCCGCAGGAGGGCTGGATCAGTGATGGCCGTCAGGTCCTGCATTTCCAGCCGCGCCGCTACGACCGCTGGAGCCAGAGCCTGGAGGTGACGCTTGGGGAGTTGATTCCCGGGCAGGCGGCACCCCTCCTGAAACGTCGCAAGGAGCTGACGCGGGAGCAGGCGATCAAGCTCTGGCAGCAAAAACGGCAGCAGGGCTGGCGGGCCTGTGAACCGCAGTGGAGCCCGCCGCAACCGCTGCGTCTGAAAACAACCCACTGAGACGCTTTCAGCCCGCCAGCATGGGTTCACGTCGTGGCCTGGCTGTGTTGTTCAACCCCTTTTGCCCGCTCAGCACGGCCAAGGTGCTGGCCCTCAAGGCCACCGTGCTGCTGCTGCTCACCCTGCTGATCAAGGCAAGGGTGCAGATCGCGGCTGGCTCGGCCTTGGGGATCTTGCTGCTGTTGGTGCAGACCCTGGTGTTCCTGGCCATCAGCGGTGGCTTGGTGCTGGCGGCTGGTGGAGCAGCGGTCTATGCCACGCAGCGGCGCCGGCCGGCCGCAGCCTGAGCCCGAGCCATGGCCGTTGAAATCGCCCTGGCCATGCTGCAGCAGGATGGCCGCTGGCTGATGCAGCTGCGCGACGAGATCCCCAACATCGTCGCGCCCGGTTGCTTGGGACTGTTCGGTTGGGCACCTCGCGCGCCGCACTCACCGCCCACGTGGTTATCAATCCTCAGCAACTGACGGCGGAAGGGCTCAGTCGTGATCAACTGCTGATCCTGGCGCAGCAGCAGTTGGCACGGCTGGGGGTTCGGAAGAGCACCCTGCAGCTGGAAACAATCCATCCAGTTGGGGAGTCAGTGCGCCAGTTGGCCCCCCGCGAACACTGAGCGCCAGCACAGCGCCTCATCACGGTCATGAACCTGGAGTTTTGCCGCCGCAGGCTTCCCAGCTGTTGAGCAGGCCAAACAGTTCAGATTGGAGGTTCTGCATCGCGACGATCTTCTCGCCGATCTCGCCGGCCTTGCTGCGGATCCGTGCCTTCAGATCACTGCAGGTGCAGATGCCTGAACGCCGCGCCTCGAGGATCCGGCGCACATCCGGCAGTGAGATCTCCATCGCCCGCAGGGTGCGGATCAGGGCGAGTTCAGCGAAGACGCCCTCATCAAACAGGCGGTAGCCGCCCTCGCTGCGGCTGCTCGGCTGAATCAAGCCCTCGTCGCAGTAGAAGCGAATGGTTTTGACCGTCAGGCCCGAGCGGCTGGCCACCGCGCCGATCTTTTCGAGCGCCCCGGGCAGCAGGCCCGCTGGATGTCGCGCAGCCACTTGACTCTCCCCCCGCTGGAGGGTGCAGGCTAAATGCTGGACGTTTCCCCTGCTGTTTTCATGCGACTCGCCGCCGTCTCCACTGCCCTGCTGGGCCTGCTTGGGGCTACAGCTCCGGCCCTGGCCCAGATGGATCCCCATCAACACCATCAGATGGCTGTTCCGGCTCCCGCGCCGGGATCAGCGCCGGCTGCCACACCCATGGATCACAGCGCCCACAACCATGACGTGGGCCCAGCGGGAAGCACCTATGACCTGCGCTGGCTCGATGCGATGGTCCAGCACCACACCGGCGCGCTGCGGATGAGTGAGTTTGTCTTCGACATCGGTGTGCCCGGTGTGGGCTCGCTGGGGAAGGACATCTGGCGGGATCAGGCCCAGGAGGTCAAGGCGATGGGGCAATGGCGTAAGGCCTGGTATCCCGAGGCCCCCGTCTATCCCGTGGCCCTGAAGGCCGGTGGGGATCCCAACAGCATGGGAAGCCTTGAGCGCATGAGTGCTGCCCAGATTCAGGCGATGCAGATGACGGGCTCCACGCCAACAAAGGACAACCGCGTCACCTGGTTTCTGGAAGGGATGATCGCCCATCACGGCGGTGCGCTGGTGATGGCTCACGATGCGCTCAAGAAGAGCAGCAACCCCACCATCCAACGCCTGGCGCGACAGATCATCGTCGCCCAACGCCGCGAGATTCTCCAGCTGCGCCGCATGCTCAGGCATGACGGGCTCGACAAGCCTGAGTACTACCAGTTCGATGCACTTTTCTCCTTCTGATCACCACCCGCGTCCTGTCAATCCTCTCCAGATGGCCTACCTGTTCTCACAGGTTCGGATCCATTGGATCCGCAAGCAACATTTCGCGGTTGGTGCCTTGGCACTGTTGTCTGTTCTGCAGCTGCCCAACCAGGCCCTGGCCCATGCCAAGGGCATGTACAAGACCCAGGCAGAAGCGGAGCAGCGGGCCAAGGAGCTCGGCTGCAAAGGCACACACCAGACCAACGGACTGTGGATGCCCTGCAGCGGTGAGGCGATGCTGCACAAGGAGCTGCGGCAGGAATGATGCCGATGCCGCGCGCCCTCAACGCCAGGTTCCGCCGCGCCCACCGAGTAGTGGTGCCCCTGGCGGCTGCCCCCCTGCTGCTCACGGCGGCCAGTGGCTCGCTTTACAGCCTGTTGCTGGAGCAGGGAATCGATGCCTTCTGGCTGGTCAAGATCCACACCGGCCGGTTTGGGCCGATCAACCTGCAGCCGTATTACTCGTTGCTCCTGGGTGTCCTCACCCTGGTGGTGATTGTTTCCGGGACTGCCATGCTCCTCTCCAGCAGCCGGACCCGAGCCTGATCGCCGCTCAGCGGCCGGCGAGCATCACGGCCCCCATGGCGGCCATGATCAGGTTCTCGGCGAAACTCACCACCCCAAGGGGTGTTTTTGAGTTGCCGCCCACACAGGCGCAGTTGAGCGCCAAGTGATCGCTGAACACCGCCTTGCCCACCGACACCATCCCCATCGCCCCAAGCCACACAGCTACGGCGCCCACCAGCTGGGAAGCGGCGGCGGGCTCGGGTTGGAGCAACACGCCGAGGCCCACCAGCAGCTCAATACCTGGGTAGAGGCGACCCCAGGGCCGCCAACGCTGGCTGAGCAGGTCGTACTTGCGGAAGCTGGCCGCAAACGCGTCCACATCCATCAGCTTGAGCATGGCCAGCAGGCAGATGGCGAACCCCATGAAGCCGCTCACCCCGGCGCTCAGCGCCAGCGCCATCAGGGCCGCAGTGCTGAACACCGCCACCACCGGCGTGTAGGAGATCACGGCCGTTTCCGGCCGGACGCCGAGCCGTGCGGCCAGCTCGGTGTACCCGCCAATCCGCTCAGGGCCGGCAAAGATCTGGGGCGTGGTCGCCACCCCCTGGGCCGCTTTGAAGGAGTCCACCGCCTCAGTGCTGGTGAGGCGATGGTCCTCAAAGGGAATGTGCCGCTCCTGCAAGAGGCGCACGGCCCGCAGGCCCCAGGGACAAGGGTGGTCCGGCAGATCCATCCGGTACAGGCGGACGGCATGGAGGCTGGTGGCGGCCATGGACGACGGGGAGGACAGGATCCCTCCAGCCTGAGGTCTGCAGCTACTGGAGAGTCAAGAGCGGTTGTGCTCGCATTCACCCCGCCGGGGTGCGGTTCCCCGCAAGATGGGCCCTGATGCCAGGCCCGTAAGAGAACTCATGACACCACCACCCTCCGCCGTGGCCCTGGCGGAGGCCTCCCGTTTCTGGTTCCAGCTCGGCTGGGTGAGCTTCGGTGGGCCGGCCGGCCAGATCTCCCTGCTGCACCGTGAGCTGGTCGACCAGCGGCGCTGGCTCTCAGAGCGGCGCTACCTGCATGCCCTCAACTACTGCATGCTGCTGCCCGGGCCGGAGGCGATGCAGCTGGCGACCTATCTCGGCTGGCTGATGCATGGCGTGCCCGGCGGCCTGATCGCCGGCGCCCTGTTCGTGATCCCCTCGGTGTTCGTGCTTACGGCCCTGGCCAGCATCTACGCCCTCTGGGGGCAGCTTCCGCTGCTGGCCTCGGTGTTCGCGGTGCTCAAGCCGGCGGTGCTGGCGATCGTGCTGATGGCGGCCTGGCGCATTGGCAAGCGAACCCTGCACAGCCCTTTGTTGGTGGCACTGGCGATCCTTGGCTTTCTGGCCCTGGCCCTGTTCAAGCTGCCCTACCCGCTGGTGGTGCTCGTGGCCGGCTTGATCGGCCTGGTGGTCGCCCGCTGGCGGCCCGCCTTGCTGCAGACGGGCGGCGCCCATGGTTCCGCGGCGGCCAAGGCAGACGCGGCTCAGGCGGTTGCTCTGCACGACGACCACACCGAAAGCCCTGAGCACGCCCGCCTCTCGCGCCGGCGGCTAGCCACCACGCTGCTGATCTGGGCGCTGGCTCTGCTGTTGCCCCTGGCAGGCCTGGCGATCGCCGGCGGCTGGAATGGTTCGCTGGCGCTGATGGCCCGCTTCTTCACGCGAGTGGCGTTGCTCAGCTTCGGGGGGGCCTATGCCGTGCTGCCCTACGTGGCCCAGGGGGCGGTGGAGCAGTTCGGCTGGCTTTCGGCCAGTCAGATGCTCGACGGGCTGGCGCTGGGGGAAACAACGCCCGGGCCGCTGATCATGGTGGTGGCCTTCGTGGGCTTCATGGGCGGCTGGAATCAGTCGATCGCCGCTGGTGCAACGCCCTGGCCCCTGGCCCTGGCGGCGGTGGCGGTCACGGTGTGGTTCACCTTCCTGCCCTCCTTCGGTTTCATCCTGGCTGGGGCGCCACTGGTGGAAGGGAGCCGCGGCGACCTGCGTTTCGGGGCGCCGCTGAGTGCCATCACCGCCGTGGTCGTGGGCGTGATCGCCAGCCTGGCGTTGTTTTTTGCCGGCCCGGTGCTGTGGCCCGGCGGTGCCTTCAACCCATGGGCGCTGCTGGTGGTGGGGGTGGCGTTGTTTGCCCAGCTGCGGCTGCGTTGGAGCGTCCTTCAGGTGATCGGCGCTGCCGCCCTCGTTGGAGCGCTGCTCACCGGACTGGCCAGGCTCACGGGCTGATCCGGTGTAGCCCGATGCACAAACGCAGGCCAGATGTTGCATCTACGGTCAAGGCACGATGATCCCCCTTGGTCGTGCACCACGACGAAGCGTTTCTGCGCAGAGCTGCTGAAGCCAAGGCCAGGGTTCCCGGGCTGGTTCCAGAGGACTTGGAGCAGCAGCTTGAGCGCGGAGCCATCCTGATCGATGTGCGTGAGCCGGCTGAAATCAAGTCCGGCACGATCCGCAACGCCCACAACATTCCACTGGACGTGTTGCTGCAGGAGATCGAGACAGTCATCCCCGATCGCTCGGTCCCGATTGTGTGTTTCTGTACAGGCGGCAACCGCGGTGCGATTGCGGCGGCTGCACTCCTCGACCACGGCTACCCCAACGTCCAGACCCTGGAACGTGGACTCGGTGGTGTGCCCGATCGGCTGCTTGAGAAGGGGTAAAGGCAGGTAAAAGCAGAGCCGCACGACTCGGTAGGGAGGTTGGAAGCGCTGGCTGGTTCGTCTGCCTTGCAGTCAGAACACGCCAGAGCCACCACACTGAATTCAGTCAGGCTCCTGCCATGGACGCTGCAGCGGCGACATCCGGCTCGATGGCCAAGGATCCGATCTGCGGCATGGTGGTGCCCGTGGCCACGGCCCTGTCGGCCAGGCGGGGTAGCCGCACCTACTACTTCTGCAGCCAGGGCTGCCGGCAGAGCTTCCTGGCCCCGGAACAGGAGCTGCGGCGGATGCGGCGTCGCGTGAGCATTGCCCTCTCCGGGGTGCTGGCGCTGGCGATCCTGCGGGCCGCCGCCTTCATCGCCCTGGCGGCGGGCGTCAGCCTGCTGAGCTGGGCACCCGTGGCCCAACTCCCCTGGCTCACCTGGGGGGTTTGGCTCTTCCTGCTGGCCACTCCCGTGCAGGTGATCGGCGGCTGGGGCTTCTACACCGGGGCCTGGGCCGCCCTGCGCCGCCGGGCCCTGAACATGGATGTGTTGATCGCGCTGGGCACCTCGGTGGCCTACCTCTACAGCGTGGTCGTCGTCTTTGCGCCCCAGTTGCTGCCGGTCGGCATCGATGAGCGGGGGGTGTATTTCGAGGTGTCGGCGGTCGTGATCGCCTTCGTGTTGATGGGCAAATACATGGAGGAGATCATCAAGCAGCGCTCCTCGGCGGCGGTGCGGCGGCTGCTGGATCTGCAGCCCGCCACCGCCACCGTGATCCGCGAGGGCCAGGAGATGACCGTGCCGGCCGAGGCCGTGCAGCGGGGTGATGTGGTGCTACCTGCATGCCCTCAATTACTGCATGGTGCTGCCGGGGCCGGAGGCGATTCAGCTGGCCACCTATCTGGGCTGGCTGATGCATGGCATCCCCGGGGGTCTCATCGCCGGTGGTCTGTTCCTGGCGCCATCGGTGCTGGTGCTGCTTTGCCTCTCCACGCTCTACGCGGTCGGAGCCCAGCTGCCCCTATTGGCTGCCGTGTTCTGGGCGCTCAAGCCGGCGGTCCTGGCGATCGTGCTGCAGGCCGGATTGCGGATCGGCCGCCGCACCCTGCACCATCCAGCCCTGGTGCTGGTGGCCGCTGCGGCCTTCGTGGCCCTGGCCTTGCTCAAGCTGCCCTACCCGCTCATCGTGGCAGCGGCGGCGCTGCTGGGTTGGGGCGCCGGACGCTGGAAACCTCAGTGGGTGCAGAAGCCCAGGGCCGAATCCCGCCAAGGCCAGGCGGCCAAGGCCGCTGCCGAGCCGCCCGCCATCCATGGCGACGACACCCCCATCCCGCCCCATGCCCGGCCCTCGCACCGGCGCCTCGCGCTGATGTTGCTCGTCTGGGGGCTGGCCACCCTGGTGCCCCTGGCCCTGCTCAGCGCCGGCTTCGGCGAGCAGGGTCTCCTGCCCACCATGGGGCGCTTCTTCAGCCGGGTGGCGCTGGTGAGCTTCGGCGGTGCCTACGCGGTGCTGACCTACGTGGCCCAGGCTTCGGTGGAACAGTTCGGCTGGCTCAGCGCTGCCCAGGTCGTGGATGGCCTGGCCCTCGGGGAAACCACACCTGGGCCGTTGATCATGGTGCTGGCCTTCGTGGGCTTCATGGGCGGCTGGAACGGCGGGGTGTTCGGCCCCCCTGGCACCTGGATCGGGGCAGCAGCGGCTGCTCTGGTGACGATCTGGTTCACGTTCCTTCCCACCTTCGGGTTCATCCTCTGCGGCGCTCCGCTGGTGGAGGCGACCCGCGACGATCTGCGCCTCGGCGCCCCGCTCACGGCGATCACCGCAGCGGTGGTGGGCGTGATCGTGAGCCTGGCGGTGTTCTTCGCCGGGCCTGTGCTGTGGCCAGCTGGCGAGCTCGATGCCCTGGCGCTCCTGCTGGCCGCCCTGGCGCTGACCCTGCTGCTGCGCTTCCGCTGGGGCGTCCTGCCCCTGATCGGTCTCGCCGCCCTGGTGGGACTGGGGCGCGGGGTGCTGCAGCTGGCGGTGGGCTGAGACTCCAGGCCTCCAGCCGCTGGACGGGCATGGTGCCTCCGATACCGGCTCAACGACTCAGGGTCCTTGATTGCGTCGGTCGTGCCTCAGGGATTGTTTGCTCGTCATGCGGCGACGGAGAAGCTGCATTGCCGACCGTTCAGCCGCCACGCAGCACCGAACTCAGCAACGAGAGGTTGATCGACACAATCACACTGGCGCACAGCCAGCCCGCGACCTGCAGCCAGAGCGGTGATCGGAGCTCGCCCATCAGGCCGCGCCGCCCGCAGAACCACACCAGCGGGATCACCGCGAACGGCAACTGCAGGGACAGCACCACCTGACTCAGCACCAGCAGGTTGGTGGTGGCCCGCTCACCGAACAGGATCACCGTGGCCATCGCCGGGATCAGGGCGAGGCCGCGGGTGAGCAGCCGCCGCTTCCAGTCCGGCAGACGGATCTGCAGGAACCCCTCCATCACGATCTGGCCGGCCATGGTGGCGGTGAGCGTTGAGCTCTGGCCCGCCGCCAGCAGCGCCACCCCAAACAGCACGCTGGCCAGAGAGGTGCCCAGCATCGGCGTCAGCAGCCGATAGGCCTCGCTGAGGTCCGTGACCGGCTGTGGCAGTCGTCCGTAGAAGCTGCCGGCGGCCAGCACCAGGATCGAGACATTGATCAGGAGGGCCAGGCTGAGGGCGATCAGCGTGTCCCAGGTGCTGAAGGCCAGGGCCCTGCGCGTTTCCCCCGCCGCCGCGCTCCAGTGGCGGGTCTGCACCAGGGAGGAATGGAGATAGAGGTTGTGGGGCATCACCGTGGCGCCAAGAATGCCGGCTGCCAGAAAGAGCTGCGTGCCGTCTCTGAGGCTGGAGGATTGGGGAAGGAATCCCTGGCCCACCTGGCCCAAATCCGGCTGCAGCAGAAACATCTCCACGGCGAAGCAACCGCCCACCAGGGCCACCAAGGCGATCACAAGCGCCTCGAGGCGTCGGACACCGAAACGCTGCAACGCCAGAAGCAGCAGGGTGTCGGCCGCCGTGAGGCCCACCCCCCAGGGCAGGGGCAGGCCGAAAAGGAGCTGCAAGGCGATGGCGCTGCCCACCAGCTCGGCCAGGTCGCAGGCGATGATCGCCATCTCGGCCAGAAGCCAGAGGGGGATCCGCCAGGACCGCGGCAGCAAACGGCTGCAGGCCTCGGCCAGGTCCATCCGTGTGGCGATGCCCAAGCGGCAGCACAGCGACTGGAGCACCATCGCCATCAGGCTGGAGAGTCCGATCACCCACAGCAGGCGGTACCCGAACTGGGAGCCTGCCGCCAGATCGGTGGCCCAGTTGCCCGGATCCATATAGCCCACGGCCACCAGGTAGCCGGGGCCCAGTACCCGTAGAAAGGTGCGCAGCGTGCCTAAACCGGCCGGAACGTCCACGACCCGAGGGGTGACGGGGGCGGAGTTGCCGAGTGGTGCATCAGGCATGGGGCAATGCCGAGGAGCTGGACGTTAAGGCGATCAAGGCTGTGAACCTGGTTGGGTATTGCTGACCTGACGACCGCTCTGGACAACAAACAGCAGCTTGGTCAGAACGCGCGGGATCCCTTGTAGCCACTGAGATCAGCCAACTGATCCAGTGATTTCACGCCAGAATCGAGCGTGCCATTGATCTCCCAGCTGGGGTAACCCTGAACGCCCTTCTGGGCGCAAAGCGTGCTCTGGCTGTTCTGGCCATCGGGAGCGCACTCAATCACGCTGATCTTGGCCGTTGCTTGCTTGCCAAAGAGCTCTTTTTGCTCACGGCAATGGGGACACCAATAGGCGGTATACAGCTTGGCGCCAATTGCGCTGAGGTGCTCTGCCAATTGGACCCTGGCGGGGCTGCTTTCCGCCTGGACAGCTGGAGCTGAGCCTGGACCGCCACTGATAGATGGTTGATCGGCCATGGCCGACCAGCCCAGGCCCAGAAGCAAGACGAGCAAAGCCGTGATCACGACACGGAACACGGTGGATGATCGCTCCTCTCCTCTGGCCATGATCAAGGCGAGAACAAAGAGAGAAAAGGAGAGAGCAGCGGATAGAACGCAAAATGCGCAGAATGCCTTTATCTGCAGCGCCATGATTCCCATCAGCACCGCGCTGAAGCAGGCCATTCCAGTGGTGATCAAGACCAGCAGAGTGACTGTCAGCGGCTCGCTCGTTCTGTTGTTTTTCCCGATCGGCAACAGTGGAAGCACAGCCAACAGAATCACCAGGCCATAGGTCAAGGATCCATACAGTGAGAGCGGCTGTCCCCAGATTGAGCCCCAGGCACTGCTGAGAACCTTGTCGCAGCCATCGCTGCCGCCCGGACAGGACAGGCTGCCGATCCAACCCCAGCGCTTGGCGGTGATCGAGCCGGTGTCGATCATCCCAATCGTGGCCAGAACGGCCATGCACAGCCGCGCCCAGGGCCGGCATTGGTGCTGGCCGGTTCGACGGCGGGAGAGTCGTTGGGTGAGCGAGGTGCTGTTCACAAGGATGGACGGTCGGCCTCGCCATTGAAAAGCCTAATGTGGCTTCAGGGTCAAGGGCCTAGTGTCGCGCCAGGGAGGCTTGTCCGCCCGACTTGTCAACCCAAGGGGAGGAATCCATGCAGATCGGCGAGTTGGCACGGTCTACAGGGGTGAAGATCGAGACCATCCGCTATTACGAACGCGAGCACTTGCTGCCGGTGCCGCAGCGCACGGATGGCAACTACCGCCTCTATTCGCCGCGGCATGTGGAGCAGTTGCGCTTCATCCGCTACTGCCGCAGCCTTGACATGAGCCTGGAGGAGGTGCGCATCCTGATCGGAGCGCGGGACGCACCAGCCGGGAGCTGCCGGACTGTGAACGCCTTGCTGGACGAGAAGCTGGCCGAAGTTGATGCGCGGGTCGATGAACTCCGCCAGCTACAGCATCAGTTGCGGAACCTCAGAGGGCTTTGTCCGCAACCTGATGAGGAGAAGACCTGCGGCATCCTGATGGAATTGAACCGTTCGGCTCGCATCGACAAGGATCAGATCTGATCGTTCCCGCCCACGCTCAGCCCTTGATCTTTCCTGGCGTGGGTGTGCGGAGCAGCCGCAGGCCATTGGCGATCACGATCAGGCTGGTGCCCATGTCCGCGAAAACCGCCATCCACATCGTGGCATTCCCGGCCACGGTGAGCACCAGAAAAATGATCTTGATTCCCAGCGCCAGCGCGATGTTCTGGCGCAGGATGCGAAAGGTGCGGCCAGAGAGGGAGATTGTCTCCGGTACGCGCGTCAGATCATCGTTCATGATCACCACATCGGCCGCTTCGATGGCGATGTGGGTGCCCGCGGCCCCCATCGCGAAACCGATGTTCGCCTGGGCTAGGGCCGGCGCATCGTTGATGCCATCGCCGGCCATGGCCGCGAATCCATAGCGGGCCTGCAGATCGGCCACCGCCTCGAGCTTGTCCTGAGGCAGAAGATTGCTTTTCACCTGCTCGATGCCGGCCACGGCCGCGATCGCACCGGCTGTGGCTGCGTTGTCACCCGTGAGCATCACCGGGGTGACGCCGAGGGCCCGCAGGGCTTTCATAGCGGGCGCGGAGCTGGGCCGAACGGTGTCGGCTACGGCGATCAGGGCGAGCACGCCGGTGTCATCCGCCAGCAGGCTGAGCGAGCGGCCCTGGCGCTCGTGAACCTGCATCGATGCTTCCAGTGCGCTGGAGCAAAGCCCCAGCTCCTCGATCCAGCGGTGGTTGGCCAGCATCAGCGGTCGCCCCTCGATCACGCCCCGCACCCCCCTTCCGGGGAGGGCCTCGAAGGCCTCCACGGCCAGCCGCTCGCCATCGAGGCCTGCGGCAATGGCCCGCGACACCGGATGGTCGGAGCGCTCCGCCAGGCTGCTGGCCCACTGTTTGAGAAGGCCAGCGTCTGCGCCTTCTAGGCGAGGGGAGAAGGCCACCAGCTTGGGCTGGCCCAGGGTGATCGTGCCTGTCTTGTCGAGGGCCAGCACCTTGATCTTGCGGGCCTCCTCGATATAGAGGCCGCCTTTGATGATGATGCCGCGACGGGCGGCGGCGGCCAGGCCGCTCACCACCGTGACTGGTGTGGCGATCACCAGCGCACAAGGGCAGGCGATCACCAGCAGCACCAGGGACTTGTAGATCGCCTGCATGGGGGTGAACCCCAGCAAGGGCGGCGTCAACAGAGCAACCGCCAGGGCCACCACGAACACCGCCGGGGTGTAGCGGGCCGCAAAGCGATCGACGAAGCGCTGGATCGGGGCACGGGAGGCCTGGGCTTCCTCCACGACCTGGATGATGCGCGCCAGGGTGCTGAGCGAAGCAGGTGCCGTCACCTGGATTTCCAGGGCGCCGCCCTGGTTGATCGTGCCCGCAAACACCTCATCCCCTGGGCCTTTGTCGACCGGCAGGCTTTCGCCGGTGATCGGTGCCTGGTTGATCGCACTCTCGCCGCTGAGCACCGTGCCATCGAGCGGCAGCCTCTCGCCCGGGCGGACACGCACCACATCGCCGATGGTCACAGCACTAGCCGGCACGCGCTGCCAGCGGCCATCGCTCTGGCGGATCTCCGCCTCATCGGGGGCCAGGGCCATCAGGCTGGTGATCGCCTGGCGGGCCCGCTCCACCGCCCGAGCTTCGATCGCCTCGGCCACGGCATAGAGCGCCATCACCATGGCGGCTTCCGGGAAGCGGCCGATCAGGAAGGCGCCCGTGACCGCCACGCTCATCAGCGCATTGATATTGAGCCGGCCCTGGCGGAGGGCCGCGAGGCCCTTGAGAAACACGGAGAAGCCCGCCAGGGCAATCGCGGCGATGGCGATCCCGCTCTCCAGCAGCTCATGGCCCGGGAAGGCGGGAACGACCAGATGCAGCAGCTCCGCTGAGATCGCCAGCACCAAGGCACCACTCAGGCGGAGACGTTCACGTCGCTGCCCCAGACGCGTCTGGGCCAAAGACGGCCGCTGATCGGGGCTGATCGGCTCCGGGTTGAATCCCAGCCGCCGGATCGCAGTAAGGGCGGAGCTCAGTGCAGCGGCTTCGGCATCGATCGCCAGAACGCGCTCGGCGAGCAGGAACCTCAGGCCGCGGATGCCGTCAACACCTGCGAGGGCATGGCGGATCTCGCCTTCCTCCGTGGCGCAATCCATGGCGCTGATCCGAAACAGCGCTTCTCTGCCGCTTGCCGGCTCCGGCTGCGGCTCCGTGGTGGCTCCGGCCTTCTGTCCGCTGGTTCCGCTGCTGCAGCAATGTTCCGCCATGGTCCTGTCATCCAGACCCCAGCAAACAGCCTGTAGTCACTCCAGGGTCAAGGGTTTGGACGGCACCGGGTGGCCGCTGGCTGGCTGTTGATCAACGCAGCTGGGGACACTCCCCTTCCCGCAACTCCTGAGCCAGCCCATCGGCCTGCCGGGCCAGCTTGGCTCCAGCCGCCGTGTAGAACCTGAACTGCTGGCGGTTGACGTAGAGAACCCGCTGGCTGCGCAGCAGCTGTTCTTCCACCTTGTAGCGGCAGTCGATCAGGGCCTGGTAGTCGATGGTCAGCGCGTTGCGGTCGTTGGCATTGGCCTGATCAGCCTGCTGGCTGAGGACCGGGCAGATCCGTTCGCGGATGGTGCGGACCAAGGCGATTTCGGCCTTCATCGCCTGCTCGGCCAGGGCATTGCGTTGATCCAGCAGGTTCCGACACGCCTCCGATTCAGCCGCCATCGCCGGAGCTGCCAGCCAGCAGCAGGTCAGCGAGAGGGTCAGGACCTGGCGCATCCACGGATCGCTTCGATACCTGCGCCCGTGGCTGCTATCGCCGTGACCCTTCTGAACCTGTTGCATCAGAACATTGTCCTGGGGGTGAGGCCCTCCGCAAGCCTCAGCCGCTCCTCATGGGGCTCAGAAGAGGCGATCACGCCAAGGATGGCGCCGTGATCTGCCCGGTCCTGAGGGTGTGATCCAACGGCCGTGCGGTGAATCCGTGAAGCAATGCCACGAAGGACCCTCGGACCATGCCGGCGTGGCCAGGGTGGAGATCAAGACTTCGGCAGCCTTGGAGGACGGATCCATGGCCCAGGTCCACCAGCGCTCCCCAGGGAAGCGATCCACAGTTGGTGTCTTGCTGGCGGCCTCAGGAGCCTGTGCCCTGGCGTGGATGATCAACACCCCTGGCCTGGCCCAGGGCTGGGGTGGAGGGCAGCGGCCTGGACCCGGTGTGGGCTGGGATGGGGCCGGACGAATGGGGCCGAACGATCAGCGCTTCATCGTGATGATGATTCCCCACCACGAGGGGGCGATCGCCATGGCGGATCTCGCCCTCAACCGCGCGAAGCGGCCCGAGATCAGGGAGCTGGCCAAGCGCATCAAGGCCATCCGCCGGACGACTGGGATCAGCTCTTGCAGGAAGCCACACAGGCCGCAGAACGCCTGCAGCAACTGAGGCATCGACTGCCCTGAGCTGACCCTGAAGCTGGCTGGCTCGGGGCCTCTCCAGTCTGAGGCCCTCCTGCGGTCGGGCCTCCGCTGGGATCGGTCCCGTCGCTGCGCCGCTCTCGGCGCCGATCGTCATGGCCACACGCTCTGCTGCTGGCATCCCGGCTTCCGCGGAATCACCGTTCTGCTCGCCCGAGGAAGATCCGTTCCTGCTGCTGGAATCCACGCTCCGCTCCGTGCAGGAGATCCTGCTGCGCCGGCGCGGGCTGGCGCTGCGGCGCACCTGGATCGAGCAGCCCTATGGAGAAGAGGAGATCACCCTGCTGGAGGAAGAGGTGATTCCCGCGATCCAGCAGTGCCTGGCTCGCATCGATGAGCTCGATGAGCGGCTGCTGGCCGAGCAGGAACTGCTGCGGCGCTCCCAGCTCGAGGCGCAGCGGCGGCTGATGCTGGCCTGAGGCCATCCCGGCCCGGCGGGCGTGATCATCATGCAGCGCCGGGCCTTAGCTCAACACGTACACATCGCCGCTGGTCTGATCCAGATACAGATCACCCGGCATGGAGCCGGGAATGGTGGTGGGTGCACCACTGCCGGTGAACCAACCGGTGCCGCGGTTGCCCTGGGGGCCACTGGGGCCCTCCACGCCCTGCAGGCCCTGGGGGCCGGGCTCTCCCTGCAACCCTTGCGGTCCTTGGGGGCCAGCGATGCCCTGGGGGCCCTGGATCGAGCCACCATCCACCCAGGTGCTGCTGGTGGCGTCCCAGACGCGGAAGGAGTCATCCGCCTGCACGATGTAGGCATCGCCCTGGGCGGCATCGGCGGGCAGATCCGCCAGGGTGGGCACATGCCCCTTAAAGGTGATGCCCAGGCCCGGGGCACCCTGGATGCCCTGCTGGCCCTGGGGGCCTTCTGGGCCGGCGACGCCCTGTATCCCCGCTGGTCCCTGCGGGCCTTGCACGCCCTGGGCACCATCGGCACCGGGTTGGCCTTGCACCCCCTGGGGGCCCTGGGGGCCGGGATCACCGTGCGGACCCTTGAGTGAACCGGAGGGAATCCAGGCCATGACAGAGCAGCGGCCCAAGGGCCAGAGAGAACACTCCCTATTGCCGATGGTGAGTTGAGCGGAGCGCAGCTCAGTGCTGCAGCACTTGCCACCAGGAGCCGCGCAGCACTGTCACCGCGGTGCCGGCCACCTCTGAGCGAAAACGCAGGCTGAGGTTGCCGGCATTGGCGCCGTTCTCCACCGTGCCGCTCACCTGGGCCCTGAGCACCGAGCTGCCGGCGGAGCTGGTACCGATCAGGGGTGTGTCGTAGCTGCTGGCGGTGAGGTTGCGGAAGGTGGTGAGCGATTCACCGGTCACCAGGTTGTGGAGCACCGCCTGCGGCCCGGCGGGGCCAGAGAGGGTGGTCACCAGACCGGTGTTGTTGGCGCCGCTGGAGAAGTAGAGCTCCGCCGCAAAGGAGAGCACCTGCTGTGCCGCCAGTGGTGTGGTGAACAGGGTGAGCCAGCTGGTGCTGGAGCTGGTGCTCAACGCCGCCGGTAGCCGCGCCAGCCGCAGCATCGAGGGCCCTTTGAGATTGGTGCTGTGGGTCCAGGGCATCAGCTCAGCTCCAGTTGGTAGACATCACCGCTGCGGGTGTCGAGATAGAAGTCACCGGCTTGGGCATCAGGGAGCACTCCGGGTGGCCCCTCGCCGCTCCACCAGCGGGTGCCGCCGCCACTGCCCGGCGGGGTGGCCCAGAGGCCATCGGCGCGTAGGAAGCGGATGCTGGAGCCATCGCTGGCGGGTACGCCGCCGCTGCTGGTGCCGCCACTCCAGCGCTGCAGCTGCCACTGCTCGCGGCGCCGGCCATCAAACGGTTGGCCGAGCAGGCCACTGCCGGGGATGAGCGGCTGAATCGCACCCGGCGGCAGGGGTGGCGTTGGCGGCCAGATCGGGCAGCCCAGCAGATGCACTGCCAGCTCGGCGCTGATGCCGCTGCCGCTCAGTTCCGCCGAAACCTTCCAGTCCTGAGCGCAGGCATAGGCATGACGCAACCGCGGCATGTTGTCGCCGCTGGGCCATGGCCAGGTTTCAACGGTGCCGTCGCCCCAATCCAGCGACAGCGCCGCTGGCAGTGGTGGCCGTGCTTTGAGCAGCAGCAACACCGCGGTGCTGCCAGCTGGGTCCAGGGGCACAGGTGCATCCGGCAGCCAGGCCAACTCCAGCGGTGCGGCGGGGATGGGAGCGCGGCGGTAGCCCTGCTGCTCCCAGCGGGGCACCTCAACGGGAGGCACCCACACGCTCTCGCCCGGGCAGCCCAGGGGCGGCAGCAGCCGGATCAGCTGCGGGCTGGCTGCTGTGCTGCTCGCTTGGGAGGGCAGAAAGGAGCGCACGGAAGCGATCACCCCTCAAAGCAGCGGGTCGTCGAGCAGCAGCGCCTCGTCTGTGGCGCTGGTCTCCAGCTCCCAGTTGGCTGCCAACTCGGTTTCGGCGACGTCTGGGGTTGCGTCAGCTGTGATCGGCTCTGGCGTTGCTGCGGCCGGCGGTGCCTCGATCAGGGCTGTAGGGGCAGCTGGCATCGGCGTGATCTGAACGCCGGTGGCGGCAGCGATCAGGGTCCAGCCCTGCTGCTGCCAGCCGCCCAGGTGCACTGGCCAGATGAAGCGCTCACCGCTGCCGTTGCTGATGCGCACCAGGCCGGCCGGCACGGTGGGATCCACCAGGTCGTGGCGGGTTGCGGCGGCGGGTGGCAGCTCGATCGCCGTGGGCTGCGCCGGCAGCGCCTCGGCTGCCGGTTCCTCTGCAGGGCTGGAAGAGCGTTTGCGGGCCATGGGCTCAGGCCGCAATCGTGGCCGTCAGGCCCGCGTGCATGCCCGCCGGGGTGGTCGGGGTCACGAGCGCCTTGGCGAAACACACCGCCGGCAGGTCGAGGTTGGGGAGATCCGCCGGTGCGATCTGGATGTCGTGCCCAGAAAGGAATGCCTCCACCCGGCCGCCTTCTGCCGGTAGGGCAACGCGGACAGCACTGATCCAGCTGCCGGTGGTGCCATCGCGCAGCACCGGTGCCAGCAGCAGCTCCACCTCCACCGCGGCAGGCGCGCCGGGGTGGGAGGCCACCAGCGAGAAGCGGGAGGCCGCATCGAGCTTGGTGTTGAGCAGCACCTCCTCACCGGAGAGGAAGGTGTGCTCGCTGTTGCGGATGGCGCTGCGGTTGGTCCAGCCCACCAGGGTGGTCTCCGCATCGATCAAGGGGTTGCCGTTTGTGAGGGCCATGGCTCAGGCAGCGGGGGTGATGTTGAACAGACGGCCGGCGGCACGGGGCTGCAGCACGGCAAAGCCCACGTACCAATCCACGCGGGTGCGGAACACCGGGGCATCGGGCACCTCGCCCAGATCGCGCACCGAGATGCCGTAGCGGCCCTGGAACGGACCCTGCAGGCCGGTCACGCCCTGATCACCAAAGGTGCAGCAGTAGATCGAGCTGGTGCCGCCCGCCTCGTCGTAGCCCATCACCTCGACGCCCTGGGCATCGCGGTCGACGGTGAGGATGTCGCAGTCCTGGTAGCGATGCACCGTCATCCCGTAGGAGTTGGTGCTGGTCTGGTACACACCACCGCCGATAGAGGCACGGGCGAGAGCATTGAGCTGGCGGCGCATCGCCTTGCTCATCACCAGCACCTTGCTGCCGCCGTAGGCGTTCACTGAATCGATCAGCTCATCAAGCCGATCGAAGTTCAGCGGTGCACCGGGTATGGCACCGGTGGCGTTGTTGATCGCCATCGGGTTGCCGGGCGGCAGGCGCTTGCTCAAGCCGTCAAAGGCGCGAGGGTTGCTGGCGGTGTCGCCGTTGATCACGGTCGCCTCCAACGTCAGGCGCATCGAGCGCACCTTCATCTCGATCTGGCTGGCGCGGGCCTCAGGGCCCATCAGGTCCACGATCGAGCGGTCCACATCGACGTCTCCGCCAAACAGGTGCACCGCTTCTGCGCGCTGGTCCACCACGCCGTAGCTCTGGGTGTAGCCCTCGTTCACGGCGCGGAAGCCCACCGAGGGCAGCTCCTGCTCGGCGGAATAGAAGAGGCCGCTGCCGGCGATGTTCATGAACGGCAGCCGGGCGAGCAGTTCGCCCTCCGAGAACGTCTTGAGCACAGCGAGGTGCTCAAGACGGTGCTCGTATTTTGCTGCCTCGATCAGGGTGAGGCCCATGGCACAGGTGGGGCCAGGCCCCAGTGATGTCAGGGGCTATTGCCGAGGCGACACGAACTGCCCCACAGGAGAGCGTTCAGCCTTGGCCGCCGATCACCCGCTGCAGCACCTGCTGGCAGTTCGTCTGCAAGGCCAGTGGCAGCCGTCCGATGCGCCGTTTCACGAGTGGCATGGCCAGCGTTGTCATGCGGCTGAGCCGCAGCCTTGAGCTCACCTTCAGGCCGGTGTCTGAGAAGCCTGGATGGTCGGCTGGGATGTCGAGCTCATCGCTGGCCGTTGGGCCGCTGATGTTGGAGCTGATGAAGGCCAGCAGCACATCCCCATGGCGATCACTGGTGGTGATCACCAAAGCCGGGCGAGGCTTGGCCGCCGGCCCATCCGTGAAAGGGAAGGCGACAAGCACGATGTCGTAGCGGCTGAGCATCAGCCGGCAACGATCGCTTCTCCGTCGGAGAAGCTGTAGAGCTCAGGTTCAGCGGCCAGGTCGTCAAAGGCTCCCCCGGCCATCGCCATCTCAGCCAGGGCACCGTGACTCAGGTCACTGTTGTCCTGCTCCAGCTGCCTGAGCAGCCAGCGGCGATCGTCAGCCGGCAGGCTGCGGATCACGGCGAGCAGGTTCTCGGTGAGCTGGGGGTTGGTCATGGCCCCCAGGCTAAGCAATCTGAACCGCAGGGATCACGGGCGCGGCGGTCTCAAGCAGCCCGACAGGTGACACGCAGGCAGGCCTGGATCAGTGGATGGATGCTGCGGCAACAGCAGAGGACTGCCCTGCTGCCATGTCTGCAAGCTCTCCCGCTCCGGCTGCCGTCACGCCTGCTGTCCAGGCGCCGTTCAGTGCTGAACGCTGGCGCCAGTTCTGGGACCACTGGAAGGCTCAGCCTCAGCAGCTCGCCGGCATCGAGCAGTTGCGCCAGGCGGTCATGGCGGCCGATCCACAGGTCCTCACCGAGGCCGCCCTCTGGCGGCAGACCTTTTCATCAGCTCCCCCAGCCTCGGCCCATGCCAATCCGCTGCCGGTGGCCTGGGAGAACCAGAACGACAACGCTTCAGGCACCGGCTATCGCGAGTGCTTCTCCAGCAGTTGCGCCATGCTCGCCCGCTTCTGGGGCAAGGTCAGTGGCGATGACGCCTACAACGTCATCCGTGCCCGCTATGGCGACACCACCTCGGCAGAAGCGCAGTTGGCGGCGTTGCGGTCCCTGGGGCTGACCGCCCACTTCGCCACCAACGGCCAGCGCGCAACGCTGGAGGAGCAGATCAAGCTGGGGCGGCCAGTGGCTGTGGGCTGGCTGCACCATGGCCCCGCTTCTGCACCCAGCGGCGGCGGTCACTGGAGCGTGGTGATCGGTTTCACCGAGACAGTCGCCATCCACAACGACCCCAACGGTGAGGCCGACCTGGTCCACGGCGGCTACACCGCCAACACCAATGGAGCAGGGCAGCACTACAGCTGGAAGAACTGGCTGCCGCGCTGGCAGGCCGATGGCCCCGGCACCGGCTGGCTGCTCACCTGCCATCCCTGACCCCAAGGAGCACAGCCATGGCTGGTGGGGAAGGATTTGATCGCGAGCGCTTCCTATTGCGGGCCGTGGCTGGGGTGTTCATCGCCCAGTTCGCGCTCTATGCCGCTGGCCTGGGCGGTTGCTTCTGGCTTGGTCTGCAGCGGCGGCTTGGCCCGGTGTGCAGCAGCTACGCCGAGAACCTGCAGCAGACCTTTGAGGCGGCGGTTGGAACCAGCCTGGCCTTGCTCGGTGGCGGCAGCATCGTCAGTGCCCGGCGCCGCGATCCAGACAACTGATGTCCGGGTCCAGCGGTCCGGCCATGGGGTCAGCGAGGAAGCACCAGCACTGCCCCGGAGCGCAGGGCTGCGCCCTGCTCGCCCCGCCCTGGCAAGGGCTGACGCGAGTCGGCTACGCCGACCCTGGCCAGGGCGTGTCGTCCGGGGCGATGGGACAGGTGTTCCTCGCCTCAGTCCCATGGCCTCCTCTGCTCCTCTGGCTTGTCCGATCCGTCAGCTCGTGCTGCACTGCTATCCGGCTGGGCTCAAGGTCGCCGCTGCCGAGCGCGTCACGGTCTTCTATGGCCGCCGCGGCAAGCCCGTGAAGAAGCCGCGTTTCATTCCAGCTGAGCTGGCCCATCAGCTGGCCCGCAAGCTGGCCGCCAAACGACTCGGCACCGTCTCGGTGCTCTGAGGCGGCGGCCTTGTGGCCCGGCGTTGCCGGGCCTTTCTGCCCTTGGCCAGCCCACCTGCAGACCAGTGGCTGATCTCAGAGCCAGGGCCGGTAGAGGCTCCGTTGCCTGCGCGCTGCAGCACGAGCGGGAGCTGAGCCGAACTGGGGGCTGCTGCCATTGCGGCGCCGCCGCACCCACACGCCCTGACGGATCAGGCGGCGGTCGGCCTCATTGGCCTGCTGGATCGCCACCAAGCTGCCGTAGCCGGCTTTCTGCCTTGCATGAGCACGATCCCTAGCCTGGCTGCGATTCAGCGCCGGCACCACGGTGGCGGTGGAGCGACGGCTCCAAAAGGCCAGGTAGTAGTGCCAGCGCGTCATGACGCTCAGCTGCGCGGGCTGCGGCCATTGAGGGCAAAGCCAGCCCGGTAGAGCTCGCTGGCGCTCATCGCCTGCGGATTGATCACCTCCCCAAAACCGCTGGCGCCGAGGCTGCCGGCTGGAGTGCCCGCGGGCAAAGCGCCCGTGCCCATGGCGCCGCGCTGCTGGAACAGAAAGCCATACACGGGGTGGATGCGCAGCTGATCGAGGTAGTCGGCTGTGGTCATCGGCCGGCCGTCATCACCCAGCAGCGGCTGGCCATGGCCATCAAGGGGTTCGAGCACATCGCCGCCGTCCTTGCTGCTGCCCAGCCGGAAGCAGTCCCAGAGCATCGAGCGAAACACCTGAAAGAAGGTGCCGCGCCCATCGCCGCCGGTGCGCCCTTCCGCTTCTGAGAAAGCCCGCTCCAGCAGCCGCTCCTTGCGCAGCTCCTGCACCCGCTCATGGGCGGCATCGCGTTCAGCACTGACGGCGGCCACCCGCTTGGCGGCGGCCTCCTCCATCTGGCGTTCCCGCAGCTCCAGCTGCTGCTCGAGGTGCTGCTTCTGGCGTTCGGCCTCCTGCAGGCGGGCGTACTCCTCGGGATTGATCTCCGAGAAGCGGGTCAGCTGCTGCCGCAGCCCGCGCAGTTCTTTTTCGAGGTTATTGCTGCGGCGGCGCTCGGCCTTGAGGGCCTCGCTGAGGCCATCACCACCGGCCCCCTGGGTTGGTTCATTGGAGGTGGGTGCAGGATCCGAGCCACTGCTGTGGTCGCCCTGAGTGCTGTCCTGCTCGCTGGTCTCAGAGCCCTGGAGATCCAGGAGTTCGTTGCCATCACCTCCGCTGCGGGTGGTGGTGGTGCTGGGGGTTGTGGAAGCAGTGGCCATGACCCGTCTCGGCTGTCAGTGGATCGGCAGCCCATCGCGGCGCTGCCATCCCCTGTTGCCGAGGCAGGAATCAGACGACTCGATTCGGCTTGAGCGTCCCGAACACCCGCTCACCAATCAACGGCTGCACCAGGGCGCCGATGCCCCCAGAGCCGTAGTCGGCGCCAAACTCCAGCACCACGAAGGCCGTGTGCTGGGCGTAGGGATCCACATCAGCTGCGCCCGAAGGGTTGAGCAGGCTGAGATTGCCCAGCCAGATCAGCCCCTCGCAGGGGGCCACCACGGTGCTGGCACCGCTGGCAACGCGGCGGCCGTTCTGCTGCCAGCTCAAGGTGCTGCTCAGCCAGATGGCGCCTGGGTGAGGCGGCAGGCGGGTAGCCCGGCAGATCGTGCCGCTGTAGGTGAAGTCGCCGGTGTCGACCCCAGGTCCGTTCTCCTTGGCCGAGATGTAGCGCTGCCGGCTCAAGAAGCACTCGAGCACATGCGACGCCACCACCGCTGAGGTGGTGTCCCCTGGGATGGCGTTCTCCGCAAGAAGCAGGCGTGCATTGGCAAACGGCTGCAGGGGCGTCGCTGGCCAGGGCTGATCTGAGCGCGGATGCTGGCTGCTGGTGAACCGTCTGGGGCTTGTGGTCATCGCTCAACCCCGCAGCATCGGCGTGGTTCCCAGCAGCCCTGCGGCCTCGGCGGTGAACTGCATCCAGCTGTTGAGCGCAGGCAGGAGCAACAGCAGCTGCTCGGCGTAGCGGCGCCGCTGTCGCAGCAGGGCCATCGCGGGCGAACTGGGGCTGGCGTAAGTGGTCTCGCTTTCTTCGCGCAGCAGCGCTGTGTCGTAGGCGATCACGTCTGCTTTTTGCAGGGGCGCATCTCCAGCTGCGGCCACCGAGCCGGCGATCGGTCCCGAGTGGCTGCGCTTCTGAATCGGCTGCTCCTGCTCGCAGCCGCCGGCCAGCAGCTGCTGATCAATCAGGGCCACCGCATCCAGAAGCGCTCGGGCGCTCAACACCCCGGCCGGGTGCTGGCGCAGCAGATCCGCCATTGCTCGACCGATGGCATCCAGGCAGGGAACGGTGGCGGGCAGCGCCAGGCACTGGCGGATGGCCTCTTGGTCTTGCTGTTGCCACGTCGCACCACTTGAGGGGCTCGGTGCATTGCTGCTGATGGTCATGCAGAAGCCGGCGTGACACCGGCCAGATCCCCCAGCCATTGCCGCAGAGCCTGCTCGCTCACGATGCCGCGCTCATGCAGCTGCAGCATTTCTGCCACGGTCGGTTGCGGCTTGGGCGCTGGGGCGAGTGGGCTGATCTCCACCAGCAACGCCGGACCCTGCTGCAGGGGAACCGGTTCACCGGTGATTGCGCACCAATGAGCCAGCAACGACGAAAACATGGAGGCCTTCTGGATCGCCTGGCTCTGCAGCAGCGCATAGGCCTGCGAGGCCGCCAGCGAGATCTCGGTGGCGGTGCGTGGAGCCCCCTGGGCGCCAGAGGGAATCAGGGCGTCACGACGCATGCCCTGGTCGAGGGATTCCAGCCAGGCGCGGTGCTCGGCCAAGGAGCGGGCTTGGATCTCCACGAACTGGAAGCTGGCGCCCTCCGGCAGGTCGATCACGCTGTTGGGGCCCAGCACCACCGGCTCGCTGGTGCCACTGCCCATCGGGCCCACGACCCCTGTGCGCACACCCACCGGCAGAGCCGTTCGGTACAGGAGCTCCTGGTAGTCGCTCTGGCAGCGGAAGTGGTTGAGGTACTGATGCGCCAGACCCAGATGCGGCAGATCGCCCTCCCCAAAGGCAGCGCCATCACTGGCGTACCAGATCAGGGGCAGCTGGCTGATACCCCGGTAGTGCTGTAGTTCAGAGCGTTGCGGTCGCCAGCCAGATGGGGCCTGCGGGTCTGCCATGAGCTCGATGGTCTCGACGCTCATGCCCTCGCCATCGAGGGCAACTGATCCGTAGAGCCATGGATGCTGAGGTCGATCCGGGTCCAGGGGCTGGTCCTGGGCCTTGGGGTTGGGCAGCCGGAAGCTGACCGCGTCAGGCAAGGACTGGGGGCCAGGCAGGTGCCAGTTCAGGACGTCGCGGCGCTCCAGCAGAGCAAGGCGCGGCAGCGAGAGACGATCACCACGGCGCAGCGCCTGCTGCCGGTCGCCCTCGCTGGGCCAGAGGTGCTCAGGCGGCAGGACACCTATCTGCGCTGCCCCATCGCGGAGCACCAGCACGTCGGCCCGTTCGAGGAACACGCCCAGGTCGGTGCCGCGTCCATCCACATCACTGATCACCGCCTGCAGCGAGGCCGGCAGCTCCCGCCAGTGGCTGGAGGCCAGCATCCCCGCGAAGGTGCGCAGCGCATCGCGGAAGAACCCTGAGGGCAGGGCTGCCTCCAGCCGTCGGCGGTAGGCGCTCTCTGGCTCCCGTTCGCCGCGGGGCAGGTAGTGCTCCTTGCGGTCTGCGAGGAGGTCCCAGCAGTCCTGGATCAGCTCCAGGCGGGGGAGCAGGGCGGCCAAACGGGGGTGCAGAGGCCAGTGGCGTGGGTCTGGCGCGAAAGCAGACGGCACGGCGATGAGCAACGCTTTGAGCTATTGCCGGTATCGATAGTGGTCCTCAATCCGGGCGACGTTTCGTGTCCAGCAATAACTGCATGCACTAGCGCTACGCATCTGACTATCCACGATGATTTTGGTTTGCAAACGCCAAGAACACGAATGCAGGCATGATTCTTTTGTTGATTTCATGACTTACGGAAAATCCTGAGAAGCGAAGACATGCCCTCTTTCGGCTGGAATGCGCTCTGAGCGAAGGCGGCACAGCCCTATGCTGATTGGGAGTTTTATCTGCAGCCATGAACGATGACGCCAAGTCGAGGCTGATTAAGCACCTTGAGGAAAAATGGAGCTCCCAGAATTGCCCAATGTGCGGGCGCAGTAGCTGGAATGTTCCCTCCGAGGTCTATGAGATTAGGGAGTTTCATGGCGGAGGCCTAGTTGTTGGGCCCGTTCCAATTGTTCCCATACTTCCCGTCACTTGCTCAAACTGTGGGAACACAGTTCTTGTGAACTCAATTGTTGCAGGAATAACAAGCGCATCAGAGGAGGAAGGCGATGACTGACGAATCAAAGAAATTTGACGTCTCGATCGAGTACAGGATTCTCGGACTACGCAATCGAGTCGCTATTACGCTACCGGTCGACGAGTGGAACGATCTACGGAAGAAGGTCGCAGATATTGCCGATGGTGGATCACACTTTTATGCCGCCGGCAATTTACTGATTGGCTTCGGACTGTCCGCTCTACTTGCGGGTGGAACATTCCATCTTGCGCCACCCAAGATTTGCCCTCAAAGAAGCGCCAATGCCCAAGCATGCGTCCAGGATGAGGTTGTGACTTATTTGCCCGAGCTGGCTTCCTACACCGTTGGGCTAATTGCGCTATCTACGGGTGCATTGGCGTTCTTCTTTGGAAGAGAAAGTGTAAAGCTGCAAAAACGAAGCAAGCTAAGTGTCTGCTCAGACATGGACATGATCTTAAAGAGATACGAGGATCCATAGCCGCGCCTATTCTTGATGCGCTCGCGAAAGAGATGTCCCATCTCTTTCTGGTTCCGTCCTCCTTTTGGGCCCCAAGAAGGGGCCTGGATAATTCTGAAGCCGATGACAAAGGTGATTGATAGCCTGATTAGGCCTGCAAAGATCGAGGAATTAGAATTGCTTGCCAAGCTCTATTCGAAGCAGCTGTCGGCAACTGGATTTGGTAGTTGCAGCGAGCCAGGCAAGTGCGATGCTTTGATCTCGCTTGTGAAGTCCTTATGCGAAGAAAAGAAATTATGGGTAATAAGTGATAGCATTGGCCCTATCACACTGGGGCACTACGAGCCAGATTTAGCGCATGTCGTTGCGGTTGTCACCCGCGACGACATGGAGCGAAAAGGATATGGGACGAGGATGCTGCGTGCCCTGACAATACTTGACCCATTAGTGAAGGTTTGTCCAGTAACTAGTTCAGGAAAGGCACTGGCGAGAAAGTGCGGATTTTCCCCGAGAGACGAAGATGATCCTTTTTGGTTTTATAGCACTTCATCGATAAAGCTTTAAATGAGCTCCTCGTGTAACTCATGCATTGGAACTTTGAAAAGTGGCCAAAGCGGGCGACAGGGGATGGATCAATAGCTCATTTTGTTATTTACTGGAATGTGATACTACTTCGGCGGGAATAGGGCAATAAAGCGGAGCTCGTCTAAATTTATTCCTGCTTTTCGCTCTCCATCGCCACAACCCGAACCGCGCATGCTTGGCAGATTCCAGCCCAGCGATCAGCCGAGAGCCCCAATTGTTGCGGGATTTCGTGGGCTACAACCCCTTCTCTCAAAAGTTTCTGCCCCCGCGCATGCAGCTCCCGCCAACGCCCTGGTACCGAGATCAAAAAACCCTTATCCCGCAGGTAGTGGGTGATCTCGCCGTTCACGAACGGCCGGGCGTAGGCGATGAAGTGATTGGGACTGCGGCCCGGGCGATGGATGTCGTAACGCCGTGAGGCTTTGATCAGCCCGATTGCCGCCAGCTGCTCGAGGTCTTCTTTCGGGTGCCCGGTGCGGCGCGCATAGTTGGCCGCCACCTTGGCAGCAAAAGGCAGGTGCTCCACCACCAAAGCATCAGCAGCGGCATGAGGCGAGCGCAAAGGGCCTCGCGAACGAACTGATGTCGTTACGCGAGCAATGGTCTGCTGGGGCCTGGGGATGTGGGCCTGTGGTGTGGGGATCATCAGGAATGGGGGTAGGTCCCTCAGCGGGAGAACAGCAGCGGCCGGGGCGTGGCCTTGCCCTGGCTGCGCCAGTGCTGGCTCTGCAGCCAAATCACGCCCTGGCAGAAGGCATCCACCAGGTCGTCGTGGGCCCCGTTGGGAAAACCCAGCAGTTCGCTGATCAGGGCGTCGTTGCCGCTGCGAAACGCCAGCTGGCCGGCTTCCAGCAAGGGAGCCACCGCATGGGCGCGGCTCACCTTGCTGCCATTGGGCCGCACAGCAATCAGGCCAGGGATCTGGCGGCGCAGCAGCTGGCAGACGGCCGGGCCATTGGCCGCGTCTTCGATCAGCACCGCACCAGGACTCAGGCGTTTGTCCAGAGACGCAAGGGTCTGGCCGAGGAAGTTGACCACCCCCGGAAGGTCGAGGCGGTGGTGCTGGCTCCAGATCACCTCGATCCGGTGTTTGTCGTCTCTCTGCGGTTCGGCCGGAGAGCGCACCTGGGCGGCACTGGGGTGGAGCTGTTCACCCCGTGCCAGGGCCTGGGCTGCAGGGTGGTGGCGGGTCTCCTGATCCGGGAGCAAGCCGAGCAGGCAGAAGCCGCAGTAGTCGTTCTCAGCTCCCCCCTTGAAGCTCAGGTCACAGCTCAGAACCACCGTTGCAAAGGGCCGTTGCACCGGCCGACCGTCTGGTGAACGGTTGCTCGCAACGGTGCGGATCCAGGCGCGTTGAAACAGCAGGCCCTCTGCCGGAGAGGGGCGCTGCTGATACAGCGCGTTCCACCAGTAACTGCCGGTGCGGATGCGGATCTGCTCCAGCTCCACCAGCGGGAACCGTTCCGGGCAGAGCGGCTCACCGGGCTGGCGCCAGTCCGGCTCGACGGTGCATGTGGCCGGGAACTTGATCTGCTGCTGGGGCGGTTGAGCTATGGCCGGCAAGTTCAGCACCTGCCACTGCTGCGGAGCGTCACCGCTCTCCTGCGCCAGCAGCCAGCCGATCAGATCGTCCTGGTGCCAGCGGGTCAGCACCACCACCTGCGCGGCTCCAGCACTGCCGTTCACCCCCGGTTCAGCTCGCGTGAGCCAGACGGACTGGAACCACTCGATCAGCTTCTGGCGTTGGCCGGCGGAGTTGGCGTCTTCTGGACCCTTGTAGGGGTCATCGATGATCCCCAGCGCGTAGCCCTTGCCGGTGAAGGGGCCGCGTACGCCGGCGGCGATGCAGCCACCGCGCTCGGGCGTCAGCCAGTTGCCCACGGCGGTGGAGTCCTTGGAGAGGGGATGGCCGACGGCACGGTAGTAGTGCCGTGCCTCACGGCTATGGGCATAGGCCAGCTCCGCCGAATAGGAGGCGATCGCGCAGAAGCGTGTGGGGTAGCGGCTCACCCAGTAGGCCGGAAACAGCTTCGAGACCAGCAGTGATTTGCCCATCCGCGGGGGGCAGCAGACGATCAGGCGGTTGAGCTCGCCCTCGGCCACCCGCTGCAGCAGGGCGATCAGGCGCTCGGCCCAGGTGTGGAAGGCGTAGCCGGGATAAGCGGCCACGATGAAATCACGGAAGGCCTGCTGGACCTGGGGGCCGTTCTGCTGGCGGCCTGGATCCGGACCATCCAGCAGACCCCAGTCGGCCCAGCGGTCGCTGGCCGGATCAACAAGCAGGCCTGCCATCAGCTTCTGCCCCCTGCTGCCTGCCCGTCCAGTGCCTTGAGAGGGGCCCGCAGCAGCCCACCGATCTCGGCGATCACCCGAAAGGCTCCCACTGCAGCTGAGAACTGCTCGGCATCCATCGCCCGCCGAGCGCAGTCATTGAGGGCAAAGATCTGCTCGGCTTGGTGGCGGCGCCGGTCGCTGATCAGCTCCTCCACCATGCGCTCGCGGGCCAGGTTGAGGTAACGATTGATCGTCTGGGTGTTCTTCACCCCCCAGCTTTCACGAGCTTTTTCGGCGATCAACGCCAGCGGAATGCGCTGGGCGATCCAAAGCTGCGCTTCTGCCACACGCCGCTCCACCTCCAAACGCGAGGGCCGAGGGGGTGGCTGCATGAGCAGTCCCCGCGTGCGGCGCGGGGGGTTGGCATGCCCGATCGGGCGGGCGGGGTCGGTGGGCTCATACAGCGGCTGGCCGTTGTCGTCTTCTGCGCTGGCGGCAGAGCGCAGCTCTTCCACCGGATCAGGGGCGCTGTACTGGTGGGTGTGCCGCGCCATGAGTCAGAACGGCAGTGCCGGCGTCTTGGGGGCACGGATAGTCCAAAAGGGTTTGCCGCGCTTTTCAGTGGCGCTCCCTTGCTGGATGGCGGACTCCTTGGCGGCCTTGAGCTGCTGCTCGATCAGTTGCACCACCGGCGGGAAGTCGTAGCTCAGCCGCCCGGGGCTGTGGGCAAAGGCCCAGTCGTTATGGGAGAAGGCTGGATCCAGCTCGCCGGCGGCCATTGCCGAGTTGAGGGCCTCCAGCAGGGGCTCAAGTTGCTGCTCCAGCTCCTTCTGCTGCGCCTTGATCGCGGTGACGACATCCAGCAGGGCATCGAGATCATCCGCATCTGCGGGGGATGCCGATGGAGCAGCAGCGAGCAGGAGGTCCGCCATCAGAGTGCGCTAGATCGTTGACCCGGACAAATCCGAGCCTGCTCAATCTAGCGGCTCTGCATCACGAGCCAATGTCCCGATCTGCCTCGCGGGTGCCTGGACGATCAGAAGGGTCGGTGGCTCAGGCAGTAACGGCTCCAGGCCGCAGCCCAGGCCGCCAGGCATTGCTCACGGCTGTAGAAGCTGCTGGTGAACGCCTCGCCTGGCTTGCTCCAGATCGTCTGGCCCAGCTCGTAGTGGTTCCCCTGAGCGGCCTCCAGCACCATGTAGCCGCCGAGCTGGGCGGCGGTGGAATAGGGCCTGCCGTGGGCCGAGAGGGTCTTGAGGTCGTAGAGCACCCGCACCGGCTGGCCGTGGCGTTCACTCAGTGCCGGTGACACATAGGCCCCATCGAAGGCGCCGGCGATGTTGCGAGTAAGGCAGCAAGTGAGCCGTTCGCTGGCGATCACCTCCACCTCCTCCCAGAGCGGCAGCTGCAGCAAAGGCAGGATCCAGTCGCGGTACTGGTGATGGCCTGGCATGGTTTCGGCATCCAGCAGGGCCTCGCTGGCGCTCTTGCCCACCAGGAAGCGGGCCTGGCTGTAGTGCTCCAGAGCGGCATGCACCGTGGTGCCCCGCGGCTGCCAGATCGGCCGCTTGGCTTCGATGGCTCGTTTGGCGGTCTCGCTGAGGCCGTGGGCCAGCACGCCGGTGATCGACACCGGAAACAGGTGATCGCCCAGCCAGTAGCGATGGGCCTCCTCATCCCGCCAGAGGCCGGGGATGGGATCAAGCCAGGTGGAGGTGGAGGTGACCATGACCGTTTCAGCTGTGACGCGGCGTGACGATCGCCGTAACAGCCGAGAGGGCGGGCCAGCAAAAGCGTCTAGGGGTGGCTGTAACGCTGTAACCCTTTTTCAGAGATAGAAGCTTTAGCAAGCAGCAGTGTCTGGTTGAGCAGGTGTGCATTCGTCTTTGAATTCATAGGGGGCTCTATCGGATCCCCGGAGCGTTACAGCGTTACAGCAGCCCAGATCGGTTGCGGGGCAATTGATCTGGGCGTTACCTCTGCTGTTATGTCCGGCCCGTTTGTGACGGCTGCTCGTTACAGCTCGGTCAGGGGAATGGCGACCGCACGGCTGACCATGCCGGCGCCACAGAAGCGCACCGGTCCGGCCCGTTGCGCACCAGCCAGGCGCAGCAGCACCACCGGCCAGCTGTTCTGCCAGGCGGTATCAGCAAGAAACTGCTCGATGGCCTTGGCGGTGTTGCTCACCAGCAGCCGCTCCTGATCCACCCGCAGGCCATGGCGCCCAAGGGTCTGGGCGGCCAGGCCCGCGCTCACGTCGATGCAACTGGCATGGCAGGCGGCCAGCTCCACCAGTTCACCGATGGTGCGGGTGACGGGTTTGTCGTCGGTCTCCACCCGCACCTGCCGCTGCAGGATCGTCTGCATGCAGCGGGCCTCATCCGGCACTTCGGTGCTCTGGCTGTAGCTCTCCCAGTCGTGGCAGGCGATGCAGTGCTCCGCCTCCTCCTGGGTGGGTACCGCATCACTGAGCAGCGACCAGGCTCCGGCCATCAAGGTGCCGTACTGATCGCCCAGGCGCTGGGAATCGAAGTGCCGTGCCGCCGCAGCGGAAAACACCACGACCGATTGGCGGATCACCGGGATCAACGACACGGTGCGGGCGATCAACCGCCGCGCCAGCTCCGGGGTGATGTGGCGTTCGAGATCGCGATCGAGGCTCTGCCAGTGCACCTCCCGCTCCTCCTTGCCCATCTCGGTGGGGCTGCGCAGGGTCAGCTGCGCGAACCGGCTCTTGTCGGCACCCTGCTTGAGGGCGGTGGCGATCGAGGACATCAGGAACATCGAGCGCACCCGGTAGCGGCTCACATCACCGCTGGGGGAACCCTTCAGCATCTCGGCGCTGCTCTCGCTGCTGGCCACCCGCGCCAGCGAGAGGATCGCCTGCATCCGCTGCTGATCACCCTTCTCATTGCTCTCCGCCTCATCGAAGACCACGGGCACGGCGTCGCAGCAGATGGTCTGGCGCAGGCCGGCTTCTGTGGTCGCGCCCACCACCACCAGGCTCAGATCGCCGAGTAGCGGCGCCACGAAGCGATCGAGGATCTGGCTCTTGCCCGAGCCAGCGCCGGCGGTGAGCCAGAGGTGGGGCCGCCAGCGCAGGGCTCCGCAGATCGGAGCCAGCACCACCCAGCCCAGGAGCAGGGTGCCGGAGGCCGGCACCTCCCAGCGAAAGCGGTTGGCGATGCCCACGATCACGGCCGCCTCCTGCACGGTCAGAGGCTCTACGCCGCACGGTCCCTCCAAGCGTTTGAGGCGCTGGTAGATGTGCCGCGAGCGGAAGGGTTTGGTGATCGGGTGCTCCCCCTCGGGGGTGATTAAGCGATCACCGAGGTGCAGCACCGTGCGGCCTTCATCCCACCAGGCCCCGCGGCCGCGGATGCGCTCCACTGCAAAGATCCCCATCGCGGCCGAGCTCTTGTGCAGATCACTGGCCGCTGCCGGCCAGTTCACACCGGTGCGGCTGGGGTAGAGGCTCTCCCAATACTCCAGTGGTGCCAGGGCCACCAGGTGGGTGGCGGTGTGGCAACCGCGGGGCAGGCGGATCACCTGACCGGTGCTCCCCGGTTGATAGAAGTTCGCGTCGGCGTCGTACCCCAGGCACTGAAACGGCGTGGTCGGCCTGGGGGTTGCTGCCGGGGCCAGCGCCGGCAGCGAAGCACCATCGCCGCTGCCACCAGCACCTGTCTCTGAGGGTCTCCATGGCTGGGCTGCTTTCGCCAGCTGCCGAGCAGCCTGCCGGGGTGTCCAGTCGGCATCGGCCAGATCCCAGCCTTGGGGCAGATCTGCCGGTAGGGCCACCAAGTGCAGCTCGCAGTCGAGGGGATGCAGCAGGGCGGCCAGGCTCTGCATGGCTTCCACTCCGGCCGCATCCGCATCAGGCCAGAGCGTCACCGAGCGGCCGGCCAGCGGCGTCCAGTCCGCCTTGGCGATCGCCTTGGAGCCGTTGGCCCAAGTCAGCACCACATGGTCTGGGAACAGACGAGCGGCCGCATCGGCGGTGCCCTCCCCTTCCACCACCAGTACCGGGGCCTCGGGGCGCTGCTGCAGATCTGGCAGTCCGTAGAGCGGCCTGGGGGTGGGCCAGTCGCAGCTGAAGGCATCACGGCGGCTGGGGCGATGCCAGTCCCCGTCCAGCCAGACGCGATGCAGGAAGGCTTTGCCGCCGCTGCGCAGCCCGATCCGCTGGATCCAGAACAGCACTTCCCCTGCGCGATTGCGGTAGGCCCACTGGGCGGTGGCCCCGCGGTTCAACGGTGGCGGCGGGGCATCGGCGGGAGGTTTGTCAGGCATCCGCCAGGGCTTGCCGTTTCGGCTGGTGGCCCTGCCGGCACTGGTGCCCTGGTGATCAGGCACCAGGCCAAGGAAGGCCTCCACCTGCCGTGCTGCCTCCACAAAGCTCCAGCCCTGCCGGCGCATCAGCAGGTCGATGCCGGAGCCAGCGCCGCCGCGCTGGTCCTTGCCGCCGCACTGGTTGCAGAACCAGGAGCCGCTGCCGTCCTTGTCGTCAAAGCGGTAGCGATCCCTCCCTCCACAGAGCGGGCAGGGTTGATGGCGATTGCTGAGCTGCTCGCTGCTCAGCCCCGCCAGAGCAACCAAAATCTCCGGCCAGCGGCCCTGGGCCGCAGCAATGGCATCAGGGGCCATGGGTTCCGGCTCACCTGCTCGCTGCTGAGGTCGCGGCGGGATTCGGTGATGCCCGATCCGGTCTGTCCAGCAAGAGTTCGCGGTCCATGGCGGCATCCAGCACCTGCCGCAGTGCCGCCGAGCGACTGAGGGAGCCGTGACGCCTGCGGGCATCCAGCCAGGCGAGTTGCTGCTGGGTGATCGAGACACTCACCGGCAGGGCGTAGTCGGGCATCAGGCCATTGCTCGTGGTCTGCAGCCTAATAGCCTTGGCCATGCCTCGCTAGCCTGAGCCAAAGAAGGCGAGTGGCTAGCAGTCGTCCCGCTTGATCTGGTGCCAATGCCGTCAATCGTTCTGCGTGACTACCAGCTGCAGTTGTTGGTCGATCTCCGCGCCGCACTCAAGGCCCACCGCCGGGTCTGTGCCGTGATGCCCACCGGCGCGGGCAAAGGCCAGACCATCGGCGCCATCGCCCGCGGCGCTGCCCGCAAGGGCAGGAAGGTGCTGGTGCTGGCCCATCGGGCCGAGCTGATCGAGCAGCTCACGGGCACCGTTCGGGCCTGGGGGCTGGAGCCCGATGTGATCGCCCCTGGCCAGAGGCTGCAGGGCCGGCAGGTTTCCGTGGGCTCGGTGCAGACCGTGGCCCGGCGGCTGGGGCAGCTGCCTGTGCCGGATCTGATCATTCAGGACGAGGCCCATCACCTGGTGGCCGGCAACGTCTGGGGCCGGATCATCAACACCTGGCCAGAGGCGCATCTGATCGGCAAGACCGCCACGCCCGAACGCCTCGATGGCAAAGGGTTGGGCGTAGAGGCCGGCGGCTTTTTCGAGGCCCTGGTGCTGGGGCCCTCTGCGGCCTGGCTGGTGGAGCAGGGCTGGCTGGCCCGGCCCAAGGTCTTCTCCTGGCCAGGTGCCAGGAACAGCAAGGGGCAGGGTCCCGAACTCCAACAGCGGATGGGCGAGTACGACCTGGAGCAGGCGGCGCGCGCCTTCGGGGACCGGGCCGCGATCGGTGATGCGGTGTCGCACTACCGCCGCCGGCTGCACCCCGGCACGGCCATTTGCTTTTGCTGCACGATCCAGCACGCCGAGCAGATGGCTGGCGCCTTCCGCGCTGCAGGGATCAGGGCCGCGTCGGTGAGCGGTGGCACGTCAGCGGAGGAGCGCAAACGGTTGATCGCCGGGCTCGGCACCGGCGAGGTGGAGGTAATCACCAGCTGCATGATCATTTCCGAGGGCACCGACATCCCCTCGGTGGGCGGCGCGATCCTGATGCGCCCCACCGCTTCCCTGAGCCTCTATCTGCAGATGGTTGGCCGGGCCCTGCGTCCCGCACCGGGCAAGCAGGAAGCGGTGATCCTCGATCACGTCGGCAACGCCCATCGCCACGGCCTGCCCACCGATGAGCGCGAGTGGAGCCTGGCTGGCCGCCGCCGCCGGGAGGGCGTCTCGATTCCGATCAAAGACTGCCCGGTCTGCTTCTGCAGCTGCCCCAGTGCCGCCCAGGTCTGCCCCGACTGCGGCCATCTGTTTCCTGCCGAGGACCGCGATGAGCAGCGCCGTGGGCTTCAACTGCTTGAGGGTGAACTAGTCGAGATCAGCGGGTCGGATCGGCACCGCCCCAAGCTCCAGCAGGCCCGACCACGCCGGACGCACCCGGCCGCCGGCTGCCGCACCTTCGAGGACTTGCTGCAGCGGGAGCAGGAACGCGGCTACAAGCCCGGCTGGGCCCGCCACGTCTGGGCAGCACGGCAGCGCAGCACGTAATCGCTGGGCAAGCGAGCAGCCGCCAGAGGCCTTAGCGTTGACTGCAATGCTGTCAGTGCAAGCGGGAGTCATCCATGGCCAGCCTCACCATCCGCAACCTCGACGAGCGCACCAAAGCGCAGCTGCGCATTCAGGCCGCGCGCCATGGACGCTCGATGGAGGAGGAAGCCCGCACGATCCTCCGCACCGCCATCGAAGCCCGGCAGCCTGTCGCTGGAGGCAAGGGCCTGGGCACTCGCATCCATGAGCACTTCGCCCAGCTCGGTGGCGTGGAGCTGGAGCTGCCAGCAAGATCATCCCTGCCTATCCCCGCGCAGTTTGAGGGCGAATAGGAAGCGGAAACCTCGGGAGATCAGGCACCACAGGAAAGGAGTTTGCGGTGATCGTGCTGGATACCAATGTGATCTCAGAGCTGATGCGGCTGCAGCCGGAACCGCGGGTGCTGGCCTGGGCCAATGGCCTTGATCCAGAGGCAGTGGCGATCACGGCGATGAATGAAGCTGAAATCCTGCACGGTCTGTCCCGGCTGCCGGATGGCCGCCGTAAGCAGCAACTGCAGCAGAGCTGGGATGCGCTGGCGACCGAATTATTTGCGGGCCGAATTTGGCCCTTCACCAGCGAAGCGGCCCACTGGTACGGCGAACTGCTGCAGCGGCGGGAATGGCTGGCCCGACCGATGGCGACAGCGGATGCGGTGATCGCAGCCACGGCGCTGGCCCATGGCGCTCCCCTGGCCACAAGAAACGTGGCCGACTTTGCCGAGATCGGGCTGGAGTTGATCAATCCCTGGGACGTGCGCTGATCATCCCCTTCGCCCTGCCCGGCAACAGGAGGCATGGCCTCCTCCCCCAGCGAACACGAGATCCAGCAGCGCATCCGCTTGGCCTGCGGCCGCGGACCAGTGCGGCTCTGGCGCAACAACACCGGTGCCCTGATCGACCAGCAGGGGCGCTTCGTGCGCTTCGGGTTGTGCAAGGGCAGCAGCGATCTGATCGGTCTGCGCTCGCTGGAGATCACGCCTGAACTGGTCGGCCAGCAGATCGCTCAGTTCGTTGCCCTGGAGATCAAGACGAACTGCGGGGTCATCAGCACTGAGCAGCGCGCCTTCCTGCAGGCGGTGCAAGATCTCGGCGGCCTTGCAGCCGTCTGCCGCTCGGTTCAACAGGCCCAGGCAGTCCTGAAGCTGAGCGCCGTCGGCGAGCAAACGGCATGACTCGGCCCGAGCTTCGCGGGCAGCTGCAGGCGCTCGCTCGCCGTCATCCCGGTGCACACCCGTACACGCTGGCCCTGCGCTTCCAGGCTCAGACGGGCCGGATCCTGAGCGGCCAGCAGGTCAAACAGCTGCTGGCCGAGCCGGTGAACCACTCAATCCATGCCGCCAAGTCTTGACAGGCTCTGGCTTGCAATGGCAAGTAGGTCGTAGAATCGGGCTATGACATACGACATGGACCTGACGGGGCGCTCCTACCAGGCCGTCCTCGACTGGCAGCAGGAGTCACGTCGGGCCTTCGGGAAGATGCTGTTGAACTGGCGCCGCCGCAACGGCTGGACCCAGTACACCGCCTGTGAGTGGGGCGCGGAAGCGAAGTTTGAGGTGATCTCCTACGGCAACCTTTCAGTCATCGAGCAGGGCAAGGCTGGCGAGCTGCGCCAGAAAGCTTTTTTCCAGCTCGAAGAACTGAACCGAAGGTTGCTGGATAGCAATCGACGACTGGAAGGGGTCAAATCCCAGCGCATTCGAGAACAGCTCGAATATGCAGAGCCATTACGGGGCAACGACGGAAAACCCTGGGATGCCGTTGATTTCTGGAGCTGCTACATCGGATATCTGGCCGTCCCAGAGACTTACCAGGCAGTTCTCTCTCCCACGTTCTCGTCGAAAGAAGCCGAAGATCTCTGTCAGAACTGGAGGCGCCATGTGCGTCGTGTGATCAGAACGCGCGACGCCGACGTCACCGATGCCTTGGAGCAGCTCGCCGCGTCGGTGCCGGAGATGTACCGCAAGCGTTTTCGAGAGGTCCTGGCCCTCGACGACTACTCCACTTCCGAACTGGCGCAACTCTGGGTGCAAGACGAGCAGTTCCTTCCTGACGAGTGGATCCGAGCCTGGGAAGCCGACGACCCGGCAGGAGCGCCCAAGCCTGCCACCCGGCGACGCAGGAAGGAACCCGGATAAATCCGAGGACGCCAACCGATTGCGGCTCGCGTTAGAAAGCCGCTAAGCTCAGGCCAGCGGGCACGAGCCCGACACCCTGATGCCATGACGCAGATCCCCGCACGCGCAGACGTGCCAGCCGGCGCCCTTGAGTTGCTCGGCGAAAAAGGCAGCGCCGAGCGCGCCCTCACGGCCGCCCTGGCCTCCTTCCAGGAACAGGTGCAGGCTGTTCCGTCCCTTGACCTGGCCGCCGTGGTCGAAGCGGCCAGGCCGGCATTTGCCCAGGGCATTGCCTTCAGTAGCCAGCTGGTCGACATCCGTGGCCGCCACAAGCTGCGGGTCACGGTGATGCACGCCGGTGGCGCCGAGGTCAGCAGTGAGGAGTGGGCCGACGAGGTCGACGACCCACTTCAGGCTTCCGGCTGGATGCTGGCCATGCTGCTGGGCATTCCTTTGGACAAGCAGGCTATGCCTGTAGAGCCTGAGGCAACTTCTACTGTTGAGCTCGCTTCTGCTGGTGCGCAACGTCCCGCTCTGCCGGCGAAGACGTCCTCTGTTGAGGCATCCGAACCCTGTGCAGGCGCCGGTGGCGGTGATGTCGCTCTCGAGCCACTCACGGCCCAGGAGATTGAGGCCACGCACCAGCGCATCCTGGCCCTTCCCCAAGCCGCGCGGCGTGAGCTGACCACGGCGTTCCGTGAGCACTTCCAGGTGCCGCGCAATGCCCGCTCGATCGGTGATCGCATCACCCAGCACCAGCACAGCGCCTTCATCGACCGCTTCCTCGAGGAGTTCGAAGGCGCTCAGGCAGCTGCCGAGCCGTGAGCAAGCCCCGTCGCTATGGCGAGCAACCCCGCTCCCGGGCCGGTCGCCATGTCATCCAGACCCAGGTGCGCACCGACGTCTACCTGCAGGTCCGCGAGCTGATGGAGGCCCGCAACCTCTCGGCCAGCGGCGCCGTGCATCACCTGCTGCGCGAGCGCCTTGGCCTGCCGCCGCTGGCCCCATTCGATCAACCCCTCGCGTCCACCGTTCACCCCGAGTCAACCCATGGCTAAGACGATCTTCCGCACGCCCCTCGCCGAAGTGCGCTGGGCTCACCTGATCACGCCCCGGCACCAGCTCGACAAGAGCAAACCCAAGGCCTGGACCTGCGATCTGCTGCTTCCCAACAGTGACCAAACGGCGCAGTCCTTCCTGCTGGCGATGGAGGACCAGTTCATTGCTCTGCATGGCAGTCGCAAGCGCCGCGCCGAAAAGGGCTTCCCCTGGAAGCCGGATAAGGAAAAGCCCAGTGAGCTCACCGCGGTGCGCTTCAAGGTGCCGCAGTTCCAGCGGCGTGATGGCTCCCTGTCTGAGGGCCCCCGCATCGTCGATGCCAAAAAGCAGCCCTGGGATGGGGCCGCCATCGGCAACGGCTCCAAGGTCGTGGTGGCCTTCGACATCTACGACTGGGATGGCGAAAACGGCTGCGGCATGACCTTCCAGCCCCGCGCCGTCCAGGTCGTCGAGTTCGTTCCCTACGAGCAGGTCGATCCCACCGAGGGCTTCGAGGAACAGGAGGGTTACACCGCTGGAGGCGGCTGGGTTGTGGATGACGACGAGGAGGCCGCCTTCTGATGGCTGCTCCTCACTTGGTCAGCAACGGCGGCGCTGGGCGCCGCCCCCAGCTTCCGGCGTTCTGCCGCACCCGCCGGCCCACAACCGTCGCCGTCACGGTCAACAGCCTCACCGCTCTGCGACTGCTGGTGGTGGTGGGGCTGCTGTTTCAGCTGAGCACCCTGCTGCTGGTGATCGCCGGCCCCGTGCCGCCGCGGCTGCGAGCGGTCAGCACCAACAGCCCTTTTCCCCCAGCAGCAGGCGTCGCCGCCAGTGGGGCCCAGCCCATTTCACCGACCTCAGACCGATGAACACCACAACAACGTCGTCCCATCCCTCCACAACTGTCGCTCTGATGAGTCAGCAGGCTCTGGTCTCCCGTTCCTGGAACGGCACCCCGATCTCTCGGCGCACCAGCGATGGCTACGTGAATGCCACGGCCATGTGCAAGGCCAATGGCAAACGCTGGAAGGACTACCGCGAGTCCGACCGGTGCCAGCACTATCTGGATGCGCTGGAGAGCGTGGCCGGAATTTCCGTCCACGCCCTGGTTGAGTCCCGCTCAGGCGGCGCCGGTGGTGGCGGCACCTGGGTTCATCCCCAGGTCGCTGTCGACCTGGCCCGCTGGATCAGTGCGCCGTTCGCGGTGTGGATGGATGGCTGGTTCCTGGAGAGCGTCCAGCAGGCCCAACCGACTCCCGTCGAGACCCCTCCAGCTCGGATCCGGGAAGCCGACGTGATTGCCCTGGTGGAGCGGAGCATCAATCTGTTCGAGCGGCTGGGCGGCCTGGATCAGCGCGACCAGCTTCTGTTCAAGGACATCGTCCGCAGCAACGTGCTGACCGCCAGTGCTGGGTTGCTCCCCGGTGCGCCGACTGACGAGGAGCTCACCTTGGGAGATGCCTGGCTGGAGGTGTTCCAGCAAGCGCTGCCGCGCAGCCAGTTCTGCGCCGCCGGCAAGCTCGTGGCCAGGGCTTACCGCGAGGAGTTCGGCGAAGAACCCCCGTGTCGCCAACAGTTTGTTGACGGGGCCCCGCGCCAGGTCAAGAGCTACCGCCGCAGCTGGTTGGTCGACACGCTCCAGCGCTGCTGCGCGCAGCTGGCGAGGGCCTGATGGACACCCAGGTCACGACCACCCGCCAGCGGGTCTGGATCAGCACAGCTCAGGCCTGTGAGCTGCTTGGTATCAGCCGCGAAACCCTGCGTCAGCTGCGGCTGCGCGGGGTGCTGCAACCCGGCAAGCACTTCCGCCGCTGGGGCTGCACCGAAGGCAAAGGTCCCCTGCAGTGGCATGGGGAGAACATCGAGGCCTCGATCACCGGCTGGAGCCGCCGCCATCTCAAGCAGTGAGTGAGGTTGCAGGCGCGGCCGCTCTTCCTACGGTTCGTGAGAGCGGCCTGCCGATTGCCTGGTGTCTCTGCGAGCGCGTTTCATTGCCGTTCTGATCGGAGTGGGGGCCCTCTGCGGCAGTCCGGCTGTCGCCCAGGTCCTGAAGATGGACTACCAGAACAACCGCATGAGCGGTTCGTTACGCAGTGGCGCCTTGGAGGTCAACGCGCAGCAGCAGCGGCGGATCAACGAGTCCGGATCGAATGTGCTTCAGCCGGTGGCTGTCGTTCGTGTGAATGGCAACGAGGTCGGTCGGCTCGTTGGCGCTGAGAAATGGGGTGGCAGTCCAGCTGCGGTGGTCCAGATCGCAGAAATGGATCCGGAGAACCCCTACCCCGAAGTTCTGCTCTCTTCCTTCACCGGAGGTGCGCACTGCTGCAATCAGATCCAGGTGCTCACCAGCGATCGCAGCGGGCAGAGCTGGCGTGAGGTGACACTCGGGCCCTTCGACGGGGGCGATTCACCAGCAGAGGACCCGTTGCGGAATGGCCGCTTCCTGATCGTCGATGTCGACAACCGGTTCCTCTATCGCTTTGCCTGCTACGCCTGCAGCACCGCACCTGCCCGCATCTGGCAGCTGCAGGGCGATGCCTTTGTGGATGTGTCCCATCGGCCTGAGTTCAAACCACTTCATCGCCGCAACCTGCAGCGCATGGCCGAATGGTTCCAACAGAAGAACCCTGAATCACCCAATGGGTTTTTGGCCGGTTACGTCGCCAACAAGGCGCTGGTGGGCGAGCTGTATGACGGCTGGGATCGCATGACCCAGCGCTACGACTCCTCAGACTGGGGGTTGAAGGAGTGCAAGGGCGACCTGGATGACAACGGCAAGTGCCTGGGCCGGGAAATCGTCTACAGCTCTTTCCCGGAAGCCTTGCGGGCCTTTCTGATCGACACTGGTTACATCAAGCCAACCGGTGAGCAGTAGCGCTGCACAGCAGCAGGCTCAGGGCGTCATGCCACTGAGCCGTTGGGCCGCTTTGCTGAAGGCGTCATCCACCACGTCATCCCCACACCAGCGGCTGTAGGCCGCCAAATGGGTCTGAACGCTGTGACCCATTGCGGCGGCGACGACCTTGGGCGGCAGGTCACAGATCACGTGGGCCCGGTGGGCGTAACCGTGCCGGCAGGAATAGAGCACCAATTTTTCTCCCTGGGTTTCGTACTGCTGGCGTAGGTGTTGCCAGTGGTCTCTCCGCAGCAGGTAGCGACTGAAGGAATCCGAGCCGAAGCCAGCTCGCATGGGCGGGAGCTTTGCCGGATCAAAGGTTTCGAGGAGCTGCCATTCCGTGGCCCATTGGTCACAGGGCAGCAGCCGCAGGGGCCTGGGCTTGGTTTTGCCGCGAGAGGCAACCTTTTCATACGTGCACCAGAGCCGCCCCTGGCGAAGCTGCAGATGCTGCAGCTCTTCGGGTCGCAGACCAAAGGCGCAGAGCAGTTGAAAGGCAAACCGCCAGCGCGGGTCTGGGATGGCCTGCACCATCGCCAGGATGTCTGGCACGGCGATTGGCGTCGTGACCGCTCGGCTCTCCCGTGACCGGCCGATGATTGTTGAGAGGTCAGGCGGCGGAGCCCATTGGGCTGGAAGCAGCTTCTGGCTGGCCGCCCAACGCAGCAAAGCAGCGGTGTACTGGATTTGCAGTCTTCTGGTGCGACAGCCAGGGCGCTGACTCCACAGATCAGCTTGCGCTTCCAGCAGTTGGGTTGCGTCGCGGGCAGCCGGTGGCCCTTTCGCTGTCTTGAGGACCAGCGCCATTCGCGGCTTGTAAAGCCGTTCCCAGGTCGTTTCCTTGATTTCACCGCTGCGCAGCTTGTGCTGCTGGTAGCGGCGGATCAGGCCGGCCCAGTCAATCGAGATAGGGCGGCTGGCTGTTGCTGGAGATGGAACGCTCTGCTGCAGGTTTGAGGGCTGGCTGGCCATGGCTTCTGCCTGGCGCCTGGCCTCAGCCTCAGCCTTCGCTGTACTCAGCTCGGCGACGGAAAGCTCGAGAGGGGCCCCGTTTTGGAAGGCCTCGTAGACCGTCACCACGCCGTCTCGGATGGCTTCGAGTTGGTCCGACTCCCAGGGATATGGCAGGAGCAGCTGCTTGCGCTGCCCGTCCCCGGCGCGAGCCGTGATGTGAAGCCGGGCACGTCCCCTGAAATTCGACACCGTCCAGCCACTGCGGCAGCCCCTCTGGCCGAGGGCCCGCAGGACGCCGCCGCGGAGCAGAACATCCCATTCCGGGACCGCTGGCATGTGAGAAGGTATGTGAGAAGGTCCTTCTCACAGCCTGGCATGGGCGAGCAGAAGCCGGCAAAGCCTGTCAGCCCAAAAGCCAGTGTCAGAAAGGCTTTTGGGCCGAGAAAGCAGGCCCTGACTGAAACGCCCCCTGATGGATTCGAACCATCGACCGGCTGCTTAGAAGGCAGCTGCTCTATCCAGCTGAGCTAAGGGAGCTCGTGTGTTCATGATCGCGCACGCGGCCAGTCGCCCCTTTCAATCAGCCGTCCGCCAGAGTGGAAACCTTCTGGTGTGTGGGTCGTGCGTTCTTCCTCGGTGCTGGCTGGTGTGGCCCTGCTTGCCCTGGGAGCGCCTCTGGGGGCCCAGGCGGTCAGCCTCGAAGAGGCTTGCGGCAGGTTTGCCAGCAAGATCAGTGCGGCCCAGGCCGCTGGCGATCGCCAGAAGGCCCAGACCATCTACCAAGAAGGCAGCCAGCGCATCGCATCCAAGTTCAACCGCGCCACCTGTTCCAACGTCAAGCCGCCCACTCCCTGAGTGCCAAGCCGCCCTTAGAGTGGTCTGCTGCGCACGTTTCGTCCCATGGCTGCCACCCGGCTCACCGACAGCCAGAAAAGCGAGATCGTGGCGCGCTTTCGTGCCGGTGAGGGCAGTGCCGAGTTGGCGGAGGTGTATGGCTGCACGGCCGGCACGGTGAGCCGGGTGGCCAAGGCAGCCCTGGATCCGGCCGAATATGAACAGCTCAAACAGCAGCGCGGTCGCCCCACCAAGCCTGAATACACCGCTGAGCCCAAAGACTCCGCCACCGGAGACGTTTCCCTCAACCCAGCCAATTCCGCCACCGCGGAAGACGCCTCGGTGCTGGCGATCGACGATGCCGACGATTTCGGCGACGACTTCAGTGACGACTTCAGCGACGACGACTCCGCCGATCAATTCGTGGAGGTGCCGGTGCTGCTGGGAACCCACGCGGGCGAGCCAGCCCAGTGCCTTCCCCTAGCGCAGGCGCCCCTGCCGGCCAGCGTTTACATGCTGGTCGACAAGACCGTGGAGCTCCAGGCCAAGCCGCTCAAGGAATTCCCGGAATTGGGGCAGCTTCCTGATGGCGAGGAGGAGCGTCAGGCCTTGCTGGTGTTTGCCAATCCGCGCCAGGCCAAGCGCCACTGCGGCCGTTCCCAGCGGGTGATCAAGGTGCCCGACACCCGGGTGCTGGAGCGCACCGCCCCTTACCTGATCGCCCAGGGCATCAGCCGGGTGGTGATTGAGGGCAGCCTCTACTCCCTGCCTGGCAGCTGAGCGTTGCGGGGGGCCAGCAGCGCCGCGCTGCAGCCGCCGCTGATCACGCCGATCACCAGGGCCACCCCCACCAAAAACCCAGCCGGCAAGGGAGCGGTGCGGCTGAAGCCCAGGTTGAGGCTGGGGCGTTGGTCGAGGTTCTGGGCGCCCAGGCAGAGGATCGCCAGCAGCAGGCTGCCGCCCATCAGGCTGGCCATCAGCAGGCGCGCGCGCACAAACATCGGGCCAATGGGGCAGCTGCTGGCGGCAGTCTGCCGCTTCAGCTGTCGGGCTGCAGGGCGTGCTGGTGCAGCAGGGCGTAGAGCTCCCGCTTGCTGTGGCCGGTGCGTTCGGCCAGCACCTTGGCGGCGGCGTTGCTGCTGTGGCCCGCGGCCTGCAGGGCCTGAAGTTCGGCCATGAGGCTAGCGGCATCCCAGCTTGGCGGCGGTGGCGGCGTGGCGCCCCCCAGCACCAGGGTGCACTCCCCCTGGGGCGGCGTGCGGCGGAAGTGCTCCAGGGCTGCGGCCACCGTGGGGCCTACCTGCTCTTCGTGCCGCTTGGTGAGTTCGCGGGCCACCCGCAGGGGCCGATCCCCCAGCACCGCCAGTAGGTCCACGAGCAGATCCTGCAGCCGGTGCGGCGCCTCAAACAACACAACGGTGCGGGGCTCGGCGGCCAGCTCCTGCAGGCGCTGGCGGCGCTGGGTGGCCTTGGGCGGCAGAAAGCCCTCAAAGCAGAAGCGGCCGCTGGGCAGGCCGCTGCTCACCAGGGCGGTGGTGACGGCGCTGGGGCCGGGCACGCAGATCACCGCCACGCCTGCATCGCGGGCGGCCGCCACCAGCGCCTCGCCGGGATCGGAAATGCCCGGCAGGCCCGCATCGCTGATCACCGCCAGGGCCTCACCGGCGGCCAGGGCAGCCAGCAGTTCGGGGATGCGGGCGGTCTGGTTGTGGGCATGGAAGCTCACCAGCCGGGGCCCCTGCTCCTTCTGGCGCAGGCCCAGCTGGTGCAGCAGCAAACCACTGCGGCGCGTGTCTTCGCAGGCGATGCGGCTGACGCCGGCGAGCACCTGGCGGGCGCGGGGCGAGAGGTCGGCCAGGTTGCCGATGGGGGTGCCCACCAGATAGAGCACGCCGGGGGCGGGTTCGGGGGCTTGCACGGCGGGGGCGTGGGCTTGGGTGCGGGCTCCTGCACAATGCTGATCCCTGCCCCACCATGATGCCGGCTGCCCTCCCCCTGCCCTCGGGCATTGCGCTGGAGGGGCTGCTGGCGGAGCTGCGCCGGCTCAGCTGGGGGGCGGCCGACATCCTGCTGGCCTACGGCCGCGGCGAGCAGCCCCCCTACGGCTTTCCCCGGGCACTGCGTGTGGATGAGGGCGGCGAGGGCCCCGTGAGCGCGGCCGATCTGGCGGTGAACCGCTGGTTGCTGGAGGGGCTGGCCGCGGCGTTCCCCGCTGCCGATTGGACCGTGCTGAGCGAGGAGACCGCCAAGGAGCAGCTCATCGATGGCCAGCCCCTGGACGCCGAGTGGCTGTGGATCCTTGACCCCCTCGATGGCACCAAAGACTTCCTGCAGGGCACCGGCGAGTACGCCGTGCATCTGGCGCTCGTGCACGGCGGCACACCGGTGCTGGGGGTGGTGCTGCTGCCGGAGCTGGAGGAGCTGTGGCTGGGGGTGATGCCCTCCCTTAACGGGGCCAGCGGCGAGGCCTGGTGCGAAAACCGCGCCGGGGCCCGCAGTCCGGTGCGCTTCAGCGGCCGGCGGGCGTTCGGCGAGCTGGTGCTGGTGGCCAGCCGCAACCACCGCGATCAGCGGCTGGAGCAGCTTCTCGCGGCCCTGGCCCTGGGCGACACCAAGGCGATCGGCAGCGTGGGCGGCAAGGTGGCCACGATCCTGCGCGGCGACACCGATTTCTACATCTCCCTCTCCGGCAAGAGCGCTCCCAAGGATTGGGACATGGCTGCCCCCGAGGCGGTGCTGCGGGCCGCCGGCGGCGCCTTCAGCCATGCCGATGGGCGACCGCTCAGCTACAACACCGGCGACATCCGCCAGGCCGGCTGCCTAATCGCCAGCCATGGCCTGTCCCATGCCGAGCTGTGCACCAAGGCAGCGGCAGCGCTGGCCACGATTGATCCGGGTTTTGGAGTGTAACGGCGCGGGCATTTTTGTGTGAGTGGGGTGGTGATGTCGGTTGTTCTGGCTACCTTCAAGACTCCTTGACTGCGCAGCGTGACGGCACCTGCATCGCTGCACCGCCCATGGCTAAATCGCTCTTCTCTCCAACGACTTCCAGGTTTGTTTGAGAGTCCATTGCGCTGGTATCTGGCTTTGCTGTTGATTGGGGCCGTTGCCTCGATCGGCGTCGGCAATCCAATTGGCAAGTTTCAGATCCATCGGCTTGTGGAGGTTGGGCTGGCCCTTGGGATGCTGGCCTGGTGTTATCGGCCTCAGGCAGCCTCCTGGTTGGGTCGGCCAGTCGCCTCAGGTTGGTATGGACTGGGGCTGCTGGGGTTTTCGCTGGTCACGGTGGTGGCCAGTTTGTTGGGCCCCATTCCCTGGATTTCCCTAGGTTTTCTGGGATTGGTGTTGTTGCAGTTCGGGCTGATGCCATTGCTCGTGGAGGCTTGGCGACAGCGCACGGATGAGGGTTTTCGACTCCTGGCCCTCTTGGCTGTAGCCCTCGTTGGGATTGATGTGGGCCTCTGGCTGGTGATGCGGGCCTTTGAACTGCAGCCCTACGTCTGGCTGCGTCGACTGGCTCCGGGGGGCCGCGAGTTGCTTGAGGTTCCCTATCTCTATCTCAATTCCCGCTGGGCCAATCAGATCAGCGTGCTACTGCTCTGGACATTCATCCCATTGCTCCAGCAATTGCAGCAGGGCCTGATCCGGTATCGACGCAGGTTCTGGTGGGGGATCTGTTGGGCGGTACCGGTGCTCTGCTGTGCCCAATTTGTGCTCAGTCGTGGTGATGGGGCTTTCCTGGCAATGGGCCTTGGCCTGGCGGCCCTGTGGTGGCAGTGGCGTCGCAGCCCCGCCCCTCAGCGTGTGCTCTGGGTAACTGCTCTGCGCATGGGGCTGGTGGCGATGGCCATGGCGGTGGGTTTCTCGCTGCTGCTCGATGCGGGAAGCTTCCTGCAGGATTTCGCCAGCCGTAACGCGCAGGAATTCACCACTTCGCCGCAGACCTCTGGAATCCAGACCTCCGGCGTGCGTCTGGCCACTTGGGTTCTTTACCTTCGCAAGACCTGGCTCTCTCCTGTGTGGGGCCAGGGAATCCAGGCGATTCCCTGGGGATCCAGCCTCTGCGGGCCCCATAACATCTGGGTGGCTTTGCTGTACTGGTGCGGGTTCGCTGGCACGGGCTGTGCTCTGTTGCTCACCACAGGTTTTGTGCCCTGGGCAAAGACCCAATGGCGACAGGCCTCGCCGATGGCCCTCCCTTTCCTGGTGTCCTTGTTTTTTTACCAACTCGTCGACGATATTTGGTTGAGACCTCTGTCCTTGGCCTTACTGCTGGTGCTGATTCCCAGCCTGTTGCCCGCTGCGGCTGTTGCGTTGCCAGCTCCGCGCCTAGTGCAGCGCTTTACCCCCCGCTTTGGGCAGTGTCGATTGCTTGCGCTGATTGGGGTGTTGTTGATTGTTCTGTCGGTGGTGCTGCCTGGGGGCGTTCGCTGGGGACCTTCGGATTTGGTGTCCTTGCCCAGTACGGCCTGCTTGCTCTTTTTCTAACGATCACCGGCATCGGAAACGGGCAATGGGAAGGCGAACTGGGTAGCTGGCTAGATCGCCCATAACCCCGGTTGGCTCTTCCATGCGCACGAGATCCCATTCATGTTGTCGACCAGGAACCTCTCCTGGCTCGGTTTGAAGACAGAGCTGGCGGATATAGCTCCGTGCCAAGTTTTCTCGGTGGCGATGGGAGTAGAGGTTGTCGATGAATTTGCGCCAGCGTTGGGTGTGAACCCGATGCCCTAGGCGACGGGGATTTCCAGGGCCCGTGAAGGGCTCAAGCCCAGGCACCACGAAGCGCCTTTGGTGGCCGAGTGAACCTGGCGAAGAGGAGCCTGTCTCCACAACTTCAAACCAGTAATCAACGGGCTGGGGAAGGGGCGCAAACATTTTCCAGTGCTGGTGAATGCCAAGGGCCTTGATGGGTTCAAGTTCGGGGGCCAGGCCTGCTGGGCGGCTGCGGTCGCTCACTGTTGTGATCAAGGCCAGGGTGATCAGAAGGATCAACAGGGGGTTGTGGATCCGCTCGAGTAACCGGTACCGCGGTGGTTTAGGTGAGGGGACGTCGGGTTGTGGGCTCTGGGCCTGGGTGGTTGGCCTGCCTGGTTGGAGGCAGGCGACCAGCGGCCAAAACTCTCCAGGGATCAGGGCCACCAGACCGGCGAGGCTGATCCAGGGAAACAGTCCGAGTTCCAGAAAGGGGATGAAGCCCAGGTGCATGGTGGCCAGCACCATGAGGCCGCCCAGCCGCACCTGCCAGATCCGGGTGGGCCAGAGCAGGGCGATTGGTGCCAGCAGCTGAATGGCATAGGCCGTGATGGAGCTGAGGGTGGTGAATGGCTGAAAGCGGGCCGCCCAGGCGCCGAAGCGGGTCGCGAAATGATCCAGGTTGAGGGCATACCAAACGGCATCCCGCTGGATGACCCAGTGGTCGACACTTTTGTGGCTCACCGTCACCCAATAGATCAGGCAGATCTGCAGGGTGAAGGTGATGCTGGCCAGGGAGTACACCCCGTTGGGCGGCGGGGCTGCTGGCACCAGCCCCTGACGGGCATCCAGCGACCAGTGTTGGCCTAGGGGCAGAAAACAGGCCCAGATCATCATCACCATCAGGCTGCGATCGCCGCCATCGAGGATGTAAGGGTTGGCGTTGTGCAGCGAAAGGGTGAGCAAGGTGAGCGCAATGAAGCTTGGCCTGCTGCGCCAGCCCACCAGCACCGCTGCGGCCACTCCCATCTGCACAAGTAGAAGGGTGATGGCGGTTGTGCTCCCCCCGTGAAGCCGATGCACCGACCACAACCAGGCGGGGAACAGGGTGGGATCTTCGGGGTTGGGGAGGCCGCCGCTGCCGAGAAACACCTGCACAAGCGAAAGCCTTGTGCCCAGGTCGATGATCACCACCACGGCGATCAGGATCCGAAACAGGGCCAGGGAGCGGGTGTCGAGTCGGAACGGGGTGGCCAGGGGAGAGGAGATTTGCATGAAAAAAGCCGGCCACAGGGTGACCGGCTTCAGGTTGGCAGAGGTGAGCCTGCCTCGCTTCAGGCCGGTGCAGGGGCGTCCGCCTGGGGCACGCCGCGCAGGGTGAGGTTGATGCGGCCGCGGTTGTCGATTTCGCGCACGCGCACGGTCACCTGATCGCCCACGTTGACGACGTCTTCCACCTTTTCCACCCGGGCTTCGGAGAGCTGGGAGATGTGGATCATCCCCTCCTTGCCGGGCAGGATTTCCACGAAGGCACCGATCGGGATCACCCGGGTGACGCCACCGGTGAACACCTCGCCTTCGCTGATGCGACGGGTGAGGCCTTCGATGATGCGCTGGGCCTCTTCGGCCGCGGCACCGTCGTGGCTGGCGATCGTGACGATGCCGCCGTCCTCGATGTCGATCTTTGTGTTGGTGCGCTCGGTGATGCCCTTGATCGTGCGGCCGCCGGGGCCGATCACGGTGCCGATCAGCTCCGGATCAATCCGGAAGCTGAGCAGGCGCGGGGCGTGGGGCGACATGGTGTCGCGGGGCTTGTCGATCGCCTCAAGCATCTTCTCGAGGATGTGCAGGCGGGCCGGACGGGCCTGGTTGATCGCATCGGCCACGGTTTTCACGTCGAGGCCGGTGATCTTCATGTCCATCTGCAGGGCGGTGATTCCCTTCTCGGTGCCGGCCACCTTGAAGTCCATGTCGCCGAGGAAGTCCTCGATGCCCTGGATGTCGGTGAGGATGCGAACCTGGTCGCCCTCCTTGATCAGGCCCATGGCGGCGCCGCTCACGGGGGCCTTGAGGGGCACACCGGCATCCATCAGGGCCAGGGTGCTGCCGCACACCGAGCCCATGGAGGTGGAGCCGTTGGAGCTGAGGCACTCCGACACCACGCGCAGCACGTAGGGGAAGGATTCCTTGCTGGGTAGCACCGGCACGATCGCCCGCTCGGCCAGGGCGCCGTGGCCGATCTCGCGGCGGCCGGGGGAGCGCATCGGCTTGGTTTCGCCGGTGGAGTAGGGGGGGAAGTTGTAGTGGTGCAGGTAGTGCTTCTCGGTGGACGGGTTGAGGTCGTCCATCTCCTGGGCGTCGCTCGGGGTGCCGAGGGTGGCGCAGGAGAGCACCTGGGTGAGGCCACGCTGGAACAGGGCCGAGCCGTGCACGCGCTTGGGCAGCACGCCGGCGGCGGCACTGATCGGACGCACCTCGTCGAGGTTGCGGCCATCGACGCGCTTACCGTCCTTGACGATCTGGGCGCGCATCAGCTGCTTGGTGAGGCTCTTGTAGCTGTTGGCCAGGGCCTTGCCGCTAGCGGCGGCGCGGATCGGGTCGTCTTCGGCCAGGGCGGCGATCTTCTCGCTCACCTCGGCCTTGATCGCGTCGAGTTTTTCGTCGCGCTCGGGCTTGGTCTGGGAGAACTGCTTGAGCACCTCACCGATGCCCTTGGCACATTCCTTCTCCAGGAAGCTGGGCAGGGTGGCGTCCACCACCTGGGCCTCGGGGATCACCTGCTCGATGCCGAGTTCCTTGAGCAGGTTCTGCTGGGCCTTGATCAGCTCGCACACCGCTTCGTAGCCGAAGTCGATGGCCTCGATCACGTCCTGCTCGGGCAGCTGGTTGGCGCCGGCTTCCACCATGATCACGCCCTCGGGCGTGCCGGCCACCACCAGATCCAGCTCGCTGCGCTCGATCTCGCGGAAGCTGGGGTTGAGCACGAAGTCGTCGCCCAGCAGGCCCACCCGCACCGCGGCCATGGGGCCGTGGAAGGGGATCTTGGCGAGCAGGGTGGCCATCGAGGCGCCGGTGACGGCGAGCACGTCGGGTGGCACCCGCTCATCGAGCGATAGGCAGGTGGCCACCACCTGGATGTCATCGCGCATCCAGCTGGGGAAGAGGGGCCGCATCGGACGATCGATCAGGCGGCAGGTGAGGATCGCCCGCTCGGGGGGGCGCGCCTCGCGGCGGAAGAAGCTGCCGGGGATGCGACCGGCGGCGTAGAGCCGCTCTTCGTAGTCGCAGATCAGGGGGAGGAAATCGATGCCTTCGCGACCGCCGGAGCGGGTGGCGGTGACCAGAACCGAGGTATCACCACACTCGACCATCACCGAGCCCCCGGCCTGGGGGGCGAACCGACCGGTGGTCAGCCGGATCTCCCGACCATCGAAGGAGATCGACTGAGTTTGTCCTTGCACGTGAGCTTATGTCCTGTTGTTGTCAAGGACCATTCTCGCATTTGGCCTGCGGCCACAGGGGATTTCCTTCGCTTTTTCTCGCGTTTGGCCGCAGGCAGGCCCACAAAAAAAGGCGCCCGCAGGCGCCTGAATCAATGGGGTGAGCCAGCCATCACCAGGACGACTTGACCACGCCGGGCAGCTCACCCTTATGGGCGCGCTCGCGCAGTTGGTTGCGGCAGAGGCCGAAATCGCGGTAGACGCCCCGGGGCTTGCCGGTGGCCCAGCAGCGGTTGCGCACGCGGGTGGGGGCGCTATTGCGGGGCAGATCCTGGATCTTGCGGTGGATCTCCAGGCGCTCCATGGGATCGGCAGCAGCGTTGAAGGCGGCCATCAGGGCAGCCCGCTTGGCGGCGAAGCGCTGCACCATCTTCTTGCGCTTCACATCGCGCGCAATCATCGACTTCTTCGCCATGCGGCCTGGGCTGCGATCGGATACGTGATTTGAGCTTACCCTGCGGGCTTGCCCCCCATTGGGCAGAGGTCGGCGATCGGGCAGCTGCCGCAGCGGGGGCTGCGGGCGGTGCACACGGCGCGGCCGTGGAAGATCAGCCGGATGGAGAGGTCCTGCCAGTGGGCCTGGGGCACCAGTTTCATCAGGTCGGGCTCGATCCGCCGCGGCTCGCTGTGGCGGCTGAGCTTGAGGCGCTGGGCCAGCCGACTCACGTGGGTATCCACCGTGACGCCGGCGTTGATGCCGAAGCACCAGGCCAGCACCACCGAGGCGGTTTTGCGGGCCACGCCCGGCAGAACCAGCAGCTCCTCCATGGTGCGGGGCACCTCGCCGCCGTGGCGCTCCATCAGCAGGCGGGAGGCCCCCACGATCGCCTTGGCCTTGTTGCGGAAGAAGCCGGTGGACTGCACATAGGGCTCCACCTCGGCGGGCTCCACCGCGGCGGCGGCGGCCGCATCGGGGAAGCGCTCAAACAGGGCCGGGGTCACCAGGTTGACCCGGGCATCGGTGCACTGGGCCGAGAGCATGGTGGCCACCAGCAGCTCGTAGGGGGTGCGCCAGTCGAGGGAGCAGGTGGCGTGGGGGTAGAGGGCGCCGAGGCGCTCGAGCAACTCGGGAGCACGTTTGCGGGCACTGGCCAGGCGGGGCATCAGCGCGCCAGCAGCTGCTGCACCGCCGGCAGCTGGGAGGTGTCCTTCACGATCAGCACCACGCTGAGGCCCACCAGAAACACAAAGCCCGACTGCATGAATGCCATCTGGAAGCGCTCGGGCAGGGGCTTGCCCCGCAGGCCCTCGAGCAGCAGCAACACGAACTGGCCGCCATCGAGCAGGGGCAGGGGCAGGGCATTGAGCACCGCCAGGTTGATCGAGATCAGGGCGGTGAAGATGAACAGGCTGCTGCCGCCCTGCTTGGCCAGCGAGGCGCCCATTTCCACGATCTTCACCGGACCGCTCACCTGGCCGGCGGTTTCACCGAAGTGGGTGGCGAGGGTCACGAAGCCCTCCACGGTGCGGCCCAGCAGCAGCTGGAAGTCGTGGTTGGCCTGGCGGAAGGGCTCCAGCGGGCCGCGGGCGGGGCGGAAGGCCTCGGTGCCATTGGGTTGGAGCTGGGCGCCGATGCGGCCGATGCCGCCGAGGTCGGCGGGGGTGAGCTGCAGGGGCACGGTTTGGCCGTTGCGCTCGGCGTCGAGGCGCAGGGTCTGGTCGGGGGCGGCCTTGATGCGCTCCACCAAGGCCGCCACGGCGCTCTGGCCACCGCCGAGGGGGGTGCCATCGAGGCTCACGATGCGGTCGCCGGGCTGGAGGCCGGCGGCGGCAGCGGCCTGGCCGGGCTGCACGCCGCTCACCAGCACGCCGGGGGTGGCGCTGAAGCCGGCGGGGATGCCGAGCACCAGGCCCTGGCCGAGCAGCACGGCGTAGGCCAGCAGCAGGTTGGCGAGTACGCCAGCGGCAATCACCAAGGCGCGCTGGGGCAGGGGCCGGTTGGAGAGCAGGTTGGGGTCGTTTTTGGGGATGGGGCTGTCGTCGTCGTCATCGGGGAAGGCGACGAAGCCGCCGAGGGGAATGGCGCGGAGGGCGAATTGCACGCCGCGGCGCTGGCGCTCCAGCAGCACCGGCCCGAAGCCGATCGAGAAGCTGCTGACGCGGATGCCCTGCCAGGTAGCGGCAAAGAAATGCCCCGCCTCGTGCACCACGATCAGCCCCGCCAGGATCGCCAGTGCTGTGAGAACGCCCATCCAGGCCCTGCGGTGAATGGATCCATTGTGGTGGGTTCGGGGCGCCTGCCGTTAAGTCAGCCTTGCTGGTCCAGCTGCCTGGAGCTCCTGGGGCGGCGTTTTTTGAAAAGCATTGCGCCGCAAGCCGTCTCGGCGCGATGGCTCGCCGTTTTGGCCGGTAAAGTCCCCCATCCGATCGTTGCGCTGCTGCATGGCCCGCCCCCTCGCCGCCCTGGCCCTTGCTGCGTTGCTGCCTGGCCTGTTGCCCGCCGCAGCTGAACCGACCACGCCTGAGGCCGAAGCCCAATCCGAGGCCAAGACAGAAGCGCTCGCGGCTGAAGCCCAGAATCCGATTGCCAACCTGATCAGCGTTCCCTTCCAGAACAACCTCACCCCGGGGATGGGCCCCAATCAAGACAACACCCTCAATGTGTTGAACATTCAGCCGGTGGTGCCGTTTGCGCTCAGCAAAGACCTCACCCTGGTGACTCGCACGATCCTGCCGGTGCTGAGCCAGCCCACGGCTGCCGGCACCCAGAACGGCATCGGCGATCTCAACCCCAGCTTTTTCTTCGTGCCCAAGGGCAAGGGGCCCTGGACCCTCGGCTTCGGCCCCACCTTGGTGTTGCCCACCGCCAGTTCCGACAGCCTGGGCAGCGGCAAGTGGTCGGCGGGGCCGGCGGCGGTGGCGGTGTACAGCAAGGGCCCCTGGGTGGCGGGCGCGCTGCTGAACAACGTGTGGTCGTTTGCGGGCGACAGCGACCGCGGTGCGGTGAGCGCCTTTCTGCTCCAGCCGTTCATCAACTACAACCTGGCCAATGGTTGGTATCTGGTGACCTCGCCGATCGTCACCGCCAACTGGCGGGCGGCCAGTGGCAACCAGTGGATCCTGCCGGTGGGGGGTGGTGTGGGACGAGTGTTCCGGGTCGGGAGTCAGCCGATCAATGCGTCCCTGCAGGCCTTCGCGAATGTGGTGAAGCCCGACAACTTCGGTGACGTGACGATCCGCGCCCAAGTGCAGTTCCTGTTCCCGAACTGAGGCCAGCAGCCCAAGCGCTGCCCGGTGGTGGTGCTGGTGCTGGATGAATCCCGGGGAGGCGACATGGTGGCGGCCCGGCGGGGGGTGGTCTCGGTGGAAGATCTGCGCGGCCGCAAGGTGGCGGTGACCCCCTCCACCCTGGGCCCCTACGTGCTGAGCCGGGCGCTGGAGGAGGCGGGCATGGGGCTGAAGGATGTGCAGGTGGTGCCGATGCCGATGGGCGAGATGGCGGGGAGCCTGGCGAGATCTTCGATGTGCTGGTGGTGGATCCGTTGTTAGCGCTGCGCCACCGCAACGACCTGGTGCGGCTGCTGCGCACCTGGCAGGACGCCCACGACTACGCCGATCGCCATCCCGACGAAGCCGACCGGCTGATGGCGTTTCGCGAGAAGTTGAGCGTGTTGCGTTTCCGCGAAGCGGAGAAGGGCCTGTTCTATCCGAGCCTGCGGGAGCAGGGGCCCTTGCTGGAGCCGGGCGGGGTGCTGGCCGACAACCTGGCCGCCGTCAAGCGGGTGCAGGTGCACCTAGGCATGGTGAAACCCGGCGCCCCGATCCCCCGGGTCGACGATGAACCCCTGCGCCTGGCGCTCGGACGGACGTGACCCACCGAGCTGGCCCGCAAAAGCCACATCACGTTGCCCGCAAAAACCGGATTTGAAGCCCCGCATGTCCTGCATCAGCGAGCCTGAGTGCCTGTCTGCAGCCCTCGGATCGTGGATGGCGACCTGCGGGAGCTGTTGGGATCTCGGCGAGGGTTATGGCTCCATCCGCCTCCTGCAATGGGCTACACAGCCACCGGCAGTTGGGTCTTGAAGGGCTCGGCCAGCAGCTTGGCAAGACCGCCGGGGTTGCGGATGTCGACGCAGAGCAGGGTGGGGCCCATGAACTCCAGGGTGTAGCCATCCCCTTCCAGCACTAGATCGGGTATTCCCCGCAGGCTGGGGTGGCGAAACAGGATGGCGCCGCTGTCGGCATCCACGAGGCGCTCCATTCCTTCGAGTTGGGTGCTCAGGTGTTGGGGTTGATCCATCGTCCTGCTCCCAGGCGGTTGGTCACGGTTCGGTGGTCTGTGGGGTAGGTGGTGATCACCCTTTCTTCATCTTGGCTGAGGATGGCGATCCATGGGCGGTTTTCCCAGACGGTGACCACCACCGTGGCAGCTGTGCTCAGGTCCAGATGTCGCTGCCCTTGCTCGAAAGCTTCCTGCCAGCTGATCAGGCGATCACCGCAAATTCCGTAGGTCTCGAGCTTGTCGATCGCGTGCCGGCTGAGCTGCATGACTCCGCCATCACCCCCCGCTGATCGTGTCGCCGCCGAAGTAGGGCACCAGGGCGGCGGGGAGCTTGACGGAGCCGTCGGCTTGCTGGCCGGTTTCGAGCAGGGCGGCCATGGTGCGGCCCACGGCCAGGCCGGAGCCGTTGAGGGTGTGCACCAGCTGGGTGCCCTTGCCCTGCTTGAAGCGGATGGCGGCGCGGCGGGCCTGGAAGTCGTTGCACACCGAGCAGCTGGAGATCTCGCGGTAGGCGCCGGCGCCGGCCAGCCACACCTCGAGGTCGTAGGTGCGGGCAGCGGAGAAGCCCAGATCCCCGGTGCAGAGCTCGATCTTGCGGTAGGGCAGCTCGAGGGCCTCGAGCACGGCTTCCGCGTCAGCGGTGATCTGCTGGTGGGCGGCGGCCGACTCGTCGGGATGGCAGAACCAGTAGAGCTCCACCTTGTTGAACTGGTGCAGGCGGATAAGGCCGCGGGTGTCGCGGCCGTAGGAGCCGGCCTCGCGGCGGAAGCAGGGGGTGTAGGCGGCGTATTTGAGCGGCAGCTGCTCGGCGGCGAGCACCTCATCGCGGTGCAGGGAGGTGAGGGGCACCTCGGCGGTGGGGGTGAGCCAGAGGTCGTCGTCGGCGCAGCGGAAGCTCTCCTCGGCGAACTTGGGCAGCTGGCCGGAGCCGGTGAGGCTGGCGGAGTTCACCAGGATCGGCGGCAGCACCTCCCGGTAGCCCTTGCCGGCGTGCAGATCGAGCATGAAGCTGATCAGGGCCCGCTCGAGGCGGGCGCCGGCGCCCATCAGGGTGATGAAGCGGCTCTGGGCGATGCGCACGGAGCGCTCGGTTTCAAACAGCCCCAGCCGCTCGCCGATCTGCCAGTGCTCCTCGAGGCCGTCTTCCAGGCGGGGGCTGCCCCAGCGCTTGATCTCCACGTTCTCGGCCTCGGAGCGACCATCCGGCGCCTCGGGGGAAGGCAGGTTGGGCAGGGCGCTGAGGGCCTCGCGCAGCTGGAGTTCGAGGGCCTTCTCCTGCTCCTCCAGGCCCGCCACCTGCTGCTTGATGGCGTTGCCCTGGTCCCGCAGGGCCTGCACCTCGGGGCTGTTCGGTGCCGCTCCCCCCTGGATCTGCTGCCCCACCGCCTTGCCGATGCGGTTGCCTTCGGCTTGCAGCGTGCTGCGCTGTTCCTCGAGATCGCGCTCCTGGCGGGCGATCTGCTGGAGGGGGCCAAGATCGAGCGCCATGCCGCGCCGGGCCAGCTGGGTGGTGATCAGCTCAGGGCTGTCGCGCAGGAGGCGCTGGTTAAGCATCAGCTTCAAACTGTATAATCGCTTAACATAACAAGCAAGTGCAGGCTGAAGGAGAAGGTTGCGCCAGTGAGCGTAGGACTGAGAGAGGAATAATCTTGCGCTAAGCGTCGGAGTAGCCTAAGATCTACAAATACACCTAAGCTCAAGCAGTCAGGCGATGAGCCCCAAAAAACCAAATCCAATTATCTTTGCTTATGCTTTGCGCGCTTTGAAATACAAGCGCCATGAAGCCGGTTCGATTATTTTAGCAATACTTGCTTTTTTGGTTGTTATAATTGGTGCTGTGGCATTAGCATCCAGGGTATCTTCTGGTTATTTCGGTGCAGTTTCACAGGCTAGAAATCGCGAGGCAAGAGATGCTGCAGAATCGGGGGTTATTCAGATAATCGAAGAGCTTAACAGAGAAACAAACAGAAAGGCCTTGGTTGCAGGAAATAGCGTTGCTTGGTTAAAAAGCAATCCTAATCTTATCAACGCTTGCACCAAATTAAACTCTAGTGGAGTTGTTTCAGGCGCGGGAACTCAAATCTCTGACAAGTTAATTAATTATAAAAATCCCTCCATATGGCATAACGTAGTTTCTGGAAACACAGCTAGGCAATTTCAGCTTGATTTCGCTGGAACAGCTGTTGAATATAGGAATACAGATCGTTCCTTGCTTGCTTCAATCACTCCTGGGCTCGAGGCGGGTAGTCAAAAGAGTTTAATTAGGATTTCTGTGATTGGAAGAGTAATGCGAAACGGTCAAGAAGTTTCGCGAGCCCGCATCACTCGTGAATTTGAGGTGGTTCCCAAGTGCTGTCGCAGGTCCTTTGGGCAAAATCTAATTGGTGCTACTAATTATGGAAATGATAGCCTAAAGTGCTTTTCCGATGAATCCGCAGGAAATGGACTCATAGTTGGAATGAGCAATGGGATTGTTGATAGTAGCAAAAATACGCTGACAATTTTAAATGATAGCGTACCTCCTAAGCAAGTTAGCCAAGCAATATGCTGGGACGGAGGAACGCTGAATCTTGGGGGGGAAGTAACTAATCCAACACCAAATCCCACGTGTGGTGATGGAATGAGAATAGGTGGGGTTGCCGGTAATCCAAACAACACTGGCACCAGTCTGGTTCCAGTTGAGTTTCCTCTTACAATACCACCATTTCCTGTTGGCGGAGCCGAATCTTGGCCTGTTGTTGACGCATCTACCCGCAATCGTATAACCATAGTAGACGGCAAACCTGTTCAATGCAAATCAGATGGTACAGATTGTGTTGAATTGACAAATTGTCTTCCCTCGTCTCCCGGAGTATACGCTTGTCGCCTAAGTCAAATCTCAAAGATTGGCAATAACGGCCTTCTAATTGATTCATCGAATGGCCAATTTGAGTTTTATTTTGATGATAACGCAGCCAAAGCTGCTTCAAAGTTGCCGAAAACCGAAGCCACTAAATACATAGATTTGACTACGGGAACAGCGTTCTTGCGTCATGTTAAGTGTGCTCCAGGTGTAAGTCCTTGCAATACAAGCGCAACCATATTCGACTCCCAAAGAGTAACTGCCTTTGCGTTTAGTTCGGGTTTAGGTACATTTGAGCTTCAGGGTAATAATGGCTTGGCTATGGACATCATTGCCCCGTACGGATCGGTTGACTTTATAGGTAATTCTTCCTTCACGGGGAGGATATGGGTTAGCTCGTTATATATGAATGGCAGCGTTACTTTGCAAGTTCCTAAGACAAATCCAGGGTTTTGTGAAGCATCGCCTGACGGCTGCCCCCCGAAAGTGGGAGCATTGATTGACTATGTGGCTAGAAGTTATGCACAAGCTTCTGGCTTCTAGGGATGCCTATTGCATGAATCAAATGAAATACATTATCACAAGAAAATCTAAAAAAAACCTGAAAACTCCGATCGGATTTACTCTTATTGAGTTGTTGGTTGCGGTTCTGTTGCTCGCCTTGCTTATCTCTGCAGTTGCCTCATTATTTGGGATTACGGTTCGCTCCACATTGCGAACTGGTAATTTGGCTAAAAATCAATCTGCAATCGATTCAGATATATCAAGGCTCCGAAAAATATCTGAAGAATATACTTGCTGCTCGGGTGTTTGTGCGTGGCCAAAGCCCAACTCATGTGCTGCAAACTTTGGTTTTTCTGACTACTACTTTCCACAAAATCCTGCAAATCGGCAAAGTTTTGTCGATTCCTGTAAAGGTGGTGGTGGCGTAACATCTGCTCCTGATCTCACGGCTTCATTGGTTAACGAGCTCAGAAAAGTTCCTTTATCGACAAATGTCAGTCGAACTGTCGCTAAAGCAAGTGCCGCTTCTGGTGATCACCTAATTCTGGTGACTTATACTGCTGATGGCATTAATAGGGCATATAATATATATCCTGTTGTTGCAGCGTGGTGTCCATGAAGCATTCTAAGCGAGTTGGTCTTCCCGTCCGCCTTATTGCGTCTAATATTAGAGCTTTCAGTCTGGCTGAGCTTTTGGTAGTGGTAGCCATTATTGGAGTACTCTCTTCAATTATTCTTGGCATTAGCTTCTCTATTCTGAGGCGAGAGAGGGCTAACTCTGCGGCTATTGAGATTACTGGATGGCTTGAGAATTTGCGCAACATAGCGATGAAACGCGTAGATCCTGATGCTGAATCGGGCGGCTGTCCTGTTATTTTCTCTGAAAAAACGGTAATAAGTTCTCGCGATGCAATTGCTTCGTCGCCATGTCTTCCCGATTCTGATCTAAGGCTAGAAGCGGCTTCTGTAAGCGAATTTGACTTTCAATTTTCTGTGTTAAATGCAAGTTCTAATTCAAATGAACCCGATATTGTTTTCACTCCCCGAGGTACTGTGTTTTCTTCTGATCAAGAATCGCCGGTGCTAATAAAAATATTCCCCGAGGGCGGGCCGCTTAGATGCATTAGAATAGATGAAATCCTCGGAGTGGTAAGAATTGGGAAAAATAATTCGGCCCCTTCTATTTCAGTTGACTGCAATGACTTCTCGAGGTATTAGGATGCAGCTTTCTTGTATTGTGTTCGCCAGCCTTTTGTTTCGCAAGTTTGAGTCGAGGCGCGTCCAGCTGAACTATAGTTATGGTTTCTCTTTGCCTGAGCTTCTTGTTGTATTGTTGATTGGTGGGTTAGTAATTCCTGCAATAACTTCGCTGATGGTGCAGCATCTTCAGACTTCTGTGCGTTCTGAAGTTCAGCAGAGGTTGCGTGAAGAGGCTGGCAGGCTTGGCTATCTCTTGCAGGTTGAATCGAGTGAGGCAAGAGAAATAAAAGTTGCGCAAAATATGCCAGAGTGTGGTATTGCAAGCGGGATTAAATCTATCATTACCCTATATGTTCCCTGGCCCGAAGGTGACGTTCTTAACCCATTAAATACTTCCTACATACATTATTATCAAGATGGAGATAATCTGAGGCGTTGTGGACCCAGGACAAATGTTAATGGAACTCTAGACCACGGATTCCCTCCCGCTGGGCCTGTTTATGTGGATGCGATGCTTTCTAGGGACACTTTGTTAGAGCCAGTATTTGCGGCAAATGCATCTTGCAATAATGAAATAACAGATGGGCTTAGGCAGTTTGTTTATCAAATCAAGCAATCATCGACCTCTGCATCAAAATTCGCGATTGGTTGTGCTGTTGCTAGGGCAAAGTCTTTTTACGTTCAGGATCCGCCTCCGCCTCCGTAGCGCTCAATATCTAAAGAACTTGCACCACCTCGCTCACCTCGGGAATTGCCTCACGCAACTTCCGTTCAATGCCCATCTTGAGGGTCATGGTGCTGCTGGGGCAGCTGCCGCAGGCTCCCTGGAGGCGCACCTTCACGATCGGTCCATCGATTTCTACCACTTCCACGTTGCCTCCATCAGCCATCAGGTAGGGCCGGAGTTCATCGAGGGTGCGCTCCACGTTTTCGAGCGTCAGCGCCCGGGGGTCATGGCCAATGGCTTCAGGGGCGGTGGTGTCGCTGCTCATCGGGGCCAACTTGCTTTGAAGCCAGTCTACCCGGGGCGGTTCAGTCGAGGTGGAAGTGGGCAAACAGGTTGGGAGCCGGGTCTTGCCGCCCGTTGCTCTTCCAGCGCAGCACCAAGTCTTTGAGGTCTTTGTCGTAGCGCTTGCGCTTCTGGGCAATGCGAATCAGCAGCCATGCTCCTGGCACGATCAGCGGAAACAGCAGCAGCACGGCGATTTGAATATCCCGGCGGCTGTAGCCCTTGGCCGGGAAGCGGCGCCCCGTGGTGATTGCCCAGGCCAGGGCCCGGGTTTCCTCCGGCAGGTTGCGGAAATTGCGCTTGTTGGATTGGTCGTTGGCGTAGGGCGTGATCTCCAGCTTGGCCTTGCGGGTCACCTCCCGGGCAATCTCCCGCCGCAGGGCGATCACTTCCCGGGCCTTGGCCAGGGACACCCGGGCGATGGTTTGCCCCTCAGCGCTGATCAGGGTGAAGCTGGTGGGGCTGATTCGCGACTGCTCGAGCGACGCGTAGATGCCGTCGGCCAGCTTGCCCTCCTCCCGCGCCACATCCTGGGCGGCGGCAAATAACAGGTTGAGCCCTTCCTCCCGGCCCACCCGGCGGCGCTCCTGCTCGTTGCTGCCTTGGGTTGGGAGGTATCCAGGCGCCATGGATATAGCTGGTTTGAACAACTCTTGCCAGCAACTCTATGGCCCAGTGGGGAACCGAGCCAAGGCGGTGGGTCGGCAGGGGGATTGGCCCTGCTCGGGCGGGCCCCGTCTCCTAGGCTGGCCCCAGCCCCCATGCAGCCTCCGCCGGCGCGATGACCGACGTTCCCGTTCAGCGGATCCGCAATTTCTGCATCATCGCCCACATCGACCACGGGAAATCCACCCTGGCCGACCGTCTCCTGCAAGACACCGGCACCGTAGCCGCCCGGGACATGCAGGAGCAGTTCCTCGACAACATGGAGCTCGAGCGTGAGCGCGGCATCACCATCAAGCTTCAGGCCGCCCGCATGGAGTACACCGCGGCCGACGGGGAGACCTACATCCTCAACCTGATCGACACCCCCGGCCATGTGGACTTCTCCTATGAAGTGAGTCGCTCCCTGCAGGCCTGCGAAGGGGCCCTGCTGGTGGTGGATGCCTCCCAGGGCGTGGAAGCCCAAACCCTGGCCAACGTGTACCTGGCCCTGGAAAACGATCTCGAGATCATTCCCGTTCTCAACAAGATCGACCTCCCTGGAGCCGATCCCGATCGCATCGCCGAAGAGATTGAAGCGATCATCGGCCTCGATTGCTCCCATGCCATCCACTGCTCCGCCAAAACCGGCCTGGGGGTGCCCGAGATCCTCCAGGCCGTGGTGGATCGGGTACCCCCCCCGCCCGACAAGCTCACCGAGCCCCTGCGGGCCCTGATCTTCGACTCCTACTACGACCCCTACCGGGGCGTGATCGTGTACTTCCGGGTGATCTCCGGCTCGATCAGCAAGCGCGACAAGGTGCTGCTGATGGCCAGCAAGAAAACCTACGAGCTCGATGAGGTGGGGGTGATGGCCCCCGATCAGCGCCAGGTGGACTCGCTCCATGCCGGCGAAGTGGGCTACCTGGCCGCCTCAATCAAGGCCGTGGCCGATGCCCGCGTGGGCGACACGATCACCCTGGTGGCCAATCCCGCCGCCGAGCCCCTGCCCGGCTACACCGAGGCCAAGCCGATGGTGTTCTGCGGCCTGTTCCCCACCGACGCTGACCAATACCCCGACCTGCGCGAGGCCCTCGACAAGCTGCAGCTCTCCGATGCGGCGCTCAAATACGAGCCCGAAACCAGCAGCGCCATGGGCTTCGGCTTTCGCTGCGGCTTCCTGGGCCTGCTGCACATGGAGATCGTGCAGGAGCGGCTTGAGCGGGAATACAACCTCGATCTGATCGTCACCGCCCCCTCGGTGATCTATCAGGTGAACATGCTCGATGGCAGCACCCTGATGGTGGACAACCCCGCCACCCTTCCCGATCCGCAGAAGCGCGAATCGATCGAAGAGCCCTACGTGAAGCTCGAGATCTACACGCCCAACTCCTACAACGGCACCTTGATGGAGCTGTGCCAAGACCGGCGCGGTGAATTCATCGACATGAAATACATCACCACCGACCGGGTGACCCTCCACTACGAGCTGCCCCTGGCCGAAGTGGTGACCGACTTCTTCGACCAGATGAAATCGCGCACCAAGGGCTACGCCTCGATGGAATACAGCCTGATCGGCTACCGCAAAAATGAGCTGGTGCGCCTTGATGTGCTGATCAATGGCGAGAAGGCCGATCCGCTCACCACGATCGTGCACCGCGACAAGGCTTACAACGTGGGCAAGGGGCTGGTGGAGAAACTCAAGGAACTGATTCCGCGCCAGCAGTTCAAGATCCCGATCCAGGCGTCGATCGGCAGCCGGGTGATCGCCTCTGAGAGCATCAGCGCCATGCGCAAGGACGTGCTCGCCAAGTGCTACGGCGGTGACATCTCCCGCAAGAAAAAACTGCTGCAGAAGCAGGCCAAGGGCAAAAAGCGCATGAAGGCGATGGGCAAGGTGGACGTACCCCAGGAGGCCTTCATGGCCGTGCTCAAGCTGAATCAGTAGGGCGTCCTCGTTTCTTCTCGTGATTGAAGGGGGAAACAGGTGCTCTCTTGAACGCTGTACAGGCTGTACAGGCTGTACAGGCTGTACGGATTACAGGAGAGGCCAGGAATCAGGCCACCCATTTGTGGGGCAGGCCCAGGACCTCTGCAGCGTCGATCAGCGCCTTGTCGGCTGTCGTCAGGGTCAAACCTTCACGCTTGGCGATAGCCAGGTGCAACGCGTCGCCGCTTCGCAGCCTTGCCTGGCTTTGGCCCTGCTGCAGCCACTGCCGAGCTTGCAGGAAGTCGATGCCCCGTGGTTCCAGCAATTGCAGCCGTTCCTGCCGGAAACACTCAAATTCTGAGTGAATCGTTGCGGCACGCTCTGCCGTGAGGTCACCGCGTCGTACGCACAGGGCTACCACGCCGGCAAATTCGAGCAGCATCCAGTGGCTGATCCACAGTGGCGTCTTGCCTTGGTTGAGCAGCCACTGTTCAGCGGCTGGATAGCCGCTGTCTCCAAGAAACAGGGAGAGAAGGATGCAGCTGTCCACATAGGCATGGGCCACCGCTGGCACGCTCATTCCTCGTCCCGCAGTTCGCGCACCAGTGCCACCGCGCTCGAGGTTGAGGGGGCCTGGTTGTGATGGAAGCGTCTGAGCCGCTCGACCCAGGACGATGCTGGCTCCGCTGCGAGGGGCAGCGCTTCGCGCACCAGCCGTGCCACCGGTTGCCCGCGCCGGGTGATGACCACCTCATCACCCATTTCCACCGCGTCCAGGAGCGCGGAAAGCTGGGCTTTCGCTTCCGCCAGGCCAACGGAGCGCATGGTCAACAGGTCAACTGGTCAGGTTCAGCCTAGGGGCTGGTTGGCTTCGGCGCTGCCCCGTAGCGGGCGGCCAGGTCGGCGACGGGTAGGGGCTTGCTGAACCAATAGCCCTGGAAATACTGGATGCCCAGCTCCCGCAGTACCCGGAAGGTGGCCTCGTCTTCCACCCCCTCGGCCACCAGGTGCAGGGCCATCTGGGTGGACATGCCGGCGATCACCTCCACGATCTGGCGGGCGTAGGGGTCGTCGTGCAGCGCCAGCACGAAGGAGCGATCGATCTTGATCTCGTTGGGCTGCAGGGTGTTGATCAGGTTGAGGGAGGAGTAGCCCGTGCCGAAATCATCGAGGGAGAGCTCGATGCCGGCCTGGCGCAGGGCCTGCAGGTTGGCTTCGCTGGTGGTGGTGCGCTCCAGGATCGACACCTCGGTGATTTCTAGTGTCACCAGGGCCGGATCCACGCCCGAGCGCTCGAGCATGCCCAGCAGCCGGACCTGCAGCTGGGGGTCGCCCAGCTGGGAGGGGCTGATGTTGGTGGAGAGGCGCAGCGCCGGGTTGGATAGTGCCTGGCGCAACTCCAGAAAGCCGTCGAGGCTGGCCTGGAAGAGGTAATCGCCGAGTTCGCGCATCATCCGATAGCGCTCGGCCATGGTGATGAACACATCCGGGGCAATGAAGCCCCGGCTGGGGTGGTGCCAGCGGGCCAGGGCCTCCACGCCGCGCAGCCCCTGCTCCCCATCCACCACCGGTTGGAACGCCATGCTCAGGCCACCGGAGCGCACGGCGTCCCTGAGGTCGGCGTAGAGCTGGTAGTCGTCATAGCTGCCCTTGGTGGTGGCCACGTCGAACACCGCGACCCGGGCATGTTGCTGGTGCTTGGCCAGGTCCATGGCCACATCCGACTGGCGCAGGATCGCCTCCGGATCGCTGCTGTCGGGATCCACCACGCTCACGCCGATGCTGATGGAGATGTCGATGCTGACGCTGCCCAGGTCGGCCAGCTCCTCAAACATCGCCATGATCCGGCAGGCGAACAGGTGGGCATGGGCCTTGAGGGTTTGTTCGGAGGGGTTCTGGATCGCCGAGAGATCCATCAACACCGCAAACTCATCGCCGCCCAGCCGGGAGAGGAAATCCCCGGCGCGAATCGTGGTTTTGAGCCGTTGCGACACGGCCATCAGGGCCCGGTCGCCCGTGGCATGGCCGTAGGTGTCGTTGATCGCCTTGAACTTGTCGACGTCGATGAACAGCACGGCGAAGCGCTTGCGGCCCCGCTTGGCGCGGGCCAGCTCAATCTGCACCTGCTCGATGAAATGGCGCCGGTTGGGCAGTTGGGTGAGGGCATCCAGCAGGGCCAGCGAGCGGGCCGATTGCAGCAGCCACTCCATGCGGCTGGTGAGCTGGCTCATCTTGAATTTGATCTCCCCCCGCTCAAAGCTGTCGGGCTGCATGCCCAGCTGCTGCAGCATGGCGTCGAGGTCGCGGCTGGTCTGGCGGATCCGGCCGGCGGTTCGTCGTTCCTGGCGGGCCTGCACCAGCAGCTGACGGCGCCGGTCGAGCATCAGGATGATGCGGCTCACCAGCAGCCCGGCCAGCAGGAGGGCGAGCAGCAGGAGCTCCTTGCCGAGGTGCCGGGCCAGCAGGGCGATCAGCAGGCCGGTGAGCACCACCAGCAGCAGCAGCATCCGGCGCTGCCGCGCGGAGCGAGGGGCATCCTGACGCTCCTGCTTCCACCAGGATTGGAGCGGTTTGGGCACGGCGGGCAACAGGGGGCGCATTGGCGGGCGCATCGCAGCTCGCGCGTGGCCACAAATTAGCGGCGTTCTCAGGATTTGGCCCCTGTGGGAATGCTGAGCGGGTTCCGTTGCAGGAGGGGGTATGCCCCGTCGCGTCCATCGCCCCGCCGCCGATGGCGGCTTTCTGTTGCCGTTGGCGGCCAGTACGTCGCTGGTGTTGGTGCTGAGCAGCCTGTCGCTGCAGGCCGCCGCCCTGCAGGCGCGCGGTCAGGTGCAGGGAGGCCAGCGCCTGCGCCAGGCGGAAGATGCCCTGATGTCGGCGGCCCAGCACTGGGTGGCTGGTGCGGCGGGCCAGCTCGCCGGCGGGGAGCTGGAGGGGCAGACGGGCCAGGTGGGGTCGGTGGCCTATCGCCTCGTGGCCTGGGAGGGCCCCCGCTGGCCGGAGCCCGCGGGGCTGGACGGGCTGCAGCGCAGCCAGGCCGTGGCCACGCTCGAGCTGGTGCCCACGGCCGAGCAGCCGCGCCCGTTGCGGGCCGCCTTCGCGTTGGAGTTGGCTCGGCCGGTGGCCCCTGCCGCCGGTGGGGTGCGGCTGCTGGCGCTGCGGGAGCTGGGGCTGCGCGGCCGCGCGGCCCAGGGGGTGGCGCCATGAACCTGGTGGAAGCGCTGGTGGCCTCGGCGATGCTGGTGAGCTCGTCGAGTTGCTCGCTGCAGCTCTGGGCCGGTAGCACCAGTTGGACGCGCCAGGCGGAGGGGCGTCAGCAGCAGCTGGCCCAGCTCGATGCCGCCCTGCTCAGCAGCCAGAGCCAGCTGGTGGCCTTGGCCGGTGCGCCGATCGCAGCCGATTGCACAGCGGCCAGCACCTGGCTGGCGGCCCACTTGCAGGCCCAGCCCGCTCTGCCGGGGGTGGAGCTGCAGGTGCGGGCCGAGCCCGGGGCCCTGGTGCGGCTGCAGGTGGCCGGTGGCGAGGGCGCGCAGCGGCAGCGCTGGTTCAGCCCGGCGGCCTATGGGCTGTGCGGGGAGTCCCAGCCGGCGGAATCGATCGCACCGGACACCACCTCAGCGGAGCCAGACCATGGGGCGCTCTGAGCCACGCCAGGCCGGGGCGGGCTTCAGCCTGCCCGAGCTGCTGGTGGCGGTGGCGGTGCTCGGCCTGTTGGCTGCGCTCGCCCTCGATGGTGGTCAGCGCAGCCTGGCCCGCATGCGGGTGGAGACGGCCACGCGGCGGCTGGGCTGGGGCCTGGAGCAGGCGCGCCAGCAGGCCCAGAGCCTGGGGCAACCCTGTGCGCTGGAGTTGGGCCCCGCGGGTTGGCGTGAGCCCAGCGGCGGCAGCTTGCCGGGCTGCGGCGGGGTGCTGGCCGATGGGGATGGTGCGGGAGAGGCCGCTGGGGTGGCGCTGCAGCACAACCTGCCTGCTGCCCTGCGTTTCAGCAGCAACGGGCTGGTGCTCGACGGCGGCACCGTGGTGGTGAGTGCTGCGGGTACGGAGTTGCGCCGCTGCCTGGTGATGTCGCTGCCGCTGGGGGTGGTGCGGCTGGGCCGTTACACCGGCCCGCTGGGCGACGACCCCAGGAGCAGCGCCTGCCGGGCGGAGGAGACGTTGTGATTTGCCTTCCTTTGCGAGCGGCTCAGGGGAGTAGGGGCTTTTCCCTGGTGGAGCTGCTGCTGGCCCTGGCGATCGGCTGCGGCCTGAGTGGGGTGCTGCTGCATGCGCTGGTGGCGGAAGGTGCCAACAGCCAGCGCTTTGGCCGGCTGTTGCGGGAGCGCGCTGTGGCCCAGCGCACCCTGGAGTTGGTGCGGGGTGATCTGCTCCAAGCAGGCGGGCTGGCCGATCCGCTGGTGGTGCGCCCCGCCTGCAACCTTGCCGGCCGCACGGTGGTGCTGCATTTGGCCCCCGCTGCGGGCAATCCAGACGCCGTGCCGATCACCTACTCGCTGGGCAAGCCCGCCGAGCCGATCTGGCGTGGCCGGGTGCTGATGCGCTGCGGCCCGGCCTACGGCCTCCATGGCGAGTTGGGTCGCGGCGCGGCCCAAAACCGTGTGGTGATCGATGCGCTGGCGCCAAGCGAGGGATTTCGGGCCCAGCCCGATGGGCCTACTGGGCTGCTGCAGCTGGAGCTGCAGCAGGTGTGGGGCGATGGGGGCAGTTTGCACACCCAGTTGCCGGTGGCGCTTGCCTTAGCTGAATGACCATTGAGAGCTGTGGTGGGTTGCTGCCCTCGAAGCGTTGATCGAGTTGTTCAGTCTCGGTGTTCTCGCCCTGGAACAAATTGGTCGTTTTGGGGCTGCACCACATTGGCAAGAGCGGCATCCCCGACGGCGTGCTGCTCAATCTGATTGGACACCACCACGAACGGCTGGGAGGTGGTGGTTGTCGATAATGACTTCGGGTGGATTCGATTTTGCTGCAGGATTGCATTGCCGCTCCATGCAATGTTTGCCATTCATTTCCAGGTCGCTGGTTCACCTTCGAAGAGGGGGAAGGCGACTGAGGGCTCTGAATTTATTCGAGTTGAATCGACTTGGGTATATGCAAAGAAAAACCCGGCCTTGAAGGCCGGGTTTGAGTCTTTATTGGATTAAGTAATCGTATTGATTACCAAGTTCCAGTTGTGCAACCAAAGTCAGCGGTGCATGATTTAGTCACAGTGCCATCGGAAGAAATGCTAGTCCTGTATGTCCAGCCTTTGCCGTCAACTTCGGCTTCCCATTCGCCAACGGGGTTTGCGGCTGGATCGCAGTCACTTGCTTGGTCGCTTTCGGAATCAGGTGTAAGTATAATAGAATTGCCACCGCCACCGGTGGTTTGATTCCAAGGCCCGACGGGATCTACGAGGTAGGCTTGGCACTCTTTTGCTGCCGCAGAAACCAAGGACTTTGCAGAGTTGGCCTTGGCCTTGTCGGCTTGATTTAGGTATGCCGGCAGGGCAATGGCGGCCAAAATGCCGATGATGATAATAACGACCAGCAGCTCAATCAACGTGAAGCCGGCCTGCAGGGGGTTCTTGGAGCGTTGGCGCTTGGCCAGGGTGGAAATCAGCAGGTGGTTGGAGCTCAGGCTTGAGGCCATGGAGTGAGGGCCTGGACAGCCCGGATAAATGAACTTCCCTAAGTTTGAGGGATCGGGCTGCGATGGAACAGGGTGGCAACCTGAGCGTTTTCTGAAAATTGGCTGAAAATGCCGGCATCGCTCTCTCTGGTGCAGGCCGCCCTCGATGCGCATCTCGCCCTTGCGGCTCTGGCTGCAGTCCACCTCGTTGTTGGCGGTACTGGCGGGCTACAGCTTGCTGCTCCTGCTCAACCAGGGTGTGGCCGGCCTGCAGCGGCGCCTGGCCCATGAGCAGCTCGTGGGGGAGTTGGTGGGCGAGCTGCAGAGTCGGGCCACCAGCGGCGATCAGCTGGAGCCATTGCTGCGTCAGGCCCTGTTGCCCAGCCTGCGGCTGCGGGTGCTGCGCGGGGCTTCCTCTAGGGCCAACCCTCCCGAGTTGCAGCAGGGCGATGGCGAGGGCTGGCTCACCAGCACCCAGCCCCTCCAGCTTGAGGATGGCTCCACCTTCACCCTGATGGTGGAGCAGAACGTTTCCGCCTCGCTGCAGCAGGAGCGTTTGGCGTTCTGGCTGCTGGCGGTGGCGGCGGGGGTGTCGAGCCTCTTTACCAGTGGCTTGCTGCGGTTGGTGCTGCAGCGGGGCCTAGTGCAGCCCCTGCAGGAGTTCACGGCTCTGCTCGATTCCACCCAGGCCCCGCCGGTGCCCGGCGACCAGATTCCCGTGGCCGACCAACCGGAAGAGCTCCAGCCGATCGCCGCGGCCTTCAACGATCTGCAGGATCGCCTGTCCACCTCCTGGGAGAGGCAGCGCTCCTTTGTGGATGGGGTGGCCCATGAGTTGCGCACACCGATCACCCTCATCTCGGGCCATGCCCAGCGGCTGTTGCGGCAGCCCAACCTGGAGGTGGTGGCCCCCTCCCTGCGGCTGATTGAGCAGGAGTCCCAGCGCATGGGCAACCTGGTGAGCGATCTGCTGGATCTGGCTCGCCAGGATTCCGGCCGGTTGGTGCTGCGCCGGCGGCCGATCTTGGCCGACGAGGTCCTGGTGCAGGCCTATGAGCGGTTGGCCCCGAGCAGCGGCTGGCGCTTGCAGTTGGAGCCCCCAGCATCAGAGCTGCCGGTGGGCCTGGGTGATCCGGAACGGCTGCAGCAGTGTCTGGCGGCCCTGATTGAGAACGCCCTCCACTACAGCCCCACGCCCCTGCCGGTGAGCCTGGCGGCTGATCAGCTCGGCGATGCCCTGGTGCTGCATGTGCGGGATCAGGGCCCGGGGGTGGCTCCCAGTGAACGGGAGACGATCTTTGAGCGCTTCGCCCGCGGCAGCGCCGCCATCAACGCCAACAGCCGGGGCAGCGGCATCGGCTTGGCCGTGGTGCGCCTGCTGATGGAGGGGATGGGTGGCTCCGTGATGGCGGCCGATGCCCCCGGCGGCGGCGCTGATTTCCAGCTGTATCTCCCGGTGGTCAGGTCTTTGGGGGTCCCTCCTTCAACATGAAGCCCACGCCGCGCACCGTCTGGATCAAGGTGGGCTGGCCCTCGCGCTCCAGCTTGCGCCGCAGCGCCCGGATGTACACATCCAGCACGTTGTCGTCGCCCACCCACTGGTCGCCCCACACGGCGCTGAGGATGGCTTCGCGGCTGTGCACCCGGTTGGGCTCGCGCAGGAGCAGCAGCAGCAGCTCAAATTCCCGGCCGGAGAGCAGCACCGGCTCGCCGCTGCGACTTACCTCCCGGCTGGCCAGCGTGAGTTCCAGATCCGCCAGTCGCAGGCTCTCCTGCGCATCCGTGCCATTGCTGCGCCGCCGCAGCCGGGCCCGCACCCGGGCCAGCAGTTCTTCGATCGAAAAGGGCTTGGTGAGGTAGTCGTCGGCGCCCGCATCGAGGGCCTCCACCCGCTCGCGCACGTCGTCGCGGGCGGTGAGCATCAGCACCGGCGTGTGGTCGCCGCTGCCCCGCAGCCGGCGGCAGATCTCCACACCGCTGAAATCCGGCAGGGTCCAGTCGAGCAGCAGCAGGTCCCAGCGTTCAGCGCGGATCTGGGCCAGGGCCTGCTGGCCCGTGGCCGCTTCGCTGCAGCCATAGCCCTCGATCTCCAGCTCGGTGCGCAGGAAGTGGCGCAGTTCCGGGTCGTCGTCGACGATCAGCAGCCGGTGGATAGACATGCGCGGAGGTTAGGGGGCGGTGGCGTCGGTGGGAATCAGCTCAAGGGCGCCCTGGCCGCCTGTCACGGCAAGGGTGCTGAGGCGTTTGTCGAGGCTGGCCAGTACCCCTCCCTGGTGCACCGCCAGAGCCAAGAGATAGGTGTCGGTGATTTGGCCCGATTCCACTAGGGCCCTGGGGTTGACATGGTCAAGGCTCAGGAGGCTCGGGGCTTCTGCCCAGAACTGATGCTGGGGATGGGAGACCAGCTCCAGCAGGATCTGGCTCACCACCGCCGGGGATCCCGGGCAATTGGGATAGCGCGGATGTCCCACGATGTGCAGCACCGCGTTCTGGGTCACCGCGCAACTGGCCCAAGGTGCCTTTCCCCGGCTGGAAAACCAACGGTGGCAGCTCTCGTGATGCACATGCCTGGGGTCGATTAAGGCAATCAGCACGTTGGCGTCGAGAAGGGCGACCGGGATCAATTCCCGTCCTCCCGCAGGCTGTTCACCAGCTCGAGATCCACGGGGCCTCCAGTGGGCTGCAGGGGCAGCAACGGAAAGCCATTGCGGTGGGGCTGAGAGGGGCTGGCTGGATCCGCTGGGTTTGGGCTGGTTAGGGCGCGGCGCAGCAATTGGCTGATCACGCTGCCGATGGGCTGGCGCCGTTCCCGAGCCAGAACGCGCGCTGCCGAGAGCACGTCGTCATCCAGCCGCAGGGTGGTGCGCATCTGATGTTTGACATCAAGCATCAAAGTTAGCTCTGCTCGCCATGGCGCTGGAGCCCCGTCTCTGCTCAACTGGTGCCCATTGCTGTCGCCGGCCCTGTGTTTGCAGGCTTCGCCCTTCGCCGTGCCACCAGCCTCTCGGGTCGCATGGCCCGCTGGGGTCTGGTGATCGTGGTGACCTACGCCCTGGTGGCCCTGCTCACACCCCTGCTGGTGCACGCCGGTTGGTTGGCCGATCCCAATGCCGGCCTCCAAAACCCGATCTACGCCGCCCCGTCTCTTGAGCACTGGTGCGGCACCGATCGCCTGGGCCGTGATGTGTGCGTGCGCACCCTCGCCGGCAGCGGCGTGGCCCTGCAGGTGGTGCTGCTGGCCCTGGTGATTGCCCTGGTGATCGGGGTGCCCCTGGGCATGGTGAGCGGCTACCTGGGCGGCTGGGTGGATCGGGTGCTGGTGCTGCTCATGGATACCCTCTACACCCTGCCCGTGCTGCTGCTCTCGGTGGTGCTGGCCTTCCTGCTGGGCCGCGGCCTGCCCAACGCCGCCGCCGCCCTGTGTGTGGTGTACATCCCCCAGTACTTCCGGGTGGTGCGCAACCAAACGGCCCAGGTGAAGGCGGAGTTGTTTGTGGAGGCGGCCCGCTCGCTGGGTGCTGGCCCGATCTGGATCCTGCGCCGCTACCTGCTGCGCAACGTGATCACCTCGGTGCCGGTGCTGCTCACCCTCAACGCCGCCGATGCGGTGCTGGTGCTGGGGGGTCTGGGTTTCCTGGGCCTGGGCCTGCCCGAAACCATCCCGGAGTGGGGCGGCGACCTGCAGCAGGCCCTCACCGCCGTGCCCACCGGCATCTGGTGGACGGCCCTCTATCCCGGGCTGGCCCTGTTTGTGCTGGTGCTCGGCCTGTCGTTCCTGGGGGAAGGGCTTGAGAGCTGGCTCAGTGGGGGCGCCGGTCAGCGCACAGGATCCTGAGGCCGCGCCAGAATTGATCCAGCCGTAGGTCGAACCCATGCCTTGGTGGTTGGATCTGCTCCTGCTGGCCGTCGCGGCCGCCCTGTGGTGCAGCGGCAGCGCCAATGCCGACGACGTCTGGAGTCTGTTCCAGAAGCTGATCGCTGCGGTGGCCCTGGCCGTGGTGTTGCTGGGCGGCCGCCAGATTCCCCTCGAGCTGGCTGCCCTCGGCCTGGCCCTGTGGCTGCCCAGTGCCCGCCGGTTTCAGTAGCGCAGCTTGACCGTGCGGGGCAGGGTTTCGCTGATGGCGCCTTCCGCATCCAGGGCCGGGTAGGGGCGCCCCTCCTTGCGGCACCAGGCCGCCACCTCCGGGTAGGCCCACTCAAACAGCAACGGCCCGTAGCGCCCGGCTGGCACCCCCTCGCCGTGGCTCGGCAGCACCCCGGCCGCCTGCCGCTGGCGCAGCGCTTCAAACAGCAAGGTGGCGCAGGCCACGCTCACGTTCAGCGACTGCACCATGCCCTGCATCGGGATCACGATCGGCTGGTCCACCAGCGCCGCCGCCGCCGCGCTCAGCCCCCACTTCTCGGCCCCCAGCACCAGCGCACTGGGGCCGGTGAAGTCGCACTGGCGGTAGTCCACCGCCTCCACCGAGAGGTCGGTGCCATAGAGCCGGAAGCCCTGGGCCTTCAGCTGGGTGAGCAGCGCCACGCTGTCGCCGTCGCTGTGGCGGTGCAGGGGCACCCACTTCTCGCTGCCCTTCGCCGTGCAGTTGAAGGTGGGCGTTCGGCCTGCCAGGCTCACCACATGGGCCTCCAGCACCCCCACGGCGTCGCAGCTGCGCAGGATCGCCGAGAGGTTGTGGGGTTTGTCGACGTGCTCCAGCACCACGGTGAGATCGCCCATGCGGCGATCGAGCACGGCCTTGAGCCGCTCGAAGCGGCGGGGCAGCAGGGGCATGGGCGGCAGCACTCCTTTGATCAGAGGGTATGGGATGCCGTGGCCCAGATCCCCCCGGGCCAGCTCGCCACCTACGGCCAGATCGCCGAGCTGATTGGTGTTTGGGGTGCGGCGCGCCAGGTGGGTTGGGCCCTGCGCCGCCTGCCCCTGCCCTCGCCGATTCCCTGGCACCGGGTGGTGAATGCCCGCGGCCAGATCAGCTTCACGCCCAGCCGCGAAGGCAGCGACTGGATCCAACGGGAGCTGTTGCTGGCCGAGGGCATCCCGGTGGACGCTGCCGGCCGCTTGCCCCTGGCCCGCCACCGCTGGCAGCCGCGCTAGGTGTGGAGCCATGCCCCAGCCAGCCGCCACCCCTGAGTCGAGCGCCATTGGTTTGGCGCCGCGCCAGCTGGCCTGGCAGGTGTTGCTGGCGGTGGGCGGCGGTGCCTATGCCGACGTGGCCCTGGAGCGGGAGCTGCAGCGCCATCCCCTCGACGGTGCCGACCGCGCCCTGGCCACCGAGCTGGCCTACGGCGCCATCCGCCAGCGGCGCCTGCTGGATGCCTGGCTCGATGCCCTCGGCAAGGTGCCCGCCGCCCGACAGCCGCCCAAATTGCGCTGGCTGCTGCACCTGGGGCTCTACCAGCTGCTGTTCAGCAGCCGGGTGCCCGCCTCGGCGGCGGTGAGCACCACCGTTGAGCTGGCCAAGCGGGGGGGGCTGGGCCGGCTTGCGCCGGTGGCCAATGGCCTGCTGCGGGCCTGCGGGCGCCGGCGCGCGGGGGCCGGGCCTGAGCCCTGGGACGGATTGGGCCCCCTCGCCGACGATCCCGCCGCCGCCTTGGGTCTGCGCCATTCCCTGCCCCCCTGGTTGGCGGAGCTGGTGCTGACCTGGCCTGATCCGGAAGCCTTCGGCCGGGCCTGCAACCAGCCCCCCGCCCTCGACCTGCGCGTCAATCCCCTGCGCACCACGCCTGCTGGTGCTTTGGAGGCCTTCACCATCGCCGGCATCGAGGCGGCCCCCCTGCCGGAGCTGCCCGGCGGGCTCACGCTCCTGGGCCGCAGCGGTGAGTTGCGCGCCCTGCCGGGCTATGCCGAGGGCCACTGGTGCGTGCAAGACCGTGCTGCCCAGGCGGTGGGCGTGCTGCTTGATCCCCAGCCCGGCGAGCGGATCCTCGATGCCTGCGCCGCCCCCGGCGGCAAGAGCACCCACCTAGCCGAACTGATGGGCGACCAGGGCGAGGTGTGGGCCGTGGATCGTTCCGAGGGCCGGTTGCGGCGGGTGGGCGTTAACGCCGCCCGCCTCGGCCTGCACAGCATCCACACCCTGGCCGCCGATGCGGCGGAACTGCTGGCCCAGAAGCCGGAGTGGCGCGGCTGGTTCGACCGCATCCTGTTGGATGCACCCTGCTCGGGCCTCGGCACCCTGGCCCGGCACGCCGATGCCCGCTGGCGGCTGTCCCCTGAGGCGATCGGTGAGCTGGTGGCGCTGCAACGCCAGTTGCTGGAGGCCCTGCTGCCCCTGCTCAAGCCGGCCGGCCAGCTGGTGTATGCCACCTGCACCGTGCATCCGGCAGAAAATGGCGAGCTGATCGAGGCCTTCCTCGCCGACCATCCCGGCTGGGTGCGGCACCAGCAGTGGCAGCGCTGGCCGGGGCCTGCCGGGGGGGATGGCTTCTTCGCGGCCCGGTTGCAGGCGCCGGCGGGAGCTCCCGGCTAGGGCTGCTGCTTTAAGGCAGTGGTGGCGCCACCACCGGCGGCGGCGGCGCGTCCAGCGGGGGGGGCGTAGCCGGGCCGGGGGCCGGCGCCGGTTCGCTGGGCGCAGCGGCCTGGGGAGCGGCGGGGCTGGGGGCCGGAGCGGCGGGGGCGCCGCTGCCGTCGGCGGGGCGCTCCTCAACGCTGGGGGTGGGATCGAGATCCCAAGGCTGGGGCGCGGCGTCCCGCGGGGGGGTGTTGGGGGGCGGGCCGTCGTTGCGGCGGAATGGGCTCTTGCGGCCCGGCTTGTAGCTGTCCTGCAGCAGGGGCCTCGGCGGGAACTGGCGCACCGGCAGGTCCTTGCTGATCGGCGCCATGAAGGCCCGCCAGGCGTAGGTGGCCACCACACTGGTGTTCTTGGTTTCGCGGCTGCTGTCGTAGCCCAGCCACACCCCGGTGGTGAGCTGGGGGATGGAGCCGATGAACCACAGATCCCGGCCCCCCTCAGACGTGCCGGTTTTGCCCGCCACGGGCCGATCGGGCAGGGCCGCCCCACCGCCGGTGCCCGACTGCACCGCCCGCTGCAGCATCCACAGCATCATGGCGGCGATGTCGCTGCTCACGGCGCGCCGGCCAGCATCGCCATCCACCCGACGGCTCCAGAGCAGCTCACCATCGGGGCCAAGGATCTCCTCGAACGGTGTGGGCTTCACATAGATGCCGCCGTTGTTAATGGCCGCATAGGCCGCGGTCATGTCCACCACGGTCTGCTCATAGGCCCCCAGGGCCATCGGGTAGAACCGCCCCATCTCCCGCGTGATGCCCAGGCTCTTGGCCGTGTCGATCACCTTCTCGAAGCCCAGCTCCTGCAGCAGTGCCACCGCCACGGTGTTGAGCGAGTTCTGCAGGGCCACCACCATCGACACCGCGCCCATGTAGCGGTTGCCGAAGTTTTTCGGGCAGTAGCCGGCGAAGCAGCGGGCCGAATCGCGGAACACCCGCTCCGGCAGCATCCCCTCCTTCAGCGCCGTCAAATACACGAACAGCTTGAAGGTGGAGCCGGGGGAGCGCAGGGCCTGGGCTGCCCGGTTGAACTGGCTGGTCTTGAAGTCGGTGCCGCCCACCATCGCCCGCACCAGGCCGGTGCCCGGTTCCATCGCCACCAGGGCCCCTTCCATGCCGCCGGTGGCATAGGTGTCGATCGCCTTCTGGGCCTGGCCCTGCCAGGCCAGATTCACGCTGCTGCGCACCGTCAGGCCGCCTACCTCCAGCTGCTCCTTGGTGAGCACGCTCGGTAGTTCCTGCTGCACCCAGCTGCTGAACCAGGGGGCCTGGCTATCCCAGTATTTGGGCTCCGCAGGCTTCAACTGCAGGGGAGAAGCCTGGGCCTGCAGCTGCTCCGCCTCACTGATGAAGCCCGCCTCCTGCATGCGGCGCAGCACCACGGCCCGGCGCTCCAGGGCCAGGTCGGGGTTCACCAGCGGTGAATACACCGAGGGGGCCGGAGGCAGCCCGGCGATCAGGGCCGCTTCGGCGAGGTTGAGCTGGTCGGGGGATTTCGAGAAGTACACCCAGGCCGCATCGGCCACGCCATAGGCACTCGAGCCCAGATACACCACATTGAGGTATTCGGTGAGGATCTGGCGCTTGCTCAGCTGGCGCTCGAGCTTGCCGGCCAGGGCCGCCTCCTTCACCTTGCGCACCAGGGTGCGGTCCTGGCTGAGGAACACCGTGCGGGCCAGCTGCTGGGTGATCGTGCTGGCCCCTTCCTCCACCGACCGCTGGGTGATGTTGCGCACCAGGGCCCGGCCAATGCCCACCGGGTCGATGCCATCGTGCTGGTAAAAACGCCGGTCTTCGGCGGCGATGAAGGCCTCCTCCACCAGGGCCGGCAGGGTTTCGGGGGTGAGCTTTTCGCGGGTCACCGGCCCGATCTTGTGCACCACCTGGCCATCGGCCGAGAGGATCGTCAGGGTGCCGGGGCGGTTGAAGTGGTTGATGCCGCGGGCGTCCGGCAGCAGGCTGTCAAAGCCCGCCACCAGGGCCGCCTGACCGCAGGCCACGCCGCCCCCGAGCAGGGCCGCCAGCACCCCCACCCCCACCAGATTGGTGCGCCGCAGTTGGCTTGGGGCCTTGGGAGCGGCCTTGGTGCCGGGGCGGCCCACCTCAGGCAACCAGCACGCTGTGGCCGATCGCCAGGGCCGTCACCAGCATCCCCAGCACCAGGAACGGCTGGGCGCTGGCCTGGTATTTCACGTCGAAGGCCACCGGATCGCGCAGCAGCCAGATGTCCTGGAAGGTGATCTGGGGAATGATCAGCAGCACCAGCAGCACCGCGGCGAAGTGCTGGCCGATCGCGATCAGCACGGCCACCATGGCCAGTTGAAACACATCGATCATGCCGGCGCTGATCCAGCTGGCCTTCTCGATGCCGAACACCACCGGCAGGCTCTGCAGGCCCAGGGCCCGATCGCCCTCCACGCTCTTGAAGTCGTTCACCACGGCGATGCCGAGCCCCGCCAGGGAATAGGCCAGGGTGAGGATCGCGGTGGTCCAGGTGAGCTGGCCAAACAGCGCCTGGCCGGCCCACCAGGGCAGGGCGATGTAGCTGGCACCCAGGGCGTAATTGCCCAGCCAGCCGTTCTGCTTCAGCTTCAGGGGAGGGGCCGAATAGATGAAGCTCACAAAGGAGCCGCCCAGGGCCAGCAGAAACACCACCGGCGTGCTGTGGCCTGCCCAGAGATCCAGGCCGTAGGCCACGCCGAGGCCAGCCAGCAGCAGGATCCAGATCTGGGCCTTTACCTGGCCGAGGGGAATGGCCCCGGAGGGAATGGGCCGGTAGGGCTCGTTGATCGCGTCGATGTCGCGGTCGTAGTAGTCGTTGATCGTCTGGGTGTAGCCGGCCAGCAGGGGGCCGCTCATCAGCATGCAGGCGATCGAAGCGCCCACCTCCGGCAGGGTCCAGTGGAAGTTTCCCGACGCCGCGGCGCCGCACAGCACCCCCCAGATCAGGGGGATCCAAGTGACCGGCTTCATCAGCTGCAGCCGGATCTTCCAGATCGAGCTGGTGCCGCTGGCACCCTTCATGCCCAGCAGCTGGCGGGCTCCGGCGCCGCTGGCCGCTTCGGGATTGGGGCTGTTGCTCAACGGCTTAGGCCTCAGGCGAGGGTGATTTCGTCGTCGAAGAACCAGGCGGTCTGGCCACCGCTCAGCTCCACCACCACGCCGATGCCCTTGCCGTCCACGGTGCGGAAGCCGGTCACCGTGCCCGTGGAATCGGCCTTGAGCGAATCCACCATCTCCGTGGAGATGCGGTCGCGCACCCGGGTGACCCGCACCTTCGAGCCGATGTTGATGGTGGCAGCCTGGGACATGGCCGGCGCGACTGGAAAGTGGCGCAACATTAACAGTGCCCAACGGAGCTTCCGGTCATGGTTGCCAAGCGGATCATTCCCTGTCTCGACGTGGCCGATGGCCGGGTGGTGAAGGGCGTGAACTTCGTGGGGTTGCGGGATGCCGGCGACCCGGTGGAGCTGGCCTGCCGCTACAGCGCCGCCGGTGCCGATGAACTCGTGTTCCTCGACATCGCCGCCAGCCACCAGGGCCGCGGCACCCTGGTGGACTTGGTGCGGCGCACCGCAGAGGCCGTCACCATCCCCTTCACCGTGGGGGGTGGCATCAGCAGCGTTGAGGGCATCACCGCGCTGCTGCGGGCCGGCGCCGACAAGGTGAGCCTCAACTCCTCGGCCGTGCGCGATCCGGAGTTGGTGGACCGCGGGGCCGAGCGCTTCGGCTGCCAGTGCATCGTCGTGGCGATCGATGCCCGGGCCCGCGCTGGTGGGGGATGGGATGTGTATGTCAAGGGTGGTCGCGAGAACACGGGCCTCGATGCGGTGGCCTGGGCCCGGCAGGTGGTGGCCCGGGGGGCGGGCGAGATCCTGCTCACCTCCATGGATGGCGATGGCACCCAGGCCGGCTACGCCCTCGACCTCACCCGGGCGGTGGCCGATGCGGTGGAGGTGCCGGTGATCGCTTCGGGTGGTGCCGGCTGCATCGACCACCTCGCCGAGGCCCTCGATCCCGGCCCCGAGGGCGGCCACGCCTCCGCCGCCCTGTTGGCCTCGTTGCTCCATGACGGGGTGCTCACCGTGGAGGCGATCAAAACCGAGTTGTTGAGCCGTGGTCTACCGATCCGGCCGCTCGCCCTGTCGCCCACGTCGGCTTGTTAACGCTTGTAACATCTCGATAAGAGCCCCGTCGAGGCCTGCTTCCTGCCCTGTTTCCGTCCGGTGTTCACCGCCCTGCCTGCCCTCCCTCCCCCCGCTTCCACTGCGATCGCCCTGGGCATGGTGGCGGGCGTGGTGGCCTTGGTGGCCTGGGCCCTGCAGTTGATGCAGGCCGCCAACGACCGGCGTGAGTTTTCGCTGATGCTCGCCGGCTGCATGGTGTGCTCCGCCGCCGTGGGGTTGGCCACGGTGATGGTGCTCACCTTCACCAGCCCCGGCCGCCTCGAAGCCCGCGGCCTGCTACCGCCCTTGCCTGCCGATTCCGGTGTGAGCCTGGATTCCATTGTGTTGCCCTGGGATGGGCAGCTTTAGGCCCGGCGATCCGGCGGCGGTTCAGGAGCTGTTTGAGCAGATCGCCCCGCGCTACGACCAGCTCAACGATTGGCTCAGCTTCGGCCTCCATCGGCTTTGGAAGCGCCAGGCCGTCGCCTGGTTGCAACCCCGGCCCGGGCAGCAGCTGCTGGATCTCTGCTGCGGCACCGGTGATCTGGCCCTGGTGCTGGCATCCCGGGTGCGACCCGGGGGATCGGTGCTGGGTCTCGATGCGGCGGCAGCGCCCCTGGCTGTGGCGGCCCGGCGTGCGGCGTTGCAGCCCTGGTTGCCCGTGCGCTGGCAGCAGGGCGATGCCCTGGCCACCGGCTTGGCGCCTGGCCGTTGGGATGGTGCCGCCATCGCCTACGGCCTGCGCAACCTGGCCGACCCAGGGGCGGGCCTGGTGGAGTTGCGGCGGGTACTGCGCGATGGCGGCCGGGCGGCGGTGCTCGATTTCAACCGACCCAGCGGCGGCGTGGCCGCCTTTCAGCGCTTCTACCTGCGCCGTCTGGTGGTGCCCACCGCGGAACGCTTCGGCATCCCGGAGCATTACGCCTACCTGGAGGAGAGCTTGCAGCGTTTTCCCACCGGCCCTCAGCAGCAAGCCCTGGCCCTGGAGGCCGGCTTCCGTGCGGCGCACCATCGCCCCCTGGCCGGCGGGCTGATGGGACTGCTGGAGCTGGTGGCCTGAAGCCAGCCGCCTGAACTCAGCCGTCTGAAGCGAGTGGACAGCTTGGATCCTGGCTGCTGGTGTTCGCTGCGATTGTGATTACGCTTTCCATATCTCCACCGCGTAGGGGTTGACGCCCCGCAGGGTTTTGGAAAACTTTCACATCCAGCCCATCATCGATCTGGCCTCCGGCCGCGTCTGCGGTGGTGAGGTGCTGTGGCGCCCCAACGACTCGCCCCCCAGCATCGAGGAGCTCCAGGCCCTGGAAGAGGATCCGGCGCTCAACATCTCCGTCACCCAGGACTCCTTCGTGTTCGCCCTGCGGGCCCTCGATCGGATGCAGGCCAACGTCTGGCTGTCGGTGAATCTCTCCTGCCGGTACATCGGCTCGGGCAAGATGTTTTTCAGGCCCATTTCCAAGGCGGTCGGCGACCTCGACAGCATGCGCCGCAAGGTGGGTCGTCGCCTGGTGGTCGAAGTCACGGAGAAGGGGGTTGCGGGTCAGCACGAGTCGTCGTTCATCAACGAGCTCACCTCCCTGCACACCATTGCGGTTGACGACTTCGGCACCGGCGATGCGCCCCTCTCCCACATGCTGAACCTCAACTTCAGCAAGGTGAAGGTGGATCGCTCGATCGTGTCCGGTATCGATGCCGATTCCTTCCGCCAGCGTTTCCTTAAGTGGCTCGTGTCCGGTTGTCACGCCATCAACGTGGACGTGTGCGCCGAGGGCGTGGAAACGGAGTCGGAGGCCACCTTCCTGCGCCGCATCGGCGTCAACCAGGGCCAGGGCTGGCTGTGGAGCAAGGCCATCCCTGCTGAACAGTTCGAAAGCCTCACCGTGCCTAGCGCTGCGGTCACCGAGTCCCTCGGCCGGATGCTCAACGCCTCCTGATCCAGGGCCCCGTCGCCATTGACAATGGCGGCACGACAGGCGCCCATCTCCCGTGCATTTCCAGGACATCATTGCGACCCTGAACCGCTTCTGGGCTGACCAGGGCTGCCTGATCCTGCAGCCCTACGACACCGAGAAGGGCGCCGGCACGATGAGTCCCCACACGGTGCTGCGGGCGATCGGGCCGGAGCCCTGGGCGGTGGCCTATCCCGAGCCCTGCCGCCGCCCCACCGACGGCCGCTACGGCGACAACCCCAACCGGGCCCAGCACTATTTCCAATACCAGGTGCTGATCAAGCCCAGCCCCGACGGCATCCAGGAGACCTACCTCGCCTCCCTCGAAGCCCTGGGCATCCGAGCTCGGGAGCACGACATCCGTTTCGTGGAGGACAACTGGGAATCCCCCACCCTTGGGGCCTGGGGCGTGGGCTGGGAGGTGTGGCTCGATGGCATGGAAGTCACCCAGTTCACCTACTTCCAGCAGTGCGGCGGCATCGACTGCCGGCCGGTTTCGATCGAGATCACCTACGGCCTCGAGCGGCTGGCGATGTATCTGCAGGATGTGGAGAGCATCTGGGACCTCTCCTGGGATGGCCATCGCTCCTATGGCGACATCTGGCTGCCGTTTGAAAAGGGCCAGTGCACCTACAACTTCGAGGCGTCCAATCCGGAGCGGCTCAAGCAGCTCTTTGCCATCTATGAGGCCGAGGCCGCCGATCTGGTGGCCAAGCAGCTGCCCGCCCCGGCCCTCGATTTCGTGCTCAAGTGCAGCCACACCTTCAACCTGCTGGAGGCCCGCGGCGTGATCTCCGTCACCGAGCGCACCGCCACGATCGGACGCATCCGCAACCTGGCCCGTCAGGTGGCGGAGGCCTGGCTGGCCGAGCGCGAGGCCCTGGGCTTTCCGCTGCTGGCCCCGGCCGCGCTGTGAAGCGGCTGCTGCAAAGGAGTCTGCTGGTGGTCGTGTTGGCCGGCGGCAGTTTTCAGTTGGGGCGGCTCAGTGAGCGGGCCGTCTGGCCCTGCCGTCTGCGGCCCGTGGCCCGCTTGGTGGCACCCCTGCTGGGTCAGCAGATGCCCAGCCGGGAACTGTGCGATCTGCTGCTGAAGATCCCCCGTTTCTAGGGCTGTGGGAACCCTGAGGGGTCCCAGTGCGGAGTGGGCGCTTGGCCGAAGAGGGGGGTGTGGCTCGGCGTGGCCGGATGGCCTGGCTCTGGGCTGGGGTGCTGGCCCTGCTGCTGTTGCGGGTGGTGCTGGTGGCCTTCACCCCGGCAGTGCCCGCCGCCGGCGATCCAGTCTTGCGGTTGCAGGCGGCCAGTTCGCTCCCCCTGGAGGTGGAACTGCGGGGGCGGCTGCTGGCGGATCCGGTGGCCAGCGCGGGCAGCGGGCATTCCTGTCGCGCCCTGATGGAGCTGCCCGTGGGGCGCACCGAACTGCGCTTCCCGGTTTGTCCGCCGCTCCAGGAGGGCTGGCGGTTGCGGGTGTGGGGTCGCCTGCGCCGGCCCCAGGCGTCGCCCCATCCGCTGCTGGCGGCCCCCGCCGCGCGACTGGCCCGCCAGGGGGCCTTCACCCAACTGCAGGTCCAGGAGTTTGAGGTGCTGCAACGGCCGGCCACGCCGGTGGCGGATCTGCGTCGGCGCATGGCCCAGGCCCTGTTGCGGCAGGCCGGCCCCGATCGCGGCGGGGTGCTCGCCGCCCTGGTGCTCGGCAGTGCGGTGGTGCCGGTGCCGGCGGAGCTGCGCGAGGCCTTCCGGGCCTCGGGCCTCTCCCACGCCTTGGCGGCCTCGGGCTTTCACCTGTCGGTGCTGCTGGGGGTGGTGCTGCCCCTTGGCAAGCCCTTGCCGCGATGGGGTCGGTTGGGGCTGGCCGCAGCGGCGATGGCCCTGTTTGTGCTGCTGGCCGGCCCCCAGCCTTCCGTGCTGCGAGCCGTGTTGATGGGGGCGCTGGCGCTGGGGGTGGTGGAGAGCGGCCACCGCAGCCGGCCCTTGGGGATCCTGCTGGCCAGTGGGCTGGCCCTGCTGCTGGTGCGGCCCGACTGGCTCTTGGATGTGGGCTTCCAGCTCAGCGTGGTGGCCACCGCCGCCCTGGTGATCTCAGCGCGGCCGCTGGAGCTGGGTTTGCGCCGTTGGCTGCCCGGCTGGCTGGCGGCGGCCACCGCGGTGCCCCTGGCGGCTTCGCTCTACACCCTGCCGCTGCAGCTGCTGCACTTCGGCGTGGTGCCGCTCTATGCCGTGCCCGCCAACCTGGTGGTGGCGCCCCTGCTCACGCCCCTCACCCTGGGGGCGATGGCCCTGGCCGTGATGGCGGTGCTGCTACCGCCGCTGCTGCCCCTGGCCACGGTGCCCGTCGACTGGCTCTGCGGTGGGCTGGTGTTGGTGGTGAAGGCCTTTGCGGCCCTGCCCATGGCCCAGTGGCAATTGGGGCGGCCGGCGCCCTGGCTGGTGCTGTTGCTCAGCCTGGCTGTGGGCGGCCTGGCGGTGCCGGCTCTGGCCCGCCGCTGGAGGGTGCTGGGCCTGGGGCTGCTGGCCCTGGCGGCGGCCCTCCATCTCAGCCTGCTGGGCGCCGACCAGCTGCTGCTGGTGCACCAGGGACGGCTGGATCTGCTGGTGGCCCGGCATCGGGGTCGGGCGGCCCTGGTGAGCGGCGCTGCCGATGGCTTCAGCTGCAGCCAGGCGGGCCAGCTGGCCCGGGGGCTGGGGGTGCAGCGCTTCGACTGGGCCCTGCTGCTTGATCCCGTGGCGCCGGAGCAGCCGGCCTGCTGGCAGGCCCAGGCTGGGTTGGTGCTGGCCAGTGCGGATGGCAGCCTGCCCCTTCACCCCGGCCAGCGCCTGGCCAGCCGCGGTCTTAGTGCTGCCCCCGTGGCGATCGAGAGCCGGGCCATGCAGCTGCAGCTGGGCCCGTGGCGTTGGCTGCTGCTGCCCGATCGCCAGGCGCTCTGGGCCTGGCAGCGGCAAGCAGGAGGGCAGGAGCCTCGAGCTCCGCAGCCTCGAGCTAGGCAGCGGTTGGATGGGGTGTGGCTGGGGTTCCAGCCATCGGGGCGGGAGCGCACCCAGCTGCGCGGCCTGGGCGCCGAACGGGTGTGGCTGAGCGGTGCCAGCCCACCGGGGTGGCCGTCGTCCTGGGCGGCCAGCGGCCCCAGTGGATCCCTGCAGGCGGTGCGGGGCTGATCGATCCTTAAAGTGCCATCGGGCCTGCGGCCCATGGAGAGGTGGCTGAGTGGTCGAAAGCGAACGACTCGAAATCGTTTGAAGGGCAACCTTCCGTGGGTTCGAATCCCACCCTCTCCGTTTTGAGAAGGTCCTGCGAAGACCGTCCGAGTCCCGCTCCTTTGCTTGGGTTGGACTTTGGCGATGCGAGTCGCCTCAGGGCGTCCGCTGCTGCGAATTGAGGTCCAGCTCGACTCTGGGTCTATGAAGGGTGTACCGCGGTCAGCTGCGTCGTTGGCTTCGTTGTTATCGGCGTTCATGGATCGGTTCCCACTCTGCTTTGATGCCGATATCTGGCACTCCTGATTCCTTGTTGGTTTTTTCCATCCACGTTGTTTTGGTCATCCTGTGACCCTTGAGCACCTTTCGCAGTCCTGGGGGTGCATCGGCTGCGGCGCACAAGGCCCCGCCCTTGAGGCAGGCACTCTCTTCTGCGCCACGCTTCTGTTTCCCGCAGGATCCAAGCAGCACAATCAGTGCAAGGGGTAGGGCCAGCACCACGATCGCCTTCATCGTGTCGTTGGACTCAGGGGTTTCGGGAGAGGTCTTGACCGGGCCAAGGATCGCGTGCTCCGCTTGGGCGCGTGAACGCCATCCCCCGAGCCCTCACCCTGACCCTATGTCCCTGATCCCTCGCTGGCGTTACATGACCGATGAGGCAAAGGCGCTCACGCGTCGCTCCGCTGTGTCGGCTTTGGTTGTGCTCTTGGTGCTGGTGGTTTTCAGGGCCCTGTTGCCCTGGGTGCTGCTGGCTGTGGTTGGCTGGTGGGTCTGGAAAGCCGTCAGCAAGTAAGCCCTGCAACCCAACCCTAGGGCTGTCGATACCAAAGTTTTACTGTCTTTCCGCACCACACAAGGCGATGCCATTTACTCTCAAAACCCACGACGCTTGGGGAACGGTCAAAGTCGGGCAGTTCCAGTCATTGGAGGAAGCAAGAAGCGCATTTTCTTCCCTCTGCCAAGATCCTTGGTACACCAGCGATGGAACGGTTAAGGGTATCGAATTGGTTGAGGATGGAGACCAGGCGCAGGATATTCGAGTCGAGTGGTTTGCCTTCAAATGATCCTGGTAGTCGCCCGTTAAATCCACCCATTTCTATAGTCCAAGAAGCGCTATTCAATGACGTATTGGATTGGCTGCTTTTGAAAACACTGCTTTGATCAACCGTGTGCTGGTTTAATCAGTAGTTGTCGCCGTACTTGACATCGGTACTTGCATTCATCAGCTCCACGGTGGTTTGGTAGCCCTGGGCCACGGTGATTTCATGTTGAATGCCGATGTCCCGGAGGGCGTCGACGTCAAATTTTGGAGCGGTGATCCAGCTGAATCCCTTGCCGAAGGTGTTGTCGGGATTCACGATGTACCAATGGCAGGCCGTATCGGGAACGGCCACCGAACACTTGGTCCAGTCGTTGTCCCACTGCGGAACTTGCACGAAGGATAGAGCTGCAAAAAGAAAGCTAAAAATATGAATCACTCGAGGACTCCCAATTTCTTCATGATGATAGCTTATTTTTGATGGCCTTGGGCTTGCGCCCTGAGGATGGGCGCCATGCTGAGTACCGCAGCCCATGGTTAGCCCCGGCTTGGTAGCAGCTCCATTCAGAACGTCTCAAGCGAGAACATCTCAATCGAGAACGTCTCAATCGAGAAACACGTACGTGATGTGCAGGCTGTCGCTCACGTACTCGTGCCGATAGCCGCCTTCGTAGGCGGTGCCCCGGTAGTAGGCGGGCAGGGCCTTGGCTTGGCCCGGTGGCGTGAAGATCTTGGCGTCGCAGGTTCGCACCGGTCCGTTCTGCTTGCAGCGGGTTTCATTGCGCAGCACCTCCACCACGGTGTGGTCGGCAAACACGATCCGGGCCAACTCCTGGTGGGGTGGGGTGGCGCCAGCCACCTGGGTGATGGCGCAGAAGTCCTTTTTGCCGTTGCGCCAGCAGTTTGGGGAGTATTGGGCCTGGGCCGCTGGGCCGTGAAGCAGCAGCTCCAGGGCCGCCAGGGTGAACACGGCAGCGAGGCAACCAGGGTTCGGTGGTCGGTTCATCGCGCGTGGAGCTGGTGCTGGCCTGGACGGTACCTTCAGCGGGTGAGCGATGCCAATGGGCTGGAGAGGGTGCGTGCCCTGGTTTGTGAAGCTGGAAGCTGGTGTGGTGGCCAAGCCGCAGTTTGATGCGGTGATCCCAGCCCATCTCGCCTGGCTGGCGGAGTTGGAGCGGTGCGGCCATGAACCCCGCAGCGGCTATTGGGCTGATCGGGTGGGCCGCAGTGGTGATGGGGCCGGCGGCATGTTGCTGTTCCGCGCGGGCGATTGGGCTGAAGCCGAAGCCCTGGTTCGCACCGATCCGCTGATCCTCCAGGGATGCGTGACCTGGACCCTGCACGAATGGGCCGTGGTCTTCCCGCGCACCGCGGCTGCGGATCAGCTGTGAAACAGCAGCACCAGCCCCGAGTTGAGCTGGTGGAATTCCCGTTCTTCGCGGCTCAGGTCGAGCCCCACCTGCAGCCCTTCCTTGAGGGCATCCTCAAAGGGCGGTGAGCTGGGGGCCGAGCCGGCCTGCCACAACGCCGCGATGCCCACCGGCGTGGCATGCCAGCGGAAGCAAGGCGTCAAGCCGATCTCCGGCTCCAGCAAGGCTTCTTCGAGCAGCTCGCGAATCGGCATGGGTGCAGGGGGCGTGCCCGCAGCTTCGGCAGGCCACCCCGGCGGGGCAATCAGCTGAGAGTTTTCGTGATGAAGGAGCCCAACATGGCCGCCGGCAGGGCGGTGGCGGCGAGCCAGAGCCATTCCAGCCTGCGGTTGAGCTGGAGCATCTGCTGCACGGCTGGCCGATCGGCAGGGGGACAGCCTGCTGCGAGCAGCGGTTTGTCGCGCACCTGGGTGCCGTAGCGGTTGCTGCCCCCCAGCTGGACGCTGCAGGCATGGGCATAGGCGGCCTGGGACACCCCCGCATTGGGGGAGGGATCGGCGGCCCCATCCCGCAGGGCTGCGCTGAGGAGTGGGAGGCAGCGCCACCCTTTCCCGGCGGCCAGCGGCAGGCTGAGGGCCACCAGGCGGCAGGGCAGCCACACCAGCAGGTCGTCGAGGCGGGCACCGGCGGTGCCGAGCCAGCGCAGGCGCCCCTGGCGGTAGCCCAGCATCGAGTCGAGGGTGCTGGCGGCCTTGAAGCCCCACGCCAGGGCCAGGGGGCCGGGCAGGGCGGGGTTCAGGCTCCAGAGCCCGGCCCCCACCAGCATCCAGAACAGCGGCGCAAACAGGCCATCCACCGCGTTTTCGCTGGCGGTTTCAGCGGCCGCCCGCAGAATTTCCGGCACCTCAAGATCGGTGGTGTCCCGACCCACGATCCAGGCCAGGGCCTGGCGGGCGGCGATCAGGCTCTCGGAATCCTGGAGAGGGTGGGGTGCCTCAGGATTCTGTACGGGTTGTACAGAGTCTTGACGGCTGGCTGGAGGTTTGGCCGGCGGCAAGGCTCGCAGCACCTGTTGCACAGCCTGCTCGAGGCTGCGGCCCGCTAGGGCGCTGGCCAGGGCGAACGTCAAGGCGGCGAGGCCCCAGCCTGCGGCCACCGCGCCGCGCCGCGCCAGCTCCTGCACCAGCTGCTCGAGGCCCCAGCCCGCCAGGCCACTGCCGCCCACCAGGAGCAGGGTGATCAGGGCGCCGGCCAGCCGCAGCTTCCCGGGGGCATCACCCGCCCAGGCTTCGGCGAGCCGGCGCAGGCCCGTGATCCACCAGCCCATCACCACCACCGGGTGGAGGCACCAACGGGGGTCCCCCACCAGCCGATCGAGGCCGCAGGCGGCCAGCACCAGCAGCCAGGGCCAGGGGCTCAGGCTGCCTTGAGCCAGCTGAACATCGAGCGCAGGCCCTTGCCCACCTGCTCGATCGGGTGCTGGGCATCCCGCTCGCGGATCTTGGCCATCTCGGGCTTGCCGGCGTCACACTCGGCCACGAAGTTGCGGGCGAAGGTGCCGTCCTGGATGTCGGCGAGGATGCGCTTCATCTCGGCCTTGGTTTCGGCGGTGATCAGGCGCGGGCCGCTCACGTAGTCGCCGTACTCGGCGGTGTTGGAGATGGAATCGCGCATGGCGGTGAGGCCGCCCTTCACCATCAGATCCACGATCAGCTTCACTTCGTGCAGGCACTCGAAGTAGGCCAGCTCGGGCTGATAGCCGGCTTCCACCAGGGTTTCGAAGCCCGCCTTCACCAGCTCGGAGAGGCCGCCACACAGCACGGCCTGCTCGCCGAACAGGTCGGTTTCGGTTTCTTCTTTGAAGTTGGTTTCGAGGATGCCGGCCCGGGTGCCGCCGATGCCCTTGGCGTAGGCCATGGCCAGGCCGCGGGCGTTGCCGCTGGCGTCCTGGTGGATGGCGAACAGGGCGGGCACGCCCATGCCGTTCTGGTATTCCCAGCGCACGGTGTGACCGGGGCCCTTCGGGGCGATCATCACCACATCCACATCGGCGGGGGGCTTGATCAGCTCGAAGCGGATGTTGAAGCCGTGGGCAAAGCTCAGCACCTTGCCGGCGCTCAGATGGGGCGCAATCTCCTTGTCGTAGACGGCTTTCTGGAATTCATCGGGCAACAGCACCATGATCCAGTCGGCCTTGGCGCAGGCGTCGGCGACGCTCAACACCTCCAGGCCGTCCGCCTTGGCCTTCTCGGCCGAGCGGCTGCCTTCGTAGAGACCCACCACCACGTTGACGCCACTGTCCTTGAGGTTGAGGGCGTGGGCATGGCCCTGGCTGCCGTAGCCGATGATGGCCACCGTCTTGCCGTTCAGCAGCGAGAGATCGGCGTCGGAGTCGTAGTAGAGCTTGGCCATCGAGGCGTCAGGGCTGGGCAGGGCAAGATGCGAGCTTACGCAAGCGCCCTTCAGGAGCCGCTCAGGCCTCGCTGGGGTGGGCGATCACCCGGTCGATCAGGCCGTACTCCTTGGCCTCGGCGGCACTGAGGAAGTAGTCGCGGTCGGTGTCCTTCTCGATCTTCGCGAAGGTCTGGCCGGTCATGTCCGCCATCGAGTGGTTGAGCATGTCCTTGATGCGCAGGATCTCCTTGGCCTCGATCTCGATGTCACTGGCCTGGCGCTGGCTGGTGCCGCCCAGGGGCTGGTGGATCATGATCCGGCTGTGGGGCAGGGCCAGCCGTTTGCCCTTGGTGCCGGCCCCCAGCAGGAAGGCCCCCATCGAGGCGGCCAGGCCCACGCAGATGGTCACCACGTCACTTTTGACGTACTGCATCGTGTCGTAGATGGCCAGGCCGGCGGTCACCGAACCCCCTGGGGAGTTGATGTACAGGTAGATGGGTTTGGAGTTGTCCTCGGAATCCAAATAGAGCATCTGGGCCACCAGCGCATTGGCCACCGCATCGTTCACCTCCGAGCCGAGGAACAGGATCCGTTCCACGCCGAGCCGGGTGTAGATGTCAACCCAGCGCTCGTACTGGCTGCCGGGAAGGCGGTAGGGAACGCTGGGGGTGCCGATGGGCATGGGTTTGGTTGGGGTGGTCGGTGGAACGCGGGATGGCTGGCGTAGGGCGGGGGCCTGGCGGGGGCTCAGCCGAGGCCGGCCGCGGAGGGGGGCGGGGCGGGCAGGTCTTTCTGACTGGTGAGCACCCGATCGATCAGGCCGTACTCCTTGGCTTCCTCGGCGGTGAAGTAGGTCATCCGGTCGGAATCGCGGGAGAGCTGTTCCACGGTTTTGCCGGTGTTGACCGACAGCATCTCCATCAGGGTGCGCTTGTTGTGCAGCACCTCCTGGGCCCGGATCTGGATGTCGGTGGCCTGGCCGCGCGCCCCGCTGCGGGGCTGGTGCAGCACGATCGAGGCGTGGGGCAGGGCTGCTCGGTGGCCCTTGGTGCCGGCGCTGAGGATCATGGCCGCGGTGCCCATCGCCTGGCCGATGCAGATGGTGTGCACGGGCGGCTTCACGTAGCTGATCGTGTCGGCGATGGCGAAGGCTTCGGTCTCGAAGCCCACCGCATCGCCGGAGTACCAGCTGGTGCCCGTGGAATTGATGTAGAAGAAAATCGGCTTATCCGGGTTGTCAAACTCCAGATAGAGCAGCTGGGCAATGATCAGCTCGGTCACGTCGATGCCCATCTGGCGCTTGGCGTCGTCGTCGCTGAACAGGGGCAGGCCCAAGTAGACGATCCGCTCCTTCAGCAGCAGGCTCGGCAGATCGGGGGGCGGCGTGCGCATGACCGCGGAATCGCCGTAGTAGGGGGCTGACACCGACATCCGCGGTTGATGGGAAGCACGTTTGCGGAGCCTAGCGGGGGCCGCCGGCCTGCGGATTCGCTGGGCCCGGATTGGTGGGGCTGGCTTTGGTGCGGTTCCGCTCGCTGCGGCTCTTGCGCTTGGCGGCCTCGGCGCCCTCGCCGGCCCCGTTCTCCGTGGCCGGGCCCTCGCTGCGGGCGAACACGATCCGGCCGGTGGGGTTCTGCAGCGCTCCGGTGACCACCACCGGCAGGCGCTCGCCGATGCGGCCCCGCGCCCCTTCCACCACCACCATCGTGCCGTCGTCGAGGTAGCCCACGCCCTGGTCGGCCTCCTTGCCGTCACGGGCGATCTTGAGCAGCAGTTCGTCGCCCGGCTGCACCTCGGGCCGCAGGGCGATCACCAGCTCGCTGAGGTTGAGCACCTGCAGGGCTTTCACCTCGGCCACCTTGGCCAGGTTGTAGTCGGCGGTGAGCAGGGTGCCGCCGGTGTCGGCGGTGAGCAGCAGCAGCTTGTCGTCGACGCCGTTGCCCTCGTAGCGGGTGCTGTTCACCACCAGCCGGCGGCCGTACTGCTCGCGCAGTTCGCTGAGCAGCTTCAGGCCGCGGCGCCCCCGCCCGCGCTTCTCCGCATTGGCCGAGTCGGCCAGGGCCTGGAGCTCATCGATCACGCTCTGGGCCACGATCACCTGGCCCTCCAGCAGCCCCGAGTCCAGCAGGCCGCGGATGCGGCCATCGATGATCACGCTGGTGTCGAGGATCTTGGCGCTGGCCGGCATCAGCACCCCATCGGCCACCAACAGGGCTTCCGTGCTGCTGGGGTTGAACAGGCGCAGCAGGGTGCGGCCGTGCACCTCCGCCAGGTTGTAGCCCGACACCCCGAAAAACACATTGCTGAGCACGGCCGCCAGCGGTTTGACGAACACCACCTCCCAGGGCAGGGGCAGCAGCAGGATCGGGGCGAGCAGCAGGTTGGCCACCAGCAGGCCCAGGATCAGGCCCACGGCCCGGCTCACCAGCAGGTCGGTGGGCATGGAGCGCACCTGGGCCATCAGGCGCTTGCGCAGCTGGCCAAAGAAGAAGCCCGCCAGCAGGCCGAAGAAGGCGCCGAAGCCCCCCAGCACCGTGCGCAGTCCTTCCGGGTTGTCCACCTGCAGCAGCAGGGGCTCGGGCAACAGGTCGACCCCGAGCCAACCGGCTGCCGCCCCGGAGATCAGAAACAGGATCAGGATGAGGGAGTCCACCATTCCCGTCGTGTGTGGCTGCCCATCCGTTCAGGCTCGCAGCATGCCTGATTTCGCCGCCGTTGGCCTGAAGGGGTTTCCGCACTTCACGATGTGTGTACCGCCCCGCAGCGCCTATCTCCACATTCCCTTCTGCCATCGGCGCTGCTTCTACTGCGATTTCCCGGTGGTGCCCCTGGGGGACCGGGCCGGCGGGGAGCCGGGAGAGCCCGGTTCCGCCTCAATCGCGGCCTACCTCGCCCTGCTGGAGCAGGAGATCGCCGCCTCCCCGCCCGGCCCACCCCTGGCCACGGTGTATTTCGGGGGCGGCACCCCTTCCCTGCTGACGCCGGATCAGGTGGCGGCCCTGCTGCAGGCCCTGTGCCAGCGTTTTGGCCTGGCTCCGGGCGCCGAGATCAGCCTGGAATTGGATCCGGCCAGCTTCGATCAGGACCGTCTGGCCGGCTATCTGGGGGCCGGGGTGACCCGGGTGAGCCTGGGGGGCCAGAGCTTTGATGACGCCGTGCTGGCGAGTCTGGGGCGCCGTCACCGCGGCGCGGACCTCCTCGAGGCCGCTGGCTGGCTGGGCGAGGCCCGGCAGCGGGGCCAGCTGGCCAGCTGGAGTCTCGATCTGATCCAGGGGCTGCCTGGGCCGGCGGCCTCGGCGTCATCCGAGGCGGAACAGGCCCTGGCGTCCTGGCGCCAGCAGCTGGGCCAGGCGATCGCCCTGGCGCCACCCCATCTCTCCGTCTACGACCTCACGCTCGAGCCCGGCACGGTGTTTGCCCGCCGCCACGAGCGCGGTCAGCTGGCGTTGCCCGATGCCGATCTGGGCGCCGACCTGATGGAGCTCACCTGGGCCGAGCTCAGCGCCGCCGGCTACGGCCACTACGAGATTTCGAACTACGCCCTGCCCGGCCACGCCTCCCGCCACAACCGCGTTTACTGGAGCGGCGCCGGCTGGTGGGGCTTCGGCATGGGGGCCACCTCCGCCCCCTGGGGAGAGCGCCTCGCCCGGCCCCGCACCCGCGACGGCTACGTCCGCTGGCTGGAGGAGCTGCCGCCGGATCCCCAGCCGGAGCACCGGGGGACGGGCATGCCCCTCGATGAGCGGTTGCTGGTGGGTCTGCGCCGCCGCGAGGGGGTGCACCTGCCCCGGCTGTTGGCGCAGGCGGGCTGGGATGGGGCGTCGCAGCAGCGCTGCCTGGAGGAGCTGCGCCGGCGGCTGGAGCCCTGGTGCCGCGAGGGGCTGCTGCGGATCGAGGGACCCCGCTGGCGGCTGAGCGATCCCGCCGGGCTGGCCCTCAGCAATGGGGTGCTGCGGGAGCTGTTGGCCTGGTGGCAGGAGCAGCCCCAGGGTTCTGGCTGGGATGGCGCTGGCCCGCGATCCAGCGGCGCAACGCCTCCACCCCCAGGCTCCGGCCCGGCAGTAGCGGCGGGCTGAAGGGGGGCTGGCGGCTGGTGAGGCCCAGCAGGTCGGCGGTGACGCGCACCTGGCCGTCGCAGCCCTCACCCGCCCCGATGCCGATCACCGGCAGGGTCAGCTCCCGTTGCAGGGCGGCGCCCAGGGCCTCGGGCACGTGCTCCAGCACCAGGGCGAAGCAGCCGGCCGCCTGCAGGGCCAGGGCCTGGCGCCGCAGCTGCTCCTGGCTGGCTTCGTCGTTGCCCTGGCGGCGGTAGCCCAGCCGGTGCACCGATTGGGGGGTCAGGCCGATGTGGCCCATCACCGGGATGCCGCTACGCACCAGCCGGTCGATCACGGCCAGGGTTTCGGGCTCGGCGCCTTCGAGCTTCACAGCAGCGGCGGGGGTTTCCTTCAGCACCCGGCCGGCGGCGGCCACGGCGTCGTCGGCGCTGCACTGGTAGCTGAGGAAGGGCAGATCGCAGATCAGCAGCGGTTCCTGGCCGGGCGAGCAGCTGCTGGCCAGGCCCCGGGCGGTGGCGCGGGTGTGGTGCAGCATCTCCTCGAGGGTCACCGGCAGGGTGGTGGCATGGCCCAGCACCGTCATCGCCAGGGAATCGCCCACCAGCACCGCATCGGCTCCGGCCTCGGCCACCAGGGCTCCGGACAGGGCATCCCAGGCCGTGAGCACGGTGATGGGCAGTCCGGCCTGTTTGCGGCTCGCCAGGTCAGCGGGGCGCAGGGGCACTGGCGTCGGGGCGGGGGATGCCATTGCTAGCATCCAATCGACTCGGACCCATGCGGCTCCGACGCCCAAATCTGGTCAGGACCGGAAGGGAGCAGCCACACGGGATGCTCAGGGCAGGCGTGGACTCCGGGTCACCACCTTCAACCCATCCGGCCAGGCTTCAGTCGCCGGACTGGCTCTGACGGTTGAGCAGGAACGGGGGGATTTTGGCGCCGCGCTCTTCCTGGGGGCTGTTGAACAGGGTCGTGCCGGCGAAGCTCACCGTGGTGCGCTCGCTCCGGTAGGGGGCACCGCTCTCGAAGCCGGTGGCAATCACCGTCACGTGGATTTCGCCTTCCAGGCGCTCATCCACCACGGCACCCACAATGATGTTGGCGTCGGGATCCACCACCTCGTAGATCACTTCTGACGCGGTGGTCATGTCCTCGAGGGTCATGTCCTTGCCGCCGCTGATGTTGATCACGCAGCCCTTGGCCCCGTCGATGCGGGCCGACTCCAGCAGCGGGCTGCTCATCGCCGCCTGGGCCGCTTCGCTCGCCCGGGAGCGACCGGACCCCACGCCAATCCCCAGAAGGGCCGTGCCGGCATCCGCCATCACCGAGCGCACGTCGGCGAAGTCCACGTTGACCAAACCCGGCTTGGTGATGATGTCACTGATGCCCTTGACGCCCATGCGCAGCACGTCGTCGGCGGCGCGGAAGGCTTCCTGCAAGGGCGCGCCGGCGATCGCATCCCGCAACCGGTCGTTGGGGATGACGATCAGGGTGTCGACACTTTCTGCCAGGCGGGCAATCCCCTCCTCGGCTTGGCGCAGCCGCTTGCGGCCTTCGAAGCCGAAGGGCTTGGTGACGATGCCCACGGTGAGGGCGCCCACTTCCTTGGCCACCTCGGCCAGGATCGGGGCGGCACCGGTGCCCGTGCCACCGCCCATGCCCGCCGCGATGAACACCAGGTCGGCGCCCTGGAGCGATTCCTGCAGTTCGGCCCGGGATTCCTCGGCGGCCTTTTGGCCGATTACGGGGTTGCCCCCGGCGCCGAGGCCGCGGGTGAGTTTCTGGCCGAGCTGGATGCGTTTCTGGGAGGCCGACTGCAGCAGGGCCTGGGCATCCGTGTTGAGCACCCGATAGCCCACCCCCTGGAGGTCGGAGGCGATCATCCGGTTCACCGCATTGCTGCCGCCACCGCCCACGCCAATCACTTCGATCCGGGCCGACTGGCTCGGAACAATGCCGCCCGAGCCAGCGCTGCCCGAGGGCTGCAGACCGTTGGACTGGGGGGTGCCGGATTGGGAGGAGCTCTGGGTCATAGCGGCATCGGGGGAAGCTGGGCTGTGAATCTGCGGCTGCATTATGTCGGCGATTGGAGCCCCTGGATTCCGGCAGTGTCCCACCTTTGCGGGATTCCTGCTGTGGCCCTTGCCGGATTGCTCACCGAGCCGCGACGGGGGGAGCTGCCGGGGTGGGGAGGCCCAGTTCCGGCTGTTCGGGATCACTGAGGTCGATCGACTGGAGTCGGCGACCCTTCACCCGGGCCGGGAGTTCCTGCTGCAGGTGGCTGAGCACCTCGAGTCGCCGGGCCAGTTGGCCATCCGCCGGACCAAGGCGCACCTGGCCTAGCCGGGTGCTCTGCAGCCAGAGGCTGCCGCCCGGTTCAAAGCGGATCTGGCTCAGGTCCGTGCCCAGCCGCTCGCGCTGCTCCAGCACCAGGGCCAGGGCTGGACGGTAGTGGGGTTGCCAGCCCACCACCGTCAGGTTGCTGCTGGCTTTGGCGGCTACGCCCTGACCCTGGCGGCTGCTCATCCAGTGGCCCAGCCGGTCGACGTAGCCCGTTTCGATGCCCTGGGGGGTGCGCCGCTGGGCCCGGGCCACCGCCTGGCGGTCGATCAGTTCCACCCGGAGCCGTGGCGGCGCCATCAGCCGACTGACCTGCACCTGCTCCACCGGCAGGGCCCCGGCGATGGCCTCGGCGATCCGCCGGGGCTGGAGGCCCAGCAGCGGCTGGGGAAAGGTGATCTGGGCGGCCTGCACCACCTGCTCCGGTCCCACCTGCTGGCTGCCCACCACCTCCACCTGGTCGGGGCCCGTCAGCACCCAGCCCTGGCGCAACAGGCCATAGCCCAGGCCGCAGGACAGGCTCAGCAGCACCACCAGGCGCCAGAGATTGCGCAACCGTTCCCGCCGCCGCTGTTGCCGCAGCACACGTCGGCGTTCCGAGCCGGGCGGGGCGGGGGGTGAACTCACCACGGCAGGCTCACAGCTCGCAGCGGGAGCGGGACATCAGTTCGTCGATCCAGCGCCGGGCCCGCTCCGCATCGGCGAAGGGCAGATCCTTCTGGTCGCCCCCTCCCACGAGCCGCAACCGGCAGGCCCCCTGGCTCTCCTCCGTGAGCGGCGCTTCGCCGGAACGCAGGGACAGCAGCTCCACGAGCTCGAGCTGCTTTATCACGAAGGAGCCCTCCTCCTGGAGCTGGCCGGCCTCGAAGGTGCACCAGGTGAGCACCCCATCCACCAGCCGGGCCGCTCCGCAACTGTCGAGTTTGGCCAGTTCCGAGCCTTCGGCCCATTCGCGGAAGAGGCGTTGACGCCGCCGCTCAAGCCAGCCCAGGGCGGTGAGCAGCACGAATACCAGAAGCAGTGGAAGCCACAGCAGCCCGTGACTCATGCCGAAGGGCCTCCCAGGAGTGATGCCTGGTGCCATTCTCGGGCCCCTTCCAGCAATTCGCGCACCAAGATCGGCAGGGGCACACCGGAGGCGGCCCACAGCATGGGGTACATGCTCTGACTGGTGAACCCCGGCAGGGTGTTGATCTCATTGAGCCAGAGCTCGCCGTTGGGGTGGCCTGGGCTGGCCTCGCTGTAGAAGAAATCCACCCGGGAGAGCCCCATGGCGGCCACCGCTTCACAGGCCTGGATCGCCATGGCCCGGGCCCGCTCGGCAATCGCTTCGGGCACCACGGCCGGAATCACCGTGTGGCTTTTGCCCTCGCTGTATTTGGTGTCGTAGTCGTACCAGTCGGCGTCGAAGCAGATTTCCCCCAATACGGAGGCCTGCAGGGGTTGGTGGCCGCCACCGCGCACGGCGCACTCCAGCTCCCGGGCCGTCACCCCCTGTTCGATCACCAGCCGCGGATCCAGGGCGGCGGCGGTCTGCAGACCCGCCAGCAGGCTGGCCCGGTCGGTGGCTTTGCTGATCCCCACCGAGGAGCCCAGGTTGGCCGGTTTCACGAAGCAGGGATAGCCCAGCTGGGCCTCCAGCCGATCAAGCAGGGCATCCGGATCCTGGGCCACCTGGCTGGCGCTGGCGCAGGCGTAGGGCACCTGGGGCAACCCCGCGGCGGCGAAGGCGGCCTTCATGGCCTGCTTGTCCATGCCCACGGCCGAGCCCAGCACGCCCGAGCCCACAAAGGGCACCTGCATCAGGGTGAACAGCCCCTGGATCGTGCCGTCTTCCCCGTTGGGACCGTGCAGCACCGGCAGCCAGATCGCCACCTCGAGAGCTCCGGCCGGGAAGCCGCGGAAGCCCGGTTCGGGCAGGGGCTGGGGCAGTTGCTCAGGCCGCACCGGGGTGCCCTGCTCCAGCACGGCTTCGGCCACGTCCGAGCCCCACCAGCGCCCTTCGGGATCGATGTAGAAGCAGCGCAGGTCGTAGCGGCCGGCGTTGTCGGCATGGCGCACGGCGGCGGCCACGGTGGCTGCCGAGCGGATCGAGACGGCGTGCTCACCGGAGGCCCCCCCGAAGATCAGGCCAACGGGAAGGGGGGAGCGGGTCATGCCGGCCGGAAGGGCCCCGGGGGCCAAAGCTCAGGTCAGTTTGCCGCTGAGGGAGAAGGCGCGCACCCCTTCGATTTGCACCGTCACCAGCTCCCCGGGCTCGATGGCGCGTCCATCGGCGCGTGCGCCGGGGAAAAAGGTGAGCCGGTTGGTGCGGGTGCGGCCCATCACCTGCTGGGGATCCTTGGGATTGGTGCCCTCCACCAGGATCTCCTCGATCCGGCCGGCGTAGCGGGCACTGCGTTGCCGGGCCTGCTGCTCCACCAGGGCGTTGATCTCCTGCAGGCGCTCCACCTTCACCGCTTCGCTGAGTTGGTCGGGCCAGTCGGCGGCCGGGGTGTTGGGCCGCGGCGAGTAGGCGGCGGTGTTCACCGCATCGAAGCCGATCTCCTCAATCAGGGCGAGGGTGCGGCGGAATTGCGCCTCGGTTTCGCCCGGGAAAGCCACGATCACATCGGCGCTGATCGCGGCATCGGGCATGCGCTCCCGGATGCGCCCAACAATGCGGCGGTAGCGCTCCACCGTGTAGCCCCGCGCCATCGCCTTGAGCACGGTGTCGTCGCCGCTCTGGAAGGGGATGTGGAAGTGTTCGCACACCTTGGGCAGGTCGGCGCAGGCGTCGATCAGCCGCTCGGTGAAGTAGCGGGGATGGCTGGTGGCGAAGCGGATCCGCTCGATTCCCTCCACCTCGTGCACGTGATGGAGCAGGTCGGTGAGGGTGTGGGCGCGGCGGCCTTCGGGGGTGATGCCGGGCAGGTCGCGGCCGTAGGCATCGATGTTCTGGCCCAGCAGGGTGATCTCCTTGAACCCCTGGGCGGCCAGGCCCTCCATCTCCAGCTTGATGGCGTCGGGCAGTCGCGACTGCTCCTGGCCCCGCACCGACGGCACCACGCAGTAGGTGCAGCGCTCGTTGCAGCCGTAGATCACGTTCACCCAACCGCACACCTGGCTGTCGCGCCGGGCGGTGGTGATGTCTTCGAGGATGTGGTGCTCTTCGGTGGCCACCACCTGCTGGCCCTGCTCCACCTGGGCCAACAGCACATCGAGCCGGTTGGCGTGCTGGGGGCCCATCACCAGATCCAGCTCTGGCACCCGCCGCAGCAGGGATTCCCCCTCCTGCTGGGCCACGCAGCCCGCCACCACCAGGGTGAGGTTGGGGTTGGTGCGTTTGCGCTGGGCCTGGCGCCCCAGGTAGCTGTACACCTTCTGCTCCGCGTTGTCGCGGATCGTGCAGGTGTTGTAGAGCACCAGATCGGCGCTGTGTTCGTCGTCGCCGGCCCGGTAACCCATCGATTCCAGGATCCCGGCCATCCGCTCGGAATCCGCCTTGTTCATCTGGCAACCAAAGGTGGTGATCCAGTAGCTGCCGCGTGGGCTGAGGATGGGGGCCGTCATGCCATCAGTTTCGGCCATCGGGGTCACCCATCGGCTTCTGCGGCTGGCCTGGCCCGGCGGTGATCGGTAAGGGCCCCGGCCGGTGTCGGAAGTCTGTACATCCTGTACGGAAGGCTGGACGCGTGTCAGCGTGAGGGCAGCGCCCCAGCCCTGATGCAGCTTCGCCTGCAACGCTTTCAGCTCACCAAGGCCGTGCCCCTGGCCATCAGCCGCGGCACGACGGCGGCGGTGGAGCACCTGCTGGTGAGTCTGGAGCACGACGGGCTCACGGGCATCGGCGAGACCGGCGGCTTCGACACCGGCCACCGCCAGTACACCACCGATGCCGTTGCGGCGGAGCTGGAGGCGGTGGCCCCCCAGCTGGAGGCCCTGGCACCCCAGCCCCTTCAGGCCCTGGAGCCCCTGCTGGCGGCCCTCAGCCCGCCGGCCCGCTGTGGCCTCGATCTGGCCCTGCACGACTGGTGGGGCAAGCGGTTGAACCAGCCGCTGCACCGGCTCTGGGGGCTGGATCCGGGGGCCTGTGTCGCCACCAGCGTGACCCTTGGCTTAGGCCCCCCCGAGGCTGTCCTGGCGCGGCTCGAGCGCTGGTGGCTGCAGCTGCCTGCCACCCGGATCAAGCTCAAGTTGGGGAGCCCCGAGGGGGTGGCCCACGACCTGGCCCTGCTGGCCGCCGTGGCCGCGGCCCTGGAGCAGCGGCGCCAGAGCACCGGAGGGGCCTGTGAGCTGCAGGTGGATGCCAATGGCGGCTGGGATCTGGGCACGGCCCGGGCCATGCTGGATCCCCTGGAGCGCGCTGGGGTGGTGCTGCTGGAGCAGCCCCTGGCGCCGCTGCTGGATGAGCAGCTCGATACGGCCGGCTTTGAGGCCCTGGAGCTCGACTGTCCGATGCCGTTGGTGGCCGACGAGAGCTGCTGGAACCTGGCCGATCTGGTGCGGCTCGCCCCCTACGTGGATGGCATCAACATCAAACTGCTCAAAAGCGGTGGCCTTGCCGAGGCTTGGCTGATGGCCCAGGTGGCCCGGCGGTTGGGGTTGGGGGTGATGGTGGGGTGCTACTCCGATGGCGCCCTGCTCAACGGTGCCGCTGCCCAGCTGCTGCCCCTGGTGACCTGGCCCGATCTCGACAGCCACCTCAACCTGGTGGACGACCCCTTCACCGGGCTGAACCTGGCGGGGGATGGGCTGGTGCCGCCCCCTGGCCCCGGCCTGGGGATTGCTCATGACGCCGGCCTGGGAGGCGATCGAGCGTGTTGAGCGCGTCCGCTCCGATCGTGCTGCTGCAGCACGGCGGTCTCGACGACCTGTCCGGCAAGACCGGCCTGGCCATGCTGCGCTACCGCTCCGGGCCGATCGTGGCGGTGATCGATCCGGCCTTCGCTGGCGCCGATCTGAAGGCCACCACCGGCATCGATCGCGCCGTTCCGGTGGTGGCCGACATGGCGGCGGCCCTGGCCTACGGCCCCGCGGTGGCCGTGGTGGGGCTGGCCCCCTCCGGCGGCCGGTTGCCGCAGGGGATGCGGGCCGATGTGCGGGCCGCGCTGCAGGCGGGGCTGAGCCTGGCCAGTGGCCTGCACGGCCGGCTGGCTGACGACCCGGAGTTTGCCGCCATTCCGCTTCGGCCCGGCCAGTGGATCTGGGACCTGCGCCGGGAGCCCGAGGGGCTGGAGGTGGCCACCGCCCGGGCGGCCGCCCTGCCCTGCCGGCGGCTGCTGGCGGTGGGCTCCGACATGGCCGTGGGCAAGATGAGCGCCTGCCTCGAGCTGCAGGCCGAGGCCCGCCGTCGGGGCCTGGATGCCCGTTTTGTGGGCACGGGCCAGGCGGGGATCCTGATCGCCGGCAGCGGGGTGGCCCTCGATGCGGTGCGGGTGGATTACGCCGCCGGCGCGGTGGAGGCGGCGGTGCTGGCGGCCGCGGCTGGGGCTGGGCCGCAGACGCTCGTGCTGGTGGAGGGCCAGGGATCCCTCTGCCATCCGGGCTCCACCGCCACCCTGCCCTTGCTGCGCGGCAGCCAACCCACCGATTTGCTGTTGGTGCATCGGGCCGGCCAGACCCATGTGCGCACCCGGCCGGGGGCGGCTCCGGTGCCGATCGCCCCCCTGCCGGAGCTGATTGGGGCGCTGGAGTCCCTGGCCGCCCTGGCCCGCCCCGATGGCCTGCGGCCGCGGGTGCGGGCCGTGGCACTCAACACCGCCCGGCTCTCCAGCGCGGCAGCCAGTGCCGCCCTGGTGTCCACGGCCGCGGAGACCGGCCTGCCCTGTGCCGACCCGGTGCGGCAGGGGGCCGCTCCCCTGCTGGATGCCCTGGTGGCCGTTTGAAGTCAGAAAAAAACCACCTCGACGCGGGGACGAGGTGGCTGGGTCAACAAGGGCGAGCGAGGGGACTCGAACCCCCGAATAGCGGCGCCACAAGCCGCTGCCTTAACCACTTGGCGACGCCCGCCGTGATCAGCGTCAATGTACCAAGCCACCTGGAGTCCCAGAACCTGACGTCAGTGGGGCTTCAGCCAGAGGATCGGGATCGCCACCAGGCAGAGGATCCCAGCCACCGTGGGCAGCTGGGGCAGGACCGCAGTCAGCTCGGGGCCCAGCTGGCCCAGCGAAGTTGTGAGCTGACTGCGCACCAGGTCGGCTGAACTGGGATCGAGCAGAAAGGCCGCGATGGCTGCGAGGAGGGCCGTGACGACGAGTTTTTGTTCCATCTCCGCCATCCTGATGCCGCATTCAAGCGTGATTGGCGGCTGGCACAAGGATTTGGTGCCAACGTGGGCGTGCCTGATCACCCCATTGGTTTGTCTGGACACCCGGACGTTTCCGCCCGCGCTCCCTGGGCATCGGGGTTGACCGTGGTGGCCCTGGCCGCGGCTGGGCTGGCCATCACCAATCCTGCCCCTGCCGACTTTCAGGCCTTTGCGGCCGAGCGTCTGGTGGATGAGATCAGTGAGGAGCTCTGCGGGGATGGCGGCTTGCCGGTGCTGATGCGCATGGCGGTCACCAACTGCCAGGAGCTGGTGCGGGCCCAGCGGGCTGCCCTGGGCACCGTGGTGGCCGACCACACCCGTCGCAGCAACTTCGGTGTGCTGAGCGTCTACACCAGCGAGATCGGCGGCCAGAGCCTGTTGCGCTGGCGGGTGCCGCGCTTCCGTTCCACGGTGATTGCGGTGGCGGGTCAATTTGTGCTGGTGCGTGCCGCCAGCGACCGCCTCCAGAGCGAACCGTGACCCTTGCTCTGGACCTGCGCCTGCCCCGGGGACTGCTGGATCCCCGTTTGGGGAGTGGCTTTGGCGCCAACGCCGATGGCCTGGTGCCGCTGCGCATCAGCGTGGCCGGGGCCTCCATCGCCGCGATCGAGCCCTTGGCATCGCGAGCTCCCGACGCGGGGCAGGCCCTGCCGCTGGCCCTCACCCCTTTGGTGGAGCCCCACGCCCACCTCGACAAGGCCTTCAGCGGCGATGCCTTCCCGAATCGGCAGGGCACCATGGCGGCGGCCCTGGCGGCCAACCAGCGGGAGTATGCCGAACGCACCGCCGACCAGGTGGCGGAACGGGCCGGCCGGGCCCTTGAGCGGGCCTGGCGCAACGGCGTGCGGGCGATCCGCAGCCATGTGGACAGCGTGGGGCCGGGGGCCCAGCCCAGCTGGGACGCCCTGCTGGAGGCCCGCCAGCGCTGGAGCGGCCGGGTGGAGCTGCAGCTGGTGGCCCTGGCGCCGATGGCCCATTGGCTTTGTCCGGAAGGGGAGGCCCTGGCCCGGCGGGTGGCCGCTGCCGGGGGATTGCTCGGCGGTGTGATCGGTCCTCCCTATGGCCAGGGCCGGTCCCGCCGCGCCGCCGACCGGGAGGCCCTGCTGGCCCTGCTCGATCTGGCCGAGCGCCTCGGCTGTGGCGTGGATCTGCATGTGGATGAATCCGACGCCCATCCCGGAGTCGGCGTGGATCTGGTGGTCCGCGGGGCCCTCGAGCAGCGCCGGGCCGTGCCCATCACCTGCAGCCACGCCAGCAGCATGGCCCTGCTGCCTTCCCGGGCCTGCGACCGGCTGGCCGAGCGACTGGCCGCGGCGGACATTGCGGTGGTGGCCCTGCCCACCACCAACTTCTGGCTGTTGGCGCGCGCCGCTGGCCGCACCCCTTGCCGCCGGCCCCTGGCGCCGATTCGCAGCCTGCAGCGGGCGGGGGTTCGGCTGGCCCTCGGCGGCGACAATGTGCAGGACCCCTGGTATCCGGGCGGCGATTTCGATCCGGTGGAGCTGCTGCGCTGGTCGGCGCCGCTCTGCCAGCTGATGCCCTGGCAGCGCCTCGGTCTGGCCCCATTCAGCACGGCGGCAGCAGCCGTGCTGGATCTGGCCTGGGATGGGGTGCTGCGCGTCGGCGGACCGGCCGACCTGGTGCTCCTGGGCGCGGGCACCTGGGGCGAGCTGCTGGCCCGGCCCCCCCAGCGGCGGGTGCTGCGCGCCGGCCAGTGGCTGCCGCCCCCCGAGGCCGAGCAGCCCTCGGCCCTGCTGCTTCCATGGGGTTGAGCCCCTTGCTCCAACCCGTGGCTGATCCCGCACCCGACCGCTGCCCCGAGGCCCGGATCGCCGCCCTGGCGGCGGAGTTGCAGCGCGAGGATCCGGCGCTGCCGCTGCTGGGGGCGGAGTCGCCTGCTGAGCTGGAGCGCCTCTCGCGCGACTACTACGACTACTCGCCGGTGCTGGTGGCCCTGTTGCAGGGCTGCCGGGCCCAGGTGGTGGCGGCGGCCTCCAGCGTGGAGCAGGTGCGGCTGGTGGCCGGAGCCTGTGCCCGCCACGGCGTGCCCCTGACGGTGCGGGGCGCCGGCACGGGCAACTACGGCCAGTGCGTGCCGCTGCACGGGGGCCTAGTGCTGGATCTGTCCGGGCTCAACCAGCTGCGCCATCTGGACGACGCCACCGGGGTGATCGAGGTGGAGGCGGGCGCCCTGATGGGGGCGATCGACCAGCAGCTGGCGCCCCGGGGGCGGGCCCTGCGGCTGGTGCCCAGCACGGCCCGCAGCGCCACCATCGGCGGTTTTATTGCCGGGGGCTCCGGCGGCATCGGCTCCCTGCGCTGGGGCTTCCTGCGGGATGCGGGCAACCTGCTGGGCCTGGAGGTGGTCACCTGTGAGCCCGAGCCGCGCGTGCTGCGCCTCGACGCGGCCGCCAGTGCCCCTCTCAACCATGCCTACGGCACCAACGGCATCCTCACGGCCCTGCGCCTGCCCACCACGGAGGCCGGGGCCTGGCAGGAGCTGGTGGTGGGCTTCGACAGCTGGGCCCAGGCCCTGGCGGCGGCCCAGGCCCTCCCCGCCACGGCCCTGCTGCTCAATGCCCTCAGCCTGATGGAAGCGCCGGTGGCCCAGCAGCTGCCCTGGCCGGCGAGCTGTCCGAAGCCCGGGGCGGGGGAGCATCGGCTGCTGCTGCTCGCCGCTGCCGACAGCCTGGAGGTGCTGCCGGACTGGCTGGCGGCCCGCGGTGGGGCGTTGCGCTGGCAGGCTCCCCAGGGCCAAAGCCGGCGCCTGCCCCTGCGCGAACTCAGCTGGAACCACACCACCCTGCACTGGCGCGCCCAGCACCCGGGCTGGACCTACCTGCAGATGCTCCTGCCCCAGCCGGAAGCGGCCTGCCTGGAGCGGCTGCGGGCCGACTGGGGGGACGACCTGCTCTGGCACCTGGAGGCCGTCAGGCAGCAGGGGGCAGCCCGGTTGGCGGCCCTGCCGCTGCTGCGTTGGCGGGGTGAGGAGGCCCTGCAGCGTCTGATGGCCGACTGCCGGGCCGCGGGAGCCGTGCTGTTCAACCCCCATGTGGTCAGCGTTGAAGATGGCGGCCTGGGGGTGGTCGATGCCGACCAGGTGGCGGCCAAGGCCGCCTACGACCCCGCCGGTCTGCTCAACCCCGGCAAACTGCGCGGCTGGCTTAGCAACCCAGGCTGAGACGGGTGTCGACGCCGGTCACCGGGTTGGTGCCTTCGGCGTCGCGGCAGAGGGAGCGCTGGTCAACCCGGTCGATCAGGGCGTCGCTGAAGTCGGCATCGGTGACGGTGGCGCCGCGGAAGCTGCTGCCGGAGGCTATGGCGCCGCTCAGCACCGCCCCGGTTAGGTCGGCGCCGGAGAAGTCCACCTTGTCCATCAGGGTACCGCTGAGGTCGGCCCCGGCGAAGTCGGCATCCGGGAAAGCGGCCTGGGTGAGGATCGCGCCATGCAGGTCGGCCCCGCGGAAGTTGGCGTGGCGGCCCGTGGCGCCGGCGAAGGAGGTGTTGGCCAGGTTTTGGCCACTGAAATCCTGCTCGTTCTGGTTGGTGAGCGTGTAGTCCACCCCGGAGAACTCGGCGGCCACCGGCAGCGGCGCCAGCCCCAGCAGCCCGATCAGCAGCAGGAGGGCCAGGCCCAGGCTGCGCCGGCGCAGGGCGGTGGCCAGTCGGCCGAGGAGGGGGGACATGGGGAGCAGGGCCGCGGCCCCTCACTCTGGCTCAGCCCACCCGTGGATCGCCCAGCAGGTGGCCGATTAGGTAGAGGGAGCCCGCCACCACAACCGGCACCGGCGAGCCCGCCTGCTCCAGGCCCCCCTCCAGGTGCGGGGCGGCATGGAGCTGGGCGGCCAGGGCGGGGCAGGCGGCGGCCAGGGCCTCCAGGCTCCAGCTGGGGTGGCCGGGCACCGGCACGATCCAGGCGTGGTCGGTGGGGCCCAGCAGGGCCTGGAGGATCTCCGGCCCCTGCTTGTTGGCCAGGATTCCCAGCACCCAGTGGCGCGGTCCGGGGAGCAGGCCATGGCGCTCGGGGTGGCTATCGAGTTCGGCCCGCAGGGCGATGGCGGCAGGGTGGTTGTGGGCCCCATCGACCAGCAGGGGCTGGCCGCGCCAGCTCAGCCGTTGCAGCCGGCCTGGCCAGCGCGCCGCGGCGAAGCCCTGGCGGATGGTGGCCGCGCTGATCGGCCAGCCCCGTTCGGCCAGGGCCTGCAGCATGCCCAGGGCCACGGCGCCGTTGCTCGCCTGCACGGCACCGGGTAGCCCCAGGGGCCACTGCGCCAGATCCAGGGGCGCCACCCAGCGCAGCTCGGCTCCCACCGCCCCGGCCTGGGCGTTCAACACCGCCGCCACCTCCGGACTCTGGGGGGCGCTGATGGCCACGGCCCCTCGCTGGAGCACACCCGCTTTTTCGGCGGCAATGCGGGCTGGATCCGGCCCGAGAAACTCGGCGTGGTCGAGCCCCACCGAGGCAAAGCCGATCACGGGCCGCTGGGGATGGCAGGTGGTGGCGTCGAGCCGGCCCCCCAGTCCCACCTCCAGCACCACCAGCTCCAGATCCGCTTCGGCAAAGGCCAGGAAGGCCGCGGCGGTGACCAGCTCAAACGGCGTGAGCTGGTGGTGTTGGGCGATCGCAGCCGCGGTTTCCAGATGGTGACGCAGGGCCGGAGCGCTGATCGTGGTGGCGCCCAGGCGGATGCGTTCGGTCCAGCTCACCAGGTGCGGCGAGGTGTAGAGGCCGGCGCGGAGGCCGCTGGCCAGCAGCGCCTGGTGCACCAGGGTGCAGATCGAGCCCTTGCCGTTGGTGCCGGCCACCTGCACGGCGGTGAAGCGGCGCTCGGGATGGCCCAGCTCGGCCAGGGCATCCTGGAGGCGATCAAGCCCCAGGTCGACGCCGCGGCGGCTGAAGGGCTCGATCAGGTCGGCGAAGGTGTCGAGCTCAACGCCCAAGGCTGGCTCAACGCCCAAGGCTGAGCAGGGCCCGCTCGAGGCGATCGACGGCGAAGCGCAGATGGTGGGGTTGGATCACCAGCGGCGGCACGAAGCGCACCACTTCGGGGCCGGCCGGCACCAGCAGCAGACCCTGCTCCATGGCCGCCTTGACGATCTCCGGAGCGCTCGGTGCCTCGGCCCGCAGCACCAGGCCCTGGAGCAGCCCCCAGCCCCGCACCCCCTCCAGCAGGGTGGGGTGGCGGCTCACCAGTTCGGCCAGCAGCTCCTGCAGCAGTCCCCCCATCCGTTGCACATGGTTGAGCAGGTCGCGGCGCTCCAGCTCGGCCAGCACCGTGAGACCGGCCCTGCAGGCGAAGGGGTTGCCGCCAAAGGTGCTGGCATGCTCCCCGGGTCGGAAGTGATCCACTGCGCTCTTCACCGCCAGGGCGCCGATCGGGATGCCGCCGCCCAGCCCCTTGGCCAGGGTGATCGCATCGGGCTCGACACCCAGCTGCTCGTAGCCCCAGAGCTGGCCGCTGCGGCCGACGCCGATCTGCACCTCGTCAAAGATCAGCAAGATGTTGTGGGCGTCGCAGAGCTCCCGCACCCGTTGGAAGAAGGCGCGGTGGCCGGGGTGCACGCCCCCCTCGCCCTGGATCGGTTCGAGCAGCACGGCGGCCACCCGTGGACCCTGCACCTCGCAGGTGGCCAGCAGGGCTTCGAAGGCGGCGGTGTCGTTGTAAGGGAAATAGCGGAAGCCCTGCACCATCGGCTCAAAGCCCTGGTGGTATTTGGGCTGGCCCGTGGCGGTGACGGCGGCCAGGGTGCGGCCGTGGAAACTGGCCTGGGCCGTGAGGATCAGGGGGGCCAGGTCTTCCCCGGAAGGTCCTGTGGTGGGAATGCCGCGGACGGTGTGGCCGTGCTTGCGCGCCAGCTTGATGGCGGCCTCATTGGCTTCGGCGCCGGAGTTGCAGAAGAAGACCCGATCCATGCAGCTCCGGGCCGTGAGGGCGGTGGCCAGCTCCTCCTGCTCGGGGATGCGGTAAAGGTTCGAGACGTGCTGGAGCTTGCCGAGCTGGCGGCCCAGGGCCCGCCGCATCCGCCCGTCGCTGTGGCCCAGGGTGCAGACGGCGATGCCGGCCACGCAGTCGAGGTAGCGCTTGCCCGTGCTGTCCCACACCCACACCCCCCGGCCCCGGGTGAGGCTGATCGGGAAGCGGGCATAGGTGTCCATCACGGCTGAGGCGGACAGGCCTGAGCTGGGGATGGGCGAGATGGGAGCGGTGGGACTCGAACCCACATGCCCGAAGGCGCTCGATTTTGAGTCGAGTCCGTCTACCAATTCCGGCACGCTCCCGCAGTCGAGAGTTTAGGCGGCGATGCTGGCGCCGCTGCCCGGGGCGTTGACGCGCTCAATGCAGGCTCCGGCGGCGTTGAGCTTGCCCTCCAGATTCGCGTAGCCGCGGTCGAGGAATTCCAGGCCCCGCACGCTGGTGATCCCTTCAGCCGCCAGGCCGGCCAGCACCATGGCGGCAGAGGCCCGCAGGTCGGTGCCCTGCACCGGCGCTCCACTCAAGCGGGACACCCCCTCGACGAAGGCGGTGTTGCCTTGCATGCGGATGGCCGCGCCCATGCGCTGCAGCTCAGCCACGTGTTGCAGGCGGTTCTCGAAGATGTTTTCGGTGATCACGCTGGTGCCTTTGGCCGTGGCCAGCAGGCTCATGAACGGGGCCTGGAGGTCGGTGGGGAAGCCGGGGAAGGGCTGGGTGCGCAGGTCGACGGCGTTGAGGTGGTCGGCCTTGAGGGTGAGGCCGATGCCGTCGTGTTCCAGGCTGCAGCCGGCTTCTTCCAGTTTGGTGAGCACGGCGCCAAGGTGCTCGGGGATCACCGGTGCCACGCGCAGGTGGGAACGGGTGATGGCCGCGGCCAGCAGGAAGGTGCCGGCTTCGATGCGATCGGGGATCACGGCGTAATCGGCGCCATGGAGGCGCTCCACCCCCACGATCGTGATGGTGGGGGTGCCGGCACCACGCACCTTGGCTCCCATGGCGATCAGCAGACCGGCCAGATCCACCACCTCCGGTTCCAGGGCGGCGTTGTCGATCACCGTCTCGCCATCGGCAAGGGCGGCCGCCATCATCAAGGTCTCGGTCGCTCCGACGCTGGGGCAGTCCATGTGAATGCGGCCGCCGGTCAGGCGATGGCCTCTCCCGGGCACCACCGCGGTGACGACTCCATGCTCAATGGTCACCTGGGCGCCCAGGGCCTTGAGCCCCTTGACGTGTTCCACCACGGGCCGGGTGCCGATCTGACAGCCGCCGGGCAGGGGCACCTTGGCCATGCCCATCCGGGCCAGCAGCGGTCCGATGCAGAAGAAGCTGGCCCTCAGGCTGTTGACCAACTCATAGGGGGCTGTGGAGTTGTTGATGGCGTCGCCATTGAGCTCCAGGGCATCGCCGTGGCGCGCCACCCGTCCCCCCAGGCTGGCGAGCATGTCGCCCATGGCCGCGATATCCGTCAACGGCGGCACGTTGCGCAATCGGATCGTGTCCCGGGTGAGCAGGCAGGCGGCCATCAGCACCAGCGCCGAATTCTTGGCGCCGCTCACCTCCAACTCGCCGGACAGGCGCCGTCCGCCCCGGATTTCGAGCAAGGGGTTGGCCGTCGTCTGAAAGGAGGAGGACTGGGTGGGGGAGGGGACAGCGATCAAGCCCATGGAACGACTGCCCAGCTCTAGAAACCGCATCTTGACAACAAACCGTGAGACCGTCTAGACGGCCGCTGTCCAAACTGTCTCATTTGGTCCTGGCCTGGGTCGGCCGGAGCGGGGCGTCTGGTCGCGCGATGGCGTATGTTTTGGCTGTCGCTCAGGCGGCAGCCACGCGGATGTGGCGGAATTGGTAGACGCGCTAGTTTCAGGTACTAGTGGCAGCAATGTCGTGGGAGTTCAAGTCTCCCCATCCGCACTTTTATCCATGATCGTCCTCAAGATCACCAATGCCTCCGAGGTGATGGCCTCGAAGCTGGGCAAGTTTCTTGAGAGCCTTACCCCCGATGGTCTCGATCAGTCGACGATTGAAGACATTGTGCTGAAAAAACTGGTCCAGAACCTGCAGGCCGAGGGCCTCAAGGGTGAGGTGGCCTCCGTTCGCGGCCTGGACCTCGACGGCAAGGAGCTGAACATCCACGACGGTCTGCACGTGCGGCGTCACCAGGCCTTCTGAGGTGGTTTGGGGCGGGGACTCCTTGAACGGCCCGGAGCCGATCACCAGCCGCCGCAACCCCCTGGTGAAACGGCTGCGCCAGCTCCATGACGCCCGCGGACGACGGGAGGAGGGCCTGATCCTGTTGGAGGGCACCCACCTGTTGCAGGAGGTGCTGCGGCTCCAGCTCCAGCCCCGGGATCTGCTGGTTACCCCGGCCTGGTTGGAGGCCCACCCCGCCCTGGCGGCGGCCTGGCCGGAGGGATGGGAGCCCCGCTTGGTAGGGGAGGAGGTGCTCGAGGCCGTGGCCACCACCCGCCAGCCCGATGGGGTGGTGCTCACCCTGCCGCCGCCCCCTCCAGCGCGGAGAGCTCCAGCTCCTTTTGTGCTGGCCCTCGATGGCCTGCAGGATCCCGGCAATCTCGGCACGCTCATGCGCACGGCCTTGGCGGCTGGGGTGGGAGCCCTGTGGTTGGGTGATGGGGCCGACCCCTTCCAGCCCAAGGTGCTGCGGGCTTCGGCCGGGGCGGCCCTGGCCCTGCCGCTGCGGCGGGGGAGTCGGCTGGAGCTGGAGCAGTGGCTGGCGGCGGCGGCGGCCGAGGGCTGGCAGGTGGTGGTGACCGTGGTGCCCGGGGCGGGGCCGGTGCCGCCCCAGCCCTATTGGCAACTCGACTGGACCCGACCCACCGTCTTGCTGCTGGGCAATGAGGGGGCCGGCGTCTCCCCCGGCCTCGCCGCCCTGGCCAGCCAGCGGGTCACGATTCCCCACAGCCCCGCTGTGGAATCCCTGAATGTGGCGGTGGCGGCGGCTCCGCTGCTGCTGGAGCGCCTGCGCCAGCGCGCCGGAGCCTGACAGGGGAGAATGCCCGGCAACAACCACAGTGCTGCCCGGTGAGCGACGCCCCCCTCCACGGATCGAGTTTCGACTACGACGTGATCGTCATCGGTGCCGGTTACGGCGGTTTCGACGCGGCCAAACACGCCGCAGACCATGGCCTGCGCACGGCGATCATCGAGAGCCGCGACATGGGCGGCACCTGCGTCAACCGCGGCTGTGTGCCCTCCAAAGCCCTGCTGGCCGCCAGTGGCCGCGTGCGCGAGTTGGCGGATGCCGATCACCTTGCCGGCTTCGGCATCCATGCGGCGCCGGTGCGGTTTGAGCGGCAGAAAATCGCCGACCACGCCAACCAGCTGGTGGCCACGATCCGCACCAATCTCACCAAGACCCTGGAGCGTGCCGGTGTCACGATCATCCGCGGCACGGGCCGGCTGGAGGGCAGCCAGCGCGTGGGGGTGCGGGAGATCAACGGGGTGGATCGGGTGCTCACGGCCCGTGAGGTGATCCTGGCCACGGGCTCGGAGCCCTTCGTGCCCCGCGGCATCGAGACCGACGGCCGCACCGTGTTCACCAGCGATGAGGCGGTGAGCCTGGAGTGGCTGCCCCGCTGGCTGGCGATCATCGGCAGCGGCTACATCGGCCTGGAATTTGCCGATGTGTACACGGCCCTTGGCTGCGAGGTGACGATGATCGAGGCCTTGGATCGGGTGATGCCCACCTTCGATCCCGACATCGCCAAGATCGCCGCCCGCAATCTGATTGACGGCCGCGACATCGATGCCCGGGCCGGTGTGCTGGCCCAGTCGGTGCACCCCGGGGCCCCGGTGCGGATTGAGCTGGTGGACATGCAGACCCGGGAGCCGGTGGAGACCCTGGAGGTGGATGCGGTGCTGGTGGCCACGGGACGGGTGCCCAGTAGCGCCGAGCTCAACCTGGCCTCGGTGGCCGTGGAGACCGAGCGGGGCTTCATCCCGGTGGATGACCGGATGCGGGTGCTGGTGGGCGGCGAGCCCGTACCCCACCTCTGGGCCGTCGGGGATGTCACCGGCAAAATGATGTTGGCCCACACGGCCGCTGCCCAGGGCACCGTGGCCGTGGACAACATCCTGGGCCACAGCCGCAGCATCGACTACCGCTCCATCCCGGCGGCCACCTTCACCCACCCGGAGATCAGCTCGGTGGGCCTGAGCGAGGCCGATGCCAAGGCCCTGGCGGCCCAAGAGGGGTTTGAGCTGGGCACGGTGCGCAGCTACTTCAAGGCCAATTCCAAGGCCTTGGCCGAGCTCGACAGCGATGGCCTGATGAAGTTGCTGTTCAACAAGACCAGCGGCGAGGTGCTCGGGGCCCACATCTATGGCCTCCATGCCGCCGACCTGATCCAGGAGATCGCCAACGCCGTGGCCCGTCGCCAGAGCGTGGTGCAACTGGCCACCGAGGTGCACACCCACCCCACCCTCAGCGAGGTGGTGGAAGTGGCTTACAAGCAGGCTGTGGCGGCCATGCACCCCGCCGCCGTGGGGGCCTGAGATGGAGATCCGTCGCCGGCCTCCCAATCCCAAGGTGAAGGTGGCCTTCCTCGAATACGCCATTCCCCACGAGGAGGGGGAGCCCCGTCACATTCTTGAAAAGATCGTCTGGGAGAAAGACCGGGAGGTGGCCGCCGCCCGCGAGCGGGTGCCCCTGGAGAAACTCAAACAGCAGGTGGCCGAGTTGCCGGCGCCGCGCGACTTCCTAGCGGCCCTGAAGGCCAGCTGCCGCAAGCCGGCGGTGATCGCCGAGGTGAAGAAGGCCAGCCCCAGCAAGGGGGTGATCCGCGAGGATTTCGATCCGGAAGCCATCGCCAAGGGCTACGCCGCCGGTGGGGCCAGCTGTTTGTCGGTGCTCACCGACAAACAGTTTTTCCAAGGGGGCTTTGAGGTGCTGGTACAGGTGCGCCAGGTGGTGGACCTGCCCCTGCTGTGCAAGGACTTCATCCTCAGCCCCTACCAGCTGTATCAGGCCCGGGCCGCCGGGGCCGATGCGGCCCTGCTGATCGCCGCCATCCTCACCGACCAGGACCTGGGCTATCTGCTCAAGGTGGCCCGCAGCCTGGGCCTCACCGTGCTGGTGGAGGTCCATGACGCCGAGGAGATGGAGCGGGTGCTGGCCCTCGACGGGGTGCAGTTGATCGGGATCAACAACCGGGATCTGGCCACCTTCCACACCGATCTGGCCACCACCGAGCAGCTCACCGCCCGCTACGGCGACCAGATCCGCGCTAAGGGTTGCCTGCTGGTGAGTGAGTCGGGCCTGTTCAGCCGCGACGACCTCGACCGCGTGCAGGGCGCCGGCGCCGATGCGGTGCTGGTGGGTGAATCCCTGATGCGCCAGGCCGACGTCACGGCCGCCTTGGAGACCCTGATCGGCGGGTAGATGACGGATTCTCTCCCCCCGGTTCCAGGCTTACCCCCCAAGCCCCAGCCCAGTCAGCAAGAGATCGAGGCGATTCTGGCCAGGACGGAACGGGAGCACCGAGCCCGCTTTCCGGTGGAACAACGATCTCCCTTTGAGATCCTGTCCAACTGGCTGTCGCGCGGTGTGATCGCCCGGGTTCTGTTTGTGATGTCTGGCCTGATTTTGATCAACAATGGCCTGGGTGGACTGAAGGTCAGAGCTGTATCCAGCGACAGTTTGATTGCGGTCAGCATCAACAATCAAGGCGGTCAGTCGGTTGGACTCGGCTTGGCCATGTTTGCTTTCGCCGCCATGCCATTTCCCTCCCGCAAACGCGATTGAGGGAGGACACTCCTGGTCAGCTCCTGGCCTCCCCTTTGGTGGGGCTACAACAAAAAAGCCCCCGCCGTGAGGCGAGGGCTGGGAAACGACCCGGGCAGCTGCCGGATCACACCTTGCGGGAGTAAAACTCCACCACCAGCAGTTCGTTGATCTCGAGGGCGACCCACTCGCGCTCGCACTTGCTGATCACCTTGGCGACGAGCTTGTTCTTGTCCAGCTCGAGGTGGGGCGGGATGTTGGCCAGACCAGGAAACTCCAGGTTGCCCTCGGCCAGTTTCTTGCTTTGCTTGCGCTCGCGCACGGCCACCACATCGCCGGCCCTGCATTGGTAGCTGGGGATGTCCACGACGCGACCATTCACGGTCACGTGGCCATGGTTCACCAGCTGACGGGCACCGGGCACGGTGGGGCCGAAGCCGAGGCGGAAACAAATGTTGTCGAGACGGTTCTCGAGCAGTTTGAGCAGGTTGGTTCCGGTGGAACCCTCCTGGGCACGGGCTTTCTTGACGTAGCGAACCAGCTGACGTTCGGAAATGCCGTAGTTGAAGCGAAGCTTCTGCTTCTCTTCCAGGCGGATGGCGTATTCGGAGCGCTTGCGACGGGCTTGGCCGTGCTGACCGGGGGGATAAGACCGCTTGGCGGACTTACGGGTGAGACCGGGAAGGTCTCCCAAGCGCCGCGTGATCCTCAGACGAGGGCCGCGGTAGCGAGACATGAAGTCGAGTTCGAAGGACGAAGGGCTCCCGAGGGAACACCCGATGGCGATGGGGGATCGAGCATGCTGGGAAAACCCCGCAAACCCGCGCCTTGCCGCGCCAACGGTCGATCCTATCGGTTGGTCCGCCCAGCCTTGAGCTGCAGCCCCAGCCTGGCCTCGCCTCGCTGGAAGCCTCGGATCGGGGGCTGCTGGCCCGGTGGGCTGGGGCCCTGTTGCTGGCCCTCATTGGTCTCTACCGCCAGTGGATTTCCCCCCTGCTGGGTCCCCGCTGCCGCTTTATCCCCAGCTGCAGCGCCTACGGCCTGGAGGCGATCAGCCGCCATGGGGCCTGGCGGGGCAGCTGGCTCACCCTGAAGCGCCTGCTGCGCTGCCATCCCTTCACCCCCTGTGGGTGTGATCCCGTTCCCGATTGACGGCCGGTTCGCGTGATGCCCGTTCTGGTGTTGATGACCCGTCAGGGCTGCTGCCTGTGTGAGGGCCTGGCTGAGAAGCTGCAGGCCCTGGCCTTGCCCCAGGCGATTGAGCAGATCGACGTGGATGGCGATGCCGCTCTCCAGGCCCGCTTTGGCCTGGATGTGCCGGTGCTGGTGCTGCGCTCACCCCAGGGGGACCAGGTGTTGCCCCGGGTGCCCCCACGGCTGATGGGGGACAGCCTGCGGGTTTGGTTGCAGAAGCACGGTTTTTCAGGCCAGGACGCTTAGAAAGGCGCCATTCAGCCATCTGGTGCCATGACCCAGCTGCTCCATCCGATCCTGCGGGACGTGGGTCTGGAGCTGCCGGAGGGCTTGCCCAACGGGGAGGTGAGCGGCATCAGCTGCGACTCCCGGCGGGTGGGCCGGGGCACTCTGTTTGTGGGGTTGCCAGGGACCCAGGTGGACGGGGGCTGTTTCTGGCCCCAGGCGCTGCAAGCCGGCGCTGTGGCGGCCGTGATCAGCCCGGCGGCCGCGGCGGCCCAGCCCCCGGGCCCCGGCGATGCGGTGCTGGTCAGTCCCGAACCCCTGGCGGGCTGGGCGGGTCTGCTGGCGGCTGCGTTCTGGGCCCAACCCAGTCGACGCCTGGCCCTGATCGGCGTCACCGGCACCAACGGCAAAACCACCACCACCCATCTGATCGAACACCTGGCCAACCGTGCCGGCCGCCCGGCGGCCCTGTTCGGCACCCTGGTCAACCGCTGGCCTGGTCACAGTGTGACCGCCCAGCACACCACGGCCTTTGCCGATCTGCTGCAGGCCCAGCTGGCCCAGGCCGTGGAGGCCGGTGCCCAGATTGCGGCCATGGAGGTGAGCTCCCACGCCCTGGATCAGCAGCGGGTGGCGGGTTGCCGCTTCGCAGGGGCGGTGTTCACCAACCTCACCCAGGACCACCTCGACTACCACCCGTCGATGCAGGCCTACTTCGAGGCCAAGGCCCGGCTGTTTGCTCCGCCCCTCTGGGATGGCAGCGGCAGCCGCGCCGTGGTCAACGGCGATGACCCCTGGGGTGCCCCGTTGGCCGCGCGGCTCGGTTCGGCCTGCTGGCGCAGTTCCCTGGAGGATCCCGGAGCCGAGCTGTTCATCCGGGATCTGGTGCTCGGCGCCGACGGGGTGCGCGGGGTGCTGCAGACGCCGCTGGGGGAGGGGGCCTTCCACTCCCCCCTGCTGGGCCGCTTCAACCTGATGAACCTGTTGCAGGCCGTGGGAGCCCTGGTCCAGCAGGGCATCCCGTTGTCCCAGTTGTTGGCGGGCCTGGCCAGCTTCCGCGGTGTGCCCGGGCGGATGGAGCGGGTGCTGGTGGGCGATGGGGCTGGCGACCCGGCGGTGTTGGTCGACTACGCCCACACCCCCGATGGCCTGGCCAATGCCCTGGCCGCCTGCCGCCCCTTCACCGCCGGGCGGCTGATCTGCGTGTTTGGCTGCGGGGGTGACCGCGACCGCAGCAAGCGGCCCCAGATGGGCGCCATCGCGGCTGAACTGGCCGATCAGGTGGTGGTCACCTCCGACAACCCCCGCACGGAAGATCCCCAGCAGATCCTGGCCGACGTGGTGGCCGGTAGCCCGGTGGATCGTCCTGTGGCGGTGGAGGGGGATCGGGCCACAGCGATCGCCACCGCCATTGCGGAGGCGGCGCCGGGGGACCTGGTGCTGATCGCCGGCAAGGGCCATGAGGATTACCAGATCCTCGGCACCACCAAGATCCACTTTGACGACCGCGAGGAGGCGGAGAAGGCGCTGCGGAGGCGCCGGGCCTGAGGGGCAGGACGGTCCAGGGGGATCGCCAACAATCACGACGGACCTCTGGCCGCTCCCCGTTGCGCTGCTTACCGTGCGCGGATCTGTTGACACCCCTGGTTTTTGCCGATGTCCCAGGCCCAACCCCTGTCCAGGCGCTTCCTGGCTGAGCTGATCGGAACGTTCTGGTTGGTGTTCGGTGGCTGCGGCAGTGCCGTGCTGGCTGCCGTGTTCCCCTATGCCCAGGCCGATGCCAACCCCCTGGGCCTGGGTTTCCTTGGGGTGTCCCTGGCTTTTGGTCTCACCCTGCTCACCATGGCCTATGCCATCGGCCATATCTCCGGTTGCCACATCAATCCGGCCGTGAGTTTTGGGCTGTGGGCGAGTGGCCGCATGCCCGGATCCCATCTGTTGCCTTACATCGTGGCCCAGGTGCTGGGCGGCACGCTGGCGGGCGGCTTGCTGTACGGCATTGCCAGTGGCCGGCCGGGCTTTGAACTCTCCGGCTCCAATCCCCTGGCCACCAACGGGTTCGGAGCCCACTCCCCGGGCGGCTACGGCCTGGTGTCGGCCCTTCTGATCGAGGTGGTGCTCACCTTCATCTTCCTGCTGGTGATTCTCGGCACCACCCACCGGGATGCCATCGCGAGCATGGCCGGGGTGCCGATCGGGCTGTCGCTGACGCTGATCCACCTGATCAGCATTCCGGTCACCAACACCTCGGTGAATCCCGCCCGCAGCACGGGTGTGGCCCTCTGGGTGGGCGGGGATGCGATGGGCCAGCTGTGGCTGTTCTGGCTGGCCCCCATCGTCGGGGCCCTGCTGGCGGGCTGGGTGCAGCGGCAGCTGCTCGAGGGTGGTCGCCCCAGCTCCTGAGGCGGCAGCCTGCCCATTCCACGATCAGGCCGCCACCAGCAGGGGGGCTTGATCAGTGCGGGGTTCCTTCCTGGGAGCGCAGGGCCCCGTAGCTGATCACCGCCAGTCCCACCGGCAGCAGCAGCCACCAGAGTTTGGTGCGGTCCACCCGCAGCGCCGCTTGGGTGGCGCCATCGCTCTCCTTGGCCCCGGCAAAGGGTGACTCCTTGGCGTTGCCGGCTTCGGCCTTGCGATCCGTTTCGTCCTGGGGGGCGGCGTAGGGAGAGGCTTTTTGCTCTGTCGTCGCCTGGGCGGCGGGCGGAGCCACCAGTGGGGTGCCCAACAGTGCGGTGCAGCTCAGGCCGGCGCTGCAGGCGCTCAGCAGCAGCAATTGCCCATGGGTGCGGAGGGGTCTCATGAACGGACTCCGGGTTTCCTTCACTGTGGCCAGGGTTGTTCTGTTTGGCAGCGTGGGCCTGGGGGCGTCGGCCCTAAAGGCTGCCCAACAGCTGGTCGATCTCCGCATCCGTGGTGGTGATGTGGGTGCAGGCCCGCAGGCAATGGGGCTCGTCGAGGCTGCGCAGCCAGATGGCCTGCTGGCCTAGGCGGGTCACCGTCGCCTCGGGGACTTCGCCCTCCAGTTCAAAGCTCACCAGGCCTGCCGGCGGGGCCTCCTTCAACAGCGGGCGCACCCGTGGGTGGGCCTGAAGCCCCTGCCAGAGCCGTTGGCTGCGCCGTTGGATTCCTGCCAGCCGCGCTTCGGCGCTGCCTTCGGCCTCCAGCAGCTGCAGCGACTGCTCCAGTCCGGCATAGAGGGGCACGCAGGAGGTGGCCACCTCAAAGCGCCGACTATCGCGGTGGAAGCCGCTGCTGCCGCTGGCCTCGGAGCGGAGACTGCGCCAGCCGATCAGGGTGGGCTGGGCCTGCTCCAACACCCGTTCGGAGAGGGCCACGGCCCCCAGACCTTCAGGGCCGCAGCACCACTTGTGGCCCGTGCAGGCGTAGATGTCGGCGGCGGCGGCGGCTTGTGCCAGGGGGATGCAGCCCAGCGACTGGGCCCCATCCACCAGCAGCCAGGGGTGGCGGCTGTGGACGGCCAGCGCCTGGGCTACCGCGCTGATCGGCATCAGCTGGCCGGTGTTCCAGAGCAGGTGGGAGAGCACCACCAGTCGGGTGGCGGGGGTGAGTCGCTGCTCCAGCCGCTCCAGCACCAGGGCGTCGGTTTCGGCGGCGCTGCCGCGCAGATCGGCCACGGGCAGGGTGGCCAGCTGCAGCCCCTGGCGGCGCGCCAGTTCCCGGCAGGCGGCCACCACCCCCGGGTGCTCGCAGTCGCCGATCAGCAGTTCGTCACCTGGTTGCCAGGGGAGTCCCCAGAGCGGCAACACGCAGCCGCTGGTGACGTTTTCGGTGAAGGCGAGCCGGTGCGGGGGCACGCCAAACCAGCGGGCCAGGTGCTGGCGGAGTCGGCCGGTGGTCTGTTCGATGAAGGGCCACACCGCGCCGGTGAACGGACCCAGCTCCTGGATCTGCACCCAGGCGCCGGTGATGGCCTGGAGCGAGGGGGTGGGGAGGGGGCCCTGGCCGCCATAGTTGAAGTAGGTCTTGTTGGCCAGGGCGGGCAACAGGGCCCGGAAATCAGCGGCCATCAGCGACACCCGTTTTCCGGGATCCTGGCATTGGATTGACGGCTGGGGGAGTGATCCACGAAGGTGATGCCTTCCCCGTGTCGGTTCACCTTGGCGATGCCTATTCCGGATCTTTCTGTGCTCGTGGCGAGCACGATCGTGCCCTTTGTGTTGAAGCTGGTGGGGGCGGTCGCCCTGTGGATCGCCGGTGGCTGGCTCATTCAGATGGCGATGCGCATTTTGCGCAAAAGTTTGCGCCACAGCAGTCTGGATGTCACGGTCGTTGGCTATCTGATCAACATCCTCGCGGCGGTGTTGCGGGTGATCCTGGTGGTGGCCATTCTGGGCTTCTTCGGCATTCAAACCGCCAGCTTCGCCGCCCTGCTGGCCGGTGCCGGCGTGGCGATTGGTGCGGCCTGGAGCGGCATGCTCGGCAACTTTGCTGCCGGCGTGTTTCTGCAGATCTTCCGTCCCTTCAGTGTGGGTGACTTCATCACCGCTGCAGGCGTCACCGGCACGGTCGAGGAGATCGGCATGTTCGTCACCTCTCTGCTGGCGCCCGACAACGTGCGCAACATCGTGCCCAATGGCAAGTTGTTCGGCGACACCATCCAGAACTATTCGGTGCACAGCTTTCGCCGTGTGGATCTGGTGGCCCAGCTCGACAACTCCGCTGATGTGGACCGTGCCATTGCCCTGCTGAAGGAAGGCATCAAGCGGGTGCCCAACCAGGCCGAGGGCAAGCCGGCTGATGTGGAGGTGCTCGAATTCAGCGAGCGCGGTCCTCGCCTCGCCGTGCGCCCCTACACCCACACCAGCACCTACTGGCAGGTCTATTTCGACACCAACCGCATGATTGTGGAGGTGCTGGGCAACAACGGGTTCCCCGTGCCCCGGATTCCGGTGGCGATGGCGACCCCGTCGGTGAACTAGATCGCCTGGCCCACCATCACGGCGGCCACCGCAGAAAACAGGGTGATGCCGAGGGCGGTGAGGGGGTTCTGGCCCTGGGCCACCGCCACGGTGGTCACAACTCCCGCACCCAGGCAGGCCACGGCCAGCTGGCTCACCACTTCTGGACGGCTGTTGGGGGTCGGGGTCATGGTGCGGCGGGCGGCATGGGCCAGACCGTAGGGGTGTTGGCCCTGGTGGTCCCGGCCTCCGCTGGAGCTTGTTACCTGGTGTCGGAGTTCGTTACGCCCCGACATCAGGGCCGCCCTTCAAGCCCGACTCGCTGGCCGGGCCCGACCGCTGCTGGCCCAGATCTGCAGGGCTTCCAGCTGCTCCCTGGCGGTGCGCGAGAGGGGCACCACCTGGCTGGCGGCGGCGATCAGGTCGGCCTCCCCAAATTCCCTGTGTTCCGCAAAGGCCAGGTGCATGGCCTCGATCACGGTTTGCTCCAGCTCAGCCCCCGAGAAGCCGGCGGTCCGGTCCACCAGAACCTCCAGGGGAATGGTGTGCTCGGGCCGGCGCCGCCGCAGTTGCAGGTCGAGGATGGCCCGCCGTTCCTCGGCGCTGGGCAAATCCAGCAGGAAGATCTCGTCGAACCGGCCCTTGCGCAGCAGTTCGGCCGGCAGCTTGTCGACGCCATTGGCGGTGGCCACCACGAACACGGCGCTGGTTTTCTCCGCCATCCAGGTGAGCACCGTGCCCAGCACCCGCTGGCTGGTGCCCCCGTCGCTGCGGGCGTCGCCGCCGAATCCCTTGTCGATTTCGTCGATCCAGAGCACGCAGGGGGCCATGGCTTCCGCCCGCTGGATCATGTCGCGGGTGCGGGCCTCCGACGCTCCCACCAGGCCGGCGAACAGCCGCCCCACATCCAGCCGCAGCAAGGGCATGCTCCAGCTGTGGGCGATGGCCTTGGCGGTCAGCGACTTGCCGGTGCCCTGGGGCCCCACCAGCAGCACCCCCCGGGGCAGGGGCAGGCCGTAGCGCATGGCCTCCTCGCTGAAGGCCATGTGGCGCTGCTCCAGCCAGTGCTTCAACGCCTCCAGGCCGCCAATGTCAGCCGGGGTGGCCTCGCTGGGGCAGTACTCGAGCAGCTCGCTCTTGGCGATCGCCTGGCGCTTCTCCTCCAGCACCTCGGCGAGATCCGCTTCCCCCAACTGGCCCCGCCGGGCGAGGGCCCGGGCGGCCAGTTGGCGCACCCGTTGTTCGCTGAGACCATGGCAGGCTGCCGTGAGCTGCTCACACACCGCGGCAGCCAGCGGCTGGCCGCTGGCGTTGGCGATCGTGCTCAGCAAGCCGCGGATCTCTTCGGCATCGGGTAAGGGCAGATCCAGCAGGGTGATGCTGTCCTCGAGTTCCCGGGGGATCGACCAGTCGGGGGCGGTGATCACCAGGGTGCGGGGGGCCTGACGCAGGCTGGCCGCCAGGTTGCGGAGCCGGCGGCACACTCCCGCGTCTTCGCAGTAGCGATGGAAATCCCGCAGCACCAGCAGGACCCCCTGCTCGGGCGGCAGCGGGTCGAGGCAGGCCAGGGCCGCCATCGGGTTGCGGGCGGCTTCCCCGCTGCGGTTCGGGGCGCCGCTCAGACCATCGATGAAATCCCAGCGCAGCAGGGTGCGGGCCCCCAGCCGTTGGGCGGCCTGCTCGAGGAGGGTCTCCACCCGTTCCTCCTCCAGGCTGCGGATCCAGAGGATCGGGGTGCGGGCCCGGATCAGCAGATCGAGTTGGTCAGCCCAGCTGTCGGTCACGGCGAGATGCTTAGGGGTTGAGGCCCCGCAGGGCGCTCCAGCGGGGATCGCCCCCGGAGCTGTCGCTGGTCCAGGTGGCAGGGCCCGGGCAGTCGCTGCCGCAGTGGTTGACGATGGGTAGCTGCAGGTTGAGCTGCTCGAAGATCCAGTGCTCCGGATCGAAATGGCCGCGGGGATCCAGCTGCTCCATCAGCCCACTGTCGTCGCTGGCTTCCTCCAGTGCTTCCGGATCGCCTGCACCCTGGTTGCTCTCGCCGACCCAGAGCAACTCCCGGCTGGAGGCCTGCAGCGGATGGTTGAAATGCTGCAGGCAGCGGTCGCAGCAGAGGGTGACGATGGTGGCGGCTTCGCCCTCCACCTCCAGCACGTTGCCGCGGTGGGTGGCATGGAGGTGGCCCCGAACGGGGGTAAGGCTGCTGAGGCCGGCGATGGGTTGTTCAATGTTCCAGTGACGCCCGTCCTCCAGGTGTCGCAGCTCCTGCAGGGGCACAGGACGCAGGGCCTCTTCGCTGGGAGAGGGGGGACCCGATTCCGGGATGATGGATTCCGGCGGGGCAGATCTCTCGGGCACGGCGCAGCGGAGGGGGGTTATTTCTTGCCCTTGGGTTCGAAGGGCAGGCGACCGCCGCTGGCACTGACGGTGACGGGTTGCTGGGCCAGTTGCTGATCGAGAATGGCCTGGAGGTTGTCGGGCAGGGCTTCGCGGCTCAGCAGGAAGGTCTGCAGCGCCTGGAAGATGTTGGCCACCACCATGTAGAGCAACACCCCGGCGGGCAGGGGGAAGAACAGAAACATGCCGGTGATCATCACCGGGGTGATCTTGTTGGCGGTGGACTGCTGCGGATTGGGCGGCATGCCCATGCCCGAGAGGATCTGGGACGCAAACAGGCTCGCCCCAAAGCCGGCCACCAGGATGGCGATGTCCCAGTTGACGGCGCCATCGGTCATGAAGCCCACCTGGCCGAGGGCCTTGATGAACAGGAAACCGCTGCGGGCCGCCAGACCAGGAATCTTGCCCTCCACGGTGGCGTCGCCGGTGCCCAGGGCAGTGATGGTGCCGTCGGCATCCACACGCACCACCCCGTCACCCTTGGTGACAGTCCAGGTGGGGGCGAAGGCGTCGCCATGGTCGATGCCCTGCAGCACTGAGGCGAAGCTGTCGCCCTGCTTGGTGTGCAGCTTCACCTGGGCCGAATCCCCCACGCCCAGTTTGGTGCCCCCCTCCAGGGTGGCGATCACGGGCACGTGGGTGGTTTCCGTGACGAAAATCGAGTGGCTGGGGCTGTTGAACGGCTTGGGTTCCACCGCCGCGATCTGCTCGGCCGGCAGCACCTTGAGGTTCAGGGTGTAGGGCACATCGGCGAAGGGTGACCCGCGCAGGGTGGCAAACAGGGCGAACAGAATCGGCATCTGCACCAGCAGGGGCAGGCAGCCAGCCAGGGGGCTGCCGAACTCCTTCATCAGCTGACCCAGTTCCTCCTGCTGTTTCTGGGGGTTATTGGCGTACTTCGCCTTGATCTCGGCCTGCCGCTTCTGCATGGCGGGCTGGGCGATGCGCATGCGCCGGGCATTGCGGATCGAGCCGGCGCTCAGGGGAAACAGGGCCAGCCGGATCACCACGGTGAGCGCAATGATGGCGAGCCCATAGCTGGGCACCAATCCGTAGAAGAAATCGAGGATTGGGAGCAGCAGGTTGTCGGAGATGTAGCCGATCACGGCAGAGGAGCTCTGGGGGTAGGGAGGAGCGTGGGCTCAGTGTGACTGATGGTCTAGGCGGCCATGCCCTTCGGTGTGGAGCTCTTGGCCTGACGACGCTCGTCGATGTACGTCTCGAGCTCGCGGAAGCGGGGCACCGAGCGCATCTCCAGCTTGGAGCCGTCGCTGAGCACCAGCACCATGTCGCCCCAGAGGCCGAAGCCCCGGGGCACGCTGCGCACCTCCCGGATCTGGCTGTACACCACCTGGGTGCGGTCGCGGCCGAGCCAGCCGCCATTCACCTCGATGCGGCGGCTGGTGATGCGGAAGCGCAGCCATAGGGCCCGCACAATGGCTCCCACGGCAAAGGGGATGCCGATGATGGTCAACCCCAGCAGCAGGTTGAACACCAGATCGCCTTTGGCAGGACCGCCCTCGTAAAAGACGGTCTCCTGAATGTTTGCGCCGGTGCCGGTGCTCATGGCGTCAGACCTGCCTGGTGGAGAAGTTGGCTGCATTCTCCCAGCAAGGCCTGGCTGGGGAGATCGGCGCAGCCGGGTTTGAGGCTCAGCAGCAGCCAGAGGCAGCGGTCGCCGGCCTCGATCGGCTGGGCCAGAAGGTGGGTCTGCAGCAGACGACGCAGCCGGTTGCGCCGCACGGCCCGCTTGTGCACCTTGCTGCTCACCACCACCCCACAGCGCCAGGGACTGGGCGGGCAGGCCCGCTGTTCGGCCGGAAGCAACGGGGGGAGAGCGTCGAGAATCCGGAGCACCAGGTGCGGACCGTGGATGCGGCGGCCCTTCTGGTACACCCGATCAAACACGCGTTGCCCCTTGAGCCGGTGGCGCTGGGGCAGGGCCAAGGGCCTCAGACGGCGAGACGGGCGCGGCCACGGCGGCGGCGGGAGCGGATGACGCGACGGCCGGTGTGGCTGCGCATGCGCACGCGGAAACCAGACACCCGCTTGCGCTTACGGCTTGTTCCTTCCAGGGTGCGCTTGGTCATGGCTCTCTGCTCGCTGCGCTCGTCGCGTCGGTAATGGGCGTTGAAGCCAACCTATCAGGCGGGGTTGGCGAGTCCGGCAGGGTTGCCGACTCAGTTGGAGGGGGGATCGATCTGGATCAGCCAGCTGCCGAGGTAGCCGGCGATGGGCACATCTCCCGGTGCCTGGGCCAGGGCATTGAACTGGTACATGCCGATGTTGAACGGGTTGAAGATGTTCATGTACACCCCGATCGTGCCGGTGTCAGGCACGGGGGTATCCGGGAAGATCTCGATGGCGCTGCCGTTTTCGGCAATCTCGATCGTGGCCGGAATCGTTTCCTGGCACTTGGTGCGCGCCATCATGCCCCCCTCGCTCATCTTGCAGAGCTTCACCCGCTTGGGATCGATCTTGGCGTCGAAATACTTCGGGATGCTGATGCTCAGCTTCAGAATCGCGGTCTTGCGATCCTTCGGTTTGAGGATCAAGTAATACTCCGAGCGCTTGAGGCGCTGGGTATCGGTCATGAAGTAGTAGAGCTTGCGGTAGTCCTTGGTGTTGTCCCAGCGGAACTCCATCAGGCTCGGGGTGCCCTGGGCCTGCACGGCTTCGGGCTGACTGCTAAGGGCGATGGCCCCCACTCCGGCGAGGGCGGCGCTGGTGGCCAGGGCGGCGGTGCGCCGGCCCAGCTGGCGGCGGAAGGAGGGGAGACCCATCAGGGCGATACCGATCAAGGATTCAATTCTCATCAGCCGGCGCCGACGCCGGTGGGCCGGGTGGCCGGCGCCACAGCTGGCGGTCCTGCCTAGGGGTGGGCGCGGTCGGGGCGCAGCCGGGCCGCATCCCGCAGGTAGGGATGCACCGGCTCCTGATCTGGACGCAGCCAGGCATGGGCCAGCAACCGGATGCAGCGCGGTAGATCGCCTGCCACGGCCATCTGCTGGCAATCCAGCAGGGCCACCTGCTCCCAGCCGACCTGGCGGCGGGCAATGGCGGCTGGGAAACAGGCATCCAGATCCCGGGTCACCGAAAAGGTGACCGAAACCAGGCGATCTCCGCTCAGGCCGTTGCGGGCTACCAGCACCTCCACCAGCTCCGCCACGGCCGCGTCGATCGCCGCCGCCGTGTTGGCCTCGGCGGTGGTGGCCCCGCGCAGGGCCCGCAGCACAACGTGTTCGTTCATGGCCGATACAGCCACAGGGGTTGGCCGCTCCAGGCCAACTCCAGGCTGAGGGCCTGACGCAGTTGGCGCAACTGGCTGCGGCCGGGCAGCACCCCGGCGAAGCGTTTCGGCGGGCTGCCGAAGGTGATCGGCTGGGTTTTTTCAGGATCGAGACCCGCCAGCTCCGCCGTGAGTCGACGGGCCGTCTCCTCATCCCCCAACACATCCACCAGGCCAAGCTCCTTGGCCTGGGCGCCACTGAACACCCTGCCATCGGCAAAGCTGCGCACCGTGTCGGGGCTGAGCCCCCGGCCACTCGCCACCGCGTCGACGAACTGGGCATAGCTCGAGTCGATCAGGCTCTGCAGCAGCTCCCGTTCCCCCTCGGTGAGGGCGCGATCGGGCGACAGGATGTCCTTGTAGAGGCCGCTTTTCACGGTTTCAAAGCTGACGCCCACCCGCTCCAGCAGTTTGGAGAGGTTGTTGCCCCGCAGGATCACCCCAATGGAGCCGGTGATCGTGCCCGGATTGGCCACGATCTGTTCGGCGGCCACGCCGATGTACACGCCACCGGAGGCGGAGATGTTGCCAAAGCTGGCCACCACCTTGCAGCCCTTCTCCCGCAGGCGCAGCAGGGCGCTGTGGATCTCCTGGCTGTCGCCCACGGTTCCTCCGGGGCTGTCGATGCGCAGCAGCAGGGCGGGGCATTCCCGCTGCTCCACCTGGCGGAGCGCCTTGAGCACCCGGGTGCGGGTGGCTCCGGCGATGGCCCCCTCAATGGCGATGCGCGCCATGGTGCGACGGGTCTTGCGGCGCCAGGGCCAGGGCATCGGGGCGATGTGAAGTGGTTGGATCTTAAAAAGAAAGCCCCCATCGGCCCGGAAGCGCCATGCCCCAGGCCCTGCGTTGGCCCCTGATGCTGTTGCCCTTTGCCCTCTGGGGCACGGCGATGGCTGCCATGCGCCCCCTGCTCGACGGGGGCACTCCCCTGCAGGTGGCGAGTCTGCGGCTGCTGCCCGCCGGTGGGCTGGTGCTGCTGGCGGCCGTGTTGCTGGGGCGCTCCCTCCGGGTGGCCGCCGCCGACTGGCCCTGGCTGCTCGCCTTTGCCCTGGTGGACGGCAGCCTGTTCCAGGGGTTGTTGGCCCAGGGGTTGGGCCAGACCGGGGCGGGATTGGGGTCGGTGCTGATCGACTCCCAGCCCCTGCTGGTGGCGCTGCTGGCGCGGAGCCTGTTTGGCGAGGCGATCAATCCAGTGGGCTGGATCGGCTTGCTGCTCGGCTTGCTGGCCATCCTCTGTCTGGGTTTGCCGGCCCCGGTGTTGCAACACTGGTGGCTGGAGGGCCCGGTGGCCCTGGGTGAGCGGGCTTGGAGCCACGGGGAGCTCTGGATGCTGGCCGCGGCGGCGGCGATGGCCCTGGGCACGGTGCTCTCCCGCTATGCCAGCCGCCAGAGTGATCCAGTCGCGATCACGGGCTGGCACATGCTGATCGGAGGGGTGCCGCTGCTGGCTGGTGTGGGATGGGAAGGGGCCCTGCTGCCCAGCTGGACCGTGGCGGAATGGGGGCTGATGGCCTATGCCACCGTGCTGGGCAGTGCCCTGGCCTACGGCCTGTTTTTCTGGTTTGCCAGCAGCGGCGACCTCACCGGATTTACCGCCCTCACCTTTTTGACGCCGGTGTTTGCCCTGCTCTGCGGGGTGTGGCTGCTGGAGGAGCAGTTGCAACCGCTGCAGTGGCTTGGGGCGGCGCTGGCCCTGGTGTCGGTGGTGTTGATCAACCAGCGGCAGCAGCTCTGGCGCGGAACGGTGCCGGCGGAGCAGCCCTGATGCGGATTCTGGTGGTGAGCACCCCGGTGGGGGCCCTGGGCAGCGGTCGGGGCGGTGGCGTGGAACTCACGGCCACCACCCTGGTGGCCGGCCTGCTGGAGCGGGGCCATGGGGTCACGGTCTTGGCGGCGGAGGGGTCGGTGTTGCCGCCGTCCTGTGGGGCCGCCACGCTCTGGTTGGAGCGGGGGGCCGACCAGCCCAGCTGGCAGCACCGCAGCCGTCAGGACCCGGTCGAACTTCCCGTGGATGCCCTGCTCGGCCGGCTGTGGCGCCGGGCCCTGGCGCAGCAGGCCGACTTCAGCGTGATCCTCAACCTGGCCTACGACTGGTTGCCGCTGTGGTTGACGCCCCACACCGCCACACCCCTGGCCCATCTGGTCAGCATGGGTTCGGTGGGAGAGGCCATGGATGGGGTGATTGCCGAGGTCAGCCGATTGCGCCCCCGTCACCTGGCTTTCCACACCGCCACGCAGGCCGCCGATTTCCAGCTGGCGGAGCCCCCGATCCTGGTGGGCAATGGCTTTGACCTGAGCCGCTACCAGCTGTGTCTGGAGCCGGAGCCCGTGCTGGGCTGGGCCGGACGCATCGCCCCGGAAAAGGGCTTGGAGGACGGGGCGCTGGTGGCAGCCCGGCTGGGCTTGCCCCTGCGGATCTGGGGCTACAAGGAGGACCGGGCCTATGCGGATCGGGTGGCGGCCTCCGTGCCGCCGGGGACCCTGGAGTGGCGGGGGTTCATGCCCACGGAGCAGCTGCAGGCGGAGTTGGGACGCTGTGCGGCGCTGCTGAACACGCCGAAGTGGAATGAGGCCTTCGGCAATGTGGTGGTGGAGGCCATGGCCTGCGGCGTGCCCGTGGCCGCCTATCAGCGGGGAGGTCCCGGAGAGCTGGTGGTGGAGGGGGTGAATGGGGCCCTGGCCGCCCCCGATGATCGCGAGGCCCTGGTGGCCGCCACCCACCGGGCTCTGGCGTTGGGGCGCCAGGGCTGTCGGGCCTGGGTGGAGCAGCACTGCTCCCAGCAGGCCTTTGCGGCCCGCGTGGAGACCTGGCTGCAGGACCTGGCGGGATAGGTTCAAAGCTCCTGTTCCGGCTGGATGTCCCTGCCGCCCGTCGCCCCGGTCCGCCGCCGCCAGGTGTTGCTGCTCACCGCGGTTGCCGCGGCTGTGCTCTTTGTCTGGCGCCTTGGCAGCACCGGCCTGGTGGACGAGACCCCGCCCCTGTTTGCCGCTTCGGCGCGGGCCATGGCCGAAACGGGCGACTGGTTGATCCCCCGGGTCAACGGGCTGCCCCGCTACGACAAACCGCCGCTGATCTACTGGGCGATGGGGCTTCTCTATGCCCTGCCCGGTCAGGACCTCTGGAATCCCCTCGGCACCTGGGCGGCGCGGCTGCCCTCCGCCCTCGCCTGTGGCGCCGTGATGCTCGGCCTGGCGGGCACCCTGCTGCGCTGGCCCCAACGGCCTGAACGCCCAGCCCTGGCCGCCCTCACCGCTGCCCTGGCCTACGGATTGTCGCCGCTGGTGCTGCTGTGGGGGCGGATCGCCGTGAGTGATGCCCTGTTTTCCGGGTTGCTGGCCGGCAGCCTGCTCCTGGCCTGGCAGGCCTATGCGGCCCCGGGACGGGGCTGGCGCAGTGGCTGGTGGTGGCCCTGGCTGCTGCAGGGTCTGGCGGTGCTGGCCAAGGGGCCGGTGGCCGTGGTGTTGCTGGGTCTCACCTTGCTGCTGTTCGGGTGCTCCCAGCGCGACCTGGGCACCCTCTGGCGGCGACTCCGGCCCCTGCCCGGGCTGGCGATCACCGCCGTGGTGGCGCTGCCCTGGTATGGCCTGGCGTTGCTCCAGGAAGGGGAGCCCTTCTGGCGCAGCTTCTTTGGCTACCACAACCTCCAGCGCTTCACGGCGGTGGTGAACAACCACCAGCAGCCCTGGTGGTTCTTCGCTGTGGTGCTGGTGATCGCCAGCCTGCCGCTCACGCCCCTGCTGCTGCTGGGGCTGGTCCAGGGCCTGGGCCAGCCCGTGGCGCCGCCGCTGTCGTTGCAACGCTTCGCTTCCTGCTGGTTGCTGGCCGTGCTGCTGTTTTTCACCGTGGCCGCCACCAAACTGCCCAGCTACTGGTTACCGGCCACTCCGGCGGCGGGGCTGCTGATCGCCCTGGCGGCTCAGCGGGGTGGCCAGCGCTGGTGTTGGACGCTCACCCTGCTGCTCACGGCCGTGCTGGCGGCCGGCTGGCTGGCGTCTCCCCTGTGGGTGCCCCTGATCGTCGCCCCGGAGATGCCCGGCCTGGTGCCGCAGCTCTTGGCTGGCCGCTGGTTGCTGCTGGGCGGCCTTCTCTACGGCCTGGCCGTGGTGCTGGGTCTTGGCCTGGGCCGGTACGGGGGGGCGGCGGCCCTGCTGGGCCTGCAGGGGCCCCTGTTGGCGTTTGTGCCGCTGGTGCTGCAGCCCGCTTGGGAGCTGGGCGATCGCCTGCGGGGCCACCCCGTGCGGGAGATGGCCGCGGCGCTTGTGCGGCAAGCCCGTCCCGCCGAACCGGTGGCGATGGTGGGCATGCTCAAACCCTCCCTCCACTACTACGGCCGTCGGGTGGTGATCTACGAGGGGGCCGAGCCCCACAACCTGGTCAACCTGGCCGACCGGCTGCGGGGGGAGAGCCGCCCAGGCCAACCCGCCAGCAGCCCAGAGGCCCAGCCCACCGTCTTGGTGGTGATCGATGCCGGCACCGCCGGCCTGGTCCATTGGCAGGGCCTGACGCCCCAGCCCCTGGGACGCAGCGGCATCTATGGGCTCTGGCGCCTCGATCGCCGCCAGTTGGAGCAACGGGCCGCGCAGCTGCGTCGTCAGGGCGTGGCGGCGGACTGGCGGGTGCCGCGCCCCGAGCGCTACTGAACCGGCCCTTCCCCAGGGGGCTGGGCCAGCTGCTTCTGGCGGCAGAAGCTGCAGTGGCCCCAGCGGGCCATCTCCCCGGCGGGCGCCGGACTGCCGCAGCTGGGGCAGGTGGCCATGCCGTGCACGTCCACCCGGCTGGGGTGGGCGGCCCACACCGCCGCTTCCTGCAGGCCGCCCGGTGGGGCGACGGCGCCTGGGTGGTGCTGTTCAAGGCGCAGGTCGCGCACCGTGAAGCCATTGGCGCGCAAGGCTCCCAGCAGTTGGTGGCGGTTGTACTGGAGCGCCTGCAGCCAGGGGCCGGGGGCGGCCCCCACGGTGAGCAGGCCGCTGTGCAGGCGCAGGGGGCGGCAGTGGGGGGCCAGCTGGGCTCCGGCGATGCGGGGCCAGGCCTGCCACAGGGCCGCCAGATGCCCCCCCTGGCGCCAGCGCTGCTCCAGCTCCTCCAGACAGCTGGCCAGGCCGCTGGCGGGCGGCCGTGGCGCTGGCATCAGCAGCGTCAGGTTGCCGATCTGGCGGCTTTGCTGGCGTGGTGCCCTGCCCATGGACCGACCCTATCCGGGGTGCGGCAATCTCGCTGGTGAAGAGTGGCGTGAGCTGGCTACCCTCGGGCCCTGCACCTGCAGCCCCAGCCTTTCGCCATCAATGGGCTTTTTTGATCGCCTCAGCCGCCTGATCCGCGCCAACGCCAATGCAGCGGTGGGTGCCATGGAGGATCCGGCCAAGATCCTGGATCAGTCGGTGGCCGACATGCAGTCGGATCTGGTCAAGCTGCGGCAGGCCGTGGCCACGGCCATCGCCAGCCAGAAGCGCATCCAGAACCAGGCGGAGCAGGCCCAAGCCCAGGCCAACACCTGGTACGAGCGGGCCGAACTGGCCCTCAAAAAGGGTGAGGAGGATCTGGCCCGGGAAGCCCTGGGCCGCCGCAAGACCTGCCAGGACACCGCCACCGCCCTGAACACCCAGCTCCAGAGCCAGGCCGGTCAGGTTGAGCAGCTCAAGAAGAGCCTGGTGTCTCTGGAAAGCAAGATCGCCGAGGCCAAGACCAAAAAGGACATGCTCAAGGCCCGGGCCCAGGCGGCCCAGGCCCAGGAGCAGCTGCAGAGCGCCGTGGGCAGCCTGGGCACCAACAGCTCGATGGCAGCCTTCGAGCGCATGGAGGAGAAGGTGCAGACCTTGGAGGCCCGCAGCCAGGCTGCGGCCGAGTTGGCCGGTGCCGATCTCGAAAGCCAGTTCGCAGCCCTGGAGGGAGCCCCGGAGGTCGACGATGAATTGGCGGCTCTGAAAAATCGCCTGGCCGGAGCGACGCCCGTATCCCTGCCTGGGAACAACCCGGCTGCCCCCCAACTGGAGCCTGTCCAGGTGAGTGAGGTGGATCCCGAGCTGGAAGAGCTCAAGCGTTCGATCGACAAGCTCTGAGTCGGAGTGGCCGGTGGTCACTCCGACCGGTGGCCCCGCTCCATACAATCGCCCTAGCACCCGTCGTTCCAGGGCCTCCGCCGTGTCTGTCGCTCACCTCACTGATGCCAATTTCCAAGCCGAGGTGCTCGCGGCGGCGAACCCGGTGCTGGTGGATGTGTGGGCCGAGTGGTGCGGTCCTTGCCGGTTGATGGCGCCGATGATGGACTGGCTGGCCACGGAATACGCCGGCCGTCTGGCGGTGGGCAAACTCGAGGCGGACACCAATCCCACCACCCGTGACGCCCTCCAGATCCAGGGCCTTCCCGCCCTGATTCTGTTCAAGGACGGTCAGGAGCTGGCTCGCCATGAGGGCGCCATGGCGAAACCCCAGCTGCAGGCTTTTGTGGATGCCCATCTCTGAGCGGCTGTCCCGGCTCGGCAGTGGGGTTTTTGCCCGCAACGACCAGCGCAAATCCGCCTACGTCGCCCGGGCGGCCCGCGAGGGCCTGCCTCCCCTGCTCGACCTCTCGCTGGGCTCCACCGACCTCCAGCCACCCGCCGCGGCGATCCAGGCCATGGCGGACCAGCTCCGAGCGCCAGCCAGCGCCGCCTACTGCCTGCATGGGGCCACCCGGCCCTTCCGGCAGGCGGTGGCCCATTGGGCGGAGCGGCGCTTCGGCGTGGCGGTGGATGCGGATGCCGAAGTGCTGCTGCCGGTGGGATCCCAGGAGGGCACGGCCCACCTGCCACTGGCGGTGCTGAATCCGGGTGATCGGGCCCTGGTGCTCGATCCCTATTACCCCTCCCACATGGGCGGTTTGCACCTCGCCTCCGCCGAGCCGGTGCTGCTGCCCCTGGATCCCTCAGCAGGCTGGCGGCCCCGGTTCGAGGCCCTCAGCCCCGAGCAGTGGGATGGCCTCAAGTTGATGGTGCTGGGCTTTCCCCATAACCCCACGGCCACCACCGGTGAGCAGGCCTGGGTGGATGAGGCCGCGCAGCGGGCCGTTCGTCACGGGGTGGTGTTCGCCCACGACAACCCCTACGTGGATCTGGCCCTCGATGGGGAGGCCCCGGCCCTGTTGCGATCACCCCTCTGGCGAGATTGTGGCATCGAGTTTTTCTCCTTTTCCAAGAGCTGGTGCCTCGGGGGCTACCGCCTGGCCTTCGCCATCGGAGCGGAATGGTTGATCACGGCCCTGCGCCAGCTCAAGGGGGTCGTCGATTTCAACCAGTCGTTGGCCCTGCAGGCCGGGGCCATCGCGGCCCTGGAGCAGGCTCCCGCCTGGCCCGGGCAGCTGCGCACGGTCTATCGCCAGCGCCGCGATCGCATGGCCGCAGCGCTGGAGGCGGTGGGTTGGCCGGTGCGGCGGCCCTCGATGGCCCTCTATCTCTGGCTGGAGCTGCCGCCCCAGGTCCGGGGCATGGGCTCGGAGGCCTTCGGTGCGGCCCTGCTGGAGGCCACCGGCGTTGCCCTCACCCCCGGCAACGGCTTTGGTCCGGCGGGGGAGGGCTGGATGCGGCTGGCGCTGGTGCATCCGGAGGAGGAGCTCGCCGCTGGTGCGGCCCGCATCGGTACCTGGTTGGCCAGCCTTTGACCTGGCAGCTGCGCCGCCTGCCGGTGTGTGCCAGCACCGAACGCGAACTGGATCGCTGGCTTGCCCAGCGCCAGTCCCGTGGGCTGGTGGCAGACCCCTTGCTAACGACCCGGTTGGCGGTGCAGGCCCGGCGCCAGCGCTTTGGCCATGGTCAGCAGGGGCGTCCCTGGCTCTCCCCTCCGGGCGGCCTCTGGCTTAGTGCCGCCTTCCCCTGGGCCGGCGGGGTGGCGGAATCGGCCTCCCTGGGGCTGGCGGTGGCCGTGGGGCTGGCCCAGCAGCTGGAGGCCCTCGGCTTGGCGGTGCAGCTCAAGTGGCCGAATGATCTGCTCGTGCACCAGCGCAAGCTGGCCGGCCTGCTGCCCCGGCTGCGGCTGCGGGGCAGTCGGATTCGCTGGGCCCAGGTGGGGGTGGGGCTCAATGGCTGCAACCGGGTTCCGCTTGGCGCCATCTCGGTGGCCGAGGCTCTGGGGCCCGCTCGGAGCCATCCCCAGGCCCGCCCGGAGCGGCTGCGGGGGCGGGTGCTCGCCGCCCTCGACTGGGCGTCGGCCCATGCTGACCAACCCGAGCTGGTGAGGGCTGCCGCAGAAGCGCGCCTGTGGCGGCCGGAGCCGGGTTGGCGGCACGGAGGGGAGGCCTGGGAGGTGCTGGGACTGCACACCGATGGCCGCTTGCGTCTGGCTCGAGGCGGACGGGAGATCGCCCTGCAGCGCCAGTTCTGAGGCCGTCTGCTCCCCGGTGCTGGGACGCATGTGCCGGGGATTTTTACAATTCACTCCATGACCGACCGGAGCCGCTCGCCCCAACCCGCTCGCCCCCGGTGGGCTTCGGCCCTTGCGGGGCTGCTGCCGCTGCTGTCGGCTCCCCTGCTTGGGGTGGGCCTCGCCTGGGGCCAGGACCAGCTCACGCCCGAGCCTGGCGCTGGGGCCCCTGCCGCCATGCCCCCCGCCGGCCCCCAGGCTCCCCCCCTGCCGCCGCCGCCGGTGCCACTGGCCCAACCGCTGCGGCCCGATCCGGCCGCCCTCCCCAGCCGCCCCCCGGCCCGGTTTGACGCTTCCCTGGACGCCCTGGTGCGTGATGGGGTGGTGAGCCCGGCGGAGCGGGCCCGGATCCGCTCCGGCTCGGGCATGACCCCCTTCCATGTGCCCGCCCACCAGCAGGCCTGCCGCAGTGGTGCCCTCTCCCAGCAGGAATGCACCAGCGGCCTGGTGGTGCGCTGGCGGGGGCGGTTCAACCAGGGCTCAGGGGCCGATGGCGGCGGGGACGGCGGCTCCGGCTTTGCCGGTCAGCCCCTTCCCCCCCTCACGGTGCCGGTTTCGGCCCTGCTGGCAGGTGCAGGGGGCACGTTCCGACTGGCGGATGTGTTTGGGGTGACGCCGCGGCCGGCGCCGATTGGCGGCAATGGCAACCGCCAATTGCTGTTTCCCCTGATCGGTTCGGCCGTGACCAGCAGCAATTTCGGCTACCGGCTCCATCCGCTGCTGGGCAGCTGGCTGATGCATGCCGGCCGCGACCTGGCGGCGCCGGAGGGCACGCCGGTGGTGGCGGCCCTCGGCGGCCGGGTGGTCAGCAGTGGCCTGGCGGGGGGCTACGGATTGGCGATTGAGGTGGAACACGACCGCCCCCGCCGCCGCACCCTCTATGGCCACCTCAGTGAGCTGTATGTGAAGGAGGGGGATCGGGTGCGCCAGGGGGAGGTGATCGGCCGGGTGGGCAGCACGGGCCTGAGCACCGGGCCCCACCTCCATTTCGAGCTGCGGCTGCCCGGGGATGGGGGCTGGGTGGCGGTGGATCCCGGGGATCTCGACCCCGGCGGTGGTGCTGCCGGCAGTGACGCCATTGCCCTGTTGATGGGCCAGCTGCTGCAGAGCCTGGAGCGCCCCCGTCCCGTCAGCTGACGATGCGACCGTCGCGGAAGCGCACGATCTTCTCGGCCCGGGCGGCCACATCGTCTTCGTGGGTCACCATCACCACGGTCATGCCGCCGCGATGCAGGGCATCGAAGATGTCCAGCACTTCGGCGGTGGTCTGGGAATCCAGGGCTCCGGTGGGTTCGTCGGCCAGGAGAAGGGCCGGCTGGTTGATGATCGCCCGGGCGATGGCCACCCGTTGTTGCTGGCCGCCGGAGAGTTGGTTGGGCTTGTTGTGCAGCCGCTCCCCCAGCCCCACCCGCTCCAGGGCGGCCTGGGCCCGCTGCTGGCGTTCGGCGGCGGGCACCCCGGCGTACACCATCGGCAGCATCACGTTTTGGAGGGCACTCAGCTGGGGCAGCAGGTGGAACTGCTGAAACACAAAGCCCAGATCCCGGTTGCGCAGATCGGCCAGCTGGTCGTCGCTGAGCTGCTCCACCGGCGTGTCGTTGAGGCGGTAGCTGCCGCTGCTGGGCCGGTCGAGGCAGCCCAGGATGTTCATCGCCGTGCTCTTGCCCGAGCCCGAAGCCCCCATCACGGCCAGGTAGTCGCCCCGGTTCACCGTGAGGTTGAGCTGGTCGAGGGCCTTGACCGCCATTTCACCACTGCCGTACACCTTGCAGACGCCCGCCAGCTGGGCCACCGGAGCGCTCATCGGGCCTCAGCCAATGGCCTGCATCAGCATGGGGGTGCCGGTCACGGCCTGGCTGGCCCAGGTGAACAGGGGGTTGGAGAGGATGCCACCCACCGCCGTGACGATCACGCAGCCCACGAGGGCCGTGCGCAGGGCCGGCATGCCGACCACGTTCCAGCTGATCGTTGGGTAGGTCTTGACGACATCGGAAGCCTCCTGGGGCTCCTTCACCACCATCATCTTGATCACCGAGATGTAGTAGTAGATCGACACCACCGACGTGACCAGGCCCACTACCACCAGCAGGTACTGGTGATCCGCCCAGCCGGCGAAGAAGAGGTAGATCTTGCCGAAGAAGCCCAGCATCGGCGGGATGCCGCCGAGGGAGAGCAGGCAGAGGCTGAGGCCGAGGGTGATCAGCGGATCCTTCTGGTAGAGGCCGGCGTAATCGGCGATGCGGTCGGAGCCCGTGCGCAGGGAGAACAGGATGATGCAGGCGAAGGCGCCCAGGTTCATGAACAGGTAGGCGGCCATGTAGAGCACCATCGCCGCAAAGCCGTCCTCGGTGCCGCACACCAGGCCGATCATCACGAAGCCGGCCTGGCCGATCGAGCTGTAGGCCAGCATTCGCTTCATGGAGGTCTGGGCTAGGGCCACCACGTTGCCCAGCACCATGCTCAGCACCGCCAGCACGGTGAACAGCAGCTTCCACTGGGCATCGAAGCTCTCAAAGCAGCCCACCAGGATGCGCAGGGCCAGGGCAAAGCCAGCGGCCTTCGAGCCCACCGACAGGAAGGCCACCACCGGGGTGGGGGAGCCCTCGTAGACGTCGGGCGTCCATTGGTGGAAGGGCACGGCCGCGATCTTGAAGGCCACCGTGGCCAGGACGAACACCAGGGCCAGGGCCGTCACCGGGGAGGCACTGGTGCGCAGGGCCACCGCCACCGCATCGAGGCCGGTGGCGCCACCGGTGAGGCCGTAGAGCAGGGAAGCGCCGTAGAGGAACACCGCCGCCGCCGCGGAGCCCACCAGCAGATATTTCAACGCCGCTTCGGAGCTGCGGGCATCCCGCTTCATGTAGCCCGCCAGCAGGTAGCTGGACACCGAGAGGGTTTCCAGCGACACGAAGATGCTCACCAGGTCGGTGGCACCGCAGAGGAACATGGCCCCCAGCGTGGCCGCCAGCAAGATGCCGGCGAACTCGCCCACCGGCGTGCCGCTGCGCTCCACGTAGCGCCAGCTCAGCAGTAGGGAGATCAGGGTGGAGGCGGCCACCACGGCCCGGAAGGCGATGGCCAGGTTGTCGGCCAGGAAGGAGCCCACGAAGGAGGGCTGCAGGTCGGGGGTGTTCCACTGCAGGGCCAGGAGCACCAGGGCACCGCCCAGGCCGGCGTAACAGATTGGCGGCACCCAGCGGCTGGCGGCCTGTTCGCCGGCCAGGTCCACCAGTAGGCAGGTGATCAGGGCAATCAACACCGCCGCTTCAGGGGCGATGGCACCGGCGTTGAGCTGGAGGTTCAACCCCCCGGTTCCGGCACCACTGCCGATCGCATCCGCCACGGTGGAGAGGGCGCCGAGCAGGAACATCAGCGAGAAAACCGCGAGGCGGGAGCTGTGATGTGGGGGACTGTAGCGGCGCTTCGCCGTCGACTTGGTCCCTGGATGCGATAAAGAGGGAAGCGGTTATGCGCTGGTCTGTGGGTCACACCCTGGTCATTGTCGAGAGCCCCACGAAGGCCCGCACCATTCGCGGCTTCCTTCCGAAGGACTTCAAGGTGGAAGCCTCCATGGGGCACGTGCGTGACCTGCCCAACAACGCCAGTGAGATTCCGGCGGCCCACAAGGGTGAGAAGTGGGCCAACCTCGGCGTCAACACCGCAAGCGCCTTCGAGCCCCTCTACGTGGTGCCTAAGGACAAGAAAAAGGTGGTGAAGGAGCTCAAGGACGCCCTCAAGGGGGCCGACCAACTGCTGCTGGCCACGGACGAAGACCGGGAAGGGGAGAGCATCAGCTGGCACCTGCTGCAGCTGCTCAGCCCCAAGGTGCCGGTGAAGCGGATGGTGTTCCATGAGATCACCAAGGAGGCCATCGGCCGCGCCCTGGAGCAGACCCGCGAGCTCGACATGGAGCTGGTCCATGCCCAGGAAACCCGGCGCATTCTCGATCGGTTGGTGGGCTACACCCTCTCGCCGCTGCTCTGGAAGAAGGTGGCGTGGGGGCTGAGCGCCGGTCGCGTCCAGTCGGTGGCGGTGCGCCTGCTCGTGCAGCGCGAGCGGGCCCGCCGGGCGTTTAAGAGCGGTAGCTACTGGGATCTCAAGGCCCGGCTGGAGCAGGCCGGCGGCGGCTTTGAGGCCAAGCTCACCCATCTCAAGGGCGAGCGCATCGCCGGCGGGTCCGACTTTGACGAGAGCACCGGCGACCTCAAGGCCGGCAGCAAGGTGAAATTGCTGAGCGAGGCCGAGGCCAAAGCCCTTCAGAGTCAGCTGCAGGCCGCCCCCTGGACCGTGGCGGAGGTGGAGGAGAAGCCCACCGTGCGCAAACCGGTGCCCCCCTTCACCACCAGCACCCTGCAACAGGAGGCCAACCGCAAGCTGCGGCTCTCGGCCCGGGACACCATGCGCACGGCCCAGGGGCTGTACGAGCGCGGCTTCATCACCTACATGCGCACCGACTCGGTGCACCTGAGCGACCAGGCGATCAACGCCGCCCGCAGCTGCGTGGCAGCCAAATACGGCAAGGACTACCTGAGTCCCGCGCCGCGGCAGTTTTCCACCAAGGCCCGCAACGCCCAGGAGGCCCACGAGGCCATCCGCCCCGCGGGCGAAGCGTTCCGCACGCCCAATGAGACGGGTCTGAAGGACAAGGATCTGGCCCTCTACGAGCTGATCTGGAAGCGAACGGTGGCCAGCCAGATGGCCGATGCCCGGCTCACCATGCTCTCGGTGGAGCTGCAGAGCGGCGATGCCAGCTTCCGCGCCTCCGGCAAACGCATCGACTTTGCCGGCTTTTTCCGCGCCTATGTGGAGGGCTCCGACGATCCCGACGCCGCCCTGGAGGGTCAGGAGGTGCTGCTGCCGGCCCTGAAGGTGGGCGACAGCCCGACCTGCAAGGCCGTTGAGGCCCTCGGTCACCAGACCCAGCCCCCCGCCCGCTACAGCGAAGCGGCGCTGGTGAAAATGTTGGAAAAGGAGGGCATCGGCCGTCCCTCCACCTACGCCTCGATCATTGGCACGATCGTCGACCGGGGCTACGCCACCCTGGCCAACAACGCCCTCACCCCCAGCTTCACGGCGTTCGCCGTCACGGCCCTGCTGGAGGAGCACTTCCCGGATCTGGTGGACACCAGCTTCACCGCCCGGATGGAGACCACCCTCGACGAGATCTCCCAGGGTCAGGTGCAGTGGCTGCCCTACCTGGAGAGTTTCTACAAGGGCGAAAAGGGCCTGGAAACCCAGGTGCAGCAGCGGGAGGGCGACATCGACCCGGGGGTCTCCCGCACCGTGGAGCTTGAAGGCCTTCCCTGTGTGGTGCGCATCGGCCGCTTTGGCGCCTACCTGGAAACCAAGCGGGTGGCCGACGACGGCACCGAGGAGCTGCTGAAGGCCACCCTGCCCCAGGAGATCACCCCGGCCGATCTCGATGCCGACAAGGCCGAGCTGATCCTGCGGCAAAAGGCCGATGGCCCCGAATCCCTCGGCGAGGATCCGGAAACGGGCGACCAGGTGTATCTGCTGTTCGGCCAGTACGGGCCCTATGTGCAGCGGGGCCAGGTGAGCGACGAGACGCCCAAGCCCAAGCGGGCCTCCCTGCCCAAGGGCGTGAAGCCGGAGGAGCTCAGCCTGGAGGACGCCCTGGGCCTGCTGCGGTTGCCGCGGCACCTGGGTGAGCATCCGGATGGCGGCAAGATCGAGGCGGGGCTGGGTCGTTTCGGGCCCTATGTGGTGCACCACAAGGGCAAGGGCGAGAAGGACTACCGCTCCCTCAAGGCCGAGGACGATGTGCTGATGGTGGGGCTGAGCCGCGCCGTGGAACTGCTGGCCATGCCCAAGAAGGGCCGTGGTGGCCGCACCGCTCTCAAGGATCTCGGCACCCCCGAGGGGGGCGATGAGGCCATCCAACTGTTTGACGGCCCCTACGGCCTCTATGTGAAGCAGGGCAAGGTGAATGCCTCCCTGCCGGAGGGCACCACCGCCGACACCATCACCCTGGAGCAGGCGGTGGAGCTGCTGGCGGCCAAGGCCGCCACGGGCAAGGCCAAGGGCCGCAAGCCGGCTGCAGCGGCTGCCAAGAAACCCGCGGCCAAGAAGCCCGCCGCCGCCAAGACGACCACCCCCAAAAAGCCCACCACCACCAAGACCGGCCGCCTCCGGGCCAGCGCCGTTCGGGTGATCAAGGCGGCCGACCGCTGATGGCAGCAGAGCCGCTGAGCTGGGTGGTGTCGGCCCGCCGATCGGTGCGCCATGCTCTGGCACTCTCGGCCTGCGGGCTGCTGCTGGCGAGCTGCAGCGGCACCCGCTTCGGCGACCAGCTCGCCCGCAGTTTCTCAACCCCCCAGGCCCAGCCTGCGGCACCGCCCCCGGCGCCCATCCAGACCCCAGCCCCTGGGACGCCAGCCCCGGGCACGACAGCCGCCACCAGCAAGGGCGCGAAAGCCCCAAAGGCCCCCGTGCCTCCCGTACCGTCCTTGCCCCGGGCCACCCAGCCCAGCAAGCCGGCTCCCTACCGGATCACGATCCAGCTGCCCTCGGCGGATCCGGCAGCCCCCGCCGAGGCGGTCACCGAGGCGCTGCGGGCCGCCGGGGTGAGTTTTGAAGTGGAGATGATCGAGCGCATCGGGGCATCGGCTGGCGGGGAGGCGCCCCCGGCCGCTCCCCTCCCCGTCGCCCCCACGGTCAGCCCGGCGCCGGCTCCGCGCTGATGGCACCCCACCGGCAGGATCGGCCGTTGTCCGGGCGTCAGCTGAGTCGACGCCAGGCCCGCCAGTTGATGGACACCGCCTACCTGGCCGCTGCCACCGCCCTGCTCTGGGTGGCGCTCTATTACCTGCCCGTGGGGAGTCCCCTGTTTCGCCTGGCCCTGCCCCTGCCCCTGGCCCTGTTGCAGTTGCGTCACGGTTGGCGCTGTGCCCTCGAGGGGCTGGTGGTGACGGCCCTGCTGCTGGTGGCCCTGATGGGGCCGATCCGGGGGCCCCTGGTGATCTTTCCCTATGGATCCCTGGCCCTCTGGCTGGGATGGTGTTGGCGGCGGCGAACCAGCTGGTGGCTCAGCTGGGGGGTCGGCAGCCTGATCGGTGCCGCCGGTTTTCTGGTGCGGGTGGCGGTGCTGTCGGTGCTGGTGGGCGAAAACCTCTGGGTGGTGATCACCACGGCGGCTGCCGGGCTGCTGGAAAAACTGGCCGGCTGGGTGGGGATGGCCGCAGGCGTGGAACTGGCCCAGGTGCAGCTGGCTGCCCTGGGGCTGGTGTGGGTGCAAAACGTGATCCTGGTGCTGGCCCTGCACGCCGTGGCCTACTGGATCTTTCCCAGGCTGCAGTCGCCGATCAGTGAGCCCCCTGACGCCCTGCGCGCCCTGGTGGCCCTTGATCCCCTCTGAGCGGGTTGATGGCCCCTGATTCCTGGCGTCAGGAGCTGCAGCTGGGCTGGTCGGCGAGCCGAACCCTGCTGCTGCTCGCCGCCACCGATACGGCTGCGGTGCCTGGAATCTCCGCCGCCGGAGCCTCGCCCACAGCCCGGCTCGGCACCGCGGCGGCGGATGCCGAGCTGCTGGTGCAGGGGCCGGGTGGCAGCCGTTGCCATGCATTGCCGCCCCTGCCGGCGGGGGTGAGTCCGGCCCTGATCAGCCATGTGGTGCTGCGGGAGTTGGGCCTGCTGGAGCGCACCCTGGTGGTGGATTTGGGCTGCCCCCTCGCGGCGGCGGTGCCGCACCTGCGCCTGCCCGGCTTTGAGAGTGCCGGCCCGGCCCGCTGCCTCAGCACCGGCCGGGCCCTGGATCCGGCCCGGGTGGTGGCCCTGTTGCAGCGAGGGACTGAGTGGGGACAGCGCTGGGATCCCACCGAGCCCCTGGTGGTGGCGGAGTGCGTGCCGGCTGGCACCAGCACGGCCCTGGCCGTGCTGCAGGGGCTTGGGGTGGCGGCGGCCGGATTGGTGAGCGGCAGCCTGCACCAACCCGCCCACGCGCTCAAGGCGGCCCTGGTGGGCCAGGGCCTGGCGGCGGCCGGGCTGTCGGGCGGGGGGAGCGGTGTGGCCGATCCCCTGGCGGTGTTGGCGGCGGTGGGGGATCCGATGCAGGCCTTCGCCACGGGCCTGGTGGCGGCCGCCGCGGCCCGGGGCACGCCCGTGCTGCTGGCCGGGGGCAGCCAGATGGCGGCCGTGCTCGCCCTGGCCCTGGCTCTGGCACCGGTGGCTGCCCGGCCGGCCCTGGCGGAGCGCCTCGTGGTCACGACCACGGCCTGGGTGGCAGAGGAGCCCACCAGCGATCTGAGGCTGTTGTTGGGGCGCATCGGCGCCCGCTGGCAGGTGCGGCCGCGGCTCGAGGTGGCGGCCCTGCGCTTCCACGGCTGTGCCTGTGCGGCCCTGCGGGATTACGAGCGCGGCTATGTGAAGGAGGGCGTCGGGGCGGGCGGCCTGGCCGTGCTCTGGCAGCTGGCCGGCCGGGACCCGGCGGCCCTGGCGGTTGCCTGCGATCGTGCCTGCCGGATCGAGCTCGGTCTGGACGAACGTGGTGGGGGGAATCGCGGTGTTTAGGGTCGCTGCCATGGCTCCTGTCTCCGGATCGCTCTCCCGCCGCCAGCTCCTGCAACTGGGCATGGCGGCCGGCCTGCTGGCCGCCTGCCGCCCTGCGAACGGTCCCGAGCTGCTGCTGGTGGAGGGCGAGCTGCCGGCTGCCTGGTTGAAGCAGCTACCGCCCCCCTGGCGTTCCCGGGTGCTGGCGGATCCCGCTGCGGTTCAACGGGCCGGCTTCCCAACTGGGCAGCCTGGGCCAGGCCTGGTGGCCCTGAGTGACGGCTGGGCCAGTGGTGTGGGCCGGGAGCGGCTGCAGGCCTTTGGGGCGCCCCGGCTCTGGGCCCGTCTGGCGCCCTTCAGCGCGGAGGTGGCCCGGCTGTTCGGCCCAGCCGGCCAGGCTGGGGAGCTGGCCTTCCCCTGGGCCTATAGCCCCTGGGTGATCGCCCTGCGCAACCGTGCCGATCTGGTGGCCCGCCGCCAGCAGGGCTGGTCGCTGCTGCTTGACCCCAGCCTGCGGGGTCGGTAGGTGCTGCCGTCAAGCCCCCGCATCAGCCTGGAGATTGTCAAAGGGGATTTTGCGCAACTGGAGCGGCTGCGGGCCCAGGCCCTGGCCTACGACGACCGGGATGGCCTCAGCCTGTTGCTCAGCGGCAACGCCGAGGCGGCCGTGCTGCCGTTGCAGCGGCTGATTCCCCTGCTGCGCCGCGACCAGCGCTTGGCGGTGATCTGGCCTGAGAGCGGGGCTCCGCTCAGCTGGCAGTTGCTGCTGCGGCCGGCGCCAGCCCCAGCCCAGGCTGGCCAGGCGTCCCTCCCACCGCTGGAGTGGCTCGGGGCGGTCCTGGAGCCGTCCCTGCTTGAATCGCTGCTGGCCAAGGGCTGGGTGCCGCCCCTGCCCCAGGCGGTGTTGGCTCCGGTGGCCCGGCGTTTTCCGGCGGCCATGGCGGCCTTGCTGCTGCCCGGCGATGCCCTCCTGGACCGCTGTTGGAGCCTGCCGCCCTTGACCCTGGCCCAGCAACTGGCCCAGCAGAACCTCTGGGATGCGGCCGCCCCTAGACCCTGAGTTCTCGCGGTCCTGTACGGCTTGTACAGAATTTGTAGCGAAGAGGACCATGAGTATCCAGCCTCGCTCCTTGGCCCATTAGCCCCAGAGCCGCCGCCGCGGAGCGGCGGCCAGGCGCCGGTGGGTGTCGGCCAGCAGCGCCGGGATCGGCAGCTCGTGGGGGCAGCGGGGCAGGCAGGCTCCACAGGCCTGGCAGGCCTCGGCCTGGCGCTCCTCCCACCAGTGGCCGGCGCGGCCGATCAGGTTGTAGCGCTCACCGGCAAACGCCTCCATGCCGTGGCCCACGGCCAGGTTGCGCAGGCGCAGCAGTTCGGGGATCGGCACGCCGTTGGGGCAGGGCAGGCAGGCCCGGCACTGGCCGCAGCGCTCGGCCCCCAGCCGCTGGCGGCCGGCGGCGTCGAGCCTGGCCAGGGCCTGCTGGTGGGCAGGGCTGAGCCAGGCTGCGGGCTCTGTGGCGATGGTGGCGGCCCAGGCCAGATCCCCCGGCTGCTCAGCCCCCAGGCTCAGGGTGGAGATCCCCTGATCCAGCAGGAAGCGGTAGGCCAGCTCCAGGGGGTGGAACGGGGCGCAGTCGGCCAGGAGTTCAGGCGGTGGGTCGTAGAGGCGCCCCCCCTTGTCGGCGGGGGAAATGGCCAGCACGCCGATGCCGCCGGCCAGGGCGGCGCGGGCCAGGGGCAGGCGGGTCTGGTCGAACAGATGCAGGTGCAGGCTGCAGAAGCTGAAGGTCCCGGATGCCAGGGCCGCTTCGATCAGCTCCGGACTGCCGTGGCTGGTGAAGCCCACCTGGCCCACCAGTCCTTCGCCGCGGGCCCAGGTCAGCAGCTTGGCGCCGGGGCCCCGCAGGGCCCAGTCCAGGTGCTCGGGGGTGTTGAGGCCGTGTACCGCCAGGTTGGTGAGCGGGCCTGGGCCCAGACGCTGCAGGATGGCGCCCAGCTGCCCCTGGGCGGTGGCCAGATCGGGCCCAGGCAGCAGCTTGCTCGTGATGCGCCAGCCCCCCGGGGGGGCCAGGTTGTCCCGGGCCAGGGCGGTGAGGGCCTGGCCGAGAAAGATTTCGGCGGGGCCGTAGGCCGGGGCCGTCTCCAGATGGTTGATGCCAGCGGCCAGGGCGGCCCGCAGCACCGCCTCCATTTGGGCCGGGCTGCCCAGGGCGCGCATGGTGCCCAGGCTGAAGGCCGAAACGGGCGGCCCGGCGCCGAAGGGGCGCAGCCGCTGCTCAGCCGGCGCCGGGACTGTCGTCATGCTCCTCCCCGGGGCCGGTGGCGGGGGGGTCAGGCTCCGTTTCCGCTGCAACTTCCGTGTCCGACCCAGGCTCGGGGTGGGCCTGGCGCAGATGGCGCACCAGGTCGGCCGGGCTGGTGCTGTCGAGGAAGCGGCGGAAGTTGTCCTGGTCTTCCGCATCGGCCTCCGCGTCCACCGGGATGGAGGCATCGGCCACCACTTCCTCCAGCATCCAGATGGGGCTGTGGGTGCGCAGGGCCAGGGCGATGGCGTCGCTGGGCCGGGCATCCAGCTCCAGGCTGGTGGCGGGTTTGGCGTCGCCAGAACCGGAATCCCCAGGCCCGGTCTCCCCGGCGCCAGCGGTCTGGGCGGGGAGCAGTTTCAGCACGGCCCGGAAGGTGCTGTCCTCAATCGTGTGGATCACCACCCGGTCGAGCCGCAGCCCGCCCGCGTCGATCAGGGCGGCCATCAGGTCGTGGCTGAGGGGCCGCGGCGGCGGCTCGTCACTGAGGCCGGCCAGGATGTTCTGGGCCTGGGCCTGGTCGATCCAGATCGGCACCTGGCGCCGGCCCGAAGGATCGCGCAACAGCACGATCGGGCTGCGACTGGCCGCATCCAGGCCAATTCCGGCAACGCGCATCTCGACCATCGCTTGCCCGCCGAGCCCTTTGTCCGATTATGGCCAGATTGGTTCTTCCTGGGCTGGACGGCGGATGTTTACCGGGCTGGTGCAGGCCACAGGGGTGATCCGCCGCAGTCCCCGCGGGGTGCAGGTGCAGTGGTCGCTAGCCGCCGCAGGGGACTGGGGGCCCCAGAGCCTGGCCCTGGGGGACAGCGTGGCGGTGGATGGGGTCTGCCTCACCGTGGCTGAGCGCCTGGCCCATGGTTTTCGCGCCGATGTGAGTGAGGAAACCCTCGGGCGCACCACCCTCGCGGCCAAGGCGGATCGGGGTGGGGCGGTGAATCTGGAGCCCGCCCTGCGCCTGGCCGATCGCCTCGGCGGCCATCTGGTGAGCGGCCATGTGGACGGCTTGGGGGTGGTGCGCGCCATTGCCCGCCAGCCGGCCTCCTGGCGCCTGGAGCTGGGCTGGAGTGACCCCGCCTATGGCCGCTACATCTGCGAGAAGGCGAGTGTTGCCGTCGATGGCATCAGCCTGACGGTGGCGGGCTGCGAGCCCAGTGGTGCCGGCTTCTGGATCGCCGTGATTCCCCACACCTGGGCCAGCACCACCCTGGCCCAGCTAGCCGTGGGCGATGGGGTCAACCTGGAAGCCGATCTGTTGGCGAAATACACCGAACGTCTGCTGTCGGCCGCCGGCGCCGCCGCTGGCCCGGCTGGGGAGTCGATCAGTGGTGCCTGGCTGGCCGACCACGGCTGGGTCTGAGCCAGGCTGACGCCTGCCGATGGCGTGACTACGGTCCGGGTGACGTCGGTTGCACACGGATGGGCTCAAGTTTGCTGTCCCCCAATGGCGCGGGACTCAAGGCCTTCACCCTGTTTGAGGGGGTGCTGATGCTGGTACTGGGTGTGCTGGCCCTGATCTTTCCGGTGGTGGCCTCGGCCTGGATCACCGTGATCGTGGCGGTGTCCTTCCTGGTGGGCGGCATCGTGGGCTGGGTGAGCAATCTGGCCCGCTCGCGCCAGCTGGGGCGTTGGTACTGCTTCTGGCGCCTGGTGATCTCCACCCTGTTCATCGTGGTGGGGGCCTGGATGATTCAACAGTTCCGCGGCGGTCCGCTGGACGGCGGCGTGGTGGTGGCCAGCCTCGCCTTTGCCATCGGCCTTGTCTTCATCTTGGAGGGCGTGGTGTCGATCCTGATGTCCCTGGGACACACCCAGATGCGGGGCTGGGGGTGGGGCCTGCTCAATGGCATCGTCACCCTGATCCTTGGCCTATTGATCGTCACCATGCAGGCTTGGGGCCTGCTTTGGGTGATTGGCGTGCTGGTGGGGATCAGCTTCCTGTTCAGCGGCATCGACTTGCTGGCCTTCAGTGCCCGCTTTCATGGCGATGACTGAAGACCGGCGACGGCAGACCGCCGAGGGCTGAGCGAGAGGACAGGGCGAGGGCGAAGGGGCTCCTAGTTCTCCAGGGGCAGGAGCCAGATGGAGCCGGTGTCCCGGTGAATTTCGATCCGGAATTCCTGGCCGGGCTCCAGTCCCAGCCGGCGGGTGTAGGCCTGGCCAATCAGCAGGTTGCCATTGCCATGCACGCGGGTGCGGAATTCCGCTTGCCGGCCTTTCCCTCCACCACTGCCGCGGCCGCTGGGGCTGGTGGGGAGGTGGTAGCCCTTGGCGGCCACCAGGGCTCGGTAAAAACTCTTTTTCAGCACCCGACCACTCGGACCCACGTAGCCACAGGCCCGGGCAATCTGATCCTCGGGGCGATCGCTCAGGGCCCGGGCCCGATCCAGCAGGGCCTGGCCTTCCAGCATTTCCGGTGGGCTGTCGCCCGTCCTGGCCGCCATGGCGCTTGCCTGCCCTCTTCAGTGAATTGAATCGATTCTGCCGAGTGTGCCGAAAATCGCCACCCGCGTCAGGGTGAAGACACTGCGGATCTGATCGCTTTCAGAGCAGATAGAGAATTCCGTAGAGCACCACCCAGATGCCATCCACGAAGTGCCAGTAGAGCTCGGCCGCCTCGAGGCCGAAGTGATCGCTGGCGCTGATGCGGCCGCCGCGGCGGGTTTGCAGGGCCACGATGGCGATGCAAATCACCCCGAGGGTCACGTGCAAGCCGTGGAAGCCGGTGAGGGCATAGAAGGTGCTGGCGAACAGATTGTCGGTGAGGCTGAAGGGCAGGCTGAAGTACTCCACCATCTGGCCTGCCAGAAAGATCGCCCCCAAGGCACCGGTGATGGCCAGCCAAAGACGGCTGGCCCCCAGGTTTCCGCCTCGGCATTCCTTGCCGGCCCGGTGGAAGGTGAAGCTGCTGATGATCAGCACCACGGTGTTGATCGTGGGGAGCAGCAGCTCCAGTTCGTAGGTGCTCCCTTCCTGCAGGGGGTTGACGGCCCGGAAGGTGAGATAGGCGGCGAAGAAGCCCGCAAAGGTCATGCCATCGGCCACCAGGAAGGTGGCCAGGCCAAACAGACGAAAATCGCCATGCTCGGCATGGTCCTGGCCGGCCGCTGCGGCGTGGCTGGCGTCGGGACTCAGGTTGGGGCTGCCGGAATCCTGGAGGGGAGCGGTGCTGGTCATGCCTTCACCTCCTGGGGCTGCCCGTGGTGCTGGCCGTAGCCGTAGGGCTCGGTGACCAGCGGGGCTTCGCCAATCCAGTTTTCCACCGGCGGCGGCGAACTGGTGAGCCATTCGGGGGTGAGGGCATTCCAGGGGTTATCGCCGGCGGGCTTGCCGTTGAGGGCTGTGACCACCACGTTGATCAGCAGGGGGATGGTGCTGATCGCCATCAAAAGGGCTCCGACGCTGCTCACCTGGTTGAGGGTGGTGAAGGTGGGGTCGTATTCCGCCACGCGCCGGGGCATGCCATTGAGGCCAAGCCAGTGCTGGGGAGCAAAACAGAGATTGAAGCCGATGAAGGTGAGCAGGAAGTGGAGCCGGCCCAGATCTTCATTGAGCAGGCGGCCAGTGAATTTCGGATACCAGTGATACAGCGAACTGAAGATGACAAACACCGTGCCGCCATAGACGATGTAGTGGAAATGGCCTACCACGAAATAGGTGTCGTGAACGTGGATGTCAAAGGGCACCTGGGCGAGGGCAACCCCGGTGATGCCACCAAACACGAAGTTGACGATGAAGGCGCAGGAAAACAGCATGGCTGAATTCAGGGCAATCTTGCCGCCCCACAGGGTGGCCAGCCAGTTGAAGAACTTGATCCCTGTGGGAACGGCAATGAAGGAGGTGGCGATCGTGAAGAACAGGCGCATCCAGGGCGGGGTGCCACTGGTGAACATGTGGTGGGCCCACACGATCAGCCCGAGAAACACAATGGCCATGATCGAATACACCATGGTGGTGTAGCCGAACAGGGGTTTGCGGGCATGCACCGGCAAGATCTCGCTCACCAGGCCGAAGGCCGGCAGCACCATGATGTAAACGGCCGGGTGGGAATAGAACCAAAACAGGTGCTGGTACACCACCACGTTGCCGCCCAGGCTCGGGTTGAAGAAGCCCGTGTGGGCAATGATGTCGAAGCTGAGCAGGATCAGGGTGCCCGCCAGCACCGGCGTGGACAGCACCACCAGGATGCTGGTGCCGAGCATGGCCCAGCAGTACATCGGCAGCTGCATCAATTTGAGGCCCGGACGACGCAGTTTGAGGATCGTGGCGATGAAGTTGATGCCACCGAAGATTGAGCTACCCCCCAGCAGCAGCACGCTCAGAATCCACACCACCTGGCCTGCGGCCGGTGTGGTGAGGCTCAGGGGCGGGTAGGCGGTCCAGCCCGACTGGGCGGCGGCCCCGGCAATGAAGTAGCTGCTGATCAGCAGGATGCCTGCCGGAGGGATCAGCCAGAAGGCCACGGCGTTCAGCCGCGGGAAGGCCATGTCACGGGCCCCGACGTAGAAGGGGATCAGGTAATTGCCGAACGCCCCGTTCACCACCGGCACGATCCAGAGAAAGATCATCACCGTGCCGTGCAGGGTCAGCACCTCGTTGTAGGTGTCCCTTGGCATGAAATCGGAGAGCGGCGTCGCCAGTTCCGTGCGAATGGCTCCGGCCAGGGCACCGCCCACCAGATAAAAGAGGAAGCCGCACACCAGATACTGCAGCCCGATCACCTTGTGGTCGAGGCTGAAGCTGAAATACCGCAGCCAGCCCTGGGGTTGGAGGCTGCCGTTGAAGTCGCTCGGATTGGCGAGGGTCATGGCGTCTCAGGTGGTGGTGCGGATGGGGCTGTTCTGTTGCAGCCAGGCGTCGTAGGCCTCGGGCTCATGCACCACCACATTGGAGCGCATGCCCCCGTGGTAGGGCCCGCACAGTTCGGCGCACACGATCGGATAGGTGCCCGCCTTGGTGGCGGTGAACGACAACACGGTCGGCTGTCCGGGGATCACGTCCTGCTTGAGGCGGAACTGGGGAACCCAGAAGGCATGGATCACGTCGCGGGCCTCCATGTGCAGCTCTACCTGTTGGCCGGTGGGAACGTGCAGCTCCCCGCTGGTGATCTGGGCGTCGGGGTAGTGAAAGATGAAGGCGAACTGCATGGCGGTGACCTCCACGGGCAGCACCGGCCCGCTGGGGGCGGCGTCCATGCCGGCGGCTCCGATCCCACCCCAAACCCGACCAGGGGCCTGGGCTTGTTGCACCGAGTGGTCCATGGCCATGTGATCCATGGCGGAGTGGTCGTTGAGGGCCACCATGCCGCCCATGCGCTCGTAGATGTCGTAGCTGTAAATGCCGACGAACAAGACGACGACTGCGGGAATGGCGGTCCAGACGATCTCAAGGGGCAGATTGCCTTCGATGGCGAGGCCATCACTGAAGTCGCCAGCCCTGCGTCGGAATCGAAACATGCTGTAAACAAGCAAGATCACAATGCCGAGAAACAGCATGGTGCCAATGCTGAATAAAACCTTAAACAGGGCGTCGTAGGTGGGGGCGTTGCTGCTCGCATCCAGGGGCAGCATGTTGACGTTGTTACCCACCCACAACCCTGTCAGGACAAGGGCTGTGGTGGCCGCGAGAACAGCCAGGGCGGTGCGAATCGGCACGGTGCACGTGGCGCGTGCGGACAGCCTATGAGGGGAGGGGCTGTGGTGCGTGGTGAACGTTGTTTTGGTTGGCAAATCAACGCCTCGGACGCTTCTCCTGAGGGGCGATGTTTCAGGTTTGAGATGTGCGGGATTGCCCATCCCCCGTTTTGAACAACCTGGCTAACTTGTCAGCCAACCCAGGGACAGTCACCGCCATGGCGGCCCCTCTGCAGCCAGAGTCCAATCCCCTCCCGGGCACCCTGCTGCGCCAGCGACTGGCCCTGCTCGCCTCCCACCTGGTGGTGGCCCTGGTGGCCCTGGTGGCCATCGGCGGAGCTACCCGGGTGATGGAGGCCGGTCTGGCCTGTCCCGATTGGCCCCTCTGTTACGGCCGCCTCCTGCCCGGCCATCAGATGAATCTCCAGGTTTTTTTGGAGTGGTTCCACCGGCTGGATGCCTTCGTGGTGGGGGTGGCCCTGCTGGTTCTGACCGGCACCAGCTGGATCGGACGCCGGCAACTGCCGGGGTGGCTGCCCTGGGCCGCCAGTGCGGCCCTGCTGATGGTGGCCGTGCAGGGTGGCCTGGGAGCCCTCACCGTGACCCAGCTCCTGGCGGCTCCCCTGGTCACGGCCCATCTCGCAACGGCCCTGCTGCTGGTGGCTCTCACCAGTGGCCTGTACCAGCGACTGGCCATGGTGGGCCGCCATCTCCAGGCCCCGCCACTGTGGTGGTTGGCCTTGGCTGGGTTCGCCCTGGTGCTGGTGCTGGCCCAATGCCTGCTGGGGGGCTCGATGGCCAGCCAGTGGGCTGCTGACCAGTGCTTCAGCTCCGGAAGCGGTTGCCAGTGGCTGCTGGCCCATCGCCAGCTGGCCATGCCCGCCGCCCTGGCGGTGCTGGCGCTGGCAGCCACCACCCCCTTCCTGCCCGAGGGCCTGGGCCAGCTGCCCCTTCTCGCCCATGCCGCTGCGGCCCTGGTGGCTGTTCAGGTGGCGTTGGGGATCTGGACCTTGCGTCTCCAGCTCGATGCCCCGCTGGTGACGATTGCCCATCAGCTCAGCGCAGCCCTGCTGGTGGGCCTGCTCGCGGCGGTGCTGGCCCGTTCCCTTGGCGGCCGTGAGCGGTCGCGTCTCTCCTCCGAGGTGGTCCATGGTTAGTGCAACGGTTCCAGCCTCGGTTGCGCTCGCCCCTGCGGCGGCCCCGGCGATCCGCCCTTCGGTGAAATTGCCGGCCTGGCTCGAGGTGGCCAAGCCCCGGCTGATCCCCCTCCTGCTGGCCACCACCCTGGGGGGGATGGCGCTCAGCGCCGGCGGCTCCCCCAGTGCGGGCACCATTGCCTGCACCCTGGTGGGCGGCAGCCTGGCCTCGGCCGCAGCTGGGGTGCTCAATTGCCTGTGGGAGCAGGAGCTCGACGGCCGCATGCAGCGCACCAGCCGCCGCGCCCTGCCCTCGGGACGGCTGGCCCAGCGCCAGGCCTTTGCCCTGGCCATCGGGCTCACGCTCCTTTCGGTGGCCGTGCTGGTGATCGGGGTCAATCCCCTGGCCGCCAGCCTGTCGTTGCTGGGGCTGTGCAGCTATGTGCTGCTCTACACGGCCCTGCTCAAGCCCCGCACCACCCAGAACATCGTCATCGGCGGCGTGGCTGGGGCGATCCCGCCCCTGGTGGGGGCGGCTGCGGCCACCGGTGGCCTGGGCTGGTCGTCGTGGTGGTTGTTCTCCCTCGTGATGCTCTGGACCCCGGCCCATTTCTGGGCTCTGGCCCTGCTCCTGAAGGACGACTACCGCTCGGTGGGTATTCCGATGCTGCCGGTGGTGAAAGGAGTGGTGGTCACCACCCGGGCCATCAGCCACTACGCCTGGGCCACGGTGGCCTTCAGCCTGCTGGGGGTGTTTGCCCTACCCAGTGGGGGCCTGCTTTACGGCCTGATGGTGTTGCCCTTCAACGGGCGTCTGCTGCAGCTCAGCTCCCGGCTGCGGGCCCAGCCCAATGACCCCCAGCGGGCCCGCGCCCTGTTCCGCTGGTCGATCTTCTATCTTTTCGGCATCTGCCTGCTGTTGCTGCTGGCCCGTCTTCCCCAGGCGTCCCTGCTGGGGCCAGACCTGTTCAGCGTCCCGCTGGCGGCGCTGCCTACATTGGTCGGCTGATTGGGGCGGCCTGGCTCGGTGATCGAACTGCAGCAGCTCTGCAAGCGCTATGGGGGGCGCAAGGGAGGTCAGGGGGTGGTGGCCCTCGATGGCCTTTCCCTCCAGGTTCCGGCCGGCAGCCTTTATGGCCTGCTGGGTCCCAACGGCGCCGGCAAGACCACAACCCTCCGCATCCTCTGCACCCTGCTGGCCCCCGACAGTGGCAGCGCGCGGGTGGGAGGGGTGGATGCCCTAGCCGATCCGCGGGCGGTACGGCGTCTGCTGGGCTACGTGGCCCAGGAGGTGGCGATCGACAAGATCCTCACCGGCCGGGAATTGCTGCAGCTCCAGGGCGATCTCTATCACCTGCCCTCCGCTGCCCGGAACCAGCGGATCGCCGAGTTGATCGAGCTCCTCGGCATGGCCGACTGGATCGACCGCCGCTGCGGCGGCTATTCGGGGGGCATGCGGCGCCGGTTGGATCTGGCCGCCGGCCTGCTGCACCGCCCCCAGGTGCTGGTGCTGGATGAACCCACCGTGGGCCTCGATATTGAAAGCCGCGCCGCCATTTGGGGCGTGCTGCGCCAGTTGCGCGACGGTGGCACCACCGTGTTGCTGAGCAGCCACTACCTCGAGGAGGTGGATGCCCTGGCCGACCACCTGGCGATCATCGAGGCCGGCAAGGTGATCGCAGCCGGGGCACCCTCGGCACTCAAGGCGGCCCTGGGGGGCGATCGCGTCACCCTGCGGGTGCGGGAGTTCAGCGATGCCGCTGAGGCGGCCCGGGTGCAGGGCATCCTGAATGCCTGCCCAGGGGTGCGCCAGGTGGTGGTCAACCAGGCCCAGGGCTATTCCCTCAACCTGGTGATCGAGCACGACGGTGTGATCGAGCAGCTGCGTCGCCAGCTGGCCGCGGCCGACCTGCCGGTGTTCGCCCTGGCCCAGAGCCGCCCCAGCCTCGATGATGTCTATCTCCAGGCCACGGGCCGCACCTTGATGGATGCGGAGCTGGCCGTAGCCGGCAGCCGCGATCCCAAGGCCGAACGCAAAGCGAGCATGTGATGACCACCACCCTTCCCGCCCCTCCCCCAGTTCGCGATCCCGCTCCGGGTTCCCCGCCCGAGGCCTCCGCTTGGGCTGAGATCAGCCAGGAAACCTTCGCCCTCACCCGGCGGCTGTTCGTGCAGCTGCAACGGCGTCCTTCCACCCTGGTGGCGGGGGTGTTGCAGCCGCTGATCTGGTTGGTGCTGTTCGGGGCCCTGTTCGCCAAGGCGCCCGCCGGGCTGCTGCCGGGGGGGACCAGTTACGGGCGCTTCCTCGGGGCCGGGGTGATTGTGTTCACCGCCTTCAGTGCCGCTCTCAATGCGGGCCTGCCGGTGATGTTTGACCGGGAATTCGGCTTCCTCAACCGCCTGCTGGTGGCCCCCCTGCGCTCGCGCAGCTCGATTGTGTTCGCCTCCGTGCTCTACATCACGTCACTGAGCCTGGTGCAGAGCCTGGCCATCATGGGCACGGCGGCCCTGCTCGGTTACGGCTGGCCGGGGGGCGCCGGACTGCTGCTGGTGCTGGTCACCCTGTTGCTGCTGGTGTTCGCTGTGACGGCCCTGAGCCTGGGGCTGGCTTTTGCCCTGCCGGGCCACATTGAGCTGATTGCGGTGATCTTCGTGGCCAACCTGCCCCTGCTGTTTGCCAGCACCGCCTTGGCCCCGTTGTCGTTCATGCCGGCCTGGCTGGGCTGGCTAGCGGCCCTGAATCCCCTTACCTTCGCGATTGAACCGATTCGTGCCGCCTACGCCGGACAGGTCTCCCTCACCGCCGTGGTGCTGGAGGCCCCCTACGGCCAGCTCAGCAGCGCCACCTGTCTGGGGGTGCTCGCCCTGTTGGCCGCCGGGTTGTTCCTGCTGATCCGGCCCCTTCTGGATCGCAAGCTCACCTAGCCAGCCCTCCCGTGACCCAGCCCCCCAGTTTTCCCCCGCCAGCCCGTCCCGACCTGGCGGATCGTCTGCTGGCGGCGGTGGCCGAACGGGACCAGCCCATGGCCGAACGGCTGGTGCAGCAGTGGGTGCACCGCCGAGGCCTGGTCGCCCTGGACGCCTTGATTGCAGGCCCCCTGCTCGCCAGTCAGGGGGCGGATGCGGCCGCTTGGCTGCAGGATCGGGCCGGGCTTCAGCAGACCCCCAGCCGCCTGCCGCAGCCCGTTGCCCAGCCCGCTCGCGTGTGGCCCCAGCTCCGCGTGGTGCCGGGGGGTGCCGCCGCACCGGCGCCGCCCTCGCTCCAGCCCTTGCGGGCCTGGTTGCCCGATGCCGAGGAGCTGGAGGCCGATGGCCCCGCCGGCGTGGGCTCCGCGGCCGACCCCTTCCCCCTGGCCAGCTGAGTGAAACCCTCCGGACTGATCGTGTCGGTGCAGGCCCCCGAGGGCTCCCCCATGCGCGATCCCGATGTGATCGCCGCCATGGCGGAGGCCAGCCTGCGCAATGGCGCCACCGGGGTGCGGCTGGAGAGCCCCGAACACATCGGTGCCGTGCGGCGCCGCTGCCCGGGGGCCCTGATCGTGGGGCTGTGGAAGCGCACCTATCCGGACAGCTCCGTTTACATCACCCCTGGCTGGGAGGAGATTCGGGCGGTGTGGGGGGCCGGGGCCGATGTGGTCGCGATCGATGCCACCGAGCGATTCCGACCTGGCGGTGAGGCATTGGAGGCGTTGATCCAGCGGGCCCGGCGGGAGCTGGGGGCCCCGCTGATGGCCGATGTCGACTCCCTGGCCAATGGCCTGCGAGCCGCCGCCCTCGGCTGCGACTGGGTGGGAACCACCCTCTATGGCTACACCGAAGCCACGGCGGGCCAGCGGCCCCCCGCCTGGGAGCTGCTGCCCCTGCTCCGGCAGCAGCTGCCGGAGGCGGTGAGCCTCATCTGCGAAGGCGGCATTGCCAGCCCCCAGCAGGTTGGGCAGGCCCTCGCCGCCGGTGCCGATGCCGTGGTGGTGGGCACGGCCATCACTGGCGTCGATCTCCAGGTGGCGGCCTACGTGGCGGCGTGTTGAACTGCGCTGCACACTGAAGGGGGCAGTGGCTCCCGCGACGGATGGGGGCAGGGCAGGAGGCCGCCATGACCCAATCACCCCTGGCGCTGTTGAGCCTGGTGGTGCTCACCATTCCGATCAGCAGCTTTCACGTCAACCAGGTGCAGGCGCTCAACCGGGAACTGGGAAAGCTCTGCAGCAGCCCCCCACCCCAGGCCCTCACGGTTTGCCGCATCCACGCCCGGTTGGTGAGCTCCCTCTGAGCCTCACATCATGCCGGGCATGCCCATGCCACCCATGCCACCCATCCCGCCCATGCCACCCATGTCGCCGCCGGGGGCAGGTTCGGGTTCGGGCTTGTCGGCGATCACCACCTCAGTGGTGATCAGCAACGAGGCGATCGACACGGCGTCCTGGAGGGCCAGGCGCACAACCTTGGCGGCATCGAGGATGCCCGCGGTGAGGAGATCTTCGTAGACGCCCGTGAGGGCGTTGTAGCCCTTGCTCAGCCGCAGCACCTCCGCGGCCACCACGGCGCCATCGGCCCCGGCGTTGTGGGCGATCTGGCGCACCGGTTCGGCCAGGGCCCGCTGCACGATCTCAATGCCGGTGCGCTCATCCCCCTGACAGGAGGCGGCCAGGGCGGTGAGGCCCTCCGCCAGCTCCAGCAGGGTGCACCCACCGCCGGCGATGATGCCCTCCTCGACGGCAGCCCGGGTGGCATTGAGGGCGTCTTCAATGCGCAGCTTGCGGTTCTTGAGCTCGGTTTCCGTTGGGGCGCCCACCTTGATGACCGCCACGCCGCCGGCCAGTTTGGCGATCCGCTCGTTGAGCTTTTCCCGGTCGTAGTCGGAGTCGGTGTTGTCCAGTTCCCGCTTGATCGAGGCCACGCGGTCGGCCACGGCGGCCTGGTGTTCACCGCTGGCCACGATGGTGGTGGAATCCTTGGTGATGGTGATGCGACGGGCCTGTCCCAGGTCTGCCAGGCCGGTCTTCTCCAGGGTCATGGCCTGGTCTTCGCTCACCACGGTGGCGCCGGTGAGGATGGCGATGTCGGCCAGCATGGCCTTGCGGCGATCGCCGAAGCCAGGTGCCCGCACGGCGGCCACCTGGAGCACGCCGCGGTTTTTGTTCACCACCAGGGTGGCCAGGGCCTCACCCTCAACGTCCTCGGAGAGGATCAGCAGGGGCCGGCCGCTTTTCGAGACCGCCTCCAGCACGGGCACCAGGTCGGTGATGCTGCTGATCTTGCGGTCGGTGATCAGGATCAGGGCGTTCTCGAAGACGCACTCCCGCCGCTCCTGGTCGGTGACGAAGTAGGGGGAGCTGTAGCCCCGGTCGAAGGCCATGCCCTCGGTGATCTCCAGCTCGGTGGCCAGGGAGGTGGACTCCTCCACGGTGATCACGCCGTCGGCGCTCACCTTGTCCATGGCCTCGGCGATCATGCGGCCGATCTCGTCGTCGTTGCCCGAGCTCACGGCCGCCACCTGGCGAATGGCGTCCCCAGCCACGGCCTGGGAGCGCTCGGCGATGCCGGTGACGATGTGGGCGGTGGCCTTTTCCATGCCCCGGCGCAAGCCCACGGGGTTGGCCCCGGCGGCCACATTCCTGAGGCCTTCGCGCACCAGGGCCTGGGCCAGCAGGGTGGCGGTGGTGGTGCCGTCGCCGGCGGTGTCCTTGGTCTTGCTGGCGACCTGCTGCATCAGCTTGGCGCCCACGTTCTCGAAGGGATCCTCGAGTTCGATCTCCTTGGCAATGGTCACGCCGTCATTGACGATGTCGGGCGCGCCGAATTTCTTCTCGAGCACCACGTTGCGGCCGCGGGGGCCGATGGTGACCTTCACCGCATTGGCCAGGGCGTTGACACCCCGTTCCAGGGCGCCGCGGGAGGCATCCGAGAAGCTGATCAGCTTGGCCATGGAACCGGAATTGACGCAATGGTTTTCAGGGTCCCACAGCGGCCTGCCGCCCGGGAGGTGGTGCGGGGTGGGGAAAGCCGAATCGATGGGCGGCCGCGGGCAGCTGAACGGCGCCTGCCTCGATAGGGTCTGCCTACGGCGTGGGTCTGGGGATGGAAGATCTGCTGCAGACGGCCCTCGAGAGTGCCGATGAGGCGATGGCCCTCGATCAGGTCTCCAGTGCCAATGGCATGGTGTTTGTGCTGGTGGCGGTGTTCGGGGTGGCGATGGCGCTGGTCTACGTGCCGGTGCGGTTGTTTCTGACGATCACGGCCCGCAGCCGGCGGCTGCGGCTGCTGCAGCGGATCCGCCGCCTGCGGGAGGAGCTCGGGCAGCCGATCACCAACCCCTGATTCGCTCCTGGTTGGAAGGGTTACCGCATCACCATGCCGCCATCCACCTGCAGCACCTGGCCGGTGATGTAGGCGGCGGCGGGATCGGCGGCCAGGAAGCGCACGGCACCGGCCACCTCGGCGGCGCTGCCCATCCGACCCATGGGAATGGCCGCCAGGATCGGCTCCTTCTCGAGCTCGGCGGTCATGTCGCTCTCGATGAAGCCGGGGGCCACCGCATTGACGGTGACGCCCCGGGCGGCGAATTCCGCCGCATTGCTACGGGTGAGGCCGATCACGCCGGCCTTGGCGGCGCTGTAGTTGGCCTGGCCGGGGTTGCCCATCAAGGCCACCACCGAGGTGATGTTGATGATGCGGCCGGAGCGGGCCTTGAGCATGGCCCGGCTCACGGCACGGGTGCAGAGGAACACGCCGGTGAGGTTGAGGTCGATGACGCTTTGCCAGTCGGCGGTTTTCATGCGCATCAGCAGCCCGTCCCGGGTGATGCCGGCGTTGTTGACCAGCACATCGAGTCGGCCGGCCTTCTCGAGCACGGCCTTGACCATGGCATCAACCTCCGCTTCATCCGCCACGTTGGCCCGGTGGCTCCAGGCCTGGCCTCCGTTGGCCGTGATCGCGTCCACCACAGCCTCGGCGGCCTCGGGCGAGCTGGCGTAGTTCACCACCACCTGGGCTCCGGCGGCGCCCAACTCCAGGGCGATGGCCCGGCCGATGCCCCGGCTGGCACCGGTGACCAGGGCGACGTGACCGGCCAGGGGGGCGGAGCTGGACATCGCAGGTCGGGCGGCAGTGCCGGTGATCGTATGGCGGAGCTAGCCCAGGCCCAAGGCGGCCAGCACCTCGGGGGCGCCGAGCTGGGCCAGGTTGGTGGCCGTGCCCAGGCCCTGAACCCCGGCCCGGCTCGGCAGGCTGGCGGCTTCCCGGCCCAGGGCTACGAGCGGTAGGCCGAGCAGCAGGGCCAGTTCGATCGCCACCGGATCGCTGGCCAGCACCACATCGGCGCTGGCGACCTGGGCCGCGCGTCCGCGCAGCTTGGCGCTGGCGGGCAGGGCGGGCAGGGTCCGCAGGTTGGGCAGCTTGCTGCGGATCGCGGCCGGCAGGCCTGCCCATTGGTCAGCGGGCCAGTCGCCGGCGCCACCGGATGGGGCCAGCAGCAGGACCGGGCCATCCCCGGCGGGCAGGGCCGCTGCGGCCGCCTCCAGATCCGCCTGGGCCAGGGGCAGCCGGAAGGTGTCGGCATCCAGCCGCAAGCCGATCGGTCGGAGGAAGGCCTCCAAGGCCTGGTTGGGCCAGCCGCCTGGTGCGGGAGTGATCCGCTCGGTGGCCGAGAAGCCGGCCGCGGCCACCCGGGTGGGGATGTGGCTCATCGACAGCATCAGGTCCATCTGCCGGCTGGGCGCCAGGTTGATGCACAGCTGGAAATCCGGTTCCCGCACCGAGCCCATCAGGTTGGCCCAGTCGGCCAGGGTGGCCTGGTCGTAGGCAAAGGGCATGGCCCGGTTCACGGCTGGATGCAGGCCCCAGAGGGGCACGGCGGCAAGTGGACAGACCACCTGCACTTCGGCCCCCAGTTGGTCGGCCACCGCAGCCACGGCGGCGAAACTCTGCAGCTGCTGGCTGCTGCCGCCCGGAATCAGAAACAGGGCGCGCATCGCAAAGGCACGGGTTCGGCGGCCTGATTGTATGGATCGAATCCGGTTTGCCCCGTTTACCAGGAGTCGCTTGTGCATTTGCTGATCGCCGCCGCCGGTAGCGGCCGCCGCATGGGAGCCGAGGGCAACAAGTTGCTCCTGCCGGTGGCGGGCCGGCCCGTGCTGGCCTGGACCCTGGACGCCGCCCTGGCCTGTCCGGCCATTCATTGGATCGGCATCGTCGGCCAGCTAGTGGATGCGGAGGCGGTCGCGGCGATCGTGGCGGCGGCCAGTCCCGACCGGCCCGTGCGCTGGATTCTGGGTGGGGACACCCGCCAGGAGTCGGTGTGCCGCGGGCTGGCGGCCCTGCCGGCGGAGGCCGAGGGGGTGCTCATCCACGACGGCGCCCGCTGCCTGGTGGAGCCGGCCCTGCTGGAGCGCTGCGCCGCCGCCGTGAGCGGGGGCGCAGCGGTGATTGCGGCCACCCCGGTCACCGACACGATCAAGCAGGTGGATGGCACGGGCACGATCACCGGCACCCCGGATCGTCGCGGGCTCTGGGCGGCCCAGACCCCCCAGGGGTTCCCGGTGGCCCAGCTCCGCACCGCCCACGCCACCGCCACGGCGGAGGGCTGGAGCGTCACCGATGACGCGGCCCTGTTTGAACGGCTGGGGCTGCCGGTGCAGGTGCTGGAGGCGCCCCCGTCCAACATCAAGCTCACCACGCCCTTCGATCTCACCGTGGCGGCAGCGGTGTTGGCGGGCCGGAGCTGAGCGGCTCGGGCGCTCAGCTGGGCAGCACCCGCAGCCGGCCCCGGTCGCCGTCGAGTTCGGCCCAGGCCCCCAGGGGCAGGGCCGCATTGCCGGCGACGTGGCCGACGGGCAGGCCACTCACCACCGGCACGCCGAGGTCGGCCGTGCGCTCGCGCAGCACCTGCTCCAGGCTGAAGCGATCCAGATCCTGTTCGGTGCAAGGGGCATCCTCAGGTGGGGCGTCCTCGCAATCGGTGAACTGACCCAGACCGATGCCTGCGAGTTGCTGCAGGGCGCCACTGAGGCGCCAGTGGGTGAGCATCCGCTCGATCCGGTACGGGGCCTCGCCCACGTCCTCCAGCACCAGGATCGCGCCGCGCAGATCCGGCAGGTGGGGTGTACCCAGCAGGTGGGTGGCCACCGTGAGGTTGGCTGCCAGTAGGGGGCCTGCGGCGGTGCCGCCGCTCCAGCCCACCCCTTGGAGGTCGGCCAGGGGGTCGCCGAACAGCAGCCGTTGCAGCCGCTCCTGGCTCCAGGCCGGCTCGGCGGCCAGGGTGGTGAGCAGGGGGCCGTGGATGGCGCCGCCCCGGCCCTGGGCCAGCTGGGCCCAGAGCAGGGAGGTGACGTCGGAGAAGCCCAGCAGCCAGCGGTGCGGCAGGCCCAGGGGCTCTTCCAGCAGGCGGGCGGCTCCCCACCCCCCCCGCACGCAGGCCAGCAGCTCCGCCCCCCGCCGGGCCGCCGCTTCCAGGTCGCCGCGCCGTTCCGGATCGCGGCCGGCCAGGTATCCCCACCGGCGACCCTGCAGCGGGGCGCCCTCCACCTGCAGCCCCCAACCCTCCAGCACGGCGATGCCGGCCTGGAGGCGTGCCTGGGCCTCTTCCCCCAGCAGGGCCGAGCTGGCCGCCACCAGCTGGACCCGATCCCCGGGCTGCAGGGGCGCGGGCAGGCGGATGGTGCGGCCGAGGGGATGGCTCATGGCAGTTGCCCGAGCACCAGGGCCAGCAGCAACAGGCCGCCGAGTTGCACCTGGCGACTGAAGTGGCGGCCATAGGCGGAGCGTGGCAACTGGGGGCGGCGCAGCAGGGCGGCTTCGCGTTGCATGCCCGCGGCGGCCAGCAGCACCAGCGGCCAGGTGATCCAGCCGCAGCCCTGCAGGCCGGCGGCCAGGCTCAAAGCCAGGGCGGCGAGGCCGTAGCTGACCCCCACCGCCAGGGGGGCCTGCTGCCCCAGGCTGAGGGCACTGCTGCGCACCCCGATGGCCCGGTCATCGTCCCGGTCGGCCATGGCGTACACCGTGTCGAAGCCGAAGGTCCACAGCAGGGTGGCCAGCCACACCAGGGCCAGGGGCCAGCCGCCGGCCAGGGAGCCCGTGGCGGCGGCCCAGGGAATCAGCACAGCGAAGCCCCAGCACAGCGCTAGCACCACCTGGGGGTAGCCGAACCAGCGCTTGGCGGAGGGATAGAGCAGCACCGGGGGCAGGGCGGCGAGCGCCAGCAGCAGGCAGAGGCTGCGGCTGCTGGCGGGTAGGCCTCCCATCAACACCAGCAGCACCGCCAGGGCCAGTAGCAGGGCCAGCACCAGCAACGCCGTCGCTTCCACCACTCCGACACGCCCATCGGCGATGGGCCGGCTGCGGGTGCGCTCCACCAGGGGGTCGATGCGCCGGTCCCAGAGGTCGTTGGCGATGCAGCCGGCGGCGCTCACGGCCAGTCCTCCCAGCACGATCAACCCCACCAGCAGCGCCGACGGCGGGGCGTTGGGGGTGAGCCAGAGGCTCCAGCCGGCGGGAATCAGCAGGATCAGGCGGCCACTGGGCTTGTGCCAGCGCACCAGTTCGAGCCAGGCGCGCAACCTGGCGCCGATCGCGGAGTTGGCCATGCCCGGTTTCTGTGCCCAATTTCCGTTGCGCCGCACCCTAGGTGTGCCGGTGCAATCGGCTGGGGATGGCAAAGTGGCGCCCCACCGGCTGTCGCCGAGCTTGATGGTTCAGGCCCCCTCCCTCACGCAGGCCGGCCGGCGCCGGGTGGCCGCGATTGACATCGGCACCAATTCGATTCACCTGCTTGTGGCGGAGGTGGATCCAGAGCTGTGCAGCTTCTCCGTGGTGCTCGCCGAGAAGGCCACCACCCGGCTGGGGGAACGGGATCCCCAGACCGGCGACCTCAGTGCTGAGGCGATCGAGCGCGCCTTTCGCACCCTCCGCCACGATCGCGATCTGGCCCTCAGCCATGGCGTAGAGCAGATCGTCACCGCGGCCACCAGTGCCGTGCGGGAAGCCCCGAATGGCCGCGACTTTCTGGTGGCGCTTCAGGAGCAGCTCGGCCTGGATGTGGATCTGGTCAGTGGGCCGGAGGAGGCCCGGCTGATCTACCTGGGGGTGCTCTCGGGCATGGCCTTCGGCGACCAGCCCCATCTGATCATCGACATCGGAGGTGGCTCCACCGAACTGGTGCTGGCCGATGGCCGGGATGGCCGCTCCTTCAGCAGCACCCGCATCGGTGCGGTGCGACTGCAGCGGGAGTTCTGCCAACAAGATCCCCTATCCGCTGACCGCCGTTCCTTCCTGCAGGCCTACATCCAGGGCGCCCTCGACCCAGCCGTGGCCGAGGTGAAAGCAGCGTTGCGTCCGGGGGAACAGCCGCTGATGGTGGGCACCAGCGGCACGGCCCTGGCCCTGGCGGCCCTGGCGGCGGCGGAGGATCCCAAACCCCCGCTGAAACTGCAGGGCTACCGGCTCAGCCGGGAGCGCATCGACCAGCTCACCGCCCGGCTGGTGGCCATGGGCCCGGAGCAGCGGCGTGCCCTGCCCGCCATCAATGAGCGGCGTGCGGAAATCATCGTGCCGGGGGCCCTGATCCTGCAGACCGCTATGGCCATGCTGCAGGTGCGGGAACTGGTGGTGTGTGACCGGGCCCTGCGGGAGGGCCTGATCGTCGACTGGATGCTGCGCAAAGGGTTGCTCGGCGATCGCTTCTCCTTCCAGAGCACGATTCGCCAGCGCACCGTGCTGCATCTGGCCCAGAGTTTCGGCGTTGATCGGACCCGGGCCGATCGGGTGGCGACCCACGCCCTCAGCCTGTACGACCAGTCCCGCGGACTGTTGCACCACGATGACGGACCGGGGCGGGAGTTGCTCTGGGCCGCCGCCCAGCTGCACACCTGCGGCAAGAGCATCAACATCTCGGCCTATCACAAGCACAGCTGGTATCTGATTCGCCACGGCGAGCTGCTGGGCTACTCCGAAGCGGAGCATCGGATGGTGGCGGCCATCGGCCGCTACCACCGGCGCAGCTTGCCGAAGAAGCGGCACGAGTCCTGGCAGCTGATCGAAGATCGCGACCAGCGCCGCACGGTGGCGTCGATGGCCCTGTTGCTGCGTCTGGCGGCGGCCCTGGATCGCCGGCCCGCAGCGGTGATTGCCGGCTTGCGGGTGCAGTCCCTCGCCGGTGCCTTGAGCATCGCCCTCGAACCGGCAGCGCCGCCGCCGGGCCAACCCGAGCTGGACCTCAGCCTGGAGCGCTGGAGCCTGCGCTCCTGCGGCCCGGTGGTGCAGGAGGCCTGTGGCCTGGGGCTCAGGGTGCCGGAGCCTTGAAGCGGCGCCAGCGCACCTGATCGATCGGGCCGAGGGGTTGGGCGGGTCCGGAACCGAGCTGGGCCTGCACCAGGTCGGGTCGGCCAGCCAGCACCAGCAGTCCTCCGGCCAGGGGGAAGGGGCGCTCACCCTGGAAGGTGCCCCGGAACAGGGTGGTGCCCGTTGCTGTCTTCACCTCCAGCCAGCTGGGCTGACGGCTGCGCAACAGGAGCTGGTCGTCCTGGCGGCCGGGCTTGGCGGGGGTTGGCTTGGCGGGGGTTGCCTTGGTCGGGGTGGAAGAGGTGGTGGTGGAAGCGGTGGTGGTGGTCGTCGTTGTGGTCGGGGGCTGGGCTGGGCGAACCTGTTGCCGGAGCCATGGCTGTCGTTGCAACTGCTGCCAGCCGGCGCTGCCGCCACCGATGATGGCCGCCAGAATGCCGGCTGCCAGGGCGATCTGGCCCATGGATTGCAGGGCCTGGGCGGAGAGGACGCCCGGTCTTCGTTCGCCGCCGCTCGCGGGGAAAGCCCCGTTCTGGCCCAGCGGTCGCTGGCTGGGGCGAGGCGTGAGTTCGCGCACCTTCAGGGGGCTGGCCTGGAACGCGTCACAGTCCCGCAAGGCCTGGAGCGGGCCGTTGACATCAATCGCCAGGCTGTTGGCCACCCGCCGGGCCTGGGCGATGACGAAAACCGGTTCCGGCAGACGGCCGGCATCCCCCTCTTCCAGGGCCAGGAGCTGTTCCTGCCCCATGTTGAGCCTGTCGGCCAGCTCGCCGAGGCCCACACCTTGGGCCTCTCGGCCCTGGCGGAGCACCTGGCCCAGGGCTCGCAGGGCGGGGATGGGCTCGGGGATGGGGGAGTCCGGCACCGGATCGGCGAGTCCAGAAGCTGAATCTCGCCATTCTGGCGGGAAAACTCCGGCCCGCCACCAGGCTGCTGGGTGGGAGCTGGAAAAACCGGTGGAGGTGCCCGGAAAGCCTGTGCTGGCAAGGCTTACGCCAGAGTGGTCGGCCGGTTTAGCCAATCAAAATGGGCGATACTGGATTCGAACCAGTGACCCCTTCCGTGTGAAGGAAGTGCGCTACCGCTGTGCTAATCGCCCGCACCCCTGGAGCTTAAAACACGGCCGGCGGGCCATCCGTCACCATGGGGGCAGATCCAGCCCCACCGTGTGAGCGCGACCACCGACATCCCGTCCCCGTCCCCCGATCCCGCCTCCCAGGACGTGGATGTGTTGATCGTGGGGGGTGGGGTGTGCGGCACGGCGCTGTTGTTCGAGCTCGCGCGCTATACCGATGTGGAGCGCATCCTTTTGGTGGAGCGCTACGACGCCCTCGCCCGGGTGAATTCCAAGGCCACCAACAACAGCCAGACGATCCACTGCGGCGATATCGAGACCAACTACACCCTGGAGAAGGCGGTACGGGTGAAGCGCACGGCCGAGATGATCGTGCACTACGCCGATCTGCTCGATCCAGCCACCCGCGATCGCTGTGTGTTCCGGACGCCGAAGATGGTGCTCGGTGTGGGGGGGCAGGAGTGTGCCTTCCTGCGGGAGCGTTTTGCCCGCTTCTCGCCCCATTTCCCGGCGATGGAACTGCTCGACAAGGAGCAAATCGCCGACTGGGAACCCCAGGTGGCCCTGCTCAACGGCCAGCCCCGTCCGGAAGAGCTGGTGGCCATCGGCATTTGCCGCACCTACACCGCCGTGGATTACGAGGAGCTCTCCGCCTCGTTTGTGGCCCAGGCTGAGGCGGCAGTGGCTGGCACCAATCGCCAGCTCACCGTGCAGCTCGGCACCAGCGTGGGCACGATCACCCCGGAGGGGGATGGGTTTCGGGTTGCGCTGGCTCCGACCCCCGGTTGTGCCAGCGCCGCCGGGCAGGAGGCGCGCAGCGTGCGGGCCCGCCACGTGGTGGTGAATGCCGGTGCCCACAGCCTGTTGATGGCCCAGCGGATGGGCTATGGCCTGGAGTATTCGTGCCTGCCGGTGGCGGGCAGCTTCTACTTCACCCCCGACCTGCTCCAGGGCAAGGTGTACACCGTGCAGAACGACAAGCTGCCCTTTGCCGCCATCCATGGCGACCCCGATGTGCGCGCCCCGGGCAAGACCCGCTTCGGCCCCACCGCCTTGCTGCTGCCGCTGCTGGAGCGCTACAAGCCGGCCTCCTTCTGGGAATTTCTGCAGGTGCTGCGGCTCGACTGGGCCGTGCTGGCTGTGTTCTGGCAGCTGTTCCGCATCGCCGATATCCGCAACTACATCCTCAAGAACCTGCTGTTTGAGGTGCCCTGGCTGCGTCGGCGCCTGTTTCTGGCTGATGCCCGCAAGATCGTGCCCGGTATGCAGCTCCGGGATCTCAGCTTCGCCGAGGGCTACGGCGGGGTGCGGCCCCAGCTGATCGACAAGACCAACCGCAAGCTGATGCTCGGTGAAGCCAGCATTGCGGCCTGTCCTGGCCTGGTGTTCAACGTCACGCCGTCACCGGGGGGCACCTGCTGCCTGGGCAACGGGGCCCGCGATGTCGAGGCGATTGCGGAGCGGCTGGGCTGCCGTTTCGACCGCGACCGGCTGGCCCGGGAGCTCTATGGCGAGCCCGCCTCAGGCGCCGCCGCGGAACAGGTGGTTGTGGCTGGCTGAGTAGAGCTTGGAGCGGGCCTCCTCCGGGGCGGCCAGGGCTGGACTCACCACGTACAGGGTGGTGCGGATCAGGGAACGCTCCCGGCTCACCTGGGCCATCTGAGCCAGGGGAACGACGCTGAGCCACTGGTCAGGCCAGCTCACCCGGTAGCCGATCGCCACAGGGGTGTCGGCGGGGTAGTGGCGCAGCAGCTCGGCCTGCACCTCATCCACATGGCGAGCACTGAGGTAGAGGCAGAGGGAGGCTCTCAGCGCCGCCAACCGCTCCAGGGCTTCCCGTTCGGGCACGCCGGTGCGGCCGCCGGCGCGACCGAGCACGATGGTCTGCACCAGGCCGGGGATCGTTAATTCGCTCTGCAGGGCCGAGGCGGCGGCCTGGTAGGCGCTCAGGCCGGGCACCACCTCCACGCCGATGCCCGCATCGGCCAGGCGGCAGATCTGCTCGGCAATGGCCCCGTAGAGGCAGGGGTCACCGTCGTGGAGACGCACCACGGTCTTGCCAGCCCTGGCCCGATCCAGCACCACCTCCATCACCTGCTCCAGGGTGAGGGTGCTGGTGCGCACCTGCTCACAGCCCTCGGGGGCGAGGGCTGCGATCTGGGGATTGACGAGGGAATCGGTCCACACCAGCACGTCGGCCTGCTCCAACACCCGGGCGGCCCGCAGGGTGAGCAGGTCGGGGGCGCCGGGGCCGGCACCGACGATCCAAACCGGTTTGGCGTTCAGGCCGGCTTCAGCGGCGGTGGGTGAGGCGGTCAAACGGACACTCCACTGGGGTCGGGAAGGGGACGGTGGCGCCGGTAGAGCCACCAGAGGCCGGCGCCGCCCAGGGCGATCAGCAGCAGGCTCACCAGCTGGGCCATGCGCAGGCCGCCCTCGCAGAAGGGGGGATTGGCCAGCAGGCAAAGGGGATCGAGCCGTAGGCCCTCAATCCACACCCGTCCGCTGCTGTAGGCCATCAGATACACGCAACTGAGGGCGCCGGGGAGCAGCTGGATGCGCCCCCGGCTGGCTTGGCGGAACAGCACCAGCAGCAGGAGGCACACCCCCAGATTCCACACCGATTCGTAGAGGAAGGTGGGGTGGAAGTGGGCCTGATCGAGGAACTCCACAGGCCGCTGGCCCACAGGGATGAACAGTTTCCAGGGCAGCTCGGTGGGCCGGCCGAAGGCCTCGGAGTTGAAGAAGTTGCCCCAGCGGCCGATGGCCTGTCCCAGGGCCACCGCGGGAACCAGCACGTCCAGCAGGGGCCAAAAGGACTGGCGCCGCCAGCGGCAAAAAAGCACGGTGGCGAGGGTGCCCCCCAGCAGGGCGCCGTGAATGGCGATCCCACCGCGCCAGATGGCGATCGCATCGAGCCAGTTGCCGGAGTACTGGCGCCATTCCAGAGCGACGTAATAGAGCCGGGCACCGATCACGGCCCCCAGCACCAGCACGGGCAACAGGTCGGCGATCAGGCCGGGCTCAATGCCGCGGGCCCGGCCCAGGCGGGTGGCCAGGCTGAGCCCCAGCAGCACGGCCACTGCGATCAGCAGGCCATACCACCGCAAGGCAACGGGGCCCAGCTGGAAAACCAGGGGCCCCGGAGAGGTGAAGGTGGCAAGCACGCTGCTCAGATGAGCCCTTCAGCGGCCTGGACCTTCTCCACTTGGCGCTTCTTAAGCACCAACATGATCTGGGCCAGGGCGATGGCGGCGAAGAAGGCGAGCAGGCCGTAGATGCGAACAGGGTTCTGCAGTACCACCTCGGCGTCGATCTGGCCGAAGCCACCGACGTTCGGATCGTTAGTGAGCGCTGCACCGGCGGTGACGGCGTCACCCACGGCGACGGTGATGGTCGGGCCGGCGGGAACGGTTTCGCTGGCCTTGCTGCCGTCGGCTGCGGTGATTTCGACCACAGAGGCCCCATTGTCCCCAGCGGTGATGGCGGAAACCTGACCGGTCACGGGAGCGTTGAAGACGCCGTTGTTGCTCTTCTCACCGGTGGGATAGACCTGGCCGCGGCCCCGGTTGCCGCCCACGTGCAGCTGGTATTTGCCGAAGTGGATGGAGCTGTCCGTGGCCGGATCAGGGGAGAGGATCGGGAAGACGATGGTCTGGTGATCGTCACCAGGCAGCGGGCCCACCAGCAGGATGTTCGGGTTCTCCTCGTTCCAGGTGGTCACGTAAACCCCGGCGGTCTCCTCCTTGAGCTCGTCGCTGAGGCGATCGGCCGGAGCCAGGGTGAAGCCGTCGGGGAGCATCACCACGGCGCCAACGTTGAGGCCACTGGGGCTGCCGTCGCCAGCCACCTGCTGCACCTTGGTGTCGTAAGGGATCTCGACTTCCACCTTAAACACCTCATCGGGGAACACCGCCTGGGGCAGTTCGACGTGGGTGGGCTTCTTGGCCAGGTGGCAGTTGGCGCAGGCCAGCTTGCCGGTGGCTTCACGCGGGTAGTCGTAGTTCTGCTGGGCCCAGAAGGGGTAGGCCCAGCTGGGGCTGGCACCGGCGAGCAGCACGGTCAGGCTCAGGGCGGTGCCCACCAAGGAGCCGAGCAGCAGGGAGAGGGAACGACGCATCACGGGATCAGGCGACAGACGGGATGGGAAGAACGGACGGTCGGGAGATCAGGCCCACCAGGGCTTGTCGCCGGTGCGGAAGTCGGTTTCGGTCCACTGGCTGAGGAACACGTTGTCGTTCTCGACCGACACATGGGCCAGGGCCAGGGAGAGGGGGGCGGGGCCCCGCACCACCTTGCCGGTGGCGTCGTACTGGGATCCGTGACAGGGGCACATGAATTTGTTGGCCGCGGCGTTCCAGGGCACCACGCAGCCCAAGTGGGTGCAGATGGCGTTGATGCCGTAGCTGCCGATGGCGTCGCTGCCCTCGACGAGCAGGTAGGTGGGATCGCCCTTGAGGCCCTGCACCAGGTTGCGGTCGCTCTCCTTGTGGGTGCTTAACCAGCCGCTGGCCGTGACGGTGTTGCCCAGTTCGTCCTTGGCGGTGGTGCCGCCGCCGGAGCCCGCGGCCTTGGGGGGGATGAAGTAGCGGGCCACGGGATAGAGGGCGCCCAGGGCCACACCAGTGACTGACCCAAAGGTCAGCAGGTTCATGAACTGCCGACGACCCATTCCGGGCACATCACCATTGGCGCCACTGGAGGCGCTCGCAGGCATCTGGGTCATGTCGGCGTGCCGGGACAACGTGGCGCCCATTATGAACCTTGCCACTGCGGCCCCGGGGCGCCGCTGCCCGGCCGCGGCTGGGCCTGCAACATGCTGTTGTGCAATCCGACCTGTGACTCCGGGCGTGTCCCAGCCCCCCAGCCCCCTTCCCCCAGCCGCCGCCGGCGATGGACCCCTGTCAGCGCAGGAGGTGTGGGACATGCTGGAGGCCCGCTGGCAGGTCTCCTATGACCTCCAGCTGGTGCAGCGCCGGGGAAGGGTGTATCTGCAGGTGATGTGGGCCTACCTCGAGCAGCAGTCCTTTCCGCTGAGCGAGGAGGGCTACCGGGCCAAGCTCGAGGAGCTGGTGGGTCTGCTCAACGGGCTGGGGGTGGCGGGCCAGGTGCGCCGCTGGTTGCTCACCACCACGGACAAACCGCGGCTCGGCAAGGCCCTGGGGCTGGCCCTGGAGATTCCCGCCGGTCGGGCCAGTGAATTTCTGCTTTAGGCCGGGCGGAGCCGCTCGGTGAAGGCCACCAGTCCCACCCCGATCAGGTAGAGGGCGGTGATGGCTCCGGAGAGCAGCAGCATCGTGACCGGATCGGTGGAGGGGGTCAGCACGGCGCCCGCCAGGGCGCTGGCCAGCACCACCCAGCGCCAGCCGGCCAGCATCGGCTGGGCCTTCACCAGGCCCAGGGCGCCCAGCAGCAGCTGCAGCACCGGCAGTTGGAAGGCCAGGGCGGTGGCCACCATCAGCAGCAGCACGAAGTCGAGGTAGCGCTCAATCGACCAGCTCGGTTCGACCACGTCGGCGCCGTAGCTCACCAGGAAGCGGAGGGCGGCCGGCACCAGGGCCCACCAGGCGAAGGCCAGGCCGGCGGCGAACAGCACGGCTGAGCCCGCCACCGCCGGCGCCACGAGGTTCCGTTCGCGCCGGGTGAGGCCGGGCAGCACGAAGGCCAGCCCCTCGTAGAGCACGTAGGGCAGGGCCAGGGTGAGGCCGGCGTAGCCCGCCACCTTCAGGGAGACAAACAGGAACTCCCCCGGGGCCAGCTGCAGGAAACGGATGCCCTCGGCCGGCATCTCCAGCAGCCGCACCAACGGTTTGACCGCCAGCAGGCAGGCCGCTGCCGCCACCACCACCGCCAGCAGGCTGCGCAGCACCCGCCGGCGCAGCTCCTCGAGGTGGTCCACCAGGCTCATCTCGACTTCGTCGGGGAAGTCGTTGTCGGGTGGGTCTCCAGCGCCGGAGGGGACAGGGACCCGTATCGGGGCTGGGGCTTCCAGGGGCTGGGCTGCGGTGGTCGGGTTGGGGGAGGGGGTGTCGGGTTCGGGGCTCATGGTCACGGCTCCGGCAGCAGGCTAAGAGCGCGTTGCGGTTCGCCCCAGAGAACGGTGCCGCCCCGATGACGCACCGTACCGGGGGCGGCACCGGGAATGCGTTGCAGCTCCTCGGTGGGCACCATCACCACCGGCACCCGCCGGTTGCCGCGGCCCCGGCTGAAGTGGGCTGCCAGATCGGCGGCGGCCTGTAGATCCCCCTCGCTCGGTGGCTGTTGGGAGCTCTTCAGCACCACGTGGCTGCCGGGGATTTCCTGGGCGTGAAACCAGAGATCGCCGCGGCGGGCCTGGCGAAAGGCGATCCATTCGTTCTGGCGGTGGTTGCGGCCCACCTGCAGGGGCAGGCCGGCGGCGGTGTGCAGCTCCAGGGGCTGGGGCTCCCCCTCGGCGCCCTGGCTGGCACGGGCCTGGCGCCGGCCCCCCTGGCTGCCGTGTTTGCGATCGCCCAGTAGGGCCTCTAGCTCACGGGCCAGGCTGGCCACCTGATCGGAGCTGTCGGCCTGGTCGAGGTAGGTGAGGCTGGCCTCCAGCCCGGCCAGCCGCTGCCGGTGCAGCTCCAGGCGGGGGGTGATCGCCGCCACGGAACGGCGCCGTTTGCGGGCGGTTTTGTAGAGCTTTTGGGCCTCATCGATGCACTGGCGGCTGGGTTGTCGCTGGCTCAGCAGGGCATCGGCCCGGCGCTGCAGGGCTTCCCCTTCCGGCACTGCCGCCAGCAGGGCCTCTTGCTCGCTGGCCTGGCGGGTTTCACGGGCGGCCGCGGCCTCGAGCCGGTGGCGCAGCTGCTGGCGCCGTTGCAGCAGGTCCTGGGCGCTGAGGTGGGCGGCGAAATAGGTCGCCAGGCCCCGGTTCACCGCGAGGGGCCCGGGGGCCGTGTCCGTGCCCCAGCAGCAGTAGCCCTCGGCGCTCTGCTGCCAGCCGAAGTGCTCGCCCTCCACGGCCGTGAGCCAGCGACGCCAGATCTGCCACAGCTGCTGCCACTGGGCGGGGCTGAGGGTGTCGACGGCCCGATCCCCCCAGTCGGTGGGCAGCAGCTGGCGCACCAGGGCGGGACTGATGCCCTGGTAGCTCTCCCGCAGGGCCTGCTGCAGCGGCAGGGGCACCAGGCTGAGCCGCCGCTGCCAGCTCTCGAAGCCCTCCTCCAGCCGCGGCGGTTCCCCCGCCAGGGGCGGCGGCGGTTGGTAGGGGTCGCCGGTGCCGATCGGCCGCAACCGTGATTGCTGCGGCTTCACCTGGCGCGCCAGGGCCACCACCTGGCGGTCAGCGTCCAGCAGCAGCAGGTTGCTGTGGCGCCCCATCAGTTCGGCCACCAGCCAACGCAACGCCGGTTCGCCGGGGCGCCGGGCAAAGCCGAGCTCCACCACCCGTTCCCAGCCCTGCTGGCGGATCTCCACCAGGGCCAGGCCCCGCAGGGCGTGCTGGAGCTGTTGGGCCAGGGTGCTGCCATCCCCCTGGCGTGGCGGCGGCGGGATCGTGTGCAGCCGGGCCGCTTCCGCCTGCCAGCTCAGCTCCAGCCAATGGGCCCCGCTGAGGCTGCGCAGGCCGATCTGCAGGGCATGGGGGCTGGCCTGTTGGGCCTTCTCAAACCGGCTCGGCAGCAGCAGCGGTCGCCATTCGGCCAGCACCGCCCGCAGTGTGGTGACGTCTAGTGCCTGAAGACGGGAGGGGGCCATGGGCTTCGAGGCTGGCTTCTACTCTGCTGGCCAGAGCTGATGCCTGCCATGAGCGCCCCGCCCGGCCGCCTCACCCTGATCACCGGCCCCAGTGGGGTGGGCAAGGGCACCCTGGTGCAGCGGCTGCTGGCCCACCACCCGGAAATCTGGCTGTCGATCTCGGCCACCACCCGCTCCCCCCGGGCTGGGGAAGTGGAGGGTGAGCACTACTTCTTCTTGAGCCGCGAGGCCTTTGAGCGGCAGGTGGCCGAGGGCGGCTTTCTGGAGTGGGCCGAATTTGCGGGCAATCTCTATGGCACCCCCCGCCAACCGGTGGAAGCCCAGCTCGCCGCGGGCCGACCGGTGCTGCTGGAGATCGAACTGGAGGGCGCCCGCCAGGTGCGGCGCAGCTTTGCGGCCGGCTTTCAGATTTTTGTGGAGCCCCCCAGCTTTGCGGAGCTGGAACGGCGCATCCGGGGCCGTGGCACCGACAGCGAGGAGGCCATCGCCCGACGCCTGGAGCGGGCCCGGGTCGAGCTGGCTGCGGCGCCGGAGTTTGATGCGGTGCTGGTCAATGGCGAGCTCGACGCCGCTGTGCAGGAGCTGGAGCGGTTGATGGACCTGCGGGCCTGACCGCCTCGGGCCAGCAAACCCATGCCATCAAAAAGCGGCCCCTCGGGGCCGCTTGTGGTGCTCGGGATGGAGCCCGATCAACACCCATTCCCTTAGAGCGGGTGGAAGAGCAGGTCGGGGAAGAAGCGGTTGAATTCGATCAGGATGCCGGCGGTGACGCTGAACCAGATGGCGGCGAACACCGGGGCGGTGGTGAGGAACTTTTTCATGGCTGGAATTCAGGGGAGTTGAAACGGCGCAGGGAGCTGCCGATCAGCGGGGTGAAACCGTGACTTTGTCGTCAGATTCCAGCAGCTTGCCGCTGGTGAGCTCGCCGAAGGCGGCCAGGGGCCAGGTGGCGGCAGCCAGGGTGCTCTTGAAGGCCAGCGGCAGGTCGATCTGGATCTCCTTCATGGCCGCATCCTTGTCGTTGCGGATCGCCCGCAGGTAGTTGCGGCCAGCCCAGCCGATGCAACCGGCGATGTAGAGGAAGGCAATACCCGGGATCATGAAGTCACCGGCGTGGCTCCAGCGGCCGTCCACGATCAGGTGGGGCAGGCCATCGGCGCCGCAGACGGCCTGGCTGTACATCGCGAAGCGAGCCTTGGCCTGCTCGGTCTTGGCTCCGGCGGCACGCTGCTGGAAGCGGGCGCTTTCGGAGCAGGGGGTCAGCCCCGCCACATCCGCCTTGGCCACGGGAGCGAAGCCGAGAAGCAGGAAGGCGGAGAGCAGAACTGCGAAGAGTCTGCGGGAAAAAAGACGGCGCATCGGACGCAGGGCCGCGGGGCAGGATGACACCACTGGACAGTACGGGAGCTCCCCGGAACGGATGGCGACGGTTCTTGCCCTCGAAACAAGTTGTGACGAGTCGGCGGCAGCGATTGTGCGGGATCAGACGGTGCTCGCCAGCGCCGTGGCTTCCCAGGTGGAGGAGCACGCCCGCTGGGGTGGGGTGGTGCCGGAAATCGCCTCCCGTCGCCACGTGGAGGCCCTGCCCCAGTTGATCGACCAGGTGTGTCGGCAGAGCGGCTTGGCCCTGGCTGAGCTGGACGGCATTGCGGCCACCGCGGCTCCGGGCCTGGTGGGGGCCCTGCTGGTGGCCTCGGTGACCGGCCGCACCCTGGCCCGTCTCCATGGCAAACCGTTTGTGGCCGTGCACCATCTGGAGGGTCACCTCTGTTCGGTGCAGCTCGGCGATCCCCTGCCCCCCGGGCCGTACCTGGTGCTGCTGGTGAGCGGCGGCCACACCGAACTGCTGCGGGTCGACGGACCGGGGCAGTACCAGCGCCTGGGCCGCAGCCACGACGATGCGGCCGGAGAAGCGTTCGACAAGGTCGCCCGGCTGCTGGGCCTGGGCTACCCGGGCGGTCCGGCGATTGAAGCGGCCGGCCGCGACGGGGATCCCCGTCGCTTTGCCCTGCCCAAGGGTCGGGTGTCGCGGCCCGAGGGGGGCTACTACCCCTACGACTTCAGTTTCAGCGGCCTCAAAACGGCGATGCTGCGCCAGGTGCGGGCGCTGGAGGCTAAGCACCAGGGGGATGGCGAGCCCCTGCCCCTGGCCGACCTGGCCGCGAGCTTTGAGCAGGTGGTGGCGGAGGTGCTGGTGGAGCGCAGTTGTCGCTGCGCCCGGGAGCAGGGTCTGGGCACCCTGGTGCTGGTGGGCGGCGTGGCCGCCAACCGGCGGCTGCGGGCCCTGCTCGAGGCGCGCTGCCAGCGGGATGGCCTGGCCTGGCGCGTGGCGCCGCTGGCCTACTGCACCGACAATGCCGCCATGATCGGGGTGGCGGCGGCCCAGCGGCTGGCGGCCGGCCAGCACAGTTCCCTGGAGCTGGCGGTGGCGGCCCGGCTGCCCTTGGAGCAGGCGGATCGGCTGTATGAACCGCAGGCTTGCTTTTAATGCCCGTAGGCTGGTGCTCCTGCGGGATCGGTGTGGCGCCATGGCCCCCCTCAACGGTGAGCGCGAAGTCCGGCAGGATCAGGAGTGTTCGACCCTCGAGCGGGAACCTGACATCCGCTTGGAATCCGGCGTTGACGCTGACGCCGGTTCCGAGTTGGTCAGTGGCACCGAGCTGAACGCCTGGCGCCGCGGCTTCACCCCCCAGGCCGAGATCTGGAATGGCCGGCTGGCCATGCTCGGGCTCTCGGTGGGGCTGTCGGTGCTGCTGGTGGCCCGGCTGGCGAGCCACTGATCGCCAACCAGGGCCCTCGCCGCCCCTGATTCAGGTGCGGCCCCGCAGGGCCTGGGCGAGCTCGTTGGGCTTGAGGCTCTGGGCCAGGGCGTCTTCCGGAGTGACCCGCTTCTCTTCCACCAGGTGCAGCAGGGCCTGGTTGGAGGTCTGCATGCCGTCAAAGGCGCTGCGCTTCATGATCTCCTCGATCTCGTCGAGTTCGCCGCGCTGGATGTAGTCCTTGCAGGCGTCGGTGTTGATCAGGATGTCGTGGTAGGCGGCCCGTTTGCCGTCGGTGGTTTTCAGCAGACCCTGGGCAATCACGCCCAGCAGGGATTCCGACACGGCCCTCCGGACGCTGTCCTGCTCGCTGGGGGGGTACATGCCGAGCACCCGTTCCACCGTCTTGACGGCGGAGTTGGTGTGCAGGGTGCCGAACACCAGGTGACCGGTCTGGGAAGCCTCAATGGCGGTGGCCAGGGTTTCCTGGTCGCGGATCTCACCGATCAGGATCACGTCCGGGTCTTCCCGCAGGGCCGCCCGGAGGGCGTTGTGGAACACCTTGGTGTGCTGTCCCACCTCCCGGTGGCGGATCAGTGACTGCCGGCTCTCGTGCACGAATTCCACCGGATCCTCGATGGTGAGGATGTGGCGGCTCATGTTGCGGTTGATCCAGTCGATCATCGCCGCGAGCGTGGTGCTCTTGCCGGAGCCGGTGGGCCCGGTGATCAGGACCATGCCCTTGGGTCGGGCGCAGAGCTCCTTGAGCACCGACGGCAAGTTCAGATCTTCGAGGGTGGCGATCTTCTGGGGGATCAGCCGCAGCACCATCGCCGGCCCCCGCAGCGAATCCATCAGGTTGATCCGCACCCGCACGAACGGGAAGGCGTGGGATCCGTCGTATTCCTTGTCGCGCTGGAAGGCGTCGATTTCAGCGGGGCTGAGCATCTCCCGCATCCAGGCGTTGAAGGTGGCCGCATCGGTCACGGGCCAACCGGTGCCGGCCATTTCGCCCCGGGCCCGGTAGCGGGGCTCCTCCCCCACCCCCAGGTGGACGTCGGAATAGCCCTTCTCATTGGCGATGCGCACGATGCCCTCGAGGCTGTCGGGCTGGCTGCCGTTGTCGAGCCGCAGGCCACCACCGCTGCTCGGCGCCTCGGGGGCCGGTGCGGGTGCATCCGGTGCGGCGGCCGGGGCTTCAGGAGGGGCTGCCGGCGGGAAAGGGGAAGGGGGGAAGGGGGAGGGGGGAAAGGGCGAGGTCGTCATCGGCGGCCACCGGAATGGCTCCAGCTTCGCCGCTGCGGACGTTCCTGTCAGCCCCGCCATCCCCGCCGGCCAACGTTCGTAGGATCCGGCTGTCTGCAGCGCCCCGGTGTCCAAGCCCCTTGTCACGCTCGTGCTGGGCACCCGTCCGGAGGCCATCAAGCTGGCGCCGGTGATCCGAGCGTTCCAGCAGGCCGAGGATTTCCGCACCCGGGTGGTGCTCACGGGCCAGCACCGGGAGATGGTGACCCAGGTGATGGGCCTGTTCGGCCTAGTGGCCGACCACGACCTGGCCCTGATGGCTCCCAAGCAAACCCTCACCCACATCACCTGCGGGGCCCTGCAGGGCCTCAAGGAAGAGTTCACCACCCACCGGCCCGATCTGGTGCTCGTGCAGGGGGATACCACCACGGCCTTCGCCTCAGCCCTGGCGGCGTTCTACGAGCAGATCCCGGTGGGCCATGTGGAGGCGGGGCTGCGCACCGACAACCTGCTCGATCCCTTCCCGGAGGAGGCCAACCGGCGTTTGATTTCCCAGCTCACCCAGCTCCACTTCGCCCCCACGCCCCTGTCGGCTGCCAACTGCCGGGCTTCCGGGGTGGTGGGAACGGTGCTCACCACGGGCAACACGGTGATCGATGCCCTGCTGCTCATGGCGGAGCAGGCGCCGCCCTACGTGCTGCCGGGCCTGGATTTTGAGACGCAGCGCGTGATTCTGGCCACGGTGCATCGCCGCGAGAACTGGGGTGAGCGGCTACAGGACATCGGCCGTGGTTTCCGCGAGCTGCTCGACCGCTATCCCGACACGGCCCTGCTCCTGCCCCTGCACCGCAATCCCACGGTGCGCGAACCGCTGCAGGCGCTGCTGGGGGATCACCCCCGCGCCTTCCTGGTGGAGCCCCTCGACTACGACCAGCTGGTGGCGGCGATGCGTGGCTCCACCCTGGTGCTGAGTGATTCCGGCGGCCTTCAGGAGGAGGCGCCGTCCCTGGGCAAGCCGGTGCTGGTGCTGCGCCGCACCACCGAGCGGCCCGAGGCGGTGGAGGCGGGCACCGCGCGGCTGATCGGCACCGACAGTGCCGACATCGTGGCGGAGGCCAGTCGCCTGCTGGATGATCCGGAGGCTTACGCGACCATGGCCCGGGCCCACAACCCCTTCGGCGATGGCCAGGCATCCGGGCGGATTGTGGAGGCGGCCCGCACGTTTCTGGCCGCCTGAGTTATTTGCGTTTCTGGGCCCAGGGCGGCAGGTCGATGAACACCCGGGTGCCGCTCTTGAGGCCCGAGAGGATCTGGGTGTCTTTGCCGCTGCTGATGCCGAGTTCCACCGGTTGGAAGGTGGGCTGGTTTTTCTTGCCCACCAGCAGGACCCCCGGCCGCCCGTCTTCGGTGACGATGGCCACGGTGGGCACCAGGGTGTCGGCCTGCACCTGGCCCGTCTGGAAGCCCACATCGGCGGTCATGCCGATGCGCAGCTGGGGGGTGTCGCCCACCAGGCGCAGCACCACGTCGAAGGAGGTGACGTTGTTGATCTTCACCGCCCGGGGGGTAACGCGTTTGACCCGCGCCTCGAAGCGTTGGTCGGGAAAGGCATCGGCGCGCACCGTGGCGCTCTGGCCCAGGCGCACCCGGCCGATGTCGCTTTCGGGCACCTTGGCCACCACCTCGAGGCCCTGGGCTAACTCCACGATCGAGGAGCTGGTGGCACCGGCGGTGGCGGAGGCGGTGGTGGTGGGGGTCACAAAGGCGCCGGGATCGGCGAAGCGCTGGGTCACCACCCCGTCGAACGGTGCACGCACCACCAGGTCGGACTGTTCCACCTGGCGCGCTTCCAGCCTCATCTTGGCGGCCCGTACGGCGGCCTGATCCACCAGGAAGGTGCTGCGCACCGTGTTGTAGTCGCTCAGGCTGATGGCGGCCTGGCGGTAGAGGCGTTGGTTGCGCTCCATCTCGCTGCGGCTGCGGGCCAGTTGGGCCTGGGCAGAGGTGAGCTGGGCCTGAAGCTCGGCGAGACGGTCATCGAGGTCGCCGCGATCCATGCGGGCCAGGGCCTGGCCGCGGCGCACCGGGTCGCCCTCCTCCACGTAGAGCTCGTCGATCACCCCCTGGCGCTTCGGGCTCACATTCACCCGCTTTTCGGCCTCCAGCTCGCCGCTGGCACTCACCACGCCGGGCAGGTCACCGGACACTGCCACAACGGTGTAAGGGGTGAGATCGGCCCGGCCACTGCTGCGCTGGCGCTGCGCCAGGCCCAGGCCGGCCACGAGCACCAGTCCAGCGGCAGCAGCAGCCCAAAGGCGCCGTCGCCGCCAAGGGCGGCGCGGGCCCGGGCGGGTGCTGGTGGAGGGGCCTGGAACCACGGACTGGCTGGGCACCGCCGTTGGGGGGGTGAGGGTGGGAATCGGCCTGAAGGGCAGAGACACCCAGTTTCGCTGGTGGGTGGTTCCACCTGCGGCCCGTAGATTCCAGCCATGCTCAAAGCCGGAATCGTCGGGCTGCCCAACGTGGGCAAGTCGACCCTGTTCAACGCCTTGGTGGCCAATGCCCAGGCCGAAGCCGCCAACTACCCGTTCTGCACGATCGAGCCCAACTCGGGCATCGTGTCCGTGCCGGATCCCCGCCTGCAGCTGCTCTCGGATCTGAGCGGCAGCAAGGAGATCATCCCCACCAAGGTGGAGTTTGTGGATATCGCTGGCCTGGTGAAGGGCGCCAGCCAGGGCGAGGGCCTGGGCAACAAGTTTCTGGCCAACATCCGCGAAGTGGACGCCATCGTGCACGTGGTGCGCTGCTTCGAGAACGATGATGTGATTCACGTGAGCGGCTCGGTGGGCCCGGCCCGCGATGCCGAGGTGATCAACCTGGAGCTGGGGCTGGCCGATCTCTCCCAGGTGGAGAAGCGCCGCGAGCGCCTCAAGAAGCAGGTGCGCACCAGCAAGGAGGCCCAGGTGGAAGACGCCGCCCTCGAGCGCATCCAGGCGGTGCTGGAGCAGGGCGGTGCGGCCCGCTCGGTGGACCTCAGCGAGGAGGAAGCGGCGATGGTGAAGCCCCTGGGGCTGCTCACCGCCAAACCGATCATCTACGCCACCAACGTGAGCGAAGACGATCTGGCCAGCGGCAATGCCTACTGCGACGAGGTGGCGGCCCTGGCGGAGCAGGAGGGTGCCGGCACCGTGCGCATCTCGGCCCAGGTGGAGGCCGAACTGATCGAGCTGCCCGAGGAAGACCGCGCCGAGTTCCTGGCCGGTCTGGGGGTGGAAGAGGGCGGCCTGCAGAGCCTGATCCGCGCCACCTACGCCCTGCTGGGCCTGCGCACCTACTTCACCACCGGCGAGAAGGAAACCCGCGCCTGGACGATCAAGGCCGGCATGACCGCCCCCCAGGCCGCCGGCGTGATCCACACCGATTTCGAGCGCGGCTTCATCCGCGCCCAGACCATCGGCACCCAGCAGCTGCTGGAGGCCGGCTCCCTGGCCGAGGCCCGCACCAAGGGCTGGCTGCGGGCCGAGGGCAAGGAGTACGTGGTGGCTGAGGGGGATGTGATGGAGTTCCTGTTCAACGTGTGAGGCGGCCTTTCTCCCTGCTGTGGCTGGGCCAGCTGGTGTCGAACTTGGGCACCCAGGCCAGCCTGTATGGCATGGGGTTGTGGCTGTTTCAGCAGCAATGGCGGGTGGTGGATTTCGCCGCCGTGGCGGTGGTGGTTCAGCTGGCCCGCCTGGCCATCCTGCCGCTGTTGGGCCAGCGTTTGGCTCGTTGGCCGCGCCGCCGCACCATGCTGGTGGCCAACGCCATCGGGGGGAGCGTCACCGTCGGCCTGGCCCTGTTGCTGTTGCGGGATGGCTCCCGGGTGCCTGTTGCCATCCTGCTGACCCTGCTGGCCATCTCGGCGGCGGCGGAAGCGGCTCTTGTGCTGTGTTTTTCCTCGTTGATCACCACCCTGGTGCCCGAGGGGCCGGCCCAGACCCGCGCGACTGGTCTATTTGCCAGCTCTGATGGGCTGGTGCTCAGCGTGGCTCCGTTCCTGGGGGCTTGGCTGGCAGCAGAGGCTGGCCTGCCCGGGGTGCTGTGGCTCGATGGCTTCAGTTTTCTGTGGGCCTTTCTGTGTGTGGCGTTGGCACCCTGGCCCCCGTCCGCCCTGGCCCCTGCCGGCGCCGGTGGGCTGGCACTCGCAGGTGCCAAACCGGCGAGCTTCCGGCGTCAGGTTGTCCAGCTCCTGCGGGAGCCAACCCTGGCTCCGCTGGGCTGGATTGGGATGGCGCTGGCGTTTGTGTATGCCGGCTGTGAGGTGCTCTTCCCAGCCTGGCTGCTGGCCGGCATGGGGCCGGACCGGTTGGGCATGGCCTTGCTCGTGGGCGGGATCGGCTACGGGCTTGGGATGGGGCTGTGGCTTTGGCGGCGCCCGGTGCGGCCGCTGCCGTGGCTGCGGGCCGCCGTGCTGGTCCAGGGTTGGGTGTTGATTGGCGCCGGCCTGGTGGTTTTTGAGCGGTGGCAGCCCATCTGGTGGCTGGGGATTCTGGTGTTCACCGCCGGCATTCCCATCAGCTTGGCGGCCCTGCAGTGCCTCTGGCAGCAGCAGGTGAGCGCCCTCGACCAGCCGCGGCGTTTTGCCCAGCGCCTGAGCCTGGAGTGGTGTGCGCGGCTGCTGGGTTTTGTTGGGCTCGCAGCCCTCGTGGATGGCTTTCTGCGCCCTGCCCTCAGCTGGCCGCTCTGGCCGCGCTGGCTGCTGGATGGGTTGGGGGTGGGCCCCGGACGACCGATGGCCATGGCCATGGGCCTGGCGGGCTGGTTGCTTCTCCTCACGGGGTTGCGCCAGGCCGCCGCCCTGGCCCGCGCGCCCTCGCCGGTCTGATCCCGATGCGCGTTCTGATTTACACCTCCAGCGGCGGCACGGCCCACGACGCGGCAGCCGAAGCGATCCAGCAGTGGTTAGCCCGGGTGCGCCCGGATGCGGAGGTGCGGGTGGATCAGGTGCTCGAGCACTCGAGCAGCACCTACCGCGGCGGAGTGGAGCTCTACAACTGGATCCAGCGTCGCCGGCCCTGGCTGCACCAGCTCTACTGGCGTGCCATGGAACTGGAAGATCTGATCAAGCCTGGCACCGTGCTCTTTGGGCGCCGCTACCTGATCCGGGAACTCCAGAACTTCCGGCCGGACGTGCTGATCTCCACCCATCCCCACACCAACCGGGGCCATTTCGATCTGGCCAAGCGGGTGTTGGGTCCCCAGCTGCGCTGCATCACCTGCTGCACCGAACTCGACGGTGGCTTCGGCTTCAGCCGCAACTGGCTCAGTCGCCGCACCGATCTGTTCTGGGCCCTCACCGAGGAGGTGGTGCGGGAGGTGCGGCAGCGCCGGCCGGGCGTGCCGGTGGAGGGCCTGGGCCCCCTTCTCTACCCGGCGTATCACGACGCCGGCCCCGCTCCGGAGGCCGTGGCGGGCCTACCCCTTCTCGTGCTTGGGACGGGCTCCAACGGGGCCAACAACCACATCCCGCTGCTGGAGCAGTTGTTGCCCTTTGCCGGTCAGGTGGCGGTGGTGGCCTTGTGTGGTCGTCGCCCTGCGGTGCGGGAGCAGCTGCAGGCGTGGGCCGGGCGGCACCCGGAGCTGGCGGTGCAGGCGTTGGGCTACCAGGATCCGGCGGCGATGGCTGCTCTCTATCAGCGGGCCTGGGCCCTGGTGAGTCGTCCGGGAGCGCGCACCGCCACCGAGGCTCTGTTTATGGCCTGCCCCCTGGTGTTCAACCACTACGGCACCACCATGCCCCAGGAATTGTTGGCACCGCGTTATTTCCGCGCCCGGGGATTGGAGTCCTCGATCCGACGGCCGGAGGAGCTGGCAGCACTGGTGCGCCAATGGCTGGCTGACCCTGAGGGCTATTGCGCCTTACGCCAGCGGTATCAGCAGCATCGTCTGTCGGCGAACCCCACTGGGATTCTCTCCCGCTTGAGCCCTTAGGAGAGGATGGGACTGGTCTGAACGCCCCGATGCCCGAACCGATTGCCATTGTGGGGATCGGCTGTCGGCTCCCTGGAGGGATCGAGGGCCCGGAAAGCTTCTGGGAATTTCTGCGGGACGGGCGCGACGCGATCCGGGAGGTGCCCTCCGATCGCTGGGACCTCGACCTCCATTACAACCCCGATCCTGTCCATCCCCTCACCCAGCACGTTCGCCAGGGGGGCTTCGTGGAGGGCATCGACCTGTTTGATGCGGCCTTTTTCGGCATCACGCCCCGAGAGGCGGTGTGCATGGATCCCCAGCAACGGCTGTTGCTGGAGGTGGCCTGGCGGGCTCTGGAGGATGGGGGTCAGCCCCTGGAGCAGGTGCGCGGCAAGGCCGTCGGGGTGTTCATGGGGATCTCCAGCGCTGACTACAGCTCCCTGCTCTGGGCTTCGCGGGAGCGCTACGCCACTCCCGATAACGAGCCCTTTGTGCTGCCGGGAAACACCGGCTGTATCGCCGCCAACCGGCTCTCCTATTTCTTCGATTTCAAGGGGCCCAGCTTCACGGTGGATACGGCCTGCTCCTCTTCCCTGGTGGCGGTGCATCTGGCTTGCGAGAGCCTCTGGCGGGGGGAATCCGAGGCCGCCCTGGCCGGGGGCGTGCAGGCCCTGATTCATCCGGGCATCCAGATGAGCTTCTGCAAGGCCGGCCTGTTGGCACCGGATGGGCGCTGCAAGAGCTTTGACGCCAGCGCCGATGGTTACGTGCGTTCGGAGGGGGCCGGAGTGGTGATGCTCAAGCCCCTGGCCGCGGCCGTGGCGGCGGGCGATCCGATCTACGCGGTGATCCACGGCTCGGCCGTCAATTCCGATGGCCGCAGCAACGGCATGGTGGCCCCCAATGTGAGGGCCCAGATCGCCTGTGTGCGGGAGGCCTTTGCCCGGGCAGGCATTGACCCGGCCGCGACCCAGTACGTGGAGGCCCATGGCACGGGCACCCGCCAGGGGGACCCGATTGAACTGCGGGCCCTGGGAACGGTGCTGGGGGAGGGCAGGCCCGAGGGGGAGGCCTGTCGGGTGGGTTCGGTGAAGACCAACCTGGGCCACTCGGAAACTGCCGCCGGCATTACCGGCCTGATCAAGGCCGCCCTGTGTGTGGCCAAGCGGCAACTCCCCCCCAGCCTCCACTGCCGGCGTCCCAATCCCTCGATCGACTTCGCCGGCCTCAAGCTGCAGGTGCAGACCACCCTCGAGCCCTTCCCCCATCCGGACCGGGCGCCGGTGGTGGGGGTGAGTTCCTTTGGGTTTGGCGGCACCAATGCCCATGTGGTGCTGGCCGATGCCCCCCAGCAGCCGGCCCCGATGCGGTTCGGCGCGCGCATGCCCCTGCAGCTGCTCACGCTGTCGGCCCGCACACCCGAGGCCCTGGCCTGCATGGCGCGGGATCTGGCCAGGCAGTTGCAGGCCAAACCCTCCCTCAAGCTCGCCGATCTGGCCGCCTCCGCCAACCTGGGTCGCACCGGCTTCCGGCACCGCTCGGTGTGCCTGGCCCACGACCACGCCCAGTTGCTGAGCCAGCTTCAGGCCCTGGCCAGTGGGCGGAGTCCCCTCCCCGATGGTGTGACGCGCGCCACCGCATCGCGGCGGCCCGGCAAGCTGGCCTGGCTCTTCACCGGCCAGGGGTCCCAGGCCCTCGGCATGGGGCGGGAGCTGCTGGAGCACCCCACGTTCCGGGATGCTTTTGAGCGGGTGGCCGTCCTGCTCGATCCCCAGCTGGAGACGCCGCTGCGCGACCTGGTGGTGCCCCAGGCGGGCCATGAGGCCCAGGCCGCAGCCCTCTTGAATCAGACAGGGGCTGCCCAGCCGGCTCTGTTTGCGGTGGGCTACGCCCTCAGCCAGCTCTGGCAGAGCTGGGGTGTGCGCCCCGATCTGTTGATGGGCCACAGCATTGGGGAGGTGCTGGCTGCCCACTTGGCCGGGGTGTTCTCCTTGGAAGACGCCTGTCGCCTGGTGGCGGCCCGTGGGCGTTTGATGCAGGCCTTACCGCCCTCGGGCGGCATGGTGGCGCTGCTGGCTCCCTTGGAGCGGGTGCAAGCGCTGATGGCTCGCCATCCCGCGATGCGTGTGGCGGCGTACAACGGCCCTGCCAACACCGTGGTGGCTGGCCCGAGCGCCGCCCTGCGGCAACTGCTGGCTGAGGCGGAAGCGGCCGGACTCCACGCCCGCCAGCTGGCGGTGTCCCATGCCTTTCACACCGAGGCGATGGCTCCGATGTTGGAAGCCTTCGAGCGCGAATTACGGCAGCTGGCCTTTGCGCCGCCCAGCAAGCCGCTGGTGAGCAACCTCACCGGTTTGCTGGCTGGGGCCGAGGTGGCCCAGCCCGACTACTGGTGCGATCAGGTGCTCAGCCCGGTGCGCTTTGCGGAGGGGGTGGCCACCCTCGTGTCCCAGGGGGCCCAGGTGTTTTTGGAGATTGGGGCCCGCCCCACCCTGATCGGCATGGCCCGTCAGTGCGTCCAGGAGCCCGCCTTCAGTTACTGGCCTTCCCTGGTGCCTGGGCAGTCCGATTGGGAGGTGATCTACGCCAGCCTCGGCGGCCTCTGGCGCAGTGGCTTCGCCGTTGACTGGGCGGGGTTCCACCGCCCCTACCCCTTCCGGCGAGTCAGCTTGCCCGGCTACCCCTTTGAACGGCAGCGTTATTGGTGGAACCGGGAGGGCGAAGCCTCGGCTCCGGCCAGCTCCTGGCTCCACCATCTCGGTCTCACCGGCCCGGCCAGTGCGGCCCTGCGGCCGGTTGCGGCGGCGCCCTCCCGTGGCCTGTCCGCCGCCGCCGGCTCCTTCAGCCGGCTGGATCTTCCTGGGGATGTGGAGGTGTATCAGGCCCTGTTGGGCCAGCAAGGCACGGATCTGGGCGATCACCGCATTCGCGGCCAAGTGGTGTTCCCCGCTGCGGGCTTCCTCACGGCGGCGCTGGCGTTGCTGGAGCAGGCCGGGCAGCCTCTGCGGCTGGGGTCGATGCGCCTCGATCAACCGCTGAAGCTGGCCGGCGACGGCACCACCGTGCGGCTGCAGTGTCACCGGCGGGCCGATGGCCTCACCTTCCACAGCCGCCCGGATGGGCCGGAGACCTCCCCTTGGCAGCGTCATGGGGAGGTGGCCCTGGAGGGGGCCCCATCGGCAGAGCCGCCCTTCCCCCTGACCCAGCCCCCGGCGTCGTCGACGTCGGTGCAACTGGCAGGGTTCTATGGGGCCCTGGCACAAGTTGGTCTGAATTATGGCCCCACCTACCGGGGCCTGCGGCAGCTGCAGCTGGCCGATGGCCAAGCCTGGGCGGAGCTGGAGCGTCCGGAGGGGGGCCAGGACCGGGGCCTGCTGGACAGCTGTTTTCAGGCCGTGGCCGTGTTGTTGGATCCCGCGGCGCGGGAGGGGCAGCTTCTGCTGCCGGTGGGACTGGAGGAGCTGTGGCTGAAGGCCTTGCCCCTGCCCGATCGTCTGCACTGCCAGGTGCAGCTCCAGCCCAGCCAGGAGCCGGCCTTTGTCCTGGCCAACCTGGTGCTCCACGACGGCACCACCCCCTTGGGCTGGATCCGGGGATTCCGGCTGCGGCGTCTGCCGCGCCAGGCCCTCGACTGGCTCTTCCCCCTGCCGGAGGCGGAGCCCGACCCTGGCCCCCAGGACTGGCTGCTGGAAACCGACTGGCAAGAGGCTCCGGCGCTCGAGCCCCTGCCCCAGTCCGGCGGGGAACCGCTCTGTTTCACGGGCGGCGCGCCTATCCCCCCGGGGCCGGAGCCCCTGCTGCTCTGGCCCGATCTCACTGGGCCTGCCCTGGCCCTGGAGGATCTGGCGGCGGAGCTGCTCGGTTGGGCCCAGCAGCTGGCCGGGGCACCGGCCCGACCAGTGTGGCTGGTGCTGCAGGGGGGTGGCCCCCTGGCGGCTGGCATGGCGGCCTTTGCCCGCTCGGCCGCCCTGGAGCAGCCCGCCCTGGGCTGGACCGTGTTGCACCTGGCCGATGGCACCCCTCCGGCCGCGGCGGACTGGCCGGGCCTGCTCGCCCTCGGGGAGCGGGAGCCCTTGCTGGCCTGGCGGGATGGTCGGGCCTGGGTGCAGCGCCTCCAGCCCCTGGCCGACGCCCCCTTCCGCCTGGAGAGCGGTGCCCTCGGCAGCCTGGAAACCCTGCGGGCCCTTCCCCTGCAGCGACGCTCTCCGGGGCCTGGCGAGTTGGAACTGGCGGTGGAGGCCACGGGCCTCAATTTCCGCGATGTCTTGAATGCCCTGGGGCTGCTGGCGGGCTACAGCCGGGAGCTCGGCATGGACGCCGAGGCCCGCCTGCCCTACGGCGGCGAATGCGTGGGCCGGGTGGTGGCGGTCGGCCCCGGAGTGGATCCAGCCCTGGTGGGCCAGCGGCTGCTGGCGGCCCTGGCGGTGGGCAGCCTGGCCAGCCACGTGGTGTGCCGTGCCGCCCTGTGCGTCCCCCTGCCCGCGGCCCTCGATCCGGCCCTGGGGGCCAGCGTCAGCACGGCCTTCCTCACAGCGATCTACGGCCTCCAGACCCTCGCCCAGTTGCGCCCGGGCGAGACCGTGCTGATCCATGCGGCCGCCGGTGGGGTCGGCCAGGCCGCCCTGCAGGTGGCTCGCCGCTGCGGCGCTCGGGTGCTCGCCACGGCCAGTGCGGCCAAACAGGCGGCCCTGCTGGAGCAGGGGGTGGAAGCGGTGTTCGACTCCCGCAGCCTCGCCTTCAGTGAGCAGGTGCGGGCCGCCACCGGCGGCCGCGGCGTGGATGTGGTGCTCAACAGCCTCAAGGGCGACTGGGTGGAGGCAAGTTTTGCCGCCCTGGCCGACGGCGGCCGCTTTGTGGAGCTGGGCAAGATCGAGATCTGGAGTCGGGAGGAGGCGGCCCAGCGTCGGCCCGATGCCGCCTACCTGCCCTTCGACCTGCTGGAGGTGGCCGCGGCTGACCCCTCCCTGGTGCGGGGCCTGCTGGTGGAGCTGCTGACCGACCTCGAGGCCGGTCACTACGCGCCGATCCCGTTGCAGGCGTTTCCGATCGAGCGCAGCGTGGAGGCCTTCCGGCTGATGGCCCAGGCCCGGCATGTGGGCAAGGTGGTGATCACCCAGCCGGAGCGGCCGGCAGCCTGGACGATCCGCCCAGAGGCCACCTATCTGGTGACCGGTGCCTTTGGCGGCATCGGTCAGCAGCTGAGTCTCTGGTTGGCAACTCAGGGGGCCCGCTCGTTGGTGCTGCTGGGCCGGCGGCCCGATCCCCAGCTCGTTCAGCAGCTCCAGAGCCAGGGCGTCGACTGTGAGTCCCTGGCTTTCGATCTGGCGGCCGATCCGCCGGAGCAGCTGGCTGCGGCCCTGCGGGGCAAGCCCCTGGTGGGGGTGTTCCATGGGGGGGGCCTGCTGGATGACGGCCTGTTGGAGGGGCAGACTCCGGCCCGGCAGGCCGCGGTGATCGCCCCCAAATGGGGCGGCTGGCAGCGGTTGGAGCAGGCCTGCCGCCTGGCTGACTGCCGGCCGGAGTTTGGGGTGGCCTTCTCTTCGATGGCCGCTCTGCTCGGCTCGCCGGGGCAGACCAGCTACGCCATGGCCAATGGGGCCCTCGATGGCTTGGCCGCATCCACCACCCACTCGGCCTGGCCGCTGCTCTCGCTGCAGTGGGGTCCCTGGGGCGGTGCCGGGATGGCGGAGGGTCTGGAGCGCCGATTCGCGGCTTTGGGGGTGGGCTTGCTGCCTCCCGCCCAGGCTTTGGAGGCCCTGGCCCTGCTGCTGGAGCGGGGGCGACCGGGATGCGTGGCCGTGCTGCATAACGACTGGCCCAAGCTGGCGGCCCAGCTCGGCAGCCGCCAGTCGGCCGTGCTGCAGCCCTTGCTCAAGGCGGCCGCCACCGCCGACGAGGGGGCCGAGGGGGAGGCCCTGCGCCAGCAGCTCGCCCAGGTCGACGACGACCAGCGCCTGGCCCTGGTGGTGGAGCTGCTGCAGCAACGCCTGGCCACCGTGATGGGCCTGGAGGATGCCCGCAGCCTGGATCCCGGCGACTCCCTCTTCCACATCGGCCTGGATTCGCTGATGGCGGTGGAGCTGGCGGCCGGCATCCAGCGCGACCTGGGGGTGAAGCTGGAGCTGGAATCCCTGGCCGGTGATCCCACGATCGAAGCCCTGGCCGCCGTGTTGCTGGAGGCCCTGGTGGATCCCAAGGCTGGGGCGGAGCGGGTGCTGGACCTGGGCCGGGAAGCGCAGTTGGCGCCCCACTGGAGCCTGCCGGACGCAGCTCCTTCTGCAGAATCCCCCCCTGGGGCGGCGATTCTGCTCACCGGTGCCTCCGGCTTCCTGGGGGCCTACCTGCTGGCCGGCCAGTTGCAGCGCTGGGAGCGGCTGCAGGTGCGCTGCCTGGTGCGGGCCAGCGACCCCGCCCAGGGTGTGGCCCGGATCCAGGCCAACCTCGACCACTACGGCCTCTGGCAGGACAGCTGGAGCAACCGATTGGTGGCGGTGCCCGGGGACCTGGCCCAGCCCCGCTTCGGCCTCTCGGAGTCGGCCTTGGCCGGATTGGCCCAGGGCCTGGGCGGGATCCTGCACAACGGGGCCCAACTCAGCCAGATGGCCCCCTACAGCCAGCTGGAGGCCGCCAACGTGGGCGGCACCCAGACCATGCTTGACCTGGCGGTCCACCCCGCCGCCGGTGGCCCGGTGCCCGTGCAGCTGATCTCCAGCGTGGCGGCCTTCGAGGCCGCGGCCTACCGCAACCGGGAGGTGCTCGAGAGCGACGACGTGGCCGAGTGGCGCGGCATCCATGTGGGCTACTCCCAAACCAAATGGGTGAGTGAGCGGCGGGTGCTGGCCGCCGCCGCCGCCGGCCTGCCGGTGACGGTGTACCGCCCGCCCCTGATCGGCGGTCACTCCCAAACCGGTGCCTGGCACCAGGACGACCTGCTGCACCGGCTGCTGCGGGGCTGCCTGGCCCTGGGCATGGCTCCGGATCTGCCCTGGGAGCTCGATCTGGTGCCGGTGGATTACGTGGCCGATGCGGTCACGGCCCTGGCCTGGATGCCGGAGGCGGTGGGACGCAACGTTCACCTGCAACATCCCGAACCGATGCTGCTGGCCGATCTGCTCGGCAACCTGATCGAGCGCGGGGCGCCGCTGGAGCTGGTGTCGATGGAGCGGTGGCTGGAGGCGATCGCCGGCGATCCCGCCAATCCCCTCTACGGCATCCGCACCTTCTTCGTGCGGCGTTGGGGCGACGAACAGCTCACCTACCCCGAGCTCAACCAGGCCGGGGTGCGGGCGCGACCGAGCTGCCGAGCCACGGTAGAGCTCCTGGCGGCCCGGGGCGTGCGCTGCCCGGGCTTCGAGGCCCTGATTGGCCCCTATGCCCGCAGCCTGATCACCGGTGTGACCTCGCTTTGAGCGGCTTCACCGCTGCCTCCTTGGGGCTGGCTGCTGCCCTGCTGGCCACCCTGGGCTTGCAACTGTTGCTCACCTTGGCGTTTGCCCTGGTGGTGTGCCGTCGCCTGGCCCGCCGTCCCCAGCTGGCCCTGCCGGCACCGCCGGCGGAGGTGGTGCTGTGCCTGCGGGGCGCCGATCCAAGCCTGGCTGAGGCCCTGGCGGCCCTGGCCGCCCAGACCTATCCGGGCCCCTGGCGGTTGCTGGTCGTGGTGGATTCCCGGCAGGATCCGGCCTGGCCCCTGGCGGAACAGCAGATTGCCCGGTTGGAGAAGGGGGGGCTGGCCCGCTGGCAGGGCGCCCGGTTGATCCCCCTGGCTGGCATGCCGGAGGCGGGATCGCTCAAAAGTGCGTCGCTGCGTCAGGCCTTCGGCGCGCTGCACGGGGCCACGGAGCTGGTGGCGTTGGTGGATGCCGATGCGGTGGTGGCTCCCGGTTGGCTCGAGGCCCTGGCGGCGGGTTGCGCCCAGGCTGGCGTAGGGGCCGTGTCCGGCAACCGTTGGTATGCCCCCGCCCAGGGCAGCCCGGCCGGGATGGTGCGCGCCATCTGGAACGGCGGCGCCCTGGTGCTGATGACCCTGCTGGGGATTCCCTGGGGGGGCTCCCTGGCGGTGCGGCGCCAGTTGATCGAGCCCACGGGCTGGCGCGATGTGCTCTCCACCAGCCTGTGCGAAGACACGGCCCTGCCGGCCCCCCTGGCCCGCAGCGGCTGGCGCTACGAATTCCGGCCAGAGTTGATTGCCCTCGACCGGGAGGATGGCATCGCCCTGCGGCCGCTGCGCCGTTGGATCAGCCGTCAGCTGCTCACCGCGCGGCTCCACCATCCGGCCTGGCCCCTGGTGGCCCTGCATGGGCTGGGCACCTGGCTGCTGCTGTTGGTTGCGCTGGCGGCCCTGCTGGCGGCCCTGCTGCAGGGCCAGCTGGCCGCCGCTGGGGTGCTGTTGGCGGCGACGTTGGCTTACGAACTGGGCTGCGTGGCCCTGCTGGTGCTGATCGAGGCGGTGGCCTCCCGGGCCCTGAGGCCCCTGGCAGAGGGCTTACCCCGGCCGGGGCTGGCCGAGGCCAGGCGGCTGCTGCGTTGGCTGCCCCTGGCCCAATGGGTCTATGGCCTGGCCACCCTGCGGGCGGCCCTGGCCCGGCGGGTGGAGTGGCGCGGGGTGCACTATCGGGTGGAGGGCCGCGGCGTGCGGCCGCTCAGCCCTTGACCATCTGCTGGGCCAGGATTTGCATCGATTGGCGCAGGTTGGTTTCGGTGAGGTTGTAATACGTGCCCAGCAGGAAGCCGGGGATCTGGGGCACCACCTGGATCTGGTGCTTCACCAGCACACCGCCCTTCACCGGGGTGATCGTCCAGCTGCCCTGGAGCTGCTTGATGCGGTCGCCACTGATCAGGGCATAGCTCATTTTGCTGGGGGGCGTTTCCTGCACCTGCAGGCGCGCCTTGATGCTCAGGCCAAAGGTGTAGGGGGCTTTGTAGGTCTGGGCCAGTTCGAGGTTGCGGCCGCTGCGGCTCACCACCCTGGCCTGTTGGATGTCGGGCATCACGCCGGCCATGGATTCGTAGTTGGTGAGCACGGCCCAGGCCTTGGGGGCTGAAACCGGCACCATGACCGAGGCGGTGTACTGGCCCTGTTGACCGGAGAGGGTCACCCGGGAAGCGGGGCTGGCGGCCAGCAAGGGCAACGCCTGTAGGGTTGCCAGGAAGCCAACCGTGATCGGGAGACTGCGTCGTTGCAGCAGGCGGGTCGCGACCACGGCGTTCCAGGCGATACGGCCATTGTTGACCAGATGTGCCCGCGACGGCGGGTGTACTTCCTCAGCGGCTTCGATCCCCGCGGGGCCAGTTTTTATTACCGCCTCTTCGCCGAGCAGGTGCGGCAGCTGAAGCGGCGCAGTGGCCGCAGGCTGCAGGTGAGCCATCGCCGCGGCCAGCAGGTGGATCGACTGATCAGCCGCTGGCAGGTGCGTGAGCTGGGGGGCGCTGATCTCGACTTCTGTTTTCTCCATTGGGATGACATCGCGCGGGCCCACTGGCCGAGGAATCCGCTGGTGCTGCTCCGCGACGGGGTTGGGATCTACGCCTGGTACCTGTTTGGAGGTGGTTATCGCACCATGCGGCGCTGGTCTCCCCGGGTGGCGCTCTGTGGGCTGTATCCCACGCTGTACGTCGGCACGGCGTTGCTGCTGCTGGCCTTGCTCTGCGCTGGGCTAGGGCTGCTGGGCGGCCTGTTGGCGGTGCCTGACCCGCTGGTGTGGATCCTGCAGCTGGCTTTGGTGGGTCTCGGCGGTTGGCAGGCCTGGCGCTTGGCGGAGGCCCTCGGCGTGGTGTGGCTGTTCCGCTCGATTCGTTTCACCCATCGGCTGGGCCAGGCCCGCGACGGCGATCTGCGCCAACGGGTGGCGGAGTTGGCGGCGCGGATCCTGGAGCTGGAGGCGGCCGATCCGGCGGGCCAGGTGTGGCTGATGGGCCACAGCAGCGGCTCCTTTGTGATGGCGATGCTGGCCGCGGCGCTGCGCCGCCAGGGCGCCGACCAGACGTTGTCGGGGCGGCTGCAGCTGCTCAGCCTGGGTCAGAACCTGGCCAACCTGGCGGTGCATGGCAAGGCCCAGGCCTTCCATGCCGATCTGGCCCTGCTGGCCCAGGAGCCGCGCCTGCCCTGGCGGGACATCACCTCCCGCGACGACTACCTCTGCTTCGCGGCGGTGGACCCGTACCAAAGCTGCGGCGTGCCCCGCGCTGGCGCCGGGGCCTACCCGGAGCTGCAACTGATGCCCCTGGCCCAGCGCCAGGGGCTCACCAGCTTGGGGGCCTTGCTCAGCCACCAATTTGATCTGCATTTCGAATACCTGCGCACCGCCGATCCGGCGCGCAGCGGTGGTTTCGACCTAATCGAGGCTTTGCTGGCGCCATGAGTGATGAACCGATCTATCCCCATCCGGAGCCCTACACCCCCAATTTTCTGCGCCGCATTCGCCGGGGTCTGTATTCCTGGTTTGGCCTGCTGAATGAATGGGATTTCCGCATCCCGGTGGGGGCCCTGCGGTTCATGGGCCTCAACCTGCTGCTGGTGAATGAGCCCACGGCGGTGCGCCAGGTGATGGTGAGCGCGGTGGAGGATTTTCCCAAGCACCCCTACACCCTCTGGATCCTGGAGCCGCTGATCGGCCGGGCAATCTTCTCGGTGAATGGCGCGGAGTGGGCCCAGCAGCGGCGCCTGGTGGATCAGGCCTTCCAGGTGGCCCAGCTGCAGCGGGTGTACCCCCAGATGGAGGGGGCCGTGGCGGCCAGCCTGGTCCGGCTGGAGGCCCAGGTGGATGAAGGCCCCATCGACGCCGACGCCGAGATGACCTTGGTGACGGCCGATGTGATCGTGCGCACGATCCTGTCGCGGCCGTTGGAGGGTGAGGAGGCTGAGGCGATCTTCGCGGCCTTTGCCCGCTATCAGAAGCGGGCGGGTCGGGCCCTGATGCTGCGCTTCCTGCGGCTGCCGCGACAGCGCCTGCAGGCGTATCTGGCCACCCATGCCACGCCGATCCGCGCCTGGATCGCCGCCGCGATCGACAGGCGCCTCACTGCCCCCGCCGGCCAGAACGCCACTCCCAACGACACCCCCTCTCCCACCGATCTGCTGGATGCTTTGATCGCCGCCCGCGACCCCGACACGGGGGAGGGCTTCAGCCGTGACGGGCTGGTGGATCAGGTGTGCTTTCTGTTTCTGGCGGGCCATGAGACCTCCGCCAGTGCCCTCGGCATGGCGGTGTATCTGCTGGGCCGGTTTCCGGAGGTGCAACAGCGCCTGCGCGCTGAGGTGCTGCAGGTGCTGGGCTCCCGGGCCGGCGCGCCGGATCGGCCCCTGGGCTTCGAGGATCTGCGCCAGCTCAGTTACGGCGCCGCCGTGTTCAACGAGACGCTGCGGCTCTATCCGCCGGTGAGCTTCTTCATTCGGGAGTCCCAGGTCGACACGGAGCTGGCGGGCAGCCGCTGCCCGATGCGGGCCTTGGTGACCCTCTCGCCCTGGGTGATTCAGCGCCATGACCAGCACTGGAGTGAACCCAATGCGTTCCGGCCCGAGCGCTTCTTGACGGACACGCCTGGCGAAGCCAACAGCCCTGACGATCGCCGCTGGGCTCGCGACGCCTTCCTGCCCTATGGGCTGGGGCCACGCAAATGCCCGGGGGCGGCTTTTGCCCAGCAGGAGGCGCTGCTGGTGCTGGCCGAGCTGGTGCGTCGCTTTGAGGTGTTGCCGGATCCGGAGCACGAACCGGAGCTGGTGGCGCGACTCACCCTGCGCTCCCGCAACGGCATCCGGGTGCGGTTGGTGCGCCGCTCTCTCCGCTCGGAGTTGGCGCCGGAAGCCCCCCGCGTGGATGCCCCAGAATGGCAACAAAACCCGGTCCAGCCATGACGGCCCCCCAGCCCGAGTCCCACCCCCACGACTTTGAGGTCCAGAAGGAGCTGCATCAGAAAATCCGCAACGACCCCGACTACGACGACTGGGAATACGGCACCGAGCCCCTGCCCCATGAGGCCTGGGTGGCCAGGCAGGCCGCCCAGGATGGCGCTACTCCCCCGGAGCCACCGGCCTCGGCTTGAGCCGTTTCACCAGGTTGAGCCCCGCCAGGCAGAGCAGGGTCACCAGGATCCAGAAGCCGCCGGCATGCTGCTGGGCATCCAGGGCCAGTCCCGCCAGCAGCGGCGCCCCCAGGGCGCTGAGGGCAAAGCACTGGGAGAACAGGGCCATGGCCAGCCCCTGATGCTCCCGCGGGCTGAGCTCGATCACCGCTTCGGTGGCGATCGGCAGGAAGGCGGCTTCTCCCAGGGCGAGGGGCAGCTGGGCCAGGAGCACCAGCCACAGCCCCTGGCGGGTGAGGGCGGAAAAGGCCAGCAGCACCGTGCCCGCCGCAAAGCAGGCCAGGGCGAGCCCCAGCCCGTGGGCCACGGGCCGGCGGGCGAGGGCCTGACCCACCGGCCACTGGATCAGCACCAGCAGGCCCAGCTGCAGGCCGATCAGCAGCGCCCCCAGGCTTTCCGGCATGGCCGCCCGTTCCAGGCCGCCGCGCACCAGATCCAGGGGCAGGGCGCTCTGCATCAGGGCCGGCAGCGAGGTGGCCAGCAGGCTGATCGCCAGCACCGGCAGCAGCGGCGGCAGCCAGTCGCCCCAGGCGGCCTTGGCCGCCATCCCGTCGTCGTGGCGTTGGGGCCGCAGCAGGGGCCGGCGCAGCAGCAGGCACGCCACCGCGACGACGCAGCTGATATCGATCAGGTAGATCCCCCGCAGCTGTCCGGCCGCCGCCAGCAGCGCCCCCAGCAGGGCCCCGGTGGCGATGCCCGCCGCGTCGGCACTGCGTGCCAGGGCGTAGCCCCGGGCCGAAGGGATTGGCGACGGGCCGGCGTGACTGCCGAGCGGCACCGCCAGCTCCACCGCCGGCCAGTAGAGCCCGGCCGCGATGCCCAGCAGCAGCTGGCCCTGCACATACCCCCCGAAGCTGGCCGTGCCCACCAGCCGCAGGTCGCCCAGCACGGCCGCCACGGAGGCCAGCAGCACCGGGATCGAGCAGGCCAGGCCCCGATCCAGCAGGGCCCCACTGGCAAAGCGTCCCAGCGTGCCCGCCAGGGCCGCCAGGGCCAGCCCCTGGGTGACGGCCTGGGCGCTGAAGGCCTCCTGGTGGAACACGATCGGGGTGAGATACAGCACCCCTCCGGCCCCGATCGAGGCCACCAGCCGCACCAGGGCCACCTGGCGCAGGGCCGCCGGAAACTGGGCCAACCAGCCCGGCGCCGCAGGCCCGTCGCGTCGGGAGGGGATCAAGCAGGGTGGAGATCGGTTGGCCTGCAGTCTGCAGCTCGGGTCGCCAGAGGGGAGACTGGGGGCGTCATGGCTTCGGTTCAGCCCCTGCCCCTGCTCAAGCCCCCTCTGCGGCACAGGTGTCCGTTCCGGCTGGGGTGGCGCCGCCCAGCTGCCCGTGGGTTGGTGCTGGCGGCTGGTCTGCTGGCCCCCCTGCTGGCCCCCCTGCTGGCCCCAACTCCTGGCCAGGCCGCTGAGGAATTGCGGCTGCAGCTCGACGGGCTGGAGTTGCCGATCGATCTGGTGGAGCTGGAGGCCTGGGCGCGCCAGAGCGACCAGAACGGTCTGAATCGGGCCGCGTCCCAGGACCTGGCGGTGTGGCTGAACCTGCTGGAGCCCGGCAGGCGCCGCGATCTAGCCCGGCTGCTCCAGGCGCCCCTGCTGCGCGATCGCAGCTTCGGGGTGCAGCTGCTCAACAGCTGGACCGGTGAGCAGATGCTCCGGGAGGCCGGCACCCTGCTCACCATCACCGCCTCCCCAGGCCAGGGGCCCGGCCGCAGCACGGCGCCGCTGTTGCTCAGCAGCCTGCGCCAGCTCCTCCAGCGCCAGAACTCGATTTCCACCCTGGAGCTGCTCCGGGCCCTGCCAACGCCGAGCGTCACCCTGCGCATCGATGGGGCGCTGGAGTTGGCCAGCCAGTGGCGCCGTCAGTTGCAGCGCCAGAACGGTGCCCTGGCCCAGTTGCGCCAGTTGCCCCTGCCGCAGCGCAGCTCCAGGCCCCTCTCCTTCAGTGGATCCCAGCACCTGGCGAAGGGCCACCCGCCCCAGCGGCTCCAGTTGGCCGTGCCCCACCGGGTCACGCCCCTGCCGCTGGAGCTCTGGCCCAGCCAGCAGGCGCGCCGCGGGCCCTGGGTGCTGCTGATGCCAGGCCTGGGCGGGAGCCCCGACCAGCTCAGCTGGCTGGCGGCGGCCCTGGCGGATCGCGGCTGGCCCGTGCTGGTGGTGGAACATCCCGGCAGTGACCAGCAGGCGATCCAGGCTTCCCTGCTCGGCGATGCCCCCCCGCCCGGGGCCGAAACCCTGCCCCAACGCCTCGCTGATCTCCAGGCCGTGCTCGAGGCCCAACGGGAGGGGCAGTTGCCCCCCCTCGGGCCGGCGCCGTCGGGGGAGGCGGGGGTGGTGCTGATGGGCCATTCCCTGGGCGGCCTGGCGGCCCTGATGGGGGCGGGCCTGGTGCCGGAGCGGGGCCTGGGCCGCCGCTGTGAGCTCGCCCTTGCCTCCTTGCCCCTCACCAATCTGTCGCGGCTGCTGCAGTGCCAATTGCCCCGGGTCACCGGGGATGGGGCACCCAGCCAGGGCCCCCTGCCCCATGGGGGCGGGCTGCTGGGGGTCGTGGCCTTCAATGGTTTCGGCAGCCTGTTGTGGCCCTACCGGGGCCTGGAAGACCTCAACCTGCCGGTGTTGCTGGTGGGGGGTGGTCTCGATCTGGTCACCCCGCCGGAGCAGGAGCAGCTGGCGGTGTTTGCCCGCGCCCGCCATCCCCGCAGCCGGCTGGTGCTGGTGGAGGGGGCCAGCCATTTCTCGCCGGTGCGGGTCGACAACCGCGGCGAGGCCCTCTTCCGCCTCGGTCAAGACCTGGTGGGCATCGAGCCGCTCAAGGTGCAGGCCCTGCTGCTCAGCCTCACCAGTGAATTCCTCCAGGGCCTGGACCACCCCCTGCTGCTCTCGCCCCAGCGCCGCGACCAGGACGGCGTGCGCGCCTACGTGCTCGATCCCTCCCTGGCTCGCCGCTGGCGGGGGTTGCTGCCGGCACCTTGATGGCGTCTAGAACTGGATCCGCGGGTCGAGCACGGCCACCAACAGATCCACCACCACCGTGACCAGCACCACCAGGCCGGCCACCACCACCACGATCCCCTGCACCAGCGGGTAGTCGCGTTGGCCGATCGCCTCCTGCAACCGGAAGGCGATGCCGGGCCAGGAGTAGGTGACCTCGATCAGCAGGGCGCCGCCGATCAGGGACGCCACAGTGATGCCCGTGATCGTGAGCACCGGCAGCAGGGCGTTGGGGAGGGCATGGCGCAGCACCACCCGGGCCTCGCCGAGGCCGCGGCTGCGGGCCGCTTCCACGTAGTCGGAGCCGAGGGCGCGGCGCAGGTTGAGCCGCAGGGCATTGGCGAAGATGCCGCTCAGCAGCAGCCCCAGGGTGGCCGCCGGCAGCACCAGGTGACGCACGCTGCCTGCCAGCTGCTGCCACTGGCCGGTGGCCAGGCCGCTGCGGAAGCTGTCGAGCAGGTAGAAGCCCGTGCCTTCCGGCGGGAGCAGGGTGGGTGGGAAGCGGCCCCCCACCGGCAGCCAGCCCAGCCACACCGCAAACACCAGCTGCACCACCATCGCGGCCCAAAACGGCGGCAGGGCATAGGTGCCAATGCCATAGAGACGGCCAGCGAGGTCGAGCTTGCCCTCGGGGCGGGCGATGCCGGAGAAACCCACCGCCAACCCCACCACCGCGGCCAGCAGCAGGGCCACAACGCCCAGCTCGAGGGACGCCGGCAGGCTCTGGCGGATCAGGGCCGTGACCGGCTCCTGGTTGGTGAGGGAGGCCCCCAGATCCCCGTGCAGCAGCTTGCCCAGGAAGCTGCCGTATTGCTGCAGCAGGGGCTGATCCAGCCCCAGTTGGGCCCGCAGGGCCGCCCGGGCGCTTTCGGGGGCGCGGGTGCCGAGCAGGGCATCGATCGGATCGCCGGGGGCCAGCCGCAGCAGCAGGAACACCAGGCTGGAGATCAGCCACAACATCAGGGGCGCTAGGGCCAGGCGGGCGGCCAGGTAGCGCAGCAGGGTGCGGCGACGGCTCATGGCTTCCCCCGTTTGGTGTGCCGCAGCTCCTGGAGCAGCAACCGGCCGGAGCCATCGAAGCGGGGCTGGCTGACGCTGCGCTGGGCCCAGGCCCGCGGCGCCACCAGCCACACCGGCAGGTAGGGATTGGCCGCGGCGGTCTGGCGTTGGATGCGGCGCAGCAGGGCCGTGCGGGCCGGACCCGCCAGGGCGGCACTGCGCTGCAGCTCCTCCTGCAGCCCGGGCCGCGCCCAGAAGCTGCCGCTGGCGGCGGCGGCCCCCTTGCGGCAGCGATTCCCTTCGGCCTGGTCGCAGCCCAGCAGGGGCACCAGGTAGTTGTCGGCGTCGGGAAAGTCGCCCATCCACTCCAGCAGGATCAGGGGGAAGGCGCCCTCGCCCAGCTGGCGGTAGGCGGTGGTGGCCTCCATGCCGGTCACCTCCAGCTCCACGCAGTCGCCCAGATCCTGGCGCAGTTGGGCCTGCCAGGTCAGGGCAAACAGTTTGTCGGCCGGAATGTTGGAGCGGAAGGTGAGCGGCAGGGTCAGCCGTTTCCCCTGGCAATAGCCCGCCTGGCGGTAGAGCTGGCGGGCCTTGGCCGGGTTGTAGCCGGGCCAGGCCTGGGGGTCGGAGCCCTTGAGGCTGGGGGGCACCAGATCGCGCAGGGGCGGCCGTAGCCCCAGGGTGACCCGGCGGCTGATGGTGCCGCGATCCAGGCTGTAGGCCACCGCCTGGCGCAGGCGGGGATCGTTGAGCGGGGGCTGGTCGGTGAGCAGGGTGAGGTAGCCGATCTCCAGCGCCGGACCACTGCCCTCCCGCAGCTGGCCCTGGCTGGCCCGCCGCCGCAGGGAGGCCTGTTGGTCGATCTCCAGGCTGGTGGAGAGCAGCACATCCACCTCCCCGCTCTGCAGCGCCCCGTAGAGGGCGGTGGAGTTGCTCAGGGCCACCAGGTCGATGCCCCCGTTGGCGGGCTTGGCTCCCCAGTAGCCCTCAAACGGCTCCAGCCGCTGCTGCTGGTCGGTGAAGAAGCTGAGCCGGTAGGGGCCCGTGCCCACGAAGCGGTCGTTGAGGAAGGTTTTTTGGTGGCGTTGGTAGGCGGTGGGGGAGAGCGGCGTGAGGTTCACGGCGCTGAGCAGCTCGGCCAGGGCGCTGTAGGGGCGCTTGAGCGTGAGTTCGAGCGTGTAGGGCCCCACGGCCCGCGCGCTGCTCACTCGGTCGCCCAGCAGGTAGCTGAGCTTGCCGATCGCCAGGAAGCGCTCCAGGGTGAACACCATCGCCGCCGCGTTGAACGGCGTGCCGTCGTGGAAGCGCACGCCGCGGCGCAGCTCCACCCGGGCCGTGAGACCGTCGGCACTCAGAACCGGCAGGGCCACCGCCAGCCGGGGCTCCAGCGTGCCGCGGGCATTGATGGCGTAGAGGGGATCGCCGATGGCGCTCAGCAGCTGCATGGCGCCGAAGGTGTAAGCGCCGCCGGGATCGACCGTGTCGATGCGGTTCTTGCTGGCCACCACCAGCCGGTTGGGGCTGCCACTGCTGCCAGGGTTGGGGCGCGGCTGGCAGCCGGTGAGGGAGAGGGCGCCACCCAGGCCGGCCATCAGCAGGGCTGCGGCCAGTGTGGGATTCAGCCGCGGAGCGCGGGGCAAGGGGCGGCCATCAGATGGCGGCCATTCAAGACCGATGGGGGCGGGCAGGACGCACCTGCTGCAGGGAAATTTCAAACACTTCCGAACCCTGGCGGGCCAGGGGCCAGCGGCGCAGCCAGCAGCGGTCGTGGTGGTCGTCGATGCCGATCACCTGGTAGAGCTGCTCATCACTCTCGAGTTGCACGCAGGCGCCCTGGTGAAGGGCGGGGTTGGCACTGGAGCAGGTGGGGCCGGTCATAGGGGGATGACGAAGAACTGGGGGATCGGGGACGGGAAAGAACGGAAGCGCGACTCGAAATCTCTGAAATTGATGCTGCGAGGGATCAGACCTGGAGATTGTTTGTCTCGCTACAAACGGAGGCCCGGGTGTGGGGATCGCGACAGCGGCACGGAAGGGAGCGGGGCCAGACCTGGTTGATCCTTAAGGTTCTTTTCGGATTGTTCCGCCACTGTGGCCTGCCATGGGCCCCGCTGGCCAGTGGGTGGCGATTTGCAGACCTGATGGGGCTGATCAGATCCCGCCTTACAGGGTGCGCAGGCAGGCGGCCACGGCCTGCACGTCCGCCAGGGCTTCGATCGCGGCGAGGGCTTGGCGGAAGTTGGCCTCGCACACCTCGTGGGTGATCACCACGATCTCGGCATCGCCGGCGCTCTGGGTTTCGAACTGCACGATCGACTGGATTGACACCCCCGCTTCACCGAAGCAGGTGCCAATCGCCCCGATCACACCGGCCCGGTCGCTGGTGCGCAGGCGCACGTAGTTGCGGTGGCTGGTGACGGCGCTGTCCACCAGGCGGCAGGGGCGCCAGCTGCCCGCGGCCAGCAGGGGATCGAGGCGGGCGTTGCTGCCGTTGCCGGTGGCCTGGCGGATGCCAGCGATGTTCAGGATGTCGGCCACCACCGCCGAGGCGGTGGGCCCGGCGCCCGCCCCGGGGCCGTAGAACATCACCTGGCCCACCGGATCCCCCTCCACCAGGATCGCGTTGTTCACCCCGTTCACCCCAGCCAGGGGGTGGACTTTGGGCAGCAGGGTGGGATGGACCCGCACATCCAGCAGCTGCTCGGCCTGGCTGCCGGGCATGGCCTGGGCCACCGCCAGCAGCTTCACCACGTAGCCCAGCTGGGCGGCGTAGGCCACGTCGCGGGCGTCCAGGCGATCGATGCCTTCGGTGGGGATGGTGGCCCGGGGCACGCTGCCGCCGTAGGCCAGGCCCGCCAGGATGGCGATCTTGTCGGCGGCGTCCCCGCCCTGCACATCGGCGGCGGGATCGGCTTCGGCGTAGCCGAGGCGCTGGGCATCGGCCAGCACGTCGGCGTAGGCGGCACCCTCGGCCGCCATGCGGCTGAGGATGTAGTTGGTGGTGCCGTTGATGATGCCGCTCACCCGCTGGATGCGGTTGGCGCCCAGGGATTGCTTGAGCGGCTCGATGATCGGGATGCCACCGCCCACGGCCGCTTCGATCAGCACGTACACGCCCTGGGCGGCGGCGGCGGCGGCGATCTCTTCGCCGTAGCGGGCGATCACGGCCTTGTTGGCGGTCACCACCGGCTTGCCGGCGGCGATCGCCCGCAGGATCAGGCTGCGGGCCGGCTCCAGGCCACCCATCACCTCCACCACGATGTCCACCGCCGGGTCATCCACCACCGCCTCGGGATCGGTGCTGAGCAGCTCCGCCGCCAGCTCCACCGGCCGCGGCCGGGCCGGGTCGCGCACCGCCACCCGGCGCAGGGCCAACTCTCCCACCAGCGGATGGCGCCCGGAGGGGGTCGCCAGGATGCCGGCCACGCCCGCGCCCACCGTGCCGAGGCCGAGCAAGCCGATGCCGATGGTCATGCGCTGGGGGGTTGCAGTGCGGCGATCCTAGAAATCAGCTGGACCGGCCTCGGAGGTGGCGGCCAGCGCCTGGGCCTGGCTCTGCATCAACCGCAGGATGTTGAGGAAGCCGTTGGCCCGCGACGGGGTGAGGCTGGCCTGCAGCCCCGTGGCGGCGATGAAGGCCGGATCGATGCCCAGGGCCTGCTCCGGGGTCAGTCCCTCCAGGCCGGCGATCAGCAGGGCCAGCAGCCCCTTGGTGATGGCGGCGTCCGAGTCGCCGCGCCAGTGCAGCTTGCCGTCCACCAATTCCGCCACCACGAACACCTGAGAGACGCAGCCCTTCACCTGGAAGGCCTCGTGGCGGAATTCCGGGGGCAAGGGCTCGAGCTTCTTGGCCAGCCAGAGCACGTATTCGTAGCGCCGTTTGGGGTCGGCCGTGCCGGCCAGGCGCTCCACCATCTGGTCGAGGGCGGGGCTGCCGGTGGGGGCCACCATCAGCGGCGCCATCCCTTGGCCCGTTTCCAGCCCAGCAGACCGGTACAGCTCAACAGACCGGTCCAGCCCAGCAGCCCGCCGACCGCACAGAGGCCCAGCAGCAGGGGCGCCAGGCCGGATGGGGCCGTGCCGGAGGCAGCGGAACTGAGCCGGCCCCGAGAGGGAAGGCTGGAGGGGCTGGCCTCGGCGGTAGGCAGCTCCAGGTAGTCCCGGTGGCCCGGCCCCTGATCCACCTGCACTTCCCAGCTGGCCGTCGCGTTCTGGGGCAACCGGAAGCGCAGCTGGCCGCTGGCATCGGTGCGTCCCACCTCGATCGGCGTTCCCCCGGGGGGAATCAGGCGCACCACGGCATCGGCGGCGGGTTCGCCATTGCCGAAGCGGCTATCCAGCACCAACTGATCGGTGAGGCTGCTGAGCCGCTCCAGGCTGCTTTCGATGGCATGGCTGTGCACCGGAGCGGCAGACGCCAGCAGCAGGGCCGCTGCGCTGAGCCCGCTCGCCCGGCACGCCAGGGTGAGCGCCCTGCGCGGCAGAGCTGGGAAGGGTCGCAGGCTCATGGAGCGATCAGGAGGCTTTCCAGCGACTATCGCTGCTTTTGCCGGCCTGCACCATCCGCACCATCGAACTCACCATCATCGAGAGGGCGTCGCTGGTCTGGCCGCGATCCTGGAGTTCGGCCGCCAGCACCAGGTCGGGGGCCGAGGCACGGCTGCTGGGAACGCGGGAGGCGGACAGGTCCAAATCAGGGCCGGTGCAGTGCTTGGATCCTGGCAAACGGTGGGGCTGACTGCGCCTTCCATGAAGGCTTTGTCAACATCCGAGCCCGGCTCCGATCCAGACGGGCCCGTCCTCATCCAGCCAACCCTGCAGTGGGGCATCCCAGGGATCGCGGGGCAAGCGTTCCACCCGGCAGCCGCGGGGCAGCACCGCCAGGGCCGGCACCTGGGCCCAGCCGGGCGTCGCCCGCAGCCGGTCGTACCAGCCGCCGCCATAGCCCAGGCGGATTCCCGCGGCATCGCAGGCCAGGGCTGGAACCAACAACAGGCCGAGCTGCTCCGGTGCCAGCTCGCCGGCCCCGGGCACTCCGGCGGGGGCGGGGATGCCGCAGCCATCGGGCACCAGGGCTTGGCCGCTGCGCCAGGGGCGGTACACCAGCCGGGCCGCCGGATCGCCGGGGGCGGCGGTGATGGCTGGCAGGGCCAACTGGTGGGGCAGCAGGGCCTGCAGCGCGCCCAGGTCGACTTCGCCGGCCAGGGGCCAGTAGAGGCCCAGGTGGCGCCCGGGTGGCACCAGGGCAGGACAGTGCTTCCGGGCCTGGGCCTCGATGGCGGGCTGGGCCTGGGGCAGCAGGGCCAGGCGCCGGGCCCGGAACTGCTGGCGCAGGCTGGCTTTGGCGCTCATCGCTGGAACCAGCCGGTGAGGGCGGCGGCGAGGGCGTCGGCGGCGTCGTCGGGGCGGGGCGGGGTGTCGAGGTTGAGCTCCCGCATCACCGCCTCGAGCACGTCGTCCTTCTGGGCGTGGCCATGGCCGGTGAGGGCCAGCTTGATCTGCATCGGCGGAAACTCCACCACCGGTACCTTGAGCCGCGCCAGGGTCATCATCAGCACGCCGCGGGCCTGCACCACCGAGATCGTGGTGCTGGAGCGGTAGAAGAAGAACTTCTCCACCACCGCCAGCTGGGGCTGCCAGGTGCGGACCAGCACCCGCAGGTCGCGGGCGATCTCCACCATCCGCTCCCCATCGCTGCGGCCCGGATCGGTGCGGATGATGCCGCAGTCGAGCAGGTGCTGGGCGCCGCCCTGGTGCTCCTCCACCTCGATCATCCCGTAGCCGACGCGGGCCAGACCGGGATCGATGCCGAGGATCCTCATGCGGGCCGGCGGCTGGGCATCAGGCCGCCAGGGCGAGCTCGAAGGCGCTGCGGTCGCTGCTGTCGGGCCGGTTGAACACCTTGCAGAACACCTTCACCACCCGGTCGCCCGAGTCGATCTGCTCGAGCGGATCCTTGCGCAGGCGGTGGCGCAGGCAGCAGGCCACCACCCGGGCCACGTCGTCTTCGGTGACTTCGGTGCGGCCCTCAAAGGCGGCCAGGGCGCGGGCGGCGCGGTTGGTGACGATGTCGCCGCGCAGGCCATCCACATCCAGTTCACCGCAGATGCCGGAGATGCGGATGCGCAGATCGTCGTCGATCTGCACCTGGGGCAGAAGCTTCTGGGCCGCGATCACCCGATCCTGCAGGGCGTCCTGGGTGGCCTGCACGGCGTTGTTGAAGCCGTCGGGGTCGTTGTCGAAGGCGGTGCGCTGATCCACCACCTGCACCCGCAGCTCGGGGTTGCGCACGGTGCGCACCTCCACGCTCATGCCGAAGCGATCCAGCAGCTGGGGCCGCAGCTCCCCCTCCTCCGGGTTGCCGGAGCCGATCAACACGAAGCGGGCCGGGTGGCGCACGCTCACCCCCTCCCGTTCCACCGTGTTCCAGCCGGAGGCGGCCGAATCCAACAGCACGTCCACCAGGTGGTCGTCGAGCAGGTTCACCTCATCGACGTAGAGCAGGCCCCGGTTGGCCTTGGCCAGCAGACCCGGCTCAAAGGCCCGCACGCCCTCGCTGAGGGCCTTTTCGATGTCGATGGTGCCGCAGAGGCGGTCTTCGGTGGCACCCAGGGGCAGGTCGACCATCGGCACCTGACGGGGCTCCACGGGCAGCTGCTCGCCCTGCTCGGCGCGGGCGCGCACCTCCGTGCTCTGCAGGTCGGGGTCGCTGGGGGAGCTGTTGTAGGGGTCGCCGGCCACCACGTCGATCTCGGGCAGCAGGTCGGCCAGGGCCCGGATCGTGGTGGATTTGCCGGTGCCCCGGTCGCCCATGATCATCACGCCGCCGATGCGCGGATCGATCACGTTGAGCAGCAGGGCCAGCTTCATCTCCTCCTGCCCGACGATCGCGGTGAAGGGGAAGACCCTGCGCTTGCGGACTGGCGTCACGGACGGCTGGTGGATGAAAGATCGGATTGTTTCACAGCTTGTTGTCGCGCCGGCTCCGGCACGGGCAACAGGCTGAGCACCTGGGGCGGGGTGGCGTCGGCCGGATAGATCAGCCGCACTTGCAGTTGGCGGCTGGCTCCGGGGGCCAGGCTCACCGTGCCGAGGGCGGGCCCGGGCTCGCCGGCCCGCTGCACCAGGTGGAAGCCGCGCCGCCCCGCTGGCCGGCCCGGGGCCCCCGTGGGGGAGGGATCGCCATCGAGGCCCGTCACCTCCACCGTGCCGCGGAACATCACCGGCCGCGTGCCGGGGCTGCCGTGGAAGCGCAGGCCGCCCACCGCGGCATCGCCCTTGAGCGGCGATTCCAGGGCCAGCTGCAGGGCCACCGGCTTGGCGGTGTCGTTGCGCAGGGGGATGCTCAGGTCGTATTCCACGCCGTAGTTGCCGTGGGCGGCCCAGGCCGTGCCGGGGTAGAAGGCCTGCAGCTCGGCGGTCTGCACCTGGCCGCTGCCGAGGCTGCCCCGCTCCAGGGAGGCGATCGGCCAGGAGATCGGTGCCCGGCGCACGCTCAGCCAGGCCTGGCCTGGATCGGTGAGCCGGGTGCGCCAGGTGCTGCCCACCTGCACCCCACTCACCCGCGAATACACCAGCGACCCCTTGGCGCCCCGGGGGGTGGGCGCATGCTCCCGGGGGCTGAGGCCCCCCTCCAGCAGCGCGGCCCAGGCACCGGCCGGCGGCGGCGCGTTGCCGCTGCCGAAGGCGGCCAGGGTGGCGAGGCTCACGGGGCCCGAGCTCTCCAGCCGCAGCTGCAGGTTGCGGCCGTTGAGCAGGGGGTCGAGGCCCCGCACCGGCAGGGGCAACACCACCAGGGTGGTGGGGGCGCCGGGGGCCAGGGTCCAGCTGGCGGGCAGTTCGGCGCTGCGCTGGCGGGCCAGCAGTTCGGTGGCCACCCGGCTGCCGGGGCCCGCATAGATGGGCGTGCTGCCCTGGGCCATCAGGGCGGGCAGGGGCAGGAAGGGGGCGCCGGCCTGGCCCGGATCCACGGCCTGGGAGAGGGCGGTGGATCCGCTGAGCAGCTTCAGGCTCACGGGCTGGGAGCCGCGGGGGGCGGCCAGCACCGCCAGCCAGAGGGTGGAGTCGAGGCTTTCGGGCTTGCCCGCGTACACGTGGTGGCTGAACAGGTCGAAGCGGCCGTTGAGGGCCACATCCAGGTGGGCCTCCGGCACCGCTCGCCCGGCCTTGGGAAAGGTGGAGAGCAGGATGCCGGGCTCGCGGATCAGCTCCGGGTTGTTGTCGTTCACCAGCAGCACCCGGTCGAGGCCGCCGCTCAGGGGGGCCACCGTTTGGGGGCGCAGCACGGGGGCCGGCTTGGGACTGGGGGCCTGGGCCAGGGCCGGCTGGGCCAGTATGCCCGTGAGCAGCAAGGCTCCGGCCCAGGGGGTGGGACGGCTGGGACGGCTGGGGCGGGTGCGGCTCATTTGCGGCCCACCAGGGTTTTGGCCACTTCTGCCGCCATGGCGCGGATCAGGTCGGTGGAGCGGGGATCGTTGAAGGGACCCTTCACCATGAAAGCCGCCACGGCCCGCTGGCCATTGGGCAGCTGGATCAACGCCGCATCGGCGTAGGCGATGCCGATGTCGCCGGTCTTGTTGTAGGCGGTGATCCCGAAGCTGAGCAGCTCGCTGTCCGGGTCGGCGGCGTCCTTGCCAAGCCCCTGCAGCAGACCCAGCGGGATCAGGGTGTTGGTGCGGGAGGTGCCCATGATTTCCCGGAACAGGTCCCGGGCCCTGGGGCTGAGCTTGTCGCCGGTGTCCACCAGGGCGATCGCCTTGGCCAGGTCGCGACTGCTGGTGGTGTTGGTGCCGTCGAGGTCGGGCAGCCAGTTGTTCACCGCCGTGTTGGGCAGCCCCATGGCGGTGAAGCGCTCGTTGAGCACCGTTTTGCCCCCCAGCCGCTTGATCAGCAGGTTGGTGGCGCTGTTGTCGCTCACCCGGATCATCTCGGTGGCCGCCTCAAAGAAGGGGAAGCGGGTGCCCACGGGCCGGCTGGCCATCCAGCCGGCGCCGCCGCCCACCACCTCCTTGGTGAGGGGCAGGGGCTCGTTCCAGCGCAGCTTGCCGCTGTCGAGGTCCTCCAGGCCCGCCAGCAGGATCGGCGTCTTGATCGAGCTGGCGGCCGGCAGGGGCAGGTCGGGCTGGAGTTGGGCGAAGCGGCCGTCATCGAGCACCAGCAGGAAGCCGCTGGCGGTGAGGTCCTTCTGGGCGGCGGCCAGCTCGGACCAGCGCTGGCTCAGGGCCGGCAGCTCGGTGCGGGGCTCAAAGCGACCCTGGTCGAGGCCCTGGCCCGTGCGCACCGTGGCGCCATCGAGGCTGGGGGCCTTGATGGCGCCCTGGGCCAGGCGGGGGGCCAGCAGCTTGAGGCTGGTGCCGGTGATCACCCCCAGGCCGATGCCCATCACGGCCAGGCGTAACACCAGGCGCAGGGGCTGGCCCCAGCGGCTCTTGGGGCTGCGGGACGGACGGCCGGCGGTCACGGAGCCATGCAGGCGAAGTGGACCGACGCTAAGGGGTCTGGCCAGCCTTGCCCTGGGGGGCCGCCTGCCCCCGCTCGCTGGCCCAGCGCAACTGGCGCACCATGCCCCGCACCAGGGCCACCTCCTCGCTGGAGATCTGGGCCCGCTGCAACAGTCCCCGCAGCTTGGCCATGCGGGCATGGGCGGTGTGGGGATGGAGGAAGCCCACGTCAAGCAGCAGGGCTTCCGCGTCGCCGAGCATGGCCTCCAAACTCTCGCGGTCGCTGGGTTCGGGCAGGGGTGGCTGGGCGGCTGGTGCCTGGGCGCCCAGGCCATGCCAGCTGTGCAGCACCAGGGCGGCGGCGTGGGAGAGGTTGAGGGAGGCGTAGGCGTCGCCGCTGCCCAGGGTGAGCAGCCGGCCGGCCTGGAGCAGTTCGTCGTTGCTGAGGCCCCGGTCTTCGCGGCCGAACACCAGGGCCACCGGTGCCGTGCCCTGCTGCAGCCAGCGCAGGGCCGGTTCGGGCTCCAGCAGGGGGAGGGGTTCGCCGGCGCGCCGGCCGCTGGTGGCCACCACCCGGCGGCAATCGGCCAGGGCGGCGCTGAGGCTGGGAAACAGGCGGGCCTGCTCCAGCACCCAGGCGCCGTGAACGGCCATGCGGCGGGCCTCTTCGCCCAGGTGGTCGCAGCGGGGGGCCACCAGCCGTAGCTCCGCCACGCCGAAATTGGCGCAGAGCCGGGCAACGCTGCCCACGTTGAGCGGCCCGGCAGGCTCCACCAGCACCACGGTGAGGTCTGGGGTCACACCAGTCCGTTGAGGTAGGCCAGCAGGTCGGCCATGGCCTGGGGCTCGGGTTGGAAGCGCGGCATGGGCGGGGTGCGGCCGCTCACCACCTGCTGGATCAGTTGGCGGGGGCTTTTGCGCGCGGCGACGCCGTGCAGGTTGGGGCCCACCAACCCCTGGGCGGCAATGCCGTGGCAGCCGGCGCAGTTGAGCCGAAAGAGGCGGCCGCCGTGTTCACTGGAGCCGCTCAGCTCCAGGGTCTGGCGGGTGTAGGGATCGGCGCGGGCCGCGGGCAGCACCAGCAGCACCGCCACGATGCAGGCGGCCGCCGCCATGCCCAACAGGGCGGCGATCAGACCGCGGCGATTGCCGGGGGCCTCGGGGCTGGTCAGGGGTTGGCCGGTCACAGTTGGTGCAGAAGACTCGCGGTGGGGGCCTGGGCCGTGGAAGAATTGTGCCCTGATCGCCGCCCCAGCTCTCCCATGATCGAACCCCTGCTCTGCGGCATCGTGCTCGGTCTGATTCCCGTGACGCTGGCAGGCCTGTTTGTAGCGGCCTGGAACCAGTATCGCCGCGGCACCCTGCTCGACTGAGGTCGGGCCTTCGCGCCTCAGGCCTGCTGCAGCAGCACCAGGCTGGTGCCTCCGTAGCGCCGTTGATCCCTGAGCCGCCAGCCCGCAGGAGTCCCCGGCACGGCATCGCTGGCGCATTCCCAGATCAGGGTGCCGCCGGGCTTGAGCCAGCCCCCTGCGGCCACGCCAGCGGCAATGGGTTCGTAGAGCCCTGCGGCGTAGGGCGGATCGGCATAGATCAGGTCAAAATCCTGGTTGGCCGGGCGGTTTGCCGCGGTTGAGCTGGCCAGCCAGCGCCCCACCTCGCGGCAGTGCAGCTCCCAGCTGCCCAGTCCTGGGGCCACCGCCTCGAGGTTGGCCCGGGCCACGGCGGCGATGCGGCGGTCTTGCTCGATGGCCACCACGCGGCGGGCTCCCCGCTGCAGGGCCTCGCAGGCCATCACGCCACTGCCGCTGCAGAGATCGAGCCAGGCGCAGCCGGGCACCTCGGCCGCCAGCAGGTTCATCACCGCCAGGCGCACCCGGGAGCTGGTGGGGCGGGCCATGCTGCCGGGCGGGCTTTGCAGGCGGCGGCCACCGCTCAGCCGCAGGCTCATGGCGGGCTCATCGGGTGGCCAGCCAGGCCAGCCAGCGGCGCAGGATCGCCTCGCCGTGGGGGCCTGATTTTTCCGGGTGAAACTGACAGGCACCGATGGCGCCCTGCCACACCGCGGCCGTGACGGCGGTGTCGCCGAAGCGCACCAAGGCGGTGTTGCAGGCCGGGTCGCTGGGCTCGGCGGCGTAGGAATGCACGAAGTACACCCAGGTGTCGGGGCTGCCGGCGGGCAGCAGGGGGCTGGGGCTGGCGGGCAGCAGCGGCTCCCAGCCCATGTGGGGGATCGGCTGGCCGGGCTGGCGCGGCAGGGCCCGCACCCGGCCCTTCAGAAGGCCCAGGCCGGTTGCCGTGCCCTCGTCGCTGGCTTCAAACAGCAGCTGCAACCCCAGGCAGATGCCCAGCAGCGGTTTGCCGGCGGCGCACCAGGCGGTGATCGCCTCCGCCAGGTCGCCCTGGCGCAAGCGCTCCATGGCCGGATCAAAGGCCCCCACCCCCGGCAGCACCAGGGCCGTGCAGCCCTCCATCGCGGTGGCCTCGTGCACCGGCATCACCGTGGCCCCCAGCCGCTCAAAGGCCCGCTGCACCGAGTGCAGGTTGCCCATGCCGTAGTCGATCAGGCCAAGGCGCGTCATGGTGCCGGGGGACTGCTGGGTTGGCGGCGGGCCGGTGGCTGCTCCAGCTCCTGGCCGGGCGGCAGGGGCAGACCGTTGAGCGTGTCGAGCAGTTGGTAGAGGCGGCCGATGCGGCGCCGGTCGAAGTGGAAGTGGAGGCAGGGGCGCAGCAGGCCGTGGTCGTCCACGGTTTCGCTGGCCTGGATCACCCCCTCATCCACCAGGTCGTCGAACTGGCGGTTGAGGCTGTCGAGCTGCTCCGCCAGCAGGGGGGCGTTGAGCAGCAGCTCGATGCGGTTGTCGCCCAGGCGGGCAGAGTGGAAGCGGTGGTAAAAGCGGCTGATGCGTGCCACCGCCTCCTCGGCGCTGTGGGCCTCGATCAGCAGATCGCCATCTTCCGGGGAAATCAGCCCGCGGGCGGCCAGGCCCTGGCTGAGATCCCGCTGCCAGCCGCTCCAGAAGGCGTCGCCTGGGGGGGCCAGTAGCACCAGGGGAATGGGCGGCGTGCGGCCGGTTTGGATCAGGGTGAGCGATTCGAACAGCTCGTCGAGGGTGCCGAATCCCCCCGGCATCACCACCAGGGCATCACTCTCCCGCAGGAAGAAGAGCTTGCGGGTGAAGAAGTAGCGGAAGTGGAGGAGCCGGCCGTCGCAACTGCTCACGAACCGGTTGGCGTGCTGCTCGAAGGGCAGATCCACATTGAGCCCAATGCTGGCCTCACAACCGGCACCGCTGTTGGCGGCCTCCATGATGCCGCCGCCGGCACCGGTCATCACCTCAAAGCCCTCGGTGACGGCGAAGTGGGCCAGCTGCTCGGCCAGGCCGTAGCAGGGGTCGCTCTGCACGGTGCGGGCCGAGCCGAACACGGTGATCTTGCGGGTGTCCCGATGGGGCCGGAACACCTCCAGGGCCTCGCTGATATCGGCCAGGGCGCCACTGATCAAGCGCCACTCACCGTGGCCCCGTTCCCGGCGACCCACCTGCAGCAGGGACACCAGGGACCGCTCAATCAGGTGCCGCTGGGGATGGTCTTCAAGCTCCTGGGCCAGGGCCTGCAGGGGGCTCTGGCCGAAGGGGGATGGGGCGCTCAGGGTTCTGCCCTCAGACCGAGGATGGGCTCAGAGGTACTTGGAAATGGTGCCCGAGAGGGTGGTTTTGGGCACGGCACCCACCACGGTGTCCACCTTCTGGCCGCCCTTGAAGATCATCAGGGTGGGGATGCTGCGGATGCCGTACTGGCTGGCAACGTTGGGGTTTTCGTCGGTGTTGAGCTTGAACACCTTGATTTTGCCCTCGAATTCGGCGGCAATTTCGTCGACGATCGGCGCCACCATCCGGCAGGGGCCGCACCAGGGGGCCCAGAAGTCGATCAGCACGGGCAGATCACTCTTGAGCACGTCTTGCTCAAAGGAGGCATCAGTGACAGCGGCAGCGCTGGACATCCTTGCTGGATCAGGGTTCCTGGGAATCTAGCAAGGTTATTTGGGGGCCACACAGGAGCGTTGCAGGCCGTTATCAGCGACCCGCAACGCTCCTGGGGAGGGGGAAGACAAAAAGCCCGGACGCGCCGGGCCGGAGGGTGTGAGGAGTGTGGGAGCCGAAGCTCACACAGGTCAACGATAGGAGCTACTTGCCCATGCCCAGTTGTTGGGCTTTCTGGTACACCTTGCCCTCCGTGAGCAGGGACGGGGCCACCACCACTTCCACCTGCTGCATCTCCCGGATGGTGCGGGCGCCCAGGGTGCCCATGGAGGTGCGGATGCAGCCCAGCAGGTTTTGGGTGCCGTCATCGAGACTGGCCGGACCCCGCAGAATTTTTTCCAGGCTGCCCGTGGTGCCCACCTTGATGCGCGTGCCGCGGGGCAGCACGGGGCTGGGGGTAGCCATGCCCCAGTGGAAGCCGCGGCCGGGGGCCTCGGCGGCGCGGGCAATCGGCGAGCCGATCATCACGGCGTCGGCGCCGCAGGCTAGGCACTTGCAGATGTCGCCACCGGTGACGATGCCGCCGTCGGCCACGATCGGCACGTAGCGGCCGCTCTCGGCGAAGTAGTCGGAGCGGGCGGCGGCGCAGTCGGCCACGGAGGTGGCCTGGGGGATGCCGATGCCCAGCACGCCGCGGCTGGTGCAGGCGGCCCCGGGGCCGATGCCCACCATCACGCCGGCGGCTCCGGCCCGCATCAATTTGAGGGCCACGTCGTAGGTGACGCAGTTGCCGATCACCACGGGCACGCCGAAGTCGCGGCAGAGGGCTTCGAGATCGAGGCTCTCCTGGCCCTCGGGGCCGATGTGCTCGGTGCTCACCACGGTGGCCTGCACGAAGAACAGGTCGGCGCCCGCTTCAGCGATGGCTTTGCCGAACTTGAGCGCCGCCACCGGCGTGGCACTCACCGCCGCAATGCCGCCTTTCTGCTTGATCTCGGCGATCCGCTGGCGGATCAGGTCTTCCCGCACCGGCTGGCTGTAGAGCTCCTGCATCAGGGGCACGAAGCTGTCGCGGTCGACGGCGGCGATGCGATCGAGGACGGGGTTGGGGTCGTCGTAGCGGCACTGCACGCCCTCCAGGTTCAGCACGCCCAGGGCGCCCTGCTTGCTGAGTTCCACGCACATGCCCACATCCACCACGCCATCCATGGCGCTGGCGATGATCGGGATCTCGCGGGTGATGCCGCCCAGGCTCCAGCTGCTGTCGGTGACGGCGGGATCCACGGTGCGTCCACCGGGCACCAGGGCGATCTCGTCGATGCCGTAGGCGCGGCGAACGGTACGGGAGCGGCCGAGCTGAATGTCCACCTGGAATCCACGGATTCGGGACAAGCTATCAACTGACCTGCCCCGTTCTGGCTGAAGCGATCCGAACTCAGCTCTTGCCGCGGAAGGCTTTCCAGCGCTGGCTGAGGCCGCCCAGCAGCCGTTCGCGCTCGCTGCTGCGCAGGAGCTTGGGCACGCCGTAGCGCACCACCCACACCACGCCGGCCAGCTCGAGCAGGCCGGGCACCAGGGGCATGCTGTCGAGGGCGCCGAGCAGGGCGCTGTAGATGCGCAGCACCAGCAGCAGGCCCACCAGGGCCGCCAGGGCGGTGACGGGCTTGCTGGCCTGGGCCCAGAGGGACTGGAGCTCGTTTTGGTTGAGCCACTGGCCCAGCTTCTGCAGCAGCAGATCCCACTCGCCGCCTTCCCCCTCGCCCGCGCTGGTGGGGGTGGGGGCCACCAGGGGAGCGCTGGCGGGCTCCAGGGGCTCCACCGTCAAGGTGGCGGCCACGCTGGGTTCGGGGGGAGCTGCGGGTTCGGCCGTCTCCGGCTCCTGCAGGTTCAACTCCGGTTCGGCAGGGCTCAGCTCGGAAACGCTGGACTCGGCCGCACTGGGCTCGGCAGGGCTGGATTCGGCAGGGCTGGTGGTGGGGTCGTCGGCCATGGCGGTCGGCGCGGCGGATGCACGGGGCTCGCGGGAGCTTAGGTGGGTTTGGCGGTGGGCCCCAGGCTTGGCTTGGGCCGCAGGCTTGGCTCAGGCCTCCAGGGGCACCAGGCAGGGGCGGGGGCTCAGGGGCACCAGGGGCAGCCGCAGCGGGAAGCTGCCGTTGGCCAGGGCCTCCACCAGGGCTTCGGCGGCGGCGGCGGCCAGGCGCGGGCTGTGGGAGGGGGCGCAGGCCACCGGCCGGCCTTGCACCGTGATCGTGCCGCTGAGCAGCTCGCCGTAGCTGGCCGATCCCAGGCTGGGTTTGACCCGCCGCGGCACCGACAGATCGAGCACGGGTGCGTCCAGCTCGTCCGGCCCGGCCGCGGCCTGGCGGGCCACTGCGGCGTTGATGAGGGGCACCGGCGCGGCCACCGTGATCAGCAGGGCACTGCCGTGGCCCTCGAAGACGCAGGGCCGCACCCACTCGGGCCGCAGCTCGTGCAGATCCACGCTCACGGCGGCGGCGGCTCCGGGGCTGCGGGCATGGCCGCTGGCCTGGCGGCGGCAGCCGGGCTGGTGGCCGCTGCCGGCCCCCACCACCCAGCCGAGGGCCCCGCCCACCAGCACCGGCGAGCCCGGGCCCAGCAGCGCCAGCCCCGGCATGGTGAGGCCGATGCTGCCGGCGCCGCCGCAGCTGTAGAGGGCGTTGGCGGCCGGCCCCAGCAGGGTGCCGTAGGGGCTGGGGCAGGGGCCGTCGGCTTGGCTGAGGGCCACCACGCCGTTTTCGGCGATGGCCCGGTGCAGCAGCAGGCGCCCGCCGCCGATCTGCTCGAGGCTGAGCTCGGTGTGCAGCTCCCGGCGGGGGTGCAGGGCTGTGGCCTCGCCGCTGGCGCTGAAGGGCAGCGCCCGGCCCGCGAGCAGGGCGCCGAGCAGCTGGGCCCCGCCCATGGCGTCGGCCAGCCCGCCGCCGATCGGCAGCACCAGCTCGCCGCTGCCGCAGCCCGCCAGGCCCGGTATGCCGGCCAGCTGTCCGTCGCGCAGGCGGATCGGTGGATCCGTGGGCCCGAGGCTCAGGTGCAGGCTGGCCTGGTCGGTGAAGCCCGCATCGGCGGCCACCACCACATCGGTGGCGGCGTAGGCCTCGGCCAGCCCGGCGTGCTGCACCAGGCTGCGGAAGTCGGCGGCGGCGCGCACCTGCAGCTGGCCCCGCTCTTGCTTGCGGCGCAGCTCCGCTTCCGAGCGCGGCGGGAACTCACGGGCGTTCAAGGCGGGCATGGGCCTGATTTGGGCATTCCCCGGGGGTTTCGATAAACTGACCCTTGCTCAAGGCGGTCATTCATGGCGGATCCCAGCGGACCCGGTGCTGGCTCACCGGGAGACTCCGGCGGCAACGGCGATTCGCGGATCATCCAGACCGACCTGCGCAACGAGATGTCGCGCTCCTATCTGGAGTATGCGATGAGCGTGATCGTGGGTCGGGCCCTGCCCGATGCCCGCGATGGCCTCAAGCCCGTGCACCGGCGCATCCTCTACGCCATGTACGAGCTGGGCCTCACCAGCGACCGGCCCTACCGCAAATGCGCCCGGGTGGTGGGTGAGGTGCTCGGTAAGTACCACCCCCACGGCGACACGGCGGTGTACGACGCCCTGGTGCGGATGGCCCAGGACTTCAACATGCGCATGCCCCTGGTGAATGGGCATGGCAACTTCGGCTCGGTGGACGGCGATCCCCCGGCCGCCATGCGTTACACCGAATCGCGGCTGCAGGCCCTCACCACCGACAGCCTGCTCGAAGACATCGAAGCCGAGACCGTCGACTTCGTTGACAACTTTGACGGCTCCCAGCAGGAGCCCACCGTGATGCCGGCGCGGATTCCCCAGCTGCTGCTGAACGGCTCCACCGGCATCGCCGTGGGGATGGCCACCAACATCCCGCCCCACAACCTCACCGAGCTGATCGACGGGATGCTGGCGCTGATCGCCAACCCGGAGATCGACGATCAGCAGTTGATGGCGATCATCCCGGGGCCCGACTTCCCCACGGGAGGCCAGATCCTGGGCCGCCGCGGCATCCGCGAGACCTACACCACCGGCCGCGGCTCGGTGACGATGCGGGGTGTGGCCTCGATCGAGACGGTGGAGGTGAAGGGCCGCCCCGACCGGGATGCGGTGATCATCACCGAGCTGCCCTTCCAGACCAACAAGGCCTCGCTGATCGAGCGGATCGCCGAACTGGTGAACGACAAGAAGCTCGAGGGCATCGCCGACATCCGCGACGAGTCCGACCGCGACGGCATGCGGATCGTGATCGAGCTGCGCCGCGACGCCTACCCCCAGGTGGTGCTGAACAACCTGTTCAAGCTCACCCCGCTGCAGAACAACTTCAGTGCCTACATGCTGGCGCTGGTGAAGGGGGAGCCGGTGCTGCTCACCCTGCGCAAGATGCTGCAGGTGTTCCTCGACTTCCGCGTCGAGACGATCGAGCGCCGCACCCGCTACTTCCTGCGCAAGGCGGAAGAACGCGACCACATCCTGCTGGGCCTGCTGCTGGCCCTCGACCAGCTCGATCCGATCATCGCCCTGATCCGGGCCGCCTCCGATGCGGCCACGGCCAAACAGCAGTTGCAGGAGCGCCACGGCCTCAGCGAGATCCAGGCCGACGCCATCCTGCAGATGCAGCTGCGGCGGCTCACGGCCCTGGAGGCCGACAAGATCCGGCTCGAGCACGAGGATCTCGTGGCCAAGATCGCCGACTACAAGGACATCCTGGCCAACCGCGAGCGGGTGCTCACGATCATCACCGAGGAGCTCGGGGTGATCCGCAGCCGCTACCTCTCGCCCCGCCGCACCGAAATCCTCGATCTGGAGGGCGGCCTCGAAGACATCGATCTGATCGCCAACGAGCGCTCGGTGGTGCTGCTCACCGAGAACGGCTACCTCAAGCGGATGCCGGTGAGCGAATTTGAAGCCACCAGCCGCGGCACCCGCGGCAAGGCCGGCACCCGCAGCCAGGGCGAAGAAGCCGTGAAGCTGTTCATCAGCTGCAACGACCACGACAACCTGCTGCTGTTCTCGGATCGGGGCGTGGTGTACACCGTGCCGGCCTACCGGGTGCCGATCTGCAGCCGGGCCGCCAAAGGCACGCCGATCGTGCAGATGCTGCCGATTCCCCGCGAGGAGCAGATCACCTCGCTGCTGGCGGTGAGCGAATTCGCCGAAGACGCCGTGCTGGTGATGCTCACCAGCGGCGGCTACGTGAAGCGCACCCGCCTTTCGGCCTTCGCCAACATCCGCTCCAACGGCCTGATCGCCATCTCCCTGGAGGACGGCGACGCCCTCACCTGGGTGCGGCTGGCCCAGCCGGGCGATTCGGTGCTGATCGGCTCGCGCAACGGCATGACCATCCACTTCCGCCTCAGCGATGAGGAGCTGCGGCCGTTGGGGCGCACCGCCCGCGGCGTGCGGGCCATGAACCTGCGCGCCGGCGACCAGCTGGTGAGCATGGATGTGATTCCGGCCGAGCTCGCCGATCAGGTGGCCAGCAGTGCCGGGGACGACGCCAGCGATGACGCCGAAGAGGGCGACGAGGTGGCCCCGAGCGAGGGGCCCTGGGTGCTGGTGGCCAGCGCCAGTGGCCTGGGCAAGCGGGTGCCGGTGAACCAGTTCCGCCTGCAGAAGCGGGCCGGCATGGGCCTGCGCTGCATGAAGTTCCGCCGCGATGGCGACGTGCTGGTGGGCCTCAAGGTGCTCGGCGCCGGCGAGGAGCTGCTGCTGGTGAGCGAGAAGGGGGTGATCGTGCGCACCCAGGCCGACGCCATCCCCCAGCAGTCCCGCGCCGCCACCGGCGTGCGGCTGCAGAAGCTCGATTCCGGCGACCGCCTCACCGAAGTGGTGCTGGTGCCACCGGCTCCCGAGGAGGAGGACGCTCCTGTTGAAGACGCTCCTTCCCTGGAGGAGGCCGCGGCCAGCAGCGAGGAGTGAGCGGTAAGTACGGCTTTTTGCCGTATCATGAGCTCACATGCCTGGACGCGAGCTCGTGGCCGTCGATGAGCGCCTGGATCTCAAGCTCAGTGCTGCAGACAAGCAGCTCCTGGCCCAGGCCGCTGCCATTGAAGGGGTGACCATGGCGGCGTTTGTGCGCCTGGCGGCCAAGCAGCGGGCCGCTGAAGCCATCCGGCGCGATCAACAGATCAGCTTGTCCCAACGGGATTTCAAGGCCTTTCAGGCGGCCATCGCCCGGCCGTTTGAGCCCAACGCGGCCCTGAGGGAGGCCTTGGAGCAGGTCTGCACCCGGGTGAGCGGTGTTTGAAGAGCACCAGCTCGACCCCACCCGGCACCACCGCAAGGGTTTCTGTTGTGGGGAGCCGGCCCTTGATCGCTTTCTGAACCAGCACGCCCACCAGAACATGCGCCGTGGGGTGAGCCAAACCTTCGTTCTCAGCCCGGCTGACACCCCTGCCGAAATCGCCGGGTTCTATACCCTTGCGCCTGCGCAGATCTGCCTGGCCGACCTCCAGCCTGGTGATGCCAAGCCGCTTCCTGCCTACCCGGTGCCCTGTTTTCGGATGGGGCGGTTGGCCCGTGATCTGCGCTGGCGAGGGCAGGGCCTGGGCCCCCTGTTGCTGGGCCTGGCTGTGCAACGTTGCCTCGCTGCCCAACGCTCGGTTGGGGGCTATGCCCTGGTTGTGGATGCCAAGAACGCCGCGGCGGTTGCGTTCTACGGGCACCATGGTTTCCGTCCCTTTCAGGACACCCCCCACAGCCTCTATTTGCCCCTTGGAGGCTGATGGATGCTGCTTAAAGCCCCTGATCCAGCATGAGCTCTCCCCATGACGTGATCGTGCTGGGCGGCGGCCCGGCCGCGTTGTGCCTGGCGGCGGCGCTGGCCGAGCAGGCGCTGCAGGTGGCCCTGCTGGCCCCCCACGATCTGCGGGCCCCCTGGCCCAACACCTACGGCATCTGGGTGGACGAGGTGGAGGCCCTGGGGCTGGCCCACCTACTGGAGCACCGCTGGAGCCACACGGTGAGCTATTTCGGGGCGGGCGCGGCCGATCCGGCCGATCCGGCCAATGCCGCCACGGCCCATGGCCGCGACTATGGCCTGTTTAACCGGGAGGGGCTCCAGCAGCACTGGCTCACGGCCTGTGAGCGCGGTGGTGTGGCGTTGCTGCAGGGCCAGGCCGAGCGCTTGGAGCTTGATCCGGCCGGCGGCGGCAGTGTGCTCCACACCGCCGCTGGCTCCGTGCTGCACGCCCGGCTGGTGGTGGATGCCACCGGCCACGGCTCGGCCCTGCTGCGGCGTCCCGACCGGGGGCCGGTGGCGGGGCAGGCGGCCTATGGGGTGGTGGGGCGGTTTTCGGCGCCGCCGGTGGCGCCGGGGCAGTTCGTGTTGATGGACTACCGGGCCGACCACCTCAGCGACGAGGAGCGCCGCGAGCCACCCACCTTTCTGTACGCGATGGACCTGGGCGGCGGCCGGTTCTTCGTGGAGGAAACCTCCCTGGCCCTGGCGCCGCCGGTGCCCTATGCGGTGCTCCAGCAGCGGCTGGAGCGGCGCCTGGCCCACCGCGGCGTGGCGATCACGGCGGTGGAGCACGAGGAGTTTTGCCTGTTTCCGATGACCCTGCCCCTGCCGGATCTCGATCAGCCCCTGCTGGGCTTTGGCGGGGCCGCGGCGATGGTGCATCCGGCCTCGGGCTACATGGTGGGTTCGCTGCTGCGCCGGGCCCCGGCGGTGGCCGCGGCGGTGGCGGCGGCGATGGCCGACCCCGCGGCGCCTTCGGCGGCCCTGGCCCGGGCCGGCTGGCAGGCCCTCTGGCCCGAGCCGGAGCGGTTCCGCCGGGCCTTTTATCTGTTTGGCCTGGGCAAGTTGATGGGCTTTGAGGAGGCCCGGCTGCGCCACCATTTCGCCGCCTTCTTCCGGTTGCCGGCCGTGGAGTGGTTTGGCTTTCTCACCAACACCCTCACCACCCCCCAGCTGCTGGGGGCGATGCTGCGCCTGTTTGCTCTGGCCCCCAACGACGTGCGGGCTGGCCTGCTCTTGCCCGCCCGCCGGCCCTAGCCCTGCGTCGGGTCGGGGGTGCGCACCGGCAGGGGCAGCCAATCGGCGGCGTTGAGCAGGGGGAAGAGGCCGTCTTCGATCGCCACGGCCTTGAGCCATTCGGCCGGCAATGTAGTGCCGTTGTCGATGGCATCCAGCAGGCGCCAGAAGCGATCCAGGTGGCGCTCGATGCGCTCCTTGGCCAGCTCGGTGGTGGTGCCGGCCCGCAGGATGAAGCTCCAGTCGGAGCTCTGGGCCAGCAGCAACTCCCGGCCGGCCTGGGTGAGCAGGCTGCGCTGGGCCTCGCTGCCCACGCCCCGCTGCACCCGCGTCACCATGGCCCGGGAGGCCCGCTGCCACTCGGCCACCACCCAGGCATTGGTGTCGTTGAGCCAGTAGTCGTGGTAGCCCCCCTGCCCCCAGCTGCTGGGGGAGGGTCGGCACACCTGCAGGGGATCGCCGCCGCTGAGGGCTTCCCGCAGGGTCACCAGGCGCACGCCAGCCTCGCCGGCCTGGCGGAACAGGGCCGCCAGGAACTGGGGCCCCTCAAACCACCAGTGGCCGAAAAGCTCGGCATCGAAGGGCGCCACCAGCAGGGGCCGGCGCTCCATCGAGCGGGCCAGGCCCGCCAGTTCGCTGGCGCGGCCCTCCAGGTAGGCGGTGGCATGCTGCTCGATCCGCTCGGCGGCCACGGCGGGTTGGTAGGGCTGCTTCTGGTCGAGCGGACAGCCCTGGGCCGTGACCCGGTGCAGCTTCAGGCCCAGGGGCCGGCGGCTGGGGATGGCGTGGCTGGCCAGCTCTGCCTCGGGCAGGTCCCAGCCCAGGTCGCGGTGGAACTCCCGGTAGGCGCCATCGCCGGGGTAGCCCTCGCGGGCGCTCCACACCGGCAGGGTGGCGCTGCTGTCGCGGCCGAAGAAAGCCGCCCCGGCGGGGGAGCAGATCGGCGCAAACACCCCGTAGCGGGGCCGGGGCAGGGCGTGCAGCAGGCCGTGGGCATCGAGCACCGAGTAGCGCAGGCCGCAGGCCACCAGCTGCTGGTCGAGCCCCTCGTAGAAGGCGCATTCCGGCAGCCAGATGCCCAGGGGCCGTTCGCCCAGCAGCCGCTCGTGCTCCCGCACGGCGGTGATCAGCTGGGCCCGCACCGCCTCCGGCACCTGGCGCAGCAGGGGCAGGTAGCCGTGGGTGGCCCCGCAGGTGATCAGGTCGAGCACGCCCTGCTGCTGCAGCCGCCTGAAGCGGGGGATGAGGGCACCGCCGGCCTCGATCCACTGCTCCACCACCGCCTCGAGCTGGCGGGCCAGGTGGGTGGCGGCCTCAGCGAGGGGCTCGGGGGCCTGCTGCAGCAGCTCCTGGCGCTGGGCGATCCAGGGCAGGAAGCGGGCGTTGAGCTGGCGGTCGGCCAGCAGGGACAGCAGCGTGGGCGAGAGGCCGAGGGTGAGGCGGGGCTGCTGGCGCCGATCGGTCGCAGCGGCCTCCAGCACCGCCAGCAGGGGCAGATAGCACTCCTGGAGCGCTTGGAAATACCAGTCTTCCTCCAGCGATCCGGGCTCGCTCGAGCGCACGTAGGGCAGATGCGCGTGGAGGACGAGGGCCAGATCGCCTGCGGCCATGACCTTCCCGCGGTGCGACCACTCTAGGCGCATCGTTCTGGCGCCCCGTACAATGGGCCTAACTCATAGCCAGTCCGCCTAAGGGCTGGTTCGTCCCAGGAGCCCCCGATGGCCCGCGATCCCGGCCGTGTGCTGATCTTCGACACCACCTTGCGCGATGGCGAGCAGTCGCCCGGCGCCAGCCTGAACCTCGAGGAGAAGCTGGCGATCGCCCAGCAGCTGGCCCGCCTGGGGGTGGACATCATTGAAGCCGGCTTCCCCTTTGCCAGCCCCGGCGACTTCAACGCCGTGCAGCGCATCGCCGAGACGGTGGGTACCGCCGATGGCCCCACCATCTGTGGCCTGGCCCGGGCGGCCGCGGGGGACATCAAGGCCTGCGCCGACGCGGTGGCCCCCGCCGTTCACCGCCGCATCCACACCTTCATCGCCACCAGCGACATCCACCTCGAGCACAAGTTGCGCAAGAGCCGCGCCGAGGTGCTGGCGATCACCGCCGAGATGGTGGCCTATGCCCGTTCCCTGGTGGACGACGTGGAATTCTCCTGTGAGGACGCAGGCCGCAGCGATCCGGAGTTCATGCACCAGGTGATCGAGGCGGCGATCGCCGCAGGCGCCACCACGATCAACATCCCTGACACGGTGGGCTACGCCACCCCGGCGGAATTCGGCGACCTGATCGCCGGCATCAACCGCTCCGTGCCCAACATCGACCAGGCGGTGATCTCGGTGCACGGCCACAACGACCTGGGCCTGGCGGTGGCCAATTTCCTCGAAGCGGTGAAAAACGGCGCCCGCCAGCTCGAATGCACGATCAACGGCATCGGCGAGCGGGCCGGTAACGCCTCGCTGGAGGAGCTGGTGATGGCGCTGCACGTGCGGCGCAGCTACTTCAACCCCTTCCTGGGCCGGCCGGCCGAGAGCACCGAACCCCTCACGGGCGTGCGCACCGAGGAGATCACCAAGACCTCGCGGCTGGTGAGCAACCTCACCGGCATGGCGGTGCAGCCCAACAAGGCGATCGTGGGCGCCAACGCCTTTGCCCATGAAAGTGGCATCCACCAGGACGGCGTGCTCAAGAACCGCCTCACCTACGAAATCATCGACGCCCGCACCGTGGGCTTGGCTGACAACCGCATCTCCCTGGGCAAGCTGAGTGGTCGCAGTGCCTTCCGGGCCCGGCTGGAGGAATTGGGCTACACCCTCGAGCGCGACGACCTCGACGACGCCTTCGCCCGCTTCAAGGAGCTGGCCGACCGCAAGCGGGAAATCAGCGACCGCGACCTCGAAGCGATCGTGAGCGAGCAGGTGCAGCAGCAGGACGACGGCAGCTACACCCTCAAGAGCGTGCAGGTGAGCTGTGGCACGGGCCTGCAGCCCACCGCCACCGTCACCCTGGTGACGGCCGATGGCGCCGAGCTCACCGAGGCGGCGATCGGCACGGGACCGGTGGATGCGGTGTGTCAGGCGCTCAACCGCCTGGCCAATGTGCCCAACGAGCTGGTGGAGTTTTCGGTGAAATCGGTCACCGAGGGCATCGATGCCATGGGGGATGTGACCATCCGCCTGCGCCACCAGGGGGTGCTCTACTCGGGCCACTCGGCCGACACCGACATCGTGGTGGCCGCCGCCCAGGCCTTCGTGAACGCCCTCAACCGGCTGCTGGCCGGCGGGCGCCACCAGCCCCTGCACCCCCAGAAGGCGCCCCTGCCGGTGGTGGGCGACCTGCCCCTGGCCGAGCGGCCGCGGGTGTGAAGCGCTCCACCCTGGCGGCTGCCGCCCAACTGATCCTGTTGTTGCTGGTGGCGCTGGCGATGCTGGTGCCGCTCCTCTGGCTGGTGAGCACCTCGCTCAAGGGCCCGGCGGAGGACATCTTCACCAGTCCGCCGGCGCTGCTGCCCAGCCAGCCCAGCCTGGAGGCCTACAGGCGCCTGTTCACCGACAACCCGATCGGCACCTACCTGCTCAACAGCACGATCGTGAGCGGCCTGGCGGTGCTGGCCAACCTGCTGTTCTGCTCCCTGGCGGCCTACCCCCTGGCGCGGATGCGCTTCAAGGGGCGGGGGCTGGTGCTGGCCCTGGTGGTGGCCACGATCCTGATCCCCTTCCAGGTGGTGATGATCCCGCTCTATCTGCTGATGGTGCAGATCGGCCTGCGCAACACCCTCTGGGCCCTGATCATCCCCCAGGCGGCCACGGCCTTTGGCATCTTCCTGCTGCGCCAGAGCTTTCTGGGGGTGCCGGTGGAGCTGGAGGAGGCGGCCCGCTGCGATGGCTGCACACCGCTGGGGGAGTGGTGGAACGTGATGATCCCGGCGGCCCGGGCCGACCTGATCACCCTGGCGATGTTTGTGTTCATCGGCACCTGGAGCGACTTCCTTTGGCCCCTGGTGATCCTCGATGATCCCGAGCTCTACACCCTGCCGTTGGGGCTCCAGCAGCTGGCCAGCAGCTTCTCCCTGGATTGGCGCCTGGTGGCGGCGGGCTCGGTGATCTCGATCCTGCCGGTGCTGGTGCTGTTTGTGGGCTTGCAGAGATACATCCTGCCCAGTGCCAGTGGCGACGCCGTGAAGGGCTGATTAGGAACTTTTGCGCATTTTTTTGCGCATTTCCTAAGGCCGTTGGTGTGCAAGCATGGCGTGCCTTGGGATTGTTGCGAGATCGCGGCGCCAAGCCCCGAATGCCTGCCTGGATAGATCTATGCTTTTTCTGCATAGACACTGGATTGTCGACCTTTCTTTTGTTAATACTCTTTCGACTGATTTATATTGGTGCTTCATCCCTGCTCGACGGTTGAGTTTCCGGGATTGCTGCTCCCTTGCCTGGGGGAGCTTTAGGTGCCGTTCAATGATTCGTTTGTCGATGATCTTGACATTCTCGATTATCTCGAGCTGCTCCATAGCACCACGGCTGTAGCTCGGGAGCTGGGAATGTCCCAAAGCAGTTGTTCCAGGCGTTATCGGGCCTTCAGTCAACAATTTGATCTGGGTTTTGACCGGGTGGATGGCCGCTATGGCTCCAGCCGCAATGGCGATGTGCTCGCCTCCCTGCGCCAGGCCGCCCAGATGCGCCGGGTGCGGGTGGGCCAATTCCGTTTTGGGGTGGGGTGGCAGCTGGTCAGCCTGTTTCAGCCCGATGGCCAGAGTGGGGCCCGCTGTTTGCCGCTGCGGCAGATGGACAGCTGGGGGGTGGCCTCGCTGCTCGAGCAGCGGCTGGTGGATTTCTGGCTGGGGGGCCTGCTCGAATTTGCCCAGCTGTTGCCCACGCCCTTCAACCGCCTGCGCAGCACGCGGCTCGGGCTCACCCAGACCCTGATGGCCGTGCCGATCTGCCGCTGGACCCTGCAGCTGTTTGCCCACCGCAACCATCCCCTGCGGCAAACGGCGGCGTTGACCCCGGAGCAGCTGCGCCGCTTCCCGTCCCCGTCCTTGCCGGTGGGCGTGGCGCCCCTGCTGATTCGCCATCTCCAGGACAACGGCCTGGCCACCAGCCCCACCCCGCTGCGCACCTATGGCTGGAGCGATTGGCAAGGCGCCGCGGCCGACGGCCACTCGCTCAGCTATGGCGGCCCCCACGACGGCCTGGTGGCGGCTGCCGATGGGGTGGAGCCGCTGGCCTACCCCCTGCAGATCGTGGAGGTGGGGGCGGTGTTGGGCCACCGCGATGTGATCGAAGACGGCCAGTTCGAGACCAACTTCAAGCAGCTGTCGCGGCAGCTGCGCCAGTCGCCTGCCGCCAACCAGAACGGCCTGCACTGGCTGATCTGAGCCCGCTCAGTTGGCGGCGGCAGGAGGCTTGGGCGATGGCTGGGGAGGCGGCGCCAGGGGCTCATCGAGCTTGGGCAGGGGCGGCAGGGTGTCAACGCCGGCGTCGCGGGTGGCCTGCTGCCGGCGCAGCTCCAGGCGCAGGTTGGCGTTTTCGCCGCTGAGGGCCTGGATGCGGGCGCTGTTGCGCTCCACGGCCTGCAGCCGTTCCACGGTGGTGCGCAGCTGCTCCTCCAGGCCGGTGGTGCGGTCGAGGGCGCGGCTGTTCTCCAGGCCCTGCACCCGCTCCTGCAGCTGGCGGATGGTGGCGTTCTGCTGGCGGGTTTTGCCCACGATCACCACAAACAGCACCACGAGCATGGCGGTGACGCCCGCCTGCAGCCAGGGCACCCAGGCCAGAGCTGCTCCATTGGCGCCGGCGCCTTGGGCGCTGGATGCCGGTTGGTCGGGGGCGGGGGTCATCGAGGCCGGCTGGCGGGTCTGCTTCGATCCTGCCTGCCGCCCGGGCGTTTGTCAGGGGGCGGCGGGGGCTTTGTGAGGCGCGGGGCGGCTCAGAAGCTGAAGCCGAGCCGGGCACCCACACGCACCTGGTCGTTGCCGAGCAGCTGGCCGAGGTCGTAGAGGCCGGCCGCATTGGACACATAGACGTCCACGGTGGTGCTGCGGGAGGCGAGCCAGCGCAGGGCCAGGCTGCCGTTGGAGCCATTGGTGCCGCCCAGATCGGTGGCCACCAGATTCACTTCCGGGATCAGCTGAAAGCTGGGCCCCAGCTGCAGGTTGGCCCCCAGGCCCACGCCCCAACTGGTGCCGGATCCGCTCCAGGCCAGTTTGGGGTTGAGGTTGAAGGCCAGGGTGGGGCTGGCCTCCCAGGTGTTGATGGTTTCGAAGAAGAGGTAGCCCTGCTTGCTGCTGGCGTCTTCGTTGCGGCCCACGGAGATGCGGCCAGCGGCCCAGAGGGGCAGGCTTTTGCTGGGGCGGAACACCATCGCCTTGCCGCCGAAGCGCAGGTTGGGGCCGCCATCGCCGGCGTAGGTGTTCACGAAGTCGTTGCGGGGCTCGATGCCGTTGAACACACCGGCCGCCAGCTGGAATTGGAAGTCGTTGGACACCGAGTAGCCGGCGCCGCCGAAGAGGTTGCCGCGGCTGTCGCCATTGAGCCAGAGCTGGGTGGTGCCGTCGGCGGGGGTGAGGGCGGTGTTGACGCTGAGGCCCCCGAGGGCCAGGGAGGCCTGGCGGCGGCTGTAGCGGGGGCTGGGGGAATCCATGGCACCGGGATTCCAGGTGAAGCGCCCATTGAGCATGGGCTCGGTGGGCGCGCTGGGCAGGGCCAGGATGGCGGTGGCCGGGCTGAGGCCAAAGCCGTTGGTGATGCTGGCTTCCAGGCCGATGCGGGGGTTCACCGCGATGTTGGCGCCGGCGGTGAGGATCGGCACGCGGGAGTACACCAGATCGCCATCAAAGGCATTGGTGCCGGGCCCGAAGGGCAGCAACGCCGAGCCGAACAGCTGCACCTGGTTGCCGAGCCGGTAGCTGGCCCCCAGGCCCAGGCTGATGGTGGTGCCGTAGAACTCCCCAGCGCCGCCCTGGTCGGCGCCCTGGAAGTCGGGCAAGAAGCTCACCGCTGGCACCAGCGAGAGCTGCAGCTGGCGGCTGGCCTGCCAGGTGAGGGGCAGCGAGAGGGCCCCCACCCAGTTGCGGGTGAACACCAGCTGGCCGGAGTCGTTGAAGATGTTGGGGGTGCCGGGCCCGTCGCAGCTCACGGTGCCGCCGCAGCCGCTGCCCACGGTGAAGAGCTCGAGGGCTCCTTCGGCGGCGAGCTGCCAGTTGGGGCCTCCGGCGAGGCGGCCGCGCAGGCTGGCACCGGCCGCATTCCAGTAGTTGGCGGGCTGGCTGGGCCGGCTGGGGATGGGCGCAAACAGGGGGTCGTCGGCGTAGGTGTAGGTGAGCGACACCAGCAGCGCCCTGGAGAGGCCCACATCGGCGCGGAAGCCATAGTTCTGGTTGCCGCTGCCGCCGGCCTCACCGCCATCGCCGGGGCTCACCTGCTGGAAGCTGAGCTGGGCCAGGCTTTCATCCAGCAGCCAGGCGGTGGGTAGGGGGCCCAGGCGCAGCAGGGGCAGGTAGTCGGCCCGGCTGGGCAGCAGGCCGGCCAACACGGCCTCGGCCTCGGCAGCGCTGGTGGGGGGGCTCGCTCCGGAGCCTGGAGCGGAGCTGGCCTCGGCCGGCGGCGCCAGCGAAGGATCACCGGCGGGCACCGGAGCCCATTGGGGAGGAGTGCTGCTGCCGGGGTCGCCGGGGGGCACGGGCTGCCAGCTGGCACCGGGCAGGGCCGGATCGGTGGCCGGTGGCACGGGGCTCCAGCCGGTGGGGCTGGCAGGCACCCCAGATCCGGCGCCTGAGGGGGCGAGGGGCTGCCATTGGGGCTGGGCCCAGCCGGGCTGCGCCAGGCCGCTGGAACCCAGGCTGAGCAGGGCCGCGGCGAGGGGCAGCAGCTGGGCCCGAGGCCTAGGCATCCGGGCTCTGGAGCAGCAGCCAACCCAGGGCGGGTTTGCCCTGGAGCTGGAGCTGCTGGCGCAGGGCGTCGAGCTGGGGGCGGGTGATGACGCCTGGACGGGCCACCAGCAGCTGGGCCTGGCAGGCGCCGGCGGCCACCAGATCGCTGGTGCCGAGCACCTGGGCGCCGGGGGTGCGCTGCTGGAGGGCCCGCTGCAGGGCCTCGGCCAGCTCCGGCTCGCCTGGGCCGGCCGCTGGGATCAGGGCCACGCTGGACGCCCCGGCCAGGGGGCCCGAGGCCAGCAGGGCCAGGGTGGGGGCCCAGCCTTCGGGCGCGGCGGGATCGAGGCGGGCCAGCAGGGGGCCGGGCAGGGCGGCCTGGAGCTCGTCGGTGGCGAACACCCGGCCGCTGCGGCGCTCGGCCACCAGGGCCGCGCCGGAGCCGAGCACCAGGCCGGCCAGGAGCCCCAAGCCCAGGTTGCGGCCCTTGCTGGGGGACACGGGCTTGTCGAGCAGGGTGGGGGTGGAGATCAACTCCCAGGGTTCGGTTTGCTTGGCCTGCTCCAGGGAGGCCAACTGCAGCTGGTTTTCCAGTTCAGTGAGAGTCTTCTCTTCGCGCAGGGCTTGGCGCACCAGCTGGCGATGCTGCAGCACCACGTCTTTGGGCCGGGAGGCGGATTGCAGGCGGGCCTCGGCGGTGGCCAGCTGGCCTTGCAGCAGGGCAATCGTTTCGCGATTCAAGGTGCTGGCCAGGGCCGCCTGTTCGCGCAGCAGGGCACGGATGATGGGGTCGCCCTCCTTGAGCCGGCTGCGTTTTTCAGCCAGATCAGCCTCCACATCCTGGTAGCGCGTGTAGAGCTCCTTGTTGGCCTCCAGCTGGGGAGCCTGGAAGAGCACGGCGCTGCCGGCCGCTTTGGCGTTGGTGAGTTGCTGGCGCAGGGCGATGACCTGGGCCTGGGCGGCCATGCGACTGGCCTCCACGGAGCCACCGGTGCCTGCTGATGATCCGCCGCCGCCACCGGCCATCTCAGCGCTGGCGGCGGGCAGGCCGTCCTGAAGGCCCAGTCCGTTGGCCAGAGCGAAGGCTTGGGCCTGGCGCATGGAGGCCTCCGCCTTGGGGGCGAGAACGGTGATCCGTCCTTGGAGGTAGGTCACCGCGTTGGCAATGTCGCGGCGGCGATCCCGGCCGGAGTAGTCCTGGTAGGCCTTGGAGATGCGCTCAATCACCGGCAGGATTAAGGCCTGGTCGGAGTCGCGGTAGGCGATGTTGAGCACGGACGTGCCCTTTTCCAGCTTGATCTCGAGGTTGTCCTTGAGCCAGTCGGCATAGCGCAGGCGGTCCACGTTTTCACCGGCGCGCAGCTTGCTGGTTTTGACGAAGTCGAACACCGGCTTGAGTACCGAAGGGCTCTCCAGCACCTTCACTTCGGTTTCGAGGCTGTCTTTGCCACCGCTGCTGCCGAGGCCCGCCAGCCCGGCCAGCATGGGATTCGCGGCCGCGAGCTGGGCCAGCTTGCCGCCGGAGCCTTCGCTACTGGCCAGCACGATCTGGAACTCCCCTTCCCACACCGGCTTTTGCAGCAGGGTGACAGCGGCGGAGAGCAGCAGGGTGCCGCCGGCCACCTGGGCAATCAGGCGCCAGCGGCGGCGCAGGGAGGCAGCCAGCTGGCCAAGGTCGATCTCGTCGTCGGCCGGCGCAGGGTGGGGCTGAGCCTGGGGCAGGGAGGGGCTCATCAGCGGAACAGGCTGTACACCGAGTACACCCCCACGAAGGGGCCGGTGAGCTCGTTCATCACGCTGATGCTGGCGGAGAGGGCCGAATCCTGCACGCGGATGATGTCGCCGGCCATCAGGATGGGATTGGCCGTCGAATCGCTAGCGGCGTTGGGGTTGTAGGTGAACAGGCGGCGATCCAGTTCGCCTTCGCGGGTGAAGCGGATGAATTCCACCTTGCCGCGCAGCAGGGAAGGACCGCCGGCGAGGTTGAGGGCCTGGTTGAGGGCGGAGCCCTGGGGCAGGGTGACGCCGCCGGGGGTCTTCACCCGGCCACTCACGTACACCTGGATGAACTGGGGGCTGAGGTTGGTTTGCCCGGCTTTGAGCACCTGCTCGCGCAGCACCACGGGGCTCTTGGCCACGCTCACCACGTCGCCGTCAAAGAGGCGGATGTTCTGGGATTCATCCCCCTCGGTGATCAAGGTGAGGAAGTTGAGCTGGGTGCGGATCTTGCCGCCGCCGGCACTCACGGGCTGGCGCCGGGTGACTTGCACCTCGGCCAGGTTGGAGTAGGGGGTGATCCCTTGGGCGGTGCGGATCGCGTCGAACACGGTGGGGAACAGGGTGGCGGAGCTGCTGCCGCCGGCGCTGCTGCTCTTGCGGGTGGTGAGTCCCTGTCCCAGGGCTGCCGAGCCGCTGGCCACCTCAGGGGTGGTGTTGGGATCTGTGAGGTCTTCCGTAGTGGCTTGCACGCCACTCAGGGTGTAATAGCCCGGCCGCTTCACCTCTCCGCCCACGTAGATGCGAATCGGGCGGTAGCCCACCGGGCGGATGTAGATCTCGGGCTGGCGCACGTAGCGCTTGAACTGCTCGGTGAGGAAGTAGCGCAGCTCCTCCACCGTGAGCCCTTCCACGTAGAGAGCACGCAGGCGGGGCAGATAGAGGGTGCCGTCGGGGCCGATCGACACCGTGCCGCTGAGCTCGGGGATGTCGAGCAGCTCGATCTGCAGGGTGTCGCCCGGGCCGAGGATGTAGCTGTCGTAGACGACCCGGCTGCGACTGGCGGCTGCCGGGTTTGATGGGGTGTTGGCTAGGCTGGGTTGTAGGCCCAGAACGGCCAATGCCACGGCCGTGCCCACCCACCAAACTCGTCGTCGCAACGGTTGCACCGGGATGGAAAATTTCCTGGAGCGACCCTACCGCCCCGGAGCGTGCTGATCTGCAGCGGAGTGGCCGCTGGACGCACTGGAAGCGGCCAAGGCAAAGCTTCAAATCTGCAAATTATGCGTTTTCTGCATCCTGGAGTTGAGGGCTTCGCTGTGCGATCTTTGTTGTGCTGAGGCGAGAGGGTTGAGGATTCCTCCCCTTCACACAGCGTTTTAGTCGAAAAGTGCGACTAATTATCCGTAAAGCCACGTCCGCCGGATCCGGTTCGACGTAGTTGGCGCACACCCTGCCAGCCTGGAGGGGCCTCGGTGCACCAAGAGCCGTTCCAGCTGATCAAGGCCTGATGCCTGGGGCCGCAGCCTAGAAAAATGTCATTGACATCTCCGCGATCTCGCAGTGACTCCCATGGTTCAAGTCACGGCCCGCCTCCCCGACACCCGCGGCGCCGAGCTTGATGCAGCGGCCCAGCAGCTCAACCGCTGCCGGGCCGACATCATTCGCCAGGCCATCGAGTACTACCTCGACGACATCGAGGATTTGCGCTCCGGGGTGGCAGCCTTGAAGGACCCTGCCGACCCTGTGCTCGACTGGCTTGAGGTTCGAAATGCGCTGTTCGCTGCGGATGCTGGTCGCTGAGCAAGAGCCGTTCTGCGGCGAAGGCGTTGGCCGCGCTGCCGAAAGCTGACCGGCTGCGGGTGGTTGAGGCCATCGACCTGCTCTGCGACACCCCAGCCGCCGGCTCTTCACTCAAGGGTGAATTTGAGGGACTGCGGCGGTTGCGTGTAGGGCGCTACCGCGTCGTCTACGAATGGCAGCGCAGCGAACTGATGATCTTGGTGGTGCGCGTCGGCCATCGTCGCGAGGTCTATCGCTGACCGGTCATCCACCACATCGGAGGATATGGGGTTGCTCCACTGAGCCGCCAAGCGTTTCTCGTCTTCTACCGATGGCGCTGCGATGAGCACCACCATCACTTCTCCAAGCACTGTCCAGACTTCCGTACAGCCTGTACAGAACCTCAAAGGCTGTTTTTGAGCGACTTGGCATCGCCAACGACACCACTGTTTCCACTCAAGCCTCTTCCCCCAGCCGATGACCCTCAGCCCCACGTTCGTTGACTGCAAAGGGCGTGTCGCCCTGATCACCGGCATCACCGGGCAAGACGGCAGCTACCTGGCGGAACTGCTGCTGGAGAAGGGCTACACGGTGCACGGCATCAAGCGCCGCGCCAGCAGCTTCAACACCGCTCGCATCGATCACCTCTACCAGGATCCCCACGAGAGCGACCCGCGCCTCCTGCTGCACTACGGCGACCTGACGGACAGCACCAACCTGATTCGGATCATCCAGCAGGTGCAGCCCGA
>NZ_JACJRT010000006.1 GCF_014697415.1 Cyanobium sp. FACHB-13342 | reverse complement strand
TGCTGCTGTGACAAAGTATTGCCAGCAACTCTACCCTTTCTTAAGGATCTCGGACCTTAGAAATTAGGTGAGAGTGCTCATGCCACCCTTAGATCCGTGTGATAGGGGTCCTGTACTGGGATCTAAACGCCTTCCTCCAAGACGGACTCCAGGGATATGCAGTAACCGCATAAGAACCCAGTCAGTCCCCCAGGGGCACCGCACACCAGATCTGGTGTGAGTTCCCTGCCTCCACACCAGAACCGACCCACTCCCCTCAAGCCAAAACCCAAGCCACCTCCCCCTTCACCCCACTCACCCCGATTCCCCGAAATCCTTTCCAGGATCTCCCTCTTCAACCCACCACCACCTCAGGAGGATGCTGCTCCAGCACCTGCTTGAGATACCGGCCCGTGTGACTGGTGGGATGGACGGCAACCTCCTCTGGGGTGCCCGTGACCACGATCTCTCCTCCCTTGTCTCCCCCTTCTGGGCCGAGATCCACGATCCAATCGGCACAACGGATCACATCGAGGTTGTGCTCGATCACCAAGATCGAGTTGCCCTTGTCGACGAGACGTTGCATCACATCCATCAGCTTGTGCACGTCGTAGAAGCTGAGGCCGGTGGTGGGTTCGTCGATCAGATAGAGGGTTTTGCCGGTGGCGCGCTTGGAGAGTTCGGTGGCCAGCTTCACCCGCTGGGCCTCACCACCGGAAAGGGTGGGCGCCGGCTGGCCGAGCTTCACGTAACCCAGGCCCACATCCACCAGGGTGCGTAGCCGATCCGCAGCCTGGGGAATGGCCGAAAACACATCGGCGGCCTGCTCCACCGTCATCTCCAACACATCGGCGATGGTGTGGCCCTTGTAGGTCACCTGCAGGGTTTCGCGGTTGTAGCGGGCCCCCTTGCACACATCGCACTGCACGTACACATCGGGCAGGAAGTTCATCTCAATCACGTTCACCCCCTGGCCGCTGCAGGCCTCGCATCGCCCACCCTTCACGTTGAAGCTGAACTGGCCCACCTGATAGCCCCGGGCCTTGGCCTCCACCGTGGCGGCAAACACCTGGCGGATCGGATCGAAGGCGCCCGTGTAGGTGGCGGGGTTGGAGCGGGGGGTGCGGCCAATCGGCGATTGGTCGATCACGATCACCTTGTCGATCGCCTTGATCCCCCGCAGCTCGCCCAGCCCCGTGGGGAAGGGCACCTTCAGGCCCAGCTGGTGCTCCAGGGCCGGATGCAGCAGCTCATTCACCAGCGTGCTCTTGCCGCTGCCGCTCACACCGGTGACGCACACCAGCCGGCCCAGTGGAATCTCCACAGTGAAGCCCGAGAGGTTGTTGCGGCCGCAATCCACCAGGGTGATGCGCCGGGTGCCGCTGCTGCGGCGCTCCGCCGGGGTGGGAATCGCCCGGCGACCACTGAGATAGGCCCCGGTGAGCGAATCCTCCGCCGCCAGCAGATTGGCCAGGCTGCCTTCGGCCACGATGTGGCCGCCATGCACGCCCGCTCCGGGGCCGATGTCCACCAGGTGGTCGGCCGCCCGAATCGTGTCTTCGTCGTGCTCCACCACGATCAGGGTGTTGCCCAGATCCCGCAGTTTCAACAGGGTGTTGAGCAGCCGGTCGTTGTCGCGCTGGTGCAGGCCGATGCTCGGCTCATCGAGCACATACAGCACCCCCGTTAAGCCCGCGCCGATCTGGGTGGCCAGCCGGATTCGCTGGGCCTCGCCGCCGCTGAGCGTCATCGCCGGGCGATCCAGGCTGAGGTAATCCAGCCCCACATCCAGCAGGAATTTCAGGCGCAGCCGGATTTCCCGCAGCACCAGATCGCCGATCTGGATCTGGCGCGGTGTCAGCAAGGGTTCGGCCCCTTCGCTCTCCCCCACCCCCATCAGCGATTCGATCCGCCGCAGGGTCTCACCCACGCTCACAGCCGTGAGTTCGTGGATCGCGTAAGGGCCCACCCGCACCGCAAGGGCCTCCGGCCGCAACCGCAACCCCTTGCAGGTGGCGCAGGGCACCAGCTCCAGATACTTCTCCAGCTTCTGGCGCACCGATTCGCCGCTGGCGTCGCGCAGCTGGCGCTCCAGGATCGGCAGGATCCCCTCAAACGGCCGCTCGTAGCCGGCGCTCTTGCGGTAGCGGCTGTCGGCCTGGATCAGGATGGGCTCGCGGCTGCCGTTGAGCAGCACATCGCGCTGCTCGTCAGTGAGCTGGTTCCAGGGCGTCTTGATCTCAAACTTGAACGCTTCCCCCACCGAATAGAGCAGGGAGAAGTAATAGGAGTTGTCCTTGTCGGCCCAGGGGGCGATCGCCGCATACACCGGCAGGCTGGGATCGGGCACCACCCGCTCGGCGGTGAACTTGCGCAGGTGGCCGATGCCGTGGCAGTCGGCGCAGGCGCCATAGGGGCTGTTGAAGGAAAACAGCCGCGGCGAGAGCTCCTCCATCACGGCGCCGTGCACCGGGCAGGCGAAGTTCTCCGAATACAGCCGCTCCTGCTCCACCCCCTCCGGCAGCTCCTCCCCCGCCTTGGGCACCACCTCCACCAGGGCCAGGCCGTCGCCGCGCTTGAGGGCGGTGCGCAGCGAATCGGTGAGCCGCTCCTGCACGCCCTCGCGGGCCACCAGCCGGTCCACCACCACCTCGATGTTGTGGGCGTGGTTTTTGTCGAGCTCGATGTTGTCGGCCAGCTCGCGCACCTCGCCGTTGATCCGCACCCGCGCGAAGCCTTCGGCCACCAGGCCCCCCAGCAGCTTCACGTGGGTGCCCTTCTTGCCCCGCACAACCGGCGCCAGCAGCTGGTAGCGGGTGCCCTCGGGCAGGGCCAGGATCTGGTCCACCATCTCGTCGATGGTTTGGGGCCGGATCGAGCGGTCGCACTGGGGGCAGTGGGGTTCGCCGGCGCGGCCGAACAGCAGCCGCAGGTAGTCCTGGATCTCCGTCACCGTGCCCACGGTGGAGCGGGGGTTGTGGCTGGTCGATTTCTGGTCGATCGAAATCGCCGGCGACAGCCCCTCGATCGCGTCCACATCAGGCTTGTCCACCTGGCCCAGGAACTGGCGCGCGTAGGCCGACAGGCTCTCCACGTAGCGGCGCTGGCCCTCGGCAAAGATCGTGTCGAAGGCCAGGGAGCTCTTGCCGCTGCCGCTCACCCCGGTGAACACCACCAACCGGTTGCGGGGAATCGTCAGATCGACGTTCTTGAGGTTGTGTTGGCGGGCGCCCCGCACCCGGATCACGTCCTCCAGGGAGCCGCCGCTGAGCACCCGGCTGGGGTCGAGGGCCTTTTCGTGAACGGTCTGGGCGAGGGTTCTGCTGGCGGCTGCACCGTTGGTAGCAGAGCTGTCGGCAGCAGAGCTCTTGGCGCGGGGCATCCAGACGGCTCGGGAACAGAGGAGTCTACGGATCTCCGCTAGGGCTCAGGGGCGAAGGCCGCACAGGCCTGGCGGCACAGCTCCTCGCTCACCTGCCAGAGACGCTGCCCCTGGGCTGGATCGAGGGCCGCCGGTGCCGGCCGCACCGCAGCCGGCCAACCCCGCATCCCTCCAAATTGGCTGGGGCCGTAGTGACCGGCAGGCTCCACCTCCGCCGCAGTGGCGGCAAACAGCTGGGGCAGGGCCCCCTGGGCAGCGCTCTGGCAGAGGGGATCCAGCAGCCGATACACCACCCCCTCGTAGCGGGCACCGCTGGCGGCAATCGAGGCGGACTGAAGGTTGGTGCGGGCCAGGCCCGGATGGGCTGCCGCTGACAGCAACCCGGGGTAGCGGCGCTGGAGTTCATGGGCGAACACCACGTTGGCCAACTTGCTCTGGCCATAGGCGGCCCAGCGGTCGTAGCGGCGCTCCCCCTGCAGATCCTCAAAGTTCAAGCGGCCGAAATACTGGGCCCCGGAGGTCACCTGCACCAGCCGCGCCCCGGCGCTGGCCTGCAGCAGGGGCAGCAGCAACCGGGTGAGGGCGAAGTGGCCCAGATGGTTGACGCCGAACTGCAGCTCAAATCCCTGACGGGTGAGCTGGCGGGGCGGCGCCATCACACCGGCGTTGTTGAGCAGCAGATCCAGGCGCCCAAAGCGCTCGGCCACGCTGGCGGCAGCCCGCACCACGCTGTCCAGGTCGGCCAGGTCGAGCTCCAACAGCTCGATCCCGCCCGCGGCGCTGCCAGGGGCGCCGGCGCCAGCGAGCAGGGCCTGGCGGGCCGCTTCCGCCCGCTCCAGGCTGCGGCAGGCCAGCAGCACCGTGGCCCCCCGGGCCAGCAGGGCGCGGGCACTCTCCAGGCCCAGGCCACTGTTGGCGCCGGTGATCAGGGCCAGCCGACCGCTCTGGTCCGGCATGGCCTCGCCACTCCAGCGGGCCGGAACGGCAACGGCCTGGGATGGGGCCATGGAGCTGCAGCAGCAAACCTGCGGCGGTTCTAGCGACCGTGCTGGTCCAACAGGCTGGCGGCATAGCTGCGGGCCTCACCCGAGTCGCCCCCGGCCAGTTCGGCCAGCTCCGCCTGGCGGGCCTGAGTGTCCCGCAGGTGGGACACCCGCGTGTGGGTGGTGCCCTCCACCACCTGCTTCGACACCCGGAAGTGGTGGTCGGCCGCCGCGGCCACCAGGGGCTGGTGGGTGACGCAGAACACCTGGCGCTGCTGGGCCAGGCGCTGGAGCAGCTCGGCCATGGCGCCGCTCACCCGGCCGCTGACGCCCGTATCGATCTCATCGAACAGCAGGGTGACGTGGGAATCGGCGGCGGCCAGGCAGGTTTTCAGGGCCAGCAAAAACCGGCTCATCTCGCCTCCAGAGGCCACCTCCGCCAGGGGGGCTAGGGGCACGCCGGGGTTGGCGGAAAACTGAAACTGCACCGCATCGGCCCCCTCCTCCCCCGGCGGCGCCGGCGTGATCGCCACCGCAAAGCGCACGTTGGCCAGGCCCATCGGCCGCAGGGCCGCCATCAACTGCTGCTCCAACTGCCGGGCCGCCACCTCCCGGGCCGCCGTGAGCCGACCATTGGCCTGGTCGCGCACCTGACGCCCCACCTGCTCAGCCCGCTCCAGCGCCTCCAACGACGCCTCCCCGCCCCCGGGGGCCAGCTGCTCCTGGAGGCGATCCCGCAGCGCAATCAGCGCAGCCAGGTCCTGGCCGTGACGCCGCTCCAGGGCCCGCAGCTGGGCCATGCGCTCCTGCAGGGCATCGAGACTTTCGGGATCACTCTCAAGGGCGGCGCCATAGCGCTCGAGGTCGCGCACCAGATCCTGCAGGGCCGCCAAACCATCGGTGCAGCCACTGCGCAGGGCGGCGACACCGCCATCGAGGGCTTCCATCTGCACCAGCTCCTGTTCACAGGCCGCCAGGTGATCGAGCACCGAAGGAGCCTGCTCGGCGCCCTCCACCAACCGGCCCAACAGCACCATCACCCCCTCCTGCAGCCGCACCCCATGGGCCAGACGGTTTTCCTCCGCCTGCAGCCGCTGCCGCTCGAGGGGATCCTCCAGCTGGGCCGCCTCCAGTTCCATGAGCAACCGCTCCTGCTCGGCGCGGCGTTGCTGCAGCTGGTCCCAGTCGGCGCGGGCCTGCTCCAGGCTTGCCGCCACCTGTTTCCAATCACGCCAGGCCGCCGCCACCGGCTCCAGCAGGGGCTGGAGGGTTTCCCCCGCAAAGCGATCCAGCCAGCGCCGCTGTTGACCCGGCCGGGCGAGCTGCTGGGTCTGACCCTGCACGGTGAGATCGAGCAGCAGGGGCCGCAGCTCCTGGATCTGGGCACGGCTCACCACCACCCCATTCAGCCGGTTGCGGCTGGTGAGGCGCTCCTCACTGAGGCGCCACTCGCGGCTGAGCAGCAGTTCCTCCTCATCTAGGTCGAGATCCTGCTGCTGCAACCAGGCTTGGAGGGGCGGAGACAGGCTGAAACTGGCCTCAATCGCGCCGCGCTCGGCGCCCCGGCGCAGCAAGCGGGCGCCCGCACTGCCCTGGGCCCCACCCAGCAGGGCATCGAGGGCATCGAGCAGGATCGATTTACCGGCACCGGTCTCGCCGGTGAGCACGGTGAAGCCCTCGCGGAAGCTCAGCTCCAGCCGCTCGATCAGGGCGATGTTGCTGAGGCGCAGTCCAGTCAGCACAGGCGCGGCGGGTGGCGCTCGGCGGCCATCGGGTGTAAGAGCCGACCGTAGCGGCTGTGTCTTTCGTTTAGAAGGGGAGAACTTCCAATCGGCCCCGTGGCCCGCGGCATGGTGAGCGCCCCTCCAGAGCCTCCAGCCCCCCTGACGCCCGAAGAGGCGGTGATCGGTGAGGAGACGCGAGACACACCCACCCAGCCGTCTCCTGAATTCCGTACAGGTTGTACAGAATCTGGGAGTGATCAGGAATCTGCGGCTCAGCCTCCCTCAGAGCAGAGCTCCAACCGCGACCTCAGCGATTTCATCGAGGCGTCAGGCCTGCTGAGCTACGACCCGGCTGCCATCACCCGCATCTACGCCGGCCACCCCCAACGGCTGATCCGGCGCCTCTGGCAAACCTTGGTGCCCATTGGCCTCTACCTGCTGGGGGTGGGCTTCGACTGGCTCACCGGCCAATTGAAAACCTCCGATCGGGCCCGGGCCCGGGCCAAGGAAGCTGCCGATCTGGTGGCCTCCCTCGGCCCCGCCTTCATCAAGGCCGGCCAGGCCCTCTCCACCCGGCCCGACATCGTGCCGCCCCTGCTGCTGGAAGAACTGGCCCAACTGCAGGACCAGCTCCCCGGCTTCGATTCGGCCCTGGCCATGGCCTGCATCGAGGAAGACCTGGGCGCTCCGGTGCTGGCCATCTACGAACAGCTCGACGCCGAACCGATCTCCGCCGCCTCCCTGGGCCAGGTGCACAAGGGGGTGCTGAAGGGCGGGCAAGCGGTGGCCGTGAAGGTGCAGCGGCCGGGTCTGCGGGAGCAGATCACGCTCGACCTCTACATCGTGCGCAACATCGCCGCCTGGCTCAACCAGAACGTGGGCCTGATCCGCAGCGATCTGGTGGCCCTGATCGACGAGCTGGGCAAACGGGTGTTCGAGGAGATGGACTACTGCAACGAAGCGGCCAACGCCGAGCGCTTCGCCGAACTGCACGCCCACAACCCCCGCATCGCCGTTCCCCGCATCTACCACCAGGCCACCAGCCGCCGGGTGCTGACCATGGAGTGGATCGAGGGCGTCAAACTCACCAACCTCGAGGCCGTGCGCAGCATCGGCGTCGATCCCGACGACATGGTGACGGTGGGCGTGAACTGCAGCCTGCAGCAACTGCTCGAACACGGCTTCTTCCACGCCGATCCCCACCCGGGCAACCTGCTGGCCCTCTCAGACGGTCGCCTCGCCTACCTGGATTTCGGCATGATGAGCGAGGTGAGTCGGGAATCGCGTACCGGTCTGATCCAGGCGGTGGTGCACCTGGTGAACCGCAGCTTCGGCAAGCTCAGCAAAGACTTTGTGAGCCTCGGTTTCCTCGCCGAGGACGTGAACCTCGAGCCGATCGTGCCGGCCTTTGAAAAGGTGTTCGGCCAGGCGATCGAGCAGGGCGTCAGCCGCATGGACTTCAAGGCCGTCACCGACGACCTCTCCGGCGTGATGTATCGCTTCCCGTTCCGGGTTCCGCCCTATTACGCCCTGATCATCCGCTCCCTGGTGACCCTCGAAGGCATCGCCCTGAGCGTGGATCCCGAGTTCAAGATCCTCGGCGCCGCCTATCCCTACTTCGCCCGCCGGCTGATGGAAGATCCGGATCCCGGTTTGCGCCAGAGCCTCAAGGAGATGCTGTTCGATGGCGACATCTTCCGCTGGCAGCGGCTCGACAACCTGATCGCCAGCGCCTCCCAGGGCGCCCAACTGGATCTGGAGGGACTGCTCGACCAGGTGCTCAGCTTCCTGTTCTCCCCCAACGGCGGCCTGCTGCGCCAGCAGCTGGTGGACGCCATGGTGGCCCGCATGGATGCCCTCGCCTGGCAGACCACCCTGCGGATCGGCAAACGGCTGCCGGAACGGCTCCAGCCCCCCGGACTGCGGCGTCACCGCCTCAGTGATGCGAACGAACCCCTGCTCGACCTGGAGCCGGTGCGCCAGTTACTCGGCATCCTGCAAGCCCTGCCGGGCTTCGAACCCCAGATGCTGGTGCGGCGCCTGCCCCGACTCCTGGGGGAACCGGAACTGCGCCAGATGGGAATGCAACTGGCCAAGGGGCTGGCCGAACGCAGTGTGGTGCGCCTGGTGCGCGATGTGCTCGTACCCGCCTGAGCCGGCAGAAAGCAGCCCTAGGCTGGAGTCCATGCACAGATTCCGGCGCATGCGCACCCCTCAGGCCCTTGGCCAGGCCCTGGCCGCCACCGCGCTGGGCTTCGGCTTGTTGAGCCCCGTGGCGGTGGCACCACCCCGGGCGACGGCGGCCGAAAACCTGGTGTTCGTCAGTGGGGCCTTTCGGCGCTCGATCGCCGTGGCTGACCTCGAGCACCTGGCCCAGACCGGCCAGGCCCAGGGTCTCCTGGCCGATGTGCTGCGTTTCAGCAACCAAAACCCCGCCGAGATCGGCAAGCTTCTGAACCAATCCATCGCCCTACCCGTGACGCTGGTGAGCAGGCTGCTGAACACCCGGATTGGCGAGGCGATCCTGCAGCGCGTGGCCACAATCGTCTACCCGTTGCAGGCCTCCCAGGTGGGGATTCCGGCGCTGCGCTCGGCCATGGTGCTGGGGGTGGTGGAAGGCAACGGGTCGATCTCAGCCCTGTCCTTCCTGCGGGCCTATCCCACCCGGGAGCTGGAAGTGAGCATCCCGGCTCTGATGGGCCTGATGAGCAAGGCCAGTTCCATCACAGAACTGGTGCGCTTCTTCTCCGAATCGCCCCTGGATGGCCTGCGCGGCGACAGCCCCAAAGCCGCGCCGTAGATTCGCCCCAGCCACCGCAGCCACCTGTGCCCTTGCTTCAATCCCTGAGGCGTCTGAGCAAGGGTCCGTTCGGTGCCCGTCCGACGATGCAGGACTGGCCCGGCCTGATTGAGGCCTACCGGCGCTGGTTGCCGGTGTCCAACCAGACCCCGGTGATCACCCTGCACGAGGGAGCCACCCCCCTGATTCCGGCGCCGGTGATCGCCGAGCGAATCGGCAAGGGCGTGAAGGTGTTTCTCAAATACGACGGGCTCAACCCCACCGGCTCCTTCAAAGACCGGGGGATGACCATGGCGATTTCCAAGGCCAAGGAAGCGGGCTCGGAAGCGGTGATCTGTGCCAGCACCGGCAACACCTCCGCCGCTGCCGCCGCCTATGCCCGCCGGGGTGGCATGCGGGCCTTCGTGCTGATCCCAGATGGCTACGTGGCCCAGGGGAAGCTGGCCCAGGCCCTGCTCTATGGAGCGGAGGTGATCGCCATCCAGGGCAACTTCGACCGGGCCCTGGCCATCGTGCAGGACGTGGCCAACCAGTACCCGATCACCCTGGTGAATTCGGTGAATCCCTACCGGCTGCAGGGCCAGAAAACAGCGGCGTTCGAGGTGGTGGATGCCCTGGGCGAAGCCCCCGACTGGCTGTGCATTCCCGTCGGCAACGCCGGCAACATCAGCGCCTACTGGATGGGGTTCAACGAGTACAAGGCTGCTGGGCACTGCCGCCGACTGCCGCGGATGATGGGGTTCCAGGCCGCCGGATCAGCCCCCCTGGTGCTGGGCCACACAGTCGAGCAGCCCGACACCATCGCCACCGCCATCCGCATCGGCAACCCGGTGAACCGGGACAAAGCCCTGAATGTGCGCCGGGAGAGCGGTGGCGACTTCATGGCTGTGACCGACGCCGAAATCATTGACGCCTACAAGCTGCTGGGGTCCGGTGAAGGGGTGTTCTGTGAGCCGGCCAGCGCCGCCTCCGTGGCCGGTCTGTTGAAACGGCGGGAGGAGGTGCCAGCCGGAGCCACCGTGGTGTGCGTGCTCACCGGCAATGGCCTCAAAGACCCCACCACCGCCATCGAACACAACGACGCCCGCTTCCACACGGGCCTGGAAGCGGATACGGCAAAAGTGGCTGCCGTGATGGGCTTCTAATCCACTCGGCGACGCCAACCAATTGGCAAAGCGTCTGCCGGAAGCCTGGGGAAAACCGAGGCAACTCGGGGGACAGGATCCCCAGCCCTGGCCTCGACCAACCCTTTTGGTTTTCCCCATGGGCTGGAAAGAGCGGAAAACGGCCCCCTCACCCCAGGGTGCCTCGACAAAACCCCAGACAACCAAACCAGAGAAATCCGGTTATGACTGGATTTCTGAAGGTTTTCCCCGATTCCCCCAGCCCCTGCGACGACGGTTTGTTTTCTTCTCTTGAAATCCTTTAATCCACGATTTGAACAGGGCCTGGGGGACGGTTCACCGGCGTTGCGCAATCAGTCCGCCTGTGGAAGCTTGGGGGCACCTTCCGTGCAGCCGTCAGGCCTGCCAGCCCGAACGCCATGAAGCTGGTCTGTTCCCAGTCCGAACTCAGCACCAGCCTGCAGCTGGTCAGCCGGGCCGTGGCCAGCCGCCCCACCCATCCGGTGTTGGCGAACGTGCTGCTCACCGCCGATGCCGGCACCGGCCGGTTGAGTCTCACCGGCTTTGATCTCAGCCTCGGCATCCAAACCAGCCTGCCGGCCAGCGTGGAAACCAGCGGAGCGATCACCCTTCCTGCCCGTCTGTTCGGCGAAATCGTCTCCCGCCTCTCGAGTGACAGCCCCATCACCCTCGCCTGCGCCGAAGGGGCTGAACAGGTGGAGCTCACCAGCCTCTCCGGCAGCTACCAAATGCGGGGGATGCCCGCGGAGGATTTCCCCGACCTGCCCCTGGTTCAAAGCGGCACGCCGATTCGCCTGGAAGCCGATGCCCTGGTGAAGGGCCTGCGGGCCACCCTGTTTGCCAGCAGTGGCGATGAGGCCAAGCAGCTCCTCACCGGCGTGCATCTGCGCCTCGATCCGGCCGGGCTCGAATGCGCCGCCACCGATGGCCATCGCCTGGCCGTGCTGTGTCTCGCCCATGCCAGCGACCCCACCGCCGCCGCTGACGGAGAGCCCTTTGCCGTCACCGTGCCGGCCCGCTCCCTGCGGGAGTTGGAACGGCTGCTCTCCGGTCGCCAGTTGGACGAACCCCTCAGCCTGTTCTGCGACCGCGGTCAGGTGGTGTTTCTCTGGGCCGACCAGGTGCTCACCAGCCGCAGCCTGGACGGCACCTATCCCAACTACCGGCAACTCATCCCTGAGACCTTCAGCCGCACGATCAGCCTGGATCGCCGGGCCTTTGTGTCGGGTCTGGAGCGGGTGGCGGTGCTGGCGGACCAGCACAACAACGTGGTCAAGCTCAGTGCCGAACCGGCCACGGGCCAGTTGGTGATCCAGGCAGATGCCCAGGATGTGGGGAGTGGCTCGGAAGCCCTGGCGGCCACCATTGAGGGCGACGCCATCCAAATTGCCTTCAACGTGCGCTACCTGCTCGATGGGCTCAAGGCCATGGCCTGCGACGTGGTGCTGTTGCAGTGCAACGCCCCCACCACCCCGGCGATCCTCACCCCCGCCGATGGGGCCCAGTTCACCTATCTGGTGATGCCCGTTCAGATCCGCAGCTGACGGTGGCCGCTTTCCCGGAGCAGTTGCTGCTGAGTGAGCTGCTGCGCCGGCATGTGCGCTGCGATCAGGGGCTCGACCATGGCGCTGGGCTGCAGGTGTGGATGCATCCCCCCGTGCACCGGGTGCTGGGCTGGGTGTCCAAGCCTTCGGCCTTCGGATCCCGCCGGTTGGTGTGGCGTCTCAACCAGTTGCGGGGGCTCACCGAGCAGGAGGTGTTGGCCCAGGGCCCGCCGGCCGAAACCGATCAAGCCGTGGTGGATCGCCTGCCCAGCCTGATCGATGCCGCGGTGCTCGACCGCCAGCAGCAGCTGATCGGCACCCTGGCCGATGCCGCCATCGAGCTGCGCACCGGCAGGATCCTGCACTACCTGGTGAGCCGCAGTGATCCGCGGCTGCCCGGGAGCAGTCGCTGGCGTTTGAGTTTGGATCGGCTGGTGGATCAGCAGCCCGGCCAGGTGTTCACCGCCCTGGCCAGCCTGGATGAGTTGCCCCTGGCCCGGGCCAGCGTGCGTCAGGAGTTTCTGCGCCGGTCGCGGCGCTGGCGGGATCAGGTTCAGGAGGCCGGTAGCCGTTTTGAGGAGCGGCTCGAGGGCTGGCTGGAGGAGCCGCCCTGGCAGGGTGAATCCCGTCCGGATTGGCCGGATCGGCCGGACCCCGAGCCCCGTCGCTGGAATGAAACCGACGCTTGGGACCAGTGGCCGGAGTCCTTTCCCGAGTCGCCAGCCGAAGACAGCCCTCGTCAGCGCCGGTCCGCACCACCGCCCAACGACGAGGATCCCTGGTTCTGAGCCCCCGGTGAGGCGCTCGGCAAGACTGGAGTGATCTTGCCCAGTCGTCCGTGGTTGCTGCTTCAGAGTTCGCCCCCCCCGACTATTCGGTGCCCGAGGCGCTGAAGAAGGAGAACCTCAGCCAGGCCGATTACGACGAGATCTGCCGCCGCCTCGGCCGCGCCCCCAACCGGGCTGAGCTGGGCATGTTCGGGGTGATGTGGTCGGAGCACTGTTGTTACCGCAACTCGCGGCCTCTGCTGCAGGGCTTCCCCACCACCGGCCCCCGCATCCTGGTGGGTCCCGGTGAGAACGCCGGTGTGGTGGATCTGGGTGAAGGCCAGCGCCTCGCCTTCAAGATCGAGAGCCACAACCACCCCTCGGCGGTGGAACCGTTCCAGGGAGCGGCCACGGGCGTGGGTGGCATCCTGCGCGACATCTTCACCATGGGCGCCCGGCCCATTGCTCTGCTCAATGCCCTGCGCTTCGGTCCCCTGGAGGACGAGCGCAACGTGGGCCTGATGGAAGGTGTGGTGGCCGGCATCGCCCACTACGGCAACTGCGTGGGGGTGCCCACCGTGGGCGGTGAGGTGGCCTTCGACCCCAGCTACTCCGGCAACCCCTTGGTGAACGCCATGGCCCTGGGGCTGATGGAAACCGACGAGATCGTCTGCTCCGGTGCCGAGGGCGTGGGCTATCCCGTGGTGTACGTGGGCAGCACCACCGGCCGCGATGGCATGGGCGGCGCCAGCTTTGCCTCGGCCGAGCTCACCGAGGCCTCCTTCGACGACCGCCCTGCCGTGCAGGTGGGTGACCCGTTTCTGGAGAAGGGCCTGATCGAGGCCTGCCTCGAGGCCTTCCAGAGCGGTGATGTGGTGGCGGCTCAGGACATGGGCGCCGCCGGCCTCACCTGCAGCTGCTCGGAGATGGCCGCCAAGGGGGGCCTGGGCATCGAGCTGGATCTCGATCGGGTGCCCGCTCGTGAGGCCGGCATGACTCCTTACGAGTTTCTGCTGAGCGAATCCCAGGAGCGGATGCTGTTTGTGGTGAAGCCCGGCACGGAGCAGGCCCTGATGGCGCGCTTCACCCGCTGGGGCCTGCAGGCGGCCGTGGTGGGCCGGGTGCTGCAAGACAACATCGTGCGGGTGCTCCAACACGGTGCCGTCGCCGCCGAGGTGCCCGCCAGCGCCCTGGCCGATGACACCCCCATCAACCACCACGAACTGATCAGCGAGCCGCCGGCCGAGATCCAGGCCCACTGGCGCTGGAGCGAGGCCGACCTACCCACCCAGTTGCCGTTCAGCTGGAACGACGCCCTGCTGGCGCTTCTGGACGATCCCACCATCGCCTCCAAGCGCTGGGTGTACCGCCAGTACGACCACCAGGTGCAGGCCAACACGGTGGTGCTCCCGGGCGGTGCTGATGCGGCCGTGGTGCGCCTGCGTCCCCAGCAGGGTGAGGGCTCCCTGGTGGCGGCCACCCGCGGGGTGGCGGCGGTGGTGGATTGCCCCAACCGCTGGGTCGCCCTCGATCCCGAGCGCGGCGGCATGGCAGCAGTGGCCGAGGCGGCCCGCAACTTGAGCTGCGTGGGGGCCGAGCCCCTGGCGATCACCGACAACCTCAATTTCCCCTCCCCCGAAACCCCCACCGGCTACTGGCAGCTGGCCCTGGCCTGTCGCGGCCTGTCGGCGGCCTGCTCCGCCCTGGACACGCCGGTCACCGGCGGCAACGTCTCCCTCTACAACGAGACCCGCCTGCCGAACGGCACCATGCAACCGATCCACCCCACTCCCGTGGTGGGCATGGTGGGCCTGGTCCACAACCTGGAGCACGTGCGCGGCCTGGCCTGGAGTGAGGCGGGCGATGGAATCTGGCTGCTGGGAGTGCCCTTGGAAACAGGCGAGACTCCCGCCGATTCGCGCCTGGGCCTGGCCGGCAGCAGCTACCTGGAGCGGCTCCATGGAGCCGTCACGGGGCGCCCGCCCGAGGTGGATCTAGCGCTGGAGCGCTCGGTCCAGGCCTTCCTGCGCCAGGCCATTGCCCAGGGCCTGGTGGCCTCCGCCCACGACCTCAGCGATGGTGGCCTGGCGGTGGCGGCGGCCGAGGGCTGCATGGCCTCGGGGCTCGGTGCCCACCTCGAGCTTCCGGTCAGTTCGGCCCGCCTCGATCGCCTGCTGTTCGCCGAGGGTGGTGCCCGCATCCTGGTGAGCGTGGCGCCCGCTCAGGCGGCAGCCTGGCAGCAGGCCCTGGATCGGGCGAATGCGGCAGCGCCGGGCTCGGTGCCGGCTGAAGCGATTGGCCAGGTCACGGCGGCTCCCTCCTTCACCATCACCCAGGCCGGCAGCGTCGTGATTGAGCAGGCGGTCGCGGCCCTGCACACCTGTTACGAGCAGGCCATCCCCCGGCGCATGGGGGTGGATCTGCCCCCCACCGCTTGAACGGGGGCCGGTGGGGTCGGGGTCGCTGGTGCAGAATGACTTGTCACCGTGATTGTTGATGGGCCTGTGGTGGTGATGCATCCGGACCCCAACGCTCAGGCAGCAGATCACGAGCTGGACCAGCGCCCCGATAAGCCTGAGGAGGCCTGCGGCGTGTATGCCGTGTTGGCGCCGGGCCAACCGGTGGCCAACCTCACCTATTTCGGCCTCTACGCCCTGCAGCACCGCGGCCAGGAATCGGCCGGTATCGCCGTGTTTGACGCCGATCGCAAGGTGCGGCTGCACAAGGACATGGGCCTGGTGAGCCAGGTGTTCGACCAGGCCGTGCTGGAGCGGCTCACGGGCGATCTGGCCATCGGCCACAACCGCTACTCCACCACCGGCAGCAGCAAGGTCTGCAACGCCCAGCCCGTGGTGCTCAACACCCGGCTTGGCCCCTTTGCCCTGGCCCACAACGGCAACCTGGTGAATGCCGGGGAGTTGCGCCACGACCTGGCGGCCATTGCCAGTGAGCTCACCTCCACCACCGATTCCGAGCTGATTGCCTTTGCCTTGCAGCAGGGGGTGAACAGTGGCCTCGACTGGGACGGGGCCATCCGGGCTGCTGCGGAACGTTGCCGCGGGGCCTTCAGCCTGGTGATCGGCACCCCGGAGGGGCTGTTTGCCCTGCGGGATGGTCACGGCATCCGTCCCCTGGTGTTCGGCCACATCGGCGAGCCTGCCGAAGCCCAGTGGGTGGTGAGCAGTGAATCCTGCGGGCTCGACATCATTGGCGCCGCCTTCGATGGCGACGTGGAGCCCGGCGAGATCATCCACTTCCGCCAGGGGGATCCCGCTCCCAGCCGCAGCCGCTGGTGCGAGCAGCCGGCCAAGCTGTGCGTGTTCGAGATGATCTACTTCGCCCGGCCCGACAGCCGCTTTTTCGGCGAATCCCTCTACAGCTACCGGGTGCGGATCGGTGAGGCCCTTGCCCGGGAAACCCCCGTGGAGGCCGACATCGTCATCGGCGTGCCCGATTCCGGCATTCCGGCGGCGATCGGCTACTCCCAGCTCAGCGGCATCCCCTTCGGCGATGGGCTGATCAAAAACCGCTACGTGGGCCGCACCTTCATCCAGCCCACCCAGGCGATGCGGGAGGCCGGCATTCGGGTGAAGCTCAATCCCCTCCCCGATGTGCTCGCCGGCAAACGGGTGGTGGTGATCGACGACTCGATCGTGCGGGGCACCACCAGCCGCAAGCTGGTGCAGGCCCTGCGCGATGCCGGGGCCACCGAGGTGCACATGCGGATCAGCTCACCGCCGGTGACCCATCCCTGCTTCTACGGCATCGACACCGACACCCAGGACCAGCTGATCGCCGCCCGGCTCACCCTGGCGGAGATTTCGGCCCACCTGGGCGTGGATTCGCTGGCCTACCTCAGCAAGCAGGGCATGGTGGATGCGGCCCAGGCCAATTCCTCCCACTTCTGCACCGCCTGTTTCGATGGGGCCTATCCGATCGAGATGGCCGAGCAGGTGCGTTCCAGCAAGTTGATGCTGGAGCCCGCCGGCATCGCTGCCACGGTTTTGCGAGAGCATTGAGTTTTGCGAGAGCATTCAGCTTTGCGAGAGCCCGGTTAGCTGATCAGGGGCACCAGGTCCTGCAGCTGCTGCCCGCTCGGCAGGTTGAGGCTGATGCCCATGCCGCCGCAGTCTTCCGCCGGCAGTTGGCCCAGGTCGATCCGACCACTCAGGCCCTTGCTGGTGAGGATGCTCATCACGGTTGACTCCGCCCCCTGAAGATCAATCAGGGCATCGCCCCGCTGTTGCAGCCGCAGGCCGATCTGGCCCATGTCCCCGCGCTGGCAGGGGCGCAGGCTTGACACCAGTAGCCGCTTCAGTTGCCCGCCCGCCGTGGCTAGCACCACTGTGGCGTCGTCGGCGACGCAGGCGGCTCCCACCACCGTTTCTCCCGGCAACAGCCGCATCAACATCGGCCCCTGGGCCGCCCGGCCCATCAGGGGCAGGTTGGCTTCGTTCAGGTGGAGTCGCAGCATTCGGCCGGTGCTGCTGGCCACCACCAGGGTGTCGCCCTCCTGGCCACTCACCACCCGCCGCAGGCTGACGCCCTCCTTCAGCTTGAGCACCGAGGTGGCCCGCCCCGACAGCTCCTGAAAGTCCTCCACCGGCAGCCGTTTGAAGCGGCCGTCGCTGCTCAGCAGTCCCAGGCTGCCCTGGCTGGGCAGGGGAATCACCTGCACCACCTGTTCCCCCTCGAGGCTGTCGGGCAGGAAGCGCTCCAGCTTTCCCGGTTGTTGCCCGGCAAATTCCCAGCGCAACAGGGCCACGCGCCCGCTCACCGTGAAGGCAAGCAGCAGGGGTTGGTCGCTGATCGGCAGGATCAGCCGAGCGGGAGAGGGGTGCTCACCCAGATCGGTGGCGGCATCGAAGTGGAGCCGTCCCAGCATCTGGGGGCTGAGGATTTTCACCGCCCCATCGGCCTGGATCAGCAGGCGGCTGTCCGGGGCCAGGGCGGCAAAGGCTTGCTGCCGCTGCAGCTCGGCGTTGGGACGGATGGCCGCGGCCCGCTGGGCCACGAGGGCATCACCGCCCTCCACCAGCCGGGTGCGCCGAGGTGTGGCAAAGCGCTTGCGCAGGGCCTTCAACTCGGTCACCAGGGTGTCGAGCAGCACGCCGCGGTCATCGAGCAGGTGCCGCAGCCGTCCCCGCTCCTCGATCAGGTCGGCGGCCTCCTTGCGCAGGCTTTCCTGTTCCAGTCCCGTGAGCCGGCGCAGGGGCATGGCCAGCACCGCATCGGCCTGGCGTTCGTTCAGGTCGAATTGCACCTGCAGACCCGCCCGGGCACTGGCGGCATCGCGGGCTGCGGTGATCAGGGCGATCACCTGCTGCAGGGCATCGAGGGCCTTGATCAGCCCCTCCACCACCTCGAGCCGGTCTTCGCAGCGCTTGAGGGCGTGGCGGGTGCGGCGGATCAGGGTGAGTTCCCGGTATTCGAGGAACTCCTGCAGCAGGCGCCGCAGGCTCAGCTGCACTGGCTGGCCGTTCACCAGGGCCAGCAGGATGGCGCCGAAATTGCTCTGCAGGGCGGTGCGGCGCTGCAGGTCGGCCAGCACGGCTTCCGGATTGGCATCGCGGCGCAGCTCCACCACCACCCGCATGCCGTCCCGATCGCTCTCGTCGCGGATGTCGGCGATGCCACCGATCTTGCCCTCGTTCACCTGCTCGGCGAGTTTCTCGATCCAGCCGGCCTTGCTCAGCTGGTACGGCAGCTCGGTGATCACCACGGCCCCCCGTTTATGTCGCCCTTTGCCGGGTTGCACCTCCTCGATGTGGGCCACCCCGCGCATCGGGATGCTGCCGCGGCCGCCCAGGTAGGTGTCGCGCACCCCCTGACCCACCAACACCTCCCCACCGGTGGGGAAATCGGGGCCGGGCACCAGCTCCAGCAGTTTGTCGTCGCTCAGATCCGGCTTGCGCACCAGGGCGATCAGGGCATCCACCACCTCCCCCAGGTTGTGGGGCGGGATGTTGGTGGCCATGCCCACGGCAATGCCGGTGCACCCATTCAGCAACAGGAAGGGCAACTGGGCGGGCAGCACCGTGGGCTCCTGCTGGGAGCCATCGAAGTTGGGGGCGAAGTCGACCGTGTCGTTGCCGATCTCATCGAGCATGCCCTCGTTGGCGATCGGCGCCAGCCGGGTTTCGGTGTAACGCATCGCCGCCGGCGGATCGTCGTCGACGGAGCCGAAGTTGCCGTGGCCGTCGAGCAGGGGGTGGCGGCTGGCAAAGGTCTGCACCTGACGCACCAGGGCGTCGTAGACCGCCTGATCGCCGTGGGGGTGGTATTTGCCGAGCACGTCGCCCACCACCCGGGCGCATTTGCGGTAGGGGCGATCCGGGGTGAGGCCCAGCTCGTGCATCGCATAGAGGATGCGCCGTTGCACAGGCTTGAGGCCGTCCCGCACATCCGGCAGGGCCCGTCCCACGATCACGCTCATGGCGTACTCGAGGTAGGAGCGCTGCATCTCCTGGTGCAGCGCGATCGGCTGGATCCGTGGGTCGTTCCGCGGATCGTTGCCCGGTCCGATCGATTCCCCTGAACGCTCCTCGGCCATCCGGTACTGGGATCTGGGGAGGGAAGGTGGGGCTCAGCCTACAGATGCTGTCCAGGCCCCTTACTCGTCGTCGCCGCTCTCGCCCTCGGGGCTGGCATTGGCCAGGGCTCGATCCACGACCGGCTTGAGGTCAGGCAGGAGCAGCAGTTCCTGGGTGGTGCTGCGCAGCTTCGGTCCCCACAGCTGTTCCTTCTGGTAGCTCTCCAGCACGTAGTTGGGTTCGCTGTCGAGTGCCTTGCTGGCCAGGTCTAGGGCCTCCTGGCGGCCCTCGCTTCCCGTGGCGAACAGGCCGGCTGCCAGGGCCAGGCTCGGCTCGGCCGCATCCGGTTTGATCGTGAGCACCTGGCGCCAGCGCTGCACGGCCGCCTTGGTCTTGCCCTGTTCGAACAGCACCAGCCCCTGGTTGTTGAGGGCTTCCCAGAAGCCCTTGCGCAGGGAGGAGGCCCGTTCAAAGGCGGCGAGGGCCTGGCCGCTCTGGCCCAGCAGGATGCGGGCGTTGCCCAGGTCGAAGTAGGCGCCGGCGTTGCCCTTGTCCAACTTCAGGCCCTGCTCCAGCAGGGTGATCGCCTCGCTGGGTTTGCCGCCCCGCAGGGCCAGGGACCCCTCGGCAAACCAGATGCCGGGGTTGCGGGGATCGAGCTGTTTGGCCTTGGCCAGGGAAACCCCGGCCTGTTCGAGCTGGTTGCTGCGCAACTGGGCTTCGGCCAGCAGCACCCAGCCGCGGGGGTCGTCGGGGAGCAGCTGCACGGTGAGGGCCGCCAGCCGGGCCGCATCGCCGGCCTGACCCATCCGCAGCAGCCGGGCGGCGGCCTGGGCGATTCCCAGCCCCGCGCCTTCCAGCTCCTGCCGCTGGGGAAGGTACACGTAGGGCACCAGCGCCCGGGCGGGCAAGCCCTGGCCCAGCACCACCGTCAGAACACCCAGCAGAACAGCCTTGGAGAACACCGCTGGGCGGGAACCTGCGTGGGAGGAATCAGGGCGCAGCCAGCGCGGTGCCATCGCTTGGGGACAGATCCATCCACCCTAGGCAGTGCCCCCCTGGCTGGCCCGCAGATTGCGGCGCCACATCCAGGGTTTCAGGCGTCGCAGGGCCGAGGCCCGCAGCCGTTCATCCCAGTCGCTGTCGCTCCAGTGCAGCGCCTCCTCGGCCTGCAGATCGAGCAGCCAGGGGCGGGGCTGCAGATCCGGATCGGTGCTGCTCTCCAAGGGCTGGTGGTTCCAGGGGCACACCTCCTGGCAGATGTCGCAGCCGGCCACCCAGCCCTCCATCGCCCCGGCGATCGCGGCGGGCAGTTCGGGAGCGCGGTTTTCGATCGTGTGGAAGGCCAGGCAGCGGCGGCTGTCCACCACGAACGGCTCGGAGATGGCGCCGGTGGGGCAGGCCGGCAGACAGCGGCTGCAGCTGCCACAGAGGGGAGTGGCCGGGGCGTCGGCCGGCAGCTCCAGGTTGGTGAGCAGGTGGCCCAGGAGTAGCCAGGAGCCCCGCCGGCGATGGATCAGGTTGCCGTGTTTGCCGATCCAGCCCAGGCCGGCCTCTTCCGCCCAGGCCTTGTCCATCAGCGGTGCGCTGTCCACGCAGGCCCGCCAGCGCACCCCCGGCACCCGGTCGTCCAGCCAGCGCCCGAGCCGGCGCAGGCGGCCGTCGATCAGCCGGTGGTAGTCGCGGCCCCAGCCGTAGCGCGCCACCTTGAGCGCCCCCGGCGCCCGATCGGCCGCCACGTAGTAGTTGAGGCCCACGGCCAGCAGGCTGCGCACCCCAGGCAGCAGCTGTTCCACCGCGCGCCGGCGCGGGTCGGCCATCCAGGCCATGTCGGCCTGGTACCCGGCGGCGAGCCAGCGCTCCAGGGCCGCCGTTCGCAGGTTGAGGCGATCCCCGGCGGGTACGGCGGCGAGGCCCACCGGATCAAACCCCAGCTGCCGCGCTTGCTCTTTGAGCTGGTGTGCCAGCCCGTGGTGGGCGTCGCGCGTCATCGCCCGTACAGTTGCGCCGTTCCCTCAATCTGCCGCGAGCGCATCCTGTGAGCACCGCCTCCTTCGGCCGCCTGGGCCACCTGCTCCGCTGGCTCGGCCTCACCCTGGTCGTGCTCTTCGGTTTGCATCTGCTGGCCCTGCTGGCCAGCTGGAACTGGGCGCTGGAGCCGTTCCGTGCCCTGTTCGCCGACCGCCTGGTCAGCGAGGCCCCGATGGCCTTGGTGGGCCTGCTGCTGATGTTGTTCGGCAGTCGCCTCGACCATCCCGCTGCCGGGCGTACCCCCCTGCGCTGGATCGTGGTGGTGCTTTCCGGCCTGTTGGCTCTGGCGATGGTGGTGGCCATTCCCCTGTCGATCAGCTCGACTCAGGAGCTCGAAAAGCAGGCCAGCCAGACCGATTTTGCCCTGGCCCAGCAGACCAGCCAGCTGGAGCGTCAGAAGCAGCAGCTCCAGGATCCGGCCTTCATCGATCAGATGATTGCCCAGGCCGAACAGAACGGCCAGATCCCGGCAACGGCCAGTGCGGAGCTCAAAAAGCAGAAGGCCCGCGAGTTCATCGACACCCAACTCAAGCCCCAGCTCCAGCGTGCCGAGCAGCAACTCGGCCAGGCCCGTCTCGGGCGTGACCTGGCCATTCAGCAGCGTCGTTTCGTGGGCACCGGCAGCGCCGTGGCGCTGGCCATCGGCTTCGTGCTGCTGGCCCTGGTGGCCCTGCTGTGATCGATCGCCGGGTGCCGGTGGCTGGCTAAGTTGCCAGTAGGTAGCTAGTAGGCCGGGTCCCCGGGTTGTCACTTGGTTCAATCCAGTCCCAGATCGGATCAGCCCCTCGGGGATCGGCTTCAGGCCGACCTCAAGAACGACCTGATCGCCGGCCTGCTGGTGGTGATTCCCCTCGCCACCACCATCTGGCTCGCCACCACGGTGAGCCGATTTGTGCTGGCGTTTCTCACGTCCATTCCCAAGCAGTTCAACCCCTTCAACACGCTCAACCCGCTGTTGCAGGAACTGATCAATCTTGGGGTGGGCCTGCTGGTGCCCCTGCTCGGGATCCTGTTGATCGGCCTGATGGCCCGCAACATCGTCGGCCGCTGGTTGCTGGAATTCGGCGAGGGCACCCTGCTGCGAATCCCGTTGGCCGGCTCGGTCTACAAGACCCTCAAGCAACTGCTCGAAACCTTCCTGCAGGGCAATTCCTCCAAGTTCCGCCGGGTGGTGCTGGTGGAGTACCCCCGGGAGGGGCTCTACGCCCTGGGTTTTGTCACCGGCGCCATCGGCAGCGCCCTGCAGGCTGGATTCACCGAGCCCATGCTGAGTGTGTTCATCCCCACGGCTCCCAACCCCACCACCGGCTGGTACACCGTGGTGCCGGAGGGGTCGGTCAAGGACCTGGAGATCTCGGTGGAGGATGCCTTCCGCACGATTATTTCCGCCGGCATCGTCAATCCCGACGAAAAGTCCACGCCCAACCGCAGTTTTTCCAGCTTGCTGGCCCAGCTGCGCACTCCCCAACTCTCCTGAGGCAGAGCCGTCCTGATGCAGAGCCGCACCCTCTCCCGTGAACTGGCCCTGTTGATGCTCGGCCAGACCAGCGACCGCGCCGGCGCCACCCCTGGGGCCCAGCCCTCGGCCATGGAGGGGCTGCTGCAGCAGGTGCTCGCCACCCTCAGCCAGCACGTGCGCGAGGCCCTGGACCGCTCCGCCGAGGATCTGCAGACGGCCCAGCAGCAACTGCTCGACAGTGAATTGCAGGAGCAGGGCGAACTGCAGTTGCCGCGGGTGCGGCAGCACCTCAATGCCGGCCTGGTGGCGGCCGAACAGGCCATCAACCGCCTTTCCGCTGGTCTGGAGCTGCCCCGGCTGCTGTTGCTGGCCGACCAGGACGAGGTGCGCCGCGGCGCCATCGCCCGGGTGGAGGCGGTGTTGCGTGACCGGGAAGCCATCGATGCCCGTCTCGACGGGGTGATGGAGGGCTGGCGTCTCACCCGTTTGCCCCGCATCGACCGCGACATCCTGCGGCTGGCCGCTGTGGATCTCGACAGCTTCCACACCCCCGCCGCCGTGGCCTGCAACGAGGCCGTGGAACTGGCCAACCGCTACAGCGATGAGCAGGGGCGCCGCATGATCAACGGCGTGCTGCGGCGTTTCACGGCCGCCCGCACCGTGGCGGAGGCCTGAGCGCACCATGGTGTACGACTGGTTCAATCGCACCGGGCCGGCCTCAGCCGAGGCAGCCAGCCAGCCAGGTCAGGGATCTGAGCCGCCTGCCGCCCCAGAGGCACCTCCTGCCGCGCCCCCCGCCGCTGCCCAGCCCGGGGAAGACCCTGCTGAGGCCAATTCGGTTGAGGCCAGTTCGGCTGTGGCCAATGCAACTGGGGCCCCCTCGCCTGATCCCAACCAGGAGGCCCTCGAGTGGGCGCGTCAGGCCTACGCCCGTCTCAAGGCGCAGCAAGAGGCCCAGAAGCTTGCGTTGCAGAGCAAGGCGGAATCAGCCGTCTCGTCCCTCACCGCGTCAGCCCCATCATCGGTTGCCGAGGCCAGTGCAGCCCCCGTCGGGGATTCCGTACAACCTGTACAGAATCAGGAACAGCCAGCGCAGACCCCGGAGTCCCTACAGACCCTGGCGTCCGCCGACACCTCCGAGCCTGCCCTCCCATCCGAGCCAGATCGGCCTCCGCTCGCGCCCCAGACCCAGGTGCCGGACCCAGCCCCTGCTGAATCGGCGAGCCCTGGCCCATCGCTGCTGGAGCAGGCGGCCGCCCAGCGGGCCGAGCGCCAGCAGGCCATTACGGCGGCAGCCACTGGGCCCGCCCCCGCACTCGTGCCCGCCCCCGCCATCGATCCCCTCGATTCGGCGGAGCCCAGCCTGGGTGACTTCGACACCACCTTCACCTGGTCGGCCGAGGTGCTGGCGGCCCAGGGCAAGCGGGTCGATCAGGTGTCGCTTGAGGAGATCGACTGGCTGGGACGCCTGCGCCAGGGCCTGGAGAAAACCCGCCAGGGTTTCGTCACCCAGTTGCTCGACACCCTCGGTGACGACCCCCTCACCCCGGAGGTGGTGGACGACCTGGAAACGACCCTGCTGCGGGCCGATGTGGGTGTTCAGGCCACCGATCAGGTGCTGGACGCCCTGCGCAAGCGCCTCAACGAAGAGGTGGTGGATCCCACCGAGGGCCTGCGCTTTCTCAAGGAACAGCTGCGGGCCATCCTCGACCAACCGATTGATGCCAGCGGCCACTCGCTGCTCGCTCCCCAGCGCCAGCAGCTCAATGTCTGGCTGATGGTGGGGGTCAACGGCGTGGGCAAGACCACCACCCTGGGCAAGCTCGCCAACCTGGCGGTGCGCAGTGGCTACAGCTGCCTGATCGCCGCCGCCGACACCTTCCGCGCCGCGGCGGTGCAGCAGGTGCAGGTGTGGGGCGACCGCAGTGGCGTGCCGGTGATTGCCAACCCCAGCGCCAATGCGGATCCGGCCGCTGTCGTGTACGACGCCATCGGTGCCGCCCAGGCCAAGGGCACCGAGCTGGTCCTGGTGGACACGGCCGGTCGGCTGCAGACCAAGCACAACCTGATGGAGGAACTCAGCAAGGTGCGCCGCATTGTCGACAAGCTGGCCCCCGAGGCGGTGGTGGAGTCGCTGTTGGTGCTCGATGCCAGCCAGGGCCAGAACGGCCTGCGCCAGGCCATGGCGTTTGCCAAGGCCGCCGGGCTCACCGGAGTGGTGCTCACCAAGCTCGACGGCAGTGCCCGCGGTGGCGTCGCCCTGGCGGTGGCCTCTGAGGCGGGCCTGCCGATCCGCTTCATTGGCGCCGGTGAAGGCATTCGCGACCTGCGCCCCTTCAACAGCTTTGAGTTTGTGGAGGCCCTGCTCGCCCGCTGAGCCATCCCGGGCAGCGCCGGCAGACCCCGCTATCTTGCGAATTCGCCGCGGCCGCCCCGTGCGCAATCGGTGAGCAACAAGCCGCCCCCCCACCCGCTCCAGCAGGCCCCGCCGGTGCTCTCGGCGGCGGCATCCCTGCGGCAGTTGCTGGACAGCCTCAGCCGGGAGCAGCGCCGCAACCAGGAGTTGCTGGCCTCCCTGGCCTTCACCCTGCGCAGTTTCACCAATTTGGGTCGCTTCCTCGAGCTGGTGCCCTTGGTGGCGGCCCGGCTGGTGGAGGCGGAGGGGGCGGTGCTGGTGGTGTTCCACGAGGATGGTCGGCTCTGGCGCGAGCAACTGCAGGCCACACCGGTGGAGCGCTGCGCCGAGTTGATGCGCCAACTGGCGGCCCTCGGTGATGCCGAGCTGGCCGCCCTCAGTGGCGAGGAGGCCGTGGTGGCGCTGCTCGACCAGCGCCTGGGCCGCCTGCTCGGCGACACCCAGGTGTTCGCCACCTCCGTGGTGTGCCGCAGCTTGCCCCGCGGTCGTCTCTACATCTTCAGTGGCCGCCAGGGGTTTGCCTGGAGTGAAGTGCACCGCCGCCACCTGCAGCTGGTGGCCGATCTCACCGCCGTGGCCCTAGAGAATGAGGCCCTGCAGCAGACCATGCGGCGCCATGAGCGGCTCGACCGCCAGCTCAGCATCGGTGCCGAGATCCAGGCCCAGTTGCTGCCTGACCACTGTCCGGTGATTGACGGGGTGGAGCTGGCCGCCCGCTGCCGGCCGGCCTTCCAGGTGGGTGGCGACTACTACGACTTCATCCCCACCCGGCCCCAGCTGCTGGGCCGCCGCCGCGAACAGGCCCGCTGGGCCCTGGTGATGGGGGATGTGATGGGCAAGGGCGTGCCGGCCGGCCTGCTGATGACCCTGCTGCGCGGGATGTTGAGGGCCGAGGTGCTCAGCGGCCATTCGCCCGAGCGCATCCTCCACGATCTCAACCAGCTGGCCCAGGAGGACCTGGCCCACTCGCACCGGTTTGTGACCCTGTTTTATTCCGACTATGACCCGCGCACGCGGCGGCTGCGCTACGCCAATGCGGCCCACAATCCCCCCCTCATCTGGCGGCGGCAGCGCAACCAGGTGGACCGTCTTGATGCGCCGGGTCTGTTGATCGGTCTGCAGAGCGATGCCGATTACGGCATCGCTGAAATCGTGCTGGAGCCGGGCGATGTGTTGCTGTACTACACCGATGGGGTCACCGAGGCCTCCGGGTTCAGCGGCGAGCGGTTCGATGAGGAGCGGCTGGTGCGCACCCTGCAGGCGGCCTGTCGCTCCGGCATCGGCGCCCAGGGGATTCTCGATCAGTTGTTTGCCCGGCTCGACCGTTTCGTGGGTCCCGACCGGCAGTTGGATGACGATGCCTCGATGGTGGTGCTGAAGGTGCGGGAGGAGGTGATGTTGCCCTCCCTGCCAAGCTGAGGGCCTGCGAAGCTGATGGCTTGCAAAGCCGACGTTCTGCCCAGCCCTGAGCGCCACGTTTCGAATGGCCGTTGATTCCACCGCCTCCACCTGGAGCCAGCGCTTTGAGCAGGGGCTGCATCCGGCGATTGAGCGCTTCAATGCCTCGATCGGCTTTGACATTGCCCTGCTGCAGCAGGACCTGGATGGCTCCATCGCCCATGCCCGCATGCTGGGCCGTTGCGGCGTGATCTCGGAGGCCGAGGCCGCCCAGTTGATCGAGGGTCTGGAGACGGTGCGGGCCGAGGCGGCCCGGGGCGCGTTCAACCCCGGCCTGGAGGCCGAAGATGTGCACTTCGCCGTGGAGCGGCGCCTGATCGAGCTGCTCGGGCCGTTGGGCAAGAAGCTGCACACCGGCCGCAGCCGCAACGACCAGGTGGGCACCGACCTGCGCCTGTGGTTGCGGGGCCAGATCGAGGCCATTGATGGGGCCCTGCTGCGTTTTGAGCGGGCCCTGCTGGCCCAGGCCGAACGCCACAGCACGGTGTTGATTCCGGGCTACACCCACCTGCAGCGGGCCCAGCCGGTGTGTCTGGCCCACCATCTGCTGGCCTACATCGAGATGGCTGAGCGGGACCGCGAGCGCCTGGCCGACGTGCGCCGGCGGGTGAACATCTGCCCCCTGGGGGCGGCGGCCCTGGCCGGCACACCGGTGCCGATCGATCGGCGCCAGACCGCCGCGGAGCTCGGCTTCGAGGCCATCTACGCCAACAGCCTGGATGCGGTGAGCGACCGGGATTTCGCCGTGGAGTTCATGGCCGCCGCCAGTCTGGTGCTGGTGCACCTCAGTCGCCTCAGTGAGGAGGTGATCCTCTGGGCGTCCGAGGAATTCGGTTTCGTGGGCCTCACCGATCGCTGTGCCACGGGAAGCAGCCTGATGCCCCAGAAGAAGAACCCCGATGTCCCCGAGCTGGTGCGGGGCAAGAGCGGCCGGGTGTTCGGCCACCTGATGGGGTTGTTGACGATGATCAAGGGTCTGCCCCTGGCCTACAACAAGGACTTCCAGGAGGACAAGGAAGCCCTGTTTGATGGGGTACGCACCTGTCTGGATTGCCTGGAGGCGATGGCGATCCTGTTTGAGGAGGGTCTGGAGTTTCGGCCCCAGCGCCTGGAGGCCGCCGTGGCTGCAGATTTTTCCAATGCCACCGATGTGGCCGACTACCTGGTGGCGAAGGGGGTGCCTTTCCGCGAGGCCTACCAGCTGGTGGGTGGCCTGGTGAAAGGGTGCCTGGCTGAGGGAGTGCTGCTGGCCGACCTGCCGCTGGAGCGCTGGCAGCAGCTGCATCCTGCCTTTGAGACGGATATCTACGCGGCCATCAGTCCGCGCCAGGTGGTGGCCGCCCGCCGCAGTGAGGGGGGTACCGGTTTCGAGCAAGTGGAGCAGCAGTTGCAGCGGATTCGGATGCAACTGGCCTCCTGAGGGCGGGCAGTTTTCGCCAAGCGTCTTAGGGTGGGTTGGTTAGCGGCCCAATGGCCCACATGCATCGGCCACGCGGTCGATCTCTGGTTCGTGAGCATCTTTGTTGGCAACCTTCCCTTCCGTGCTGAGCAGGAAGACGTCGCGGAATTGTTTGCACCCTTCGGTGACGTGGTGAACTGTTCCCTGCCCCTCGAGCGGGACACCGGGCGCAAGCGCGGTTTTGCCTTTGTCGAGATGGCGGATGACGCCGCCGAATCCAAGGCCATCGATGCCCTTCAGGGGGCCGAGCTGATGGGTCGTCCCCTGCGCATCAACAAGGCCGAGCCCCGCGGTGGTGGCGGCGGCGGTCAGCGCCGTGGCGGTTATGGCGGTGGCGGAGGCTATGGAGGAGGAGGTGGTGGCTACAACCGGGGGAATGACGGCGGTGGCTACGGCGGTGGCGGTGGCTATGCAGGAGCCGGCGGCGGTGCCGATCGGGGTTCGGGGGCCCGCGGCTGGGAAGACCGCAGCTACGGAGCTGGGGCTTCCGCGCCAGGCGACAGCTTCGATGCCGGCCGCACCCGCCGCCGCCGCAGCGGCGGTGGTGACAGCGGTGGTGGTGACTACTACGGCGGTGCGGAAGGCTAGAGGGTTGGTTCCGGTTTAGAGCCCTCGCTCCTCCAGGTCCTGGGCGGCGGCCGCCAGCACCGCTGGTTCCGCATCCCGAGCACCCGCGGCCTGCGTGATCTGCTGGCGCCAGCGGCGCGCGCCGCTCACCCCTTCCACCACATGCACCAGGTGGCGGGCGATCGGCCAGAGCCGTTCTCCCCGGCTTCGCCACCGCTCCGCATAGGGAATCAGGCCCCGCACCACCTGGGAGGCGCTGGTGGGGTGCTGGCTGCCATCTCCAAACACCCTTCGATCCACGTCCACCCACATGAGTGGATGGGCATAGGCTGCCCGGCCCACCATGGCCCCATCCACCTGGTCGAGCTGCTCCAGGCAGGCATCCAGGCTCTCCAGGCCGCCGTTCAGCTCAATGGTGAGCCCGGGTCGATCCCGTTTGAGCTGGTGCACCACGTCGTAACGGAGGGGGGGAACGGTGCGGTTCTGTTTTGGATCCAGCCCCTCCAGCCAGGCCTTGCGGGCATGCACGGCGAACCGTTGCGCGCCGGCGGCGGCCACCGGATCCACGAAGGCCAGCAGGTCCTCGTAGGCATCGCGCCCGTCGATGCCGATTCGGTGTTTGACCGTTACGGGGAGGGGGCTGGCGGCCGCCATGGCCGCCACACAGTCGGCCACCCGGTGGGGCTCGGCCATCAAGCAGGCCCCGAAGCGACCCTTCTGCACCTTTTCGCTGGGGCAGCCCACATTCAGGTTGATTTCGTCGTAGCCCCAGTCGGCCGCCAGTCGGGTTGCCTCCGCCAGCAGGGCCGGATCGTCACCGCCGACCTGCAGGGCGACGGGGTGTTCTAGGGGGTCGAAACCCAGCAGCCGATCCAGTCGACCGCCGGTTGCGCTAGCTCCAGGTTCCCGGCTGGCGTGATGCAGGGCCTGGGCCACCACCATTTCGGAGTAAAGCAGGCTGCGCCGGGTGATCTGGCGCATCAACACCCGAAAGTGCCGATCCGTGTAGTCCATCATCGGAGCCACACTGAAGCGATAGCTGGCCGGATCGGTCTGCCCCATCAGCCCATGCTGCCCGCCCATGCCCCCCTGCTTCCCTCCTGCTGATGTTGCCTAGTCATGCCGCCGTTGTGGTGGCGGGTGGCGGGGCCGCCGGTTTCATGGCTGCGATTGCCGCCGCTGAGGCGGGCGTGCGCGACATCGTGCTGCTGGAGGCCACCGCCGAGCCGCTGCAGAAGGTTTTGATCAGTGGGGGCGGCCGCTGCAATGTCACCCATGCCTGCTGGGATCCCCGGGCGCTGGTGGGTCACTATCCCCGCGGTGGCAGGGCCCTGCAGGGGCCCTTTTCCCGCTTTGCCAGCGGCGATGCGGTGGCCTGGTTCCAGGAGCATGGCCTGGAGCTGGTGGAGGAGGCCGATGGCCGCCTGTTCCCCCGATCCAACCGGTCTGAATCCGTGGCGGCCACCCTGCGCCGGGCGGCCCTGCAGGCCGGCGTGCAGCTGCACACGGGGGCAAGCGTGCAGGGGGTGGCCGTGGGGGGCTGCGGCGGATTTGCCCTGCAGGTGCGCTGCAGCCTGTCCGGCGAGGGGGGCAGCAGGGAACGCCGGCTGATGGGCGCCGATCGGCTGGTGCTGGCCACCGGCAGTCACCCCAGCGGCCGCCAGCTGGCCGCCGCCCTGGGCCATGGGCTGGTGGCGCCGGTGCCCTCCCTGTTCACCCTGGCCCTGGCAAACGATCCCCTCTGCGCGCTCGCGGGGGTGGTGATGGAGTCGGTGGAGCTGCTGCTGGAGCTGCCGGCAGACCCAGGGTCCGGAGCTCCCGAGCGCGGCGTCCAGCGCTTCCGCCAGCGGGGTGCGGTGTTGATCACCCACTGGGGCTTGTCCGGTCCGGCCACCCTGCGGCTCACGGCCTTTGCGGCCCGGGCCCTCAAGGCCGCCGGTTACCGCGGTGAGCTTTGGATCGACTGGAGCGACGGGCAGGCTCAGCCCCAGCTCGAGGCCCTGTTTGCCGAGGCGAAGCAGGAGCAGGCCAAACGGCAGCTGGCCAACTGGCGGCCCTGGCCGGCCTTGAGCCGGCGGCTGTGGCTGGCCCTGCTGCAGCGCCATGGTGTTGATCCCCAGCAGCGCTGGGCCGACCTCTCCAAGCGCCATCAGCAGCTCCTGGTGACGGCCCTCCGTTATACCCGGGTGGCTGTCACTGGCCGGGGCCCCTTCGGGGAGGAATTCGTGACGGCCGGCGGAATCCCCCTGGGGGAGGTGAATCTGGCCACGATGGCCAGCCGCGTGCAACCGGGTCTCTATTTAGTGGGCGAACTCCTGGACGTGGATGGGGTGACCGGCGGATTCAATTTTCAGCACTGCTGGAGCAGCGGCTGGCTTGCGGGGCAGGATTTAGGAGCCGGGTAATTTCGAATTACTTGATTTGATCGAAGATGGAAAACATCGGCATATACATTGCCAGCAGGATTGACCCTACAATTCCACCAACTAGCACGATCAAAGCTGGTTCCAGCATCGATGTCAGTGCCTTCACCGCAGTTTCGACTTCGTCTTCATAGAAGTCGGCTACCTTGGAGAGCATAGCATCCATTTCGCCGGTCTCTTCCCCGATGGCCATCATGCTGATTGACATATCTGGAAAAACGTTCATGCGACCCAAGGCGACGCTCAGTGGAATACCTTGAAGCACATCTTGGCGGCTGTTGTTGATTGCATCGGAGACGATGGAGTTGTTGCTGATTTCTCGCACAATTTCCAGTGACATCAGGATTGGCACGCCGGCGCGGGTCAGTGAGCTGAAAGTGCGGCAAAATTGAGCCGTAGCCGTTTTTTGAACCAGATCACCAAACAGTGGAAGCTTAAGTATCAAGGCATCCACCCGCCGCCGACCGATTGGGGTGGCATAAAACCTGCCGAACAGAAAGAAGGCAATCACCAAGCCGATTACCAGATAGAGCGAGAATGTTGACCGCAGCAGGCTGCTGAGATCAACCATTATTTGGGTAAACCAGGGAAGCTCAGCTCCCAGACCATCGAAAATTCCGGCAAAGGTGGGAATGATGAAGATCGTCATTCCCAGAAAGACGGAAATGGCAATGAAAAGAACCGCCACGGGATAGCCCATGGCGCCCTTGATCTGGTTTTGCAGCTTGGCGTTGTCCTCGAGCAGTTTGGCCAGGCGTTTCAAGGAATCATCCAGCACACCGCCGGCTTCTCCAGCTTCGACCATGGCAACACTGAGCTTGTCGAACACCTTGGGCCAGCGCCGTAAGGCTTCCCCCAGCGAGATACCCTGATTGACCTCTAAGCTGATCGATTGGAGGGCGCGCTTGAACAGGGGCATCTTTTGCTGGGTGGCCATCAAATCGATGCTGCGCACGATCGGCACCCCGGCGTTGATCAGCGCAGACATTTTGCTGGCAAACACAGCTTTTTCTTTGATGCCCGGCTTGGCTTCCAGCAGTTCGTTCAGCTTTGAAAATTTGAGCTTCTGATTGAGCTGAATGGCCGCGCTGGAGCCGGTGGCACCGGCTTTCTGTTTGGCTTTGATTTCCGTCGCTCGAATGCCGCGCAGACGCAGGTCACGCTTCGCCTGGACAGGATTGGGTGCCTCGATATCCACCAAGGCCGATTTGCCTTGAGGGTTGACGTAGGTGGCGACAAATGTGGGCATGACTCAGAGGGTCCTAGGGATCAGCCCAGTTGGTTGATGAGGCGTTTGAGCTCTTCGGGTTTTGAGGTTTTCAACAGGGCCTCATCCATGGTCACCTGGTTGCTGAGCACCAGATCACTGAGGGCCTTCTCCAGGGTTTGCATCGACAGTTGGCCGCCGGTTTGAATTTGGGAATAGAGCTGGGCCGTTTTGCCTTCCCGGATCAGGTTGGCCGTGGCCGGGGTGTTGATCATGATTTCCTGGGCCATCACCCGGCCGAACTGCCCGGGACTTGGATTATGGCGTTTGCAGAGGGTCTGGGCAAACACGGCTGCCAGGCTGCTGCTCAGTTGAACCCGGATCTGGGTCTGCTGGGTCGGCGGGAACACGTCCACCATGCGGTCGACAGTCTGGGCCGCTGAGCTGGTGTGCAGGGTGCCGAACACCAGGTGGCCTGTTTCGGCTGCGGTGATCGCCAGCTGGATGGTGTCGAGATCGCGCAGCTCCCCCACCAGGATCACATCGGGGTCTTCCCGCAGGGCGGCCTTGAGAGCGTTGGCAAAGCTGCGGGTGTCGTCGTTGAGCTGACGCTGGTGAATGACACTTTTGACCGGTTTATAGGTGAACTCAATCGGATCTTCGATGGTCAGAATTTGTTCAGCTCGGGTCTGGTTGATGTGCTCCAGCATGGCAGCCAGCGTCGTGGTTTTGCCGGAACCCGTAGGGCCTGTGACCAGGATCAAGCCCTTGGGGATATGGCTCATTTCCTCCACGATTGGAGGAAGGCCAAGACTTTCCAAGGTAGGCACACTGTTACCGAGGGCCCGCAGACACGCGGCATAGGTTCCCCGCTGGCGGTAGACGTTGACGCGGAAGCGGGCAACACCCTTGAGGCCGTAGGCGCAGTCCAGCTCCCAGGTTTGCTCCAGTTGCTTGCGCTGGGCATTGTTGAGCATCGAGAAGATCAGCTTGTTGCAGTCTTCTTCCCCTAGAAAATCATCCTGAAGTGGCCTGAGTTGGCCGTTGAAGCGGCCATAGGGGGGCAGACCGGCGCTGATGTGGAGATCGCTGCCACCATCTGTCACCAGCTGGCTCATCAGGTCTTCGATCATCACGGCCATGGGGTCTTCAGCGGCTGGTCAGACAGTAGGGACATTCAAGCCAGTCGTCATGGAGACCGGCTCCGCAGTTGCTGCAGGTGAGGGTGCTCAGGGAGCGGGAACGCCGCTCCGATTCGAGTCCGGAGTCGGTCAGCAGCATGCGCTCAACTTCCGACAGGGTGGTGTGACCTTCGCGGACGAGCTGAAGGCCATAGCCTAGGAGGGTTTTCATGCCGTTTTCAAGGGCCATGCGACGCAGAACGTCGGTGGTTTCCCGTTTGGCGACCGCGGCGGCCAGGGTGTCGGTCATCCGCAGAATTTCATAGACGCCGACGCGTCCCTTGTACCCCGCCCCGTTGCAGGCGGGACAACATCCCTCCTGGTTTTTGTTTTGGGTGTTGGCTCGGAAGAAGGTCACGTCGGTTTCATGGCTGCTCAGCAGGCCAAACCGACCGAGTTCTTCAGGAGAGGGTTTGTAGCTGATCCGGCAAGCCGCACAGACCCTCCTGAGTAGGCGCTGGGAGACGATTCCCAGCAAGGAAGCGCTCACCATGAACGGCTCGACGCCCATTTCATCGAGTCGGGCGATGGCGCTGGCGGCGTCGTTGCAGTGCAGGGTGGTCATCACCAGGTGGCCGGTGAGTGCCGCTTCGATTGCCGTCTTGGCGGTTTCCAGGTCACGGGTTTCCCCCACCAGCAGCACGTCCGGGTCCTGACGCATGAAGGCCCGCAGGGCCGTACTGAAGTCGAGCCCCTTTTCCCGGTTCACCTGGGTTTGGGTGATTCCGTGCAGGGTGTATTCGATCGGGTCTTCAACGGTCGAGATGTTGATGCCCGGGTCGTTGCGCTCGGCCAGCAGGGCGTAGAGGGTTGTCGATTTTCCCGAGCCGGTCGGCCCCGTCACCAGGATCATGCCGTAGGGCTTGGAACCCAGTTCTCGCAGAGTTTTTCGGGCGTCGGCATCGGTGATCAGGGTTTCCAGGCCGAGCTGGGTGGCGCCGCTGTCCAGCAGTCGCATGCAGATTTTTTCGCCATTGCGGCTCGGCAGGGTGCTGACCCGGAAATCCATCTTCCGGCCGCGGAACATCCGACGGATACGGCCATCTTGGGGTAGGCGTCGCTCGGCGATATCCAGATCGGCCATGATCTTGATTCGGGAGGTGACGGCCGGCGTCAGGCTCTTGGGCAGGTCTTCGAAGTGCTTCTGCAGCACCCCGTCGAGGCGGAAGCGAATTTCCAGGGTGTTCTCCTGGGGTTCCACGTGAATGTCACTGGCGCCCGAGGTGAGGGCCTCAATCAGGATCCGGTCCACCAGGCTGATGATGGGTGAGGCATTGGCGCTGCTGCTGGCGGCGGCCGCGTTGATCTCGAGGTCCTCTACATCGGTGACCTCCTGGAGTTCCCCGCTGCTGCCCACGCCGGGGATCCCCAGGTCCCTGGTCAGGGAGCGGGGGGCGTTCGGTGCTGGGCTGGTTCTGGGCTGCTGGGAGTCCCTGGAGTCCTCCGAGGACGGAGCAACAGGCCTGGCCGCGAGCATCTCGGTCAGGTTGCTGGCCAGGGCCAGCTTGAGATCGGCAGCGAATCCCGCCTTTTCCAGTTCGTTGCTGAGCTCCTGACGCTGCTGCTGGAGCCAGTGGCTCGGTACGGCCACGCTGAGCCGGCCGTTGGCTTCGAGTAGGGGAAGGGCGCCGAGTTCACGCCAGCGTTCCGTGCTGAGCCCCTTGCCAGCGATCAGTAGGTCTTGACCGGCGGCCTGGAGTTCGACCTTCTGGAGTACGGGCTCACCCACCAGCAGTTCCACTTCCAGCCGTTGCTGCTCTTCGCTGCTGGCTTCGGGAACGGGACGCGTGGGGGTGAGGGTCATGGCGCCTGGAGGTGCGGGCTTCCGCCGCTTGTGGGAGGTGGGCCCGGAGCTTCAACATGTCTAGAACCAAAGTCTGACCTTGTCAGCCATGAGCGGTGACACCTCGATGAGCGGTGACAGCAACCCTGGATCCGAAACGCTTCCCTCCGCCGACCCCATGGAGACCCCGGCAGGGCCTGGCAGCGCTGGAGATCAGCAGACACCAGATGCTGTGCTGGAGTCCCCCGATGGGGGTTCAGGGGAGGCAGGCGGCACCAATTCCCCGGGCACCCAACCCCAGGACCGGGTCGTCCAGCTCGAGGCCGAATTGGCTTCCCTGAGGGCCGAGCATGAGGCGCTCAACGGCCAGTACATGCGGCTGGCCGCCGACTTCGACAATTTCCGCAAGCGCCAGAGTCGGGACAGCGAAGACCTGCGCCTGCAGATCACCTGCTCCACCCTCGGGGAGATCCTGCCGGTGGTCGACAACTTTGATCGGGCCCGGCAGCAACTCAACCCCCAGCATGAGGAGGCCCAGACGCTTCATCGCAGTTACCAGGGTCTCTACAAGCAGTTGGTGGAGGTGTTCAAACAGCTGGGCGTGTCCCCGATGCGGGTGGAGGGAGAGCCCTTTGACCCCAGCCTGCACGAAGCCGTGCTGCGCGAACCCAGCGAGGCCCATCCGGAGGATGTGGTGATCGAGGAGTTGCAGCGCGGCTACCACCTCAATGGACGTGTGTTGCGCCACGCCCTAGTCAAGGTGTCGATGGGGCCTGGCCCGGCCGATGGCGGAGCAGCAGGCCCAAGCGGGGACAACGGATCCGCTGAGGAGCAGGGCGGCTGATGGCCGACTATTACGACCTGCTCGGTGTCGCCCGCGATGCCGATCCCGACACCCTGAAACGCTCCTACCGACGGCTGGCCCGCCAGTACCACCCCGACGTCAACAAGGACCCGGGGGCTGAGGACAAGTTCAAGGAGATCGGTCGGGCCTATGAGGTGCTCAGCGATCCCCAGACCCGCGCCCGCTACGACCAATTCGGCGAGGCCGGCCTTGGCGGCGGCGGTGGCATGCCCGACATGGGCGACATGGGGGGATTCGCCGATCTGTTCGAGACCTTCTTCAGTGGTTTCGGCGGAGCGGCGGCAGGCGGCGCGCCGCGGCGCCGGGGACCCCGCCAGGGTGATGACCTACGCCTGGATCTCACCATCAGCTTCCAGGAAGCCGTGTTCGGCATTGAGAAGGAGGTGCAGATCCGTCACCTCGAAACCTGCAGCACCTGTCAGGGCTCCGGAGCGAAGGCGGGCAGTGGACCCACCACCTGCGGCACCTGCGGCGGTGCCGGCCAGGTGCGGCGAGCCACCCGCACCCCCTTCGGCAGCTTCACCCAGGTGGCGGCCTGTCCGACCTGCGAGGGCACCGGCCAGGTGATTGCCGATCCCTGCAGCGCTTGCGGTGGCCAGGGATTGCAGCAGGTGCGCAAGAAGCTGCGCATCAACATTCCCGCTGGCGTGGATTCCGGCACCCGGCTGCGGGTGGCCAACGAGGGCAATGCGGGGCAGCGCGGTGGCCCCGCTGGCGACCTGTACGTCTTTCTGACTGTGCAGTCAGCCCCGGGGCTGCGCCGCGATGGCATCCACATCCACTCCGAGGTCACGCTCAACTACCTCCAGGCCATCCTGGGCGACACCATTGAGGTCGACACCGTCGATGGGCATGAGCAGCTGGAGATTCCCGCTGGCACCCAGCCTGGGGCCGTGCTCACCCTGCAGGGCAAGGGGGTGCCCAAGCTGGGCAATCCGGTGGCCCGGGGCAACCATCTGGTGAGCGTCAAGGTGCAGCTGCCCACCAAGCTCAACGGCGAGGAGCGGGAGCTGCTGGAGCAGCTGGCTGGCCACCACAGCAGCAAGGGCCAGAAGCATCCCCACAAGAGTGGTCTGTTTGGGGGCCTGTTCGGTTGAGCCCGGCCCCGCCGCCGGCCCTTGATCTGCGCGGCACCCCCTGCCCGCTCAATTTCATCCGCACCAAGCTCGCCCTTGAGCAGGTGGCCCCTGGTGCGCTGCTCCAGGTCGATCTCGATGCCGGTGAGCCCCAACAGTTGGTCACCGAGGGATTGGAAACGGCCGGCCACGGGGTCACCTGGGCGCCCCATCCGGAGCAGGAAGGGGCGGTGCGTCTGTTGATCTGTCGCCATGTCGGCTGAGGCTGGCCCGCGCCGTCTGCCGGGCCAGGTGGTGGCCCTGCTGGCCAACTACTGCTGGGTCGAGCTCGACCGGCCGGGCCCCACCGGCCTGAGCCGCCTGCTCTGCACCCGCCGCACCCGGCTGGGTAAGAGCGGCCAAAGCATCGCCGTGGGGGATCGGGTCTGGGTGGATGGAATCGACTGGCCCGAGGGGCGGGGCGCGGTGGCGGCCCTGGAGCCGCGGGATGGGCTGCTGGAACGCCCTGCGGTCGCCAACGTGGCACGGGTGGTGGTGGTGGTGGCCCTGGCGGAGCCGGAGCTGGATCCCCTGCAGCTCACCCGCTTTCTGCTCACTGCCGAGGCCACCGGCCGGCCGGTGCAGCTGGTGTTTTCCAAGGCGGATCTGGTGCCCGCGCCGCTGGCCCAGAACTGGTGTGAGCGGGCGGCGGCCTGGGGCTACGAGGCCCTGGCGGTGTCGACCCAGACGGGCCAGGGCCTGGACCGGTTACACCAGCGGCTGCTCCAGCCCGGCATCGCCGTGCTCTGCGGCCCCTCTGGGGTGGGCAAAAGCAGTGTCCTCAATGGGCTGTGTCCCGAGCTGGGCCTTCGGGTGGCGGCGGTGTCGGGCCGGTTGCAGCGCGGGCGCCACACCACCCGCCATGTGGAACTCTTTCCCTTGGCCCCCGGGGCCCTGCTCGCCGACACCCCCGGATTCAACCGTCCGAGCTTGCCGGCGGAACCGGCCGCGTTGGCACACCTCTTTCCTGAGGTTCGGGAGCGGCTGAGCCAGGGATCCTGCCGTTTCAGCAATTGCCTCCACCAGGGAGATCCCGGTTGTGCCGTGGGGGCCGACTGGGAGCGCCACGGGCTCTACCTCCAGTGCCTGGCCGATGTGGTGCTGGACGCGGAGCGCCGGGCCCGGGTCTCCAGCCGCGCTGAGGGCCCCGGGCTGCGCCGCCGCGGCCAGGGACTGGAGCCGCGCCTGGCGCCCCAGCTGCGGCAGCCGTCCAGGCGCCGCCAGCGCCAGCAGCTGCTGGACGGGGACACGGTGGACGACTCCGGCAGGGCGCTCAGCCCCCCAGACCCGGCAGGTTGAGGTTCAGGCCGCCGGTGAGCTCTTCCATGCGGCCCTTCATCGTGCCGGTGGAGAGCTCATAGGCCGATTGCAGGGCCTCCAGCACGGCCGCTTCGCTGGCAGCAGCCCCTTCGGCCACCAGTTCTGGTGCCAGCTGCACCCGCAGGGGTTGCTGGTTGCCCGAGAGCCACACGCTGGCCCGGCCGTCGGCGCTGCGGCCTTCGAGCTCCATGGCATCGAGCTCCTCCTGCAGCTTCTGGGCGTTCTGCTGCAGTTCCTGGGCCTTCTTGAAGGCCTCGGTGAGCTGACCGAAATTGGGGAGTCCGAAGCCAGCCATGCCCTAGTCGTTGTTTGCCGCAGGCTAAGGGTCCGTCAGCGCCCTGGTTCGAAGCCCAGCCGCTTCACCTCCGGCTGTAGGGCGATCCCATGGCTGGCCATCACCCGCCCCTGCACGTCCTGGATCAGGGCCGCGATGTCCGCGGCGCGGGCCGCTCCGGTGTTAACGATGAAATTGGCGTGGATCGGCGACACCTGGGCTTCGCCGATCTGGAGCCCCTTGAGTCCCAGCGATTCGATCAGCTGCCCGGCTTTTTGGGGCTCTGGATTGCGAAACACGCTGCCGCAACTGGGTTGCTGATAGGGCTGGGTGCTGGTGCGGCTGTGCAGGTTGGCGCTGGTGAGGGCGGTCACGCTGGCCGGGTCGTGGCCCGCATCTAGCCGGAAGGTGGCGGAGAGCACGATCCAGGATTCGGCCTGAAGGCGGCTGTGGCGGTAAGCGAAGTCGAGCTCATGGCCCTGGAGGTCGAAGGGTGCCTCTGGCTTCGCCGGATCCAGCACCCGCACCGACACCAGCCAGTCGGCCGTGCAGCCACCCTGGGCCCCCGCGTTCATCACCACCGCTCCCCCCACGGTGCCCGGGATGCCCACAGCCCACTCCAGCCCGCTCAGTCCCAGCCGGGCCGCCTTGCGCGCCAGGGTGGGAAGGGGCTCTCCAGCCTCGGCTTCCACCAAGCCAGTGTGGGCCTCCAGCCGACTGCCCTGCAGGCGGCGGTTGCAGAGCGTGAGCCCCGGCACCCCGGCATCGGCGATCAGGAGGTTCGAGCCTGCCCCGATGCAGCGCAGGGCTAGCCCCTGGCTGTGGGCCCAGGCCGCTAGAGCGATCAGCTCAGCCTGGTCGCCCGGTTCGGCAAACCACTCGGCTGGCCCTCCCACTTTCCAGGTGGTGAAGGCACTCAGGTTCACCTCCTGGCGTAGGGCTGGGGGGCAGCTGGGGGCCGCAACCATCGCCCTCAGGCCGCCAGGGGCGTTGCCCTTGCGGTTGTGCCCGGCTCCGCAGCCTGCTGCCATTGGCCCAGGCGATCCCAGAGGCTGTTCACATCGCCGGCACCCATGGCCAGCACCAGGTCGCCCTCCCGGCTGGCGACGGCCACCTGGGAAGCCAGTTCCTCCAGGCTGTCGGCCACGAGCACCGGCAGCCCTGGGGCCAGCTCGCGCACGGCTTGGGCCATGGCGGCGCTGGTGACACCGGGGATCGGGGCTTCCCCGGCGGCATACAGGGGAGCAATCAGCACGGAATCGGCCTGGGTGAGGGCCGCGGCGAATCCCTCCAGAAATTGGGCGGTGCGGCTGTAGCGATGGGGTTGAAACACCGCCACCAGTCGCCGGGGGGGCACGGGCAGGGAGCTGCGCCCGCTCTCCACCATCAGGCGGGCCATGGCCAGGGTGGCGGCCACTTCACTGGGGTGATGGGCGTAGTCGTCGACCACCAGTCGGCCCTCCCAGAGTCCACGAAAATCGAAGCGCCGGCCGGGGGTCTGCAGGTTGGCGACCGCCTGGCGTAGCTCGGCGAAGGACACTCCCTCCAGGCGGCAGGCGGCCATGGCGGCCACCGCATTGCTGAGGTTGTGGCGGCCAGGCAGGGGAAGTTCAAAGGAACCCACCGCTTTGCCGTCTTCATAGAAGTCGGCGATGGTGCCATCGCCCCGCTCCTCCCGAGCTAGGGCTGCAAACGACACGGCTTCGGTCGTTTCGATCGACCACCAGTGGGCCGGTTTGAACCGTTCCCTCAGGATCGGGCAATCCCGGTTGGCCAGAAGCCGTTCGCTGTTCCCGGCAAACCGCTGCAGGGTGGTGATCAGGGCTTCCAGGTCGGGGTAGTGGTCGGTGTGGTCCAGTTCCACGTTGGTGAGAACGCCCAGGGAGGAGCGAAATTTCACCAGGGAGCCGTCGGATTCATCCGCCTCCGCCACCAGCAGCCGCCCTTCCCCATGGCGTCCATTGCTGCCGAAGGCGGGCACGATGCCGCCGATCACGGCGGTGGGGTCGTGTTGGGTTGCGGCCAGCAGGGTGGCGATCAAGGTGCTGGTGGTGGTTTTGCCGTGGCTGCCCGCCACGGCGATCGAGGCCTGGCCATTGATCAGGGCCGCCAGCACGTCGGAGCGGTGGCAGATCGCCAGCCCCTGCCGCCGGGCCTCCACCAGTTCCGGGTTGGTGTCAGGAACGGCCGAGCTGATCACCACCAGGGGGGCCACCGAGGTGCCGCTGCGGATCGCCGCCACGGTGGAGGCGCTCTGTTCCAGGAACACCCTCACCCCGAGCCGGCGTAGGCGGTCGAGCACGGCGTTGTCGCGGGGATCGGAGCCGCTGACCCCATAGCCCCGCTCCGCCAGGATTCCGGCCAGGGCTGACATGCCGATGCCGCCAACCCCGATGAAGTGCAGCGGTTGGTGGCGATCGAGCAGGGGTGCCAAGGGCAGCTCCAGGTCAGGGTCAGGTGAGCACGAAATTAAGCCGACAACAGCCCGCAAACCTTTACGAGATGCTGCGCGTTTGCGCATGGTCCTTGGCGTGCGGCCTTCCTGCAAGAGGGGAGACCGGATCAATTTCTGTATGATCTGCAGCCAAAACCACCTTCGCTAGCGGCTTTTGCCGCGATCGGCCATGACTTTGCGCGTTGCGATTAATGGATTTGGCCGGATCGGTCGCAACTTCACCCGCTGCTGGTTGAGCCGTGGGGCCAACACCGGCATCGAATTGGTGGGCATCAATGGCTCCGGTGACACCAACACCAACGCCCACCTGCTCAAGTACGACTCGATGCTCGGCCCCCTGCGGGGCGTGGACGTCACCACCACCGACGACACGATCGTCGTCAATGGCAAGACGATCAAAACCTTCTACGACCGCAATCCCGCCAACCTTCCCTGGAAGGAATGGGGCGTCGATCTGGTGATCGAGTCCACCGGTGTGTTCAACGATGACGTGGGTGCCAGCAAGCACTTTGAAGCCGGCGCCAAAAAGGTGATCCTCACGGCTCCCGGCAAGGGCGCCAAGGTGGGCACCTTTGTGGTCGGCGTCAACGCCGATCAATATCGCCACGAGGACTGGGACATTCTCAGCAATGCCAGTTGCACCACCAACTGCATGGCGCCCGTCATCAAGGTGCTGGACCAGGAATTCGGCATCGTCAAAGGCACGATGACCACCACCCACAGCTACACCGGTGACCAGCGGATTCTGGACGCCGCCCACCGGGATCTCCGCCGAGCCCGGGCTGCCGCGGTGAACATCGTCCCCACCAGCACGGGTGCTGCCCAGGCCGTGGCCTTGGTTTACCCGCCGATGAAGGGCAAGCTCAGCGGCATCGCCATGCGGGTTCCGACCCCCAACGTCTCGGTGGTGGACATGGTGCTCGACATCAGCCGGGACACCACCAAGGAGGAGGTGAACGCGGTGCTCAAGGCAGCATCGGAAACCACCATGAAGGGCATCATCAAGTACTGCGATCTGCCCCTGGTGTCGAGCGACCACGGTGGTACCGATGAATCCACGATCATTGATTCCCCGCTCACCCTGGTGATGGGCGGCAACATGGTCAAAGTCATCGCCTGGTACGACAACGAGTGGGGCTACAGCCAGCGCGTCGTCGATCTGGCTGAGATCGTCGCCAAGCAGTGGAAGTGAGCTGACCGGTTCGGTTTTCTCAAGGCCGCTCCTTCGGGAGCGGCTTTTTGATGGCCCGTGGTTCGGTGGCTGCCCGCCGCGTTCTTAAGCGTGGGGCTGGAGGTTGTCGCCACCACTGATCACTCGGGCCCTGACGATGCCGTCCTCAGCTGTGAGTTCCTCCAGCACGTCAAAACCGTCCACCACGTAGCCGAAGGCGGCGTAACGGCCATCGATCAAGTTGAGGCCGGCGGGGGTGAGCTCCGGTTCGAACAGGAAGAGAAAGAACTGGGAGGAGCCGTCGTCGAGCACCTCGTCAGAGTGGGCCCAGCCCAGGGTGCCTTTGGTGGAGAACGGCAGCTCCGGGGCGGCCTTGAACAGGCCCAGGTCTTCAAAGGTCTGGTTGTAGAAGGGGGCCGGCTGACCGGGCACCTTGATCTCCAAGGGCACGTGGCGTTCCGTCTTGCTCTTCGGGTCGATGAATCCCTCCTGGGGCCCTTCCGGATCCCCGGTCTGCAGGACGTAAAAATCCTCGGCACGGATGAAGGGGAGGCCGTCATAGAAGCCCCTCTGCACCAGATCCACGAAGGCACCAGCCGTCAGGGGTGCGTTGTACCCGTCCACGACCGCGGTGAGATCGCCTTTGGTGGTGGTGAGCTGCACGGTGGCGCGGCCCAGCAGGCGGGGCAGATCCGCAAACTCAGCCGGGATCTCGTAGGGGAACGGCCCCACGAGCAGGTCTTCGGCCTGGCCGATGCTGCTGAGGGCATCGCGCCGGGCAGCCAGGAAAGGATCGCGCTCCTGCCGTTCAGCCGCCGCGGCAAGCACCTGCAGCTGGTCTTCCAGCTGGTCCAGCAAAGCCGCAGCCTGGGGCCTGGTGTCTGCTGTAAAGCCGTCCAGGATGGCGGTCTTGCGCGTTCCCAGCAGGGAGCCGCAGCGCCGCACCGTGCTGTTCAGGGCAGGCCAGCGCTTGGCCCGTAGGTCATCGCTGGTGGCTTCGAGGCGATGCTGCAGATCCTGCAGGTCGGGCGCCTGAATCGGCAGGGCATTGCGCAGCAGGGCGGCCGGGTCGGTCACCGCGTTGCCCTGGGGCAGGGCAGCCCAGGCGGCGGGCACAGACAGCACCAGCAGCACCAGCAGGGCGGCTAGGCCGGCCCATCGACGGGCCCATCCGGACCACTGCGTCCATCCGGAATGGCCCCATGCCATGGCAATCCTGTGTCGTTGAGCGGACTTTGGCACAGCTTCCGGGCCCCTGGGATGGTGCTGGTCAGGCCGGCTCCGGTAGCCAGCCGTACAATCCCCCAGATCCGAACCGCCGGAATGATCTCCAGCAACGACTTTCGCACCGGTACTTCAATCGAGCTGGATGGCCAGGTCTGGAGGGTCGTGGAGTTCTTGCATGTGAAGCCCGGCAAGGGCTCTGCCTTCGTGCGCACCAAGCTCAAGGCGGTGCAGAGCGGCAACGTGGTGGAGAAGACCTTCCGTGCCGGCGAGATGTTGCCCCAGGCCGTGCTTGAGAAAAGCACCCTGCAGCACACCTATATGGAAGGCGACGACTACGTGTTCATGGACATGGGCTCCTACGAGGAGACCCGGCTCACCGCCAAGCAGATCGGCGAGAGCCGCAAATACCTCAAGGAGGGCATGGAGGTGAACGTGGTGGCCTGGAATGGCAAGCCCCTGGAAGTGGAACTGCCCAACTCGGTGGTGCTCGAAATCACCCAGACCGATCCCGGTGTGAAGGGCGACACGGCCACCGGTGGGACCAAACCCGCCATCGTCGAAACCGGAGCCCAGGTGATGGTGCCCCTGTTCCTCTCGATCGGCGAGAAGATCAAGATCGATACGCGCACCGACAGCTACCTCGGCCGGGAGAACTGATCGCCATGCAGCTCAATCACGACCAGCTCCATAAGCTCCTCGATCTCCTCGGGGACAGCGACATCCAGGAGTTGAAGCTGGAGGGGGACGACTTTCGCCTGGAAGTGCGTCGCAATCTGCCGGGGGTCGCTCCCACGGCGGTGATCCAGGCCACCCCAGCTCCGGCCCAGGTCCTGCCCCTGGCGGCTCCGGCTCCCTTGCCGGTAGCCCCCTCGGCGCCGCCGCCGCCGGCTGCGGCCAGTCGCGGCGATCTGCTGGAAGTCACCGCGCCCATGGTGGCCACCTTCTACCGGGCTTCTGCCCCCGGCGAGGCCCCCTTCGTGGAGGTGGGCTCCCGGATCAAGGTCGGCCAAACCGTCTGCATTCTCGAAGCGATGAAGCTGATGAATGAGCTGGAGTCGGAAGTGGGCGGTGAGGTGGTTGAAATCCTGGTGGAGAACGGCACGCCCGTGGAGTTTGGCCAGGTGTTGATGCGGGTCCGGCCGGCCTGACGGGTCTCTGGGAAGGATCTCTGGGATCCTCAGCCCAGATCCCTTGCCGTCACAAGGGCCGCCGCCATGCTGGCGGCCCTGGCCTGACCCTGGCCGGCGATCGCAAAGCCCGTGCCGTGGTCCGGAGAGGTGCGCAGGAACGGCAGGCCGAGGGTGGTGTTCACGGCAGCATCGAAGGCCAGCAGTTTCACCGGAATCAGGCCCTGGTCGTGATAGAGCGCCAGGTAGCCATCCGGACCCGAGCCTCCCCCCGCCCAGGCGCTCGCAGCATCCAGCCAGCAGGTGTCCGGTGGGACTGGGCCGTCCAACCGCACCTGGGGGTGGCGTTGACCCCAGGCCTCCAGCGCCGCCGTCAACCAGGTGGCTTCCTCAAGGCCCAGCTGCCCCGCCTCGCCAGCATGGGGATTGAGGCCTGCCACCACGAGGTGGGGGTTGGGGTTGAACCGTTGGCAGAAGGTCAGCAGGTCATCCAACTTGCGCTGGACCAGGGCGCCATTCAGCCGCTGGGGCACCGCCGCCAGGGGAATGTGGGTGGTGGCCAGCAGGGTGTTCAGCCGCCACTGGCCCGAGGGCGACAGGGCGGTGAACAACATGGAGGCGTCCGTACAGCCCGCCAGTTCGGCCAGCCGCTCCGTCTGTCCTGGGTAGGGGTGGCCGGCGGCATGCCAGCTCGCCTTGGCAATCGGTGCGGTGACCAGGGCCTGGCAGCGTCCCTGCTGCACCAGGTTGGTGGCGGCGGTGAGCCAGGTGAAGCTGGCGGCCCCGCCGCTTGGCGTGCTGATCCCCGCCCGGCAAGGCTCGGCCAGGGGCAGGTCGACCATCTCCAGCTCAGCGGGGTCCCGCAGCGGTTCGTCACTGTGCAGTCGGAGCTGCTGGTAGCTGGTCTCCAGCCAGCGGCGACAGCCCACCAGCAGGGGTTGGTGGGTGGGGTCGAGGCGCCATTCCGGTCGGGCCAGGGCCTTGAGGGTCACCTCGGCGCCGATGCCGGCCGGATCTCCCAGGGCAATGGCCAGCCGGACCCGCCTGGGGTTGGATGGGGCCTGGCTGCTGGTGGACGAGCCCATGCTGCGCTGGTTGGTGCTGGGGGGTCTGGTGCTGGGTTTGGCAACGGGATTCAGCAAGGGCTGGATCGAGATGCGCTGGGGGCGCCTGCTGGCGGACCTGGGCTTGCCCTATGTGGTCGATCCTGGCGATCTGGGGGATTGTCCGCCGCCACCCCGTTCTTCGGCCAGACAGGCTCGGTAACCCTCCCGATAGCTGGGGTAACGCAGGGTGTAGCCCACGGTGTGGCGCAGCAGCCCATTGCTGGCCCGGCGGTTCTCGGCCCAGAAGCTGCGGGCCATCGGGCTCATGGCCGCGGCAATGGTGTCGTAGCGCTCCATGGCCGGCAGTTTGTGGTTGAGCAGGTGGGCGGCATAGCCCAGGGTTTCGCTGGAGGGGCAGGGGCAGTCGTCCACGACGTTGACCACGGTCGGGCGCTGCTCAGGCGACAGGGCTTGGCAGTGCAGCAGACAGCCCACGATGTCGTCCACGTGCACCCGCGAAAAGACCTGGCCGGGTTTGTGGATCAGCCGGCTGCGGCCGCTTTCCAGGGCCTCAAAGGGGGACCGGCCCGGTCCATAGATCGCCGGCAGGCGGAAGAGTTGCACCGGCAGGCCGCTGGCGAGCCAGGCCTGTTCGGCCTCCAGCCGGTCCTGACTGCGGCCAGGCCGGGGGGCGGTGGTGCCGGTTTCGTCGACCCAGGCGCCACCGGTGTCGCCATAGACGCCGGTGGTGGAGAGGTAGCCCAGCCATTGCAGTGGCAGCTCCTGGAGGATCGGCCCCAGCAGCCGCAGCACCGGATCGCCCAGCCCGGCCTCGGGGGGCACGCAGACCACCACGTCTGTGGTGCCCTGGAGGGCCTGGCGGGGGGGCAGAGCGGGGGGCTCGGAGGCGCTGTTGAAGGGGAGCCACACCAGTCCGTGGGTGTCCTGCCTGGGTTCGCGGCTGGTGAGCTGCACGGCCATGCCCCGCCGCTGGGCGGCCTGGGCCAGGCGCAAACCCGTGTAGCCGCCGCCGATCACCAGCAAGCGCCGGCCAGGGTTGACAAGCGCAGGCGTCATGAGTACATCTGTATTAGCTCTCAACAGTCATGGCCATGGCGGTCTCCGGATGCCCAGCTTCAGCGACGTCAGCGCGCCTGTTTCATGCTCCAGTGTCCCCGACCCCCGTTGCGCCCTCCAGGCCCCGTCGGTTGAACACGGCCAGCTCCTTTCCGGTGCCGGCGGTGTTGGCGGCCGTGCTCCTGCTGGTGGCTGTGGTGGTCGCCCCGGAGCGCCCCCAGGTTCAAGAGGCCATCTGCCAGCGCCACAATGGCGCTGAGGCCTGCCGCGTCTGGTGAGCTTCGGGTTCTGGTCGGGGTTGGCCCGGATGGACCCACTCCAGCAGTCGCATGGCCAGGCGCAGGTCTCCGTCGGTCCAGGCCCGGATGGCCATCGCCCGGCGCGGGTCGTAAAACGCCTGGCGCCGATACCACTCGAAGGCATTGGCGTCTCCCTTGTGGCCGTTGCAGGCGAGGCAGGCCGGCACGCAGTTCTCGGTGACGCTCAGCCCACCCCGGCTCTGGGGATGCACGTGGTCAATCGATTCGGAGCGATCACCGCAGTAGATGCACCGTTGATCAGTGACCTGGTGCAGGGATTGCCGCCATCGCCTGACGCGCAACTTGGGGCAGAGATCCTCAAGGAAGACCGCATCCCTGGCCTGCATCCCGGAGCCCCGATTGGCGGCAGTTTGCCCCGATCGCCCAGGGTGTCAATGTGTCGAGGGTTGCACTTCCGCGGATGCGCTGTCTGCTGCGGTTGGGAGCGACGGGGCAGATCGAGGTGGTCAGTCCCTACGACGCGGTGACCCAGGCCCAGTTACGGGCGATCCGTCCCCGGGGGGTCTGGTCGGGCCGGACGCGTTGCTGGTGTTTCCCCCTGGAGGCAGCCCCTGCCCTGCAGCAGGCCCTGGCGGGCCGTTTCCCGCTGGAGCCAGAGCTGGCCCAGTGGCTGGCCTGGTTGGCCCAACCCCTGCCCCCCCTGCCTCCCCATCGGCAGCTGGTGGCGGCGGCTGATCTGGAGCAAACCTTGCTGGATGGTCGTCACCTGTTTGCCCACCAACGGGCGGCGGTGCGCTGGTTGCTGGCCCGGCGGGGGGCCGTGTTGGCCGATGCCATGGGCCTCGGCAAGACCCTCTCCGCCCTGGTGGCGGCTCGCGCCATGGTGCGTCTGGCCGATTGCCGCATCCTGGTGATCGCGCCGGTTGGTCTGCACGGCCACTGGCAGAGCGAGGCGGCCTCCCTGGGTCTGCGCCTCGAGCTGCACAGCTGGGCCCGGCTGCCCCAGGCCCTTCCCCCCGCCGGCACCGTGGTGATTGCCGATGAGGCCCACTACGCCCAGAACGGCCAGACCCGGCGCAGCCAGGGTCTGCTGCGTCTGGCGCGGCACCCCCGGCTGCGGGCCATCTGGCTGCTGACGGGCACCCCGATGAAGAACGGCCGGCCGGCTCAGCTGTTTCCCCTGTTGGCGGCCATCGGCCATCCCCTCGCCCGCGATCAACGGGCCTACGAGGAGTTGTTCTGCCAGGGTCACTGGCGGGAGCAGGGTGGGCGGAGGCTCTGGCAGGCCACCGGCGCCAGCCATCTCCACGAGCTGCAGCGGTTGGTTCGTCCCCTGGTGCTGCATCGGCGCAAGCAGGATTGTCTCGACCTGCCCCCCAAGCACCGGCAGCTGCTGGCGGTGGAGCTGGACGACCTGCAGGCCCGGGGCTTCAACCATCGCCTGCAGATGAAGGTGGACGATTACCGGCTCCGGGCGGCCCGCGGCGAGGTGCGCCGGGATGCGGAAGTGTTGGCGGTGCTGACCGCCCTGCGTCAGATCGGCTCCGACTACAAGTTGTCGGCCACCGAGACCCTGGTCGCCTCGCTGCTGGAGCGCGGCGAGGCGGTCGTGGTGTTCACGGCTTTTGTGGCCACCGCCACGGTGCTGCATCGCCGTTTCCCGGCCAGTGCCCTGCTCACCGGGGCCCTGGCGCCAGCGCAGCGTCAGGGGCAGGTGGATGGCTTTCAGCGAGGTGAGCACCCCCTGCTGATTGCCACCTATGGCACCGGGGGACTGGGGTTCACCCTGCACCGGGCGCGGCATGTGGTGCTGGTGGAACGTCCCTGGACCCCCGGCGATGCCGAGCAGGCCGAGGACCGTTGCCATCGGATCGGCATGGGGGCCTGTCTCACCAGCCACTGGCTGCAATTGGGGGTGGCCGATCAACTGGTGGACGGCCTGATTGCCAGCAAGGCGGAGCGCATCGCCCTGCTGCTGGAGCGCCGGCCCCAGCTGTTCGAACGGCGCAGTTTGCCGGCCATGGTGCGCGACCTGATGGACCGCTGGTGAGCGGTTCAGGGCTGGCGGCGGTCGGTGGTCGCTGGGGTGTCCCCGGGGTCTCGGCAGAGCTCCTGCCGGAGTTTCAGTTCCGTGCGCACCTGGGCATCCAGGCTGCCGGCGGGTTTGGCACGGGCCAGGGCCGATGCCCGGGCGATGTCGGCACAGGCAGCCGCTTCGTTGCCGGCCAGGCTGTGCAGCAGGTAGCGATCGTTCAGGGGAACGGGGTTGGTCGGGAAGGCGGCCACCACCCCATCGCAGCGGCGGATCTGCTCGTCGAGTTGCGCCAGGTTGACGTTCTGGAGGCAGTCGTCGCTGCGCACCTGGCGCTGGGGCAGGGGTTCCTCTGAGCAGCCGCTGGTCAGCAACACCCCCACCAGGGCGGCAAGGGCGGCCAGGTCGTTCAGGCCACCGCGACTCCGGCAGCGGGGCGCCCTACTGACCGAGACGCTCACTGCGGCTGACGCCGCTGGGAGCCGTTTTTGTGCTGCTCTCGGGCTTGGGTTCGGGTTTGGTGAACAGGTCGCCGAGATAGCGGCCGCAGTCGGGATAAACACTGGGGTTCTGCACCACGGCTTCGGTGATCATCACCGCGGCATGTTCCGGGGATGTCTTGAACAGTTTGTCGTTCTGGCGTTTGATCACCGCATAGGCCGCATCCCAGCTCACTTGGTGGTTGTTGCCGCTGTTGCGCATGAAGCAATAGATCTGGGCCCCCTTGCCGCCGGCCCCAGCGCTGCTGGCCGCCGCGTTGATTTCTGCGGTCTGGGCCCGGCTGGGCAGGGTGCCGAGTGCGGCCCAACCGATCGTGCTGACCAGGGCCAGGGCCAGGCTGCGCCGCCGGGGGCGCTGGCGTGAGTCCCCTTGGGGCTCCAGCGGGACAAAAAGGCTCAGGGCCATGGCCTGGGGGCAACGTCGAAAACCAGGTCCCAACGTATCGATCGGAGCGGTTCCAGTCGAGCCCCGGTTCAGCCGGTCGGCGGGGTGGGTCCCCCAGGCAGCACCAAGCGCACCACCAGGGGCAGCACCACTAGCACCGTGATTAGCCGCACCGCATGCAGAGCGGCCACGGCGGCCCCCACCCCAAATTCAGCCCCCACCAGGCTCATGCCGCTGATGCCTCCCGGCGCGGCCCCCAGCAGGGCCACCACCGGATCGATGCCGAGCAGTCGGCTGCACCACAGGCCCACCACTAGGCCAGTCAGCACCAGGGTGATGGTGATCAGCAGGGCGGGTCGCCACAGGTGGCGCAGCTCCACCAGCGCCCCGGCCGTCAGGCCAGTGCCGATCACGGTGCCGATGGCGATTTCCAGCAGGGTGCGGGTCCCGCTAGGCCATTGCGCCGTCTCCAGCCGGCCAGTCATGCTCACCAGGCCTGCGCCCAGCAGGGCTCCCGCCAGCGGGGCCGCGGGAATCCCCGTGCGCAGGGCGAGCATGCCGCCCCCGGCACCGGCGAGGCCGTAAACCAACAGGGACCAGGGCTGGGTCATCGTCACCTGGGTCGGATGGCCAAAGGACCGGTGGCCGCAGTCTGGTCTTGGCCCCGCTGCATTTGTGTGTTGTCATCGGCTCCACTGCGCTTTTTGCCATGGCCGCCGAGTCGGTTTCCTTCCGGATCAGTCGTAACGCTGAAGATCTCGCCCAGACCGTGCATGCCCTGTCCCAGCGGCTGGTCAAGCTCGAACAGCGACTGGGGGCCATGGAGCTGCAAGTGGATCGCCAGGTGGAGCGGGATCCCCAGGAGAGCACCAGCCTCGACAATGTGGAGCGGTTGCTGCTGGATTGCCGCACCCTGCTCGACATGTCTGAACACGACATGTCTGAGCAGGCAACCGCTGGGGATCAAGCCGGAGATGGCGGTGTCGACCACGGTGTCCAGGACGACACGATGGCGACAGCAGCCTGACCACGGGGGCTGGTCAGCGGTGTCACAATGGGAAGAAAGTGGCCATGGCATACCCCACCCCGTCCACTCCCGGCTCCCAGCATGGGGCTGCAGCCCGGTTCCCTCAAGCCTCGGCCCTGTCCAGCGGGCGTCCCGGATTCCCCCCCATTTCGGGCGAAGGCGATCACCAGCTCGAGAAGCTGGAGTTTGCTCTAGCTGTGGCCCTCACCCGCGGGGACCTTCAGCGTTCTGAGAATCTGCGCAACCAGATTGCAGCCCTGGGGGGGAATCAGGAAGAACCTGGCACCTGATTCACCTGTGCCGAATGTTTGTGGTTGGAGAAGCTTGAGGTGGAGATCTTCTCGCGGGTCTAAATTATCGGAAACACCAACCTGAGGTCTCGGTCATCGGTGAGGTTGTCGGGCCAGCTTCCGAACCATCGGAACCATCCCAATCTTTTTTCAGGCACCAGCTTCAATGACGGCCATTCTGTCCAGACCATCCGGTACTTCTGACCCGGCCCGTGAGGTGGCCGATCGTCGTGCCCATCTCAAAGATGCCATTGCGGCCCATGAGGCCGAGGCTCAGCAGGCGGCTCGGCAGGGAGACCTGGCTGCTGCTGCCCGATCCATCCTGGCCGCCCTCGATGCGGAACGCCGCATGGCCGGCGCAGGACCTCAGGTGCTGCAGGTGATCAAACCCAGGGGCTGATCCGATTGGCCATGGCTATCCCACAGAGGGGCCTCGACCAGATCTGATCTGATGCAGCTCGAAACGGCGACAGTGAACCAAAGCAACAGGCAGCGGTCCCATTGAACCTGCATGCTTGGAATGCGAAATTGGAATTCAAAAACTAAAAGCGGGTGACCGGACTCGAACCGGCGACGTTCAGCTTGGGAAGCTGACATTCTACCACTGAATTACACCCGCAATACTGGAATTAGAGGATTCCAGAGTCACACCAAATGGTGTAGTTGACAAACTAGCAGAGAGGAGTGGGTCCGGAGCTGGGGGCCTCACCATGGCTCCCCAGCTTTTCCCGTGGGTCCTCAGCCAGCCAGGGCCGCGGCGCAGGCGGCCACACCGGCCCCCATGGTGCCCCTGTGCAGTCCCAGGTCCTGCAGGGTGGCCTCGATGGCGGCGACGGCGGTGAGCACGTCGCGATCGCACACAAAGCCCAGGTGGCCGATGCGGAACACCTTGCCTTTGAGGTGGTCCTGGCCCCCGGCCAGCAGGATGTCGAACTTCTCCTTCACGGCCTTGCGCATCGCCTCGGCGTCGATGCCCTCGGGGGCCACGGCGGTGATGGCGGGGCTGCCATGGCCCTCAGCGGCGTAGAGGGGCAGGCCCATGGCCTGCATGCCGGCCTGGGCGGCGGCGCGGTGGCGGGCATGGCGGGCAAAGATCGCCTCGAGCCCCTCCTTCTGCATCATCTCCAGGGCCGCTTCGAGGGCGAAATAGAGATTGATGGCCGGTGTGAAGGGGTTGCTGTCGGCCTTGGCCGATTTGCGGTACTTGGCCAGATCCAGATAGAACTTGGGCAGGTCCGAGCGCTCAGCGGCGGCCCAGGCCCGGTCGCTCATGGCCACGAAGGCCAGGCCCGGCGGCATCATGTAGCCCTTCTGGGAGCCCGAGCCGATCACGTCGAGGCCCCAGGCATCCATGGGCACGCTGCAGGCGCCCAGGCTGGTGACGCAGTCGGCGATGGTGAGGGCCGTGCCGTGGGCCTTCACATGCCTGGCGATGGTTTCCAGGTCGTTGATGACGCCCGTGGAGGTTTCCGAGTGGGTGAGGATCACGGCCTTGATCGCCTTGGCCGTGTCGGCCTCCAGGGCGGCGCGGAAGGCCTCGGGATCCAGGGGCTGGCCCCACTCGGCCTGGATCACCTGCACGTTCAGGCCGTAGGCCCGGGCCACCTTCACCCAGCGCTCGCCAAACTTGCCGTTGTCGCCGCAGAGCACGGTGTCGCCCTTGCTCAGCACGTTGATGATGCCGGCCTCCATGGCGGCGGTGCCGCTACCGGTGATCACCAGCACGTCGTTTTTGGTTTGATGCAGCCACTGCAGCTGCTCGGTGGTGCGCTTGACGATCTTCTGGAAGTCGGCGCTGCGGTGGCCGATCGGGTGTCGGCCCATGGCCAGCAGGACGGTTTCCGGCACCGGAGTGGGGCCGGGGATCATCAGGGTGAGCTTGTCCTGCATGGAGTAGGGGGGTGCTGCGGCGGGCGGCGTCGGACCGCACAATCGACCACCATAAAAAACAGAGTTCCCGGGACCCCTGGCCGTGTCGACCCAACCCCAGGACTGCAGCGGTGGTTACACCGTGCCGGTGTGGCTCGCGGCGGCCGCTCGGGCGGCGCTGATTCACCTGCGTGGCGAGCCCTGCACCAGGACCCAGCCGCTCTGGTTGGATCCCACGGCCCTGGCGGCCGGTGCCCAACCCCAGCCCGTGCCGGTGGAGGCGGTGGCTCCCCTGGCGGATGGCTGGGTGTTGGCCATGGCCTGTTGTGATCCCGGATCAGACGTGCTGGATATCACCCGCGGCCTGCGGCTCTGGGTGCAGTTGCGCTGGGGAGAAGGGCCGGGTGACTGGTTGGCGCTCCGGGCCGGCGAGGGAGTGGGGGTTGTCCAGGCCAGCGGCGACCCCTGCCTCTCGGCCTATGCCCGCCAGCTCCTGGAGATCAATCTGCGACCGCTGGTGCCCCAGGGCCGTCGTCTGGAGCTGCAGGTGGTGATTCCCGAGGGACGGCGGCTGGCGGAGCGCACCAGCAACGCCGCCTTCGGCGTGGTGGATGGGTTGGCCCTGATCGGCACCCAGGCCGAGGTGCAGCGCAGTGCCGGGCCCGATCCCCTGGCCCAAGCTCTGGCCGAGCTGCGCGCGCGCTGCAGCGCCCCGGGCTTTGGCGGAGATCTGGTGCTGGTGATCGGCGAGAACGGCCTCGACCTGGCCCCGCGGCTGGGCTTGCCGGCCGGGTTGCTGCTCAAGGCGGGCAACTGGCTGGGTCCCTTGCTCGTGGCGGCGGCCGAAGCGGGCGTGCGGCGTCTGCTGCTGTTCGGCTATCAGGGCAAGTTGATCAAGTTGGCGGGGGGCATCTTCCACACCCACCACCACCTGGCCGATGGACGGGCCGAGGTGCTCACGGCCCTGGCCGCCCTGGGGGGCCTGGATGGGGAGGCCCTTCAGGCCCTGTATGACGCCCCCACGGTTGAGACGGCCCTGGCGGAGCTGGCCCTGCGGGATGGATCCCGGGCCCAGCAGTTGCGCCAGTCCATCGCAGCGGCGGTGGAGGAGCGCAGCCGGCGCTATCTGGCCCGCTACGGCCAGGAGGCCATGGCGGCGGGGGCCGTGCTGTTTGACCGCTCCCGCCAGATCTGCGCCCAGGGCCCGGTGGGTCTGGAGTTGCTCACCGCCCTGCGGGACCCCGCCTAGGGTGGTCCGAATGCCCCGGGTCCAACGCTGTCGATGTCCCAAACCGCGTCCCCTCCTACCCAGTCGGCCCAGCTCGACGCCACCTCCCAGTCGTCGCGCCACCCCGCGATCGTCATCCTGGATTTCGGTTCCCAATACTCCGAGCTGATCGCCAGGCGGGTGCGGGAAACGGAGGTGTTCTCCCTGGTGATGGGTTACACCACGACGGCGGAGGAGCTGCGGGCGATTGCGCCGAAGGGAATCATCCTCAGCGGCGGACCCAGCTCGGTCTATGAGCCGGGCGCGCCGGTGTGCGACCCGGCCATCTGGGAGCTGGGCATTCCCGTGCTGGGGGTTTGCTACGGCATGCAGCTGATGGTGCAGCAGTTGGGCGGGTCGGTGGTGGCGGCGGGCCGCGCCGAATACGGCAAGGCGCCGTTGCATGTGGATGATCCGGTGGATCTGCTCACCAACGTCGAAGACGGTTCGACGATGTGGATGAGCCATGGCGATTCGGTGGAGCGCCTGCCCGATGGCTTCGTGCGCCTGGGTCACACCGACAACACGCCCGAGGCGGCGGTTGCCGATCACCAGCGCCGGCTGTACGGCGTGCAGTTCCATCCCGAAGTGGTGCATTCCACCGGCGGCATGGCGATGCTGCGGAACTTCGTGTATCACATCTGCGGTTGTGAGGCCGACTGGACCACCGCCGCCTTCATCGACGAAGCGGTCGAAGATGTGCGCCGTCAGGTGGGTGACAAGCGGGTGCTGCTCGCCCTCTCCGGTGGCGTCGACTCCTCCACCCTCGCCTTCCTGCTGCACAAGGCGATCGGCGATCAGCTCACCTGCATGTTTATTGACCAGGGCTTCATGCGCAAAGGCGAGCCCGAGTTTCTGGTCGAATTCTTCGACAAGCGCTTCCACATCAACGTGGAATACATCAATGCCCGCGAGCGCTTCATCAGCAAGCTTGATGGCATCACCGATCCCGAGGAGAAACGCAAACTGATCGGCACGGAATTCATCCGGGTGTTCGAGGAGGAGAGCAAGCGCCTTGGCCCCTTCGACTACCTGGCCCAGGGCACCCTCTATCCCGACGTGATTGAAAGTGCGGGCACCAACATCGACCCCAAGACCGGCGAGCGGGTGGCCGTGAAGATCAAGAGTCACCACAACGTGGGCGGCTTGCCCAAGGACCTGCAGTTCAAGCTGGTGGAGCCCCTGCGTCGCCTGTTCAAGGACGAGGTGCGCAAGGTGGGCCGTTCCCTCGGCCTGCCTGAGGAGATCGTCGGTCGCCATCCCTTCCCGGGCCCGGGCCTGGCGATCCGCATCCTTGGGGAGGTGACCAGCGAGAAGCTCAACATCCTGCGCGATGCCGACCTGATCGTGCGTGAAGAGGTCAAGGAGGCTGGCCTCTACAACGAGATCTGGCAGGCCTTTGCGGTGTTGCTGCCGGTGCGCAGCGTCGGGGTGATGGGCGACAAACGCACCTATGCCTTCCCGATCGTGCTGCGTTGCGTGTCGTCGGAGGACGGCATGACCGCCGATTGGTCGCGCCTCCCCTACGACCTGCTGGAGACCATTTCCAACCGCATCGTCAACGAGGTGAAGGGCGTGAACCGGGTGGTGCTCGACATCACCAGCAAGCCCCCCGGCACGATCGAGTGGGAGTAGCCCCGCCGGTCGACGTTCGATACCATCGGCTCCCAGCCCCGCCGTCGTGACTGCCGCCTCCGCGCCCCCCAGCTCGACAACTCCCGATTCCGACATGCAGCGACGGCTGCAGCAGGACAGCATCCTGTTGGGCGGCAAGACCATCTACCTCAATCCCTTCCTCTATTGGCGTCGGTTCGACGCCAACACCGACCGCTGGCTCCGGGAGCCCGGCCAGTTGATGGAAGACCAGATCGTCAGCAACCGCGCCCGCTTCTATCCCGAGGTCGACTGGGAGTTGCTCGATGAGGCGGAGCGGGCCGCCAAGGATGGCGCCGTTGAGATGTTCCTCAAGAGTTTGGAGCTGATCAGCACCTTCAACCCCGAGCTCACGGCCGGTCAGCTGCTTGAGGTTGAGCGCAAGATGGCGGTCACCAAGAAAAAGTCGTTTGAGCGCTGGGTGGCCCGTTCCCTGCGCCGGCGTCAGCAGGAGGAGGAGAAGGCTCGCCGGCGCTTCGATCGCGAGCGCACCCTGCGGGCCTGGGGCGAGTGGCTCTCCCTTGATGTGACCCGCCAGGCGCTGGTGCCCTTGGCCTCCCTTCTGGTGATCGCGGTGGCGGCTGGCTGGTGGTGGGGCAGCCAGCAGAACTGCCGGCAGGTGATCGTCGATCCGGGGATTCAGCGGTTGGCGCCCTGAGGTTCGGGTGCCGGCGCGTCAGACTGGAGATCCAGTGCCAGGACTGCCGCCATGGCCACCGATCCCCTTGATGCCCTCCGGCTGACCCTCATGCAGGACGTCCTGCCCGTGGGTCTGGCGGTGGTGGAGCGGGCCCGCAAGGGCGGTGCCCAGGAGGTGATGGCGGCCTTTGATGGCCGGTCTGCCGATCCCCTCGGCACCTTGCGCCAGGAGGGTGAGCCTGCCGCCAGTCAGGTGCGGCAGGGACTGGATCGGGTCAGTCCTGGTCTGGGCAATCCCGTGATGAAGGTGGATGTGCACGAGATGGCCCACCCTGACGCTGGTGATGTCCATGGGGCCGATCCCCAGGACGCCCTGGCCTTGCAGCAGGGCCTGGCCCTGATTGCCGGGCGCCTGGAGCTGCTGGAGCAGCGGCTTGGGCTCGCCAACCCCACCGAAGGGGGCGGCAACTGACCGTGGCGTTTGTCTCCGGGGCATCGCGCCACACCGGCATGGGCCGTCAGCCGGCGCTGCTGCTGGCGGTGGTGTTGGTGTTCTGCGGGGCCATGGTGGCCCGGCTGGCCTGGCTCCAGCTGCTGCATGGCGCTGAAAACCGGGCCAGGGCCGATGAAAATCGGATCCGCCTGATGGCCCGCAATCCCATCCGGGGCCGGCTGCTGGATCGCCATGGCCAGGTGCTGGCCACCAGTCGCCTCACCTACAACCTCTACATCCAGCCCCGGGAGGTCAGCGACGCCCAATGGCCCGCCCTGCGCGATCGACTGGTGGCGGTGATGGGCGTCCCTGCGGCCCAGCTGGAGGCGCGGCGGCGCAGCGGTGCCAATGCGGAGGGGTTCCGTATTGCCCTCGCCAGTGGTCTCAAGCCCGAGCAGGTCCTGCGTTTCCGGGAGCAGGCCTCCGGGTTGGCGGGGGCCGAGGTGGATGTGGACATCCTGCGCAGCTATCCCCATGGGCGCTTGGCAGCCCACGTGCTCGGCTACACCAGCGGCATCACCGAAGAGGAATACGCCCAGCTCGAAGCCAAGGGTTACCGGATCCTGGACCGGGTGGGCCGCAGTGGCGTGGAGAAGCAATACGAGGCGCACCTGCGTGGGGAATGGGGCGGCCAGCAGGTGGAGGTGAATGCGGCGGGTCAGGTGCAGCGGATCCTGGGCGAAAAACCCGCCAAGGCCGGCAAGGACCTGCGCCTCACCCTCGATCTGGCTCTGCAGCAGGCGGCGGAGCGGGCCCTTGATGGGGTGCGCAAGGGAGCGATCGTGGCGCTCGACCCCCAGACCGGAGCCATCCGGGCCCTGGCCAGTCGGCCCACCTTTGATCCCAACGTCTTCTCGCCCGCGCCCAGCACGAGCCAGTGGTCCGCCCTCAACGCGCCGACGGCCCCCCTGTTGAATCGGGCCTTCCAGGGCTTCCCCCCCGCCAGCACCTTCAAGATCGTCACCACGGTGGCGGGCCTGGAATCCGGCCGCTACACCGCTGGCTCGAAGGTGATGACGATGAATTCCTTCTGCTACGCCGGCCTCTGCTACGGCGACCACGGCGCCCATGGGGCGATCGGCTTCCCCTTGGCCCTGGCGGTGAGCAGCAACACCTTCTACTACCAGGTGGGGCTCAAGGTGGGTCCCGATGAGCTGTTCAAGGCCGCCCGGCGCATGGGCTACGGCCAGGTCACGGGCATTGAGCTGAAGGAGGAGGAGACGCCGGGTCTGCTGGGGGATCAGGCCTGGAAACGGGAGGTGCTGGGGGAGGCCTGGACGCCTGTGGACACGATCACCTCAGCGATCGGCCAGGGGGCTCTGCAGGTGACGCCGATCCAGATGGCCCGGCTGTATGCCGCGGTGGCGAATGGCGGCTGGCTGGTGACGCCCCACCTGGTGGAGCGCCCCACGGAACGCATCTGGATCGGTCTCAAACCGGCCACCCTTCAGGTGTTGCGCGATGGACTGCGCCAGGTGGTGACCAATGGCACCGCCACGCTGCTCAACGATCCCAGCCTCCCGCCGGTGGCGGGTAAAACCGGCACCGGAGAGGATCCCCCCCGTCCCGATCACGCCTGGTTCGGCGGCTACGCCCCTGCCGGTAAGCCCACCCTGGTGATCATCGCGTTTGGTGAAAATTCCGGGGGCTACGGCGGCACCGTTGCCGCCCCCATGGTGAAGGCGCTGATGACCACCTGGTTTCGCGGCAGTCTCCCCAGCCCCTCGCCCCGTTCCTGACTCAGGCTCAGGCGACGAGTTGCAGTTCGGGATGGTCCAGCAGCCGGCGGTAGTAGCCGCGGAGCTGCTCGGTGGCCCCGGCCCAGCCCCAGCGCTCGGCTTCCTCGCGGGCGTTGCGGCGGAGCTGGGAGCGCTGGCTGGCATCGCCCAGCAGCCGTTCCACCGCGGCCGCCAGGCTGCCCTCCTGGTTCGGCTCGTAGAGGCAGCCATTCACCCCATCGCTGACGATGTCCGGAATGCCGCCCCGGTTGGCTCCCACCACGGGGCAGCCCGCTGCCATGGCTTCCAGAAGCACCAGGCCCAGGGTTTCGGTGCTGGAGGGGAACAGGAAGGCGTCGCCACTGGCGTAGGCGGCGGCCAGCTCTTCACCGGCCAGGTAGCCGACGAAGTGGGTGGGGGTGCCGGCGAAGATCTTTTCCAGTTGCTGGCGGTAGGGGCCATCCCCCACCAGGGCCAGCCGGGCCTCGGGCATGGCCTCGAGCACGGGGCGGATCCGTTCGATCTGTTTCTCGGCCGAGAGGCGACCGATGTAGAGCAGCAGCTTGCCGGTGTCGCTCTGGCCATTGAGCAGCCGGGCCCGCATGGCATCGGAGCGCAGGGCCGGCTGGAACAGGTCGGTGTCGACGCCCCGCTGCCAGAGGTCGGTGTGCTGGATCCCCTTCTCGCTCAGCTCCTGCACCATCGCTGTCGAGGTGCAGAGGTTGAGCCGGGCCTGGTTGTGGGCGGCCTTGAGCAGCTCCCACAGCAGGGGTTCCAGCATGCCCATGCCGTAGTGCTCCAGGTATTTGGGCAGGTGGGTGTGGTAGCTGGCCACCAGGGGGTAGGCCTTGGTCTTGGCCAGCCAGATGCCCCCGAGGCCCAGCACCGCCGGGTTCACCACGTGGACGAGGTCAGGCTGGAAGCGGTCCAGGGCTTCGGCCACGGCTGGCCGCGGCAGGGCCAGTTTCAGCTCGGGGTAGAGGGGCAGCGGCATGGCCGGCACCCCAACCACCTGCGCCCCCATGTAGGTGTCGGGGGCCCCCTCCGGGCAGAAGATCAGCACGTCGTCGCCGGCGGCCACCAGGTGCTGCACCGTCTTGGTGAGGCGGGTGACGATCCCGTCAACCTTGGGCAGGAAGGTCTCGGTGAAAAAGGCGATCTTCAAGGGTGATCTGGGGCGCCTCAGGCCGTCTGAATGGCCTGGGCCTGGGTGCGGGTCCAAGCCGACACACAGGGGATGCGGCTGCGGTCACAGCGATCGGCCCAGCGGCGGGCCACATCCACCACTTCCGCCAACAGGCCGTCATCGAGGGTGGTGGGATTGAGGCCCAGCTCGATGAAGCAGCGGTTGTCCACGATCAGGTCGTTTTCGACGGCCTCATTGCGGGGGTTGGGCAGGTAGTTGATCTCGGCACCTGTCAGGGCAGCCACCTTGCGGGCCAGCTCGCCCACCTGGTGGCTTTCGGTCATCTGGTTGAAGATCTTCACCCGCTCGCCCCGCTCCGGCGGGTTCTCCAGGGCCAGTTGCACGCACTTCACCGAGTCGCGGATGTGGATGAAGGCGCGGGTCTGGCCGCCGGTGCCATGCACGGTGAGGGGGTAGCCGATCGCCGCCTGCATCAGGAAGCGGTTGAGCACGGTGCCGTAGTCGCCGTCGTAGTCGAAGCGGTTGGTGAGCCGGGGATCCCGCTCGGTGGCCTCCGTATTGGTGCCCCAGACGATGCCCTGGTGCAGGTCGGTGATGCGGACCTGGTCGTTCTTGTTGTAGTAGAGGAACAGCAGCTGATCCAGCGTCTTGGTCATGTGGTAGACGCTGCCCGGACTCGCCGGGTGCAGGATTTCCTCTTCAAAGCGCGAGCCGTCGGGCTGGGGCACCTCCACCTTGAGGTAGCCCTCCGGGATGGTGGCGCCGCGGTGGGAGCCGTAGCCGTACACCCCCATCGTGCCCAGGTGCACGATGTGAATGTCGAGGCCGCTCTCCACGATGGCGGCTAGCAGGTTGTGGGTGCCGTTGACGTTGTTGTCAACGGTGTAGCGCTTGGTGGCGCTGCTCTTCATCGAGTAGGGGGCGGCCCGCTGCTCGGCGAAGTGGACGACTGCATCAGGACGCTCCGCCAGAAGGAGATCCACCAGCCGCTGGTACTCGTGGGCCAGGTCGAGGTGCACGAACCGCATCGGCTTGCCGCCCACCTGCTCCCAGGCCCTGAGGCGGTCGCCCATGGTGGCGATCGGCGTGAGCGACTCCACCTCCAGATCGATGTCGATCTTGCGGCGGCTGAGGTTGTCGAGGATGACGACCTCGTGGCCAGCGTCGGCCAGGTTCACCGCACAGGGCCAACCGCAGAAGCCGTCGCCGCCGAGAACGAAGACCTTCATCGCAACCCCCATGCCGAACTCATTCCGTGAACCCAACTCCAGCAGGACGAGCGGGTGCTCTGCCTCGCAAGCTACTACAGGCGTTCGGCCTAGGGCTCAGCTGATCCAGGTGGCCACCAGCACCAGGACCGCCACCAGCACGGCTCCGCCGATCAGCAGCAGGCGGGAGTTGGAGGCGCTGGCTTCAGCCCGGTCCATCACCACCATGCGGGGTTCGCGGGCGAAGGCGTTGAGCCTGCCGCCGTCTTCTTCAGTCACTTGCATGGGAGAGGGTGCGCAAGGACGATCAACTTATGGATGCTGTCCCTGGCTGCCCAGGCCCTGGCATGGATCGTCACAGAGCGCCCGGCCTGTGGCCGAGGGCGTCAGCTGCCCACCCGTCCGGAGCTGGGCGAACTGGCGCTCGCCTGCCCCCTCACGGGTAACCGGCCGGCCTGGAAGGCACTCCGACCAGCTTCGGTGGCCAGGGCCATGGCCCGCGCCATGGCCGGGGGATCGCCCGCCAGGGCGATGGCGCTGTTGATCAGCAGGGCGTCAGCCCCCATCTCCATGGCCTGGGCGGCCTCGCTGGGCACGCCGATGCCGGCATCCACCACCACCGGGACGGCCGCGTTCTCGATGATCAGGGCGATGTTGGCGGCGTTGCGGATGCCCTGGCCCGAGCCGATCGGCGACCCCAGCGGCATGACCGTGGCACAGCCCGCCTCCTCGAGTCGTTTGGCCAGCAGCGGATCGGCGTTGATGTAGGGCAGCACCGTGAATCCCTCTTTCACCAGCTGCTCGGCCGCTTCCAGGGTTCCGAATGGGTCGGGCAGCAGGTGTTTTGTATCGGGGATCACCTCCAGCTTCACGAAGGTGTTGTCCTCCTGGCCGGCCAGCTTGGCCAGCTCCCGACCCAGTCGGGCCACCCGGATGGCCTCCTCGGCGGTGGCGCAGCCGGCCGTGTTGGGCAGCATCCAGATGCGGGTCCAGTCGATCGCCTCCATCAGCCCCTGGTGGCCGTCGGCCTGGCTTTGCACCCGTCGCACCGCCACGGTGACGATCTCGCAGCCACTGGCCACGAGGCTGGCCTGCATCGCCGCCAGGCTTGGATATTTGCCCGTGCCGGTCATCAACCGGCTGCCAAAATGGCGGCCACCGATCAGCAGTGGGTCCTGGCGTGGGGCTGGATCCGGGTGCGAATCGGTGTGCGGATCGCTGGGGGGGGCTGTGGTGACCACGGAACAGGGCCAGATCTCGGCAACGGTCCTAGCCTCCCATCAGTTGGTTCCCCTCCGTCGTGTCCGTCGTTGTTCGGGCTGCCGTGCCCCTGGCTTTTGTGCCCCTGGCCGTTCTTCCACTCCTTGGGGTGCCGCAGCTGCAGTCCCCGGCGCGGGCGGCCACACCCCTGGCCAGTGAGGCCTTCGTCCCCTTCATGGCCCCCGCGGCCGCCAGCTCCGGCGGGGAGTCCCTCAGTGGTCTGGGTGGGGCCGAAACCTTCGATCCCGTCGCCCGCGCCCAGCTGCTGGCGGTGGATCTGCCCCTCACCTGGAGCGGGGTGTATCAGTCTTTCGACAATTCCCAGACCGTCAACGCCGAGCTGCGGTTGGCTTCGGCCCGGCCGATGGGCCAGATGATTGACCTGCGGGGTGAGCTCACCGTGGGGGGGGTGACCACTCCCGTGCAGGGCAATCTCAATGCCGAGTCTGACCAGCTGGATCTGTTGGTGCTGTGTCAGTGCGATGTCGCAGGTCTGGAGCTGGGTGGGGTGTTCACCGGTCTGGAGGGCCTGCAGCTGTCCGGCTGGCAAGCTCCCCGACTGACCAGCCGAGGTGGTCGCCTCGATCTGCGGCCCGTCAGCACCACCCGAACGGCCACCAGCCGCAATGCCTATGGGTCAGGCTCAGGCGCAGGCTCCGGATCCGCGGTCCGCGGACTCTGGTGAGCGGTAGGCACGAAGGGCCTGGACGCGCCGTTCAGGCCACCTTGTCAGTGCCGACCTTGCGTTCGAGAAGCTTGAGCCGTTTGCGCGCCGTCTTGTTGGTGGCATCCAAGCCAAGGACCCGTTCGTAGGTCTCCCTGGCCTCTTCCCATTTGAGCTGCTTTTCGAGGGCGTAGGCCAGGTTGTTGAGGGCCACTGGGTAGGCGGGTTTGGCCTCAAGCGCCAGTTTGTAGTGGCGCATGGCGGCTTTGTAATTGTTTTGGGCGGCGAGGGCAAATCCGAGGGCGTTTTGGATCACCGCCCTGGCTTCGGCCGGCTCCTTTTCGGCTTCTGCCTTCTTCAGGGCCTGCTTTAGGGATTCGGCGGCTTGCCCATAGAGCCGCTTGCGCAGCTGCACCGAACCCAGTTCATACAAGCTGGCGGCATCGGAGGGCTTGGCGCTGTCGTTGCGTTCCAACTTGGCCAGCGTGACCTCATCGGCACGCACCCGCCAGATTTGGCGGGCCACCACGATCGCGGCGACCCCGAGAAGAACAATCAGCCCAATCAGGTAGGCCTGCGGAAGGAGGGCGTCCAAGGGGACCTACCGGGGGGACTCAGTTTTTGGCGGCACCCACCACGCTGGTGAAGCTGCCGGGATCGACCACGGCCAGCTGGGCCAGCATCTTGCGATTGAGGCGCACGTCGGCTTTTTTCAGGCCACCCATCAGGCGGCTGTAGCTCAGACCGTTCAGGCGTGCAGCCGCGTTGATGCGGGCAATCCAAAGGCGGCGGAAGTCGCGCTTGCGACGCCGACGGTCCCGGTAGGCGTTGCAAAGCGCCTTCATCACCCGCTGGTTGGCGGTGCGGAAGAGGGAGCCGTTGCCACCGCGGAAGCCGCGGGCGAGGCGAAGGATCTTGTTACGGCGTTTGCGGGCAACGTTGCCCCTCTTGACGCGAGCCATGGCAGGGAATCAGGAAAAAATGAAAACGGACGGGCAGGGGCCCCGTGGGATCAGGCGTAGGGGAGCATCGCGCTCACGTTGTCCGCGTCGCGCTCGTCGACCACCGCCATCGTGCCCAGGTAGCGCTTGCGCTTCGGGCTCTTGTGGTCAAGGAGGTGGCTGCGGAACGCCCGGCGACGCAGGAATTTGCCGCTGCCGGTGGCCTTGAACCGCTTGGCGGCTGCTTTGCGGGTCTTGAGCTTCGGCATGTCTCGCGTCGCGGCGTGCACAAACAAGCAGAGTACGACGTGGCAGTGCCTTCCTCCAAGCCCCCTCTTCGCCAGCCATGGTTTCGCTCCGGATGGCCTCGCTCCCATCGCTGCTCCCGCTGGCGGCCTGGGCCGGTTCCCTGGCCCTGGCTGGGGGCTGTCGGGCCGACGTGCCCGCCCCACCATCGAGCACCACGCACTGGCCCGTGCCCGCCCCGCCCGCGCTGGATGCGGCAGCGCCGGTGCTGTGGGTGGCCCTGGCTGCCCATCTGCGCCCTCCGGCCCCCCTGCTGCTGCGCAGCGCCGCCGGCAACCTCACCCTGGAGACAGCGTCGGGCCAGCGCTTCCGGGCCCCCCAGCTCACGTTGCAGTGGCGCAGCCTGCCCTTGGCCCAGCCCCTGACCCTGCGGCGCCAGGTCTGGGGTCCCTTTGCCAGCTATGAAAGCGCCCAGGATGCGGCCACCCGTTGGCGCCAGGCCGGAGCGGCTGCGGTGATTGCCCATCCGGCCGAATGGGAGTTGTGGGCCCCCCTGCAGGCCCCCGTGCCCCCCGGAGCTTCGCCGAGGCGACTGGAGCAGCTCCAGCGCCAGCGCCTCGTGTTGGAGCTGCGGCGCCCTGAGGGCCCGCTGCTGTTGGAGGGTCCGCTGCGACTGGAGGCCCCGGGGGGATTGCGCTGGCAGGGGGGCGTCTATGCCGGGCCCTTCCGGTTGCAGAGCGATGCCTACGGCAGCTGGACCCTGGTGGAGCAGGTGCCCTTGGAGCGTTACTTGCTCGGGGTGGTGCCCCACGAGATTGGGGCCGGTGCTCCTGCGGCCGCGTTGGCAGCCCAGGCGGTGTTGGCCCGCACCTGGGCCGTGCGCAACCAGGAGCGGTTCGCCGTGGATGGCTACCACCTCTGTGCCGACACCCAATGCCAGGTGTACGCCGATCCCCGTCAGGCCGGAGCGGCCGTGCGGCAGGCGGTCGGGGCGACCCGACATCAGGTGCTGGCCTGGCAGGGCGCCCCGATCCATGGGGTCTATCACGCCACCAACGGGGGTCTGGCGGCTGGGTTTGAGGAGGTTTGGAGTGGGTCGTCCCTGCCCTATCTCCGGCCGCGGGTGGATGGTCCGCCCGCCATGGAGGCCAGCGTGGCCCTACCCCTGCCGCCGGCCGGGGTTGCCGCGGCCCTGGCGGCCACCTCCCGGGCTTACGGGGCTGACCATCCCCGGTTCCGCTGGAGCCGCAGCCTCGACGCGGCCCAGATTCGCCAGGCCCTGGCCCGTACGGCCCCCCAGGTTGGCCTGCCCACCGGACTGGCGGTGCTGGAGCGGGGCCCCAGTGGCCGGGTCCTGGCCCTGGCCATCACCCTCCAGGCTCCGGCCGGATCCCCCCAGCGACTGGTGCTGAGGCGCGATGCCATTCGGCGCACCCTGCGGCAGTTGCCCAGCACCTTGTTTGTGCTGCGCCCTGAGGGTCCGGGACGGTGGCGTTTCGACGGGGGTGGGTTTGGCCATGGTGCTGGCCTGTCCCAGGCGGGAGCGATCGACCTGGCCCGTCGTGGTTGGAGCCTGACCCGAATCCTCCATCACTACTATCCGGGCACCAGCCTGGAGCCCCTTCGGGCTCTCATCCGCGGGGTTGGAGCCGAGCCCACCGGTGCTTCTGCAGGCTCCCCTTAGAGTTCGGCGACTTCTGGGATCGCCATGGCTGCGGGTGGCCGTTCCACCGATCACCGTCGTGGCAAGTCTGCCCTGTTCCTGATCGGCTGTGGCTGGGCAGGGATGGCGCCCCATTGGCTGCAGGGTTCCCTGCGGTTGGTTCCCGCCATCACTCTGGCGGTGTTGCTGGGGGGATACACCCTGCGCACCGTGCTGCTGCGGGCCTTTGGGTCCTCGTCCTCCGCTGCCGATCCGGCGGCACCGCTCGCCGAGGGCGAGGGGGCCGCGATGGCTGCGTTGCCGGCGGTGGACGTGGTGGTGGCAGCCCGCGATGAACAGGCCGTGATCGGGCGGTTGGTGGAGCGCATCGCCCAGTTGCGTTACCCGGAGGGGCAACTGCGGCTCTGGGTGATCGATGACGCCAGCCGTGATCGAACCCCCCAGGTGCTGGCCGAGCTTCAGGAACGCCATGCCTTTCTGCGGGTGCTCCGTCGCGAGGCCGATGCCGGGGGTGGCAAGTCGGGGGCCCTGAATTTGGTGTTGCAACAGCTCCAGGGTCGCTGGATGTTCGTGCTCGATGCCGACGCCGATCTCCAGAGCGACACCCTGGAGCGCCTGATTCCCTATGCGGAGCAGGGCGGGTGGGCTGCCGTTCAGCTGCGCAAGGCCGAGGTGAATGCCACGGCCAATTGGCTCACCCGGGCGCAAGCGATGGAGATGGCCCTGGACGCCGTGATCCAGCAGGGACGGCTGGCGGTGGGTGGCGTGGTCGAGTTGCGCGGCAACGGCCAGTTGCTGCGCCGCGATGCCCTGATCAGCAGCGGTGGATTCAATGAGGCCACGGTCACCGACGACCTTGACCTCAGCTTCCGGCTTCTGCTCGACGGCCAGCCGGTGGGCTTGCTCTGGGACCCTCCCGTGCAGGAGGAGGCCGTGCTCAGCCTGGCGGCCCTCTGGCGTCAGCGCCAGCGCTGGGCTGAAGGGGGCTTGCAGCGGTTCTTCGACTACGGGCCTGGCCTGTTGTCGGACCGGCTCAGTGGGGCCCAGAAGCTTGATCTGGCCTGTTTTTTCCTGCTCCAGTACGGGCTGCCGGTGGTGGCGATCGCCGATCTGCTCGGAGCCCTGATCACCCGCACGTCCCCCACGGTCTGGCCCCTGTCCTTTGTGGCCTTCGGACTCTCGGGGGGCGCCATCCTGGCCGGCTGTCGTCGACCCGGCGAGGGTCCGCCCCTGCCCGCGATGAATCCCTGGAATTTGGCCCTGGGCATTGCCTATCTCGGCCACTGGTTTGTGGTGATTCCCTGGACCAGCCTGCGCATGGCCCTGTTGCCCAAGAGCCTGGTCTGGGCCAAGACCATGCACCTCGGCGAAGACGACGAGGCGCCGATGGAGGATCCGGCCGCCGCCTGAGGGCTCAGGCCGCCGCTTCGTCGGGGGGGAGCCCGTCGAGGGGGCCATCGAGTTCGACCACCTCGCCGTTGAAGAACTCGGCCAGCCGCCGTGCCTTTTCATCCAGGGGGGCGGTGGGGGCCGGAGCGGCAACCGAAACGGGTGTGGGACTCTCCGGGGCAGCGGGAGTGGGGGGCTCCTCCATGGCCGGGGCGGCCGGCGTCGGTGCCGGCTTTTCTGTCGGCGTTGCTGCCGGGATCACCCGGGAGACCGTTGGGGCTGGGGCGGCGCTGGGCGGGGGCATGGGCTCCCCGCCGCCTTCGAGCACCAGCTGGCGCGGGCTGCCGAGGGCCTTGGTCACCGCCGTCTCGAGCAGGGAGAGGCGGCTTTGCACCATCGCCATCCAGTTGCCTGCCACCTGCACCACGGCCCGGCGCTCGTCCAGCCGCACCAGCTGGGCCTGCTGGGACAGCAGCATGCGGGTGGAGGGCAGCTCCAAACCGGCCAGGATCTGTTGCCACAGTTCCGGCAGGTTGGGGGCCTGCTCCGCTGCGGCCGTTTCGGTTGCGGTCTCTGTCGCGGCCGGGGGTGTTTCTGCGGGTGCGGCTGGAGCCGGGGTCGCTGCCAGGGGTGGGGCCGGGGGTGCGGGGGCTGGGGCGGGAGTCGCAATAGGAGTGGCCACCGGGGCTGCCGTGGCAACGGCAACCGGTTCGGCTAACAGCCCGAGGAGCAGCACCTCCAGCCACAGGCGTGGATTGACGCTGTGGCGCAGTTGCTGTTCGCTGCCCTTGAGCTGGGCCTGCCACTGCAGCAGCCGCGTTTTGCCGATGGCCCGGGCCAGATCGGGCAGGTCGCCGCGGAATTGGGGCGACACGCTGGTGAGCTCCAGCCGATCGGGGGCGGTGCCGGCCAGCACCAGATCCCGCAGCAGGCTCACCAACCCCTGCAGCACGGCGGCAGGCTCGCGACCCCGCTCGAGTAGCTCCCGGCTGCCCACCAGCAGGGCGAGGGGTTCGGCCCTGGCCAGGGCCTGGGCTAGGGCCAGCAGCTCCTGTTCCGGCACCGCCCCCAGCAGTTCCCACACCGCCGTGGCCTCGATCGGCGCCGGCAGCAGGCTCAGCTGATCCAGCAGGCTCTCGGCATCGCGCAGGCCCCCCTGGGCCCGCTGGGCCACCACGTGAAGGGCCTCGGGGGTGATGCCGATGGATTCCTGTTCGGCGATCCAGGCCAGGTGCTGTTCCAGGGCCTGGAGCGGAATGCGGCGGAAATCAAAGCGCTGGCAGCGGCTCAGGATCGTGGGCAGCACCCGCTGGGGGTCCGTGGTGGCCAGCACGAACACCACCCGCGGCGGCGGCTCCTCCAGGGTTTTCAGCAGGGCGTTGAAGGCCGCGGTGGAGAGCATGTGGCACTCGTCCACCACGTACACCTTCCAGCGGGCTTGCACCGGCGCGAAGCGGGAGCGTTCGATCAGCTCGCGGATGTTGTCGACGCCGGTGTTGGAGGCGGCGTCGATCTCGATCACATCGAGGGCATTGCCCGCGGCGATGGAGGTGCAGAGCTCGCAGACGCCGCAGGGTTCCGGGGTGGGACCCGCGGCGCCGATGCAATTGAGCGAGCGGGCCAGGATGCGGGCACTGGAGGTTTTGCCGGTGCCGCGGGGGCCGCAGAAGAGGTAGGCCGGCGCGATTCGCCCGGTGCGCAGCGCATTGCCCAGGGTGGCGGCGATCGCCTCCTGACCCACCAGCTGGTTGAACCGCTGGGGCCGGTACTTGTGGTGGAGGGGCTGGTAGCTGGGGATCGCCGTTGGGCTCATGGGGCAGCGGCGCGCAGGGAGGCTGCCTCGAAGAGGCGGATGGTTGAGATTACTGGTCCTGTCCCGGTTCGAACTGGCGCCGCAGGCGCTCTTCCAGTTCTTCCACCTCCGTGAGCCGGTCGGCCAGGTTCTGGGCCGCCAGCCGCAGGCTCTCGAAGCGCTCCTCCCCCCAGCGTGCTTCGGCCCGGGCGAGTTCCTCCTCCAGCTTCTGCTGCAGGCTGAGGCGGAGCTGGTCGAGCTGGTCAAGACTGCGCCGCGCCAGCTCCTTGCCCTTCTCCAGCTGGGGGCTTTGGCCCAGCAGCATCCGGGCACCGGTGAGCACGGCGGCGGGCATCCATTGGCCGAGGGCCAGGGCCCCCAGGCTGCCGGTATGGAGCCAGTCTTCGACCTGGGCGCTGCGGTGGCGGCCTGTTTTGCACCAGTGGGCGAAGTGCTCGCAGTTGTTGAACAGCAGGTTGTAGTTCTGTTCGCCCAGCCGCCCCATGGCGCGCCGCAGGGTCACGCCGACGGGTGAGCAGGTGCCTTCGGCGTAGGGCACCACGGCCACGGGTTGGCCGCGGCTGAAGTCCACCACCGGGCTGCGCAGAATTTCGCGCCCCTCCAGGTAGTGGGCCACGCTGCCGTCGCCCAGATCGATGCCGTGGTGCAGGAACAGGCCATGCTGGCGCGGCACCTGCAGGTGGTCGGCAGCGGTCATCGGTGGGGCTGGATCAGGCGCTGGCCTGCTGGGCTTCCTCAACGGTCCCGCCCAGCGGCAGCACCTGGGCCTTGCTGCGCTGTTCCACCAGGTCCCGGGTCACGGTGAAGGAGGTGACGTCCTTGCGGGAGGGCAGGTCGTACATCAGATCAAGCATCAGCTCTTCCACGATGCCGCGCAGGGCCCGGGCGCCGGTCTTGCGCCGGTGGGCCTCGATGGCGATGGCCTCGACGGCCCCCGGCTCGAACTCGAGCAGGACGTTGTCCATGCTCAGCAGGGTCTGGAACTGCTTGATCAGGGCATCGCGCGGTTCGGTGAGGATCGACTTCAGGGCGGTGGTGTCGAGCGGTTCGAGCACCGCACTCACCGGCAGCCGACCGATGAATTCAGGGATCAGGCCGTAGCGCACCAGGTCGTCGGGTTCGAGGTGGCGCAGCACCTCGGCTGCGTGCCGATCCTTGCCAGTGCGGGGCCGGCTGCTGCCATCGGCGCTGAGGAAGCCAATGGCATTGCGGCCCATCCGCTTCTGCACCACGTCTTCGAGACCGACGAAGGCGCCTCCGCAGATGAACAGGATCTGGCTGGTGTCGATCTGGATGCAGTCCTGGTAGGGGTGCTTGCGGCCGCCCTGGGGGGGCACGTTGGCCACGGTGCCCTCGAGCATCTTCAGCAGGGCCTGCTGCACGCCCTCGCCGGACACATCGCGGGTGATCGAGGGGTTTTCGCTCTTGCGGGCGATCTTGTCGATCTCGTCGATGTAGATGATGCCCCGCTGGGCCTGCTCCACATCCAGATCGGCTTTCTGGAGCAGCCGCAGCAGGATGTTTTCCACGTCTTCACCGACGTAGCCCGCCTCCGTGAGGGTGGTGGCGTCGGCCACGGCGAAGGGCACGTCGAGCATCTCGGCCAGGGTCTGGGCCAGCAGGGTCTTGCCGCAGCCGGTGGGGCCGATCAGCAGGATGTTGCTCTTGTGCAGGCGGGTGGCCGTCTGATCGGTTTCGCCCTTGCCGTCGCCCTGCCAGGCCAGCCGTTTGTAGTGATTGTAGACCGCCACCGACAGGTTTTTCTTGGCCTCCTCCTGGCCCACCACCTGGCGGTCGAGGAAGGCCTTGATCTCGTGGGGCTTGGGCACCTCGGCCAGGGTGGGCGCTGGCTTGGAGGTTTTCTTGGCGGGAGCCTTGCTGCGGCCGGTTTCCGGGGCGTGCCGGCCGCCACTGCTGCCGCTGCCTTGGCCGTCCACCAGTTCCTCATCCAGGATCTCGTTGCAGAGATCGATGCATTCGTCGCAGATGTAAACGCCGGGGCCGGCGATCAGTTTGCGCACCTGTTCCTGGGACTTGCCACAGAACGAGCACTTCAGGTGGGCGTCGAACTTGGCCATCGGGGCGGCGACGGGCGGGCAGGGGGTCCTGGATTCAGGATCGACGGAAAACTCGGTTCGTCAGCCGTCCTTAAGGATCAAACCAGGGCCGTGGCCGCGCTGGAGTCGGTCACCACCTGATCAATCAGGCCGTATTCAACCGCCTCTGCTGGGGAAAGGAAGTAGTCGCGATCGGTGTCTTCGGTGATTTTCTCGAGGGGCTGGCCGGTGTGTTCGGCCATCAGGTCGTTGAGGGTGTCCTTGAGGAACAGGATCTCCTTGGCCTGGATCTCAATGTCGACGGCCTGGCCCTGGGCGCCGCCGAGGGGTTGGTGGATCATGATCCGGGCATTGGGCAGGGCCAGCCGCTTGCCCTTGGTGCCGCCCGACAGCAGAAAGGCGCCCATGGAGGCCGCCAGGCCGTAACAGATGGTCACCACGTCGGGGGCCACCTGCTGCATGGTGTCGTAGATCGCCAGGCCGGCGGTCACCGAGCCGCCCGGCGAATTCACGTAGATCTGGATGTCTTTCTCCGGATCCTCGGCTTCCAGGAACAGCAGCTGGGCCACGAGGGAATCGGCCACCTGGTCGTCGATGCCGGTGCCCAGGAAGATGATCCGTTCGCGCAGCAGGCGCGAATAGATGTCAAAGGCACGGTCGCCCTTGCCCGACTGCTCCACCACGGTGGGCAGCACCCCGGGGGAGCCGCTGGGGCTCCAGCTGCTGTGGATGGGGTGGCGGATGGTGGCGTCGATCACGCGCGGGGGAGGGCTCGTGGTTGCAATCTATGGGCTTTGACCCGGCACCGGGCCCGGATCAGGCCTCGGCGGTGGCGTCGGCCTTGGTTTCGCCTTTGGCGGCCTTGGCTTTGGCCTTTGCCTTGGGCTTGCCCGCACCGTCGCCCGCCGAGGCCGATTCGGGTGCCTTCTCGGTGATGGTGCTGTTGGCCTCGAGCCACTCCAGCAGCTTGTCGCGCAGCAGGTCGTCGGCCACGGCCAGGCGCAGGCGCTCGGGATCAATGTTGCCCTGTTGGCTCAGGCCCCGGCTGATCTCCTTCACCTTGGCCTCCAGCTCCTTGGCCTCCACCTCGATCGCCTCAGCGGTGGCGAGGGCCTTGAGGGCCAGGCTGCGGCGCAGACGCTCCTCGGCCTCGGGGCGGGAGGTGTCCATCAGGCTGCGCACCAGGTCGGGGGTGAACAGCTTCTTGACGTCCATGCCCTGCTGGGCGATCTGGCTGGCGGTCTGCTCCACCAGGTTGCGGATTTCCTGCTGCACCAGGGTTTCGGGCAGCTCCACCTCCAGCTCCTGCACCAGGGCGGCGAGCAGGGCGTCGTGGCGGTTGGCCTTGGCCCGGCGCTCGGCGTCGTCCTTCAGTCGGGTTTCCAGGTCGGCGCGCAGCTCCGCCAGGGTGGTCTTGTCGCTGGCCTGCTGGGCGAAGGCGTCGTCAAGGACGGGCAGCTCCCGGCTCTTGAGGTCCTTGAGGCCGATGTCAAAGCGGGCCGGCCGGCCGGCGGATTCTTCCTGGGGATAGCTGTCCGGGAACTGGCAATCGATGGTCTTGGTGTCGCCCACGGCCATGCCGATCACCCCCTCGACGAAGCCGGGGATCATGCGGCCCTCCTCCAGTTCCACCTCCATGGCGTCGCTGCTGCCGCCGCTGATCGCCTCGTTGGTGTCGGCGTAAACCCCGCTGAAACTCAGCACGGCCACATCCCCGCTGGCGGCAGCACGTCCCTCCACGGGCACCAGGGTGGCCAGCTGCTTGCGCGACTGTTCAATCAGCTCATCGACCCGGGCTGGATCGAAGTCCACGGCCTCGGCTTCGGCCTTCAGGCCCTTGGTGGCCTTGAGGGTGGGCGTGGGCTCGACGTCGAGCTCCAGGGTGATGGTGAGGGCGCTGCCGGGCTCGAAGCGTTCCAGCACGGCCTCGAAGCCCTCGCTGAGCTCGGGCCGGCCGATGGCCGCCACCGGCTCCTGCTCCAGGGCGTCGCGGAAGGCGGAGTCCACCAGATCTTCCAGGGCCGTGGCGCGGATGCGGAGGGGGCCGATCTGCTGCAGCAGCACGGGCCGGGGCACCTTGCCCTTGCGGAAACCGGGCAGCTTGATGCTGCGGCTCAGTTTCTCCACCGCGGCGTCGTAGCTGGCCTGGCTGCGGCCGCCGGGGATGGCCACCTCGAGGGCCACGCGGCTGCCCGGGCGGGGGGTGGCCTTGACGGACAGGCTGGTGGATGGGGCGGCGGCAGAGCTCATGGAAAACGGATGCAGCCGCCGATCCTAGAAACTGACCGTTCCGGACCCGGAACGCGTATTGTCGGGACGGCGCACGACGAAGGCGATAGCTTCCCAATCGGCATCCGCAGGTCTGAATGCAGACCCTGCGCTTTGCGGCAGCTTCAGCCCTCCGGCCCTTCAGCATTCGGCCCGGGTTTCGTCCCCCACTCGGTTCCGCCACTCGCTTTCGATCCCGTTCCCGCTCCCTTGACCGCCGCCCAGACCGCCCTTTCCCCCACCCCGATCGCCCTTCCCAACCGACCCCTGCGGGTGGCGGTGCTGGGAGCTACCGGTGCGGTGGGCCAAGAACTGCTCGAACTGCTCGAGGAACGCCACTTTCCCGTGGCCGAGCTGATCCCGCTGGCCTCGCCCCGCTCCGCCGGCCAGAGCCTGCGCTGGCAGGACCAGGCCCTCACCATCCAGCCCGTTGAGGCCGCTGCCTTTGCGGGTGTCGATCTGGTGCTGGCCTCGGCCGGAGGTTCGGTGTCGCGTCAGTGGGCTCCGGTGGCGGCCCAGGCCGGTGCCGTGGTGATCGACAACTCCAGTGCTTTCCGGATGGACCCGGAGGTGCCGCTGGTGGTGCCTGAGGTGAACCCCGAGGCCGCCTTCAGCCATCGGGGCATCATCGCCAACCCCAACTGCACCACGATCCTGCTCACCCTGGCCCTGGCTCCCCTGGCGGCCCGTCGGGCGATCCGTCGGGTGGTGGTGAGCACCTACCAGAGCGCCAGTGGTGCCGGAGCCCGGGCCATGGAGGAGCTACGCAGCCTGAGCCGCACCGTGCTCGACGGGGGCGAACCGGTGAGTGCGGTGTTGCCCCACTCCCTGGCCTTCAACCTCTTCCTGCACAACTCGCCGCTCCAGCCCAACGGCTACTGCGAGGAGGAGTTGAAGATGGTCAATGAAACCCGCAAGATCATGGGGGTTCCTGAGCTGCGGCTCTCGGCCACCTGTGTGCGGGTGCCAGTTCTGCGGGCCCACTCCGAAGCCGTCAACATCGAATTCCACGAGCCCTTTCCGGTGGACGAAGCCCGCGCCCTGCTGGCGGTGGCCCCCGGGGTGGAACTGCTGGAGAACTTCGAGGCCAACCGCTTTCCCATGCCCACGGATGTGACCGGCCGGGATCCGGTGGCCGTGGGTCGCATCCGCCAAGACTTGAGCGAGCCCAATGCCCTGGAGCTCTGGCTCTGCGGCGATCAGATCCGCAAGGGTGCCGCCCTCAATGCCATCCAGATCGCCGAACTGCTGATCCAGGGCCCGAACGCCACCCCAGGAGGTGCCGCTTGAGCCGCAGCCCAGACGCCTGTGCGCCCTTTGGTCGGGTGGTGACGGCCATGGTCACGCCGTTTGCCGCCGATGGCTCGGTGGATTTGGCCCTCACCGCCCGGTTGGCCGACCACCTGGTGGGCCATGGCTCCGATGGGTTGGTGGTGTGCGGCACCACCGGCGAATCCCCCACCCTCAGCTGGGACGAGCAGCACGCCCTGTTTGCGGCGGTGAAGGGAGCCGTGGGCGATCGGGCCAAGGTGCTGGCCGGCAGCGGCAGCAACTGCACCGCCGAGGCGGTGGAGGCCACCCGCCAGGCCGCAGCCCTGGGTGCCGACGGTGCCCTGGTGGTGGTGCCTTACTACAACAAGCCTCCCCAGGACGGCCTGGAAGCCCATTTCCGTGCCGTGGCCGCTGCGGCTCCCGCGTTGCCGCTGATGCTTTACAACATCCCCGGCCGCACCGGCTGCAGCCTCAGCCCGGAGACCACGGCGCGGCTGCTCGACTGCCCCAATGTGGTGAGCTTCAAGGCCGCCAGCGGCACCACCGAAGAGGTGAGTGCGCTGCGGGCCCTCTGTGGCGACCGTCTGGCCATCTACAGCGGCGATGACGCCCTCACCCTGCCGATGCTCGCCGTCGGGGCCGTGGGGGTGGTGAGTGTGGCCAGCCACCTGGCCGGCCCCCAGATCAGTGCGATGGTGCGCGCCTTCCTCGAGGGCGATCAGGCCCTGGCCCTGGCCCTGCATGAGCAGCTGTTGCCCCTGTGCAAGGCCCTCTTCTGCACCACCAATCCCATCCCCGTCAAAGCCGCCCTGGAGCTCTGCGGCTGGCCGGTGGGTGCCCCCCGTCTTCCTTTGCCGTCCGCCCCTGCCGACGTGCGACAACGCCTCTCCGAAACCCTGGCCGCCCTGCGTCCCACATGACGCCAAGGCTTGAGACCAGATCCGCTCCGTCCGTTTTCCTTTCCTGAACGCCCCTCCTTTATGACTAGTTCCAATGGCAGCAACCACGGCACCCGGTCCGCCAGCCCCAGCCAGCCCCACCTGCGGGTGATCCCCCTCGGCGGCCTGCACGAGATCGGCAAGAACACCTGCGTGTTCGAGTACGGCGACGACATCATGCTGGTGGATGCCGGCCTGGCCTTCCCCAGCGATGGCATGCATGGCGTCAACGTGGTGATGCCGGACACCAGCTATCTGAAGGAAAACCAGAAGCGCATTCGCGGCATGATCGTGACCCACGGTCACGAAGATCACATCGGTGGCATTGCCCACCACCTCAAGAACTTCAACATCCCCGTGATTCATGGGCCGCGCCTGGCGCTGGCCATGCTCACCGGAAAGATGGAAGAAGCCGGCGTGATGGATCGCACCATCCTCCAGACCGTCGCTCCGCGTGACGTGGTGAAGGTGGGCCAGCACTTCTCGGTGGAGTTCATCCGCAACACCCACTCGATGGCCGACAGCTTCTCGCTGGCCATCACCACCCCCGTGGGCACGGTGATCTTCACCGGCGACTTCAAGTTCGACCACACCCCGGTGGATGGCGAAACCTTCGACATGGCCCGCCTGGCCCACTACGGCGAGCAGGGCGTGCTGTGCCTGTTCAGCGACTCCACCAACGCCGAGGTGCCGGGCTTCTGCCCGCCCGAGCGTTCCGTCTTCCCCTGCCTGGATCGCCACATCTCCCAGGCGGAAGGCCGGGTGATCATCACCACCTTCGCCAGCTCAATCCATCGCGTCTCGATGATCCTGGAGCTGGCCCTCAAGAACGGCCGCAAGGTGGGCCTGCTGGGCCGCTCCATGCTCAACGTGATCGCCAAGGCGCGGGAGTTGGGCTACATGCGCGCCCCCGACGACCTGTTCGTGCCGATCAAGCAGATCCGCGATCTGCCCGACCGGGAAACCCTGCTGCTGATGACCGGCAGTCAGGGTGAACCGCTGGCCGCCCTGAGCCGCATTTCCCGGGGCGAGCACCCCCAGGTGCAGGTGAAGAGCACCGACACGATCATCTTCTCGGCCAGCCCGATCCCCGGTAACACCATCTCGGTGGTGAACACCATCGACCGGCTGATGATGCAGGGAGCCAAGGTGGTCTACGGCAAGGGCGAGGGCATTCACGTGTCCGGCCATGGCTTCCAGGAAGACCAGAAGCTGATGCTGGCCCTCACCAAGCCCAAATACTTCGTGCCGGTGCACGGCGAGCACCGCATGCTCGTGGCCCACAGCAAGACTGCCCAATCGATGGGTGTGCCGGCCGACAACATCCTGATCATCGACAACGGCGACGTGGTGCAACTCACCGCCGATTCGATCCGCAAGGGGGATCCGGTGAAGGCGGGTATCGAACTGCTGGATGCTTCCCGCAACGGCATCGTCGATGCCCGGGTGCTGAAGGAGCGCCAGCAGCTGGCGGAAGACGGCGTGATCACCCTGTTGGCGGTGATCAGCATCGATGGCGTGATGGCGGCGCCGCCCCGGGTGAACCTCCGCGGTGTGGTCACCACGGCGGATGCCCGCAAGCTTTCGATGTGGGCCGAGCGGGAAATCGGCTGGGTGCTGGAGAACCGCTGGAACCAGCTCTGCCGCAACACCGGTGGCAAGGCCCCCGACGTCGACTGGGTGGGTGTGCAGCGGGAGGTGGAGGTGGGCCTGCAGCGCCGCCTGCGCCGCGAGCTGCAGGTGGAGCCCCTGATCATCTGCCTGGTCCAGCCCGCCCCCGCCGGCACACCGGCCTACAAGGGACGGGCCGATGCCGAGCCCGACAGCCGCCCGGCCCCCCGTGGTCGCGGGGGTGGTCGGGATGCAGCTCGGGATGAGCGGGGACGGGCGCCAGCCCCCCAGCGTCAGCTGGCCGCCGTCGGCGCTCCGGCCACCCCGGCTCCGGCCTCTGCTCCGTCCACAGCCGTTGCGGCAGCAGCGGTTTCAGCGGCACCGGTGGAGCTGGAGCCAGAACCCGCTGGCCGCACCCGCCGCCGCCGCTCCGCCGCCGCCGGCTGAGCCTGGCCGGGTTGCAGCCCTAGCGGATCACCACCCGCAGCAGCCCCTTGGAGAGATCGGCAATCTCCTCGGGGCTGAATCCGCCCACGGGCGCGTGGGTGCTCTCCGAACGGATGGCCACCTCCAGCTCTTCGGCCCGGGCAGGATCGGCCTGGGCCACATCGATCAGCTCGGGCTCTTCGACCACGTCCACCACCAGCTCCGGCTCGGCTTCCGGCACAGGGATCTCATCCCGTTGGGTCATCCAGGGCATGGCGGGTATGGCATCCGTGGCGCCCGCCCCAGCAGCCACGGGTGTGGAGCTGAACGGGAACGCCTGGCCGCCTGCAGCCGCGGAGCCCTCCGCCGAGGACGGGCCTGGGCCTGAGGTCGGTTTGTTTCCAGCGGCCTGGCTGGCGCACTGCTCCAGCCCCTGGTCGGCGATATCCCGCAGAACGGCTTCTGAGGTGGCGGCGCGCACCCGGTTGTAGAAGCCGGTGGCCGTGGCGGCATCTTCGTAGCCGTACAGGTAGGTGTGGCCCAGCAACAGCTGCAGCCGTTGACGCAGGGGGTGGCCGGCGTCGTCTGGCAGTTCCAGCAGCAGCGCCTCGCTCAGGCGGGCCACGTCGTCCCACTGCCGCTCGCTGTAGACCCGCTCGATGGCTTCGTAGCGCTGTTGCAGAGACTCCGGCGAGGCGGTCATTGCGTGGGGTGTGGGGAGGGAGGATTCAGCCACAGTGTGCAGCGATCCCACCGGAGCTGCCAACCTGCGCGCAGGGCCGTTGTGCCAGGCGGCTGGCCGGCCTGCAGCCGCGGCAGCAGCTCTTCCAGTGGCCTGGCCGTCAAGGCCTGGCCCGTGAGGCGTTCGATCCAGCGATGCAGCAGTTGGCGCTGGGTGGCGGCGTCCTGCCGCACCAGCTCGGGGCGCCGCAGGGCCAGCTCTCGTCCACCAGCCCCGAGGCCCTGCAGGGCCAGGTCGACCAGGGCATCGCGGTTGTTCACCTCCTCCACCAACCGTTCGGCTTGGGCGCTGATGCGCTGGGCGGCGCCGGGATGCAGCTCCTCCAGCACGGGCAGCACCTCGGCCCGGATGCGGTTGCGGCTGAAGCGGCGCTCGCTGTTCGACGGGTCGGTCCAAACCGGCAGGCCCAGCTGGCTGCAGAGGCGGGCCGTGTCGGCCCGGGAGAAGGTCAGCAGGGGCCGGGTCAACAGGATGGGGGTGCTGTCTTCCCCTGCGGGGCTGAGGGGCCGTTGGCCCCGCAGGCTGGCCAGGCCGCGGCGGTGGCTGCCGCGGGCAAGGTGCAGGAGCAGGGTTTCGGCCCGGTCGCTGGCGGTGTGGGCCGTCACCACATGGGTGGCCCCCAGGGCCCTGGCCCTGGCTTCCAGCTGGCCGTAACGCCACTGGCGGGCGCCGGCTTCGTTGCGGGGATCCCGGCCGTTTTGGGTCGTTGGTGGCTCCCAGGTGTCGATGTGCAGCTCCAGCCCCAGGGAGGCGGTCCAGCGCTCCAACTCGGCGGCCTGGTGGCTGGAGTCGGGCCGCCAGCGGTGGTCGCCGTGCCAGAGCCGCAGGGACCACTGGTGCAGGCGGCCCAGGTCGTGCAGCAGGGCCAGCAGGGCCATGGAGTCCTGCCCGCCCGAGAGGGCCAGCAGCAGGGTGGCCCCCGCAGGCAGCAGTTCCGGATGGCGCAGCAGGTGACGGTGCAGCCGCAGGTGGTCGGGCCCCCAGCGCTGAGCGGGTTGGTGGCTTGGGGCCTGGGCCGTAGGGCCTCTGGATGGGAGAATCACCCCACTATCCCAATGCTTGTGTCCCCATGGTTGCGAAGTCGCGTCTGGCACAGCTGCCCGCCTCGCTCCGCACGGCCCTGGCCGAGCGCCGAGCCCTGAAGGTGATCGCCGGCCTGACCAACTTCGACGCCGCCAGTGTGGAGCGCATCAGCCGCGCCGCCGGCCTGGGTGGCGCCGATCTGATCGATGTGGCCTGCGATTCGGCCCTGGTACGCCTGGCGGCCGAGGTGAGCGGTCTGCCGATCTGTGTGAGTGCCGTGGACCCCGAGCTGTTCCCGGCCGCCGTGGCTGCCGGTGCCGCCCTGGTGGAGATTGGCAACTACGACGCCTTCTACCCCTTAGGCCGAATTTTCGACGCGGCTGAAGTGCTGGAGCTCACCCGCCGCACCCGGGCCCTGCTGCCCGAGGTGGTGTTGAGTGTCACCGTGCCCCATGTGCTGCCCCTCGATCAGCAGGAGCAGTTGGCCGTGGATCTGGTGGCGGCTGGTGCCGACATCATCCAGACCGAAGGCGGCACCAGCGCCAAGCCCTTCAGCGCCGGCAGCCTGGGCCTGATCGAGAAGGCGGCCCCCACCCTGGCGGCGGCCCACAGCATCAGCCGCGCTTTGCGGTCGGCCGGGGCCATCGCTCCGGTGCTGTGTGCCTCGGGCCTGTCGGCCGTCACGGTGCCGCTGGCCATTGCCGCCGGCGCCGCCGGGGTGGGCGTGGGGTCGGCGATCAACAGGCTCCAGGACGAGCTGGCCATGGTGGCGGTGGTGCGTGGTCTGCGGGAAGCCCTTGCCAACCGCGCCAACGTTGCCGTTTGACGCCAGGAGAGTTGGCCCTGTGTTGAACCCATGTCTACGTTGCGGGGGTTGATCCCTGCTCGTCTGTCATGGGTTTGATGTGGCTGTTGCAGTGGCCGATCCGGGCCATTGTGCTGTTGATCGTGGCCTGGCTGCCCCTCGGCGTGGAGGTGAGCAGCTTTCCGGTTGCCCTGCTCTCCGCCGTGGTGATCGGCCTGCTGGGCACCCTGTTGATCTGGCCGTTGAAGCTGGTGCTGGGCCCCGTCTGGGCGATCACCAGCCTGGGCGGGTTGATCAGTCCGGTGAGCCTGCTGTTCAACTGGGTGATCACCGTGATCCTGTTTGGCCTGGCGGCCTGGCTGATCAAGGGGTTCCGCCTCAAGAACGGGGTGCTGAGCGCGATTCTGGGCGGTGTGGTGTACGCGGTGCTCTCGGCCCTGATCCTGAGGCTGTTGGGCCTCGACGTGGACTTCACCCGGGCGGCCGCGTTGATCACCACGGCGCCGCTGGCCTGAGTTCGGTTTGCCGGAGTCACAGCGACTCCAGTGGCCCCCGAGAATGGGGGGATGGTTCCGTTCCAGCTCCACGCCCCCTACCAGCCCAAGGGTGACCAGCCCACGGCCATCGCTGGGTTGGTGCAGGGCGTGGAGGGGGGCGAGCGCTACCAGACCCTGCTGGGGGCCACCGGCACCGGCAAGACCTTCACCATCGCCAACGTGATCGCCCAGACGGGGCGACCGGCCCTGGTGCTGGCCCACAACAAGACCCTGGCGGCCCAGCTCTGCAACGAGCTGCGGGAATTCTTCCCGAACAACGCCGTTGAATATTTCATCAGCTACTACGACTACTACCAGCCGGAGGCGTATGTGCCCGTCTCCGACACCTACATCGCCAAGACGGCGTCGATCAACGAGGAGATCGACATGCTGCGCCACTCGGCGACGCGTTCGTTGTTCGAGCGCAAAGATGTGATCGTGGTGGCCTCGATCAGCTGCATCTACGGCCTGGGCATTCCCTCGGAATACCTCAAGGCGGCGGTGAAATTCCAGGTGGGTGAAACCCTCAACCTGCGCGGTTCCCTACGGGAGCTGGTCAACAACCAGTACTCCCGCAACGACCTCGAAATCTCCCGTGGCCGCTTCCGGGTGCGCGGCGATGTGCTGGAGATCGGCCCGGCCTACGAAGACCGGTTGGTGCGCATCGAGCTGTTCGGCGACGAGGTGGAGGCCATCCGCTACGTGGATCCCACCACCGGTGAGATTCTGCAGAGCCTCGACAGCATCAACATCTATCCGGCCAAGCACTTTGTGACCCCGAAGGAGCGGCTGGCCGACGCCATCCAGGCGATCCGCGCCGAATTGCGGGAGCGGCTCGAGGTGCTCAATGGCCAGGGCCGGCTGCTGGAGGCCCAGCGGCTGGAGCAGCGCACCACCTACGACCTGGAGATGCTGGAGCAGGTGGGCTACTGCAACGGCGTGGAGAACTACGCCCGCCACCTCGCTGGCCGCGAAGCCGGCACGCCGCCCGAATGCCTGATCGACTATTTCCCCGACGACTGGCTGCTGGTGGTGGATGAGAGCCACGTCACCTGCTCCCAGCTGCAGGCCATGTACAACGGCGACCAATCCCGCAAGCAGGTGCTGATCGAGCACGGCTTCCGGTTGCCCAGCGCGGCGGACAACCGGCCGTTGCAGGGCTCGGAGTTTTGGGAGAAGGCCCGGCAGACGATTTTCGTGAGTGCCACGCCCGGTGGCTGGGAGCTGGGGCAGAGCTCAGGTCAGGTGGTGGAGCAGGTGATCCGCCCCACCGGCGTGCTCGATCCGATCGTGGAGGTGCGCCCCACCGAAGGCCAGGTGGACGACCTGCTCGGCGAGATCCGCACCCGGGCTGAGAAGCGGGAGCGGGTGCTGGTGACCACCCTCACCAAGCGCATGGCTGAGGACCTCACCGACTACCTGGCCGAGAACGGGGTGCGGGTGCGCTACCTGCACTCCGAGATCCACTCGATTGAGCGGATCGAGATCATCCAGGATCTGCGTAATGGGGAGTACGACGTGCTGGTGGGCGTCAACCTGCTGCGGGAAGGCCTGGATCTGCCCGAGGTGTCCCTGGTGGCGATCCTCGATGCCGACAAGGAGGGCTTCCTGCGGGCGGAGCGCTCCCTGATCCAGACCATCGGCCGGGCGGCCCGCCACATCGAGGGGGTGGCCCTGCTCTACGCCGACAACCTCACCGATTCGATGGCCAAGGCCATCTCGGAAACCGAGCGCCGCCGCGCCATCCAGCACGCCTACAACGTGAAGCACGGCATCACGCCCACCCCGGCGGGCAAACGGGCGGGCAATTCGATCCTGGCCTTTCTGGAGGTGTCGCGCCGGCTCAACGACGACCAGCTGGAGCAGGCCACCGAGCAGGCTGAGCACAACGGCGTACCCCTCGATGCCCTGCCGGAGCTGATTCAGCAGCTCGAGGAAAAGATGAAAACGGCCGCCAAGAACCTGGAGTTCGAGGAGGCGGCCAACCTGCGCGACAAGATCAAGACCCTGCGCCAGAAGCTGGTGGGCAAGGCCTAAACGGGTGCTTCTGTGCCTTCGGCCCGGTGGTTGATGGCCCCGCCCAGCCCAAAGGCCGCATGCACCGCCTGCAGGGCCGCAAGGCCGTCGGCTTCGGCCACCACGCAACTGGTGCGGATCTCGCTGGTGGCGATCAGCTCGATGTTGATGCCCGCGTCGGCCAGGCAGCGGAACATGCGGGCGGCGGTACCGGGGGTGCAGGGCATGCCGGCGCCGACGGCGCTGACGCGGGCGATGGCGGGCCCCTCTTCGAAGCGGGCGCCGGGCCACTGGCGCAGCAGGGGGGCCAGGGTTTGCTCGGCCCGGGCCAGATCGTCGCGCTTGAGCACGAAGCTCATGTCGCGGCTGCTGGCCTCGCCCTCACCGTGGGTGCGCTCCGACTGCACGATCGCATCGAGGCTGATGCCCGCATCGGCCAGGGTGCGGCAGACGGCTGCTGCGGTGCCGGGGCGATCTGGCAGGCGCTGCACGGCCACCTGGGCCTGGTCGCGGTCGAGGGCGACACCGCGCACGGCCGGGGTGCCCAGGTGGCAGGGCTCGGGATTGCGACGCAGGTGCTGCTCGGGCAGCTCGAAGGCCTCGGCCGCGGCCCGCAGGGCCTTGGCGGCCTGGTGCCCGGCCACCAGGCAACTCACTTTCACTTCGCTGGTGGCGATCAGACGCAGGTTGATGCCGGTGCGGGCCAGGGTGTCGAACAGCTTGGCGGCCACCCCCGGCCGGCCCATGATGCCGGCGCCGGAAATGCTGAGCTTGGCTAGCCCCGCTTCGGCGCTGAGCTGGGCGCCCCCATCCCCCAGGGCTGCCCCCATTCCTGCCAGCACCTCCCGGCACACCAGCTGGGCCCGGTCGCTTTCGGCGGCCGCCAGGGTGAAGGCGATGTCGTTGGAGGCCCCCTCGTGGGTGGCCTGCACGATCAGATCCACGTTGAGGCCCGCCTGGCCGAGGGCCTCAAACAGCTGGGCCGCCACCCCGGGCCGGTCGGGCACGTGGGAGAGGGCGAGCACGGCCTGGTCGGTGTCGAGCTCGGCGCCATCCACCGGTTTGCCCAGCTCCAGCCCCTCATGGCCGATCGGCCGCGGCGTGCCACTGGTGAGGCGGGTGCCCGGCTCTTCGCTCCAGCTGGAACGCACCACCAGGGGCACGCCGTAGTTGCGGGCGATCTCCACCGCCCGCGGGTGCAGCACGGCGGCTCCCAGGCTGGCCAGCTCCAGCATCTCGTCGCAGGTGACGGTGTCCATCAGCTGGGCGTCGGCCACCTTGCGGGGGTCGGTGGTGAGCACGCCGGGCACATCGGTGTAGATCTCGCAGGCATCGGCCCCGAGCGCGGCGGCGAGGGCCACGGCCGAGGTGTCGGAGCCGCCGCGACCCAGGGTGGTGATCTCGGGGGTACCGCCGGCACCGCTGCTGGTGCCCTGGAAGCCGGCCACCACCACCACCTGGCCCTCGGCCAGCAGGCGGCGCAACCGTTCGGTGCGGATCTCCAGGATGCGGGCCCGGCCGTGGGCCGATTCGGTGACGATCCCCGCCTGGGTGCCGGTCATCGAAACCGCCGGAACGCCCTCCGCATGGAGCGCCATCGACAGCAGGGCAATCGACACCTGTTCGCCGGTGGCCAGCAGCATGTCCATCTCCCGCTGGGGCGGATCGGTGCTGATCGCCCGGGCGAGGCCGGTGAGCTGGTCGGTGGTGTGGCCCATGGCTGACACCACGATCACCAGCTCATGGCCCTCCTCGCGGCAGTGGGCGATGCGGCGGGCCACCGCCTGGATGCGCTCCACATCGGCCACCGAGGTGCCGCCGAACTTCTGAACCAGCAGGGCCATGGTGGGGCGCGGCGGCGGGCGTTGGGGAGAGAAGGCTTGATTATCCGTCCTGGTCTATGGCTTGGGCTGAGGACTCAGGAGCCGAGCAGGAAGCCGTCGCGGAAGGCGTCGCCGGCGTCGCTGCCCCGTTTGAGAGCGGCTTCCACATCGAGCAGCTGGCTGAGCAGGCGCAGAAAGACGGCGGGCTGGCGGCCCCGGATCTGCTTGCGCATCACGTAGATCCTCTTGGGGTTGCCGATGCCGGCGGCCTTGGCGATCACGGCCACGTCCTGTTCGCCGGAGCGCTCCAGCAGGGTCACCCACAGCCAGCCGCGGATCTGGCTGGTGAGGGCGGCCACGATGCGCAGGGCCGGTTCGTTGGCCTCCAGCAGGGCGTCGAGGCAGGCGATGGCCTCGGCCGGTTGGCCCGCCAGCAGGGCGTCACCCACCGCCAGGGCACTGGTGCTCTGGCCGCCCACCAGGGCCTGCACGGCGGCCAGGCTGATCGGCGCGCCCGGGGCGGCGTAGAGGCTGAGTTTTTCCAGTTCGCTGGCCAGGCGGGCGCTGTCGCTGCCGATGGCGTCGGCCAGGGCTTCGGCGGCGGCGGGCTCGAGCTTCAGCCCGAGTTCCCGCGCGGTGCGGCTCACCAGTTCCACCTGGCCGGCCCCGTCCCAGATGGCCGGCAGGGCAAAGCTCTGCTCGCTGGCCTGGCCCGCCTTCACCAGCTTCTGCAGGGCCTTGGTGGTGCGCAGCCGGGCGTCGGGCTTGCCGGCGCTCACCAGCAGCAGGTGGCAGCCATCCGCCACCTGGGCCAGGGCGGCCTCAAAGCCCTCGGCCAGCTCGGCCGGGCACTGGCTGCAGAAGGGGCTGCGCTGCAGCAGCACCACCCGGCTGCCGGCACCGAAGGGGGGGGTGCGGGCCTCCTCCAGGGCCTGGGCGGCCTGGCCGGCGTCGCTGCCATCGAGGCGGCTGAGGTTGAGGCTGGCCCAGCCGGGATCGAGCTGCTCCTGCACCAGCGCTTCCACGGCGCGGTTGCGGGCCGCCTCGTCGTCGCCCCAGAACAGGTGGATGGGCATGGGGTGGGGGACTCAGAGGCGCAGGGCACTGAGCACGGGGTGCTGGCCAGTCTGGGCCAGGGCGGGATGGTCGGTGACCAGCACCACCGCTTCGCTCTGAATGGCCGTGGCCAGTTCGATCGCGGCGCTGTCATCCAGCTGGGGTTCCTGGCGGCGCAGGCGCACGGCCGCCGCCGCGATGGCGGCATCGGCGGGCACCACGTGCCACTGCTGGGGGTTGTCGAAGGCCTTGGCGTAGCGCTGGGCCAGGGCCTCATCGCCACGGGCCAGGGGTCCCTCGAGCACCCGGATCAGGCTCACGCTGCTCACGACCCCGATCCAATACCCCGCCGCAATGCCCTGCAGGAGGGGTTCGAGGTGTTTGCCGGCGCCCTTGGCGTCGGCCAGAAAGGCCACCAGTGCGGTGCCGTCGAGGGCGATCCGGGAGCCGTGGGCCAGGAGGCGCGGGTTAAACGAGCGCTGGCGCTGTGCTTCACCTGGGGGCCCCAGGTGCTGAACGGGCTGCACAAAAGCAGGGGCTGGCGGGGCTGGGCGGGCTGGATGCCGTTGGTTGGGGTCCCAGCAGCCACGGCCGCTGCCCTGCAGGGCCATCAGGCTTTGCACTTGCCGCTGCCGCAGGCTCGGATCGGTGGGTGCTTGCCCCGCCAGGGGCACCAGGGCGGCCATGGGGGTGCGGTGGCGCTGGAGCACGATCCGCTCTCCGGCCGCGGCCCGCTCCATCAGTTCCGGCAGTCGGCGTCGGGCCGCTTCCACGCCAAAGGCGGCCTCCGCTGTGGTGGCTGAGCTGGGCTGGGGTGTGCGCACGTGCCTGCGGGATTCTGTACAACCTGTACAAGTTGTACAGCCTGTACAGAATTGGGGACAGGGTTGATTTGGGGTGGATGGAGTCGTGTTGGGTTCAGGTGCCAGGGGCTGCGGCAGGGTTGGACGGCGACTGAGGACGTTGTATGGCCGCTGCCGGCGCGGATGGTGAGGCTGATTTCGGGGCCGGGTTCGATCACCCGATCTTTCGCGAGAGCCTGCGGCTGATTCGGGTGCTGCCGGGCACGGCGGCCGCTCTGGCGCCGCTCACCCCGCTGCAGCAGGACGTGGTGTTGCGCCTGATCCACAGCAGCGGCGATCCGGAGCTGGCCTGTGCGGTGCGGTTTGCGCCGGGGGGCTGTGAGGCCGGCTTGGCGGCCCTGGCCGCCGGGGCGCCAATCCTCACGGACACGGCGATGGCGGCGGCGGCGGTGGCGCCGATGGCGCGGCGCACCTTTGGCAATGCCGTGCGCAGCGTGTTGGATTGGGCCCCTGACCAGGCGCCGGCGGGCTCCACGCGCACGGCCGCCGGAATGGGGGCGGCGCTGGCCCAGCTGGAGCAGCCGGCGGTGGTGCTGATTGGCAGCGCCCCCACGGCCCTAGAGGTGCTGCTCGATCAGACGGTCGCCGGCACGGTTCAGGCTCCAGCCCTGGTGATCGGCATGCCGGTGGGGTTTGTGGGGGTGGCGGAGAGCAAGCGTCACCTGGCTGCGAGTGGCCTGGCGCACATCGGGCTCGAGGGCTCCAAGGGCGGAGCCGGACTGGTGGCCGCGGCCTGCAACGCCTTGCTGCGGGCGGGCTGGTGTCAGGCGGCGAGCGCCCCGTCTGGCCCGTCGTCCTGTTCCTGATCCACCCGTACGACGCTGTTGGCCTCGATGCGGCCCAGCACCTGGCGGGCGCGCAGCACCACTGCCGCCGGAACGCCGGCCAGGCGGGCGGCCTCGATGCCATAGCTGCGGCTGGCGCCGCCCGGGGCCACCCGGTGCAGGAACAGCAGGGCGTCGCCGGTTTCCTCCACCAGCACCTGGGCGTTGGCCACGTTGGGCAGCTGGTCGGCCAGGGCGTTGAGCTCGTGGTAGTGGGTGGCGAAGATCGAACGGGCGCCGATGCCGCCGCGTTCGGGCTCGGTGGCCAGGTGTTCGGCCACGGCCCAGGCGATCGAGAGGCCGTCGAAGGTGGCAGTGCCGCGGCCGATCTCGTCGAGCAGCACCAACGAGCTTGGCGTGGCGTGGTGAAGGATGTTGGCTGTCTCGGCCATCTCCACCATGAAGGTGGACTGGCCGGCGGCCAGGTCGTCGCCGGCGCCGACGCGGGTGAAGATGCGGTCGGCGATGCCCAAGCGCGCGGCGGTGGCCGGGATCCAGCTGCCCATCTGGGCCATCAGCTGCAGCAGGCCCGTCTGGCGCAGGTAGCAGCTCTTGCCGCTGGCGTTGGGGCCGGTGAGGATCAAGAGGTCGGGGTTGGCTCCCTCGGGGTCGGCGCCCAGCACCACGCTGTTGGCGGTGAAGGGTTCCTCCACCAGCAGCTGCTCCACCACCGGGTGGCGGCCGGCCTCGATCTGGAGCAGGCGGGCCTCGGGGCCGGTGGGGTCGGTGATCTCGGGGCAGCAGTAGCCGGAGGTGGCGGCCACTTCGGCCAGGGCGGCGACCGCATCGAGCTCGGCCACCAGCCGGGCGGCGGTGCGGATGGCGGCGGCCTGCTCGCCGACGCGGGTGCGCAGGGCGCAGAAGAGCTCGTATTCGCGCTGGGCGGCGCGGGCCTTGAGCTGCTGGATGGCGCCCTCGCGGTTGCGTAGGGCTGGGGTGACGAAGCGCTCCTCGTTGGCCAGGGTTTGGCGGCGGATCCAGTGCTCCGGCACCGCCGCCGCCCGGGCCTTGGACACCGCCAGGAAGTAGCCGAAGGTGCGGTGGTACTGGAGCTTGAGGGTGCTGATGCCGCTGATCCGGCGCTCCTCGGCCTCCTGCTGGGCCAGCCAGGCGTCCTGGTCGTCGAGCTGGTTGCGCAGATCGTCGAGGGCTGGGTCGACGCCGTCGTGGATGAGGCCGCCCTCGGTGAGGGAGAGAGGCGGGGCATCGAGCAGGGTGTGGCGCAGGTCGGCGGCGAGGGCGTCGAGCTCGGGCCAGGGGCGGGCCAGGGCCTGGAGCGGGGCGCTGCTGGTTTGGGTGAGCTGGGCGGCCAGCTGGGGCAGGCGTTCCAGGCCATCGGCGAGGGCCACCAGGTCCCGGGCCGAGGCGCTGCCGGCGCCGGCGCGGCCGGCCAGGCGCTCCAGGTCGCCCATCGGGCGCAGCAGGCGCCGCAGGGTCAGCCGCAGGCCGCGGCTCGCCACCAGCTCGCTCACACCCCCCTGGCGCTCCAGGATCGCTACGCGCTCTACTAGCGGCGCCTGCAGCCAGCGGCGCAGGCAGCGGCCGCCCATGGCGGTGTGGGTGCGATCCAGCGCCCAGAGCAGGGAGCCGTGCACGCTGCCGCCCAGCTGGGTTTTGGTGAGCTCCAGGTTGCGGCGGGTGGCCGCATCGAGCACCAGGGCGTCGCCGGCGTGCCAGGTGGTGGGGGGATCGAGGGGCACCCGGGCTTCCTGGAGGGTGCTGTCGAGGTAGGCCACCAGGCCGCCGGCCGCCCGCAGTGCCAGGGGCAGCTCGCCCAGCCCCAGGCCAGCGAGGCTGGCCAGGCCGAAGCGCTGCTTGAGGGTGGCGGAGGCTTCCGGCGCCTCAAAGGGGGTGCGGGGCAGGGGCGTCAGCCGCAGGGCCTCGGGGCACCAGGCGGGGCTGCTGCTCTCGTCGCTGGTGCTGGCAGCGGGCCAGAGCACCTCGGCGGCCTCCACCTGCAGCAGCTCCTGGTGCAGGGCGTCGCTGCCGCTGCGCTCGGTGACCCTGAATTCGCCGGTGCTCACATCGGCCACCGCCAGGCCCCAGTGCGCGCCCTCGAGCACCACGGCGCAGAGCCAGTTGTTGCGGCGAGCCGCCAGTAGGCCCTCCTCGAGCACGGTGCCGGGGGTGAGCACCCGGGTGATGCCGCGCTTGAGCAGTTCGCCCTTGGCGGGGGTGGTTTCGAGCTGGTCGCAGAGGGCGACGCTGAGGCCGCGGCGCACCAGTTCACCGCAGTAGCGCTCGGCGGCGTGGTGAGGGATGCCCGCCATCGGCACCCGGCCGACGCTCTTGCCGCCCTCCTTGCCGGTGAGGGTGAGCTCCAGCAGGCGCGAAAGGGTGATGGCGTCTTCGAAGAAGCACTCGAAGAAGTCGCCCAGGCGGTAGAGCAGCACCCGATCGGGATGGGCCGCCTTGAGCTCCACGTAGTGGCGCAGCATCGGCGTGAGCTGCTCGGGATCCACCAGGCCGTGGTGGTGCCAGGCGGGCAGGTCGGAGTCGGGCTCTCCGGAGTCGGGCTCGGTGGGGGTATCGGGGCTGGTGGCCGGCGCGGCTTCCGGCGTGGTCTTGCGCTGGCGGGTGCGGGGCCGCCCGGGGCCGGAGGCGAGCGCTTCGGGCTCAGAGTCGGGCTCGGTTGCTGCTGGGACCGGAGTCTCCTCGGGCAGGCCCAGGGCGGCGGCGAGCGAAAGCTGCTGGTCGGCTTCCGCGGCCACGGCGACGGGGTTGCTCAGAGGGGCCTGATGGTAGGCGCACCCCACAACTTGTGAAGGATCGCCAGGGCCGCTCGGCGGGTGGCCAGGCCGTCGTGTGAGAATCCGCCCACTGACTTGATCAGGCCCCGCTCTGATCTGGCTCCGCGCTATTCGCCGCATCCGCCATGCAGATCCTCAACACCCTCACCGTTCTGGCCTTGGTGGTGCTGTCGTTCGCCCTGATCGTGGCGGTGCCGGTGCTCTACGCCAGCACTGAGGATTCGGGCCGCTCCAACCGCCTGATCCTGCTCGGCGGCATCGCCTGGGTAGCCCTAGTGCTGCTCAACTGGGGCGTGAGCTTCTTTGTGGTCTAGGCGCTGCTGCGTAGCCTGAAGGCATTCGCATCCCAACCCAGTGGCCAGCTTCGAGGGCACCTTCACCGGTGCCAGTGGTCTTCGCATCGCCATCGTGGTGGCCCGGTTCAACGATCTGGTGACCGGCAAGCTGTTGAGCGGTTGTCTGGATTGCCTGAGCCGGCACGGGATTGATACTGCGGCCACTAGCGCCCAGCTCGATATCGCCTGGGTGCCCGGCAGCTTCGAGATCCCCCTGGTGGCCCAGCGCCTGGCGGCCAGTGGTCGCTACCAGGTGGTGATCACCCTGGGGGCCGTGATCCGCGGCGACACCCCCCACTTTGATGTGGTGGTGGCTGAGGTGAGCAAGGGCGTGGCCGCCGTGAGCCGCTCCACCGGCGTGCCCGTGATCTTCGGCGTGCTAACCACCGATACGCTGCAGCAAGCCCTGGAGCGGGCCGGTATCAAGAGCAACCTGGGCTGGAACTACGGCCTGCAGGCGCTGGAGATGGGCAGTCTGATGGCGGCGTTGCCCGGCTGAGGGATTTCACCAGCAGGGCCTGGGGGGCCGCGTTGCGGAAGCCCAGCTGCTCGTAGAAGCCGGCACTATTAGTGGTCATCAGGTAGATGCGCTCGACCCCGCGCAGGGCCGGCGCGGCCAGCAGGGCCTCCACCACCCGGCGGCCGAGGCCCTGGCCGTGCAGGTCGCCCGCCACCACCACATCCCAGAGCACGGCGCGGCAGATGCCGTCGCTGCTCGCCCGACCGAAGCCCACCAGCCGTTTGCCCTGCCAGAGGCTCACCACCACGCGGCTGCCGGCGAGCAGGCGACGCAGATCCGCAACGCTGCGCCCCTGGGCCCAGAAGGCGTGCTTGTTGAACAGGCGCTGCAGCTTCCACAGGCCCCGGCTCGGCCGCAGGCCGGGGCCGAGGCCGAACAAGCGCAGGCCTGGCGCACCCGGGGCGTGGATCAGGAGCTGCAGTGCTGCCATGGCAACATCTTCCCAGCGGAGTGTGCTCCATGAGCCGCAAGGGCATCATCCTGGCCGGCGGTACGGGCACCCGGTTGCATCCGATCACCCAGGCGGTGAGCAAGCAGCTGCTGCCGGTGTACGACAAGCCGATGATTTATTACCCGCTCAGCACCTTGATGCTGGCGGGGATTCGGGAGGTGCTGATCATCAGCACGCCCCAGGATCAGCAGGCTTTTCAGCGGTTGCTGGGTGATGGTTCGGCCTGGGGTATGACGATCGCCTACGCCGTGCAGCCCAGCCCGGATGGCCTGGCCCAGGCGTTTCTGATCGGCGCCCACTTCCTGGATGGCGCTCCGGCGGCTCTGGTGCTGGGTGACAACCTCTTCCACGGCCACGACCTGATCCCCCAGCTGCAGGCGAGCAACGGCGTTGGCGCGGGCGCCACGGTGTTTGCCTATCCGGTGCGGGATCCGGAGCGCTATGGCGTGGTGGAGTTTGCGCCGGATGGCCGGGTGCTGAGTCTGGAGGAAAAACCCAGCAAGCCCAAGTCGCGCTATGCGGTGACCGGGCTTTATTTCTATGACGGTTCGGTGGTGGAGCGGGCCCGGCGGGTGCAGCCCTCCGCTCGGGGGGAGCTCGAGATCACCGACCTCAACCGCCAGTACCTCGAGGAGGGGCTGCTGCAGGTGGAGCTGATGGGCCGGGGCATGGCCTGGCTCGATACGGGCACCTGCGATTCGCTGCATGAGGCCGGCAGTTACATCCGCACCCTGGAGCACCGCCAAGGCCTCAAGGTGGGCTGCCCCGAGGAGGTGGCCTGGCGGCTGGGCTGGATCAGTGCCGACGAGCTCGCCTGCCTGGCTTCGCCGCTGCGCAAAAGTGGCTACGGCGACTACCTACTGCAATTGCTGGAGACCCCCGATGCAGGCTGAAGGGCTCACTACGGCGGCCGGCTTGGCGGTGCAGGGCCCGCTGCTGCTGACGCCCCGGGTGTTTGGAGACGAGCGCGGGTTCTTCTTTGAGAGCTGGAACGACCGCCGCTTTACCGAGCTGCTGGCGGCCCATGGGCAGCCCGCGCCCACGTTTGTGCAGGACAACCATTCCCGCTCCAGCCGCGGCGTGCTGCGGGGGTTGCATGTTCAACTGCCGCCGCACCCCCAGGGAAAGCTGGTGCGCTGCGTGGTGGGGGAGATCTGTGATGTGGTGGTGGATATTCGCCCGGACTCGGCCAGCTTTGGCCAGTGGGTGGGGGCGCACTTGAGCGCTGAGAACCACCAGCAGCTCTGGGTGCCGCCGGGTTTTGCCCATGGTTTTCTCACCCTGAGCGAGCAGGCCGAAGTGCTCTACAAGACCACTGATTTTTGGGATCGCGACTGTGAGCGCGCCATCCGCTGGGACGATCCTGAGGTGGCGATCGCCTGGCCCATGGAGGCTTCGACCGGTGGGATGCCTGCCCTGGGGGCCCCCCAGCTTTCAGACAAGGACGCGGTGGCGCCGTTGCTGGCGGAGCTCCGCGCTGAGCTGCTCAGCTGTGTCTGGACTTCTGTACAGCCTGTACAGATTCAGGACGGGCCTTCTCGGGGAGAGGCCTGATGAAAGTGCTGCTCACGGGCGCCACCGGCCAGCTGGGCCACGCCCTGATCGCCTCGAAACCCCATGGGGTGGAGCTGATCGCCACCAGCCGCAGTGGCGGCGATGGCCTGCTGGCGTTGGATCTCGCCAACCCCGAGGACTGCCGAGCTGCGGTGCAGGCGCACTGCCCGGATTGGGTGCTGAATGCTGGCGCCTACACGGCCGTGGATCGGGCCGAGAGCGAGCCCGAACTGGCTCACGCCGTCAATGCCGATGCTCCGGCTGCCTTTGCTGATGCGTTGGCCGAAACGGGCGGCCGGCTCCTGCAGGTGAGCACCGACTTTGTGTTCAACGGCGCCCAGGGCAGCCCCTACAAGCCAGAGCAAGCCGTGGATCCCCTGGGGGTCTACGGCGCCACCAAGGCGGCGGGGGAAGCGGCGGCGTTGCAGTTGCCCGGGGCCCTGGTGCTGCGCACCGGTTGGGTGTATGGCCCGGTGGGCCACAACTTCTGCCTCACGATGCTGCGCTTGCACCGGGAGCGTCAGCAGCTCGGCGTGGTGGCCGACCAGGTGGGCTGTCCCACCAGCACCGCCACCCTGGCGGCGGCTTGCTGGCGGGCGATTGGGGTTGAGGTCCCGCGCATTCTGCACTGGAGCGATGCCGGCGCCGCCAGTTGGTATGACTTCGCTGTGGCGATTGGCGAGCTGGGCGTGGCGGCTGGCCTGCTGGAGCGTGCCGCCCGCGTGCTGCCGATCAGCACAACCGACTACCCCACTCCGGCTCGGCGTCCCAGCTACTCCCTGCTTGACTGCAGCGCCAGCCGCGTGGCCCTGGGTCTGGAGCCGCTGCATTGGAGAGCGGCGTTAGCCCAGGTGCTGTCTGATCTCTCTCCTACCCTGGACCCATCGAGGCGAGTTGCGTGACCACCCCCTTGCTCGCCAGTTGTGTTCAGCGGGTACTGGTGACCGGCGGCGCTGGCTTCATCGGTGGGGCGCTGGTGCGGCGGTTGCTGCGGGATACCGGTGCCACGGTGTTCAACCTCGACAAGCTCGGTTACGCGAGCGATCTCACCAGCATCGAGCTCACCCTGGCCGAGCTGGGCGCGGCGGTGCAGGGCCGGCACCAGCTGCTGCGGGTGGATCTGGCCGAGGCCGAAGCCACGGCTGAGGCGGTGCGGCAGGCCGATCCAGATCTGGTGTTCCATCTGGCGGCCGAGAGCCATGTGGACCGCTCGATCAGTGGCCCAGGGGCCTTCATCGAGAGCAATGTGCAGGGCACTTTCCACCTGCTGCAGGCGGTGCGGGCCCACTGGGAGCAGCTGCCTCAGGAGCGGCAGGAGCGCTTCCGCCTGCACCACATCAGCACCGATGAGGTGTTCGGCTCCTTGGGGCCCACGGGCCGTTTTAGCGAAACCACCCCTTACGCCCCCCGCTCCCCCTATTCCGCCAGCAAGGCCGCCAGCGACCATCTGGTGATGGCCTGGCACCACACCTACGGCCTGCCGGTGGTGCTCACCAACTGCTCCAACAACTACGGCCCCTGGCAGTTTCCCGAGAAGCTGATCCCGGTGGTGATCCTCAAGGCGGTGGCTGGGGAGCCGATTCCGCTCTACGGCGATGGCCAGAACGTGCGCGATTGGCTGTACGTGGAGGACCACGTGGAGGCCCTGCTGTTGGCGGCCAGCCGGGGCCGCCTGGGCGAGAGCTATTGCGTGGGCGGTGCCGGCGATCACGGCAGCCCCAGTGAGCGCAGCAACTCGGAGGTGGTGCGGGTGATCTGCGCTCTCCTGGATGGCCTGCGTGCCGCTGGTGCCCCCCACAGCCGCTTGATCACGCCGGTGGCCGACCGCCCCGGCCACGACCGCCGCTATGCCATTGATGCGTCCAAGATCACGCGGGAGTTGGGCTGGCGGCCGCGGCACAGCTTTGAGCAGGGGCTGGAGGCCACCGTGCGCTGGACCCTGGCCCATGCCGCTTCACGCCAGGCTCTGGTGGCTTGAGCGTTTCGGCTCAGCCGTTGTCTCGAACCCACTCCGGCACCAGCTGCGCCAGCACCGCCAGCGCCGCCTCCGCGTCTTGCTGGCACACGGCTGATTGCAGCGCCTCGATCTGCGGCCAGAGCTGCTGGGGTGGAATCGCGCGTTCGCTGGCGCGGTAGATCAGCGGGTGTGCAGTTGGTTCACTTTCGGCATCGATCAGGAGCTCCTCGTAGAGCTTTTCACCGGGGCGCAGGCCTGTGCACACGATCTCGATATCGCCTTGGGGGTGTTGGCTGTCGCGCAGGGTGAGGCCACTGAGCCGCACCATCTGTCTGGCCAGATCGAGGATGGGCATGGGCTCGCCCATGTCGAGCAGGAACAGATCGCCACCGCGGGCCAGCACGGCGGCCTGGAGCACCAGCTGGGCGGCCTCCGGAATGGTCATGAAATAGCGGATGATCTCGGGGTGGGTGAGGGTGATCGGCCCTCCCTTGGCGATCTGCTGGCGAAACAGGGGTACCACCGACCCGGACGAACCGAGCACATTGCCGAACCGCACCATGGCGAAGCGGGTGGCGCTGGGCTCCTGGGCCAGGGCCTGGATCACCAGTTCGGCCGCGCGCTTGGAGGCGCCCATCACGTTGGTGGGTCGCACGGCTTTGTCCGTGGAAATCAACGTGAAGCTGGCCACCCCGCAGCGGGCGGCGGCGCGGGCCAGCACCAGGGTGCCGAGCACGTTGTTGGCCAGGCCAGCGAGGGGATTGGCCTGCACCAGGGGCACGTGCTTGTAGGCGGCGGCGTGGAACAGCACCTGTACCCCCTGCTCCCGCAACGTGCGCTCCACCAGCGGGCCATCGGCGGCACTGCCCAGCACCGGCACCAGCTCCACATCAGCGGGGAGGCTGCGGTGCAGCTCCTGATCGATGGCGTACAGGCTGGGTTCGCTGCGCTCGAGCAGCACCAGCCTCCGCGGGTTAAGCGCCAGGATCTGGCGGCAGAGCTCGCCACCGATGGAGCCGCCAGCGCCACTCACGCACACCACGGCACCGCGGATGCCCGGACCGAGCAGCTGGGGATCGGGGGGCACGCTGTCGCGACCCAGCAATTCCTCGATGGGGATGGGCCTCAGGGCATCAATCGTGGCGCGGCCGCTGGTGATCTCCTCCACCGAGGGCACCTGCAGCACCGGGATGCGGAGCTCCTGGAGCTGCTCCACGATTTCGCGGCGACGCCGGCGACTCACCGATGGGATCGCCAGCAACACCTGATCCACCTCGCGGCGCAGGCTGTTCAGGTGATCAGGGGGATGGATCGCGATGCCGTTGATGCTGCGGCGCCAGAGCTGGGGAGCATCGTCGAGAAAGGCGGTGATGCTGTGACCGCCGGCGAGGCGCAGGGAGGCCGCAAGCTGGGCACCGGCGGCCCCGGCTCCGTAGATCGCCACGCGGACGCGGCGCTGGCCAATTCCGTCTTGCAGTTTGAGCAGGGCATCGCGCAGGGCAAACCGCACGGTTCCGGTGAGGCCGGTGAGCAGGAGCCACAGCAAGAGCCAGCTGCTGCGCGGGGGCAATGGCAGTTGCAGCATCACCCCAGCCATCGCCAGCAGGAGAACCAGGAGCCCGTTGCGCCCAGCCAGGCGGTAGAGAGCGCCGCTGCCCACGTAGCGCGTGAGCCCCTTGTATTGGCCGGTGAGGGCATAGAGGGGGAGGGCGATCAGCCAGGCCGTGGGCACCATCCACAGGCTGTCCTGGAGAAAGGGGCTCCAAGGATCGGCAAGCCGCAACCAGAAGCTGAGCCATACCGCCAGGGGGATCAGCAGGACATCGGCCCCAATCAAGAGGAAGCGGCGCCGCAAGGGCGACAGCCGCAGTGCCCGAAGGCTGAGCTGGTTGGTGAGAACATTGACCTGCATCACTCCGGCACCACGGGTTGGTGGGCGCGTGTGCCCGCCAGAGCCTTTGCGAAGGGAACAGCCACACGTTGATCGAGCCAGAGTCCCACCAGCAGCTCCGTAGCGGCCAGCGTCAGCACCGCCTGCAATCCGCCCCAGAGCAGGGCAACCGCCGATGCAGCGGTGGCCGCGATGTAGAGGCTGGCCACTTGGCCATGGGACCAGCCGGCCTGGTGCAGGCGCTGGAACAGGTGCAGGCGGTGGGCCTTGAACACGGGCTGGCCGGCCATTAGGCGGCGGGGTACGCAGAGGCAGGCATCAGCCAGTAGGGGGGTGGCCACTAGCAGCATCCCCAGGGCTTCGGGCCAGCTGCGAGCCTGCAACACCAGTCCGGCGAACACAGCTCCCAGAAAGGTGCTGCCCACATCGCCCATGAACACCTTGGCCGGGCTCCAGTTCCAGAGCAGGAAGCCAAGTAAGGCACCCACCAGCGCCCAGAGGGGCCAAGGGGCGGCGAGCTCCGTGGCAATTGCGCTGAGGGCCACGGCCATGCAGCCGGTTACCAGGCCATCCAGCCCGTCCATGAAGTTGGTGAAGTTGATCACCGCAGTGACGGCAATGAACAGTAGGGGCAGCGCCAACCATGGCAGCGGCAGCGGACTCATCAGAATCAACAGCAGCGCCGTGGCCAGCTGCACGCCATAGCGCAGGCTGGCGGGGAGGTTGTGGCGGTCGTCGAGAAAGCCCACCACAGCCAGCGGCAGGGCCAGCAGGGGCAAGGCCACCATGGCCCACGGTCTGCCTGCAAGGCCCGGCTGACCAGAGAAGGCACAACCAAACCAGCCAATCGCGCTTGCAGCTACGGCCACGAGCACAAACGCCACGCCGCCACCCCGGGGTGTGGGCTGGCTGTGGGAGCTGCGAGCGTTGGGCTCGTCGAGCAGGCGATGGCGCAGATTGGGTATCAACTCATGTAGGAGCCACCAGGCAGCAAAAGCAGGTAGCGCTACCCCAACAAACACGGACAGCAGCATCAGGCCAGCGGCAACACCGGAAAGGGCTGGGGTTCACGGCCCAGTAGCTGGTGGGCGGGGGTGAAGCCAGAGAGGTTGGCGCCTATGCGCAACACCGCTTCGAAGGCCTTGGGCGACCGCAGCAAGAGGGGAGCAGCGAGGGAAAAGAACAGGCGGTTTGGGATGGGCAGTAGGTGGCAATGGCGTGCAGGATCCCCCGGAGGTTGGCACTGTTGCAGGGCCTTGATCATGGCTGTGTAGGTGAGGGTGGTGTCGCCACCCAGGGTGATGCGTTCCGGTAAGCAATGATCGCGGCCAGTCGCACTGATCTGTTGAGCTATGTGAAGCACAACGGCGGCGAGCTGGGTGGCATGGATCGGCTGGCGCAGGCCGGAGTCAGCAGGAAGGGGTAAGCAGGGCAGCCGCCGGAGCATCTGAAGAAACTTACTGAGATTGCGATCGCTGTAGGGCCCCGCTTGGCCGTAGATAAGGGTGGGCTGCAGGATATGGCAGGGCACCTGCAAGCGGCGGCAAGTGGCCAGCAGCTGATCTTCAGCACCGCTGAGCCGGGTCACGAGCTCACGATCAGAGCCATTAGAGGCAAAGCGCTTTGTGATCACCGAGGAGGATGAGCAGGCGATCAGGCCACGAATACCCTGCAAACGCTCAGGGTGGCTGTCAGTTAGCTGGTCTAAAAAGGGGGCCAGTAGCCAAATCGGCGCAAAGCTGATCCACAGATCATTTTTGCATGACCTTCGATCACCTTGTGGATTGAAAGATTTTGGATCGTGTAAGTCAGCGCGATGTATCCATTCTGCTTGCTTCGAGGGATCACGCGAATAACCAAACAGTGGCCATGGGCATGGGTTAGCGCGCACGAGCTCGACGAAGGAGTTGCCAGCTGGCGTAGCTGCACCGAAGAGGTGAAGTTGAGGCAATACAGACGAGGAGATTTGCACTACTTTGAAAAATCAAGAAGTTGTACCGCCTAATAGGGGGATTGAAGAAGCACTAAAGCAGGGTAAAGCCCCAAATTCGAAAATAGGTGATGCACGACCTGAGTAGATGCAACGATTGGGTCAATGATTTATGGGAGCCCCTTGCCCAGCGATGTGTTATAGAGCCAATAGGATTGTGCAGCGTTTCACCCACCGAAGAAAGCCTTCTAACCAAATCCGCATCCTCAAGATGGAGGAAGAAACGAGGACAAAAACCGCCAACTGCGGAGTAAAAATGAGAAGGGATGATTAAAAAACAACCCGATAGATAAGGGCTTTTAAAGCAATCAGTTTTATAATTTTTGTCTAGATTCTTGTGCCAAGCATCATACCTCCGAAGGAATTGAAATCTTGCGAAACAAGGGAAACGCCCCAAGGCAAGGGACAGAACGGTGGGGTTTCGCTTAGCAGAGTGCTGTAAGGCTCCATCGGCTCCGATTACAAGGGGAGCAACACACGCAACAGATGGTTTGGAAATCAGCCAATCCAAAAGGCTAACAAGGTCAGAAGGAGCAAAAGATGTATCAGGATTGGCTACAATAAAGATATCATTATTGGAAAGTGAAGCCTGGCGGTAATTCAAGTTATTCGCCCTGCCAAACCCAATATTTCCCCCTTTTTCGTACAGGAGTGTTACCCCAGGCACACAAGCTTGGAGCTCTGAAAAAGTGGGCCCGGCAAAATTAGCGCCAGAGCCATTATAAATGCATAACTCTATGCCAAGGTGAGGCTGAAAACGGGAAAGAGACGCAATGGATGACAGAAGTGGGCTAATATCGCCCAACACATGTCTGAACAGAACCAGAGAAAAGCTTACTCGAATAGACATCAGCGCAGAGATAAGTAAGATATTGACTAGTGGCTCAATGAGCTTCAGGGCTTGAGGTGAGCTAGCTAGAGAACATTATAAATGCGAAAAGGAAATTATCCAGGAACCGATAAAGCCCGAGGTGGTGTGGATTAATCAGGCGCCAGATAAACTTAACGCATCCCCCTTGACTATCGTTGGTGCAGGCTGCCTAATCAGCAGCAATGAGTTATTCCTTTTCTGAAAGTCACCGTGCTAAGAACTGCTCCAAGCAAACAAGGAAAGAGTAGAAAATGTGCCAAGAATTAGCTTGGCCGCATCTTTTGCGGGGATTTTAAGATTTTTGCGGGAACACCTCCAATAATGGAAAAAGCTGGAAAAGAACGTGTCACCACAGCACCTGCGGCAACAATGCAGTGCTCTCCGAGTGTCACTCCCTTAAGAATGCACACATTCTGACCTAACCAGCAAGAATGACCAATTTGGATGGGGGCCGTGATGAGTTCCCGCGCGGATGGTGGGATTAACATAGAGTCTAGATCTGTGGATCCATGATCATGGTCAGATATGAAGACATTACTGGCAATCAGACAGTGATCTCCAATGATGATCTTTTCTGCAACAGCAATGTGGACACGATCACCTATCTGAATGTTCTCTCCAAAAACGAGCTTTTTTACAGGCAATTCAGGTAAAACTGTAGATAAGCAAAGTGCGTCGATGCGACAAAAACGACCAGTCGTCAGGTTTTTCCCGAATTCAATCTGAGCAAATCCACGCACATAAAAGGGGAATCGTATTAGGCGTGAGCGTGGGTATAGCAACTTGCTGAGGAGTATATTTAAAGCTAAACTGACATAGTCAAATAGCGAGTATCTAAAAAATGCGACATTCTTCATTTTCGACTAATCGCAGTAAATTGTCTATGGAAAAGGGAACGGAGATAGGAAAACGATACAGACCTAACAGACTGCAGCGTTAAGCTGGTTAGAAAAATAAATGAAGTAGAGGGAAAATCGAAAGTCCAGAGGCTTCGCAAAGACTCCAACAGATATCTATAGAATGCAAGCTTTACAGATCTTGACCCTGACGTGAGGGATACCCTTGCCCGGATCAGAGGCTCGAGGCAGATTCTAATTGAGCCTGCATAAATAGAGCAGATTGCGTACGGCAAAATATCTTCATATCTCCGAGATGTGCCATAGCAATAAGAATATTTCCGTGCAAAACTACTAGAGATTATTCTTGAGCACGATGTGAATAATAATTTTTGTCTTCCAGTGCATAAGCCCCACCGTGGATACAGCCAATGCAAATATGATGAATTTGGAGTCGAAACAGCTGTTGAAATGAATCTGCTACCTAATATTATGGGAAATTGATATATCTCAAAATCAGCAGGGGCATTAAAGAACTCATGGATCGCAGGTGCCGATATTGCATCATCTCCATCCACAAAACAGAAGTGGCTGGAATTGCAAATGCTTAAAAGATAATTCCGTGAAGGGCCTGGGCCGAGATTATTGCTATTTCGGTAAATCCTAACTTCGAGCTTGGGATAGCAATTAAGGCTGAATAAGAGATCTTTGCTTTTATCGCGAGACGAGCAATCGTCGCAGATGAACACTCTGACTGAAGATATGATGTCGCTTGACAGGCCGGATGCTAGATTAAGCAGTGATTCTGTTATGATATCCCATTGGTTGTAGCAAAGATAGAAGACGGTTAGGTTGCGGACTGGCTTACTATTGTTTTCGGCAGTCATAATGGGCAGAAAACAAGAAGCTGCAAGGGTGCAAATAATACAGCCTCGTTGCAATATGTACTTTCCAAATAAACCGCTTTATAATTCAAGTGTGTTTGCTCTGATTTCGTAGGAAGGTTATGGGGCTCACGTCATGAGGCTCAGGCTGTCCATCAATGTCCAAGGACAAAGATAAGGCAGGGTTACGGCGCAGCAAAGCTAGGAGGCTGTAGAGCTCTGCTTCAGTGAGGTTGGTGTTCGGGGGTAGGCCATCCCGCAACATAAACACCAATGCCGCTGGAATCGCAAAGAACTTGCCTTAGCAGGATTGCAACCTATCAGCCCCTAACCGCTGTAGGGCCAGTGACATCACCCACTTCATACCACAGTGTCAAGCGCAGCGGTGGAGAGCTTCTTCTCCACCCTCAAACTTGAATTGCCTCTCGATGACGAAGGCGAGATCTTGAACAACCCCCCAGCACTAGATCAGCAAGTTTGTCTTATAGATAGAGAGTTACTGCAGTCACAAGCTTTATCACTCGACAATAGGCTGCCTTAGCTCTATCGACTATGAGCAGCAGTTTGTCAAAACTTATACACTAAAATTGCTAAAGCTTCACGCCTCTCCAACGAACCGGGGTAATTCCAAAGGCAAGGATGGAGAAACGGAGATGCTTAGTAATCGAACCAGACTATTGCACTAAGCTTAATATCTGAACGACAAATTGTTCGCATGACGCACTTTAGAGAGGCTATGATAAAACCCTCAAAAAAAATTAAACGGCTCTTATGGGTTTATGGCAGGCAGAAGTCTGCGATGCTTGGCGATCCTGTCTGCTATCTTAAATGAACACTTATTATGGCTAAATGCCTTGAGGTACAGAGTTACAGCTGCTAATGATTATCGGGACCCCGAGGCGGATAATGCTTGGCAGCCTTTGCATTAATTTAAGTCTGTGAGGCTATGATGGCATCAGTTGCTTAATAATATAAAAGAGTGATTGAAGCAGTTTTATGGGTATGCCTATGAGCTTGCTTCGTAGCGGCAAGCTACTAAGAAACACTAGATGTAAGCCTTGAATGTGAGGATTGGAGGCTATTAGGCCAATTTGTTTGCAACTAGCCCCACCCAGCTCAAAGCGCTGCAGGGGGATTCCGATCAGAAACGTCGGGCGACGAGCGAGCATTGAAAGCATATTATATATAAACAACAAATCCGCCTGGACTCCGGCATTAGTATTAAATTTGACTAGCTTAGCGAGGCTAGTTTTAGAAATAAATCCTGGATGGGGATAGGCCATCCCCAGCGAAAGATGAACTAGCGATAAACGAGCAGATAATATACTTGAAAACAGAAACGAGGACGCTCCAGGTGAAGGACCGCAGACAAGAACGTCAAAACAAAAGACATCCTCGTCCAAATCTAATAATAGCTTCAAAAATGGAAATGAATCTTCTATCAGTGTGTCATCAGAGTTAAGAGTAACACAATAATCTCCGAGTGCAGCAGAAAGGCATATATTCATTCCATCATATATGCCAGCATCTGGATAGCATGAATAACGGATATGCGAATAAGAATTAATGAGAAGTTCCGCTTCTTCTGAGGTTGAGCCACCTTCGTGAATAATATGCTCAAAGTTCAGATAATTCAGCAAGGGCAGTGTCGATCGGATGCACCTCGCCAGCCTAGGGTCACTGCGTGTAGTGGTAAGAATGGAAAGTAAGCATGACCCATTTGGATTAGACGTCACAATGTTTTATGTGCTGTGAGGATCAGGGAAAATAAATGCAATTGTAGCAATGTCAGAAAATAATGAAGAACTAACCAGGAGAACTGGGCGGATAGGCTAGATTCAAGTGATGCAATCACTCAAGAATCTCTTGGTAAAGATTAAGATACTGGCGAGCGATGACCCGTGAATCAAACCGCTTTAGAGCGGTTTCTCGGCATTCTGATCGCATGGCCTGATAGTGGTCAGGCGGAAGGCCCAAAACCCAGTCGATTCCTCTAGCAAGATCAGCGGCATCAAAAGGCTGTGCCTTGTAGCCAGTGCGCTTGTGATCAACGATATCCCTCGGTCCAGTGGCATTGAAGCAGACAGCGGGCGTGCCACACGCCAACGATTCAGCTAGCGTCTTGCCGAAGGCCTCCATCCGGGATGGCGCAACAAAGAGATCGGCAGCGCTGTAGGCAAGCCGCAGAGAGATTGAATCCGCCAAGAAGCCAAGGTGGATTTGTGGGATCAAAATGGAAGCCATTGCTGCCTTTGCGGCATGGCCGAAGGTGACTACATGGATGTCATCTCTTGCAAGGTATCGGATGGCATCTAGAAAAAGATCAAATCCTTTATAAAAATCTGTTAGCTTCTGGGCTCCAATAAGAATGATCTTGTTAGCAGATGGCAAGCTAAGCAGTGATCTGGCAGTGCCTTGGTCTGTAGGGGCAAATACACGCGTATCAATATTATTGCTGATTGTCCGTACTGAGTGATTAGCAAACACAGCCGACGAAGATGCCGCATTACTAAGCCAAAAGCTGATGCCAACAGGTTGTAGTTTGGCAGGCAGGCATCTCCGTTTCATGGAGACAGTGAAGCGCGATATGTCAAAATATGATCTGCTCTGTAGCTGTGGGCATTTGCCACAGCCTTCTTGATAGCGGTTGCACTCCATCGAATAGTGGCAGCCACCGGTGAGGGGCCACATGTCACGCATCGTCCAGACGATCGGCTTTTTGACCTTCTGCAGAGAAGGTATTGCCACAAGCCCATTGATCCAGTGCAAATGGACTAAGTCCGCACTTTTGTAATCGGGCAAGCGAGTGAAATCAATTCCAGCTAGGCCCGTATTAAATATCCAGGGCCTACGCCTCCGATAAAGGCTTAAAGGGAGGTTCCCAATTCGCTGACTCAGCGCAAGCTCGATGCGCTTGTGCTGCGAGCAAGCCGTGAGGGCGATTACCGATTCATCACCGTAGGAATCACCGCCGGAGATAAGAAGCTTTGAATTTACACCTATTTTGCACTGCGCCTGGTGGAGAAGATACGAGCCTTTGGCCGCCCCACCAGAGAGCTCCCCAGCTGCGATGTGTAGAATCTTCATCGATTAACTGGCGGCCATAATAGAACGACAAAATATATGATGTCAATGGAACATATCGTGCTGTTGAACGCGATTGTGCCTGGCATCCTTCCCCGATTCAAAGGGGTCTGCAAGCGCCTTCAACAAGGAAATCTAAAATCCTATCCACAATCTGTTTTGCAATGCGTTATCCTCCTATTCCAGCGGATCGCTTGCCGAGTTGGCCAACAACTGCTGCAATCAGCCCTTGAAGGTCCTCACCGCCTACGCCCTATTTCTTGAGTATCTTAGCGACGATAGCCTGTTGATCCTCTCTGGAACCAAATCTGCCCTTAAAGCTGACAAGGCTGGAGCAGGTAATTTCGCCAGTGATCCCGAAAAGCTGCTATTATGGCTACATTTTTATTGGGCTGGGCGGGAAGATAGCCGACACGCTGCAACTCACAAAATGCGGCCCCTCGTGTTCCACCACCTTGGCTGCACCGAAGACGGGCCCAGCATGCGGGGTCAGCAGATCCTCCAGGCTGCAGCACAGTTCTTATAATTAACTTCGTGAATTTGCGTTTCAATGTAGGGTCGATTCATGGCCCCCCTTGCCCAGTTGCATGCAATGTTGAGCGGCCTCCTGCGTCATCAATGTATTGCTCGTGGCACGCACCATCTGAGGCTTCTGGGCTTGATGGAGGATGGGCTGCAGTTCGCAAAATGTGGTGTTGAAGAGTAATCAACTTGTAGGGGTGCCGAACTGTTCAGCTCTCAAGCAGGTCTTTTGGGGTTGTCGTTGGTGAATTCTCAGGCACCTGCTGTTTGGCATGGAAGCCCTAGCGGTTGGCGAGTGGGTGTGAGCTTTACAAACAGCACCGGATCACTAACGTCATCGAGCCCAGACCTCACCCGATGCAAATCTCAGCCAGCTGCAACTGCAGCCCGGGGAACTCCGCGCTGGCCTCCAGCACGGGACCCTGCTCCAGCTGTTGCGGTTCGCCATTGGCGAGCCTTACCTCCTCGGCCTGCGCGTGTGGCAGCAGCCAGACCAGCCTGGCGCCATTGCCTTGATAGGCGGCCATCTTCTTGCGCAATGCAGTCACTCCCGGTGGACCCTCATCACTGGAGCTGGCCAGATTCACCACTAGGTCGGGGATAGAGCGACGGAAAGACGTGGCGTTTATCCGGGCTGCGAACCGAAACCTTTGGCAAGCGGAAGCCGCTTCCATAAGTAGAAGCTGGATGGTTGGGTAGGTCAATTTCTGGATTCCTGGGATTCCATAGCGTCGATCTTCTGGCTTATCACCGATCCCAGCACGCCCGCATAGCCCCAGCAATCTGCAGGCTCGATGCCATCTAGAAGATCTTTAATAATGCTGCCAGCTAATTCACCTTCCCGGCCTTCCCACTCCGTGTCGTAAGTAGCGCTGTAAGTCTGCACTGCTATCGAATCTATTTTGCGATGACCAGCAATTACTTCGCCAATCAAGTGAATGATAGCATCTATATCTTTGGCTTCGGCGCTCAACCCATTTTTCACAAAGCCGTAGTAATCCCGTGTGCTTACAGGCGAGATTTCAAAATAAATGGGCACTAAGCCCGCAACTGCAGCCTCTAGGTGAATGCTGCTATTGGCCGCAACAAGCACGACAAGCTGCGCTAAAAAATTACCGACTGGCTCAAGTAATGGTTCGCTAAATGTGACGGATGGATTCGATGAGCATGCTTTACGAAACTCATCGGCTTTTTCCCTGCTCATCGCAGGGTGCCAACGCAACAGCACTGGATATCCGGCTTGACTAATCGCAGTAGCAATCTTCATCACATCCTGCATGTTATCTAATGGTTTAATGGCCAATCCAACAGTATTGGACGATACTTCTTTGGAGCGATGAATAGATTTCTTCTGGCCTGTCAAGAACAGATGCCTTTGATTCGGTTTTGCTGCGATATCAGGCTTATTTGATTCGCATTTGATATAAGTATGCATTGCCTTTTCTCCATCAAGAAGACTGTAATCAAAAACGAGAGCTGGAAATAACTGTGAAACAGAGGCATGCTGCAGATAAGCTGTTTTGATGCCTTTTACTCTTGCCAGTGCTAGCAAACATCTCTGGGGCGTATTGTGATCATTGCTCACCAGAATAAGTCGCGGGTTTATTGTGGCCAGCTTCTTATCGAAATAGACTAGATAGATATGACAGCGCAGAAACTCATCTAAGAACCACTGCCCCAGCCTTTGATCTTTGCCTGCTAGATGCCACCATATAACCGGCGTTCGAATTATCGTTAGTAAAGCAACTTTTAACACACCAACTGGGCTAAGTGTTATCCATTCATGTTCATCACATGCAAACCTTTCTAATATGGTAATTGCACTATGGCCACTAGTCACGGCGTGAACAGAAACACCTTGGCTGCGAAGATGCTTTACTGTTGTAGCCAATGAACTTGCTTGGTTGGCGGTCTGTGCTATTACGAGTACATCTACCGAAGGATGCTCACGAGCTGACAATTTAAACCGAACAGACCTTATCAATTCACGAGTATATGCAACCAGACGTAGCGGCAACCCTGAGTAACGTGGTTTAGGCGGAATTCCGGAAGCACGTTCATTAAACATCTGGCCCAAAAGATATGCAGCCCAAACTTCTGGCTCATAATGCAAAGCAAGTAATATTCTCTGAAGCCAGTTCATCTATTTTCTTTGAGTAGATTAAGTAATGGCTGAGGAACTGGTATGCCATATAGATTCCAGTATTCAGCTTGCACTGGGTCGGCTTGTCCCAACAACGCGGTGAGCCGCTTATGATCAGCTATTGTATCAATAGTTAGTTGAAGCTTGCTATCGTCTCTAGCCTGAGTCATCGATAGTAGAGAAAGCTCGGCACGCTTCCGGTAAAGATGGGCAGTGACATGTTCACACTCAGCATCATCCGCGCTGGAGGCTAGTGCTTGATAAGCTGAGGCAGCTACCCATTCCACGGCCACGCCGTAAGGGAAACGGCGCTCAAAAAGATTACTGATTAGTACGGCACGATTCAGATGAGTCATTGCCTGCTGTGCCAGACGCGGTGAGAAAAAAGGCGAATCACCATTCACTCGCAGGAAATGCGACGCCCCTGTGGCATGTATGGCTTGAATGGTACGCCGAACAAGATTGACAGCATCTCCACGCACCACCTGAACTCCAAGAGCTGCGCCCATTTCAGCCAGCCCGTCATCTACTCCTCGATTCGAAGTCACAAGGGCGCAGGACTCGGCCCCAACCATGCGGGCGCGGTTCAGGACTATGCTCAAAAGTGGGCCGCCAGAACCTAGAGCTATCAGTGCCTTGCCAGGTAGACGCTTAGAATCGTTACGCGCATAGACAAAGACTGCACGATGCATGGCTTAGTCAGCTTTTTCCGCAGATTCAGACATGCTCATGCCTTTTTCTGACATTTCTCGACCCCAATAGTCCTTGGCAGCCTGCCACCTCGACTCCACGACCTTCACAGCGTGAGATGGGCCAAGTGCGGCATGTCGAGCAACATCGACTTCCAGTCGCTTACCAACTAGAACCGCCGGATCAGTGACGGTGAACTCAGTGCTAGGCCTTACGAATAGTAGATCCTCCGGGCGTAGTAAATGGCCTGCCGGCAAATCGCGCGCTGCATAGACCCCCCTTCGCGCACGGATGCGTGTGACCTGCTCGCGGTCTGACAGGTGATTAGCGGGGCGACTGAGCGAGGCAGTGGCAGCAGTCAGGGTGCGAACATAATTTTCTAGACCCAACCCATCCAACGCATGACGATGATCGAAACCAGGCAGGCGCTGGTCTGTTGTAAAATGCTTCTCAAAGAAATCGGCTCCCTGCATCAATGCCATAGCCGCGGAAATGTTGTCGCCCGTATGGTCTGAGTAACCCACAGGAAGCCCGAAGGCTCGCTTGAGCATTCCTAAGCGCTGAGTATTCGCATCTTCTAGCGGGCACGGATAGGCTGAGACGCAATGCATCAGCTGTAGGTCAGTCTTCGGATGTGACGCACGCACACAACGCAACATTGTGTCGATTTCAGCGAGCGTTGCCATCCCAGTTGAGACGATAACCCGATCGAAAAAGGTACAAGCCTTCTCGATCAACGCGTGATTCGTCAGATCCGTCGAGGCAATCTTGACATATGGCGCGCCCAACCGCCTCAGCAGAGCTAATCCTTCCTGGCAGAAGACCGACGCCGATACAGGGATACCCTTCGCTTTGGCATGGTCCCAAATGTGTCTCCAATCGCCCTCGGACAACTCTTCAGACCTACGCTGGTCGAAAACGGGGTTGGGCACATAACCTTTACCATCATAGAAATCATCCAAATAGAGGCCCTTAGCCAGGATGAACTGGAACTTAACCGAACTAGCTCCTACCCGCGCAGCTAGATCAATTAGGGCACAGGCGCGGTCAGGATCACCATTGTGGTTGCTTCCGGCCTCAGCGATAATTTCGGGGGCTTTTGTCATTGGGATTTCTCCTCAAGGATTGTTCGGATATCTTCTGCGAGACGAGTGGAACGTGCCGCGCCGTTCAGTTTAAGTGCTGCACTGTGCATCGCTTCCAACTCTTCTCTATCGTCCAGCAGAGTCGACAGTGCATATTGCATGTAAATGTGACGTTCGATTATCCGCAACGCACCACTCTTCACTAGCCCTATATTCTTGGCATTACCTGATGGCGTACTTAGAGAGATTGTTGGCAATCCTTGAGCAATAGCCTCTGCGAGCATTACTCCATCACCGCCAACAAACACATTTATGCCTTGTAGTAAATCCCATGGTCGATCAGCGTGCAATACGTGATGCAAATCGGTTTTGACTGGGGGCAGGCTACGAGGATCAATCACTTTAACCCCGGCCACCTGTGGCAAGGCATCAAGTACAGACAACACAGTGTTTGGCTCCATAGAGTCCACTCCCCCTGACAAACAAAGACCGATTTCCAACTTTGAAAAATCTAGTTTACGCAGATGTAGGCCATGGGCAGTGGCAAAGGCGTAATCTGTCTTGATATGCAGCGTTGCTCCATCCGGCAGATTATCGAGCAAGCCAAAAGGAGCAGAGCGGACCAGTGCATGGCTGATGATATCTACACGATTAAAGACTGGCGAGATCAGAATCCGCGGAGCATAGCTCTGCAATACATCAGCCTGCATGCGATCCAGAGTGATTGCATCGATCACCAATGCGGACGGAGCTGCCGGAAGTGCATCTATCGGCTCTAGGCCCAATGCGCGAGCTTTTGCTGCACCCTGAGCATCAGAATCTAGATACAAAGTGCAATTAAAACCCATAACCTGCAACATCCCTATGATCGCCCGCGATCGAGACAGATGTCCCATGCCGATGCGGCTTCCTGCCTGGACATGAAATACCACCAGAGAGGAAGGATTTGCCATTATCACGAACGTAATCCCGTCTTAAGATAGTTTTCCATCAATCTCTTGAAGTTAGTCATGTGATCGAACTGTATATCAGTTTTCGCCTGCCAATCTGTCTTCAGCTGCGCATGTTGTTGAGGCCCGTATCCTCCCAAGCTTATTGACTTGGTTAGTGATTCAACAAATCTATCACCCAATTCTACTAAATTTAATCGCGCTGAGGTCAGCCCAAGATCATCAAAAAGGGAATCCGCCCGTTCGTCATAAACGATATTCACTGTTGGTGTTCCGAATGAAATTGCTGGAAGTGATGCATGTAGTCGATAGCTGACTACCATCTGGGCTGCTCTCAATAATGCCAAATATTGATAAACATCATTGGTGTATACAGAATCAACTTGCTTTGTATAGCGAAATGCAGTTGCAAAATCAAGATCGCGGCTGTCATTGCATAAGATACGGATGCGCTTATGTCCGGCTGATCGTAGCGCATCGATAGCACTTTCGATATGCGATTGAATCCGGCTCTGATATCTGTAGGGTACATTCATTAACTGTGGAGTGCGCACTGAAATCAATGCGCCAACATCCTCGTTTTCAGGCAACTCAGGCAAATTATTCGCATAGCGGTTCATGTTGATTGTTGGACACCACCCAATTAGCTCGCGAGCATCAATACATTGTAAATATCCTTGTGTGGCACTATCGCGTGACATAGATATATCTGCTCGCCTCAGAAGTGCTGTAAGCTTGGCATCTGGAATCACATCTGACCGGTCTGACAATTGCCCATGCCTGTCATAAATCCGTCCACGCGAATTAGAGAACAACATCAAGGGCGGCTTCAGCGCCGCAAGCGCTCGTGCATCAACAGCTATTTCATCGTTTTCATAAAGATTTCCACCGCCGACGATGACCCCATCGGCAAACCGGTTGATCTCATGCACAGTGGCAGGAGTCAACCCAGCCTTTGTAGTGCACTCATGTTTGCTGGTGGCGGGGTAATCGATGATCGACACCAGCCTTCCAAAGGTCTCGTAAAGCATATGTCGCAGAGCAAAATGAATGGCATGATTCCCGACGTTGTAGCCAAGAGGGCGGATGTTGGCGATTGTGTACATTTAGGCCTTCATGTGGTTTTGTTTGGTGTCTTTTGCGTCTAAGCCAGAGGCGATCTTGTCAGTCATGATGGCATCGACAAGATAGATCTGCTGAGGCACATACCCAATGGCTTGATTCTGAACGCGTTTGTTGTGTTAGGTGTTGCCTGGGCTTTCAACTTCTAGCTTGCTTTCTTTGGCTTCGAGCAGGCCAAGGACTAAGTCAAGTGTTATTTTTTACCGCTGCCTGGCGTGGCGACCAAGCTCACCGTATTTTAACAGAGAATGTTAGGCTAACGTTATTAGAGTTCGATGCAAGATGTTGGGTTGGCGATGTTGAGTATGTTTAAGGATGATTGCATTTTTAGAATGATAGAGCCTTGGTTTGAGTTTGGGCGCGTGTCGCAGATTCATCAGTTCGTCATGTGGCACATTAAGTGCCTGGTCGGCCATAGCGATGGCTCCTAAGTAAGAGGTCGCGATCAACTTGTGACCAGAGTGAGTGCTAAAACTCACCAATTTCATGTTATCAAAACAGATCACGGTTGGATCACTGCCTGCGCGTGCTCCGCTCCCTTGCCAACACCTGCTCCGGAACCCCGTCATCCACCACCGTCCCCTGCTCCAAGCGAATTACCCGATCACAGCGTTGCACCGTGGTCAACCGGTGAGCAATCATCACGATTGTCAGCTCCTCGCTCAACGCGTTCACCGCGTCGATCAATGCCTGTTCAGTGTCTGTATCAAGCGCACTAGTTGCCTCATCTAACACCAGCACTCGCGCCTGCTTATACAGCGCCCGGGCAATGCCGATGCGTTGGCGCTGGCCGCCGCTGAGGCGAATGCCCCGCTCGCCCACCAAGCTCCCGTAACCCTCCGGGCTGGCCTCAATGAAGCTGGCGATCTGGGCCTGCTCGCCCGCCTGCTGCACGCGGGCTAGGTCGATCCGCTGGCGTGCCACGCCAAAGGCGATGTTTTCGGCAACCGAGGTGTCGGCCAGGTAGATGCTCTGTGGCACATGGGCAATTGCTGCCCGCCAGGCCGCCAGTCTCTCGGGATGAGCTGGATCATGCAGATCCGCCCCATCCACCAGCACCCTTCCACACGTTGGTTCTAGCAGGCCCATCAGCAGGTCCACCGTGGTGCTCTTGCCGCTGCCGGTGGTGCCGATCAAGCCAATCCGCTCGCCGCGGCGGATCTCCAACTCCACCCCCCGCAACACCTCTGGCTGCCCCGGGCCGTAGCGGAAGTGCACTCCCTCCAGACGTATACCCGCACGCAGCGGCATTGGTTCATTTACGCGCACTATTGGCTCCAGGGGTTGGTTAAGCATTGCCAGCACAGCCGCGATGTTTGCGTTGGCACCTTTCAGTACCGCCCAGCCGCTGTACACCTGCTGCAGCGATGGCAGTAGCCGTTGGGCGCCGAGGGCCAGTGCCCCTAGCAACGGGATAGTGGCGCCGCCCGTCCCCTTCTGCAGCACCAGTAGCCCGCCCATCAGAGCAATCGCCACCATCCCCAGCGCCTCCATTGCATAGCGCGGAAACGCACCCAGGAACTGGTTCTTGGCCTGCAGCTGGCGCTGCGGCCTATCCGCCTGCCGGTAGATCGCCACATAGGTGGGCTGGTTGCCATCCAGCAGCACATCGCGGATCGCCCCCAGCCCCTCCTGCAGCGCCTTGATTTGCTGTTTGGCCGCGGCCGCAATCCACTGACTGTTGCGCTGCAGCTCCCGGCGGGTCGTTATTGCCAGCAGCCCATACACACTGGCAAACAGCGCCGACGCCCCCAGCGCCACCGCCCAATCAATCAGCAGTAGGCCCGCCAGCAGCCCCAGCGCCACCACCGCCGCCGTCACCAGCTGCAGCAGCGCCGTGAGCGCAGCCACTGTGCCACCGATTTGGGTGGTGGTGCCCGTAATCACACCCGCGCTGTTGCGCTGTACATGCATCCGATAGGGCTGATACAGCGTGCGCCGGTAGGCCTCACAGCTCAGGTCGGAGCCCACCGCCGCCGCGAGCCGGCCATTCAGCCACAGGTTCGCCAGCCGGATCAGCGCCGCCAGCACCGCCGCCGCCGCAAACGCCAGCGTGGCGGGTATCAGAAGTTCCCTTCCCCCTGTGAAGCCCGCCCGGCTGAACAGCGCATTTACTAGAGGTTGTTGCCACAACCGTTCGGGGTCGCTGAGCACCGCCAGAAACGGCAGTACAGCCCCCAGCGACACCAGCTCCGCCACGCCACTGGCTAGCATTACCACCAGAAGCAAGCCCAGCTGGATGCGCCGGCGCCAGCTTAGATGGCTCCAGATGCCTAGCAGCAGTGTGCGGGTCGATGGGGGCTGTGTTCTTGTTTTTCTCTCATGCATAAAAATTGATCCGATATTAGATTGCGATAAGAGTCCTCGAGACTTTAGTGCTTGGGGATGGTAAGGAATCTCTGGGTAACAGAGGCTTGAGGGCTGCCTGAGCTCGACAGGTCTGTTTCTTGCCTCCACGTAACTCTGAGGCCATGTCCCGATGGCTCTATCTGCTCATTTCACCCTCGTCTGAATGGCAGCTGAGCCTGAATTGAGGTGATTGGGTACACTATCCCCATGCTCATTCTGCTGTCAGCAGCCGGCGACGGGCAAGGAATAGATTCGTCAGTGCTGACAGCACATGGATCTTGCAGCGCTTCTTGGCCAGGCCACGTAGACGGCTCTTTTGGAAAGCGAGAAACTTCTCGCGTTTGGTCTGCTTCTTGGCGGTGGTGAGCTCGTAATCCGAGAAGCCGAGCTGTTTGCCGCCCATCACCTCAGTCCTAGCCTGCGGTCAAGGCACCATTGTCGCGCGGAAGGCTTGGGTTTCCCAGAGCCTCCCTAAGCTTTTGTGTCTCACCACGTTGATCAGCAGAGCAGCCCGTTGAGCCGCTGCTGAGGGGATCGGCTGCCGAGGGCTGAGTGTTTCCTGATCCGGTTATAGATCGACAGGTAACGGGGTAGCCAGGGGTTCCGCTCCTGGGAGTTCTCGAACGGCATGGCATAGGCCCATTCCTTGCACAGGGTCTGGATAAACCGCTCGGCCTTGCCGTTCGTGCGAGGCGTGTAGGGCCTGGTGCGGATGTGCTTGAGCTTGAGGACGCTGCAGGCCTTGGCAAAGGCCTTGGAGATGTAGGCCGAACCGTTGTCGCTCATCACCTGACGGCACTCGACGCCCTGGCCGTTGAACCAGGCCACGGAGCGGCTCAGGAAGCCGATCGCAGTGGCTTGCTGCTCATCAGCAAGAACCTCCACATAGGCGAGCCGCGTGGCGTCGTCGATGGCCACGTGGACCCGGTCGTAGCCGACGCCTGTGGAACGGCCCTGCTGCCGGTTGCCGGTGATGCGGTGACCCACCTTGCGGAAGCGGGCCAGCTTCCACTGCTTCGCAGAAGCCTTCGGCTAGACGTCGATGTGAATCAGGTCGCCCGGCGTCTGGCGCTCATAACGCTTCGCCACAGGTTTGGGCTCCAGGTTCCGCAATCGCCCCAGGCCTAAGCGGTTCAGGCTCCTGGACACGGTGGAGAAGGGTGCAACCAGCGGCCGGGCGATATGACGCAGGTGCAGCCGCTGATGGCGCAGCTCCACGGCGCGCTGGAGGCGGTTCGGATCGAGCGTCCGCCGCTGGTTGTGGCGAACACTGCGTCGATCCGCCAGCGAGGGTGGTCCACCTGAGCGGTAGCGGGCCAGCCACTTGTAGGCACAGCGCAGTGAAATCCCTGCTTCTGCGGCCAGTTCTGCCAGGGGGCGATGGTCGTTGAGGTGTTGAGAAGCCAATCGCAGCCTGCCCTTCTGCGTCAGACGGGCATTGGCGTGTGTATGCATGGGACGTGAGGTCTCGGTTGGGCGGTGACACCTCAACCGGTAGCGACCTCACACCTCATTGGCTACTGAACAACTTGCTGAGACAGAACATCTAAGCATGTTCTTTGCTCTTGACTCTGCATTTGGCATTTTTGCTGAAGTGGCGTCCAGTTGTCGTGCCTGCATCTGTTAGCGCTGATCGATCACATTGCCAATGTATGTTCGTTAATTCGCAATCACTATGCTTTATTGATGGGGCGCGGCAATGTTTAATTGCAAGCAAGTCATGCGCGGCAATCAATATTGAACCCGCCGATGACTATGGTCGGATAGGACGAAGCATTAGATTACTCTTCTAAAAGCAAGAGCTATCGGTGATGTTTCTCCCAATTTAGCACTGGTTTATGACGAAGTTGAGGAGACGTCATACAGCTTGAATTGCTCTCCCCGCGAAGATACGTCATGGCAAAAGCTTCATGTCTACATAACTCTAATAGCTGACCGATGGATTTAAGCCTTAATTCGTTCTGATTTTGTCGCGGCTAACGGGCTAAGTTATTGCGAATTAATTTCCAATCAAGCTTCCTGGGTTTGTCCAGGCGGCCATGGTTTGGCTTAGTGAAATGCGCTTTGCGCTTTTAAGCAATTGTAATGCTGAATATCACGGTATTTGAAAACTTGGCAAGGATGGCCACCGGCTACGGCATATTTCGGTATATCTTTGACTACTACGCTCCCCGCTTGAATAACCGCGCCCTCGCCAATAGTGACTCCGCCTAGAACAATAACTCGACTTCCCAGCCAAACTTGATCTTCGATAATAATATCTTTATAAATGTATGTATTGTCGTACGGGATTTTCGTGCCAGTGTCAAAATTATGGTTTTGGGCAATCATTAGGCATTCTGGCCCAGAATGAAAATTATTGCCTATAACAACTTTGCCCCCACCGGTTATCATTATTCCGTTGAAATTAACATTATTGCCAAGCCAAGTGTTTTTGGTTATTGAAGACTTGCCGTTAACTTTTAAATTTTCCCCGCAGGCTTTAGCGGATCGCTTAACTCGCCAAGTGTAGTAATGCTTGACGAGTAAGCGCTGTTGCTTGAGCACTGAGAGTATTAAGTGACGCATGTTAAAATGCAGTTTTTGGCTAGTGTGTCGCCTGATTTTACTCAGCTAAAGCTAGTTTTGTGTAAATTAACTCATCGCCGCTGTGAATGGAGAGAGCTCGGCTAGGCTCCCTGACTACATCTGCCTCCTTGTTCTAGGCTTGTCTACTATGAGCTGATCTGGATAAGAGTTGTTCTAGTCGGCTATGCGCACGGCGTTGAGGGCCAGCACCGTCTTTGCACACCTGTTTGCCGATTGGAGTCCTCGGCATTGTGCATCTCTCACATGGCCTGGGGCAACGCGGCTGGTGATGCCAAGCTTTATATTCAATTCCTTATTGTTTTTGGGCTGAGTTGCCCTTGAACTGAGCCACAGTGCTGGCCAGGCCCTCCGCCAGGAGAATCCGGGCGCGCCAGCCCAAGGCCGCCAACCGGCTCACGTCCAGCTGTTTCTCCGGGGTGCCGTCGGGTTTGCTGGCATCCCAGTGGATCGTGCCCGAATAGCCCGTGGCCGCAGCCACCGCGTCCCCCAGCTCCCGGATCGTCAGATCCACCCCCGTGCCCACATTGAGGTGTTGCAGCTCGTCGGGGCCGGGCTGCCAGTGCTCCAGAGCAAACACGCAGGCCTCGCCCAGATCGTCCACATGCAGAAATTCCCGGAGGGGGGTGCCCGTTCGCCAGCAGGTCACCGCGGGGGCGCCGGCGTCGGCCGCCTCGCAGAAGCGGCGGATCAGGGCCGGCAACACGTGGCTGTTTTCGGGGTGGTAGTTGTCGCCCGGGCCGTAGAGGTTGGTGGGCATTAAGCTGATCGCATCAAAGCCCTGCTGCTGCCGCAGCGCCGCACAGAGCTTGAGGCCGGCGATCTTGGCGACGGCATACCACTCATTAGTCGCTTCCAGCGGCCCAGTGAGCAGGGCCTCCTCCCGGATCGGCTGCTCGGCGAATTTGGGGTAAATGCAGCTGCTGCCCAGAAACAGCAGCCGCCGCACCCCGCTGCGCAAGGCCGTTTCGATCACGGCGGTTTGGATCTTGAGGTTGTCGAGCAGGAAATCGGCCGGGTAGGTGGCGTTGGCATGGATGCCGCCCACCTTCGCCGCCGCCAGCACCACCACGGTGGGTTGGTGTTCGGCAAACCAGCGCTGCACCGCCTGGGCATCACGAAGATCGATCTCAGCGCGCGGGGCGGTGAGGAGGGCACCCCCCTAGGCTAGATCGCCATAACCGGCGCGCTGCAGCGCCCGGCCGATGGCGCTGCCCGCCATGCCGCGGTGGCTGGCCACGAAGATCCGGTCGGTCGTGGTGATCAGCGCACTCATGGTTGGGCAGCGGCCACGGCAGAGGGATTGGTGGGCGGGTTCTCCATTGAGCCCACCACGTTGAAGCCCTTCAGCCGCAGGATCGCCTCCTTGCGGGCTTCTTCTCGATCCGCCGTCACCATCTCGGCTACCAGCTCTTCGAGGGTGGTGGTGGGCGTCCAGCCCAGTTTCTCGCGCGCCTTCGTGGGATCGCCGAGCAGCGTTTCCACCTCAGCGGGGCGGAAGTAGCGCGGGTCGATCCGCACCACCACCTCGCCGCTGCTGCGGCGCCCCGTTTCCTGCACGCCGCTGCCCTCCCAGGTGAGGGCTCCCCAGCCCAGCTCCAAGGCCGTGAGCTCAATGAAGCGGCGCACCGATTCCTGCCGGCCCGTGGCGATCACGAAGTCTTCCGGGGTGCCGGGTTGCTGCAGCATCCGCCACTGCATCTCCACGTAGTCGCGGGCGTGGCCCCAGTCGCGCAGCGAATCGAGGTTGCCCATGTAGAGGCAGTCCTCCAGGCCCTCGTTGATGCGCGCCAGCCCCCGTGTGATTTTGCGCGTCACAAACGTTTCCCCGCGTCGCGGGGATTCGTGGTTGAACAGGATGCCGTTGCAGGCATACATGCCGTAGGCCTCGCGGTAGTTCACCGTGATCCAGTAGGCGTAGAGCTTGGCCACCCCGTAGGGGCTGCGCGGATAGAAGGGCGTGGTTTCCTTCTG
>NZ_JACJRT010000005.1 GCF_014697415.1 Cyanobium sp. FACHB-13342 | reverse complement strand
ACCGCCAAAAAGCACGGCTTCACCTGCCTGCTCCACGAAAAGCCCTTCGCCGGCATCAACGGCTCCGGCAAGCACGTCAACTGGTCCATCGGCAACGCCACCCAGGGCAACCTGCTCGACCCCGGCCAGACCCCCCACGACAACCTCCAGTTCCTGCTCTTCTGCGCCGCCGTCATCCGCGGCGTCCACTGCTACGGACCGCTGATGCGGGCGGTGATCGCCACCGCCAGCAACGACCACCGCCTCGGCGCCAACGAAGCCCCACCGGCGATCATCTCGGTGTACCTCGGCAGCCAGCTTGAGGACGTGTTCAACCAAATCCGGGCGGGCCAGCTCACCGGCTCCGCCAGCGGCGGCTCGATGTCGCTGGGGGTCGACACCCTGCCCGACCTCACCAAGGATCCGGGCGACCGCAACCGCACCTCCCCCTTTGCCTTCACCGGCAACCGCTTTGAGTTCCGCGCCGTTGGCTCCGGCCAATCCGTGGCCGGCCCCCTGGTGGCGCTCAACACGATCCTGGCGGACTCGATCCAGTGGGTGGCCGACCAGGTCGAAGACCAGCTCAACACCGGGTCGTCCCTGGAACAGGCGGCCTTCGCCGTGCTGAAGCGCACCATGGACGACCATGGCGCCGTGATCTTCGGCGGCGACGGCTACTCCAGTGCCTGGCATCGGATGGCCGTGGAGGAGCGGGGCCTGGAAAACCTGCCCACCTCCGCCGATGCCCTGCCCGTGCTGCGGCGCCCGCTGATCCGCGACCTGTTTGAGCGCCAGGGGGTGCTCAGCCCCCTGGAGCTGGAAAGTCGGTTTGAGGTGTATGCCGAGCAGTACGTGCTCGCCATCGAGGTGGAGGCCAAGCTGGTGCTGCGCCTCGCCCGCACCCAGGTGTATCCGGTGGTGATGGCCTACCTCGACAACCTGGCGCGGTCACTGAAGAGCCAGGAGGCCCTGGGGATCGGTGCCGACCGCAGCCTGGTCGACCAGCTGGTGGCCCTGAACCAGCAGCTGGTGGGGCAGTGCACGGGACTGGAGCAAGCCCTGCAGAACCCACCCCACGGCATCGAAGCCCACATGACCCATTGCGCCCAAACCCTGCTGCCGATGATGCTGCGCATCCGCGAAGCCGTGGATGGACTGGAGCTGCTGGTTGACGATGCCGACTGGCCCCTGCCGAGCTACCAGGAGATGCTGTTCATGCGCTGAGGACCCAGGCCAGATGACGCCCCTGACACCGGAAGATGTTGTGAAGGTGACAGTTTGCATCTGGCACAAGCGCCATGATCGCTACAGGAGCAGAAAAGCCAGACATGCCAACCTTGAGATCCCAGACGGGACGATCCCTGGCCTCCAGCCATGTGCGGTACTACCGCCTGGTCGACCGCCAGGGAGCCCCCCATCCGGTGCTCGACGATCTCTACGAATCCCTCGACGCGGCCTGGAGCGAGGCCATGGGTTGGTGGCAGGAGCACTGCGGTGGCTCCCAGGAGCCCGTGGAGATCGGCGTGGAAGTCAGCACCGCCAGTGGCGACTGGCGAACCCTGCGCTTTCCTGGCTGTTGAGGGCCCTGCTGGCTCTGGGGCTTGCCCTCCTGCTGTGGGCGTCTCCGGCCGGGGCTGAGCAAACCAGCTGCGCACCCCTCACCGAGCAGGAGGTGAGCGGTTGGTTTGACCAGTGGAACCAGGCCCTGGCCAGTGGTGATCCCGCCGAGGTCGCCCAGCTCTACGGCGATCAGGCCCTGCTGCTGCCCACCCTCTCGCCGGAGCTGCGGGACACGCGCGAGGGCATCACCAACTACTTCACCAGTTTTCTGAGCCGCCATCCCAGCGGCACCATCACCCACCGTCAGATTCAGTTGGGCTGCAACGAGGCCGTCGATGCCGGCACCTATCGCTTTGCGTTGCACAACCCTGAGGCCACCGTCGACGCGCGCTACACGTTCGTCTACGGCCTGGAGCAGGGGACATGGCGGATTCAGCACCACCACTCCTCCCTGCTGCCTGGCTAGCTCCTCAAGGTGCCACGGTGGCCAGCACCGGGGGCAGGGAGGGAAGCGGCAGCAGGGGAGGCAGATGGGGCGTGGGATCCAGGGCGAGCAGATCGGGGCCCTGGTGCCGGAGCTCGAAGTGCAGATGGGGGCCACTGGCCTGGCCGGTCATGCCCACCGTGCCCAGGGGCTCCCCCTGCTCCAGCCACTGGCCCGGGCCCACCGCGCTGGCGTGGAGATGGGCATAGAGGGTCTGCCAGCCGTTGCCGTGGTCGAGCACCACGGTGGTGCCGTAACCGCTGATCGGCTCCAGCAGCACCACCCGACCCGCCAGGGCGGCCAGTACCGGCGTGCCCTGGTCGGCCGCCAGGTCCACACCGGTGTGCATCCTCCAGGCCCCGCGCCGCTCGGAATAGCGCCACCCCCAGGGATCCATGCTCGCGGCCGGCCGCGCCAGGGGATAGGCCAGCCGCGGGGCGGCTGACGACTCCACCAGGCCTGCCGCGACCGAAGTCACCGTTTCAGGGGGAAGCACCGCTGCCACCGTCACCTGCCGGGGGATCGACTGGGGCGGATCCTGGGGGCCAAGCGTGGTCCCCTGGGCCTCGGCCCCCACCGGCAACGGGAGCAGGGCCAGCCCCAGAAGGGTCAGCAGCAGGGATGGGAGCGGATTGGGGCTCAGCACACGCAACAGGGACTCGCTCAGGGCCAGTCGAGGTCGTAGATCCGCAGGGTGCCAAACCCAAGCGGTGCTGGCGAGGGGTTGGGCCCGGCGGGAAAGGCGGTCACCTGGAACATGTAGGTGTCCGAGAAGGCAGGGTTGTTCCAGGGCTTGAGCACCACGGTGACCGTGGCCCCCGGGGGAACCGGCTCGGGGAAGGTGAGGGTGAACAGGCGGGCCGCACTGTCGAACCGCGCCTCCACCGGCACCTTGGCCCCTTCCCGGCGGGGGCGTCCCAGGAAGGCCGAGGTGCGCTCGACGAAGAAGGGGAAGCGGGTATCGACCCCCCGGGTCTGCTGGATCGTCAGACCGCCCAGGGCTGCCCCGGCCTCTGGATCAAGGCTGAGGGTGAAGTAGTACTCGGCCCGGGTTTGCCAGATGGTGGTGTAGAAGCTCACCAGATCCACCTTCCAGGGCGCCTTGGCGAAATAGGTGGCACCCTGCAGCTCCAGGGCACGGGCGCTGGGGATCAGCCCCGGCGACAGCCAGGCGGCCAGCGCCCAGGCCAGAACCCATCCACGGCGCTGCGGCCGGCGCCGGCGGGGAAGACGGAGCAGGGGCACCGGGGATCTAGGCGGCTGGCAGAACGGTAGGGGCTGCCTGCAGAAATGGCTGGGGATCCTGATCGCGGCGATGGGCCACGGGAATCGGCGGCCCCTGGGCTGCCCCATCGAGGGGATCACGGCAGGCGGTGGCCTCCAGGGCCTGGCGCAGGCAGCGGCCGGCATGGAGCGGCATGTCGCGGGGCACGCTGATGCGGTCCCGCAGATAGCGCAGGGCGGGGGCACTGCCCGGCGGCGGCACCAGGGGCAGAGCGGGCTGCGGCTCAACCAGGGCGGTCAGGGCGATGCGCAGGGGGAGGTCGAAGGCCGCGGGGCCGGCTGGATTGCGGGCCAGGATCACCGACCGGTGCCTGAGCACCCTGGCCAGGGCCACCGCCCGGGCGTCAGGGGGTTCGCTCTGGCTGGTTTCCGGATCGGGGGCGTCGATCGGCCACGGGCCGTGATCGATGCGGGCCGCCAGGTCCTGCTGGAGTGCCGTGCCACTGGCGTAGCAGCCCCCCATCTGGGGCGGGAGGTCGTGGGCGTGGGTATGGAAATCGCTCTGGGTGTCGAGGTAGGTGGAGCGCTGCTCCAGCGCGGCAAACCAGCGGTTGATCGCCGGATGCTCCCGGCGCAGCAGGAACCCTTTGTAGTAGGCCAGGCTGGCGGCCATGCGCTCCACATAGGGCACGAACACCAGATCGGCGGTGCCCAAGTCCCCGAGCAGGAACGGGCCCGGGCCCTGGTCGAGAGCCTGCTCAAACGCACGGGCGATGCGCTGAAAGGACGCCTGGGCCGCCAGCTCCTGCTGGGGGCCCAGGCCAGGGCTGCACAGCCACTGGCACCAGGCCCGGAACAGCATCCGCTCCAGCTGGCGCAGGGGCAGCACGGCGGGGTCGGCCATGCCTGGCCCCAAGGGTCCAAAGGCCCCCTCGAGGGCTTCGAGGATGCGGTCGCTCTCGGTGATCAGGCGACCATCGAGCTCCAGGGCGGGGAGCATGCCGGACGGCACCAGCCGCCGGAACCAGGCCTCCTTCTCGCCGTAGCAGAACATCGTGACCTTGCGGATCCGATAGGGAACCCGCTTCTCCTCCAGCCACAGCCACACCTTCTGGCAGTAGGGGCACCAGGCGTGGTGGTCGCGGAACAGGGTGACCCGCACGGCCTCCTCCGGCTGGCCGAACAGGCGCAGGCGGGCCTGGGCACTGGTGGGGCCATCGATGGGGTCGGGCCGGGGGGACACCAGGCCCTCCAGCTCGAGCCAAGAGAGGGGTTCAGTGCGGTCGGCCTTGATCCCCGTCTCCATGCCCATCCCTGCAGCAGCCTTGGTTCTAGTGGCTCGCGGCCCGGGCAGAGCCGTCCCTAGGGTTTGGGCTGCGACGTTTCGTAACAGCGCTTCCCATGTTTGATGCCTTCACCAAGGTTGTGGCCCAGGCCGATGCCCGGGGCGAATTCCTCAGCGCCGGCCAGATCGATGCCCTCGCGGCCATGGTCGCCGACAGCAACAAGCGCATGGACACGGTGAACCGCATCACCTCCAACGCTTCCGCCATCGTCACCAACGCGGCTCGCGATCTCTTCGATCAGCAGCCCGCCCTGATCGCCCCCGGCGGCAACGCTTACACCCATCGCCGCATGGCTGCTTGCCTGCGCGACATGGACATCATCCTTCGCTACGTCACCTACGCCATCTTCACCGGCGACGCTTCCGTGCTGGAAGACCGCTGCCTGAATGGCCTGCGTGAGACCTACCTCGCCCTCGGCGTCCCCGGTGCTTCCGTGGCTGAAGGCGTTCGCAAGATGAAGGACGCTGCCATCTCGATCGCCAACGATCGCAACGGCATCACCCCCGGCGATTGCTCCGCCCTGATGTCCGAAGTCGGCACCTACTTCGACCGCGCTGCTGCTGCAGTCGGCTGATCCAGCTTGGCCATTCCGGCATCACCCAGAGTCCCGGCCCCCTCGGGGGGCCGGGACTTTTTTGATGTGACGGCGAGTCAGCCCGGCAAGCGCTGAATCAGTCGAGGGTGGCGTCACCGGTTTCGCCGGTGCGAATGCGGATCGAAGCCTCCACCGGGGTGACGATGATCTTGCCGTCGCCGATGTCGCCGGTCTGGGCGGAGGCTTTGATCGCCTCGATCACCCCAGCCATGGCCGCGTCAGTCACCACCGCGGTGACCATCACCTTGGGCAGCAGGCGCGCCTCAACTTTCACGCCCCGGTACACCTCGGTGTGCCCCATCTGTTTGCCAAAGCCCTGCACGGAGGTGACGGTCATGCCGTTGATGCCCAGGCTCACGAGGGCATCCTTGACCGCCTCAAGCTTTTCAGGGCGGATGACAGCTTGAATCTGTTTCACGCGATACCAAAGAAGATCTGACCTTCTTTAGCCAGGGCCGGGCTGCCGTTCTGTAGCAACCGCAGCCGTGGGAGAGGGCAGGCCAAGGCCAATGCGGGCCACCCGCAAGCCTGCCTGCCTGGCATCGCCAGCGAGCTGCTCACTTGAGGAGGCATCCAGCCGCACCTCACCGGCGGCCAGGGCAGGCCAATGGGGACTCTCGAAGTGGGTCTGCAGCCACAGCAGGCCAACCAGACTGGTGGGCAGCAGGCGAACGCCCTGATGAAGCTCGATCAGGGCTAAGTCCGCGCACGCGGGTTCGATGGCGGCGGCGCTGGGATCAAACCCGAAAGTGGCGTCGTTCAGAACAAAAGCCCCGGTTGGCACCGCTGTAGCGGCATCAACCGGGGCATGGGGTAGCAAGCGTTACTGATCGGCCACCTGGCGAGCGGCTTCGGCACTGCGGTGGTGATACACGTGGCCGCGGTAATGGAGCTCAAGGCCGGGATCGACGGGGGCCGGCTCGTGCTTGAGGGCAGCGGCGTAGTGCTGACCGCGATACACATGCTCCACCGGCTCGGCGGAGGGGTGCTCGTGCTGGCTGGCGTCGTAGGCAACGCCGCGATACAGAAGTTTGGTGGTGCCCATGGCAAGGACCTCAGATCACAGGATCGGTGCGTGAAGAGGAGCGTTGCTTCGCCTGAAGGATGGCTACTTCCGATTGGCTACTTCCGATCAGGGATGGAAGGAAAACCGGGCAGGGCCGGATGCCATCCATGATCCAACGGTTTGTCCTGCAGCATTTCTAGCCGGAAGCAACTGTTCGCAGTGAACATTCCGGAGGATTTGTTGCATTCCTTCGCGCCGCGGGGCGGCGGTGTCGGCCCAGCGCCCCTTGAGCAATCCGATGGATCGGGCAGCCAGGCGGCTGTTTGGTAGCAAATCGAACATCTGCTGCCCCGGCGAGCGCCCATCCTGCCCAGCGAAGGGATTACTCCAATCCCCAATTTGAGCAGCCGTCCTTCTGAACTGCCCATGACCATTGCTTCCCCCTCGACCAGGCGCAAGCGCCTCCAGGAGGCGAGTCTGAGCGAAGCCCCCATGATGCTGCTGCGCAGCATCCGCGGCTTCGGCAACAGCCGCTCGCTTGTCTGGCTGGCCTGCGTCCCCCTGGCCCTTTTCGGCCTGGGTGTCTTCAACCTGGCGGCCCACGCCGCCGAGCTCCCCGAGCTCACCCCGGCCTTCCTGGCCAACAACATGTTCCTGTTGATCTGCGCCGCTCTGGTGATCTTCATGAACGCCGGCTTCGCCATGGTGGAAGCCGGAATGTGCCGCCAGAAGAACGCCGTCAACATCCTCGCCAAGAACCTGATTGTCTTCGCCCTGGCGGTGACGGCCTACTGGTTCATTGGCTACAAGATCATGTACAACGCCAGCTGGGTGATCCCGGGCTGGTTCAAGTTCGGCGGCCTGTTCTTTGATCCCACCGTCACCCCCGAGATGGTGACCGATGGAAAACTGGTGCCCAGCGTTGATTTCCTCTTCCAGGCCGCCTTTGCCGGCACCGCCGCCACAATCGTGTCGGGCCTGGTGGCTGAGCGAATCAAGTTCGGCGAGTTCGTGATCTTCTCGCTGGTGCTGGTGGGCGTGCTCTACCCCATCTCCGGCTCCTGGCAGTGGAACGTGGGTGAGGGCTGGCTCAACAAAATGGGCTTCATCGACTTCGCCGGCTCCACCGTGGTGCACTCCTTCGGTGCGTGGGCTGGATTGATCGGAGCCATGCTGCTTGGACCCCGGATCGGCAAGTTTGTGGGCGGTAAGCCCCAGGCCATTCCCGGCCACAACCTGGCCATTGCCACCCTGGGTTGTCTGATCCTCTGGCTCGGCTGGTACGGCTTCAACCCCGGCTCCTGGCTGTCGATGGCCCCCGAGGTGCCCTACATCGCGGTGACCACCACCCTCGGCGCCGCAGGCGGCGGCATTGCGGCCACCCTGGTGAGCCAGTTCACCGGTGGCAAACCCGACCTCACCATGACCATCAACGGCATCCTCGCCGGCCTGGTGGGCGTGACCGCCGGTTGTGACGGCTTCTCGATGCCCGCGGCCTGGGTGGTGGGCTTCATCGCCGGTGTGATCGTGGTGTTCTCCGTGGCCTTTATTGATGGCCTCAAGATCGACGATCCGGTGGGTGCCTTCTCGGTGCACGGCACCTGCGGCATCTGGGCCACCCTGGCGGTGGGTCTGTTCAACACCGACAAGGGTCTGCTGACCGGCCACGGCTTCAGCCAGCTGGGCATTCAGATCGTGGGTGTGGTGGCGTTCGCAGTGTTCGCGATCGTCTCCTCCTGGATCGTCTGGTCGATCATCGGTGCCCTCTTCGGTGGCATCCGCGTCACCGAACAGGAAGAGGTCGAAGGTCTCGACATCGGCGAACACGGCATGGAGGCCTACCCCGACTTCGCCGCCACGGCCAAGTAAGGGTTCTTCCCCTTCGTTCATGGGCCCGCGGCACGCCGCGGGCTTTTTGTTTGGCCCGGGGTCTGGGCTGGTTCCCGCCATAGCGTGTGAGGTCACGGTCCTCCACACCCCATGGCCAGCTCCTACGACCTGATCGTGCTCGGGGCCGGCTCCGGCGGCCTGGCCGCCGCCAAACGGGCCGCCAGCTACGGCGCCCGGGTGGCGATTGTGGAAGGCGATCGGGTGGGCGGCACCTGCGTGATCCGCGGCTGCGTGCCGAAAAAACTGCTGGTGTACGGCTCGGCCTACCAACACCTGCTGGCCGACGCCGCCAGCTACGGATGGAGCACCGGAGCGGTGCGCTGTGACCAGGCCACCTTGCTGGCCAACGTGCGGGCCGAAGTGGATCGGCTCAACGCGCTGCACATCGGCTTTCTGGAGAAAGCGGGGGTGGAGCTGGTGGCCGGCTGGGGGCGATTCCAGGACGCCCACACGGTGGCCGTGGCCTCGACCCCCGGCCAGGAACCGCAACTCCTGCACGGCGAACGGATCCTGATCGCCGTGGGTGGCCGGCCCCAGCGCCCGGAGATCCCCGGGGCCGAGCTGGGCTGGCTCAGCGACGACCTCTTTGAGCTCGAGCGCTTCCCCGAGCGGGTGGTGGTGGTGGGGGCCGGCTTCATCGCCTGCGAGTTCGCCTGCATCCTCAATGGCCTGGGCGTGCAGGTGACCCAACTGGTGCGGGGCGACCACCTGCTGCGCGGCTTCGACCGCGAGGCCAGCGAGGCGGTGCGCGCCGCCATGGAGGCCAGCGGCATCGAGATCCGCCTGGCCCACTCGCCGGCGGCGATCACCGGCCAGTGCGCCCCCGGCGAACTCACCGTGACCACCCAAAGCGGTGAGCAGCTCCCCTGCGGCGGCGTGCTGCTGGCCACCGGCCGCAAACCCTTCCTCCAGGGGCTCAACCTGGAGGCCGCCGGGGTGGCCGTGGAGGACAACCGCATCCCGGTGGATGCCGATCAGCGCACCAACGTGCCGGGCATCTATGCCGTGGGCGATGTGACCGACCGGATCAACCTCACCCCGGTGGCGGTGGATGAGGGCCGCGCCTTCGCCGACACGGTGTATGGCCACAAGCCCCGCCAGGTGGACCACACCCTGGTGGCCAGTGCGGTGTTCAGCCAGCCCGAACTGGCCAGCGTGGGGCTCACCGAGGAACAGGCGATCGCCCGTTGCGGAACCGATGGGATCAAGGTGCACCGGGCCCGCTTCCGGCCGATGAGCCAGGCCCTGCCCGCCCGGGATCCCAAGGTGCTGCTCAAGCTGATCGTGGACAACGCCACCAGCAAGGTGCTCGGCTGTCACATGGTGGGGGACCACGCCGCCGAGATCATCCAGATGGCGGCGATCGCCATCGGCATGGGGGCCACCAAGGCCGACTTCGACCGCACCATGGCCCTGCACCCCTCGGTGGCGGAGGAGTTTGTGACCCTGCCGAACTAGGGGGCCAACCGCCGCTTGCGCAGGTCGTCGGCCAGCATCACCAGCAGGGGAGCCAGCAGCACCAGCGGCCAGAGCTGCCGATCGAAGGGGGCCATGGCAACCAGCCGCGACAGGGGCGGCCAGACCAGGAGCAATGCCGTGAAGACCACTTCCACCGCCACCCCAAACCAGAGCAAGGGGTTGGTGCGCCAGCCCTGCCGCACCAGGGCGACAAACGCCGAGCGCCGCTCGCTGCGGCAGGCCAGCGCCACGCCGATCTGACCGGCCACGATGCAGGTGAACGCCACACTCGAGGCCTGGTGCTGGATGGCCGTGAGCACGGGGCCCGCCTGGCCATGGAGCAGCAGGGGAGCGGCCTGGCGCAGCTCGGCCCAGCTCACACCATGGAGGCGCCAGGTGAACAGGTAGGCCGCCATGGCCACCAGCGCTTCCGCCAAACCCAGCACCAGGTAGGCGCGGAGCATCAGGGGGCGATCCAGCAATGGCGCCGTGCGCCGCCGGGGGGGCTGGTGCATCAGGCCCGCCTCCGGCGCCTCCGCCCCCAGGCCCAGCGCCGGCAGCAGATCCGTGCCGAGGTCCACCGCCAGGATCTGCAGCACCGTCAGGGCCGCGGGGATCTGGAAGGCCACCATGGCCAGGAAGGGGGTCATCTCCGCCACGTTGCTGGCCAGCACGTAGGGCAGAAACTTGCGGATGTTGGCCACCACGCCGCGGCCGTAGCGCACGGCCGTCACGATGGTGGCGAAGTTGTCGTCGAGCAGCACCACATCGGCGGCCTCCCGGGCCACATCGGTGCCCTCCAACCCCATCGCCACGCCCACATCGGCGGCCCGTAGCGCCGGGGCGTCATTCACCCCATCGCCGGTGACCGCCACCACCTCGCCGAGGGAGCGGTAGGCCTGCACCAACCGCAACTTCTGCTCCGGGGCCATGCGGGCAAACACCAGCCGGTTGCGGTACTTGAGCAGCTGGCGCAGCTGCACATCGCTGATCAGGTCGAGGTGGTTGCCCTGGATCACCCGCACCGGATCGGCCTGGGGCGGTCCTTCGCCCCCGGCCGGCAGATCGAGCAAGCCGATCTGCCGGGCGATCGCCTGGGCCGTGAGGCCGTAGTCGCCGGTCACCATGGTGACCTTGATGCCGGCCTGGTGGCACTGGCGGATGGCCTCGGGCACTTCCGGCCGGGGCGGGTCATAGAGACCCAGCAGACCCACCAGGGTGAGCTCCCGTTCCAGCTGGTCAGCCGGAGCGGCGAGCAGGGAGGGATCGAGCGGGCGCCGGGCCACGGCGATGACGCGGTAGCCGCGGGCCGCCAGGTCGTCGTTGGCGGCAACCGCCTCCGCCCGTCCCTCAGCAGCGCAGTGGGCCAGCAGTTCGAGCGGCGCTCCCTTGGTGATCAACTCCAGAGCGCCATCCCGCTCCACCACCACGCTCATGCGGCGGCGATGGGAGTCAAACGGCAGCTCCCGGTGGCGGGGATGGCGCTGTTGCAGGGCGTCGGGGTTCAGGTCTCTGTCCAGAGACGCCATCCACATGGCTGTCTCGGTGGGATCGCCGATGGCCAGCGGGGCCTCACCGCTGCGGTCGAGACGGGCGTTGGAGCAGAGGCAGGCCCCCGCCAACAGCTCCTGTTCCGCCCCGGGCTCCCCTGGTTGCCGCCCGCTGGCGCCCGGCAGCCAGGTGGCCTCCACCGCCATCCGGTTGCAGGTGAGGGTGCCGGTCTTGTCGCTGCAGATCACACTCACCGAGCCCAGGGTTTCCACGGCCGAGAGCCGCCGCACCAGGGCCTTCTGGCTGGCCATCCGCTGCACGTTGATGGCCAAGGCCAGAGTGACGGTGGGCAGCAACCCCTCGGGCACGTTGGCCACGATGATTCCCACCGCGAACACCAGGCTCTCCAGCGGCGCCATCCCCACAAACAGCAGGCTGAGGCTGAAGGTGATCACCCCCATCACCAGGGCGATCACGGTGATGGTGCGCACGATGTGGCCCACCTGCTCCTCCAGGGTGGTCACCCCGCGGGGGGTGGCGGCGGTGAGGTGGGCCACATGGCCAAATTCGGTTTCACCGCCGGTGGCATAGACGATGGCCTCCGCCCGACCGGCGGCCACGGTGGTGCCAGCCAGGGCCAGGTTGGCCCGCTCCCGGGTAGGAATCAGGGCTGCTTGGGCGTTGCGCGGCAGGGGAATCGCCTCGGCATGGCGCGCCACCGCCTGGGACTCCCCGGTGAGCACGGACAGATCCAGGCTCAACTCCACGGCGCGGATCAGGCGGGCATCGGCGGGCACCCGATCCCCCTCCTCCAACAAGATCCGATCGCCCGGCACCAGCACCTCGGCGGAGAGCTGGGTGGGCACGCCATCGCGAAACAGGCGCACCTGGCGGGGCAGGGAGCGCTTGAGTGCCGCCAGGGTGCGTTCGGCCTGGTAGTCCTGCCAGAAGGAAAACACTCCGTTGATCAGCACCACCGCCCAGATCGCCCAGCCGAGCTGGGGGGTGCCGGCGGCAAACGCCAGGCCCCCGGCCACCCAGAGCAGCAGGGCCATGAAATGCACCAGCTGGTCGATGAACCGCAGCACCAGGGGGCGGCGGCGCAGGCTCGGGAGGCGATTGGCGCCGAACCGCTCCAAGCGCCGCTGGGCCTCGCGCTGACTCAGGCCCTGGGGTGTGCTCTGCAGCGCCGCCGGCACCGCCTCGACCGGGAGTGACCAGATCGGCTGGCTGGCCGAAAGCAGCACGGAACCATCAGCGATGCGGACGGGTTCATCATGAACAGCCTGTCCTTACGCTGCCAGCAGGTCCGCGCTCCCAGCCGCACCGTTCGCCATGCCCAGTCTGTTGATCGACCTGGTTGTCATCTTCGGCCTGTCGGTGTTGGCGACGCTGGTGTGCCACCGGCTGCGGCTGCCATCGGCCATCGGCCTGTTGGTGGGCGGGGTGCTGGCGGGGCCCGAGCTGCTTGGCCTGGTGCGCAACGTGCACGAGATCGAACTGCTGGCCGAAATCGGCGTGGTGCTGCTGCTGTTCGTGATCGGGCTGGAGATCTCGATCGCCGACCTGGCACGCCTGCAGCGCTTTTTCTCGGTGGGCGGCAGCGTGCAGTTCTTTGGCACCGCCGCGGTGGTGGGCGGCCTACTGCTGCCCACGGGCCTGAGCGGCCAGCAGGCCCTCTACCTCGGCTTCGTCGCCGCCCTCTCCAGCACGGCGATCGTGCTGCGGATGCTCCAGGAGCGCGCCGAGCTCGACACCCCCCACGGCCGTTCGGTGCTGTCGATCCTGATCTACCAGGACATCGGCGTGGTGCCGGTGATGTTGATGGCCCCCCTGCTGGCGGGCGGAGCAGGGGGATCCGGCGTTGGGGCCGTCGGCCTGCTGCTGGCCAAGGTGGCGCTGGTGGGGGTTTTCGGCTTCTGCGCCTACCGCTGGCTGGTGCCCTTCGTGCTGGAGCGCATCACCCGCACCCGCAGCTCGGAGGCCTTTCTGCTGGGGGTGTTCACGCTCTGTGTGGGCATCGCCGTGCTCACCCAATCGCTGGGGCTGTCCCTGGCCCTGGGCGCCTTCCTGGCGGGCTTCATCCTCTCGGAATCGGATTACTCCCACCAGGCGGTGGCGGTGATGCTGCCGTTCCGCGACGTGCTGATGAGCCTGTTCTTCGTGTCGATCGGGATGCTGCTGAATGTGCGCTTCCTGCTGGCCCATCCCTGGCAGATCGCCCTGCTCACCGCTGGCGTGGTGCTGGTGAAGCCGCTGGTGGGGGCGATTGCCTCCCTGCAGGTGGGCCTTCCCCTGCGCAACGCGGTGCTGGCGGGCATGGCCCTCGGCCAGGTGGGGGAATTTTCCCTCGTGGCCACCAAGGCGGGGGTGGCGGCGGGGCTGCTCAGCCAGGAGATCTTCCAGACCGTGCTGGATGTGGCCGTGCTCAGCATGATCGCCACACCCTTTCTGGTGGGCAGCGGACCAGGCCTGGCGGAATGGCTCAGCCACACACCCCTGCAGCGGCGACTGCAGGGACGGTGGCTGCAGGACGCGCCGCCCTCCAGCGAGGCGTACAACGGCCACATCCTGATCGTGGGCTTCGGGGTGACCGGCCGCAACCTGGCCCACACGGCCCGCCGCACGGAGGTGCCCTATGCGGTGGTGGAGGTGAACGCCGGCATCGTCAAGGAAGCCCGGGCCCAGGGAGAGCCGATCCACTACGGCGATGCCAGCCAGCCGCCGATCCTTGAGCTGGTGCATGCCGATCGGGCCCGCGCCATCGTGGTGGTGATCGACGATCCCGCCGGGGCGCGGCGGGTGGTGGAGCTCTGCCGCCGATTCGCCCCGGATGCCTACATCCTGGTGCGCAGCCGCTACCTGCGGGAGGTGGAGCCCCTGATGGCCCTGGGCGCCGATGAGGTGATCGCCGATGAACTGGAGGTGTCGATCGAGGTGTTCTCCCGGGTGCTGGCCCGGATGCTGGTGCCCCGCGAAGACATCAAGGCCCTGATCGGTGATGTGCGCGGCGACTGGCGCCGCATGACCCGCGGACTGGCGAAGGAGGCCACCGCCGTGCATGACCTACGGGTGGCCGTGCCAAACCTGGTGACCCACAGCCTGCGGTTGGGGGCAGATTCTCCCTTGCTCGGAACCAGCATCGCCACCAGTCGCCTGCGGGAGAACCATGGCGTCACCGTGCTGGCCGTGACCCGCGAGGGTGAAGCCCTCGGCAATCCCCCCGGTGAGCTGGTGCTTCAACAGGGGGATGTGCTGTTCGTGATCGCTCCCACTGAGTGGGAACCGGATCAGGTCAGCTGAGCAGGTTCCTGCGGAGTTGGCGAATGCGCTCCAGCAGCTCGGCACGCTTCTGCTGTTTAAAGGCATTGCGGGCCAGGAAGTTGAGCAGGGCCACCAGGCCCACCAGCTCCAGCAGGCCCCCCAGCAGGGGAATCTCGTTGATGGCCCCGAGGGTGGCGCCGGTGAGCCGCAGGGCGATTCCGGCCAGAACGGCCAGGGCCAGGATGCGGGCGGCGGGCAGCAGGTCAGCGAGGGACTGGAGGCGGGTGGCTCCCAGCTTCTGCAGCAGCTGGTTGAGGAACTGCAGGGGCAGCCCCGGGGGTTCCGCAGCGGCGGTTTGGGCCAGGGGTGCGGCAGCCGCCACCGGGATCTCGGCCTGCAGAGGCTCGGGCTCGGGGGATTCGGGCTGGAGGATGTCCTGCGGAAGGGGTTCGGCGAGCTTGAGCTCAGGGCCGGTCTGCTCAGGCGGGGCCTCTTCCAAGGGAGCGGGAAGGGGCTGGGTGTCGACGTCTGCCAAGTCAGCGAGCAGCACAGACCGGGGTCGTTATAGGGCGGGCTTCAGCGGGCGGCCAGCCCCTTCTCGTCAAACACCCCCTCAAACAACACCGAACTCAGGTAGCGCTCGCCGGAATCGGGCAGCACCACGACGATCGTCTTGCCGGCGTAGGCGTCTTCCCGGGCCAGGCGCAGGGCTGCGGTGGTGGCCGCCCCGCAGGAGATGCCGGCCAGGATGCCCTCCTCCTTCATCAGGCGACGGGCCATGGCCACGGCCTCCTCGTCGGTCACGGTTTCGACCCGATCCACCAGGTCGAGCGCGAGGTTGGTGGGCACAAAACCGGCCCCGATGCCCTGGATCTTGTGGGGCCCCGGCTTGAGCTCTTCGCCCGCCTTGGCCTGGCTGATCACGGGGCTGTTGCTGGGCTCCACCGCCACCGACACCAGCGGCTTACCCAGGGTGCCCTTGATGTAGCGGCTCACGCCCGTGATCGTGCCGCCGGTGCCGACCCCCGCCACCAGCACATCCACCTGGCCGTCGGTGTCGGTCCAGATTTCCGGGCCGGTGGTGTCGTGGTGGATCTGGGGATTGGCCGGGTTGGAAAACTGCTGCAGCAGCACGTAGCGGTCGGGATCGGAAGCCGCCATCTCCTGGGCCGCTCCGATCGCACCAGACATGCCCATGCGGCCCTCGGTGAGCACGAGGTGGGCCCCATAGGCCGTGAGCAACTTGCGCCGCTCCAGGCTCATGGTTTCCGGCATGGTCAGGGTGAGGGGGATGCCCTTGGCCGCCGCCACGAAGGCCAGGGCGATGCCCGTGTTGCCGCTGGTGGGCTCCACCAACTCCTTGCCGGGGCCCAGCAGGCCCTCCTGTTCCGCCCGCCAGATCATGGCGGCCCCAATGCGGCACTTCACCGAAAAGGCGGGGTTGCGGCCCTCCACCTTGGCCAGCACCCGGGCCTGGCATCCCTCGGTCACCCGATTGAGCTGCACCAGGGGGGTCTTGCCGATCGTGAGGCTGTTGTCGGCGTAGATGCTGGTCATCCGAGGGAGTGGGAGAAACGGGATTGGGGGAGACGGGACGGCGCCGGGGGCAGCCTAGGGATGGTGGGTGCTGCGGTCACGCCAGCCCGTAGGACTGGCCATCGGCGGGGTCGCGCAGGCCCAACTGCTCCCGCCAGTCGCTGATGGGGCGCTCCCAACCCTCCTCCCAGCGGGCCGCCACCAGGCATTGGGCCTGATGGCCAATCGCCATGCCATGGGCCACGGCGCGGCTGAGCTCCTCGAAGCGCTCGATCTGAAAGCGGAAACTGGCCAGCTGGCCGGCGGTGGTGAGCAACACGTAGGCCGGGAAGCCAAGCTGGGCGGCGGTGATCGCCAGCACCCCGCTCTCGCCAGCGGGCATGGTGCCGAAGCCACTCACCACATGGTGGATGTCATGGGTGGTGGCCACCCGCTGGGTGAGCCACTGGGCCTCGGTGGTGGTCGGCCGCGGCCGGAAGAACTCGGGGTCGTAGTGGAGGCGGCGAATCAGCTCGGCATAGCCGCGGCCCAGGCTGCCCTCCGGCAGCTGGATCAGGTGATCGATATCGGGCTGCAGGGGGGGATAGCGCTGGTCGAGCATCTCCGCACCGCCGGGCACGGCCCGGAAACGGCGAACCGCATCCCCCATCTGGGGGCTGTCGATCATGTTGTCGACCAGATCCGCCACCGAGCTCAGATCACCGCCGCTGCGGCCGATCGCCGCGAGCAGCTTGAGGTTGTTGGCCGCCCGCAGCAACTCCCCGAACCGTGACATGCAGGTGCCAGCACTGTCCCCAGGATGGCCCGTTTCTGGGAGGCTGGGCAACAGCTCAGTGCAGGATCCTGCAGCGCCATGGACGCCACCGCCCGGACGCTGATCGAGTCCCTCGGACTCAGCCCCCATCCCGAAGGGGGCTGGTATCGGGAACTGCACCGCAGTGCCCATGGGGTGCGGCGGGACATTGACGCGGCCCCGCGCAGTGGCCTCACCGTGATTGCCTTCCTGCTGCCCCGCGGCGAGATCAGCCGCTGGCATCGGGTGGCCGGCGCCGACGAAGTGTGGCTGCATGCCGCCGGTGCCCCCCTGGAGCTGCACCACCAGGATCCGGACACCGGAGTCAGCCAGCAGCTGGGGCTCGGCCCCTTCGATCCGGCGGCTGGTGACCAACTGCCGGTCTGGGTGATTCCTGCCGGCCACTGGCAGGCGGCCCGATCCACGGGGGCGTGGACCCTGGTGCACTGCTGCGTGGGCCCGGGCTTCAGCTTCGAGGACTTCAGCCTGCTGCGGGATCTGCCGCGCCAGGAGTGGCCCGCTGGCCTGGATCCGGAGCTGGCCTGATCAGGCTGGCTCCCACTCGATCTTCACCACATCGAGGGGGCCGCGGCCGCCGCGATTGAGCTCGGTGGCGGCCCGCAGCGCGGCCTCATGGGTGTGAAACAGGAACGCCTCACTGGTGCTGCCCACATCCACCAGCTTTTGCTCCTCACCAGCGAGGGCCAGGAAGGAGCCGTTGCTCAGGCGCTTGAGGGCGTAGCGCTCAGCCTGGGTGCAGTCCATCGGGTGGGATGGATCGATCTCTGGAGCCCAGAAATGCATGGTCCTGGAACCTGTCTGACTAACGCTAGCCAGGCCGGCCAGGCCCGACCACGCCGGGCAGGATGAGCTCCAACAGGGCGCCCCCTCCCGGTTGGTTGCTGGCCTGGATGCGTCCCCCATGGGTGACGGCGATCTGCTGCACGATCGAAAGACCCAGGCCACTGCCCGTGCGCTGGCCACGGGCCCGGGCCGGATCCCCCCGGTAGAACCGCTCAAACAGATGGAGCAGGTCGTCCTCACTCAGACCGGCCCCCTGATCGGCCACACCGATCTGGCACCAGTCCCCCCGGCGGGCGAGGCTGACTGCCACCACCCCGCCATCAGGGCTAAAGCGCAGCGCGTTGTCGAGCAGGTTGAGCAGGGCCCGGTGCAGCCGGGAGCTGTCGCCGCGCAGCTGGATCTGGGCCGGCGCCTGCAGATCGAGGCGGATGCCGCGGGGATCGGCCAGGGGTCGCAGGTTGGCCCACACCTGCTCCACCAATGGGGGCAGGTCCACCAGGGTGGCCCTCTGGCCCAGCCCGGGCAGGGTGTTCTCCAAGCGGGACAGCTCGAGCAGATCGCCGACGAGTTCCTGCAGCCGCAGCAGCTCCCGTTGCAGCCGCTCCACCAGCCGGGCGTTCTGGCTGTTGACCTGGGCGGCCAGGCTGTCGCCCACCAGCAACAAGGCCGTAAGGGGCGTTTTCAGCTCGTGGGCCACATCACTCACCCAGCGCTCCTGCTGTTCGAGTTGGGCATCGAGGGAGCGGCGGCTCTGGAGCTGCACCCCGAGCCAGCCATCGCGGCCGGGCACCACCATCACGTCGAGATCCTGGCCGCCTGAGTGCCATTCCAGCCGCTGGGGCCGGTCCTGACGGCGGGCGATGCGAATGCTGCTGGCCAGCTCAGGGTCGGTGCAGATCTCGGTGAAGGGCTGCCCCACCAGCAGCCGGCCCGCATCCAGCTGGAGGATCCGTTCGGCCCGGGGGTTGATGTGGCCGATGCTGCCGCTGCGATCCAGCAGGATCCAGCCGGTGGCGGAGGAATCCATCCAGCTCAGCAGTTGGCGGGCCCGGGGCAACCCGCGCGACAACCCACCCCGCCGGCGCCAGAGGCCCAGCAGCAGGCCGAACCCCAGCCCGAGGCCGGCCCCCAGGGCCAGCGCCACCAACAACTCCAGGGACCTAGCCAAACCGATAGCCGAAACCGCGCACGGTGATCAGGTGCACCGGAGCGGAGGGGTTCTCCTCCAGCTTTTCGCGCAGCCAGCGGATGTGCACATCCACGGTCTTGCTGTCGCCGATGTAGTCGATGCCCCAGAGCTGTTCGAGCAGCTGGTCGCGGCTCCAGACCCGTCTTGGGTGCTGCATGAACAGCTCCAGCAGGCGGTACTCCTTCGGGGAGAGGTTCACCTCCAGACCATCGCGGGTCACCCGGCACTCCTCCTGATAGAGGCAGAGATTGGCGTGCTCCAGCACCCGTGCCCGGCTCACCGGGCTGGCCGAGCGGCGCAGCAGGGCCCGGCAACGGGCCACCAGCTCCCGCATGCCGAAGGGCTTCACCAGATAGTCGTCCGCCCCCACCTCCAGGCCCAGCACCCGGTCGGTTTCGGTGTCGCGGGCACTCACCACCAGGATCGGGGTCTGGTTGCTGTGCTGGCGCAGCTGGCGGCAGACATCCAGCCCCCCCATGCCCGGCAACATCAAATCCAGCACCACCAGCGCAAACCCCTGGCCCTCCGGCGCCCGCTGCAGCATCTGCAGGGCATCGCGGCCATTGCCACAGGCCTGCACGGCGAAGCCTTCCAGCTCCAGGGCCTCGCGAATGGTTTCGCGGATCGTTTCGTCGTCTTCGACGACGAGCAAGGACGGCTGCATGTCGCCATTCTCTCCGGCCACCTCCACCCCCCAGAACGCGGCTTCAACCACAGCGGTACCCCTGGCCGCGCACGGTGGTGAGCAAAACCGGGCAGGCGGGATCCTGCTCCAGCTTCAGCCGCAGCCAGCGGATGTGCACATCCACCGTTTTGGGATCCAGTTCAATCGCCTCGCTTTCGCCCCACACGCGCGCCAGCAGCTGCTCCCGGCTCCAGATCCGGCGGGGATGCTCCAGAAAAAAACGCAGCAGTCGGAACTCCCGGGGTGAGAGGGTCACCTCGGAGCCGTCCCGGCAGACCCGGTGTTCCTCCACCAGCATGGCCACCGGTCCGCAGCGCAACACCGTGGTGGGTTCCAGCCCGAGCTGGTGACGGCGCACCAGGGCCCGGCAACGGGCCAGACACTCCGCCAGCCCAAAGGGAAAAGGGAGCACGTCGTCAGCTCCCGCCTCCAGGCCCCCAATCCGATCGGCCTCCGCGCCGCTGGCCGCCAACATCAGCACCGGCAAGGGCAGGAGAGCCCTGCGCACCTGACGGCACAGCCCAGCGGCCCCCTCCCCCAGGCTGCCATCGACAACCAGCAGGTCCCAAGCGAAGGGATCGGCCAGCCCCTCGGCCGCTTGCGCGGCATCGGCGCAGACGTGCACCACAAAACCCTCAGCGCAGAAGGCCTGCTGGAGCTGGGAGCCGGTGGATGAATCGGGGTGAACCAGCAACAGCCGAATCGGCGGCTGGCTCATCGATGCGGGCTGCGCTGGTGGGGGAGATGGCTCACCACAAGACGCCGCTGGGAGTCGATCTGGAGCCAGCCCTCATCCCGCAGGGCCCCGAGGATGCGGGTCACGGTGACCCGGGTGGTGCTCAGGGTGCTGGCCAGCTCCTGGTGGGTGAGCTTGATCTGCAGACGCAGGCCCTGCTCGCAGGGCTGGCCATAGTCGTTGGCGAGCAGCTCCAGGAAGCCACGCACCCGATCTTCGATCCGGCGCAGGCCGAGCAGGGCCAACAGGGCCTCACTCTGGCGGTAGCGGGCCCCCATGCCCTGGAGCAACCCCATGGCCAGATGGGGGGAGCGCTGGATCTCCTCGCAGCTGATGCAGAGCAGGTCGGTGTCCACCAGGGTGGTGGCCGCATAGGCCTCCACGTTGGTGAGGGGGTCGCCGAAGGGTTCGTTGGGGCCGGCCAGGCCCAGCAGCAGCTCATCACCCTGGATGGAGATGGCGGTGAGCTTCACCATCCCCCGCACCACCAACCAGACATTGCGCTTCAGCAGGGGCACCTGGCTCCCGGCCGCGAGGTGCACCAGGCTGCGCTTCTCGTAGCTGGTCTCGAGCAGGTCACGGAAGCTGTCGCTGCGACCCGGTTGGAGGGAAGGCGTGAACACCATCGCGGAGCAGGCCAGGAGCTGCTGAAACGCTATGGAGGGCTCCGCGCCTGCAGGCAAAGGGCCGGTAGTGCGTGGTTTAAGGGTCGGTTAGGGCTGGATCCCTTGGCTTGGTGGCGGCCATCAGGCTGTAGGCCAGAGACATCGCCCCCGGATCCGGATGCCCCAGGCTGCGCTCGCCATGGGGTCGGGCACGGCCGAGCCGGGGCAGCAGTTCGGCGGTGGCCAGGGCCGCTCCATAACTGGCGGCGGCGGCCTGGTGCAGGGCCTGCTCCAGGCTCTCGCCCTCCTGCAGGGCGGCCTGAAGCCGATCGCTGAAGGGCTGGAGGGCATCCACCATCGTCTTGTCGCCGGGAACGGCCTGGCCCAGGGCCATCACGGCCTGCAGGGCGGCGGCCACGGCGGCGGCGATGCTGTCGCCATCGATGCTGTCCGCGCTGGCGAGCTGTTGGCCGGCCGCCATCAGGGCCCCTCCCCATAGGGCCCCGGAGGTTCCACCCCCCTGATCCGACCAGGCCTCCCCCGCTTCGATCAACATCGCGGCGGTGCTGCCGCCTGTGGCCAGGGTGTTTGTGGCACCGGCTAGGGCCCCCTGAATGCCACGCACCATGCCCAGGCCGTGGTCGCCATCTCCGGCCACCGCATCCAGCCCCCCGAGTTCCTCCTGCCGCTGGATCAGTTCCCGTTCCACGGCGCGCATCCGCTCCAGCAGGTCGTGCTGTTCGGCGGTGCCGGAGCCCACTGCGGCAGGCCGGGGGGTGGCGGCTGGTGCCCCTGGCACGAGCCGCTCCGGGGCTGGGGCCGCACCAGCAGGGGCATCTGGGTGCCGCTCGAACACCCCGCGCCGGTAGGCCGGGCTGTCCGCCGCCGCCATCCAGAGGGGTTCCAGCTCCCCATCCAGCCAGCACAGGCTGAGGGACACCCCGGCCATGTCGAGGCTGGTGACCAGCTCACCGCACTCGCAGTCGGCGATCACCACCCCCGCCGCGTCCAGCTTTGCGGCCACGGCACCGAACAGGGCAAACAGCTCCTCGTATTTGAACGTGCCCAGCCCATTGAGCAGCACCACCACCCGTTGCTGGGCCGGGGGTACCTCGGCGGGCCGCTCGGCCAACAGCCGATCCACCAGGAGCGCCGCCAGCTCCGGGGCGGGCACGATCGGCCCCTCGCTCAGCCCCGGCTCGCCATGGAGCCCCATGCCGATGGCCATGCGCTGGGGGGGCACCGTAAACAGCGGCTCGCTGGCGCCCGGCAGGGTGCAGCCGCTGAAGGCCACCCCCAGGGAGCGGGTGCGGCCATTGGCCTTCCGGGCCAAGCGCTCCACCGCGTCGAGGTCGAGGCCGGCCTCGGCCGCAGCCCCGGCAATCTTGTAAACCACCAGGCCGCCGGCGATACCCCGCCGCAGCTCGGGCTGATCCGCGGGGCCGCTGGCAATGTCGTCGGTGACGGCGACGATGCGCACGTCGATGCCCTGACGCCGCAGCCGTTCCGCCCCCAGGCTGAAATGGAGCATGTCGCCGGCGTAGTTGCCGAAGGCCAGCAGCAGGCCGCCCCCCCGCTCCACGGCGCTTCCCACCCGGTACACCTGGCCCGCTGAGGGGGAGGCAAAGATGTTGCCGCACACGGCCCCGGCGGCCAGACCCCGGCCCACCAGGCCCGCAAAGGCGGGGTAGTGGCCCGAACCGCCGCCCGTCACCACGCCCACCTGGCCTGCGGGGATGGGCGCCAACCGCACCACGCCGCCATCGACACGGCGCACATGGCGGGGATGGGCCTGCACAAAGCCGTCGATGGCCTGGCTGGCGAAGTCGGCCGGATCGGTGGGGAGGTGGGTCATGGCCCAGGTTATGCAGCGTCCGTTGGCAAGGCCACAGGACCCCGCAGGATCCAGAGACGGCTGCCCTGCTGCCAGAGCAGCCAGAGTTCATTGCCGCTGCGCAGGGAGCGGCCATGCAGCTCCGCCAGGGATAGGGACGCCGCCGCCGTGACGGGAACCTGACGCACCGAGATGCCCGGCGGCACGGCGCCCAGGTTTGGCGGCCAGGCCTGCTCCACTCCCCCCGTCCAAAGCGCTTCCAGGGCCCGCGTCTGGGCCGGGAGCAGCCACCACTGGCGCCGTTGCACCGCCACCAGGGCCTGGCTTGGGGGATCCTGGGGCCATTCGCCTCGGGCCACCTGGCGAACCAACGTGAAGGCCGCCCCCGGCTGAGCCGGCAGCCCATCGGCCTGGCTGGGTGCACGAGTGCCCTGGCGCAGCGGCCCGGGACGCCTGGCCTCGGGCTCTGTGGGCAGGGTGGAAGGCGGCGGCGGCGGCAGGGCCGACAGGCCCTGCAGGGGAATCACTGGAAGCGCCGCGGCAGCAGCTGGCTGGCTGGGCAGGCGGCTCCAGCGCAACAGAGTGGGGGTGTCGTCGGGGGCGGCGAGGCGGCGGGAGCGACGGGCTTCAGGCGCTGGGGGCACCAACGCCAGCAGCACCCATGCCTGGCAGAGGCCAGCAGCGATCAGGGCCGGGACCCAACGGCGCAGCGCCGGGTCAGCCAGCAGGCGGGGGAGAGGCAGGAAGCTGAAGTTCAAGGGGCAGGGGCAGGGAGTCGAGTTGGCTGAGCAGGCGGCGCACGTCTCCCCAGGGGGTGTCGGGATCGGGCACGATCCGCAGGCGCACCAGCCGTCGCCGCACCGACGGCGTAGCCAGCAGGCGCACGAGCTCGGCCGACGCCACCGGCTGATTCCACAGCCTCAGGCGCCCATCGGCGGCCAGATGGACACTGACCACGCCCTGGGCCATGGGCTGCTGCTGCAGGCGCTGGGGCAGCAGCAGCACGGCCAAACCCACACCACAGAGGGCCGTGGCCAACAGGCCATGGCCCAGCGCCAGGATCCCTGGATTGGAGAGCCCTGGCCTCAACCGGCCACCCCCCGAGGCTCGAGCACCACCGGCAGCTGGGAGTGGTGCCGCAGCCAGGCCAAGGAGGCCGCCACCTCCCCGCTGGTCAAGGTGGCTGAGGGCAGAAACCGCAGCACAGCCACCCCTTTGGGGCGGGCGCGCAGGCTGCGCCCCAAACCGGCCTGGGCGATCGGGGTTCCGTTGAGCAACCACGCCCCCCGGGCCGTGCGGGCCACCGCCCAGCCAGCCCCTGCAGCTGCACTGGGCTCGGCGCGGACTTGGGGGGCCGGCTGGAGCAGGAGGGCAGGCAGGGCCGCCACCGCCAGCAGCAGCACCAAGCTGGTGGCGGTGAAGGGCACCAGCAGCAGCAAGGGGCCGGTGCCAGCCGGCTGGGCCGTCACGACGGCAGGGCCGCACAGCGGCGCAGCTGCCAGCGCCGCAGGCCCTGGTTGAGCAGCAACAGGGCCATCGCCACCACGGTGAGTTGGAGGCCCAACAGGGTGGGCAGCAGCACGTCGCCGTAAGCAGCCAGGGGAGCGGTGGGGGGCAGCAGCAGCTGGGGGCCGAGTTGCTTCAGCACCGCCATCAGGCCCGCCGTGGTGCCCACCAAGCCGAGCAGGGGCGCCAGCACCACCGCAGCCTGCAGCACGGCTTCACCCCCGGCCATCTGCTCCTCCCCATCCTCGAGCAGCTGACGCCGCTCCTCTGGCGATGGCGCTGCGGCTAGGGCCCCGCAGAGCTCCCGCCAGGGCCGGCGCCCTCGCCGCCACCAGCGCCACCAGAAGGCCAGCCGATCAAACCCAACAGTGAACACGGCCACCGACAGCAGCAGCAACGGCAGGGCAACGGGGCCGCAAGCTCGCCACAACGCACCCGACATGACCCCGTTTCCGTCGGCACAGAAGGATGGAGCGTATGGGTCGCCCCCCGCAGGTGGCGGTATCGGCCCCACTTGACAGGAGCTGGGCTGGAGCAGTGGGCATGCCGCCTGCTCCAATCCCTGTTTAGTTACACCCCCTGGCGGGCTGATCACAACGATCTGCCAGCCCCGCCAGCCAGTGCTGCAGATCCTGCAAGGCCTCGGAGCGCAGCCGGTAATAGATCCAGCGGCCCTGCTCGCGGGCCACGACCAGGCCGGCCTCCCGCAACACTTTGAGGTGGAAGGACAACTTCGACTGGGCCAGGCCGAGCTCGCCGGTGAGATCGCAGACGCAGCGTTCCCCGCCCCCCAGCGCCTCAATCACCTGGAGACGCAGGGGATCCGCCATGGCCCGCAGCAGCTGGCGGGCCTGGTGCGCCTGGAGAGGGGACTTGTGTTCCAGAACACCCATACAGCAAGTTTAGTTGATGAATCAAGTCTCGTTGATCTAATTTCAGCCCAGTGTCCCGGTTGGCCCCCTTGAAAATTGGCATCAACGGCTTCGGCCGCATCGGCCGCCTGGTGTTCCGGGCCCTCTGGGGCCGGCCGGGCATTGAGCTGGTGCATGTCAACGACAGCGGCGGCGACGCCGCCACCGCCGCCCACCTACTGGCCTTTGATTCGGTGCACGGTCGCTGGCAGCAGGCGGTGCAGGCCAACACACGAGGGTTCTTTGTGGGTGGCCAGGCGGTGAGTTTCACCCGGGAAAAGGTTCCCACCGCCGTGCCCTGGCGCGAGGCCGGGGTGGAGATGGTGCTCGAGTGCACCGGCGCGTTCAAGACGCCCGACACCCTGGAGCCCTATTTCGACCAGGTGGGCCTCAAGCGGGTGGTGGTGGCCTGCCCGGTGAAGGGGCCCATCGCTAGTGCCGAGGCTCTGAACGTGGTGTTCGGCATCAACCACCACCTGTACAACCCGGAGGAACACCGGCTGATCACCGCCGCCTCCTGCACCACCAACTGCCTGGCGCCGGTGGTGAAGGTGGTGCACGAAAGCTTCGGCATCCGCCACGGCTCGATCACCACCCTGCACGATGTGACCAACACCCAGCGGGTGGTGGATGGCTTCAAGAGCGACCTGCGGCGCTCCCGCTCCTGCCTGCAGAGCCTGATCCCCACCACCACCGGATCGGCCAAGGCGATCGGCCTGATCTTCCCGGAGCTGCAGGGCAAGCTCAACGGCCACGCCGTGCGGGTGCCCCTGCTCAACGCCTCCCTCACCGACGCGGTGTTTGAGCTGGCACGGCCCACCACCGCCGAGGAGGTGAACAGCGCCTTCGAGGCCGCCGCCAACGGACCGCTGGCCGGCATCCTCGGCTACGAAACCCGGCCCCTGGTGTCGGTCGACTACGTGAACGACGATCGCAGCGCCATCGTCGATGCCCTCTCAACGATGGTGGTGAACGGCACCCAGCTCAAGGTGTACGCCTGGTACGACAACGAGTGGGGCTACAGCTCCCGCATGGCCGATCTGGTGAGCCATGTGGCTCTGCTCGACGAGCGCTGAGGTCGGCCCATGGCACGCCCCCTTTCCGCCCTGCAGCAATACGGGATCGTGACGGCCAACTACTGGGCCTTCACCCTCACCGACGGCGCCCTGCGCATGCTCGTGGTGTTCCACTTCCACGAACTGGGCTACAGCACCCTCGAGATCGCGTTTCTGTTTCTCTTTTACGAAGTCTTCGGCATCATCACCAACCTCTATGGGGGCTGGCTGGGGGCCCGCTTCGGGCTGCGCCTCACCCTCTGGAGCGGCACCTTGATGCAGGTGGCGGCCCTGTTGATGCTGATCCCCGTGGCCGACAGCTGGCCCAAGTGGTGGAGCGTGGCCTATGTGATGGTGGCCCAGGCGATCAGCGGCATCGCCAAGGATCTCAACAAGATGAGCGCCAAGAGCGCCATCAAAACCGTGGTGCCGGACACCCCCAACGACCAGGCGCAGGGGCAGCAGCAGCTGTTCCGCTGGGTGGCCATCCTCACCGGTTCGAAAAATGCCCTCAAGGGGGTGGGGTTTTTCCTGGGGGGGCTGCTGCTCACCACGATCGGCTTCAACGCCGCGGTGGGGGCGATGGCGGCCGGCCTGTCTGTGGCCTTTCTGCTCACCCTGGTGTTGCCGGCGGACATCGGCCGCATGAAGCAGAAACCAGGCTTCAGCGCCCTGTTCTCCAAATCCCAAGGCATCAACGTGCTGTCGCTGGCGCGGTTTTTCCTGTTCGGAGCCCGGGATGTGTGGTTTGTGGTGGCCCTGCCGGTGTTTCTGCAGACGACCCTCGGCTGGCGCTTCTGGGAGGTGGGCGGCTTTATGGGCCTGTGGGTGATCGGCTACGGCGTCGTGCAGGGTTCAGCTCCGGCCCTGCGACGCAGCTGGGGCCAAAGCGGCCCCCCTGGCCCGGCTGCCGTGGAGTTTTGGAGCGCGGTGCTCACCGCCATTCCCGCCCTGATCGCCATTGCCCTGTGGCGCCAGGTGGGCCAACCAGGCGTGGCTGTAGTGGCGGGACTGGCCGCCTTCGGGGTGGTGTTCGCCATGAATTCGTCGATCCACAGCTACATGGTGCTGGCCTACACCGATGCGGAAGCCGTGAGCCTCAACGTGGGCTTCTATTACATGGCCAATGCCGCCGGCCGACTGCTGGGCACCGTGCTGTCCGGTGCCCTGTTTCTGGTGGGAGGCCTCCAGGCGTGTCTGTGGGTCTCCAGTGGCTTGGTGGCCGCCGCCTGGCTGGTGAGCAGCCGACTGCCGGCTGTGCCCAGGCCGGAATGTCCGGCCTAGGAGCCGCGCTCAGAAGCGGAACTGGGTCTGGATGACGCCGCCCCAGAGGTCTTTGTCGTTGACCTGGTTGGAGCTGTTGGTGATGTAGAAGAGGCCCGGGGTGATCGAGATGTTGTCCGTCACCTGGAACTTGTAGAAGAGCTCCAGCGAGAGGGGATCGTCGATGCCAGCACCGG
>NZ_JACJRT010000004.1 GCF_014697415.1 Cyanobium sp. FACHB-13342 | reverse complement strand
GACCCCGGTGTCATCGCCAACAACTACATCGACTACGCCATCGCTGCTCTCGTCTGATTCGCTCACGCGATCCAGAACGCCGCAACCGGCTTCGATTCCCCTAAGGCTCCCTCCCGGGAGCCTTTTTTCATGGCTCTGCGTTGAGAACCAGGCCAGCCCCGCACCGCTGATGGCAACATCACTGCCAGTGCGCTCTCCCCACCAGCCACCATGCCCCCCGCCGCCGACGGCCTCCAGGCCGGCGAACCCATCAGCGAGCAGGAGGCCCTGCGCCGGCTCCGCCAGAGCGACGATCCCTCCCAGCAGTACTACGGGGCCTGGTGGCTGGGCCGGATGCGCAGCCAGCATCCCGAAGCCGTGCCCCTGCTGCAGAGCGCCCTGCGCCAGCGCCGCCCCCGGGACCCGGGGGCCGGCGTGGAGGAAAACGCGGTGGCCCGCAATGCGGCCCGGGCCCTGGGCAAGCTGGCCCCGGCGGCCCATGCCGCCATACCCGACCTGCTGGACACCCTCGAGGACCCCGACGATGGCCTGCGGGAGGCCGCAGCCCGGGCCCTGGGAGAGCTGCGCGCCGAGGCGGCCATCGCGCCCCTGTGCCAGCGGCTCGCCGGCGGCCCGGCCGTGGCTGGAGCCCAGCGACCGGACAGCCCCCGCCTGACCGAACCCTGCGAAGCCCTGTTGGAGGCCCTCGGGGACATCGGCAGGGCCGACCCCCAGGTGCTGGCCGTGGTGGAGCCGTTCATCGCCCATGAACGGCCGTTGATCCGCAGCGCTGCCGCACGCACCCTGCTGCAACTCAGCGGCGACGGCCGCTGGGGAGCGTTGCTGGTGGAGCTGCTGGAGCACCCCCAACTGCAGGTGCGGCGGGCCGCCCTGATGGACCTGGGAGCCGCCGGCTGGCGGCCGGGCTTCGAGGCCATTGCAGGCACCCTCGCTGAAAACAGCCTGAAGCTGATGGCGCTGCGGGGCCTGGTGGAACGGGGCAGGGGCGAGCCCGGAGACGGAGCCTTACTGGCCTGCATGGATGCCCTGCTATGAGCGCTGTACCCCCCGAATCCCTGGCCGCCCGAATCGAGGCCGTGCAGCGGGCCGACAGTGCCCTGGCCCTGCTGCGCGCCACCCAGGAGCTGGCAGCCTGCACCGCACCCGCCGCAGCGCCGACCCTGGTGGAGGTGCTGGGCTTCAACAATCCAGGCGCCGCGGTGGCCGCCGTGGATGGCCTGATCAGCCTCGGGGCGGCGGCGGTAGAAGCCCTGCTGCAACTGGATCCGGAAAACTACGGGGCCCGGGCCTGGGCGGTGCGGGCCCTGGCTGGCATCGGCGACGTGCGGGGCCTCGAGCTGCTGTTGGATGCCCTGGGGAGTGATGTGGCGGCCAGCGTGCGCCGGGCCGCCGCCAAGGGCCTGGGCCAGCTGCAGCTGGAGGGCTTGGCCGCAGATGCGCAACACGGCGTGCGGCAGCGCTGCCTGGGGGCCCTGGTCGCGGCCACCGGCGATGGCGAATGGGTGGTGCGTTACGCCGTTGCGGTAGGACTGGAATCCCTGGTGGCCCCCCTTCCCGCCGACGCTCCGGAGCGCCAACGGGCCCGAGACGCCCTGGGCGGCCTGCGCGAAGGGGGCGATGACACCCCACCGGTGGTGCAGCGCCGCGCGGCCCTGGCCCTGTCACGGCTGGACGGTCCATGAAACGGGTGCTGTTTGTCTGCCTGGGGAACATCTGCCGCTCCCCCGCCGCCGAGGGCGTGTTCCTGCACCTGCTGGCCCAGGCGGGTGCCACCGACCGCTTTGTGGTGGACTCGGCCGGCACGGGGGGCTGGCATGTGGGCAAGGCCGCCGACCGGCGCATGCGCGAGGCCGCCAGCCGACGGGGCATCACCCTCACCAGCCGCGCCCGCCAGATCGATCTGGGCGATTTCGAGCGCTTCGATCACATCCTCACCATGGACGCCAGCAACCTGGCCCATGTACAGGCCCTGGCCCAGGAAGCCGGCGGCGCCAGCGGAGCCCGCATCGAGCCCCTGGTGCGCTATTGCAGCCGCTTCGCAGCCAGCGAGGTGCCCGATCCCTACTACGGCGGTGAGGCGGGCTTTGAGCACGTGCTCGACCTGCTCGAGGATGCCTGCACGGGCCTGCTGCAGGCCCTCGACGGCTGAGCTCAGACCCCCGATGGGGCGCTGGCGTCGGGTCCGGGCCAGACCTCGTCCGGCACCCGCTCCCGAAAGCGATCCACCAGGGCCTGGATCACCGCCTCGATCGCCATGCCGTCGGTCACCAGCTCGATGGCGTCTTCGGCCCGACAGAGCGGCGCCACGGCGCGGGTGGAATCGAGGTGGTCACGCTCGGCGATCTGGGCTTCCAGCTCCGCCAAGGGCGGCACGACAAAGCCCCGCCGCGCCAAATCCTGGGCGCGGCGGCGGGCCCGCTCGGCCACGGTGGCCGTGAGAAACACCTTCAGCTCGGCGTCGGGGAAAACGGCGGTGCCGATGTCCCGACCTTCGGCCACCAGCCCACCCCTGTGGCCCATGGCCTGCTGCTGGGCCGTCAGAGCGTCCCGCACACAGCCATGGGCCGCCACGACGGACACCTGGGCCGTCACCTCCGGGCTGCGGATGGCTTCCGTGACGTCGTGACCATTGATGCTCACCTGCTGGTCACCGCCAGGCCCCGAGCGCAGCTGCAGGTCCAGGTTGTGCAGCAATGGCGCCACCGCCGCCGGATCGGCAGGGTCGGCGCCCTCGCGCTGCACCCACCAGGTGAGCGCCCGATACATGGCCCCGGTATCGAGGTAGATCAGGCCCAGCCGGCTGGCGAAGGCACGGGTGACGGTGCTCTTCCCCGCCCCCGCCGGACCATCAATGGCAACGATTGGCAGACGGGACATCAGAAACAGATGGTCGATCAGGCGGCTGGGGCCGCAATGCACCGCCGCAGCAAGCAGGGCGAGGCCCCGGACCTGATGCAACGGCTCCAGGCTATGGGGAGCCACCAGTTCCACATAATCCACCACCAACCCAGCCGCCTCCAGCTCGGTCCTGAGGCCGCTGGTCAAGGTGTCCGCCTGGCGCTCCCCGGCCTGGAGCCGGGCCGCCGCCGCGGCCAATCCCGCCGGCAGGGCGGCAGCCTGCTGGCGCTGGGGCACCGAGAGGCGGCGATTGCGGGAGCTGCAGGCCAGGCCATCCCCCTCCCGCACGGTGGCGCAACCCTCGATCCGCACCGACAGGCCCAGATCCGCCACCACCCGCCGCAGAATCACCAGCTGCTGCCAGTCCTTTTCCCCCAGCCACAAGCAATGGGGCTGAACCAGGGCCAACAGCCGGGAGACCACGGTGGCCACGCCCTCGAAGTGCTGGGGGCGGCTGCGGCCGCACAGGCCCTGACGCAGGGTCTGGGGCGGCACGACGCGGGTCAGCCCGGCCTCCCCCTGGGGGTAGATCTCGGCTACGGAAGGGGCAAACAGGGCCGAGGCGCCGGCAGCCGCCGCCAGGGCTGCATCGGCGGCCAGATCCCGGGGGTAGGTCTCGAGATCTTCGCCCGGGGCGAACTGCAACGGATTGACGAACACACTCACCAACACCACTGGCGCCGCGCCTCCCCGACCGTCCGCCGCCCGCCGGATCAGCTGCTGATGGCCCCCATGCAGGGCCCCCATCGTGGGCACGAAATGCACCGGACCGACCTGCCGACGGCGCCAAGCGGCAAGGTCGTCTCGGGTATGGAGCAACAGCACGGGGGGAATGGCGGGCCGGCAACAAAAAGCCCACCCGCCAGATTGGCGGATGGGCTGGAGAGCGAAACGGTCTGCAGAGGAGATCAGATCACTGGAGCACGTCCAGGCGAACCTGGGCGACACCACTGGCCGTCAGGCCCAGGGTGTGGGCCGCTCCATGGGCCAGGTCGATCACCCGGTTGCCATGGAAGGGGCCCCGATCATTGATCCGCACAACGGTGGAACGGCCGTTCCAGAGGTTGGTCACCTTGACCTTGGTGCCGAAGGGCAGGGTGCGGTGAGCTGCGGTAAGGGTTCCCGGGCGGAGCACTTCACCACTGGCGGTGCGATTTCCGAAAAAACCAGGGCCATACCAGCTGGCTTGCCCCTTGGCGGTGTGAACAACCCGGGGGGCTGGCTTGGGCAGGGGAGCAATGGGTGCGGGAGGGGCCTGCTTGATCAGGCTGTCCTCGGAGTTGGGCTGGGCATCCGCTTCGCGGATGGCGACCTTGGTGCTGGGTTCTTGGACTTCTGGGGCTGGAGCAGCCAGGGCAACGGCCTCAGGACCGGTGGCAGCTCGGCTGGAATCGGCCATGGCGGGAACCAGGGCACTACCAGAGAGAAGAAGGGCAAGGGCCCCCAGGGAGAAGGTGCTGCGCATAACAAACGAAACCCGCGGCAAATGCAGCAATCACCAGCCAGAAGCAGAAGCTCAAGGCCAATCAGTGATTCGTCAGCGTTGGATCCGGTCTCAATCTGAATGGAGATGAGAGCCGAATTCGCGTTCGGAGTTCCTATCGGGAATTGACGACGCCGCAAAGTTAACCGCTGCGAACGGTGGTTTTGGTCAAAAACGACACCCCGAAGATTGATCAGCTTTTGTCATCAAATCCAACAGCGCAGGCCCTAACAGGGCTCAGCCGGGGTCGACAAGCCCGCCACCGATCAGCGACCCAAATGCCTCGCATCAGCGCAGCTAATTGCATCACGTGCCAATCGGCGGATCGTCCACAGCCGGCGGCGGGTCGGCTGCCGTTGGAGGATCGGAGCACTGCTCCTGATGGACTGCAACGGATGGACTACCGCACAGCAGGCGTGGACGTGGTCGCAGGCCGCGCCTTTGTGGATCGGATCCGATCCAGCGTGGAGGCCACCCATCGCCCCGAGGTGGTGGGGGGCTTGGGGGGCTTCGGCGGCTTCTGCCGCCTACCCGCCGGATTGCGGGAGCCCCTGCTGGTGGCCGGCACCGACGGGGTCGGCACCAAGCTCGAACTGGCCCAGGCCCATGGCCAGCACCATGGCGTGGGCATTGATTTGGTGGCGATGTGCGTCAACGACGTCATCACCAGCGGCGCAGAACCGCTGTTCTTCCTCGACTACATCGCCACGGGCAAGCTCAGCCCCGAGGCCATGGCCGAAGTGGTGGAGGGCATTGCCGATGGCTGCCGCCAGAGCGGCTGCGCCCTGCTGGGGGGCGAGACCGCTGAAATGCCGGGGTTCTACGGCCCGGGCCGCTACGACCTGGCGGGCTTCTGCGTCGCCGTGGTGGAGGCCAGTGCGGTGATCGATGGCCGCACCGTGGTTGACGGCGACCGCATCCTGGCCGTGGCCAGCAGCGGCGTGCACAGCAACGGATTCAGCCTCGTCCGCCGGATTCTCGACACCCAGGCGGTCGACGACCTCACCCGCTTGCCAGGGAGTGACCAACCCCTGCTGGAGGCCCTGCTCACCCCCACCCGCCTCTACGGCAGCCTGGTGAAAACCCTTCTGGCCGCCGGCCTGCCGATCCATGGCATGGCCCACATCACCGGCGGCGGTCTGCCGGAAAACCTGCCCCGCTGCCTCCCGGCTGGGGTGCATGCCGTGATCGACCCCGCCAGCTGGCGGCGGCCCGCCCTCTTCGACTGGTTGCAACAGGCAGGGGAGGTGCCCGAGGCCGATCTCTGGAACACCTTCAACCTGGGCGTGGGCTTCTGCCTGGTGGTGCCAGGCGCCGCCGTCGCGGACACGCTGGCGATCTGCCAGGCCGCCGGGCATTCAGCCTGGGAGCTTGGCCACGTCGCCAGCGGCAGCGCCGGTGATCAACCACTGGCCGGCCTCCCCTATCGCCCCTGAGCTCGACTGGAGCCCGGGCTGGCGAATTGCTTCACCTTCGTCTTTGGGCATGGAGCCTGCCCCCCCGCTGATTAGGGTGCTGATCTCGGAGCTGTCGTTGGCCGGCCTTTCCGCCGGCCCCAGAGTGCGTCCCCTGGGGACAGGGGACGCTCCGGTACACCCAGTGGTGCTCGAGAAGAACGCAGACAAATCAGGCCGATCGAGATGACGCAATCCTTAGGTTCAGACCAACGCGGCTCCGAGGACAGGGCTCCCCAGGATCGGCCCTCCGGTCAGCGCATGACCCGCCGTCGCAGCTCCGCCGGCCCCGTTCCGCCAAGCCGCCCCCAGCGCCCCCGCGAGCCCGTGGCTCCTCCCCAGCGCGGGGGCCTGCGGCCAACCTTCCTCACGCTGCGGGATCACGGCAAGGTCTACGTCGCCGATCTGCCCCGCCTATCCGATGGTCAGCTGGCCCATGTGGCCAAAGAAGCCCGGGAGGTGTTGGAAAGCCTGGGACGTCGCCTCGAAGAACTCCAGGCCCAGCCCTTCCTCTCCGAAGCGGAGCAGGACACCCGCATCCGCGCCTCGACGAAGCGCGATGTCACGGAGCGCTTCCTCCGCTCGATTGACGACGAGTTGCAGCTTCGCCGCAACAACCCCGCCCTGCGGGCCGCTGCCGGAGAATCCCTGGCCCGGGTGTTTCTGGAATTGGCCCGGCACCGGCTGCCCGGCTCCACCTTTGATTCCCTGCTGCAGGAAGCGCTGGCCGCCTGCGGACCCGAAGCCGCCGCGGCCGAGGCAGAAACCCACCCGGACGCCAGCGCCACCCCCGTAGTGCCCCTGGTACGCCCCCAAGCCCTGCCAGTGGTCCTCACCCTGGATCCCACACCCCAGGCGGGCTAATCGCTCTGGAACGGATTGGCGGGCATCCGGGCGTCCAGCGCCCGGGCCAGGCCATCGAGGCGGGCGCAATCCTCAAGGCTGAGGGTCCAGCTCAGGGCCGCCGCAGCCTGCTCCACCTGCTCGGGCCGCCGTAGCCCTGGGATGGGCATCGCCCCATGGGCCCGGCACCAGTTGAGCGCCACGGCCGCCAGGCCTCCCGCCTGGCCAACGGCAATTCGGGCCATCTCCGCCTGCAGGTCCCCCAGGGCGGGAGCCAACCGCCGAAACAGGGCCCCACGCGGGCCCGCAGGCCAGGTCTGCTGATCGAGGGGCCGGGCCAGCAAGCCAAGGGCCAGTGGGCTGTAGGCAATCAACTGGATCTCGAGCTCTCGACACACCTCCGCCACACCACCGGCGGCGATGGGCTCTGCAGCCAGAAGCGACAGTTGCACCTGCAGGCTGCTCAGCCGCACGCCCCGATCGGCCAGGCGACGATGCACGGCCCGCAGCCGCCGCGGCCCCATGTTCGAGACACCCAGGGCACCCGCCTCGCCCCGCTGCACCAGATCGGCCAGGCCATCGAGCAGCGGTCCCTCCTGCCAGGGCGCATAGCGGGCCGTGCTCCAGTGCAGCTGCACCAGATCGACCCGTCCACCGAGGCGCTGCTTTGAGGCCTTAAAAGCCCGCTGGTAGCCCTGGCGCCCCAGCCGCCAGGGGAAGGGGGCCAACTTGGTGGCCACGCACAACGACTCCCGATGGGCGGGGGCGAGGGCTGACACGAAACGCCCGAGCAAGGCCTCACTGCGGCCATTGAAGCGGCCCGTGCCGTAGGAATCGGCGGTATCGAAGGTGTGCAGTCCAGCCGCCACCGCCGCCGCAAATGTGGCTTCCAGCGTCGGATCCTGGCTGGGGTCATACCCCCACAACAGCTGGTTCCCCCAAGCCCAGGTGCCCACGCCGATGCCAGGCGGTCGGGCCGGTGGATGCGCCATCGTGGGATGCCGTGCCGGCGGTGCTGCGTCCCACAATGCCCGACCTCCCCAACCCTGGCAGCTCCGTGCCCCTGGCCAGGCCTCCCATCGCGTCCAGCCCCGCCGCTCCCCAACCGGAGCCCGTGCTCTGCCAGCACTGCGGCCGCACGGCGAGCAATGGCATCAGCTGCCAGGGCAGCTGCGTGGCCGACTCGGGCTACTGAGGGTCACCATGGCCCGATCCCACGCCTGGGGCTGGACCATCCGTCCCGGCCTGCCCAGCCTGACCCTGGTGCTGCTGGGCTGGGCAGCCTCCGGCCAGGCTGAGGCGTTTGGCCGCTGGGAGAGCAAGTTGCAGGACTGTGTTTTGGTGCACGGTCTGGTGGGACTGCCCCTGCAGGCCCAACGCCAGAGCTGTGGACGGCTGCGACTGGAGCAAAACCTGGAGGGGCTCCTCACCGTGCGACTGATCACCCCCTCCGGCGGTCAGCGGTTCGGCAGCCAGAACCTGGTGTTCGGCGGCGCACTCGCCCCGGGCCAAAAGCCGATGCGGTGCAGCCCCTATGGCCACTGCAAACCCCGCTGGCCGATCCGCTTGGACGTGGCCACCGTGGCCACCAGCCTGGCGCGGGAGGAGAGCCTCGCTCCAACCATTCCCCTGGCCCGGCTGGCCAAGGGCAGCTGCCTGCTGGAGCGCCGTTCCCTGCAGTGCCAGGCCCGCGATCAGGAGGGCCAGTTCTGGGAGGCGAAGGCCCGGCTCTGAGTCCGGGCAGCACCCCGGCCTGGCTCAGCGGCGCTCGCCCTGCACCTCAGCCTGGGTCTCGGAGCCGTTCTGGTGCCCATCAAGGTGCTTCTCGCAGGCCGATGCAGGGGCAGCAAGCACTCCAAGCCCAGCAGCCGTCAAGGGAAGGGCAACCAGGGGCAGGCACCAGCGCGCAACGGAGGAGGAGCGCTTCATCTGGGAAATAGGGAGTGACCAGGAAACCCTATGCAGAAATGCCCCATCCGGCCGCAACGGTGTTGGATCTGTGAGGGAGCTGACGCCCTCCACCCAAGAAGCTGGAAAAGGCGGCACCCAGATTCGAACTGGGGGTAAAGGATTTGCAATCCTCTGCCTTACCACTTGGCCATGCCGCCGCCCAGGGAGCAAACTCCCTGCAGCGGATCGTATCAGCCATGGCATGTCCTCCCGGCCGCTGAACCGTCTGCTCATTCTGAGCAATGGCCACGGGGAGGATCTGATCGCCCAGCGCATCCTGCGCGCCCTGCAGACCCGACGACCGCAGCTGGTGATCCGGGTGCTGCCCCTGGTGGGCCTGGGCGAGGCCTTCGCCAACGACGAAGCGGAGGGCCGTCTCGAGCGGCTCGGCCCCCAGCTGCAGCTGCCCAGCGGCGGCTTCAGCAACCAGAGCCTGCGGGGCCTGGCCCGCGACCTGGCCGCCGGGCTGCCGCTGCTGAGCTGGCGCCAGATGCGTCTGGTGCGCCACTGGGCCCGGCAGGGAGATCCCGTGCTCGCGGTGGGCGACCTGCTGCCCCTGCTGCTGGCCTGGGGTGGCGGCGGCCGCTTCGGTTTCATCGGCACGCCCAAAAGCGATTACACCTGGGCCTCGACAGGTCCCGCAGGCTGGGGACCCACGCCGCTGGCTGATGGTTACCACCGCTGCAAGGGGAGTGAGTGGGACCCCTGGGAATGGGCCGTGATGGGCAGCCGGCGCTGCCGGCTCGTGGCCGTGCGTGACCGGCTCACCGCCCGGGGACTGCATCGCCATGGGGTGGCGGCCCTGGCGCCTGGAAACCCCATGATGGATGGCTTTCCCCAGACCCCTCTGCCGGCCTGGCTGGCAAGCCAACGGCGCCTGATCCTGCTGGCCGGCAGCCGCCTGCCGGAAGCCCTGGGCAATGCCCGGCGGCTGCTGGGCTGCCTCAGCTTGGGCCAGCCACCGGAGGCCACCACCGTGCTGGTGGCCTCCGGCTCCACCCCCAGCCTCGACGCCTGGGCCAACCTGCTGGGTGACGCAGGCTTCGCGGCCATGGCCGCCGATCCCGCCGCCGCCGCGATCGGCGCGAGCAGCCTCTGGCGCCTGGGCCGCTGGACCGTGCTGCTCGGCAGCCACACCTTCAGCCGCTGGGCCGGCTGGGCCGAGCTGGGCCTGGCCACTGCCGGCACCGCCACCGAACAGCTCGCCGGGCTGGGGGTGCCCTCCCTCTCCCTGCCAGGGCCGGGGCCCCAGTTCAAGGCTGGATTTGCCCGCCGCCAAAGCCGGCTGCTCGGGGGCGCCGTGCTGCCTTGCCACCGGCCGGAAGAGCTGGCCCGGCGGCTGCAGCAGCTGCTCCACGACCCCAACACCTGCCACCAGCTCGGCGCCATCGGCCGCCGGCGCATGGGACCCGCCGGGGGCAGCGCCCAGATCGCCGCTCTGGTGGAGCAACGTCTGCTGGGATGATGGGCTGATCCCCTGCCCCAACGCCGCCCATGGCCGGCATTCCCGATCGGGCCTACAACGCCGCCTGCGGCAAGCTGGCCAGCCAATTGGGCATCAGCCTGGCGGCGGCCCGGCGCAAGGTCGACATCAAGGCCGCCCAGGCGGGCCTTAAGGACACCGCCTCCCGGGTGGAACTGGCCACCCAGATGCTGACCGACGCCGAGGGCAACAGCACCAGCAACCACGCCCTGCTCACCTCGTTGTTGGAAGCGGTGGGCAACGACGACAACTTCATGGTGGAGGACTGAGCCGCCCTGGACAGGGAGCTTCAGCGGTTGCCGCCGGTGGAGTGTTCAAACAGCAGGTGAAAGCGCTGGCGATCGAGGTCGGCGAACACCGGCAGACAGCGGAAGCAACGCTGGGCCAGCTCCCAGCGCTCCTCGCGGCGGAGCATGGCTTCCAAGCGGTCGCGGGCGGGCAGCAGATAGCGCACATCCCCGGCGGCATAGGTCAGCTGGGCCTCAGAGAGGTCTTCGACCCTGCCCCAGTCGGAGCTCTGGGCCTGCTTGTCGAGCTCCACCCCCACCAGCTCCTGCACCACGTCCTTGAGTCCATGGCGCGGGCTATAGGTGCGGCCGAGGCGGCTGCCGATCTTGGTGCAGAAAATCGGATCCACGGCAATGCCGAGGTTTTCGGCCAGGGCGGCCACATCGAACCGGGCGAAGTGGAACACCTTTTCAATGCCGGCGTTTTCCATCAGCGCCTGCAACCGGGGCGCCTCGCTCTGGCCGCGGGAGAGGCGAATGCAGCAGACGTTGTCGTGGTCGTCGCAGAGCTGAACCAGGCAGAGCCGATCGCGGCCGTGGATCAGACCCATCGCCTCGGTGTCCACCGCCAGGGCCCGGGCGCCGGCATACAGGGCGCCCCACTCCGCATCGAGATCGCCGTCAAACACGGCGAACCGGGCTGGAGCTGGCAGGTTGCTGGGGGCGGACGGGGCGGCCATGCCAAAGAGGCGGAAGATCGCCCCCATGCTGACAAGCCACGTCCCGGCCGGCCGACGGCAGAATGGGCACCATGGTCAACCTCGGCTCCACCCTGCTGCTCACCCTGCTGCTGGCCATCGGCCTGGTGTTTTTTCTGCGGGCTGCCAGCAAGGACCGCACCACCGTGGTGGACGTGCGCTCGTCCCGCCCCCCCCTGGAGGTGCTGAGTCAGCTCAGTGACTGGCTCCAGCAACGCGGTTGGCAAACCGAATCGAGTGATCCGGAACGGCGTCACCTGCGCTTTCGCGCTGAAGTGGCCGCCAGCCCCTGGCTGGCGGTGTTGCTCTCCCTGCTGGGAGCCGTGGGGGCCGCCTGCCTGGGTCTGGTGCTGCGCCAGCTGCTCCCCCAACTGGGCTGGTGGCCCCTGCTGCTGGCCCTGGTGGGTCCAGCGGCGGGGCTGATCTACCGCAACCGGGCCATGCGCGCCGAGACCCTGGAACTGCGCCTACTCAGCCATGACAGCGCCACCGGCAGTGCCCTGCGCCTGCGGGCCCACCGGGATGAGCTGATTGCGCTGGAACTGGAACTGGGCCCCCAGCTCGGCCTGTTCAGCGACGGCAAACTGCTCAGTTCACCCATCTAGCTCTCCATCCAGGCCCACCATGCCGTCACACCCCATGCCCTATGGCCAAGGGATGGTGGCCGTGCTGATCGGGGTTCTCACCCTCGGCGGTGCTGCCGCAGCCCAGGCCCCCCTGGTGGCCAACCTGGATCCCCTCACCGGGCCCCGCAGCCGGCTGGCCAAAGACTGGGTGGGCCTGGCTCCCCTGCCCAACACCACCCCAATCCTGGTGCTCGCCGGCCATGCCGATTCCCAGGGGATTGGCGGAGCGGGCACGGCCGGGGCTGCGGTGGACCTGGCCGGGGCGCCCCCCATGCAGCCCGGCCTCCGCGACGAGCTCCACTGGAATCTGCTCACGGCGCAAGCGGTGGTGGCCCTCGGCCAACGGCGGGGGCTGGCGATCCGCTTCTACGACCCCCCGCTGCGCACCATCGCCGACGGCGATGACCCGCGCACCAACTGGAGTGTGGGCAAGGCCCATGCGGAAGCCGGTGGTTATGCCCTGGAAATCCACTACGACGCCTACGGCCCTGACGGGGTGGGCTCGGGGCTGATCCCCCCGCTGCATCGCCCACCCACCCGGGTGGATGAAAGTTTGGCGCTGGCCTTTGGGCCCTACCCCCTGCTGTACCGCGAGGGGCTGGGAGCCCCCAAGCGGGGGATTGCCATCCTGGAAATCGGCAAACTGGAGGGGGCCCTGGAAGCCGCCCTGCGCGATCCGATCCGGCGCCAGGCCACCCTGGAGGCCATTGCCATCCGGGTGGTAAGCGCCCTGGAACAGGGACTCGGCCGCAGCCCCGGCGCCCCCATCGCCACGGCCAATCCTGCGGCGTTCACCCCACCGCCTGATGGGGAGCGCACCGGGCGGCCAGAGAGGCGTCGGTCAACCAGGCCTGGGGCTTGGTGAACAGATCCGTGAGCAGGGCTTCGCGGCTGCCTGCCTCCGGCTGGTAGCCGTACTCCCAGCGCACCAGGGGCGGCAACGACATCAGAATCGACTCGGTGCGGCCGTTGGTCTGCAGGCCGAAGATCGTGCCCCGGTCAAAGACCAGGTTGAACTCCACGTAACGGCCCCGGCGATAGAGCTGGAACTGACGTTCCCGCTCGCCGTAGGGAGTGGACTGGCGCTTCTCGAGGATCGGCCCATAGCTGGGCAGGAAGGCGTTGCCACAGGCACTGGCCAGGGCGAACAGCTGCTCCCAGCTCTGGGGCACCGGGCCGATGCGGTTGCTCTCCAAGGCAGCCGGCCCCTTGGGGTCCTGACCCTTGTACAGCACGCCGCGGGGATCCTGGTAGTCGTAAAAGATGCCGCCCACACCGCGGGTTTCCTGGCGGTGCTTGAGGAAGAAATACTCGTCGCACCAGGGCTTGAACACCTCGTAATAGGCGGGGTTCACGCTGTCGCAGGCGCCTTTGAGGGTGCGGTGGAAGTGCTGGGCGTCCTCCAAAAAGGGGTAGTAGGGGGTGAGGTCGGCCCCGCCGCCGAACCACCACACCGGGCCCGCCTCGAAGTAGCGGTAGTTGAGGTGAACGGTGGGGATGTAGGGATTGCGGGGGTGCAGCACCATCGAGGTGCCGGTGGCAAACCAGCGGTGGCCCTTGGCTTCCGGGCGCTGGCTGAGGATCGAGGGAGGCAGTTCCGAACCCTCCACCTCGGAGAAATTCACGCCGCCCTGCTCCAACACGCGGCCGCCGGTCATCACCCGGGAGCGACCGCCGCCGCCCTCAGGACGCACCCAGCTCTCCTCGGCGAATTGGGCCCCACCATCGAGCTGCTCCAGCCCAGCGCAGATGGAGTCCTGTAGGCCCATCAGCAGGGCCTTGGCCCGGGCGCGCGAGTCGGCGGGCGGGGCCTCCAGAGCTGCGTCGTTGCCAACCGGACTCGAGGCACCTCCACCCAGCTTGTTTTTGCCACGCGCCAGCAGGGCCTTGAGCATCGACGGTGCGCCGAAAAGACGCCGGAAAGGTCTCACCATTTCAGGCCAGCCTCCCCTCAGACAAGTGTTCGAGAGGGTCTGTCACGGCCAGAGCGTCACCCTCCTGGCAGGGCAGGCCACCTAGGATCGCAGACCCCGTTTGGATTCCCGATGGCCTCAGTGGAGCAGGCCCAAGCCGCCCTCAACGCTGTCCAGGATGCCGGCAGCGGGCGCAGCCTGATCGAGCTGGGCTGGATCCAGGCCCCCCGACTGGTGGGCGATCGGGCCGTGTTTCGGTTGGCCTTGCCAGGTTTTGCCCAGGCCCAGCGCGATCGCATTGCCGCTGAAGCCCGTGCAGCCCTGCTCGCCCTCGATGGGGTGACCGACGTGCAGATCGAAGTGGCCCAGCCCGCTGGAGGTGCCCCGATTGGAGCCGCCGGCCATGGGGCCCCGGGCGCGGCACCCGGTCAGCTGCCGGATCGCCAGGCCATCCCCGGCGTCCGCCAGGTGATTGCCGTCAGCAGCGGCAAAGGGGGCGTGGGCAAGAGCACGGTGGCGGTGAATCTGGCCTGTGCCCTGGCGGCCTCCGGCCTCAAGGTGGGCCTGCTCGATGCTGATATCTACGGACCCAACGCCCCCACCATGCTGGGCGTGGCTGACCGCACGCCGGAGGTGCGCGGCGAAGGCGCCCAGCAGGTGCTCACCCCCATCGAGACCTGCGGAATCGCCATGGTTTCGATGGGGCTGCTGATCCAGGAAAACCAGCCGGTGATCTGGCGGGGCCCCATGCTCAACGGCATCATCCGCCAGTTCCTGTATCAGGTGGATTGGGGGGAGAGGGATGTGGTCATCGTGGACCTGCCCCCCGGCACCGGCGACGCCCAACTCACCGTGGCCCAGGCCGTCCCCATGGCAGGCGTGATCATCGTCACCACACCCCAGCAGGTCTCCCTGCAGGATGCCCGAAGGGGGCTGGCGATGTTCCTGCAGATGGGCGTCACCATCCTGGGCGTGGTCGAGAACATGAGTGCCTTCATCCCGCCGGATGCCCCGGAGAAGCGCTACGCCCTGTTCGGCAGTGGCGGGGGCGCCCGCCTGGCCGAGGAGGCCGGGGTGCCCCTGCTGGCGGAGCTGCCACTGGAAATGCCGGTGCGCGAAGGGGGCGATGCCGGCCGGCCCGTGGTGCTCTCCCATCCCGAGTCGGCCAGCGCCCAGGCCTTCCGGGCTCTGGCCGAGCGCATCGGGGCGGCCCACCTAGTGCCGGCCTAAGCACCATGCTGAGCCAGCTGGGGCGGCGCAACTCCCGATTCTTCAGCGGCCGCAGCGGCCGGCGCAGCCCCCTGGCCGACGTGGACCTCATCCTCTGGGGGGTCCCCCTGGCCATGGTGGCGATCGCAGGCATCCTGATCGCCAGCACCCAGCGCCAGGCCAATTACGCCGACTGGTACCAGCACTGGATCACCGCAGCGGTGGGCATGGTGGTGGCCCTGCTGCTGGCCCGGATGCCGCTGGAGCGACTGATCCCGCTCAAATGGCTGATCTATGGCGCGATGGTGGCAAGCCTGATCGCCGTTCGGATCGTGGGCACCAGCGCCCTGGGGGCCCAGAGCTGGATCAACATCGGCGGCTTCTATGTGCAGCCGTCGGAATTTGCCAAGGTGGGGGCGATTTTGCTGCTGGCTGGCGTGCTGGCCCGGCATCCGGTGGATCGCCCAGTCGACCTGGTCCGTCCTGTGGGCCTGATTGCCCTTCCCTGGCTGCTGGTGTTCGTGCAGCCTGATCTGGGCAGCTCCCTGGTGTTCGGGGCCGTTCTCCTGGTGATGCTGTTCTGGGCTGGCATGCCCGGCGCCTGGGTGATCTTGCTGCTCTCTCCACTGGTCACGGCCATCGTGGCCGGCACCCTTCCCTGGCTGCTCCTCGCCTGGATTCCCCTGATGGGCTGGCTGGCCTGGAAGAGCCTGCCCTGGAAACGGGTCGCACTGGGCATCAGCCTGGCGGTGCAGGGGCTCTTCGCCGTAACCACCCCCCTGTTGTGGGAACACGGCCTGCGCCCCCACCAGCGGGCACGACTCACCCTGTTTCTCGACCCCGCCCAGGACCCCCTCGGCGGCGGTTATCACCTGCTGCAGAGCACGGTGGGCATTGGCTCCGGCCAGCTCTGGGGCACGGGCCTCATGAATGGATCCCTCACCAAACTGCGCTTCATCCCAGAACAGCACACCGATTTCATCTTCAGTGCCCTGGGGGAAGAAACCGGATTCCTGGGTTCGGTGCTGGTGGTGGCCGGCTTCGCCCTGCTGATGTGGCGGCTGCTGCAGATCGCCGGACGGGCCCGCACCGACTACGAAGCCCTTGTGGTGGTGGGGATCGGCGCGATGCTGATGTTCCAGGTGGTGGTGAACATCAACATGACCATCGGCCTGGGGCCGATCACCGGCATCCCCCTGCCCTGGCTCAGCTACGGACGGTCCGCCATGCTCGTGAACTTCATCGCCCTCGGGCTGTGCGCCTCCGTGGCCCGCCGGGGTCGCTCGGCCCAGGGACGCTGGTGAGCCTGTCCGACCTGCGACGCTGCCTGGCCGAGGGCGTCCCCCCCGGCGTCGGCAACGAGGACAGCGTGCGGCGCCAATGGTGGGCCGCCCTGGCCACCCTGCAGGACGACTTCCTGCTGCCCCGGCAACCGCTGCAGGGGCTTTGGCTGGCGGCCCCCCTGCCCGCCCTCTACGAACCCGAGCTGCTCCGGCAGCTCCAGGGCTGGGTGTGGGCCCCGCGGGAACTGCAGGATCTGCTGCCCGGCTCCGCCGCCCTGCTCCCCGGGAGCGCCCCAACCGGCGGCGGCGGGAGCTTCCATCGGCTGGCCCTCGAGGAGGGCGATGGCACCGATCCACTGCTGCTGGTGATCACTCCCCAGTTGCAGGTAGCCCTGTGCCTCGACGGACCGGCCGAGGCCCGGCGCCTGATCGTGCGGTTCGACCCGGAGGCCCTGTCCGCTGCCTTGGGCCTGATCGACGGCCGTCTGTTGGCCGGCAACCAGGAGGCCTCCGGCGCCCTGCGCACGGCCCTCCAACGGCTGGGCCCCCTGCGCAGCGATGACCAGCTGGGCATGCACTTCTGGCCACGGATGGGGGAACGGCTGGCGGCCATGGCCCCCAGCCTGACCCTGCAACCCCTGGTGCATGGGGGCACGACGCGCGAACGGCTCCAGGGCGACGCGTCCCGGGCCGTGAGCAGTGAACTGGCCCTGCTGGAGGCCCTCACCCACGAGGTGCGGACGCCGCTGGCCACGATCCGCACCCTGATCCGCTCCCTGCTGCGGCGCAGCGATCTGCCCGAGGTGGTGCGCCAGCGCCTGGAGCAGATCGATGGCGAGTGCAGCGAGCAGATCGATCGGTTTGGCCTGATCTTCCTGGCGGCCGAGCTGCAGCGCGAGCCGGGCAGCGAACAGCCCCTCGAGCGCCATGCCTTGGCACGCACCGACCTCAGCGCGGTGCTGGAGCACCAGCACGAACTCTGGCAACGGCAACTGGCCCGCCGCGGCCTGGCTCTGGAGTTGGTGATCGCCGAGGGCCTGCCCCAGGTGCTGAGCGATCCGGCCCGCCTGGAAACCATGCTGGGCGGCCTGATCGACCGGTTCAGCCGCACCCTGACCTCGGGCAGCACGGTGACCCTCAGCCTGTCCCCCGCCGGCTCCAGGCTGAAACTCCAGCTCAGCAGCGCAGGCCAGCCCAGCGAAGAACCCAGCCCCACCCAGGAGGGCGACGGGGAAGCCCGGGAGCTGGTGGGACCGGTGCTGAGCTGGAACCCCACCACCGGCAGCCTGCAGCTGAGCCGCCAGGCCACCCAGCGGCTGTTCCATCGCCTGGGCGGCCGGCTCACCGAACGCAGCGGCAGCGGCCTCACGGTGTTCTTCCCGCTGTGCTGAGGATCCGCCAGGAGGCGTGGTTTGTTGACGGGTGTGAAGAGTGCGGCACCAGCCCGGATTGGGGCAAAAACACGGTGCTAGCTTCCGGCTGAAACGATCCAAAGCCATGGCAGCTACGGCGCTCAGCGGTCAACTCCCGAAGTACATCGGCAGCACCGGCGGCCTGCTGAACTCCGCTGAGACCGAGGAGAAATACGCCATCACCTGGACCAGCCCCAAGGAACAGGTGTTTGAGCTGCCCACCGGCGGTGCCGCCCACATGAACGAGGGCGAAAACCTGATGTACTTCGCCCGCAAGGAGCAGTGCCTTGCGCTTGGCACCCAGCTGCGCACCAAGTTCAAGCCCCGGATCGAGGACTACAAGATCTACCGGATCTTCCCGGGCGGTGACACCGAGTTCCTGCACCCCAAAGACGGCGTCTTCCCCGAGAAGGTCAACGAGGGCCGCGCCATGGTGGGCCACAACCCCCGTCGGATTGGCGCCAATCCCAATCCCGCCAACCTCAAGTTCACCGGCAAGAACACCTTCGACGCCTGAACGGCGACGACCAACCCCTATAAAGGCGGGGCCAGGCGCCCCGTTTTTTTTGCCTGCCCGGTTGCCCGATGCCCAGCCCCGATCGCGATGGCCTTGCCCAGCAGGCGTTCCTCGAGGCGGTGACGGCCGGCCACAACTTCATCCCCCTGTGGAAGCGCTGGCCTGCCGACCTGGAGACCCCACTGACCACCTGGCTGAAGGTGGGGTCCGGCAGTGATCACGGCGTCCTGCTGGAGTCGGTGGATGGTGGCGAGCGGATTGGCCGCTGGAGCTTTGTGGTCAGCGACCCCCTCTGGACCCTCACCAGCCGCGGCGAGCAGTCCGAGCGCCGCTGGCGCGATGGCCGTCGTGAGCCCCTGGAGGGCAATCCCTTCGGGCTGCTGCGCGCCTGCCTGGAGCCCCTGAGCAGCCCCCCCATCCCCGGGCTACCGCCGGTGGGGCAGCTGTTCGGCTTTTGGGGCTATGAACTGATCCGCTGGATCGAGCCGAGCGTGCCGGTGCACCCGCCAGGGGAGGGCGCCCCGCCCGATGGCTGCTGGATGCTCGCCGACAGCCTGCTGGTGTTCGACCAGGTGAAGCGGCAGATCACCGCACTGGCCTATGCCGACCTGAGCGATGGCCAGGATCCACAGGATGCTTATGCCGCTGCGGCGGCCCGCATTGCCGCCCTGGAAGAGCGCATGCATGCTCCCTTGCCAGGCCACGTGACCCCCCTGCGCTGGCACGACGCCAGCGCCACCGACATGGCCCAGACCCTGGTGACCACCAGCAATGTGGGCCGGGAAGCGTTTGAGGCCGCCGTGCTCCGAGGCGAGGAGCACATCGAGGCGGGCGACGTGTTTCAGCTGGTGCTCAGCCAGCGACTGGAAACCCGCATCGATCGCGATCCCTTCGAGCTCTACCGGAGCCTGCGGATGGTGAACCCGTCGCCCTACATGGCGTTCTTCAACTTCGGCGGCTGGTACCTGATCGGCTCAAGCCCCGAGGTGATGGTGAAGGCCGAACCCACACCGGAAGGGACCGTGAAGGCCTCCCTGCGGCCGATCGCCGGAACCCGCCCCCGGGGCGCCGATGAGGCCGAAGACCTCGCCTTGGAGGCCGACCTGCTGGCCGATCCCAAGGAACGGGCCGAACACGTGATGCTGGTGGACCTGGGCCGCAACGACCTGGGCCGCGTCTGCCAGCCCGGCACCGTCAAGGTGAGCGACCTGATGGTGATCGAGCGCTATTCCCACGTGATGCACATCGTCAGCCAGGTGGAGGGGCTGCTGGCCGAGGGGCAAACCGTGTGGGACCTGCTGATGGCCTCCTTCCCGGCCGGCACGGTGAGCGGCGCCCCCAAGATCCGCGCCATGCAGCTGATTCACGCCCTGGAGCCGGACGCCCGCGGCCCCTATTCGGGGGTCTACGGCGGCGTTGACCTGGCCGGCGCCCTCAACACGGCCATCACCATTCGCACCATGGTGGTGCTGCCCCATCCCGAGGGGGGCTGGCGGGTGCAGGTGCAAGCCGGCGCCGGGGTGGTGGCCGACTCAAGGCCTGAAGCGGAATACCAGGAAACCCTCAACAAAGCCCGCGGCATGCTGAAGGCCCTGGCCTGCCTCCTGCCGGCCCAGCCATGACCACACCCCTGCTGCTGAAGGGTTTCGAGGTGGAGCTGTACACCGGCCGGGAGGACGGCACCGTGGTGGGCTGCTCAGCCGAGGCGGCAGCGGCCCTGGAGGGCTTCGTGACCGAACCCGACCACCGCAACCTCGAATACATCACCCCCCCAGATGCCAGCTACGCCAACCAGCTGCGGCTGCTGATCGAGCCGCGGCAGCGCCTCCGCCTCTGGCTGGCCAGCCGCCAGCTCACCCTGCTGCCCGGCAGCACCCTGAGCCTGGGGGACAGCCACCGCTTCGAGCGTTCGGATCCGGAAAACCCTTACCACGGCTACATCGAAGCCACCTACGGCACCCAGGTGGTCACCGCCAGCGTGCACATCAACCTGGGGCTGATCGGCAGCCAGGGTCCCGAGCAGATGGACCGCCTGTTTGCGGCGCTGCGCCTGATGCGCTGTGAGGCGGCCTTGCTGCTGGCCCTGAGCGCCAGCTCCCCATTCCTGGACGGTGCGGCCACCGGAGCCCACTCCCAGCGCTGGCTGCAGTTCCCACTCACGCCGGCCGATGTGCCGCTGTTCCTCAGCCACCAGCACTACATCGACTGGATGGACCAGCAGCTGGCCCTCGGCACCATGCAGAACGTGCGGCACCTCTGGACCTCGGTGCGGCCCAATGGGGACCACCGTCCCCATGACCTCAACCGGCTGGAGATCCGCATCTGCGATCTGGTGACCGATCCACTCCTGCTGCTGGCGATTACGGCCTTCGCCGAGCTTCGGATCCACCAGTTGCTGCGCCAGCCGGAACCCGGCGATCCCCTCAAGGCCAGCCAACTGACGCCGGCCGAACTGGCTGCCCTGGCCGATGCGAACGACCGGGCCGCAGCCCGCTCCAGCCTGGAGGCCACGCTGCATCACTGGCGCGATGGTGCGGCGGTGTCCGCCCAAGACTGGCTGCGGGCCGAGCTGGCCGCCCTGGCCCCTCTGGCCGTGGAGTTGGGGTTGGCGACCGTGCTGGCCCCCCTGCACACAGTTCTGGACCACGGCAACCAGGCCATGCGCTGGCTGGCTGGCCACCGGGCCGGCCTTTCAATCAGCACCCTGCTGAGCCAGGAGATTCAGGCGATGGCCAACCAGGAAACGGCCCTGCTGGAGGCATTCGGCACAGTCGGGCGGCCGGGTCCTTTGGGATGATCATGGATTCCCGTGCTGCCCATCCGGCTCCCATGCGGCAGTCCATGCCCACGCCCAACCCCACCGCGGGCGCCAGCAGCGCTGGCCTGCCGACGGCACAACGGGTCACCCGCCTCCTCGGCGAACGGTTGGAGCTGGTTGAAGACCTGTGGGAAACCGTGCTGCGCAGCGAGTGCCCGCCCGAACAGGCAGAGCGCCTGCTGCGGCTGAAGCGCCTGAGCGACCCCACCGAGGGCGATGCCAGCGGCACGGGCGACGCCAACGGTGCAGACGCGACGGCGGCGATTGTGCAGCTGATCCGCGAGATGGATCTGGCCGAGGCCATCGCCGCAGCCCGGGCGTTCTCGCTCTACTTCCAGCTGGTCAACATTCTCGAGCAGCACATCGAGGAGGACAGCTACCTCGACAGCCTCAAAAACCAGGACTGCAGTCCGAGCGATCCCTTCCTGCCGGCGCTGGCCAACCAAACCGACCCGGCCACCTTCCGTCAGTTGTTTGCACGACTACGGAATCTGAACGTACCCCCAGCCCAGCTGGAAAACCTGCTGCGCACCCTCGACCTGCGGCTGGTCTTCACCGCCCATCCCACCGAAATCGTGCGGCACACCGTGCGGCACAAACAGCGGCGGGTGGCCACCTTGATTCAACAGCTGGAGCAGGGCAGCGGCCTCAATGGCCTCGAGCGCCAGAGCCTGCGTCTTCAGCTGGAGGAGGAGATCCGGCTCTGGTGGCGCACCGATGAGCTGCACCAGTTCAAACCGACGGTGCTCGACGAGGTCGACTACGCCCTGCACTACTTCCAGCAGGTGCTCTTCGACGCCATGCCCCAACTGCGGGATCGCATCCGCGCAGCCCTGCAGGTGAGCTATCCCGATGTGGAACCACCCCGGGATGCGTTCTGCACCTTCGGCTCCTGGGTGGGCTCAGACCGGGATGGCAACCCCTCAGTGACCCCGGACATCACCTGGCGGACGGCCTGTTATCAACGCCAGCTGATGCTGGAGCGCTACATCAAGGCCGTGGCCGAGCTGCGGGACCAGCTGAGCATCTCGATGCAATGGAGCCAGGTGAGCCCGGCCCTGCTCGAGTCACTGGAAATGGACCGGCTGCGCTTCCCGGAGATTTATGAGGAGCGGGCGGCCCGTTACCGGCTCGAGCCCTACCGGCTCAAGCTCAGTTACACCCTCGAGCGCCTGCGCCTCACCCACGAGCGCAACCAACAACTGGCCGATGCCGGCTGGGAGTCCCCCTGTGATGGCAACACCCCTCCCCCCCCGATGGGCGGGAACCTGGCGGCCCCTCCCTCCCAGGAGCTGCACTACAGCACGGTGGACGAGTTCCGCAACGACCTGGAACTGATCCAGGACAGCCTCAAGGGCACGGGCCTCAGCTGCGAGTCACTGCAGCACCTGATCAGCCAGGCCCAGATTTTCGCCTTCTGCCTGGCCAGTCTCGACATCCGCCAGGAGAGCACCCGGCACAGCGACGCCCTCGACGAGCTCAGTCGCTACCTGCAACTGCCCGTTCCCTATGGGGAGATGGACGAGGAGCAGCGGGTCGCCTGGTTGCTGGCGGAGCTGCAGACCCGCCGTCCCCTGCTGCCGCCGACGGCACGCTGGAGTGCTCCAGCAGCGGAGACCTTTGCCGTGTTCCGGATGCTGCAGCGGCTGCAGCAGGAATTCGGCTCCCGGATCTGCCGCACCTATGTGATCTCCATGAGTCACACGGTGTCCGACCTGCTGGAGGTGCTGCTGCTCGCCAAGGAAGCTGGCCTGGTGGACCCCCTGGCCCAACGGGCGGGGCTGCTGGTGGTACCCCTGTTCGAAACGGTGGAAGATCTCCAGGGGGCCCCGGCGGTGATGGCCACCCTCTTCCAGCACCCCTTCTACCGGGCCCTGCTGGGCAGCGACGGCAGCCAGCCCCTGCAGGAAGTGATGCTGGGCTACTCCGACAGCAACAAGGATTCGGGCTTCCTCTCCAGCAACTGGGAGATCCACAAGGCCCAGATCGCCCTGCAGCGGTTGGCCATTGAGCACGGGGTGGCCCTGCGGATCTTCCACGGCCGCGGCGGTTCCGTGGGGCGCGGGGGCGGTCCTGCCTACCAGGCGATCCTGGCCCAGCCCAGCGGCACCCTCAATGGCCGCATCAAGATCACCGAACAGGGCGAAGTGCTGGCCTCCAAGTACTCCCTGCCGGAACTGGCCCTCTACAACCTGGAAACGGTCACCACCGCCGTGCTGCAAAACAGCCTGGTGAGCACCCCCGTGGACGACACCCCGAGCTGGAACACCCTGATGGGCCGGCTGGCGGCCCGCTCCCGGGACCACTACCGCGCCCTGGTGCATGACAACCCTGACCTGGTGGCCTTCTTCCAGCAGGTCACCCCGATCGAGGAGATCAGCAAACTGCAGATCTCGAGCCGGCCGGCCCGGCGCAAGAGCGGCGCCAAGGATCTCTCCAGCCTGCGGGCCATCCCCTGGGTGTTCGGCTGGACCCAGAGCCGGTTCCTCCTGCCCAGCTGGTTTGGGGTGGGGGCGGCCCTGCAGGAGGAACTCGACCAGGACCCGGACCAACTCGAACTGCTGCGCCTGCTGTATCAGCGCTGGCCCTTCTTCCGGATGTTGATCTCCAAGGTGGAGATGACCCTCTCGAAGGTGGATCTGGATCTAGCCCACCACTACGTTCAGGCCCTGGGCCGCAGCGAACACCGGGAAGCCTTCGAGCAGATCTTCCAGGCCATTGCCGCCGAATTCGCCCTCACCCGCGACCTGGTGCTGACCATCACCGGCCACACCCGCCTGCTCGATGGCGATCCAGCCCTCCAGCTCTCGGTGGACCTGCGCAACCGCACGATCATTCCGCTGGGCTTCCTGCAGGTGGCCCTGCTGCGGCGCCTGCGCGACCAGAACCGTCAACCGCCGATGAGCGAAGCCGCCAGCAGCAACCCCAGCGATGACGGCCGGACCTACAGCCGCAGCGAACTGCTGCGGGGGGCCCTGCTCACCATCAACGGCATTGCCGCAGGCATGCGCAACACCGGTTGATTTCCCCTTCGCCACGCCAAGCTCACCCGCCCCGCTCCGCCCAGCTCTGGACTCCCTCTTGATCCCCTTCCGCAGCCAGCCCCCAGCCCCGCGCCTGCGGGAGGGCTACCGCTTGGTGGCTGATGGACAGCCCAGCCCCGCCGCCCTCAATCGGCTGCTGCTGGCCAGTGGGGATCGCGCCCGCGATGCCGAACGCTGGCACCGGGTGCTGGAGCGCAGCATCTGGCACCTGGCCGTGGAGTCCCCCGAGGGAGAGCTGGTGGGCTTTGTGCGGGCCACCAGTGATCTGGCCCTCAACGCCAACCTCTGGGACCTCTGCTCCGATCCCGCCGATCCCGGGCGAGGGGAGATTTTGGCGGTGCTGGTCCATGGCGCCCTGGGACGGCTGCGCCGGGAACTGGCCGGGTGCAGCATTTCGCTCTCAGCGCCGCCGGAGGCCCTAGCCGCCCTCGAGCGTCACGGCTTCGCCGTGGATCCAGGGGGCATTCGGGCGATGGGGCTGCAGCTGGAGAGCTAGCCCACAAAAAAACCCCAGCGCCAAGGCCAGGGCTGCCGGAGGCGGTGGGGGTGATGGGGTGACGAGCATGGAGGGACTCGAACCCCCGACCCTCAGAACCGGAATCTGATGCTCTATCCAACTGAGCTACATGCCCATGGAACGGGGCCCATGGCCGGAGTGAATACCCCAGTGGGCCTACCTTAACTGCTCACCGCTTCAGACCCATCCGGCTGCACCGCCTGGAGCTGCTGCGTTTTCGCAATATCAGTCGGCTGGAGCTGGCCCTGGAGGCCCCCCGGCTGCTGGTGATCGGTGCCAATGGCGAAGGCAAGTCCAACCTGCTCGAAGCGGTGGAACTGCTGGGCTGCCTGCGCTCCCATCGCACCGGCAGCGACCGGGACCTGATCCAGCACGGCCAGAGCAGCAGCCTGATTCGGGCCGCCACGGGCGACGGCGACCAGCTCCAGCTCGACCTGCGGCGCAGTGGTGGGAGGGTGGCCCAACGCAACGGCAAGGCGCTGGAGCGGCAACTCGATTTGCTGGGGTCGCTGCGCTGTGTGGGCTTCAGTGCCCTCGACCTGGACCTGGTGCGCGGGGAACCGGCCGGTCGTCGCCAGTGGCTCGACCGGGTGGTGCTGCAGCTGGAGCCCGTCTATGGCGATCTGCTCAGCCGCTACGGACGGCTGCTGCGCCAGCGCAGCCAACTGCTGCGTCGCGGCCTCGGCGGCGGGGAGCTGCAGGCCCTCCTGGACGCCTTCGATCTGCAGATGGCTGTGATCGGCACCCGGCTGCACCGGCGCCGATCACGGGCGATCCAACGCCTGGAACCCCTGGCCGCCGCCTGGCAGGAGCGGCTCAGTGGCGGCAAGGAACGGCTGAAGCTGCACTACCAAAGCGGCACCGTGCCGCCCGGCGAGGAGGCCGAGGAGCCCTGGCGCCAGGCCCTACTCGAGCAATTGCTGCAGCAACGCGGCGAGGAGCTGCGCCTGGGCCAATGCACGGTGGGGCCGCACCGCGACGAACTGGGCCTGAGCCTGGCAGACCAACCGGCACGCCGCTACGGCTCGGCAGGGCAACAACGCACCCTGGTGCTGGCCCTGAAGCTGGCCGAACTGGACCTGGTGGGCTCGGTGCTGGGCGAACCCCCGCTCCTGCTGCTCGACGACGTGCTGGCCGAGCTCGATCCAGTGCGGCAGCAGCTGCTGCTGGAGGCGGTCGGGAACGGCCACCAGTGCCTGGTGAGCGCCACCCACCTCGGAGCGTTCAGCAACGGCTGGCAGGCCGAGAGCCAGGTGGTGCAGATGCGTGCCGGCGCGCTGGATGGGGAGACACCAACGGTTGGCTTGAACGGGGCACCATGACCTGCTTCACCACGTATGGTGGGCAGCTTGTGCGGTCGAAATCAATGACCCAGACCCTGCCCTGCCTCCACCCAAACCCAGGATGGACCGAGGCCCCTGCATCCGCCAACCCAGCGGCCCCCCTACCCCACCAGGTCTCCGATACGGTTGGGAAACACTGCATCCTCGAGCTCTACGGCTGCGACAGCACCCGCCTCGACGACGAAGCATTCCTGAGGGACACCATCACCGCAGCAGCGAAGCGTGCCGGTGCCACCCTGCTCAATCTGATCACCCACCGTTTCGAGCCCCAGGGCGTCACGGGGCTGGCCTTGCTGGCCGAATCCCATATCTCAATCCACACCTGGCCCGAATCGGGCTATGCGGCTGTGGACGTGTTCACCTGTGGTGACCACACCATGCCCGAAAAGGCCTGTGCGGTGCTTGCCGAAGAACTCGCCGCCGGCACCCACAAGCTCACCAGCTTTCGCCGCGAAACGCCATCGTGCATCGCCGACAGCCAGCGGGAGCCCCTGCAGGAGCAGCCCTTCAGCGCAGCGGTGACGGTCTGAACTCCGGCAGGCTTTGGGCGGCCAGCTCCCGGTTGAGCTTGCCGCTCACGAGCCCCTCGAGATCCACGCCCACGGCCGTGAACCCGAACTCCAGGAAGGCGGCCACCAACTCGCCTCTCGCTGTGGGTTCGGCCCAGAGGAGCAGGGCCCGGTTGAGTTGATCCGCGGGCAACTCAATCCGAGCCGTCTGGCCTTGACAGCGCACCCGCAGCTGGGGCCAGCCGGCCGCCAGCAGCCAGGCCTCGGCCGCGGCCACCCGCTCCAGCCGTTCGGCCGTGATCGGTTCGCCGTAGGGGAAGCGCGAGGCCAGGCAGGGCTGGGCTGGCTTGTCCCACCAGGGCAAACCCAGGGCCCGCGAGAGCTGGCGCACTCCGGCCTTGTCGAGGCCCACCTCGGCCAGGGGAGAGCGCACCCCGAATTCCTGGGCCGCCCGGATCCCAGGCCGGTGATCGCCGAGGTCGTCCGCATTGACGCCATCCACCACCGCCGCCCCACCCGCCGCCGCCGCAATCGGCGCCAACAGGCGGTGCAGCTCCCGCTTGCAGGCGTAGCAGCGCTGCTCGGGGTTGCTGGCATAGGCCGGATCGGCCAGCTCCGCCGTGGCGATCTCGCGGTGGCGAATGCGGAGCCAACCGGCCTGGGCGGCGGCCTCCTGGCGCAGGTGGGGGGCCAGGGCCGGCGACACGCCGGTGATGGCCAGGGCCGCCCCTCCCCGCTGCTCCACCGCCAGGGCCGCCACCAGGGCGCTATCGACCCCACCCGAATAGGCCACCACCACTTGATCGAAGGCCGCCAGGTGCTGACGCAGCGCAGCCAGAAGCGCAGCCAGCGGCGGCGGCAACGGTTCCAGCAGGGAGAAGCGCATCAGGCGAACGGGATCAGGCCAAGAATCCTGCCCCGATCCTGGCAACTCCCAACCGGGAAGCGCCGGTAACATCGCCCCATGAGCAGCACCCAGACGCCGCAGCGGGGCACGGGCCGGGGCATCGGCATTCGCACGGCGGCGGGCAGCGACGAGCGGGCCCATGGCCAACTTCACGTCTATGACGGGGATGGCAAGGGCAAGAGCCAGGCGGCCCTAGGGGTGGTGCTGCGCACCATCGGCCTGGGCATCTGCGAGCAGAAACGCACCCGGGTGCTGCTGCTGCGCTTCCTCAAAGGTCCCGGCCGGGCCTACGACGAGGATGCGGCCATTGAGGCCCTTCAGCAGGGTTTCCCCCATCTGATCGACCAGGTGCGCACCGGCCGCGGGGAGTTCTTCAGCGCCGAGGAGGCCACCCGCTTCGACCGGCAGGAAGCCCAGCGGGGCTGGGACATCGCCAAGGGAGCCATCGCCAGCGACCTCTATTCGGTGGTGGTGCTCGACGAACTCAACCCCGTGCTGGACCTGGGCCTGCTGGACATCGAGGACGTGGCGCGCACCCTGGCGGCCAAGCCAGCCGGCATGGAAGTGATCTGCACGGGCCGAGGGGCCCCCCGCCAGCTGGTGCAATTAGCCGACCTGCACTCGGAGATGCGGGCCCACCAGGGCCCCGGCGGTCTCGAGGGTGTGGAGATCTACACCGGTGAGGGCAAGGGCAAATCCACCAGCGCCCTAGGCAAGGGTCTGCAGGCCATCGGCCGGGGCATCTCCCAGGACAAGAGCCACCGGGTGCTGATCCTGCAATGGCTCAAAGGCGGAGCGGGCTACACCGAAGACGCGGCGATCGCGGCACTGCGCGAGAGCTATCCCCACCTGGTCGACCACCTGCGCTCCGGCCGCGATGCGATCGTCTGGCGCGGTCAGCAGCAGCCCATCGACTACGTGGAGGCGGAACGGGCCTGGGAAATTGCCCGGGCGGCCATCTCCAGCGGGCTCTACAAAACCGTGATCCTCGACGAGATCAACCCCACGGTGGATCTGGAGCTCCTGCCGGTGGAGCCGATCGTGCAGACCCTGCTGCGCAAGCCGGCCGAAACCGAGGTGATCCTCACCGGCCGCTGCAAGAACCGACCCGCCTACTTCGACCTGGCCTCAGTGCACTCCGAGATGGTGTGCCACAAGCACTACGCCGAGCGGGGTGTGGACCTCAAGCGCGGCGTGGATTACTGAGGGGGACCCAAGCTCGAGGCCCCTGGCGCCGGCCTGGATCAATAACGGGGCACGCTCGGATCCACCTCCTGGCTCCAGGCGTCGATGCCACCTGCCACGTTGATGCCCTCGATTCCGGCCCGCTTGAGGGCGATCAGGGCCTTGGCGCTGCGGCCACCCAGCTTGCAGTGCACGTAGAGCGTCTTGCCGGCCGCCAGCTGCTGGATGCGTTCCACGGCCGTGCCGTTCTCGATCTGATCGAGGGGGATCAACGCGGCCCCGGGGATCACGGCGATCTCCGCCTCGGGGGGGTTGCGCACATCGATCAGCACCATCCCCGAGGTGTCGCCATCGAGCAGCCCTTTCAGTTCGCTGACGCTGATGCTCTCCACCGCGCCGGCCTCCTCCTGGCCCGGGGCGCTGCCGCCCACGCCACAGAACTCCTGATAGTCAATCAGTTTGTCGATCACGGGCCGCTCGGGGTTCGGCCGCAGCTTCAGCTCCCGGAACTTCATGCCCAGGGCATCGAACAGCAGCAGCCGGCCGCTGAGGGTGGTGCCGATGCCGGTGATGATCTTGACCGCCTCGGTGGCCTGAATCACGCCGATGATGCCGGGCAGAACGCCCACCACGCCGCCCTCGGCGCAGGAGGGCACCATGCCCGGCGGCGGGGGTTCGGGGAACAGGTCGCGGTAGTTGGGGCTCTCGGCATCCAGGTTGAAGACGGTGGCCTGGCCCTCAAAGCGGAAGATCGAGCCGTACACGTTGGGCTTGCCCAGCAGCACGCAGGCGTCGTTCACCAGGTAGCGGGTGGGGAAGTTGTCGGTGCCGTCACAGACGAGGTCGTAGGGGCGGACGATCTCCAGGGCGTTCTCACTGGTGAGCGCCGTTTCGTAGAGATCCACCTGGCAGTGGGGGTTGATCTCGAGGATGCGCGCCTTGGCCGATTCGATCTTGGGCTTGCCCACCCAGCTGGTGCCGTGGATCACCTGGCGCTGCAGGTTGGAGTGGTCCACCACATCGAAATCGACGATGCCGATGCGGCCCACGCCGGCGGCGGCCAAATACAGCAGCAGGGGCGAACCCAGACCGCCCGTGCCCACGCACAGCACGGAGGCGGCCTTGAGCCGCTTCTGCCCCTCCATGCCCACCTCGGGCAGGATCAGGTGCCTGGCAAAACGGGCCACCTCATCGGGGCTGAGCTGAACGCCGCTGGTATCGGGAGGAAGCATGGCCGCTGGGATCAGCTCTCCATTGTCCATGGCAGGCGCTGCGGCCGAGCGGGCGGCTCCGGGATCCACCAGCCGAGCAGCGGCCGCGCCTGGGCCGGCACCTGGTCCTGGCTGCCCCCACCGAGGATCACCATCAACGCCGGCAACGCACTGAGACGGCGGTCGTGGGCAGAGGGCACGGCCTCGCTGGTGGGGTGACTATGGGCCGAGCCCAGCAGCTCCAGACCCCGCTGCCGCCCCCACTTCTGAGCCAGCAACTGCTCCCGGGGGTCAATCGCGAAGTGCCGGCAGCGTTCATCCGGCACCGGCCAGACATTGCAGCAGGGCCAAACCCAGTCGAGACGCCAGACATCCCCGAGCCGCTGTCCCAGCAAGAGGGCACACCCTTCCCGGGGCCCAGCAGACGCAAGCATCTGGCCCAGAACGGTGAGCAGGCGGTGACCTGCCCTGAGCTGCACTGGCGGTTGGCGGGACACACCGATACCTTATGAAGCAATCCAAACACCCGCCCCTCACTCCGGTCCATGAGCGATACCACCACCGACGCGGCTGAGCAGGGCACTGCCACTGAACCTGCCCCTGGAGTGGACGCCGGTGCGACCTCCGGGCAAGCCGACGTCAGCTTCAGCGAGCGCTACAGCGACATCCTCGCCAAGGTGAACTCCACCCTTGACCAGGTGGATTGGAGCCAGATGGGCCGAATCGGCAAGGCCACCGGCGTGATCGTGGCCGTGATCGTGGCCCAGATCCTGATCAAGGGTGTGCTGGACACCATCAACCTGCTGCCAGTGGTCCCCGGTCTGCTGGAACTGCTCGGCCTGGTGGTTGTGGGCCAGTGGAGCTGGCAGAACCTCACCACCAGTGAGAAGCGCGGTGCCGTGGTAGCGAAGGTCCAAAACCTGCGCAAGGAATACCTGGGCTAGGCCAGCAGTGCGTGGATCGAAGCCTGGGCCTGACGGTGGTAGTCGCCTCCGAACAGGTTGGCGTGGTTGAGCAGGTGATAGAGGTTGTAGAGCGCAACCCGCTGCGCGGCATCGGGCTCCAGGGGCCATCCCGCGGCATAGCCCTCGAAAAAGGCCGGCGGAAATCCGCCGAACAGCTGGGCCATCGCCAGATCCACCTCCCGATCCCCCCAGTAGCAAGCAGGATCAAAGATTGCAGCGGCTCCGTCGGCCAGTAGGCCGGCATTGCCGCTCCAGAGATCCCCGTGAACGAGCGCGGGCTGGCAGCGGTGGCCAGCCAACCAGTGGGGCAGCCGCTCCAGCAGGGCCTGTCCCCCCCGCAGGGGCTGGCCCCGCCGGGCCGCCCAGGCCAGCTGGGGGGCCAGACGGCAGTCGGCAAAGAACAGCCCCCAGTCCTGGCGCCAGCTGTTGGTCTGGGGGGCGGAACCGATGAAGTTGTCGGTCGGCCAGCCGTAGCCCTCGGTCGGGGCATGGACGGCGCTGGAACGGTGCAACGCGGCCAGTCCTTGACCAAGCCGGAACCAGGCCTGCCGAGCGGCGACACCGCCAAGCCGGCCACCCAAGTTGAGCCAGCCCAGCACCAGCACGGCCTGCTCACCCGCCACGCCCCAGGCCAGGGGCTCGGGAATCACCAGACCCGGAGGGGCATGGGATGCCAGGGCACGTAGCCCCAGCACCTCCGCCTCCAGCAGGGGGAGTTGGGCGGCGGTGTTGGTCTTGGCAAAGGCCAGCCCACCGCCAGCGAACTCAAGGCGCCAGGCCCGATGGATGCAGCCCCCTGCCACCGGCGACCAGCCCACGACGGCCTGACCCAGCTGGTTTTGGAACCAGCGGACGAGGCACTCGGGAGGGGCAGGAGCCATGGCGCGGGCCGCTCAGGCGCCTGCCAGCATGCCGGGATGCAGGAACACGGCGAAGTGGTGGTGGTGGGGGCGGGCATCGCCGGCCTCACCGCCGCGGCCCTGCTCGCCAAAGCAGGCCTGCAGGTGCAGCTGCTGGAAGCCCACCACCAGAGCGGCGGCTGCGCCGGCACCTTCCGCCGCGGGCCCTACACCTTTGATGTGGGAGCCACCCAGGTGGCGGGGCTGGAGCCAGGCGGCATCCATGCCCGCATCTTCCAACACCTGGGCGTTGAGGCCCCCCTGGCCAGCCCGCTGGATCCTGGCTGTGTGGTGGATCTGGGCGATGGCAGTCCTCCGGTGCAGCTCTGGCGCGACCCCCAGCGTTGGCAAGCAGAACGGCGTGCCCAGTTCCCCGGCAGTGAACGCTTCTGGCAGCTCTGTGCAGCCCTGCACCGGGCGAACTGGGCCTTCGCCGCCAGGGATCCGGTGCTGCCCCCCCGCCATCCCTGGGACCTGGCCCAGCTGATCGGGGCCCTGGGCCCGGCCAACCTGCTGAGCGGGGTGCTGGTGGGCTCCACCATCGCCGATCTGTTGCGGCTCTGCGGCGCCGCGGGTGACACCCGACTGCAGCGCTTTCTCGACCTGCAGCTGAAGCTGTACTCCCAGGAACCCGCCGACCGCACCGCCGCCCTTTACGGGGCCACCGTGCTGGCCATGGCCCAGGCGCCCCTGGGGCTCTTTCATCTCCAGGGCTCGATGCAGAGCCTGGCCACCGCGCTCGAGCGAGGGCTGCGCCAGGCCGGCGGCCAGTTGCTCACCCGCCACCGGGTCACCGCCGTGCATCGGGTTCCTGGGCCCGCTGAAGCGGGAGCCCCTTGCTGGCGGGTGGAGGGCATCGGCCCCGGTGATCGTGCCTTTGCCCTGCACGGCCGCGACGTGGTGCTGGCCCTACCCCCCCAGAGCCTGCCCAGCCTGCTGGGGCCCTCCATGCCCGAGCGCTACCGGCAGCGGCTGAACGCCTTGAACGAACCCTCCGGCGCCCTGGTGCTGTACGGGGCTGTAGCCCGCCGCGACCTGCCGCCCCAATGCCCCGCCCACCTGCAACGCACCTGGGACGACCCGGGGTCCCTGTTCGTGTCCGTGAGCCGGGACGGGGATGGCCGGGCACCCCAAGGAGAAGCGACCGTGATCGCCAGTGTGTTCACCGAGGCCAAGCCCTGGTTCGGGCTCAGTCCGGACGCCTATGCCTCCCGCAAAGCCAGGGCCCAGGCCGGCATGGAACGGGGACTGCGGACCTTGCTGCAGCTGCCGGAGCACCCCTGGCTGCACTGCGAAACCGCCACCCCCCGCGGCTTTGAACGCTGGACCGGCCGGCCCTTCGGCTACGTGGGCGGCCAGGGACAACACCCAAGCCGGTTCGGCCCCTTCGGCCTGGCCAGCCGAACGCCCATCCCGGGGCTGTGGATCTGCGGTGATGGGATCTACCCCGGGGAAGGCACCGCCGGGGTGAGCCTCTCGGCCCTGATGGCCAGCCGTCAGCTGCTGGCTGCCCGCGGAGGGGCCCTGGAGCTGGCCTAGAGGAACTCGGGCCTCAGCTCCTGGCAAGCCTGGAGCGTCTGCTGGAGAGCGACCCAGTCCGCGTCCTGAATCTGGCCCTCGAGCTGGTCGAGGGCGCGGCGGTACGCGGCCAAGGCCGCCAGCACGGCGGAGCGGTTGCAGCGGGCCATCAGGGTACCCAGCTCCGGATTGCCCCCACCCACTCGGGTGGTGTCGGCAAAGCCACTCGAGGCCAGACGACGCCTCAGGGCGGGATCGCCTTCCGCCCCGGCGGCAGCCTGCAGCAGGGCCGCGCCCACCAGCACCGGCACGTGGGAGATCAGCGCCACGGCCTGGTCATGGGCCTCCGGCTCGCAGCAGAGCCAGGCGGCGCCCACGGCCTCGGCCAGACCGCGCACCACCTGCAGGGCCTCAAGATCGGTGGAGGGGTCGGGAGTCGCCACCCAGGGCCTCCCCAGAAACAGCCCCCGCTGGCCGGCGTCCACCCCAGCCTGGGCGGTGCCCGCCATCGGATGGCTCGCCACAAAGCGCGGCACCAGAGCCGACCAACTGGCCAGCACCGGGGCCTTCACCGAACCCACGTCCGTCACCACCGCCTGCGGCGGCAGGGCCGCCACCAACTCCGCAGCCGGGGCCAGCAAACGATCGAGGGGCAGGGCCAACACCACCAATCCACAGGGGGCCAGCACACCGGGGTCGGTACTGACCGCACTGGCCAGGCCGCGCTGACGGGCCCGTTCAGCCGTGGCCTCGCGGTGCACCAGGGCCCGCACCTCCACGCCAAGGTGCTGCAGATCCAGGCCGAGGGAGCCCCCGATCAGGCCCAGACCCACAATCCCCACGGGGTGCTGGCACCACGGGGCCATCGGGTCGAAGCCAGATGCAGGGCTATCGGACGCCGGGGGCGAAGGCACGGGCACGGACGTCATCGGGGCGAGGGAGCCATGCAGCCAGCTTCCTACGATTTGGGTCCGTTGGACGCCTGGGAATGCTCGAAGCCCGCGCCCACCAGCAACTCAAGGCCCTGCTGGAGCGTGAGGGCGGCGAACCCTGGCCCCACCACCTGAGCCTCAGCCGGCTGGTGGCCCGCAGCCTGCGCCGCAGCGACCACACCCTGGTACGGCTGGCACCGGGCTGCGAACCGAGCTGGTGGATCAGCCTGCTGGTGCCCCTGGCCCTGAGCGAATGCCCCTTGGCCCTGGTGGTGAGCGAGGCCCAACGCCAGCGGCTGCTGCAGGTGGAACTCCCCCGGTTGGGACGGGCCGACCCGAGCCTGGCCTTGCCCTGCTTCGAAGGTGACCATCCGCCCAGCCACGCCCGCGTCTGGCTGCTCAACCATCGCCAGCTGGTGGGGGCCTGGCAGCAGGGAACCCTGGGGGAGCGGCAACTGGTGATCCCGGAAGCCGAACACCTCGATGGCCTCCTGCGCCAGGCCCTGGAGGTGGTGGTCACGCCCCAGCACTGGGACCAGTTGCGCCGGGCGCAACCCGCGGCGGAAGCCAGCCTGCTGGCGTTGCACGAGCGGCTCAGCCGCCAGGTGCTCAGCCATCCCCGCAACCCCAACCACCTGGTCGCCCTCGCCCCGGAAGACGAAGCGCCCCTGCGGCACCTGCTGCAGCTGCTGAGCCCCCTTCCCGACCCCTGGCCGACCTGGCTGGCCGCCCAGGGAGATGACTGGACCAGCTGGGCCCGGGTGAATCCCGAGATGCTGCAGTGGCAACTGCACCGCCAACCCCTGGAGCCCCTCGGCGTGTTGCGCGGCCTGCTGGAGCAGCGGGGGGCGGTGGTCCTGGGCCAGCTCGCCAGTGCCCGGGCTGCCGCCGGCCAGCCCCAGCCCGGCCTGGAGCTGGGGTTTGAGCCGGATGTGAGCGTGGCCCTGGGGGATCCCCCCCTGGCCGATCCCCTGCCGCTCTATGCCCCGCTACGCCAACCGCTGCCGAACAGCCCCCACTACGGCCAGCACCTCTTGGAGCAGGGCAGGCGACTGGTGCTGGGCCAGACGGGGCTCACGGTGGTGCTGCTCGATGACGATGGCTTGCGGCTGGGACTCACCAGTGGCCTGGCGGCGGAATTTGGCAGCCGGGTGGTGCATGAGAGCACCGCGCCGGAGGGCAATGGCGTCATTTGCGCGCGCTGGGATTGGTGGCTCACCCAGCAGCAGCGGCTCCCCTTGCCCAGCCAGATCGTGGTGGGCCTGCTGCCGATTGCCAGCCTGGAGGACCCCCTCACGGCCGCCCGGGTGTTGGCCCTCCGCCAAGGGGGGCGCGACTGGTTTCGGGAATGCCTCCTTCCCGATGGGCTGACGCGCCTGCAACTGGGGGTCGCTGGCCTGCGGCGCCAGGGCGGAAGGCTGGCGGTGCTGGACGGCCGCCTGCGGGGCCGGAGCTGGGGCCGCCAGGTGCTCCATGCCCTCGAACCCTGGGTGAGCCTCAGCCGCTTGCTGCCTCATTAGCGTGGGACCCTCACCGCACCAGACGAGCCACCAAGGAGATGGGGGAAGCCAAGCGACGCAGCATTCAGGGACTGCCACCCAAAGTGATCAAGCCAGAGCGCGGCGACAAGGTCGACACCTCTCCGCGCATTGCCTCCTGGCTACCCCTGACCCGCAACCAGGCGGATCGCTTTGTCGCCCTCACCACCAAAGGGGCCTGGGTGGGCATTGGCGCCCTGGTGCTCTTCTGGCTCACGGTGCGCTTCATCGGACCAGCCGCCGGCTGGTGGACCCTGTCCGACGGCTGAGTCGCCGAAATCTGAAGAAAACATTATGATTGGCAGGATTCCGGGGTGCCGCCGTGTTTCCGCGTCTTGCCGAGCAATACCGATCGGTGGTTCACGACCTGGTGATGAGCCTCCAGGCCCTCGCCAAAAGCCTGCAAGACCGGAACATCGCCGCCACCTGCTACGTGTGCGGCGATGGCCGCGACGGTCATGGCGCCTCCTTCGTGGCCAACCTGGATGCCAATCACATGGTTCGCTTTTTGGTGTCTGATTTCGGCATCAGCTGGGTGGAGTCCCGGGACGGCCATGAACTGGTGAAGCTGGAGGGAGCTGAAGCCATCCAGGAGCTGCAGCGGGTGGCCCAGGTGCTCCAGAGCCCAGCCGCCCACACCAAGCCCCGGGGCGAGGCATCCCTCGGCCCGACAGCCCGACCCCAGGGAGCCTTCACCCGGCCCTGAGCCCAACCCTCCCGAGCGGCTGCCGATTCAGCTCGCCACCGGCAGATCCTCCACCGCATCAGCCGCCGAGTCCGCTAGCACAGCCGTACTGACAGCGGCCTTGGCCGCCGCGGCCAGCGGCTTCATCGAATTGGCCGTTACTTCGGAGCCCTCCTTGAGCTTCTGGCGCGTGAGTTGCTCAATCACCTCCGCCTGCTCCGGGTTCTGCTCCAACCAGACGATCGTGTTGTCCCGGCCCTGGCCGATGTTGTCGCCCTCGTAGCTGTACCAGGCGCCCTTGCGGACCACCACACCGGTTTCCTCGGCCAGGTCAAGCAGGCAGCCCAGGGTGCTGATGCCACGGCCGAACAGGATGTCGAACTCCGCGATGCGGAACGGTGGCGCCACCTTGTTCTTGGCCACTTTCACCTTGGCGCGGATGCCGTACTCCTCCGTCCCGCGCTTGAGGGTCTGGATCCGGCGAATGTCGAGGCGCACCGATGCATAGAACTTGAGGGCGTTGCCACCGGTGGTGGTTTCCGGGTTGCCGTAGGTGACCCCGATCTTCTGGCGCAGCTGGTTCAGGAAGATCACGGTGCAGCCGGACTTGCCGATGTTGCCGGTGATCTTCCGCATGGCCTGGCTCATCAGCCGGGCCTGGCTCCCCACCGCCAGGTCGCCCATCTCACCCTCAATCTCGGCCCGGGGTGTCAGGGCTGCCACCGAGTCGACCACGACGATGTCAACGGCGGCGGAACGCACCAATTGGTCCACGATCTCCAGGGCCATCTCGCCCGTGTCGGGCTGGGACACCAGCAGATTTTCGATGTCGACGCCGAGGGAGGCCGCGTAGACGGGATCCAGGGCGTGCTCAGCATCGACAAAGGCCGCCACGCCACCGCGCTTCTGCACCTCGGCAATGGCATGCAGGGTGAGGGTGGTTTTACCGGAGCTCTCCGGGCCGTAGACCTCCACCACGCGCCCCTTGGGGTAGCCACCACCGAGGGCCAGGTCGAGGGTGAGGGCCCCGGTGGACACGGTTTCCACCCGCATGCGGGAGGCATCCCCGAGGCGCATGATCGATCCCTTGCCGAAGTTGCGCTCGATCTGGTTGAGCACCAGCCCCAACGCCTTGTCACGCTCGGCGGAAGCCCGAGCATCCGCTGCCCCAGACGAACCGGCGGCGGGGGTGCGGGGAGCGGAGGAAGAAGGAGACACGGAAGAACGGGCGGTGGAAGGAATGGAAGCGGGCGCGGACGGCCCTGAGGACGGTGCTGCTGCGGACGGGTTTGTTGACGGTTTTGTTGACGGGGTGGCGGGATCGGCAGGCATGGCAGCGATCAGAAGCAATGGGACAGGCCGTGGCGCGGGCCCCGCTGGGGAGCCATCCTGCGACCTCTGAGCAGCAAGTGCCACCAAACAGGGCCGGCGTACCAATTGTGCATAGTACGGGCGTACTCTACCCGACTAGGGCCATTGCGCCAGGGGGGCTGCAAATCGCTCCGGGGTGAGCCAGGCGATGGTGGGCGGCAGGCCCTCGCCATCACGGGGCCCCAGGTATCCCCAGCTCACCAGGAAGCAGCGCACCGCCGCCAGCCGGGGATCCGCCCGCACCGTCTCCAGCGTGGGACGACGGTCTTCGATGAACCAGAGCGGCCGCTCCTCCGCCAACAACGTCCGCAACACCTCGGGCTTGCTGCCCTGCTCGTGGCCGAACAGGGCCCTGGGCGCCAGCCCCGCCGCCGCCAGGAGCTGGGAGGCGAACGCCGCGCCTTTGGTGGTGAGCACGGCCCAGTCCGCGCCTTCTCGGCCCAACCGCTCCAGGCGCTCCTTCACCCCGGGATACAGCCGGTGCCGGGCCAACCAGGTCGCCGGGTCGGTGGCGATGGCCGTGGAGCGCACCTGCTCCAACTGACGCTGCAGCGGATCGGCCTGCCAACCCCAGCGCGCCAGCGCCCTGGGCAGGGCCGCGTCGTAATCAGCCAGCAGGGCCTCCAAATCGAGGTCGACTCGCCCCAGCTCCGCGGCCATCAACACCATCTCCCAGCCCTTGTGAATCAGGGGCCGCAGCTGGGCGAAGCCGGCAGGGGCCGCCTCGGGGAGCTGCAACGCAGGAGCGAGCTGCAGCGCTGCCTCCCGGGCCGACCACCAGTACTCCGGCATTCCATCCACCAGCACACCATCGAAGTCGAAGACCAGCAGGGGGGCCGGATCGGCAGACATGGCAAGGAAAATGCGGGCGCGGAACAGGGGCCGCGAAAGCTGCTAAAAACTGGGTCGCTAGGATTCGAACCTAGGAATGGCGGGACCAAAACCCGCTGCCTTACCACTTGGCGACGACCCAAAGCAGCCGGGTTTCACCGGTGCCTAGATAGTTACCCATAGCGCCCCGTCCTTCGTCAACCGCGTGCTGGCGAGGCCGCCGCTTCAGGCCGGGAAGACCCGCAACCGTTGTTCGGCTCCACGGCCGAACACCGCCGTGCGCAGGCGGTAGCGGCTGGCCAGTTCCGCCTGCATCAGGCGCACCCGATCACTGCGGGGCAACAGCTCCACAGGCTGGCCATGGGGAAGCACCACCTGTTCCACCGCCAGCCTGCATTCCTCCAAGCCGGCCAGGGCATCGTCGCCCTGCACCGAAGCCGCCGCCGCCACGGCCGGATCGTGGTCCACCTGGGCCTGGCGGTGGCGCTCCAGCAGCCGCTCCAGGGCCCGTTGAAGCTGGGGCTGGGCCGCCGATTTCAGCACCAGAATCGGCAGCCCGAGGTCCTGGGCCTGCCGGCGCACATGGGGATCCCGGCCGAGCTGGTGACGCAGGCTGAGCACCGCATCGGCCAACTCCACGCTGCCCACCACCTCCAGCGCCAGCTGGCGGGCCCGCACCACCTGCTCGAGCTGGGCCCGACTGATGCCGGCGCCGTACACCCGCAACACGGGCAACGGAGCAGGGGCGGGACCGACGGGCGCATCGGGAGGCGGCAGGGGCCTGGGCGCGATCCGCGGACGAACCGTGAGGGAGGACAGCGGTGGGGGCGCGGCCGGGGATCCCCCCATCTCGGCCGGAGCCACTGGAGCCAGGTCCTGGAGCTGCAGCCGGCCATCGACCCCGAGCTCACGAATCTGGGGCCGGGCACTCTGCCCCCGCAGCAGGAGGTCGACGGTGCGGGCCACGTCGCGGTGCACCAGCCAGCGGTGACGGCTGTGCATCTCCACCGCCAGGGGGAAGGTGGGATCGGCGGCCCGCTCCAGCACCGTCTTCTGGGTGCGTCGCCGCCGCGCTTCCTCATCGCCCAGGGTCACGGACTGGATGCCACCCACCAGGTCGGAGAGGGTGGGGTTCTTGATCAGGTTGGCCAGCTCATTGCCATGGGCCGTGGCCACCAGCATCACGCCCCGTTCAGCAATGGTGCGGGCCGCCTGGGCCTCCAGTTCGGTGCCGATCTCATCGATGACGATGACCTCGGGCATGTGGTTTTCGACCGCCTCGATCATGACCTGGTGCTGCAGCTCAGGCCGGGCTACCTGCATGCGGCGAGCACGGCCGATGGCGGGGTGGGGGATGTCGCCATCGCCGGCAATCTCATTGCTGGTGTCGATCACCACCACCCGCTTGCCCAGGTCGTCGGCCAACACCCGGGCGATTTCGCGCAGGGCGGTGGTCTTGCCCACACCAGGGCGCCCCATCAACAGCAGCGACTCGCCGGAGTCGAGCAGGTCACGCACCATGGCCACGGTGCCGAACACCGCCCGTCCCACCCGGCAGGTGAGGCCCACCACATCGCCGCTGCGATTGCGGATGGCACTGATGCGATGCAGGGTGCGCTCAATCCCGGCGCGATTGTCCCCCCCGAAGCTGCCGAGGCGGTCCACCACGGCAGCCAGATCAACACGCTGCAGCGGCGCTTCGCCCAGGGCCAGCACGCGGCCGGGATAACGGGCCTCCGGCACCCTGCCCAGATCCAGCACCACCTCCAGCAGCTGCTCGCGCGACGCCTCCGAGGCCAACGACGCCTGCACCACGTCGGGCAACACCTCCAGCAGGCGATCGAGATCGTCGGTGATGCGCTGGGGCTCAGGGTGGGGCTCAGGGCTGGACACCGGCTCGCGGAGCACTAAGCCCGTTCTAGCCAGGGAGTCACCAGGTCCTGCGCCAGGGTGAGGGCCTGGGGCCACAGCTCCCCATCGGCCAGGAGCGCCCGCCCCCGGGCCTGGGCTTGGAGCAACAGGGGCTGCAACAGGCGCCGGGCCACCCCACCAAAACCCACACCGGCGATCGGCTGCCGCAGTGGCCCCCCCGCCCGCAGCAGGGGAAGGGTCTGGCCATTGGTCCCCCCCGCCAGCTGCAGGGGGCCAGGCGGGCAGGCTGGCGCCACAGCCCTCACCAAGCCCAGGGCGGCATGGGCCGTTCCGGCCCCCACATCGCCGCTCATCGGGCGGCCATCGAGCTGCCAAATCGGGCGAAACCCAGACCCGCGAAGCAGGACCGAACGCTGCCAGAGTTCCGCCGCCAGGGCCTCCGGCGACTGGGCCGTGCCCTCCAGGCCAGCGCTGACCGACACCCGCTGCAGGGGGACGCCACTGGCGACCAACTGGGCCAGCCGCTCCGCAAAGGCGAGTCCCCGACCGGGCTGGGTATGGAGCTCCACCGCATCGGGACGGAGCTGGGCCAGCAGGGGCGCCACAGCCTCCCCCTCCAGCACCTGCCCCCGCTCCTCGATCAGACCATGGGGACAAAGGGGCAGGCAGCGGCCACAGCCGTAGCAGCGCTCGGCCAGCACCCCCGCGGCGCCGGTGGCGGCCACGCCGATGGCGAGGGCCGGGCAAACCCGTTCGCAGGGACGGGCACAGGCGGGCGGACAGCGGCCGGGGTCAAACCAGGCCTTGCGGAAATGGGGATCGGCGCCGTCACTGAGGCTGAGCATCAGCCAGGGCCGCTCCGCCCCGCGGGCCACGGCCCAGGCCATGCCACGACGAATCGCCGCCACCACGGCGGAATCGGCGGCTGCATCAATGCAGTGCACCCCCGCCAGGCTGAAGATGCCACAGAGATCTTCAATGGCGGCCAGGTCCTGGTTGCTGGCGCCGCAGATGAGCTTGACCCAGCACCCCCGGGCCAGGGCGAGGTCAGGCCGCAAGCAGCTGGTCAAGGGGCTGCCAGCGCAGGGACCGGGCACCACCCATCTCCACCACCAGCTTCAGCCGGGGCTCCCGGCGACAGAGCGCCACCAGGGATCCCAGCTCCGCCTGGGAGAGCACCTGCCCCTCCAGCAACCAGAGCAGGATTGGCTGGGTTCCCTCCAGCAGGGCGCCCAACTGGGGCATGACCCGCTGGACTTCACCGACAGCAGCCCCCCGGCCCACGCTCTGATGCCCCAAATGGGGCGGACGCACACCGTGCAGCTGCAGCAAAAACGCCTCCGGATCCCCCAGCCCGCGGGCCGAGGTGAGCTGGGCGCGGTACCCCGCAGCCCGCAGGCGGCGCATCAACCGGGTTTCTGCCCCGCCTTCCAGGGGCGCAAAGAGGGCCAATGCCCCGGCGCGCTCAAGGTCCTGTCGGAAACCGCGACCAGAGAGCAGCAGGGGCATCGCAGAAGATCGCGGAGCTGGGCACCAGTCTGCCAGCTCGAACCGTAGGTAGGGGGTTGGGCTGTGGGGTAAGGTGGCCAACTGTGCCATTGAACTGTGCCCGTCCGCTAGCCGGGCCTCCAGTTCGCGGCACACGGTCTCCAGTGGTGGAGACCGTCCTCGGCCAGTACGGACCAACCAACCCTCCCAGGTTGCGCGATCCGTCGGGAAACTGCCTGAACGCGCCGGAGCTCCTCGGAGACATCCCGGTCCGGTTCCGATAAGTCCCAGCCGCGCTGATCCGATCCTGATCAGCCTCGCTAGCCCTTGGAATTCGCAACAGCCCGGTTCGAGTGCCCACTCGAACGGCGCCAAGCGGCCCCATGGCCGAGCCCGGCAGCTCTTCGATCCCTTCAGCTTCACCGTTGTCCATGGGCCCCGTGCTCCTGGTCCCGGTGGTCCAGCTGGCGTTGTTTCCCCTCCTATGTCCATCGGCATTCTTGGGAAGAAACTGGGCATGTCCCAGTTCTTCGATGAAGAGGGCAGGTCCATCCCGGTCACCGTGATCGAGGCTGGGCCCTGCCGCATCACCCAACTCAAAAGCACCAGCACCGACGGTTACAACGCCGTGCAGCTTGGTTTTGGCGACATTCGCGAAAAACTCGTGAACAAGCCGGCCAAGGGGCATTTGGCCAAGTCCGGTGAGGATGTCCTGCGTCACCTGAAGGAATATCGGGTCGACAGCGTGGACGGCCTTGAGCTGGGTGGCTCCATCACCGTCACGGCCTTCGAAGCAGGCCAGAAGGTCGATGTGAGTGGCGACACCATGGGCCGGGGCTTCTCCGGGTTCCAGAAGCGCCACGGCTTCAGCCGCGGCCCCATGACCCACGGTTCCAAGAACCACCGCGAGCCCGGATCGATCGGTGCCGGTACCACCCCGGGCCGCGTTTACCCCGGCAAGCGCATGGCCGGTCGCTACGGCGGCAAGCAAACCACCACCCGTGGCCTCGTGATCCTGAAAGTGGATGCCGAGCGCAACCTGCTGGTGGTGAAAGGTTCAGTGCCCGGCAAGCCCGGCGCCCTGCTGAACATCCGCCCGGCGAACCGGGTGGGCGCCAAAGCCGGGAACTGAGGAGAACACCGATGGCTAACTGTGTAATCCGCGACTGGCAGGGCAAAGAAGCCGGCAAGGCTGCCCTCGACCTCAAGGTCGCCAAAGAATCCTCCGCCTCCGACCTGGTGCACCGCGCCGTGGTGCGTCAGCTGGCCAACGCCCGCCAGGGCACGGCCAGCACGCTCACCCGGGCCGAAGTGGCCGGTGGTGGCCGCAAGCCCTACAAGCAGAAGGGCACCGGTCGGGCCCGCCAGGGTTCGATCCGCACCCCGCTTCGCCCCGGCGGTGGCGTGGTGTTCGGGCCGAAACCCCGCAGCTACGCGGTGGCGATGAACCGCAAGGAGCGTCGCCTGGCCCTGCGCACAGCCCTGATGAGCCGCATCGACGACATCACGGTGGTGAAGGGCTTCGGAGCGGGTCTGGAGACCCCCAAAACCAAGGAGATCACTGCTGCCCTGGCCCGCTTCGGCATCGAGGCCGGCGCCAAGGTTCTGGTGGTGCTCGACGATGCCTCCGAGGCGGTGCGGCGCTCCGTCCGCAACCTCGAGAAGGTCAAGCTGATCGCCGCCGATCAGCTCAACGTGTTCGATCTGCTCCACGCCAACAAGTTGGTGGTGAGCGAGGAAGCACTCGCGAAGATTCAGGAGGTCTACGGCGATGGCTGAGCGTTTTTCAAGTCGGCTTGCGGATGTGATCCGTCGGCCCCTGATCACCGAGAAGGCCACCCGGGCCCTCGAGCAAAACCAGTACACCTTTGAGGTGGATCACCGGGCCGCCAAGCCCGACATCAAGGCTGCCGTTGAACAGCTGTTCGACGTCAAGGTCATCGGCATCAGCACCATGAATCCCCCCCGCCGAACCCGGCGCGTGGGGCGCTTCGCCGGCAAGCGTGCCCAGGTGAAGAAAGCCGTGGTGCGCCTGGCCGAGGGCAACGCCATCCAGCTGTTCCCTGAGTCCTGAGGGGTCTGAAACGTCATGGCTATTCGCAACTACCGACCCATCACCCCCGGCACCCGCACCCGCGTCGCCAGCGACTTCTCTGAAGTCACCGGCCGTGGACGGGAGCGGGGCTTGGTGGTCGCCAAACACCGCCGCAAGGGCCGCAACAACCGCGGTGTGATCACCTGTCGCCACCGCGGCGGCGGCCACAAGCGCCTCTACCGCATCGTCGACTTCCGCCGCGATAAGCACGGCATCGTCGCCAAGGTGGCGGCCATTCACTACGACCCCCATCGCAACGCCCGGCTGGCCCTGCTCTTCTACGCCGATGGCGAGAAGCGCTACATCCTGGCTCCGGCTGGCATTGAGATCGGTCAACAGGTGGTCTCCGGCCCCGAATCCCCGATCGAAACCGGCAACGCCCTGCCCCTTTCGGCCGTTCCCCTCGGCTCCAGCGTCCACAACGTGGAGCTCTACGCCGGCCGGGGTGGCCAGATGGTGCGCACCGCTGGTGCCAGTGCCCAGGTGGTGGCCAAAGAAGGCGACTACGTCGCCCTCAAGCTGCCCTCCACCGAGGTGCGCCTGGTGCGTCGCGAGTGCTACGCCACCCTCGGCGAAGTGGGCAACTCCGAGGTGCGCAACACCAGTCTTGGCAAGGCTGGACGCAAGCGCTGGCTGGGTCGCCGACCCGAAGTGCGCGGTTCGGTGATGAACCCCTGCGACCACCCCCACGGTGGTGGCGAGGGCCGTGCACCGATCGGCCGCTCCGGCCCGGTCACCCCCTGGGGTAAACCGGCCCTGGGCCTCAAAACCCGTAAGCGGAACAAACCCAGCAATCGGTTTGTGCTCCGGAAACGTCGCCGGACCTCCAAACGGAGCCGTGGCGGACGCGATTCCTGATGATCCACACCGCTTTGCTGTTCGCTTAATCCGCCATGGGACGTTCACTCAAAAAAGGACCGTTTGTTGCCGACAGCCTTCTGCGGAAGGTTGAAAAGCAAAACGTCGCCGATGACAAGTCCGTGATCAAGACCTGGTCACGGGCTTCCACCATCCTGCCGATGATGATCGGCCACACCATTGCCGTTCACAACGGCAAATCCCACGTTCCCGTCTACGTGACGGAACAGATGGTGGGCCACAAGCTCGGGGAATTCGCCCCCACCCGCACCTTCCGGGGCCACATCAAGGACAAGAAAGGAGGCCGCTGACGCTATGGCAAACACCCCTTCCAACCAGGCCCTCGCCCACGGTCGCTACATCCGCGGTTCCGTGTCCAAGGTGCGGCGGGTTCTCGATCAGATCCGTGGCCGCAGCTACCGCGAGGCCCTGATCATGCTCGAGTTCATGCCCTACCGCTCCACTGGCCCCATCACCAAGGTGCTGCGGTCGGCGGTGGCCAACGCCGAGCACAACCTCGGCCTCGACCCCTCCACCCTGGTGATCGCTGCGGCGAACGCCGACATGGGCCCCTCCCTGAAGCGGTTCCGCCCCCGCGCCCAGGGTCGTGCCTACGCGATCAAAAAACAAACCTGCCACATCAGCATTGCTGTGGCGCCTTCCGCCTGACCCCGAGGACACCGACCGATGGGACACAAGATCCATCCAACCGGCCTGCGCCTGGGGATTACCCAGGATCACCGCTCGCGTTGGTACGCCCCCAGCAAGACCTATCCAACCCTCCTCCAGGAGGACGATCGGATCCGCAAGTTCGTCCACAAGAAGTACGGCGCTGCCGGCATCAGCGATGTGCTGATCGCCCGCAAGGCCGACCAACTGGAGGTCGAACTCAAGACCGCCCGTCCGGGCGTTCTTGTTGGCCGCCAGGGCAGCGGCATTGAGGAGCTGCGTGCCGGCATCCAAAAAACCCTCGGCGATGCCAACCGTCAGGTGCGCATCAACGTGGTGGAAGTCGAGCGGGTCGACGCCGACGCCTTCCTGCTGGCCGAATACATCGCCCAGCAACTGGAAAAGCGGGTTGCCTTCCGCCGCGTCATGCGCATGGCCGTGCAACGGGCCCAACGGGCTGGCGTGCTCGGTCTGAAGATCATGGTGGCCGGCCGCCTCAACGGCGCCGAAATCGCCCGTACCGAATGGACCCGCGAAGGTCGTGTGCCCCTGCACACCCTGCGCGCCGACATCGACTACGCCACCAAGTTGGCCAGCACCACCTATGGGGTGCTCGGCATCAAGGTGTGGGTGTTCAAGGGCGAGGTGCTGCCTGGCCAGAAAGAGCAGCTGCCCGTGGGTGCTGCCCCCCGCCGCCGGACCAGCCGGCAGCCGCAACAGTTTGAAGACCGCTCTAACAAAGAGTGATCAGGAGCCCTGAACCATGCTGAGTCCACGACGCGTCAAATTCCGCAAGCAACAGCGAGGCCGCATGCGCGGTGTCGCCACCCGCGGCAACACCATTGCCTTCGGTGAGTTTGCCCTGCAGGCCCAGGAATGTGGCTGGATCACCTCCCGCCAGATTGAGGCCAGCCGCCGAGCCATGACCCGCCACGTCAAGCGGGGCGGCAAGATCTGGATCCGGATCTTCCCCGACAAGCCCGTCACCATGCGCGCCGCCGAAACCCGAATGGGTTCCGGTAAGGGCAACCCGGAATTCTGGGTGGCCGTCATCAAGCCGGGTCGGATTCTGTTCGAGATGGGGGGTGCCGAAATCACCCCCGAAATCGCCAAGGAAGCCATGCGCCTGGCGCAATACAAGCTCCCCCTGAAGACCAAATTCCTGAGCCTGGCGGATCAGGACACTGCAGCCCCTGTGGAGGCCTGATCCAATGGCAAGACCCAACATCGCCGACGTGCGCAAGCTCAGCGGTGACCAAATCAACGAACAGGTCAACGCCACCCGGCGCGAGCTGTTTGAGCTGCGCTTCCAGCAGGCCACCCGCCGCCTGGAAAACCCGCACCGTTTCAAGGAAGCCCGCATCAAGCTGGCCCACCTGCTGACGGTGCAGAAGGAGCAACTGCGCTCCGCCGCCACGGCTGATTCAGCCTCCTGATACCCCCCCTCGATCCCATGGCACTCAAGGAAAGGGTCGGCACCGTCGTCAGCGACAAGATGGACAAAACGGTGGTGGTGGCGGTGGAAAACCGCTTCCCCCACCCCATCTATCAAAAGACGGTCAGCCGCACCACCCGTTACAAAGCCCACGACGAAGCGAACAGCTGCAAAGTGGGCGACCGGGTTCGCATCACCGAGACCCGCCCGCTCAGCCGCACCAAGCGCTGGACCGTGGCTGAAGTTCTCACCAACACCACCGTCGGTTGAGGACAACCCCCAATGATCCAACAGGAAACCTTTCTGAACGTCGCTGATAACAGCGGCGCCAAGCGCATCCAGTGCATCCGGGTGCTCGGTACCAACCGTCGCTACGCCCACGTGGGTGATGTGATCGTTGCAGCCGTCAAAGACGCCATGCCCAACATGGGCGTGAAGAAGTCGGACGTGGTCAAGGCCGTTGTGGTCCGCACCAAGGCCACCCTGCGCCGCGACACGGGCAACTCAATCCGGTTCGACGACAACGCCGCCGTGATCCTGGGCAACGACAACAACCCCAAGGGCACCCGCGTCTTCGGGCCCGTGGCCCGGGAGCTGCGCGAGCGCAACTTCACCAAGATTGTGTCCCTCGCCCCGGAGGTGATCTGAGATGGCCACCGCAACCCCCAAAGCCAAGTCCCCTGAGCGCATCAAAATGCGCCTCAAGAAAGGCGACACCGTTCAGGTGATCGCTGGCAAGGACAAGGGCAAGACCGGCGAAGTGCTCCGCACCCTGCCCTACGACAACCGGGTGGTGGTGCAGGGCATCAACCTCCGCACCCGCCACGTCAAACCCACCCAGGAAGGCGAATCCGGCCGGATCGTCACGGAGGAAGCCTCCGTGCACGCCTCCAATGTGATGCTCTACTCCACCACCAAACAGGTGGCCAGCCGGGTGGAGATCGTGGTGGAAAAGGATGGCACCAAGAAGCGTCGGCTGAAAAAAACCGGCGAAGTTCTGGATTGATCTCCTGCTTCTTCCTTCCTTCACCTTTCTCCCGTTCCCTGTCCGCCTTCTGACCCCGACCAGAAGCGCAACCCCTCCCCCGTCATGTCACTGAAACAGCGCTACCGGGAGACGATTCAACCGAAACTCCTCAAGGAGCTGAATCTCTCCAACATCCACGAAGTCCCGAAGGTGGTGAAAGTCACCGTCAACCGGGGCCTCGGCGAGGCCGCCCAGAACGCCAAGGCCCTTGAGGCCTCGATCACCGAGCTGGCCACGATCACCGGCCAGAAGGTGGTGGTGACCCGGGCCAAAAAGGCCATCGCCGGCTTCAAGATCCGTCAGGGCATGCCGATCGGCGTGGCCGTCACCCTCCGGGGCGAGCGGATGTACGCCTTCCTGGAGCGCCTGATTCACCTGGCCCTGCCTCGCATCCGCGACTTCCGCGGCGTGAGCCCCAAGAGCTTTGACGGTCGGGGGAACTACACCCTGGGAATCCGCGAGCAAATCATCTTCCCCGAGATCTCCTTCGACAAAATCGATGCGATCCGAGGTATGGACGTCACGATCGTGACCAACGCCCGTAACGACGAAGAGGGCCGGGCCCTCCTCCGCGAGATGGGAATGCCGTTCCGCAGCAACTGAGCCCTCTTCGGACCCGACCATGGCCAATCACGACCCGATTTCCGACATGCTCACCCGCATCCGCAATGCGAGTGAGAAGCGTCACGAGACCACCAAGATCCCTGCTTCCCGTCTGGTGCGCAACATCGCCAACGTGTTGCAGCAGGAGGGCTTCATCGCCGCCATCACCGAAGAAGGTGAGGGCGTGCAGAAGCACCTGGTTGTCGAGCTCAAGTACAGCGGCAAGCACCGCCAGCCGACGATCCGCTCCGTGCAGCGGGTCAGCAAGCCAGGCCTGCGCATCTACAAGAACAATCGCCAGCTGCCCAAAGTGTTGGGCGGCCTGGGAGTGGCCATCATCTCCACCTCCAAGGGAGTGATGAGCGACCGCGACGCCCGCAAGCAGGGTGTCGGTGGCGAAGTGCTCTGCTACGTCTACTGATCCTGGGAGGTTGATCCATGTCTCGTATTGGTAAAGCGCCGATTCCCCTCCCCGACAAGGTGAGCGTCAGCCTCAATGGCCTGGCCGTCACCGTGAAGGGCCCGAAGGGCGAACTCAGCCGCACCCTGCCCGATGGGGTGCAGATCTCCCAGGACGGCAACACCCTGGTGGTGAGCCCCAGCAGCGAAACGCGCCGCTCCCGTGAGCGCCACGGTCTCTGCCGCACGCTCGTCGCCAACATGGTGGAAGGCGTCAGCCAGGGCTACACCCGCAAGCTGGAAATCGTCGGTGTGGGCTACCGCGCCGCCGTCCAGGGCAAAAAGCTGGTGGTCTCTGCCGGCTACAGCCACCAGGTGGAGATGGTGCCCCCCGAGGGCGTCACCTTCGCCGTTGAGGGCAACACCACCGTGCTGGTCTCCGGGGCCAACAAGGAACTGGTGGGCAACGAAGCTGCCAAGGTGCGCGCCATTCGTCCGCCCGAGCCCTACAAGGGCAAGGGCATCAAGTACGAGGGTGAGCGCATCCTGCGCAAGGCCGGTAAGACCGGTAAGAAATGAGGTCTGCCTGAGCGTCGTTACCCTGTATCGCCATGTCTTCCATCTCCCGCAAACAGCAGACCCAGAAGCGTCACCGCCGCCTGCGTCGCCAGCTCACTGGCACGGCTGCCCGTCCCAGGCTCGCCGTGTTCCGCTCCAACAACCACATCTACGCCCAGGTCATCGACGACGACGCCCAGAACACCCTCTGTGCGGCATCGACCCTCGACAAGGACCTGCGCACCAGCCTCACCACCAGCGCCACCTGCGATGCCTCCGTGGCCGTGGGTGAGCTGGTTGCCAAACGGGCCCTTGCCAAGGGCATCCAGCAGGTGGTCTTCGATCGCGGCGGCAACCTGTACCACGGCCGGGTCAAGGCCCTGGCTGACGCCGCCCGGGAAGCGGGCCTTCAGTTCTGATCCCTGCTCTCACCATGACCGAAACCAACGATCAAGTTCAGTCCAACGACATTCCGGCCGCATCGGATGTGCCTGCAGCGGCCGAAGGCCAGCAGGAACGCCGGGGTGGCCGCGGTGAGGGCCGGGGTGGCGACAGCCGCCGCGGTGGGGGCCGCGGGCGCGACAACCGTCGCGGCGGTCAAGAGCGCGACTCCGAATGGCAGGAGCGGGTGGTGCAAATCCGCCGCGTCTCCAAGACCGTGAAAGGCGGCAAGAAGATGAGCTTCCGGGCCATCGTTGTCGTCGGCAACGAGAAGGGCCAGGTGGGCGTGGGCGTCGGCAAGGCCGGCGATGTGATCGGTGCCGTCCGCAAGGGCGTGGCCGATGGCAAGAAGCACCTGGTGAAGGTGCCCCTCACCCGCCACAGCTCCATCCCGACCCTCAGCAACGGCCGCGATGGCGCCGCCAGCGTGCTGATCCGCCCGGCCGCCCCCGGTACCGGTGTGATCGCGGGGGGCTCGATCCGCACGGTGCTCGAACTGGCCGGCATCAAGAACGTCCTGGCCAAGCGCCTCGGCTCCAAGACCCCCCTGAACAACGCCCGCGCTGCGATGGAGGCCCTGTCCGCCCTGCGGACCCACAAGGAGACCGCCAAGGAGCGGGGCATCTCCCTTGAGCAGATCTACTCCTGAGGCCTCGCCATGAGCATCAATCTCCAGTCGCTGAAACCCAACGCCGGCGCCCGACGCCGCAAGCTCCGCAAGGGCCGCGGCATCGCCGCCGGCCAGGGCGCCAGCTGCGGTTTCGGCATGCGCGGCCAGAAGTCCCGCTCCGGTCGCCCCACCCGGCCCGGCTTCGAGGGCGGCCAGATGCCCCTCTACCGGCGCATCCCCAAGCTCAAGCACTTTGAGCTGGTCAACCAGAAGGAATTCACGATCATCAACGTGGCCAAGCTGGCCGACTGCAAAGCCGGCAGCACCGTGAGCCTCGATTCCCTGGTCAAGGACGGCCTGGTCACAAGCCCCAAGCACCCCCTGAAGGTGCTGGGCAACGGGGACCTCAAGGTCAAGCTGACCGTGCAGGCGGCTGCCTTCACCGCCAGCGCCCGCGCCAAGATCGAAGCTGCCGGTGGCAGCTGCGAAGTCATCTGATCCCCTTGGGGCCCTCCGCCCTAAGGTCTGAGCCGTCCAGCGGATTCGGGGATCGTTCCCAGAGTCCGGCGGGCGGTTTTTTCATGCCCACCACACGCCGCCATGCTTGTTAGCCGGGGTCGCAACCCCAGTGCTGGGGAAATTCTCAGCCAACTGATCCAGTCGAAGGGCCTGCGCGACCGGGTGCTCACCACCCTCGGCCTGCTGCTGCTGGTGCGGCTTGGCATCTACATCCCGATGCCCGGCATCGACCGGGTGGCCTTCCAGGAGTTCCTCTCCCGTGGCGGCCAGCTGATCGGCTTCCTCGACATCTTCACCGGAGGCGGCCTCTCCACCCTGGGGATTTTCGCCCTCGGGATCCTGCCCTTCATCAACGCCTCGATCATCATCCAGCTGCTCACCGCAGCCCTGCCCCAGCTGGAAGACCTCCAGAAGAACGAAGGCGAGGCCGGCCGCCGCAAGATCGCCCAGATCACCCGTTATGTCGCCCTGGGCTGGGGCATCCTGCAGAGCCTGGTGTTTGCCCTGATCCTGCGGCAGTACGCCACCGAAGGACTCTCGGAGCCTGTGTTCGTCATCCAGACAGCCCTGGCCCTGGTGACCGGCTCCATGGTGGTGATGTGGATCAGTGAGGTGATCACCGAGCGGGGCATCGGCCAAGGGGCCTCCCTGGTGATCTTCGTGAACATCGTGGCCACCTTGCCCAAGGCGCTGGGCTCCACCATCGAGCTGGCCCAGAGCGGAGACCGCAGCACCGTCGGCGGCATCGTGGTGCTGGTGCTGGTCTTCCTGCTCACGATCGTGGGAATCATCTTCGTGCAGGAGGGCAACCGCCGGATCCCGATCGTGAGCGCCAAGCGCCAAGTGGGCGGGGCGGGCATGCTCTCCGCACGCCAGAGCTACCTGCCGCTCAAGCTCAACGCCGGCGGCGTGATGCCGATCATTTTCGCCTCGGCGGTGGTGTTCCTGCCGCTCACGATCGCCAACCTCACCCGCAGCCCCTGGCTGATCCAGTTGGCGGGCTACCTCAACCCCAACAGCAGCACCCCCTGGCTCTACGCCCTGGTGTTCTTTGCCCTGATCTGCGGCTTCGGCTTCTTCTACGCCTCGCTCACCGTCAATCCGGTGGACATTGCCACCAACCTCAAACGCAGTGGCGTGGCGATCCCAGGAGTTCGCCCAGGCTCGGCTACGGCGAACTATCTCAGCGGCGTGCAGAACAGGCTCACCCTGTTGGGCGGCGTCTTCCTCGGCGCCGTGGCGATCATCCCCTCCGCCGTAGAGGGTGCCACCCAGGTGCGCACCTTCCAGGGCTTGGGCGCCACCTCCCTGCTGATCCTGGTGGGGGTGGCAATCGACACCGCCAAGCAGGTGCAGACCTACGTGATCTCCCAGCGCTACGAGGGCATGGTGCGGCAGTGATGCGCCGCACTCCGGTCCTCCCTTCTCCGTCTCCATCCCCGCTTCCTCCCCTGCCATGAAGCAACGTCTCCTGTTCCTCGGCCCCCCCGGAGCCGGCAAGGGCACCCAGGCCCAGCAGCTGGCCGCAGGCCACAACCTGCTTCACCTCTCCACCGGCGATCTGCTGCGGGCTGAAGTGGCCGCCGGCAGCGCCCTCGGCCAGGAAGCCGAAGCGGTGATGGCCCGCGGGGAACTGGTGAGCGATGCGCTGGTGCTGGCCATCGTGCGCAGCCGCCTGGAAGCGCAGGCGGCCAGCGGCGGCGGCGGCTGGCTGCTCGACGGCTTCCCGCGCAACCGCGCCCAGGCCGAAGCCCTGGGCGCCCTGCTCGACGAGCTGCAGCAACCGATCGACCTGGTGGTGCTGATGGAACTCGATGACGCCGTGCTGATCCAGCGCCTGCTGGCCCGGGGCCGCGCCGACGACAACGAAGCCGTGATCCGTCACCGCCTGGAGGTCTATCGCGAGCAGACGGCCCCCCTGATCCGCTATTACGAGGAGAAGGGGCTGCTCCAGGCCGTAGAGGCCAACGGCCTGGTGGATGAGATCGCCGCGCGCATCACCGGCCTGCTGGGTTGAGTCCAGGAGGGCGTTGACCCGTGTGGTAGGTTGTCGGTTTGCAAATTCGGAGAGCACAACGCCCATGAAGGTGCGTGCCTCAGTCAAGAAGATGTGCGACAAGTGCCGGGTGATCCGTCGCCATGGCCGGGTGATGGTGATCTGCACCAATCCCAAGCACAAGCAGCGCCAGGGCTGACCAGCCCCGGCCAGCCCCGCCTGGGGGCCAGCTGCCCAACCCTTCCTTCCCGCTCCGCCTCGGCGGGGCCTCCTGCCCCCTCATCGATTTCCCACGTGGCTCGGATTGCCGGCGTTGATATCCCTCGCGAAAAGCGCGTTGAGATCGCCCTCACCTATGTGTATGGCATCGGTCTCACCCGTGCCCAGAAGATCCTGGCCAAGTCCGGGGTCAACCCGGACATCCGGGTGAAGGACCTCAGCGACGCCGACGTCCAGAAGCTGCGGGGCGCCGCCGAGAGCTTCACCCTGGAGGGCGACCTGCGCCGCCAGGAGGGCATGGCCCTCAAGCGTCTGCAGGACATCGGCTGCCTCCGCGGCCGGCGTCACCGCATGGGCCTGCCCGTGCGTGGCCAGCGCACCCGCACCAACGCCCGCACCCGCCGGGGTGCCCGTAAAACCGTGGCCGGCAAGAAGAAGTAAGGCGTTCCGCCTTCCTCTCTCTGCCCCTCGCCCTGCCGCCAACCGCTGTTCAGGTTCTGTCCCTCCGGTCAGTTCACCCGTTCGAGCTCCCGGCGTCACCAGAGCGACCCCCTTCACGTTCTCTGATCACCTCCTGCACCAGCAGGCCTTTCCGCCATGGCAAAGCCAGCCAAAAAATCCGGCGCCAAGAAAACGAAGCGCAACGTGCCCAACGGCGTGGCGCACATCCAGAGCACCTTCAACAACACCATCGTGTCGATCACCGACACGGCCGGTGAGGTGATCTCCTGGAGCTCCGCCGGCGCCAGTGGTTTCAAGGGAGCCCGCAAGGGCACCCCCTTCGCCGCCCAGACCGCCGCCGAGGCCGCTGCCCGCCGTGCCCTTGAGCAGGGCATGCGCCAGATCGAAGTGCTGGTGCGTGGCCCCGGCTCCGGCCGCGAAACCGCCATTCGCGCCCTGCAGGTCGCCGGCCTGGAAATCACCCTGATCCGCGACGTGACGCCGCTGCCCCACAACGGCTGCCGTCGCTCCAAGCGCCGTCGCGTCTGACCCGTCGTCTCGTGCTTGCCCCCGGGGCTTCCTTCACCCTTTCGACCCTTCAGACCGTGCTGCACTACCAAATTGATCGGATTGAGCACCAGGTCGCCGAAGACCGGTCCCAGACCGGCACCTTCCTGATCGGCCCGCTCGATCGCGGCCAGGCCACCACCCTCGGCAACGCCCTCCGGCGCGTCCTGATTGGCAGCCTGGAAGGCAGCGCCATCACCGCCGTGCGGATCTCCGGTGTCAACCACGAGTACGCCACCGTGCCCGGTGTGCGGGAAGACGTGCTCGACATCCTGCTCAACTGCAAGCAGATCTCCGTCAACAGCCGCAATCGCGAACTGGAGATCGGCCGTCTGGTGGTGAATGGTCCGGCCACGGTGACCGCCGCCGACCTGCAGTTCTCCTCCCAGGTGCAGGTGATCGACGGCGACCGGCTGATCGCCACCGTGGCCGAAGGCCACAGCCTGGAAATGGAAGTGCATGTGGAGCGCGGCGTGGGCTACCGGCCCGTCGATCGCCACAGCGAAGACACCAGTGCCATCGACCTGCTCCAGATCGATGCGGTGTTCAAACCGGTGCGCCGCGTCAATTACACCGTCGACGAAACCGCCGTGGGTGAGGGCGGCTCCGCCCGCGAAAGGCTGCGCCTGGAGATCGAAACCAACGGCAGCGTCACCCCCGACGACGCCATGGCCCAGGCCGCGAACCAACTGATCGCCCTGTTCCAGCCCCTGGCCAGCCTCACCATGGTGGAGGAGCCTGGCCTTGAGCCGGAGCCTTCCGCCGAGGCCCAGATTCCCCTCGAAGAGCTCAACCTCTCGGTGCGGGCCTACAACTGCCTGAAGCGCGCCCAGGTCAACTCCGTGTCCGACCTGATGGGCTTCAGCTACGAAGATCTCCTGGAGATCAAGAACTTCGGCTCCAAGTCAGCCGATGAGGTGATCGAAGCGCTGGAGCGCATCGGCATCACCCTGCCCCAGAGCCGCACCAGCGCCTGACCGGCGGCCCCGTTTCCCGACACGCCATCTCACCAGCCCCAGTCCCATGCGACACCAGTGCCGAGTCCCCATGCTGGGACGCCCCGCCGACCAACGCAAAGCCATGCTGCGTGGTCTCACCACCCAGTTGATTCGCGAAGGCAGGGTCACCACCACCAAGGCCCGGGCCAAGGCCCTCCGCGATGAAGCCGAGCGCATGATCAGCCTGGCCAAGGACGGCAGCCTGGCGGCCCGTCGCCGGGCCATCGGCTACATCTACGACAAGCAGCTGGTCCACGCCCTGTTTGACAAGGCCCAGGAACGCTATGGCGAGCGCCAGGGCGGCTACACCCGGATCATCCGCACCGTGCCCCGCCGTGGCGACAATGCCGAAATGGCCATCATCGAGCTGGTTTGAGTCCCCCGAGGGCTCGTTAACAGCGCCGCGGTGGAGACCATCCACCGCGGTTTTTTAATGGAGCCGGCCCTTCCCCCCGACCCTTCCCTGCACCGGATCGCCCTCTGCCTGCAATACGACGGCAGTGCCTTCTGCGGCTGGCAACGCCAGCGCAATGCCCCCAGCGTGCAGGAGACCCTGGAGAGCGCGATCGCCGGGCTGGAGCCCCATGGCCCCGCCCGCACCATGGCAGCCGGCCGCACCGACACCGGGGTGCACGCCGCGGCCCAGGTGGTGCACTTCGACAGCGCCGGGCCCATCCCGCCGGAGCGCTGGCCCAAGGCCCTGAACGGACGGCTGCCGAGCTCGATTCGTATCCGGGCAGCCGCAGCGGTGCCCGACACCTGGCACGCCTGCTTCAGCGCCACCTACCGGCGCTACCGCTACACGATCCTCAACGCCCGCACTCCCAATCTGTTCCTGGCCCCCTGGAGCTGGCAGCGATACCAGCAACGGCTCGACGACCAGGCGATGGGCCTGGCCCTCGAGGCCATGCTGGGGGAGCACGATTTCTCGGCCTTCCAGCGGGCCGGCAGCCGCCGGGCCCATGGACGCACGACCCTGCAGGAGGTGTGCCTGGAGCGCCAGGGTGACCTGATCACGGTGGAGCTGCAGGCCAGCGGCTTCCTCTACGGCATGGTGCGCCTCGTGATGGGCCAGCTGGTGGCGGTGGGCGAGGGCCGGCTCAGCCGCATGGCCTTCGAACGCCGCTGGCGGGAGTGCCGCCGGGTGGAGGTGAAGGAGGCCGCGCCGCCCCAGGGCCTGTGCCTGCTGCGGGTGGGCTATCCCAGCGAAGTCTTCCCCAGACCCGCCTGGTATGATTGCCAACCGCGGTTTCAGCTCGAGACCTCCGATTCACCGGATCTCCAGCCTGCTTCAGCCGTCCCGTCCGCCCAACCCGCGCCGCTGCCATCCGGGGGCGCGCAGGCCAGGCGGTAAGGTCACTGAAACCGGGCGTTGGGTTTCCAACGACCAGCTGTCCTGCCCCAACTTCCGGCCTGCCGGTGCCTGATCAGGCGACATGAACAAGACCCCCCTGCCCTCCATTGATTCCCTTGACCGCCAGTGGTATCTGGTGGATGCGGAGAATCAGACCCTCGGTCGCCTGGCCAGCGAAGTGGCCCAGGTGTTGCGCGGCAAAAACAAGCCCTGCTACACCCCCCACCTCGACACCGGCGACTTTGTGATCGTCATCAACGCCGACAAGGTGAGGGTGAGCGGTAACAAGCCCACCCAAAAGATCTACCGACGCCATTCGGGCCGGCCCGGTGGCATGAAAACCGAAACCTTCGAGCACCTCCAGGCCCGGATCCCCGAGCGCATTGTGGAGAAGGCCATCAAGGGCATGCTTCCCCACAACGCCCTGGGCCGTCAGCTGTTCCGCAAGTTGAAGGTCTACAAGGGCACCGAGCATCCCCATGCCGCCCAGCAGCCCCAGGTTCTCGCCCTCGATCCCGCCACCGCAGCCCAATGAGCACCAACAAAGTCGTCTACTGGGGTACGGGTCGTCGCAAGACCGCCGTTGCCCGCGTGCGTGTGGTTCCCGGCAACGGCACCGTCACCATCAACGGTCGCCCTGGCGATAACTACCTCAACTACAACCCCGTCTACCTGGCGGCGGTGAAAGCCCCCCTGCAGACCCTCGGCTTGGCCGCCGAGTATGACCTGTTGGTCAATGTGCGCGGTGGTGGCCTGACCGGCCAGGCCGATGCCATCAAGCAGGGCGCCGCCCGGGCCCTGTGCGACCTGTCCCCCGACAACCGCAAACCGCTCAAGACCGAAGGCCACCTCAGCCGCGACCCGCGCGCCAAGGAGCGCCGCAAGTACGGCCTGAAGAAAGCCCGTAAGGCTCCTCAGTTCTCCAAGCGCTGATTTCTTCTCTTCGCCATCAGCCCCTTCCTGCCATGCCCAAGGCCGACATCCATCCCACCTGGTACCCCGATGCCAAGGTGATCTGCAACGGAGAGGTGGTCATGACCACCGGCTCCACCTCGCCCGAGATCCACGTCGACGTGTGGAGTGGCAACCATCCCTTCTACACCGGGACCCAGAAGATCCTGGACACCGAGGGTCGGGTGGACCGCTTCATGCGCAAGTACGGCATGGGCGGAGCCGAAGCCGGCTCCAGCTCGGGCGCCAAAAAGGCCGCCAAGAGCGAAGCCCCGGCCCCAGCTGCCGCCGCTGAAGCCACCCCTGCAGCAGCCGAAGCCTGAGTTCGGCCTGGCCTGATCGCGATTGACTTCCAATCCCCTGGCCGGGTGCTTTCGGGCATCCGGCTTTGTCTTGTCTGGAGCCCTCCAGGCCCCGCTCCGCCCCGCCGATGGACCCCTCCCTGCTGCATGAGCGCCTGGACACGGCCCGCCGCACCTTCGAGACCCTCGAACGGCAGCTGGCCGATCCCGCCGTGGCCTCCAACCCCAGCCAGCTGCAGGCGATCGCCCAGGAGCGCGCCCGCCTGGAGCCCTTGGTGCAGGACCACCAGCAACTCCAGAAGCTCGAACTGGAAGAGCAGGAAGCCCGCGCCCTGCTGAAGGAGCATCGAGGCGACCCCGCCATGGAAGAGCTCGCCACCGACGAGCTCGCCAGCCTGGCAACCGCCATCAGCAGCCTGCGCGACCGGCTCACCCTGGCCCTGCTGCCGCGGGATCCCCGGGACGAGCGCAGCGTGATGCTGGAGATCCGAGCCGGCGCAGGGGGTGATGAGGCGGCCATCTGGGCCGGCGATCTGGCCCGCATGTATGAGCGGTATGCCCAGAGCGTGGGCTGGCGGGTGGAGCCGGTGAGCGCCTCAGAAGCGGAACTGGGGGGGTACAAAGAACTGATCCTGGCCATCCAGGGGGAGGGGGTGTTCAGCCAGTTGAAATTCGAGGCTGGCGTGCACCGGGTGCAACGGGTGCCCGCCACCGAATCCCAGGGCCGGGTGCATACCTCCACTGCCACTGTGGCCGTGATGCCGGAAGCCGACCCCGTGGAGGTGCAGATCGATCCCACCGACATTGAGATCAGCACCGCCCGCTCCGGCGGTGCGGGCGGTCAGAACGTCAACAAGGTGGAAACGGCGGTGGACCTGCTGCACAAACCCACTGGCATCCGGGTGTTCTGCACCCAGGAACGCTCCCAACTGCAAAACCGCGAACGGGCCTTCGAGATCCTGCGCGCCAAGCTCTACGAGCGCCAACTGGCCGAGGCCAATGCCCAGGAGCGTTCTGCCCGGCTGGCCCAAGTGGGGAGCGGCGATCGCAGCGAAAAGATCCGCACCTACAACTACAAAGACAACCGCACCACCGACCACCGCCTGGGCCGCAACTTTTCCCTGGAGCCCGTGCTCAATGGCCAGTTGCACGATCTGATCGGGGCCTGCATCGCCGCAGACCAGAGCCGCCAACTGGAAGAACTGGCCGAGGAGGTGGCCCGCTGATCGGCTCAGGCGCCGATCACATACTTGGCCCACTCCCCATGCAGGCCGGCAGAGATGTGGCGACTGGCCTCGAAGTTGAGGCTGCTGAGGGGGCGATGGGGCTGCCTGGCCAGGGGCATGCCCGCCTCCCGGGGCGTGCGGTTGCCCTTGCGCACATTGCAAGGCAAGCAGGCGGTGGTGACGTTCTCCCAGGTGTCGAGGCCACCCCGGCTGCGGGGCACCACGTGATCCACCGAAAGCTGGTCGCTGCAGGTGCCGCAGTACTGGCAACGGTGGCCATCGCGATGGAAGAGGTTGCGGCGGGTGAGCGGCAGTGGTTTGTAGGGCACCCGCACGTAATGGCGCAGCCGGATCACCGTGGGCAGCCAGGTATCGTCGCGAATCCTGCGGGCCGGATCATGTTCAAGCCCCTCGGCCTTCCCCTTCAGCACCATCACCACGGCACGGCGCCAGGTAGTGATGTTGAGGGGCTCGTAGGACGCATTCAGAACGAGAACGTGGCCCATGCCAGCACCCGTGTTGGGCGGCATGCTAGGCGCAATCTTCGGTGGGATCCGTGACCCAGGCCACCACATCCACCCAGGCCAGTTGGAACGGTGCGGCCGCCGAGGCCGAGATGGCCCGCCAACGGGCCTGGGTGGAAGTGGACACCGCGGCGATTACCGCCAATGCCCGCAGCCTCAAACGCTGCATCGGCCCCCGCACCAGCCTGATGGCCGTGGTCAAAGCCGATGGCTACGGCCACGGCTCGGTGCCGGTGGCCCGGGCCGCCCTGGCCGGCGGGGCCAGCGAATGCGGCGTCGCCACCCTGGCCGAGGGCATCGAACTGCGCCGGGCCGGAATCCAGGCGCCGGTTCTGGTGCTGGGCAGCCTCAGCCAGGTGGAAGAACTGCGCTGCTGCCTCCATTGGCAACTGATGCCCACCATCAGCGGCATGCGGGAAGCCCTGCTCTGCCAGAACCTCGCCAGCGGCCAGGGCCGGTCCATGGCCCTGCAGCTGAAACTCGATACCGGCATGGCGCGGCTTGGGGCCGATTGGCAGGAGGGACCCAGACTGGTGACGGCCCTGGCGGAGCTGGAGGCCGTTGAACTCAAGGGCGTGTATTCCCACCTGGCGAGCGCCGATGCCGCCCCCCTCGAGGACGATGGCCTCACCCATCAACAGCAGCAGCGCTTCGACACGGTGCTGCGCGCCCTGCACGACCTCGGCCTGCAGGCAGGCAGCCGCCACCTGGCCAACTCCGCGGGCACCCTGCGCAGCGCCGGGCTCCACTACGACCTGGTGCGGGTGGGGCTCGCCCTCTACGGCCACAGCCCCGCCGCCCACCTGGCCGGCGCCATCCCCCTGGAGGCGGCCATGACCCTGCACGCCCGGGTGAGCCTGATCCGGGAGGTGGGTGCGGGAGTGGGGGTGAGCTACGGCCACCGGTTCCACACCTCCCGGCCCAGCCGCTTGGCGGTGGTGGGCATCGGCTACGCCGATGGTGTGCCGCGCCAGCTGTCCAACCAGCTTGAGGTGCTGTTCCAGGGCCAGCGCCTGCCCCAGGTGGGGGCCATCACCATGGACCAGTTGGTGCTCGATGTCACCGACTGCCCGGGCCTGGACGTGGGCTCGGTGGTGACCTTGCTGGGCCGGGACGGTGACCAACAGATCACCCCCTCCGACTGGAGCGACCGCTGCCAGACCATCCCCTGGGAAATCCTTTGCGGGTTCAAGCACCGGCTACCACGACTCACCGCTGCCCAGGCCGCCTGGGAGGGCCCCAACGATGGGGCTCACTGATAAGCTCATCGGGCCCCCTGGAGAGGTGGCTGAGTGGTTGAAAGCGGCTCCCTGCTAAGGAGTTACAGGTGGCAACATCTGTCGAGGGTTCGAATCCCTCCCTCTCCGTTTGAACCCGGTTGACAGGCTGAAGGAGGGCTCACCCGCGCCCCCCTTCAGCTGCATGGCCGCAGACCTCGGCCAACCGGGAGGCCAATTCGGGCAGCAGTTGGGTATCCCGGGCGCAAGCCTGCCCTTCAGTGAAAATCACCAACAGGAACGGCGACGCCCCGCCGGCCCCTTCCACGTAGGCCGCATCGTGGCGCGCCTGGCTCATCCAGCCGGCCTTGCTCCAGAGCCGGCTGCCGGCCGGCAGCCCTTCGCCGATGAACCCATCCACCTGGTTCTCCGGATCGGCGGCCCGTTGGGCCGGATCCAGGCTGCGGGACAGCACCGCGCGCATCCGTGCTCCGGCTGGAGGAGAGACCAGGGCCGACGCCATCACCCCCTGCAGCAGACGGGCGACGGCATCGGTGCTCAGGCGATTGCGGTTCTCCAGCTGGGCGCCATAAAACTCCCGTTCACGGCCGTAGGGGCCATCCCCCCAGGTTTTCTGACAGGCATTGCAGCCCTCGAGCTCCGGCCAGCCGAGCTCCGCCAGCCAGCGGTTCACCACTTGACGCTGCTCCACCCAGGAGGCCATCCGCTCCGCAGGCAAGGCCGGACCGCTGGTGGTGCCGCTCAGCAGATCCAGCACCAGCCCCGTGGCGTCATTGCTGGAATCGCGGATCATGTCGGCCAGCGCGCGCCGCAGCTCCGGCGTCTCCTCCAGCAGGTCGGCCTGGCGCCAGGCCTCGGCCGCCACCAGATACACCAACTTCACCACGCTGGCGGGATAGCGCAACCGCTCGCCGGCCCAGCTCGCCCCCTGCACCGGCAGCGCCCAGAACTGGTCCGGGGCCCGATCGGCAGCACGGCCGACCAGGGACTGGTCGTAACGCACCCAGGTGATCGAGAGCTGCTGGGCCAGTCCAGGCCGCCCTTCGAGCTCCAGGGCGCGCACCAGGTCGGCCAGGATCTGGCCCATGGCCGGATCTGGGCTGTAGAACGCCATCACCGCCGGCAACCGTTGTGGCGACATTAGGCACCATCGACCCGCTCCACCTGGCCAGCGGCACCCCCGCGGCCCCCGAATGGCTGAGGGCCGGCACGATCTGGCGCCTCAGCGGTCCGGTCAACCTGCACAGCCAGCCCCAGGGTGCCGGACTGGCCACCCAGGCCTGGGCCGGCCGACACCTGCAGATTTTGTCCTCCGGGCAGGAAGCCATGCCCGGCCAACGGCTGCGGGTGCGGCTGCTGGAGGATGGCTACCCCGGCTGGATGGACCCGGCGGCGCTGCTGGGACGGGCGGTGGCCAGTGCGCGCCCCCTGGCACCAGCCGTGACACGTCGCGCCATCGCCCAGCGGCTGCCCCAGGTGCTGACCTTTGCCAAGGCCGCCCACGATCAACCCAACACCTACCTCTGGGGCGGCAGCCTGGGGCCCAATTACGACTGCTCTGGCCTGATCCAGCGGGCCTTTGCCAGCGCTGGCATCTGGATTCCCCGCGATGCCTACCTGCAGGAACGCTTCTGCCAGCCTGTGGCGGTGCAACCCGGCCACACCCAGCTGCTGGCCCCCGGCGACCTGATCTTCTTCGGCCCTCCCCGGCGCTGCACCCATGTGGGTTTGCACCTGGGGGCCGGAACCTATCTGCACAGCTCCGGCAGCGCCCACGGCCGCAACGGCATTGGCCTCGACACCCTTGCGCCCCACAATCCCGATCCGGTGGCCCGCCACTACCGGCTGGAACTGCGCGGCGCCGGGCGGGTGATGCACAGCCATGACGGCAGCCCGCTGCCCGCTTAGGGTCACCGCCAGAAACAGCCTGGAGATGAGCCAGCCCGTGCCGGAACTCTCCGTGGTGGTGCCCCTCTACAACGAGGAGGAGAGCCTGCCCCAGCTGGTGGACCAACTGCTGGCCGCCATGCGGGTGCTCAACCTGCCCTTCGAACTGGTGCTGGTGGATGACGGCTCCAAGGACGGCACCGCCAACGTGCTCAGCGCCCTGGCGGCCACCGTGCCCGAGCTGGTGGCGGTGCTGCTGCGGCGCAACTACGGCCAGAGCGCTGCCATGGCGGCGGGTTTCGATGCCAGCCGCGGGGCCGTGATCGTCACCCTCGATGGGGACCTGCAGAACGATCCGGCCGACATACCCCTGCTATTGGCCGAGCTCAACCAGGGCTACGACCTGGTGAGTGGCTGGCGTCACCAGCGCCAGGATGCTGCTTTGCAACGGCTCCTGCCGAGCCGGATCGCCAATCGCCTGATCGCCCGGGTCACCGGCGTTCGGCTGCACGACTACGGCTGTTCCCTCAAGGCCTACCGCCGGGAGGTGGTGAGTGACCTGAACCTCTACGGCGAACTGCACCGCTTCCTGCCAGCCCTGGCCTTCATCGAAGGGGCGCGGATCAGCGAAGTGAAGGTGAACCACCACCCCCGGCGTTTTGGCCAAAGCAAGTACGGCCTGGATCGCACCTTCCGGGTGCTGATGGACCTGCTGACCGTGTGGTTCATGAAGCGCTTTCTCACCCGGCCGATGCACGTGTTCGGTTTCGGGGGGCTGGCGGCCATGGGCTTGGGCGTCATGGTCGGCCTCTGGCTCGTCGGCGAAAAGCTCTTACTGGGCAGTGACATCGGCGATCGCCCCCTGCTGCTGATGGCCCTGCTCAGTTTTCTGACGGGGGTGCAGCTGTTCTGCTTTGGCCTGCTGGCGGAGCTGCAGATGCGCACCTACCACGAAAGCCAGGGGCGCCCGATCTATCGGGTGCGCGACACATTGCGCGGCAGCGCCTGAGTGAGCGGAGGCCGCGCAGTGCTGCGTCCCCGGAAGCGCTCCATGGCCTGGGCTGCAGCGAACACCACGGCCGGATCCACATCCCGCAGGCCGCGATAGAGCAAGGGCAGGGTCTGACGGCCTCCCCAGCGCCGGGCCGCCTCGATGGCCGCCAGGCGCTGGGGACTATCTCCCCCCAACTGCTCAGCAAGGCGCTGCCGAAAAGCAGCCCGTTCCCGGGCCGTGGCAGGCAGGGGCAACAGTCCATCCGGGCTGGGCAGCGGCTGGAGCGAAGGCCCACTGGCCGCCGGGGCAGGAGCCATGAGGGCGATCTGAGCGCGATTCAGGGCCGCGATCGCCTGGGTGTCGATGGTCGCTGCCACGGAGGGGCGTCGGCGGGCCAGAACCCAATACAGGGCCACCAAAACGGCCGCCGAACCAGCAAGCAAAGAAGGATGCATGGATTGAACTTTTATGTCGCCCCAGGAAGGCCGTTGGGGCTGGCTTGGGGCAGCTCCTTACAGTACCGAAGGTTGCTATTGGCCCGCGCCATGACTGGAGAATTCGCTGCCGCCTGGTTGCCCTCAGTGTTTGTACCCCTGGTGGGAATCCTCGGCCCAGCCGTGGCCATGGCCCTGCTCTTCAACGTGATCGAAGCGCGCGATTGAGCTCTCTCCGGAGCCGTTGTCCTTCCTCACCGCACCTTCCCCGCCACCATGACCGTGACCCCCGTGGCCGACCCCTGCGTCGGCAATCTGGCCACCCCCGTCAACAGCAGCTATTTCAGCCGGGCTTTTCTGAATGCCCTGCCGGCCTACCGTCCGTCCCTTTCGCCCAATCGGCGCGGCCTGGAAGTGGGCATGGCCCATGGCTTCTTCCTCTACGGACCCTTCACCATCTGCGGCCCCCTGCGGCTCACCGAATACGCCAGCACCGCGGGCCTGCTGGCCACCATCGGCCTGGTGTCGATCCTCACCGTGTGCCTGTCGATCTACGGCACCGCTGGCAATGGGCCGAACATTCAGCCCACGGATGCCACCATCGACAATCCACCCGCAGACCTCTTCACCAAGGCTGGCTGGGCTGAATTTGCGAGTGGCTTCTGGCTCGGAGGCTGTGGCGGTGCTGCCTTTGCCTGGTTCCTCGCCGGAACGGCGATTGTTTCTCCCCTGGTCAACATCGCCGGTGGGGTCTGGAGCGTCAGCTGAACGCATCGGCCACCTGGCACCTAAAGCCCCGCTCAGGCGGGGCTTTTTTGATGGGACATCGCTGCCCAAGTGCAGCCCTGTGGCACCGCTCGAATCGGGCCAACAATGGAAGGAAACGCCTCAGCACGCCATGGTCCGTTCCAGCCGTCACAGACCTCGCCCCAACGGCCGAGCTCCCTTCCCTAACCGCTGGGTGAACCCGGCCTGGCTGGGCACACCCTTCTTGTGTGCAGCCCTGTTGCTCACAGCCTGCGGCAGGGAAGCCGCCAAGCCCAGGGCCGTGACTTCCGTGCCTGACGCCCAACTCCCCAATACAAGCCAGCAGCAGGCCCAGCGAGCGGCCACACAAGAACGCAAGGCGGCCGAAGCCAAAGCTGCCGCCACGGCCCTCCGGCGCGGCTGGAGTGAAGGACACCAATCCACCGTGGCCTGCCTCCACGGCGAACGGGCCCAAACCGATGGCAACGAACTGCGCTGCGAAGAGCAGGCGTATGTCGAACGGAATTACCCGGCAGCGAGCAGCCGTTAAGGGATGGCTGGCTAAGGGCCGTGTCGATGTCGATTGGGAAGATCTGCCATAAAAAAACCCCGGCCTAGGCCGGGGTTGGGTCGTCCCTCAAAGAGAGGGCAAGGGAGCTGGGATCAGCCGAACTTGCCCGAAGTGGAAGCGATCAGGAAGGCTGCATACGTGAGGATGTAGCCGATCGTGAAGTGGGCGAGGCCCACCACACGGGCCTGAACGATCGAGAGCGCCACAGGCTTGTCACGCCAGCCCACCAGGTTGGCAAGCGGAGTGCGCTGATGCGCCCAGACGATGGTCTCGATCAGTTCCTGCCAGTAACCGCGCCAGGAGATCAGGAACATGAAGCCGGTGGCCCACACCAGGTGACCGAACAGGAACATCCAGGACCAGACGGCCAGGTTGTTGCTGCCAAACGGGTTGTAACCGTTGATCAGCTGGGAGGAGTTGAGCCACAGGTAGTCGCGGAACCAACCCATCAGATAGGTGCTGGATTCGTTGAACTGGGCCACGTTGCCCTGCCAGATGGCGAGGTGCTTCCAGTGCCAGTAGAAGGTGAGCCAGCCCACGGTGTTCAGGGCCCAGAAGACTGCCAGATAGAAGGCGTCCCAGGCACTGATGTCGCAGGTGCCGCCACGGCCAGGGCCGTCGCAGGGGAAGGAATAGCCGAAGTCCTTTTTATCGGGCATCAGCTTGGAACCCCGGGCATCCAGGGCACCCTTCACCAGGATCAGGGTGGTGGTGTGCAGACCCAGCGCAATGGCGTGGTGCACGAGGAAGTCGCCAGGACCAATGGGCAGGAACAGGTCGTTACCACCATTGATGGCATCAATCCAGCCGGGCAGATAGACCGCACTGGTTGTGCTGGCGGCGCTCGCAGAGTTGGAAAGCAGCACATCCATGCCGTACATCGCCTTGCCGGAAGCGGCTTGGACGAATTGGGCAAAGACGGGCTCCACCAGGATCTGCTTCTCGGGGGTACCGAAGGCCACGACGACGTCGTTGTGGACGTAGAGACCCAGGGTGTGGAAACCGAGGAACAGGGAGACCCAGCTCAGGTGGCTGATCAGGGCTTCCTTGTGCTCAAGCATCCGGGCCAACACGTTGTCCTTGTTGGCTTCCGGGTCGTAGTCGCGGATGAAGAAGATCGCACCGTGGGCGAACGCACCGCACATCAGGAAGATGGCGATGTACTGGTGGTGGGTGTAAAGCGCAGCCTGCGTTGTGTAGTCCTTCGCGATAAAGGCGTAGGAGGGCATCGCATACATGTGCTGGGCCACCAGGCTGGTGACCACACCCAGAGCTGCCAGGGCCAGACCGAGCTGGAAGTGCAGCGAGTTGTTGATCGTGTCGTAGAGACCCTTGTGGCCGGCCCCGAGATCACCAGGGGTGCCCTTAGGAGGGTTGTGGGCCTCGAGGATCTCGCGAATCGAATGGCCGATACCGAAGTTGGTCCGGTACATGTGGCCAGCGATCACGAAGATGCAACCAATTGCCAGGTGGTGGTGGGCAATATCCGTGAGCCACAGGGCTTCCGTTTGCGGGTGGAACCCGCCGAGGAAGGTGAGGATCGCGGTGCCTGAGCCCTCAGCCGTGCCGAACTGTTGATACACAGTGTCGGGATTCTGGGCATACACGCCCCAGTTGCCGGTGAAGAACGGAGCCAGACCGGCGGGATGCGGCAGCACGGAGAGGAAGTTGTCCCAACCCACGTGCTGACCACGGGCCTCAGGGATGGCCACGTGAACCAGGTGGCCGGTCCAGGCGATGGAGCTGAAACCGAACAGAACCGCCAGGTGGTGGTTGAGGCGGGATTCAGCGTTCTTGAACCAGGCCAGGGAAGGCCGGAACTTGGGCTGCAGATGGAGCCAGCCGGCGAACAGGGCCCAAGCCGACAGGATCATCATGAAGATGGAACCCTGGTAGAGCTCGGCGTTGGTGCGCATGCCGATCGTGTACCACCAGTGGTACAGACCGGAATAGGCAATGTTCACCGGAGAGGAGGCGCCCGCCTGGGTGAAGGCGGCAATGGCGCCCTGGCCGAAGTGGGGATCCCAGATCGCGTGAGCGATGGGACGGACGTGCAGAGGATCGGCGACCCACTGCTCAAAGTTGCCCTGCCAGGCGATATGGAACAGGTTGCCCGAAACCCAGAGGCCAATGATGGCCAGGTGACCGAAATGGGTGGAGAACAGCTTTTGGTAAAGCCGCTCCTCGGTCATGCCGTCGTGGCTCTCGAAATCGTGAGCCGTGGCAATGCCGTACCAAATACGGCGGGTTGTCGGGTCCTGTGCCAGACCCTGGCTGAACGAAGGAAATTTCGTTGCCATTGGGAAAGGTCAGGAAAGGTCAGCCGACCGCAATGATGCGGGCCAGGAAGAAGGACCAGGTCGTTGCGATACCGCCCAACAGATAGTGAGCGACACCGACGGCACGGCCCTGGGTGATGGAGAGCGCCCGCGGTTGGATGGCGGGGGCAACCCTCAGCTTGTTGTGAGCCCAGACGATGGACTCGATCAGCTCCTGCCAGTAGCCGCGGCCGCTGAACAGGAACATCAGGCTGAAGGCCCAGATGAAGTGGGCTCCCAGGAACATCAGACCGTAAGCACTGGAGCTCGAGCCGTAGCTGTTGATCACCTGTGCGGCCTGGGCCCAGAGGAAGTCCCGCAGCCAACCATTGATGGTGATGGCGCTTTGGGCGAAGTTGCCGTTGGTGATGTGCTGGACACTGCCGTCAGCGTTGACGGTGCCCCACACGTCGCTCTGCATCTTCCAGGAGAAGTGGAAGATGACGATCGACAGGGAGTTGTACATCCAGAACAGGCCGAGGAACACGTGGTCCCAAGCCGACACCTGGCAGGTGCCGCCACGGCCGGGGCCGTCGCAGGGGAAACGGAAGCCCAGGTTCGCCTTGTCAGGAACGAGGCGGGAGCTCCGTGCATACAGCACACCCTTCAGCAGGATCAGCACGGTGACGTGGATCGTGAAGGCGTGGATGTGGTGGACCATGAAGTCGGCCGTTCCCAGGGGGATCGGACCGGCAGCCACCTTCCCTCCCACGGCCACCACAGCGCCATTGAACACCTCACTCACGCCGGCAAGGGCGTTGGGGGCGGTGCTGCCGGCGGCGGCGGCGTGGAGACCCTGAATCCACTGCGCGAAGACGGGCTTCAGGGCAATGGCGGAGTCGCTGAACATGTCCTGGGGGCGACCCAGGGCACGCATGGTGTCGTTGTGGATGTAGAGGCCGAAGCTGTGGAAGCCCAGCCAGATGCACACCCAGTTGAGGTGGCTGATCAGGGCATCGCGGGCCTTGAGCACCCGGTCAAGCACGTTGTCCACATGCTTGGCGGGGTCGTAGTCGCGGATCATCGCGATGGCGGCGTGGGCGCCGGCACCGACGATCAAGAAGCCACCGATCCAGGTGTGGTGGGTGAAGATCGACAGCTGGGTGGGGTAGTCGATGCCGATGTAGGGATACGGAGGCATCGCATACATGTGCTGGGCCACGATGATGGTCAGCGAACCCAGCAGAGCCAGGTTTACAGCCAGTTGGGCGTGCCAGCTGGTGGTCATGAACTCGAAGAGTCCGTCATGACCGTTGGGAGCGGGGAACAGCAGGGGATCACCCTTCTGACCCTCGAGGATCTCCTTGATGCTGTGGCCGATGCCCCAGTTGGTGCGGTACATGTGGCCGGCCACGATGAACAGCACCGCAATCGCCAGATGGTGATGGGCGATGTCGGTCATCCAGAGGCTGCCGGTCACGGGATTCAGCCCACCCTTGAAGGTGAGGAAATCGCTGTAGGCCGCCCAGTTGCCCGTGAAGAAGGCTGAGATGCCCGCCCCGAAACCGGGGAACAGCTGGGCAATCACGTCCTGATTCAGGAACTCGTGGGGCAGGGGGATGTCGGCGTAAGTGGCGATGGTCTTGCCGTTGAGCGCCAGCGGCTTGCCGGCGTCGATGGCCTCCATCAGCGCGTTGGTGGGCAGGGACACGTGCAGAAGGTGTCCTGTCCAGGAGAGGGAGCCCAGACCAAGCAGACCGGCCAGATGGTGGTTGAGCATCGACTCAACGTTCTGGAACCACTCGAGCTTGGGGGCTGCCTTGTGGTAGTGGAAGACGCCCGCATTGAGCATCAGGCCGGCCATCACCAGGGCGCCGATGGCCAGGGCCAGCAGCTGGGTTTCGTTGGTGATGCCCCAGGCCCTCCACACGTGGAAGAGACCGGAGGTGATCTGAATGCCGTGGAAGCCGGCACCCACATCGCCATTGAGGATTTCCTGGCCAAAAATCGGCCAAACCACCTGCGCCGAAGGCTTGACGTGCAGGGGATCGGTCAACCAACCGGTGTAGTTGGAGAAGCGCGCTCCATGGAAGAAGGCGCCGCTCAGCCAGATAAAGATGACGGCCAGGTGGCCGAAGTGAGCCGAAAAGATCTTGCGAGAGACCTCTTCGAGGTCACTCGTGTGGCTGTCGAAGTCGTGAGCATTGGCGTGGAGGTTCCAAACCCAGGTGGTGGTTTTGGGACCCTTGGCAAGGCTGCGATCGAAATGGCCGGGCTTGCCGAACAGTTCGAAGGTGGCCGGAACGGGGTTCCGGTCGACCATGGCCTTCGCCTTTTCCCCACGCTCTGGTGGGCTGATGGTCATCGAGACGTTCCTCGAGGGACGGGGTCGAGGTGGTGGGTCCACCCCTGAGGCAGGCCGGAGGGCCTACCAGTGGGCCCCATGGGAGCCGGACGCCGAAGCGTCCGAACCGCCCATGGGCACCAGCGGGAAAGAAGTCCACGAAACCGTGAAACCGCTTGCCACAACTGGAGCTTGGGGCCCCAGATAGGGGACCGCTGGCGGAAGTATAGAGGCCGCTTCCGAGGACTTTTGGGCTGCAGTTACAAAGGTTCAATCCCGGCGCTTCCCAGGCCAGCACTGGGCTTTACAGAACAGAAAGAATCATTGAGATCGGGCATTTTTTACCCCTCTCGTTATTACTTAACCAGCCAAAGTTGTCGAGCGAGCCACTCCGTGCTGGCGGCGGCGGGGCTTCGGATTCCCGGGGTGGCCCGGGCCAGCAGAATGCCCTGAGAAACAGCTGAGCAACCCAGCGTGGGCGCAGGCAGCGCAACCCATCCCGCCCTTCCCGGCGACGGCCCCAGGCGGCACGACCACTGGCGGAGTCGGGTCGCGTCCCTGCTGCGCCTGGCCCTGCTGCATCTGGCTTTGGTCGCCGTGCTGGTGCTCCCAGCCGGCTGCGATCGGCTCTCCCCGACCCGAGCCCAACCTGGGGCTGGAGCTCCCCTCAGGGCCGAAGGGCCAGCGGGGCGCTTGCAGGAAGTGGCCCCGCCCGCTGCTGTGCAACAACTTCAGGCGGGCCTGGCCGACCACAACCCGCAGGTGTCGATCCTGACGCCGCGGGATGGGGCCGTACTGCCGGGCGGCCCCGTTGGCCTGCAACTGCAGGTGCGTGACTGGCCCCTGGTGGACGCTGGCCCCCTCGGCCTTGGACCCCACGTGGTGGTGCAGGTCGACGACCAGCCCCCCCTGGCCGTGACCGATCTCAAGCTGGAGCTGCCGGCCCTGTCTCCTGGCAGCCACAGAATCACCGCCTATGCGGCCCGCCCCTGGGGTGAGGCGGTGAAAAGCCCAGGCGCCTCGGCCCAGATCCAGGTGCACCGGGTTGCGGCCAACCCCCTGGCCATTCCCCAGCCCGGCACCCCCCAGCTCTTGGTGGTGAGCCCCCCATCCCAGGCGGCCCGGGAACCGGTGCTGCTGGATTGGCTGTTGCTCGATGCCCCGCTGCAGGGCCTGCGGGACAACGACGGCAGCTGGCGTCTGCGGGTCACCGTGAATGGCGACAGCTTCCTGGTGGATCAGAACGCACCCCTCTGGCTCAAGGGCTGGGAGAGGGGCAGCAACAGCCTGCTGTTCGAGCTGGTGGATGGCCGCGGCGACGCCCTGAACCCTCCCTTCAACAGCCTGGTGGCCGAGGTGGTGCTCGACCCCAGCGCCCCAGGGCCGGTCTGGCAGCAGGGTCGCCTCAGTGCGAGCGACCTGGCCCAGCTCTTGGGCACGGCCCCGCCAGAGGTGCAGGCTGCGCCCACCCCGCCCAGCGAACCCGAGGCACCCCCGCAGGTCCCCCCCGTGGCCCCAACCGTGGAAGCCGAACCCTTGCCCGAACCGCCAACGGATCCGGAGCCAACGGCCGCGTCAACCCCTGAAACTCTTATCCCCCCGGCCGCGGCCCCGATCGAACAAACCCTCGAGACCAGGGAAGAGGATGTCGTGACGGACCTCGAACCGGCCGCAACACCCCTTGCCGAGCCCAGCGCCGCTCTCGAGCCCACCCCCACCCCGGAAGACACCAAACCGGCGGCCCCAACGGCCAATCCCGACCGGATCGTGCCGTCAAGCAGTGTGGAGGGATCTGCTCGAAACCAGGTGAATCCTGACGGCTCATTGCTCAAGCCCCGCCCCAGCGGCCCCCTGGCCGGGCTGCGCCAGAAGCTGGGCGCGTGAGTCAACTCCCTACAACTGCTCCAGCCGCAGGTCAGCGGGCTGGCATCTGGGGGCTGGGCTTCAGCTCGGCGAGCACGGCGGTGCTGACGCGGCTCCAGCAGGCCGGATTGCTGGATCGCCAGGTGGGCCCGCACGACGAGCCCTCCCCGCGGGATTGTCTGCGGCGCGAATGGTCATCCGCCGGCGCCTTCGTGGTGGTTGGGGCCTGTGGTCTGGTGACCCGCCTGATGGCCCCACTGCTCAGCGACAAGGACAGGGACCCGGCCGTGGTGGTCGTGGACCCTGAGGGGCGGTTTGCCATCCCCCTGCTGGGGGGACACGCCGCCGGCGCAGAACAGCTCAGTCACCGCGTCGCGGCCAGCCTCGGGGGCCAGGCCGTGCTGACTGGAGCCACGGCCGCCATGGGCCGCCTGAACCTCGACAGTTTTGGCCAGGCCTGGGGCTGGCGGCGCGGCCAGGGCGATTGGAGTGGCCTGATGCAGGCGGCGGCCCGGGACACCGCACCGCTCCTGGTGGAGGCCCGCCACGGCAGCCGGCGCTGGCTGGACCTGCCCGCCGCTGCTGGTCTGCAAGCGGCCCCAGCAAACGCCACGGCAACCCCAGCCATGGTGGTGGACATCCACAGCGGGGATGGCTGCCGCTGGCACCCCCCCAGCCTCTGGCTGGGGCTGGGTTGCGAACGCCACACCAGCCTCAGCCTGCTGGAGCGGGTGGTGGACCAAACCCTGGCGGACCTCCAACTCGCCCCCGAAGCGGTGGCCGGGCTGGCCAGCATCGACCGCAAGGCCGATGAACCTGCCCTGCTGGCCCTGGCCGCGCAGCGGCACTGGCCGCTGCGCTGGTTTGACGCACCACGGCTGGCCGAGGTGCCCGTGCCCAATCCCTCCACGGCCGTGGCCCAGGAGATGGGCACCGCCAGCGTGGCGGAAGCCTCGGCCCTGTTGGCGGCCGGCCCCGGAGCACAGCTCCTCCAGACCAAACGCATCGAGCGCGCCGGCAACGGTGAGCAGGGAGCCGCCACCCTGGCCATCGCCCTGGCGGCGAGCCAATGGGCCCCCCAGCGCGGCCAGCTGCACCTGGTGGGCAGTGGGCCAGGCAGCCTGGATCTGCTCACGGGCGATGCCCGGCGGGCCCTGGCTGAAGCCACAGTGTGGGTGGGCTATGGGCTCTACCTCGACCTGCTCGAACCCCTGCGGCGACCCGATCAGTTGCGCTGGGATGGCCAGCTCACCGAAGAGCGGGCCCGCTGCGCCCTGGCCCTGGAACTGGCCAGCCAGGGGCTGACTGTGGCCCTGGTGTCTTCAGGCGACAGCGGCATCTACGCCATGGCCGGGCTGGCCCTGGAACTGTGGCTGGCCCAAGCCGCGGATGGCCGCCCCAGCTTCACCGTGCATCCGGGGATCTCGGCCCTGCAACTGGCCGCGGCCCGGGCCGGAGCCCCGTTGATGCACGATTTCTGCACCATCAGCCTCAGCGACCGCCTCACCCCCTGGGCCGTGATCGAGCGCCGACTGCAGGCCGCCGCCGCAGGCGATTTCGTGGTGGCGCTCTACAACCCCCGCTCCCAGGGACGGGACTGGCAACTGGCCCGGGCCCGGGAGCTGCTGCTGGAGGGCCGGCCGGCAGCGACCCCGGTGGCCGTGGCCCGCCAACTGGGCCGGGCCGACGAGTCGATGAGCCTGCACACCCTTGGGGAGCTGCCGGTGGAGCAGGTGGACATGCTCACCCTGGTGCTGGTGGGCAACAGCACCAGCTATGCCCAGGACGGCCGCATGGTGACCCCACGCGGCTACCCGGGGGCCGAGCTCAGCTGAACAGAGCTGAAGCAAAGAAAAATCGGGATGACAGGATTCGAACCTGCGGCCCCTTCGTCCCGAACGAAGTGCGCTACCAAGCTGCGCTACATCCCGATGGGGCGACTTTAGGGGATGGCCGCCGCCCCCCAGCCCGCCATCCTGAGGCTGGGATCCCGATCGCTTTCTAAAGTTCCCAACTGCCTTTCTCCTGGCCCCTACGGCCCCCCGGCCCCTTGCTCAAACCCGACTGGCTGCGCGTCAAGGCCCCCCAGCGGGAGCGGATCGGCGAGGTGGCCGACCTGCTGCAGGATCTCAAGCTCAACACCGTCTGCCAGGAAGCCAGCTGCCCCAACATCGGCGAGTGCTTCGCCGGCGGCACCGCCACCTTTTTGATCATGGGGCCGGGCTGCACCCGCGCCTGCCCCTACTGCGACATCGACTTCGACAAGAGCGTGCGGGAGCTCGACCCCACGGAACCCCAACGGCTCGGGGAGGCCGTGGCGCGGCTGGGCCTGAGCCACGTGGTGATCACGTCGGTGAACCGCGACGACCTGGCCGATGGCGGCGCCAGCCAGTTTGTGAGCTGCATCGCCGAGGTGCGCCAGCGCTCCCCCCTCACCACGATCGAGCTGCTGATCCCCGATTTCTGCGGCAATTGGCAGGCCTTGGCCACGGTGATGGAGGCGGCGCCCGACGTGCTCAACCACAACATCGAAACGGTGCCACGGCTCTACAAGATGGTGCGGCCCCAGGGGATCTACCAGCGCTCGCTGGAGCTGCTGCAGCGGGTGCGCGAAGGTTGGCCACGCGCCTACACCAAATCAGGGCTGATGGCCGGTCTGGGGGAAAGCGACGGGGAAGTGCGCGAGGTGATGGCCGATCTCCGGCGCCACCGGGTGGACATCGTCACCATCGGCCAATACCTCTCGCCCGGTCCCAAGCACCTGCCGGTGGATCGCTTCGTGACCCCGGAGCAATTTGAGGCGTTCCGGACCCATGGCGAAACGGAACTGGGATTTTTGCAGGTGGTGAGCAGCCCGCTCACCCGCAGCAGCTACCACGCCGGCGAGGTGCAGCGGCTGATGCGGGAGCATCCCCGCTAAGCCGCTGCTGCAGGGGTGGTGCTCAAGCCACCACCGCCTCCCGCTCGGCCAGGCCCACGGTGGCCTTTTCGCTGGGGGGCACCAGCAGCTTGAACTGGGCCTTCCAGGTGCTCCAGTCGGCCAGGATCGCGGCGGCCTTGGCGCTGCCGGTGGCGTCGAGATGGGCCTGCAGCAGGGGCTTGAGCAGGGCCTCCTGCTCGGGGGTGGTGAGCGAGCAAATGGCCACGATCTCGGGATTTACCCGCTCCCGCAGACCACCGCTCTCATCGAGGATGAAGGCCACGCCACCGGTCATGCCGGCGGCCACGTTGCGGCCGGTGCTGCCCAGCACCACCACCACGCCACCCGTCATGTACTCGCAGCAGTGGTCGCCGGCACCCTCCACCACGGTGCGGGCGCCGCTGTTGCGCACGCCGAAGCGCTCCCCGGCCCGGCCCAGGGCAAACAACTCGCCGCCGGTGGCGCCGTAGAGACAGGTGTTGCCGAGGATCACCTGGCTGCCGGGGTCGTTGCCGCCGGCAGGGGGGACCACGGTGAGGCGCCCCCCATTGAGGCCCTTGCCGACGTAGTCGTTGGCTTCACCCACAAGGCGCACGTTCATGCCCTGGAGCACGAAGGCCCCGAAGCTCTGGCCGGCCGCGCCCTCCAGGGTGAGGTCGAGCTGACCCTGGAAGCCCTTATTGCCGTGGCGCGCTGCGATCTCGCCGGAGAGGCGGGCGCCCACACTGCGGTCGGTGTTGACGATCGCCAGGGTGCGGCGCACCCGGCCGTGGCCTTCGATCGCGGCCATCACCTCGGCATCAGCCAGCAGCTGATCTTCCAGGATTGGACCATTGCCATGGGCCTGGGCCTCGTGCTGCAGCCAACGGCGATCAGCCGCCTGCGGAATCGGATCCATCAGGCAGGAGAGATCCAAGGCCTGGGTTTTAGCCAGGGCCACGGCCCGAGGCTGGAGGAACTCACTGCGGCCGATCAAATCCTCCAGACGGGCCACCCCCAGCACGCTGAGCAGCTGGCGCACCTCCTCCGCCACGAACAGGAAGAAATTCACCACGTGTTCGGGCACGCCGGGGAAGCGCTTGCGCAGGTTCTCCTTTTGGGTGGCCACGCCCACCGGGCAGTTATTGGTGTGGCAAACCCGGGCCATGATGCAGCCCTCGGCGATCATCGCCACCGAGCCAAAGCCGTATTCCTCCGCACCCAGCAGGGCGGCGATCACCACATCCCAGCCGGTCTTGAGGCCGCCGTCGGCCCGCAGCAACACCCGATCCCGCAGACCGTTCTCCAGCAGCGAGCGGTGCACCTCGGTGAGGCCCAGCTCCCACGGGCTGCCGGCGTGCTTGATCGAGCTCAGGGGGGAGGCGCCGGTGCCACCGTCGTGGCCGGAGATCTGAATCACATCGGCGTTGGCCTTGGCCACACCGGCGGCGATGGTGCCGATGCCGATCTCAGCCACCAGCTTCACGCTCACCTTGGCGGCGGGATGCACCTGGTGCAGGTCGTGGATCAGCTGGGCCAGGTCCTCGATGGAATAGATGTCGTGGTGGGGTGGCGGTGAAATCAGCGCCACACCGGCCTTGCTGTTGCGCAGCCAGGCGATGTAGGGATCCACCTTCGGGCCAGGCAGCTGGCCGCCCTCACCGGGCTTGGCCCCCTGGGCCACCTTGATCTCCAGCTGCTTGCCGCTGCGCAGATACTCGGGGGTCACCCCGAAACGGCCCGAGGCGATCTGCTTGATCGCCGAGCAGGCGGTGTCGCCGTTGCGCAGGCCGTTCAGGCTGGGCAGGGTCGCGGAGTGGCCGTCATCGTCCACATCGCTGAGCACCCCAAAGCGGGCCGGATCCTCGCCGCCCTCGCCGCTGTTGCTCTTGCCGCCGATGCGGTTCATGGCGATGGCCAACACCTCGTGGGCCTCCCGCGAGAGGGCGCCCAGGCTCATGCCACCGGTGCAGAAACGGCTGCAGATGCTCTCCACGCTCTCCACCTGCTCGATCGGCAGAGGTGCCGGCGCGGGCTTGAGCTCCAGCAGGTCGCGCAGGGCCGTGACCGGCCGGTTTTCCAGCAGGGTCTTGTAGGTGGAGAAGTGGTCGTAGCCGGGGCCCGCCTTGACCGCCGCGTGCAGGGCCTTGGCCATCTCCGGGCTGTTGAGGTGGTACTCGCCGCCGGTGCGGTACTGCACAAAGCCCATGAATTCGAGCTTGGTGCGGTTCAACTCGGGGAAGGCCTTGGCATGGAAGCTGAGGGTTTCGCTGGCCAATTCAGCCAGGCTCAGGCCCGCCACCCGACTGGTGGTGCCCTTGAAGGCCAGCTCGATCAGGTCGGCACCGAGGCCGATGGCCTCGAAGATCTGGGCACCGTGGTAGCTGGCCAGTAGCGAGATCCCAATCTTGGAGAGGATCTTGCGCAGGCCGTCTTCCAGGGCCTTGCGCACGTTGGCCTGGGCCTGATCGGGCGTGAGGGCCGGCAACTTGCCGGTTTCAATCAGTTTCTGCACCCGGGGGTGCGCCAGCCAGTGGCGGGTGGTTTCCCACGTGAGCCAGGGGCAAACGGCGCTGGCGCCGTAGCCAATCAGGCAGGCCAGATGATGGGTACTCCAGCACTGGGCCGTGTCCACCACCAAGGACGCCTGCAGCCGCAGCCCCAGGTTGAGCAGGTGGTGGTGCACCGCACCAACCGCCAACAGCGGCGGGATGGTGGTGGTGGTGGCCGCAATGCCGCCGCTGGAACCGCCGCGATCACTGAGCACCAGGATCTGGGTGCCGGCGCGCACGGCTGCCTCGGCCTCTGCCTTGAGGCGCTCCACGGCAGCCGCCAGGCCCCCAGGCCCATCGGTGATGGCCATCAGGGTGGAGAGCTTGAGGGTGGGCAGGCCCTGCTGGGCCAGCGCCGCCAGCTCCGCCTCGTTGAGGATCGGGCTGGCCAGATGCAGCACCGCCGCCGAAGCCGCCTCGGGCTTCAAGGGCGACCCCCGCTTGCCCAGGTGCATCTCCAGGCTCATCACCAGCTTTTCGCGCAGCGGATCGATCGGCGGGTTGGTGACCTGGGCGAAGCGCTGCTTGAAGTAGTCGTAGAGCAGATGCGGTTTATCGGAGAGCACTGCCAGGGGAATGTCGTCGCCCATGCAGTAGGTGGGCTCCTTGGCCGCACCGGCCATGTCCTCGATCACCAGCTCGAAGTCTTCGGCCGTGAAGCCAAAAGCCGTCTGCTGCTGCAGCAGCTCCAGATCACCCAGCTGGCGCTCCTGGGTCCAGGGCTGGGGAGCCAGGCTGCGGCGATGCTCCGCCAACCAGGCGCCATAGGGGTGACGGGCCGCCACCTCCTGCTTCACATCCCAGTTACGCAGCAGGCGGCCCTGCTCCAGGTCCACCGCCAGCATCTGGCCAGGGCCCAGGCGGCCCTTCTCGATGATGCGGCTCTCCTCGAGCTCCACCACGCCGGTTTCGCTGCCCATCACCACATAGCCGTCGCTGGTGATGCAGTAGCGGGCTGGGCGCAGGCCATTGCGATCCAGGGTGGCCCCAACGCTGCGGCCATCGGCGAACACCAGCAGGGCCGGGCCATCCCAGGGCTCCTGGGTGCAGGCGGAATATTCGTAGAAGGCCTGGATCTCCGGCTTGCCCACCAGCTCGGGCTGGTCGCGGAAGGCCTCGGGCACAAGAGTGAGCAGGCTCTCGGTGATGGGCCGGCCGCTGCGCACCAGCAGCTCCAGGGTGGCGTCGAGGTTGGCCGAATCACTGAAGGCAGCATTCACCACCGGCTTCAGCTCGGCGGCGGCCTCCCCCCACACCGCATCGAGATTGGCCTCGGAAGCCCGGGCCCAGTTGAGGTTGCCCAGCAGGGTGTTGATCTCGCCGTTGTGGCCCAGCAACCGCATGGGCTGGGCCAGGGGCCAGCGGGGCAGGGTGTTGGTGCTGAACCGGCGGTGGTAAACGGCGAAGCTCACGGCAAAGCGCTCGTCCCGCAGATCGCCATAGAAGGCGGAGAGCACCTCCGAGCGCACCATGCCCTTGTACACAACGGTGCGGCTGCTCAGGGAGGCGAAATAGAGATCTCCAGGACCGGGCCCCCAGGCTTCCCGAGCCCGGTCGCCGCAGCGGCGCCGCAGACGGAACAGCAGGGATTCGAGGGCATCTCCGGCCAGATCAGCCGCCACCAGCCACTGCTCAATGGCGGGGGCGGTCCCCAGGGCGAGGGGACCCAACACCGCAGGGTTCAGCGGGACGGCGCGCCAACCCAGGCTCCGTAGCCCCAGCTTGGTGGCCTCTTCGGCGCAGAAAGCCTTGGCCTGGTCGCGCTTGCTGGCGTCGGCCGGCAGGAACACCATGCCCAGGCCCCGGGAGCTGCCTTGGGCGGCCGCCGCTTCGGGCCACACCGCCTCCAGATAGCTCCAGGGGATGCCACACAGCACCCCGGCGCCATCACCCGAGTCGCCGTCGCCGCCGCAGCCACCGCGATGCTCCATGCAATCGAGGCCGCGCAGGGCCTGCTGCAGCAACCAGTGGCTCGAAACCCCCTTGAGGCTGGCCAGAAAGCCCACACCACAGGCATCCTTCTCGCCCGCCACCGCCGCCGGAGCGGGGCTGTCGCAATGGGGCCAAACAGGGCGAGGGGATTGAGGCATAACCCGAAAAGGTCCGGCAGTTGATCTGACAGTGGATCTGACAGTGGATCCAGACGTTCTGCTGCGGCAGAACCCCGACGGGGGGCGACCACAGCAGAACGATTGATCCTAGGGATTCACACCCCCAAACCCGGCCTCTAGCGCAGCCACCCACCGCTAGCGTTGGGCGCTGTCGGCTGGGCTGGCGATGGCGACTGCGGGTTCCCTCAGGCCCAGCCTGCTGCTGACGCCTTGCCTGCTGTCCCTGCTTCTGCCCCCAGCCGGCCTGGCCCTGGCGTTGCCGCCGCCGCCCCCGCCGCCGGTCCCCACCCAACAACCAACGGGCCTGGAGCGCCAGGGGAGCAGCGTCAGCATCAACGGCAGGGTCCAGAAAGCCCGCTGGTTGTGGGTTGGGCGTGCCGGTGAAGCACCCCAGCAACTCTGGATCCCCCTCGAGCTGCTCGACAACCAACTGGGGGTCACCAGCCGCAGCCTGAGCGATGGCTCCCTCGACCTCGAGTGGTTTGGCCAGGGGCTGAAGGTGCCGGCAACTGCCCAGCGGAGCCTCGAGGACGAGGTGGCCATCGAGGTGGCCGGGCTGTTCCGGAACATCGGCTTCACGGTGCGCCAGGAGGGCGGCCAGCTCAGCCTCAACCTGGGCCGGCCCGAGCTGCTGCAGGTTCGCAGCGCCACCCCGGGCAACCTGCGGCGCGTCGTGCTCGACCTCAGCGGCCCGGCCCTGGTGGAGGGCGACAGCGGGGGGCTGGTGCTGGACCTCACCAGCCGCGACGACCAACAGGCCCAACTCAAGGCCCTGGGCCTTGGGGGCCTCCAGAGCAGCGGCAGGCTGCGACTCCAACCAGCAGCAGGGAAGCTGACGCGGACATTCAGCCTGGGCGCTCCGCCACGGCTGGTGATCGAGTGGCCCGCGGACGGCCCGCTCCCCAGCGACGGTGGGGCCATCCCCATCGATCCGCGCGTACAGGCCCTGCTCGGCAGGGAGATCCAATGGGACCGTCTGAGCCGCCAGGGGGTACGAATCAACGCCATCCGCGTCGACCCCCGCACCGCCTCCCTGCAGCTCAAGCCCCTAGCCCGGCCAGGGGGAATGGAGGGGCTCAGTTCGCTGGTGCAGCTCGCCAACCAAGAGCAGGCCTGGGTGGCCATCAACGGCGGCTTCTTCAACCGGGTGCGCCGCCTGCCCCTGGGCGCCCTGAAAGCCAACGGCCGCTGGCTGTCCGGCCCCATTCTCAACCGGGGCGTGGCGGCCTGGAGCGAGCGCAGCTTGCCCCGGTTCGGCCGTCTGCAACTGGTGGAGTCGATCGCGGGCCCCCATGGCCAGCGACTGCCGATCAACGCCCTCAACAGCGGATATGTGCAACGGGGCATCAGCCGGTACACCGCCGAATGGGGGCCCGCCTACCGGGCCCTGAGCGGCTCGGAAACGGGCCTGCTCCTGCGGGCGGGCTGGGTGAGCCAACGCCTCAGCTCTGACGCGCTGGAGGCCGGGGTGCCACTGCGGGGCGATGACCAGTTGCTGGTGGGCCGGGGCGGCACGGAGTTGCCCTGGGAGCCCGGCGACCGGCTCCAGCTCGACAGCCGGCCCAGCAACGACCTCGGACTGGCCACCCATGTGATCGGCGGTGGGCCCCTGTTGCTGCAAGAGGGACAGATCGTGCTGAACGGTGCTGCCGAAAACTTCAGCGCCTCCTTCCTCAGCCAGGGGGCTCCCCGCACCGTGCTGGCCCGTGATGACCGCCAGGTGTGGCTGATCACCCTCGAGGGCATCCAGGACAGCGGCCCGTCCCTCGGCGAAACGGCCCTGTTGCTGCAACAGCTTGGGCTCCGTGATGCCCTGAACCTGGACGGCGGCAGCTCCACCGGACTGGTGCTGGGCGGCTCCCTGCAGGTGAAGGGTCGGGGCGTGGCCGGCTCCGTGCACAACGGGGTGGGGCTGGTGCCCTGAGGGGGCTGCCAGAGTGGGGAATCGATCCACTCCCAAGCTCGCCATGCCCAAGGGCCACAGCCTGCGCCTGACCGCAGCCGCAGCGGCCGAGCTGGGGCGCCAGGCTGCTGTGGCGGGCACGCCGGGGATGATGCATCTCGACCTGGTGGACGGCAGCTGTGAGCGCTGGGCCATTCGGCTCAGGCCTGGCCATCTGGCCGGTACGCCGATCGCCCGAGCCGATGGCATCACCCTGTATGCCCCCGCCGACCAGCTGGAGTTGGTGACCGGGTTGAGCCTGGATTTCCGCGGTGACATCAGTGGCGGCGGCTTTCTGGTGCGGCCGGGCGACGGGGTCGTGAGCTGCGCCTGCGGCACGGCCTTCCGACGCATCGGGGGTGGGCGTCAGGCGACCCAGTAAGGTGACGGATTGTCGAAATCGGTCGGACGTCCGACCAGTGTTCTCCGACCAGATCCCGGTCCTCGATGCCCACCATCCAGCAGCTCATCCGTACTGAGCGTCAGAGTCTTTCCCGCAAGACGAAGTCGCCCGCCCTGCGCGCCTGTCCCGAACGCAGGGGCGTCTGCACGCGTGTGTACACCTCCACCCCGAAGAAGCCGAACTCGGCGCTCCGCAAGGTGGCGCGGGTGCGGCTCACCTCGGGCTTTGAGGTGACCGCGTACATCCCCGGCATCGGCCACAACCTCCAGGAACACTCGGTGGTGCTGATCCGCGGTGGTCGGGTTAAGGATCTGCCTGGGGTCCGCTACCACATCATTCGGGGCACCCTGGACACCGCCGGCGTCAAGGATCGTCGTCAGTCCCGCTCCAAATACGGCGCCAAGACGCCCAAGGGCTGATTGGGCAGGGCCTTCGAGCCTGCGCAATCCCCCACCTTTTCCCTTCGTTCTTCCCGCTCCGGTCGACCATGTCTCGCCGCAATGCCGCCGAGAAGCGCCCCGTGCTTCCCGACCCCCAGTTCAACAGCCGACTCGCCTCGATGATCGTGGCCCGGCTGATGAAGCACGGCAAAAAATCCACAGCCCAGCGGATCCTGTCGGATGCCTTCTCGCTGATCAATGAACGCACGGGCTCCGACCCGCTGGAGCTGTTTGAAACGGCGGTTCGCAACGCCACCCCCCTGGTGGAAGTCCGCGCCCGCCGTGTCGGTGGTGCCACCTATCAGGTGCCCATGGAAGTGCGCCAGGAGCGCGGCACCGCCATGGCTCTGCGCTGGCTGGTCAACTTTTCCCGAGCCCGCAACGGCCGCAGCATGGCCCAGAAGCTGGCCGGCGAACTGATGGATGCCGCGAACGAAGCCGGCAGTGCCGTCCGCAAGCGGGAAGAGACCCACAAGATGGCCGAAGCCAACAAGGCTTTCGCCCACTACCGCTACTGATTCACCAGCCAGCGGCTGAAGTCCAGGGCGACTTCAGCCCCTGCAGACCCAGTCTGTAGAGTGACGCCCTCGTTTTGTAGACCTCTCGGAGACCTCCCCCGTGGCCCGCGCCTTTCCACTGGAACGCGTCAGAAATATCGGTATCGCCGCTCACATTGATGCGGGCAAGACCACCACGACCGAACGGATTCTGTTCTATTCGGGTGTGGTTCACAAGATGGGCGAAGTCCACGATGGCGCCGCCGTCACCGACTGGATGGAACAGGAGCGTGAACGCGGCATCACCATCACCGCCGCCGCCATCTCCACCAGCTGGAAAGACAATCGGATCAACATCATCGACACGCCTGGGCACGTCGATTTCACGATCGAAGTGGAGCGCTCGATGCGGGTGCTCGACGGCGTGGTGGCCGTGTTCTGTGCCGTTGGTGGCGTCCAGCCCCAGTCCGAAACGGTGTGGCGCCAGGCTGACCGCTACAACGTGCCCCGGATCGTGTTCGTCAACAAGATGGACCGGACCGGCGCCAACTTTCTGAAGGTCTACGAGCAGATCAAAGACCGTCTGAAGGCGAATGCTGCTCCCATCCAGCTGCCAATCGGCGCTGAAGGGGAACTCAAGGGGATTATCGACCTGGTGCGTAACAAGGCGATCATCTACACCAACGACCTTGGCACCGACATCATCGAAGGGGAGATCCCTGACGACATGAAGGATGAAGCCCAGGAGTGGCGCCTCAAACTCATGGAGTCGGTAGCCGAATCCGACGAGGAACTGATTGACGTCTTCCTCGAAAACGGCGAACTCACCGAAGAGCAACTGATCAAAGGCATTCGCAAGGCCACCATTCACCACGGCATGGTGCCCATGGTGTGCGGTTCTGCCTTCAAGAACAAAGGGGTCCAGCTGGTGCTCGACGCCGTGGTCGACTACCTGCCCGCCCCGGTCGATGTGCCGCCCATCACCGGCCTGCTGCCCGATGGCACCGAGTCGAACCGCCCCTGCGACGACAACGCCCCCTTCAGCGCCCTGGCTTTCAAGGTCATGGCGGACCCCTACGGCAAGCTCACCTTCGTGCGCATGTACTCCGGGGTGCTCAACAAGGGCAGCTACGTCCTGAACTCCACCAAGGACAAGAAGGAACGGATTTCGCGCCTGATCCTGCTCAAGGCCGACGACCGCGAAGAAGTGGATGAGCTGCGCGCCGGTGACCTGGGTGCGGTCCTAGGCCTGAAGGACACGACGACGGGGGACACCCTCTGCGTTGACTCCGACCCGATCATTCTTGAATCGCTCTACATTCCCGAGCCGGTCATCTCGGTGGCCGTTGAGCCCAAGACCAAGGGCGACATGGAGAAGCTCTCCAAGGCGCTCCAGTCTCTCTCGGAGGAGGATCCCACGTTCCGGGTCTCCACCGATCCGGAAACCAGCCAAACGGTGATTGCTGGCATGGGCGAACTCCACCTGGAAATCCTGGTGGACCGGATGCTGCGCGAATTCAAGGTGGAAGCCAACATCGGCGCCCCCCAGGTGTCGTACCGCGAAACCATTCGTACCAGCTCCAAAGGCGAAGGCAAATTTGCCCGCCAAACCGGCGGCAAAGGCCAGTACGGCCATGTGGTGATCGAGATGGAGCCCGGCGAGCCGGGTTCAGGGTTCGAATTCGTCAACAAGATTGTTGGCGGCATCGTTCCCAAGGAGTACATCGGTCCAGCCGAAGCCGGCATGAAGGAGACCTGCCAATCCGGCGTGATTGCGGGCTTCCCCATGATCGACGTCAGGGCGACCATGGTCGACGGCTCCTATCACGACGTCGACTCTTCGGAGATGGCGTTTAAGATCGCCGGATCCATGGCCTTCAAAGACGCCGTCAAGAAGTGCAATCCTGTGCTCCTTGAGCCGATGATGAAGGTGGAAGTCGAGATCCCCGAGGATTTCCTCGGATCGGTCATCGGCGACCTCTCATCCCGTCGTGGCCAGGTCGAAGGACAGTCCATTGACAATGGTCAGTCCAAAGTCCAGTCGAAAGTGCCCCTGGCCGAGATGTTCGGCTATGCCACCCAGCTCCGATCCATGACCCAGGGTCGGGGTATTTTCTCGATGGAGTTCAGCCATTACGAGGAAGTTCCTCGCAATGTGGCTGAGGCCATCATCTCCAAGAATCAGGGCAATTCCTGATCTTCCCCTAACCCTCCAACCCCCGATTCTTTCTACTCATGGCACGCGAGAAGTTCGAAAGGAACAAACCCCACGTCAACATCGGCACCATCGGCCACGTTGACCACGGCAAAACCACCCTCACGGCTGCCATCACCAACGTGCTGGCATCCCAAGGCATGGCCAAGGCCCAGGCCTACGACGAAATCGATGGTGCTCCTGAAGAGAAAGAACGGGGCATCACGATCAACACGGCGCACGTCGAGTACGAAACCGAAAAGCGCCACTATGCCCACGTGGACTGCCCCGGTCACGCGGACTACGTGAAAAACATGATCACCGGTGCCGCCCAGATGGACGGCGCGATCCTGGTGGTTGCCGCGACCGACGGCCCCATGGCCCAAACCAAGGAGCACATCCTGCTGGCCAAGCAGGTGGGCGTTCCTGCCCTGGTGGTGTTCCTCAACAAGAAGGACATGGTCGACGACGAGGAGATCCTCGAACTCGTCGAACTGGAAATGCGCGAGCTGCTCAGCAGCTACGACTTCCCCGGCGATGACATTCCCGTGGTGGCTGGCTCTGCCCTCAAGGCTCTGGAGTACATCCAGGCGGGCAACAAGGCCGAGCGTGGCGCCGACGAGTGGGTCGACAAAATCCTCGACCTGATGGATGCGGTGGACGAGTCGATTCCCGAGCCTGAGCGCGAAATCGACAAGCCCTTCCTGATGGCAGTGGAAGACGTGTTCTCCATCACCGGACGCGGCACCGTGGCCACCGGCCGGATCGAGCGCGGCAAGGTGAAGGTGGGCGAAACCGTCCAGATCGTGGGCATCAAAGACACCCGCGAGACCACAGTGACCGGGGTGGAAATGTTCCGCAAGCTCCTCGACGAGGGCATGGCTGGGGACAACGTCGGCCTGCTGCTTCGTGGTGTGCAGAAGGAAGACATCGAGCGCGGCATGGTTCTGGTTAAGCCCGGCTCCATCACCCCCCACACCAAGTTCGAGGGTGAGGTGTATGTGCTGAAGAAGGAAGAAGGCGGCCGCCACACCCCCTTCTTTGCTGGCTACCGCCCGCAGTTCTACATCCGTACCACCGACGTGACTGGCCAGATCACGGCCTTCACCTCCGACGACGGCGCGAACGTGGAAATGGTGATGCCCGGTGACCGCATCAAGATGACCGGCGAGCTGATCTGCCCGGTGGCCATCGAGCAGGGCATGCGCTTCGCCATCCGCGAAGGCGGTCGCACCATCGGTGCCGGCGTGGTCTCCAAGATCATCGCCTGAGCCTGAGGTAGTTTCGTGGGGTGGGCCTTCGGGTCCATCCCCCGATCTCCACACTTCGCACCTCGACAACCCAGCTCCATCAGCCACCCGGGTGTCCAGCCCTGGGGCTTCCCGACGCCCGTTCTGACATGTCCACCGCCATCGCCCAGCAGAAGATCCGCATTCGCTTGAAGGCGTTCGACCGCCGCATGCTGGATCTCTCCTGCGAAAAAATCATTGAGACCGCCGATCACACCGCCGCGACGGCCATCGGCCCCATCCCCCTGCCCACCAAGCGCAAGATCTATTGCGTGCTGCGCTCGCCCCACGTGGACAAAGACTCCCGTGAGCACTTCGAAACGCGCACCCATCGCCGCATCATCGACATCTACAGCCCTTCGGCCAAGACGATCGATGCCCTGATGAAACTGGACCTGCCCAGTGGTGTGGACATCGAAGTCAAGCTCTGATTCGGTCTCCCAGGCGCAGAGATCCCCGAGCATTCCCGTTTGCCCCGGTCACGTCATCGCGTGTCAGGGGCAATTTTTCTAGGATGACCGAGCTTCTCCTGAACTAGCCATGGGTGAGTTGGCCGTACGGGAGCTGCCCCTTTTCCCCTTGCCAGACGTGGTGCTCTTCCCCCAGGAAGTGCTGCCGCTGCACATCTTCGAGCCCCGCTACCGGATGCTGCTGCGCACGGTGATGGCCGATGACCAACGCTTTGGAGTGGTGCGGTGGGATCCCCAAACCCAGGCCATGGCCTCGGTGGGCTGCTGCGCGGAGATCCTGCACTGCCAAACCCAGGACGACGACCGCAGCAACATCGTGACCATGGGGCAACAGCGCTTTCGGGTGCTCGAGATCGTGCGCGAAGCCCCCTTCCGGGTGGGTCTGGTGAGTTGGATTGAAGATGATCCCGAGGCCAGCCATGAGGAACTGGAGGTTCTGGCCAGCGATGTGGGCCAGGCCCTGCGGGACGTGGTGGAACTCACCGGCAAACTGATCGGCAAGCCGGCCAGCCTGCCCAGCGATCTGCCGGACCTGCCGCGCGAACTGTCCTTTTGGATCGGTGCCCACCTGGGTGGCCCCGTGGCCGACCACCAGCAAGCCCTGCTCGAGATCACCGATACCGGGGAGCGCCTGCGCCAGGAATATGAGCTGCTGGATCAGACCCGCCGGCAGCTGGCTGCCCGCACGGTGCTCAAAGACACCTTCCAACCCCAGTAACGCCCTCCCGTCTCCGGCCCATGACGCTCATCAGCTGGCCCCTGGCCGCCACCCTCGGGGCCGGGGCCCTGGCCTGTGCAGCGATCGGTCTGGGCACTGGCTTGTGGTTGCAGCGGCGGCGGCGCTACCAATCGGCCGACAGCGTCGCCCAGGCCTACGACCGCTGGACCAACGACCAGCTGCTCGAGCGCCTCTGGGGCGACCACATCCATCTGGGCTACTACCGCGATAGCGGGCTAGGACGGCCTCGCCACCAGGATTTCCGCGCAGCCAAGGAAACCTTCGTGCACGAGCTGGTGCGCTGGAGCGGCCTCGACCAGCTTCCCCCCGGCTCCACCGTGCTCGACGTGGGCTGCGGCATCGGCGGCAGCGCCCGGATCCTGGCGAGGGACTATGGCTTCCAAGTGCTGGGAATCAGCATCAGTCCCGCCCAAATTGCCCGGGCCACAGCCCTCACCCCAGCCGGTCTGCGCTGCCGCTTCGCCGTAATGGATGCCCTGGCCTTAGAGGTGGCCGACGCCAGCGTCGACGCCGTCTGGAGCGTGGAGGCCTGCCCCCACATGCCGGACAAACAGCGCTACGCCGATGAACTGCTGCGGGTGCTCAAACCCGGCGGCCGACTGGCCGTGGCCGACTGGAACCGCCGTGATCCCGCCGATGGAGCCATGGACCGGCGGGAACGCTGGGTCATGCGCCAACTGCTGGAACAGTGGGCCCATCCGGAATTTGCCAGCATCCGGAGTCTGCAGCGGCACCTCGAAGACAGTGCCTACGGCGCCAGCCTGGCCATCGACACCGATGACTGGACCCGCGCCACCCTGCCTTCCTGGATCGACTCAATCAGTGAAGGAGTCCGCAGGCCCTGGGCCATCCTGGGTCTGGGGCCAGCCGCCGTGCTGCAAGGCCTGCGCGAGACCCCCACGATCCTGCTGATGCACTGGGCCTTCGCCACCGGCCTGATGCAGTTCGGCGTGTTCCGCGGCCGCAAACCCGAACCAGCCTGATGGGGCCCTAGGTCAGGTTGGTGAGCGGGTAGGCGCCAAAGAGGGCCAGGTGCTCGCACAGGGGCTCCAACTGGGCCAGGGCCGCCTCCAGGGGAGCAGATCCCTCAGGCAGCTCCAGATCCACGAAAAAGATGTACTCGCCCATCTCCCGTTTGGACGGCCTCGACTCAATGCGGCTCATGTTGAGCCGACGCTGGGCAAAACAACCCAGCGCCTCGAGCAGGGCCCCCGGCTGGTTGGAATGGAGCGAGAAGGCCACGCTGGCCATGGGGCCATGGGGAGAGCGGGGCCCCCGGCGCAGCAGCAGAAACCGGGTGCAATTTCCGGCGACGTCATTGATCGGATAGGCCAGCTCCTGCAAGCCGTGTTCCACCCCCGCCTGGCGGGACGCAATCGCCGCCCGAAACCGGCTACCCGCCACCATCCGAGCCGCATCGGCCGTGGAACTGGTGGGCAGCTGCAGCGCCTGGGGCAGGTGTTCGGAGAGCCACTGGCTGCACTGGGCCAGGGCCTGGGGATGGGAGAGCACCTCACTCACAGCCTCGATCGGGCCGCTGCCCAGCAGGGCATGGCGGATGGGCAACACCAGGGCCCGCGCCACGGTGAGATCGGGATGCTCCCAGAGGGCGTCCAGGCAGGCCGTGACCCCTCCCTCCACGGAGTTTTCCACCGGCACCACCGCCGCATCACAACTGCCCTGGGCCAGGGCCTGCACCACCGCACGAATGCCGAGCTGGGGCACCAGCTCCGGCTCGGCAACGCCCTCCAGCTCGGCCAGGTGCCGGGTTGCCTGCTCGCCGTAGGTGCCGACCGGGCCGAGAAAGGCAAAACGCATCGCTTCCAGAAACCGAAGGGGAGTGGCCCAAGGGGGCCGATAGGATCATGCCGCGCCGGCCCGCAGGCCATGCCCCTGGCCTTCAGCGCCAGTCAGCAACTGCAACTTGAGGTGAGCCACCAACCCGAGCGGTTGGCCGCCTACTTGGACGATCAGGATCGGGTGGTGAAGGCCCTGCTCGACCCGAGCCAGCTCGAGGCCCTGGGCCAGGGGCGCTACCGCTACTCGGTGACCCATCTGCAGGTGTTCCAACTGCAGATTCAGCCGGTGGTCGACCTGCGCACCAGCCTGGAGCCAGGGCGCCTGGTGCTGGAGGCCACCGACTGCGAACTGGAGGGGCTGGGGCTGGTGGACGACTTCCAGCTCACCCTGGGCTCCTGGCTGGCGGCGGGACCCAGCGGGCTGGAGGGGGAAGCCACCCTGGCGGTGGAGGTGAGCCAACCGCCCCTGCTCAAGCTGATCCCGGCCAAGGTGCTGGAGGCCACGGGCCGCTCCCTTTTGGCCGGCATCCTGTTGGGGATCAAGGGTCGGGTGGGCCAGCAGCTGCTCAGCGACTTTCAAAGCTGGTGTCAGGAGCACTGAGCGTCAGCCGACCCAGAAAACTGCGGCGGTGCAGGGGCGTGGGCCCCCAGGCCTCCAGGGCCGCACAATGCTCGGCCGTGCCATATCCCGCATGCCGCTCCAGGCCATACCCCGGATAGCGCGCCGCCAGGGCTGTGATCAGCCCGTCTCGCGCCTGCTTGGCCAGCACACTGGCCGCCGCAATCGCCAGGCAGTGGCTGTCGCCCCGCACCAGGGTCACCTGCTCGCCACCCCAGCCCCGCAGCGGCAGCACCCCATCCACCAGCACCAGCTCGGGCTGGCAGGGCAGCTTCTGGAGGGCGCGGTGCATGGCCCGCTCCGTGGCCAGCCGGATGCCGTGGCGATCGATCTCCGCAGCGGCCGCCTGGCCCAGGGCCCAGGCCGATGCCAGTTGCTGAATCACCGGCACCAGGGCCGCCCGACGGCGAGCGGTGAGCTTCTTGCTGTCCGTGAGACCAAGCTCGCGCAGGGGATGCAACGCCGTGGCCGGCAACACCACGGCGCCGGCAAACACCGGACCGAACAGGCATCCCCGACCCACCTCATCCAGCCCGGCACACACGGCCGGATCCCGGCCCTGCCAGGGATCCGGCGACACCAATCAGCTGGAAGCGGAGGAGCGGCGGCGGCGACGGCGCGGTTCGCCGGCATCATCCAGTTCGGGTTCCGCGAGGGCGACGGGCGTCACCGGAGCAGAGGTGGTCTCTGGAGTGGTTGGCGCGGCGGCGGCTTTGGCAGCCCCCGTCTTGGCACCGGAGGAGCCTGCGGAGCTGCGGGTGCGACCACGCCGGGCCGGCAGCTCCACCTCAGGGGGGGCAATGCTGACGGTGGTCGGCACCGACACCGTGACCACCGTTTCGGGCTCGCCCGGTTCGGGCAGCGGGGTGATCTCGACCGGCGCGGGCACCTCCCGGAGCGGCACCTGGGCCTCCGTATCACCGGCCTGGCCCTCGGCCGATCCGGAGCCCCGACCACCCCGACCACGACGGCGACGGGAGCCGGAGGCGGCGAGCTGCTGGCGGGCATCCTCCAACACGTCTTCGGCATCCATGCCTGGACGCACCACCCGCACGACAACGTTGTCGCCGCTGGGGGGCTCCTCCAGCAACAGGGCCGGATTGAGACCCATCCAACCAAACACCAATTCCTGGTCGGCATCCATGGGCACAGCCACCAGCTCGTGATCGAAGCGCCGGGGAGCCGGCTCCGTGCTGGCGCCACCACTGCCGCGAGGGGCCTCGAACGCCACGGGAGTGTCGAGGCTGTCGCCAGAGGTGGGCGTCTCCGCCAGATCACTGCCACCGCGCCCACCACGGCCACCGCGACGCCGGCGGCCGGAGCCACCCTCTGCGGTCCCTGGGCTCAGCACCTCGGCCCGGGCCGACGCGGCCGAGCGCACCAGACCGGTGAGGGTGGCCAGGGGCTGGAGGGTGTCCTTGCCGGGCAAGACCGCCACATGGCCCAGACCCCCACAGCTGGGGCAAGCACGACCAAACAGCTCGTAGATGTTCTGACCCTGGCGCTTGCGGGTGAGCTCCACCAGGCCCAGTTCCGTGAGCTGGGCGATCTGGGGCCGGGCCGCGTCATCCCGAACGGCCTGGGTGAAATGCTCCAACACCTGCAGCTGATCGCGACGCGACTCCATATCGATGAAGTCGATGATCACCACGCCGCCAATGTTGCGCAGCTTGAGCTGGCGGGCGATCTCCACGGCCGCTTCACAGTTGGTCCAGAGCACCGTCTCGCGGGAATTGGACGAGCGGGTAAACGAGCCCGAGTTGACATCGATGACGGTGAGCGCCTCGGTGGGCTCGATGATCACGTAGCCACCGGATGGCAAATCCACCCTTGGCTTGAGGGCATCCCGAATGGCGGCGTTGACCTTGAAGTGCTCAAGGATCTCCGCCGACTCGGCGTGGGCCTCCACCAGCACCGAGGTGTGGTCGGAACCGAGGAAGGCGTTGGCCCGGGCCACCGCTTCGGGGGTGTCCACCACCACCCGAACCAGGTCAGGGCTGTAGAGATCGCGCAGCACGCGATGGACAAAGTCTTCATCGCGGTTGAGCAGCACCGGCGGACTGGCGCTCTCCGCCGCGGTCTGAATGCCCTCCCACTGGCGCAGGAGGGTTTCGAGGTCGTCGATCAGCAGCTCTTCGCTGACGCCCTCGGCCTCGGTGCGAATCAACAGCCCCGCCCCAGGCGGCTTGATCAACACCCCAAGGGCCCGCAGGCGGTTGCGTTCGTTTTCGCCGTTGATCCGGCGGGAGATGTTGACGCCCTGGCCCTGGGGCTGGAGCACCAGGAAACGCCCCGGCAGGGCGAGATTGCCCGTGAGGCGAGGCCCCTTGGTGCCGGTGGGTTCCTTCATCACCTGCACCAGCACCTTCTGGCGAGGCTCCAGCAACTCGGTGATGCCAGCGGCACCCTTGCGCAGTCGCAACGGGCCGAGATCCGTGACGTGAATGAAGCCGTTTTTCTCGCTTTCGCCAATGTTCACAAAGGCGGCATCGATCCCGGGCAGCACGTTTTCGACCGTGCCGAGATAAACATCGCCAATTTGGTAGCGGCCTTGGGCCACCACCAGTTCATCAACACGTTCGTCGTTGAGCACTGCAGCGATTCGCAGTTGCTCGGCAATGACGATCTGCTGGGGCATGGGGAGAGGGATAGGGCCCGATGGGCCCGGCCAGGGGAGAACTCAATGGACTGGATCTGGCTTGACCAGATCTGGGCTGGGCGGAACCGGATGGGGGCTCTGCCGATCCCGGGTCATGCAATGCGGTGGGGCTGTCGTCAGCCCGTCAAATCAATCGGCCTGGAGAAGGGCCTGGAGCAACCGGGTTACCGGGAAACCGGACAGCCCGGGAGGCGTTGCTGCGAAAAATGCTGTTCTGATTCAGCCGCGCATCAACTGCCGCGGAACAGCTTTCAGGAATGGAACTTCTTGAAAGCAGTGGGGCGAAGACTGGGGCAGGGGTGCCCTGGGGCGGTGAAACCAGCGAATCTGGCTACCGGCAGCTGAGGACTCCGAAAAAAACGTCGGAATTCACAAGCTATTCGCCTTGGATGGATATTAGCACTGGCTTCAGCACAAGGGCCTGGCGGCGCAGAGCTCTCAACACGAGGGATTGGCCCAGGCGCTCAGCGATCCAGTGCTGCACCTGCTCAGGCCGCAGACTGCGCCCGGAGGCATCGATCGCAGCCCTCAAGCTGCACGGCTGGGTGCCATCTGACGCGGCGGGCATCTGCAGATCCAGCAGAAAGGGCCGGCAATCCCGACTGCGGGGACGACCTTTTTTATCCGTGTCATGCCAGACCAAGGTCTCAGCCGCCAGCAGGGCGGCGCGCGCCCCCTGCCACTGCTCGGGCTCCACCGGCTCTCCCCCCTGGGGCTGGAGCAGGAAGGTCCACTGGGCAGACTCCAGCTCCTGGGACAGGCTCACCCCGAACACCGGGACCCGGGCCATCGAAAGCAGCTGGAATTCAGGGGGCAGCTGGGGTTGCAGCCGCTCCCGCACCTGGGCCGGATCCACCTCCTCGGTGAACTCCAGGTCGAGCCACTCGCCATAACCCTCCACCCCCAGGGGCAAGGGCAGGGCCAGCTGCAGCCGCGGCAGGGGGTGGAAGCCGCCGGTGAAGCTCACCGGCAGCCCGGAGCGACGCAGGGCCCGCTCCAACATCCGCAGGGTGTCGAGGTGGCTGATCAGGGCCAGGGAGCCCGATTTGGTGAAACCGATCCGCAGCCGATCCACCCGCTCACTGGCCGGGGCGCGCTGGGGCAAGGCGACCGGAATCGCCGGCGGCGGAATCACCACGTTGTGGCCGAGCTCCGGACCACACACGCCGCAGCTGCTGCAGCCCTCAAAAGAACAGTCGGGGACAACGGCCGCGGCCAGGGCCCGCTGGAGATCCTCCGCCAGCCAGCGCTTGTCGAGGCCCGAATCGATGTGGTCCCAGGGCAGGCTCTGGCGGCAGAAGCCCTCCAGATCCGCCGCCTCCATCGCCTCAGCCGCGCTCCAGGCGCCGAGCTCCAACTGGCGGTAGCGCCCCCCCAGACCCGCCGCCTCGATGGCACCAGTCCAGGCGGCATAGCTGCGCTCCGCCGACTCAAACCAGGCATCGAGACCCGCCCCAGCCCGCCAGGCCGCCTCAATCACCGCCGAGACACGCCGGTCGCCGCGGCCAACAAAATCTTCCACCGCCGAGAGGCGCACGTCGGTGAAGTTGGTCTTGAGGCCGCGCAGCTGACGCAGGGCCCGGCGCAACAACTCCTGGCGCCGCCGAAACTCCGCGGTGCTGACGCTGTGCCACTGGAACGGCGTGTGGGGCTTGGGGGTGAAGTTGCTGATCGTCAGATTCAGCTCCAACCGGCCCAGATCGGCACACTGCCGCTGCAGGGCCTGACAGGTGTCGGCGATGCCGAGCACGTCGGCGTCGGTTTCCCCCGGCAGGCCGATCATGAAATAGAGCTTCACCTTGCGGTAGCCGTTCTCCATCGCCATGCGGATCCCGGCCAGCAGCTCGGCATCAGTGAGCCCCTTGTTGACGATGTCGCGCAGGCGCTGGCTGCCGGCCTCGGGGGCGAAGGTGAGTCCGCCCTTTCTCGTTCCCCCGAGGATGTGGGCAATGTTTTGATCGAAGCGGTCCACCCGCTGGCTGGGCAGGGTGAGGCTCACGTTCTGGTCTGCTAAGCGGTTGCGCAGCTCAACGCCCACCGCTGGCAGGGCCAGGTAGTCGGAACAGCTCAGCGACAGCAGGGAGAAATCGCTGTAGCCCGTGCGCCGCATGCCCTCTTCCACCGCCTCCACCACCGCCTCGGGCTCGACGTCGCGGGCGGGGCGGGTGAGCATGCCGGGCTGGCAGAAGCGGCAGCCGCGGGTGCAGCCGCGGCGGATCTCCACCGTGAGCCGGTCGTGCACCGTTTCGATGTGGGGCACGAGCCCCATGGCGTAATGGGGCATCGGCGTGGCCGTGCGGCGCTGAATCCGCGCCGGAAGACCGGGCTCCAGCGGCTCGAGCGCCACCCCATCGGCACCTGGGGCATACAAGCTGGGCACATAGACCCCTGGCACTTGGGCCAGGTCACGCAACAGCTCGAGACGTGTCAGACCGGCAGCGCGAGCCTCGGCCACCACCAGACCGATCTCCGGCAACAACTCCTCGCCGTCGCCCAGGGCGATGAAGTCGAAGAAGGCGGCGAAGGGCTCCGGGTTGCTGGTGGCGGTGGGCCCTCCGGCGAAGATCAGCGGCGGCGCCGCCGGGTGGCTGAGGGGCAGGTCGCCGCGGTCGGCAGCATGGATCGGAATGCCAGCCAGCTCCAGCATCTCGAGGATGTTGGTGCCGCCCAGCTCGTAGCTGAGCGAGAAGCCCAGGATGTCGAAGGCGGCCAGGGGCCGGCGGCTCTCCACCGCAAACAGGGGCACCCCGCGCTCCCGCAGGCGAGCCGCCAAATCCGGCGCCGGCAGGTAGCTGCGGTCGCACAGCTGGCCGGGGAGGCTGTTGAGGATCGAATAGAGAATGATGTGGCCGCTGTTGCTGGCGCCCACCTCGTAGACCTCGGGGTAGGTGAGCGCCCAGCGCACGCCGGCAGCTGGCCAGTCGGCCGCCCAATCCCGCTCACGCACCCCCAGCTCATTGCCCAGGTAGCGGGCCGGCTTGCTGATCTCCAGGTCGACGAGGGTGGGGAAATCCACTGGGGCCGCCACTGGACCATCTTGGGGCGCCTCGACGGGGACGACAGTCACAGATGCGGGCGGCTGGGGAGCTGCCTTGATCGTATGCAGCGCCACCCGCCATAGGACAATCCCGCCATTCCCTTCCGTCCGCGACATTCTTCTTCCATGGCCCAGGTCAACGGCAACTACCTCAAGCTCAAGGCGGGCTACCTGTTCCCGGAGATCGGCAGGCGGGTGAAGGCCTTCAGCGAAGCCAACCCCAGTGCACCGATCATCCGTCTGGGCATCGGTGATGTCACCGAGCCGCTGCCGGAGGCCTGCCGCACCGCCATGAAGGCCGCCATCGACGAGATGGGCACCCGTGAAGGCTTCCACGGCTACGGGCCCGAGCAGGGCTATCTCTGGCTGCGCGAAGCGATTGCCCAGCACGACTTCCAGTCCCGCGGCTGCCAGATCACGGCCGAGGAGATCTTCGTGTCGGACGGCTCGAAGTGCGACAGCTCCAACATTCTCGACATCCTGGGCGAGGGCAACCGCATCGCCGTGACCGACCCGGTGTATCCGGTGTACGTGGACAGCAACGTGATGGCGGGGCGCACCGGCGACGCCGATGACGCCGGCCAGTACGGCGGCCTCACCTACCTGCCCATCAACGCCGAAAACGGTTTCACAGCGGAAATCCCCAACGCACCGGTGGATCTGATCTACCTGTGCTTCCCCAACAACCCCACCGGCGCGGTGGCAACGAAGGCGCAGCTCCAGGCCTGGGTGGACTACGCCCGCGCCCATGGCGCCCTGATCCTGTTCGACGCCGCCTACGAGGCCTTCATTCAGGATCCCTCCCTGCCCCACTCGATCTATGAGATCGAGGGCGCCCGCGAGTGCGCGATCGAGTTCCGCTCCTTCTCCAAGAACGCCGGATTCACCGGCACCCGCTGCGCCCTCACCGTGGTGCCCCGCGGCCTGATGGGCACGGCGGCCAACGGCGAGCGCGTGGAGCTCTGGGGCCTGTGGAACCGGCGCCAGTGCACCAAATTCAACGGCGTCAGCTACATCGTGCAGCGCGGGGCCGAAGCCGTGTATTCGCCCGAGGGCAAGGCCCAGGTGAAGGCGCTAATTGGCTTCTACATGGAGAACGCCGCGATCATCCGCCGGGAGCTGCAGGCGGCCGGCTTGCAGGTGTATGGCGGCGAGCAGGCCCCCTACGTGTGGCTGAAAACGCCGGAGGGCCTGGATTCCTGGGGATTTTTCGATCGTCTGCTCAGCAAAGCGAATGTGGTGGGCACCCCCGGCAGCGGTTTCGGCGCCGCCGGCGAGGGCTACTTCCGCCTCTCGGCCTTCAACAGTCGCGAGAACGTGGAAGAAGCCATGCGGCGCATCCGCGCCCTTTAATGGAACCGTTGTCATGACACCAGCGGCCATGACCTCCCAACCAGTCGCCAGCCAGAGCCCGGGCCGCGAAAGCGGCGGAGCGGCTGTGATGGAGAAGGCTCCAGAGCGGGTGCGCAAGCCGTCTCCCCGCTACAAGGTGTTGCTCCACAACGACCCGGTGAACACCATGGAATACGTGGTGAGCACCTTGCGTCAGGTGGTGCCCAGCCTCAGCGAGCAGGACGCGATCGCCGTGATGCTGGAGGCCCACAACACTGGCGTGGGCCTGGTGATCGTCTGCGATCTGGAGCCGGCGGAGTTCTACTGCGAAACCCTCAAGGCCAAGGGCCTGAGCAGCAGCCTCGAGCCGGAAACCTGAATGGCTCCGCCCTCAGCCGAGGTGCCCCACGCGATCCGGCCCCATGGCTGGGGCACCCTGCTGTACGTGCCCCTGCTCTATGCCGCTGGATGGCTGGTGTCCCGTCCCCTGGCCCTGGTGGCCCCTGGCTGGCGCTCTGACCAGGTTGACCTGGCCGGGCTGGTGGTGGCGCTGCTGTTGCTCCTGGTCAGCCTGCCCATGCGCCTGCGGCGCGTCTGGCAAGAGCCCCACCCCTGGGCGCGGCTGGGCGTGGCCGTCCCCCCAGCCGTCGCTCTCCGCAGCGGCGTTCGCGGCCTGCTCAAGGCCCTGGCCCTGCTGGTGCTGGTGGCCGGGGCCCTGCTGCTGGCCGGCCAGGCCCAGTGGCTGGGTGAAGTGCATGGCGCCCTGCTCCTCAACGGCCTGTTGCTGCTGATCGGGGTTGGCTTCGCTGAAGAGCTGCTGTTTCGCGGCTGGCTCTGGGGCGAACTGGACCTGCTGGTGGGCCCCAGGCGGGCCTTGCTCCTGCAGGCCGTGATCTTTGCCCTGCTGCACCCGTGGTATCGCGCCCCTGGCCTGGAGGCGGTAGGCCTGTTGGGGGGACTGGTGCTGCTGGGATTGGTGCTGGCCCTGCAGCGCCGCGCCGATGGGGGCTCCCTGTGGGGGGCCGTCGGCCTCCACGGCGGCCTGGTGGGGGGCTGGTTTCTGGTGCAGAAGGGATTGCTGCAAATCTCCCCGGCGGCACCCGCCTGGTGGGTGGGGCCCGGTGGCGCCGACATCAACCCGATCGGCGGCCTGATCGGCTGGATCGGCCTGGCGGCCCTGCTCTGGGTGCGCCGCCGCTGGTGGAATGGCGCTAACGGGTCGCCGTAGCCAGGGCTTTGCGCCCCTCCACCGGCGCGTGCAACGCCTCCTCGAGGGGAGCCAATCCGTAGTCGCGCTCGAGCAGATCCATCACCGTGCGACCGAAATCGGCGGGGTTGCGCTCGAACGCCTCCAGGCAGATGCGGCCGAAGGTGCTGCCCATGGGCTCAGGGTTCCAGAGCAGCTGGCGGGCCGTCCAGGGCAACATGCTCATCGGGTTGTAACCGGGCTGGATGAGGCCTTGGTCGAAGCCGTACTGCTCCAGATGGGTGTGGGGCTGCAGGCCGATGAAGAAGATGGCCGGCTCCACCTTGTCGGCCCCGAAGATGCGTTCGAGCTCGCGGTGGTAGGCCACGGTCTGGCGGATCGTCTCGGGCCGCTCGTCGATCACGTTGAACGAGTAGTTCACCGACACGTGCTCGCGGAAGCCGGCCCGCGCCAGCAGGCGGCAGTTCTCCAGCACGGTGCGCAGGTTGTAGCCCATGCGCATCTTTCGCACGAGCTCCTGGGAGCCGGAGGTGATGCCGATCTCGAAGTAGTCCATGCCGGTGGCCACCATCAGCTCCGCCAGCTCGGCGTCGAGGTTGTCGGCCCGGATGTAGGCGGCCCAGCGGATGTCGTTCCAGCCCTGGGCCTGGATGGCTCGGAGCAGCTGCTTGGCATCCTCGATGTAGCGGCGCGCGGGGATGAACTGGGCATCGGTGAACCAGAAGCCGCGCACCCCCTTGGCATAGAGCTGGCCCATCTCTGCGATCACCTCCTCGACGGGGTTCACCCGCACCGCCTTGCCCTCCACCACCGTGTACACGCAATAGCAGCAGTTGTGGGGACAGCCGCGCTTGGTCTGCACGCCCACGTAGAAGTCGCCGCCGTCGAGATACCAGTCGAGTTGGGGCCAGATCTCAGCGATATAGGCGTAGTTGCAGGCGGTTTTCTCCATGCCCGCCGGCTGCTCATGGATCAACCCCGCCCGGGGCGCTTCGCCCACCACGAAGCAGCGTTCACCGGCGATGGAGTCACCGCGGATCAGCTTCTCCAGGAGGGGCTCGCCTTCGCCCACCGACACCACGGTGCCCTTCGGGAGCTTGCGGCCCAGCTGCTCGTAGAACACGCTCACCGCCCCGCCGCCGATCACGGCGCGCGCTTCAGGGTGGAAGCGGCGGGCCCGGCGCAACCCCCGACGCACCAGCCGCAGATTGCGCCACAGCTCGCCGTAGAACGACGCCATCAACTGCAAACCGCCCCAGGCCCCCCGCAGCCGTCGCAGGGGGTTGCGGGCATAGAACACCTCAAAGGAGTTCTGCAGGGGATTGCCCCCCCGGCCATCCACCGGCGCGTAGATCTGGATGTCGCGCCAGGAAAACACCAGCAGGGTGGGGCGGAACGCCGCCACCACCTGGAGCAACACCCGCTCCACATCGAGCAAGGGCACCGCGGCCAGGTCGAGGATGCGCTGGGGCATCTCCCCGAATTGCTTGTGCAGGTGATCGGCCAAATAGATGGGGCCGATCGGGAAGATGGGGTTGCAGGGCAGCCGTACCAGCAGCACCCGGTGGTCGCTCGTGGTGCTCACGGCCGTTAACTCCAGGGGCCCGAAGAGATGGACGCTAACAACCTGGATTCGGCGCGGCGGGCCTGCTCCTGAATGGCAGCGGGCAGCCAGGACTGCCAGGCCGGATGCACGCACAACCGAGGCACCAATCGGTAGCCGGAACGCGCCAGAACAGCCGCCAACTCAGTGGGCGTGGGCTGGGGATAGGCGGGATTGATCACATCGCCGCTGTCGATCCCGCCCAGATCGTCAATGCCGGCCGCCAGGGCCGCAGGCAAGGCCTCCAGGGGCCAGAGGTTCGGCGGCATCTGCAGATGCACCTCCGGGGGCAGGGTCCTGCGGGCCTCGGCGATGGTGCCGAGCAGGTCGGCCTGCTCCGCTGCGGTGAGCCGCTCGGCCGTGGCGCCATCGGGCCGGAAGGGCTGCAGGATCACCTCCTGCAGATGGCCCCAGCGCCGCTGCAGCCTGGCCAGTACCTCCAGCGCCTCGCGGCGATCGGCCTGGCTCTCCCCCACCCCCAGCAACAACCCGCTGGTGAAGGGAATCCCCAGCCGCCCGGCCTGCTCCAGCTGGGCCAACCGCACCTCCAGCCGCTTGCTCGGTGCCCGGCGGTGCAGGGCGTCATAGGCGGGGCCAAGCCCCTCCAGCATGAGCCCCATCGAAGCGTTGAGCCGGCCCAGGGCCGCCATCTCCGCCAGGGACAGGGGACCCGCATTGGTGTGGGGCAATCGGCCCGCCGCCCAGGCCAGCCGACTGAGCGCCTGCAGGCGGGCCAACCAGGCGCGCCGATGGGGAGAGCTGGGCGAGACCTCGCCGCTGAGCAGCAGCACCTCGGCGGCCTGGGGCCGGGCCCCCAGAACCGCCCGGGCCTCGCCATCAGGCAAGGCATCCGCCAGGGGATCGACGGGATTGGCGGGCCTGCGAAAGCTGCAATAGCCGCAGGCGTTGAAGCAGCTCCGGGTGGGCACCAGCGTGACGCTGGGACTCCAAGTGATCGCGCCGCCCCCGCGGTACACATCAGCAGGGCTTATTGGAGCCATCAGCAGCGCTGGGGCGCCCAGGCGGCGACCTTCTCACCAGTGCCGCAATCTTCCGTTACAGTTGCGTGTGATGGGATTCCGTCCGGCGGTTTTCGCCCTGGCGGTTTACCGCCCTCCATACCCGTTCCTCTGGAACACCCTTCTCTCGTTCTCATGACAACCACTATTCAGCAGCGCCAAGGCGCTTCTGCGTGGAACCAGTTCTGCGAGTGGGTCACCTCCACCAACAACCGCCTGTACGTGGGCTGGTTCGGTGTGC